>CAYSWX010000022.1:0-35546 GCA_964434965.1 uncultured Methanosarcinales archaeon
CCGGGTATGTCTTCGGTTGAGGCGTCTCTTATTATATATTTTCCTGAATTTTTATCTCCCTGCATATGTAAGTAGTCTACAGGCGAATATTTATATTTTTTTAATCAGTTCCTCTCCTTTTTTGATTTATTTTTTTTCTTTCTCTGGGTCACAGAACCGATATTAAGCTTCGTAGTTTCAAAAATAAATGTGGAAGACTTGCTTCTCATTAAAATGGGTTGATGATCTTTTGAGAATTATATGCCTGAAGCTTTGTAGCATAAGAAATTTTATCTTTTCGTCTCTTCACTTTTTAATATATTTGTAGTGTTTATGATAATTCTCATTTGAACCCTGTGGATTGCTGCATCTAGTTTTTTGTATTTTTTTTCAGTTATCTATCACGATTTATATTTATAATTATTTTTCAGTGCGAATATATTTATATACTTATGATCTACTACTATCTCCTGCAGATGATTATCAAAACCTATCCCTGCAGTTCAGTCAGGAGTTTGATGATTTAATGGGGCATCAAGTCAAGATGACTGAGATTAAGTATTTTTCGAAAACTCAGGCAAGGTCCGACCCTGAGAGCAAAAAACAGGAGAAAATGGATTTTCTCAATATATTCCTGCAGAAGTGAAGAACAGATGTTCCTTAATGAAAATAGAATTGTAAAAAAAATTTGTGAATTTCCGATTACACTTGGAGACATCTCCGAAAGCATCTTCGGAGGTATCAGCACAAAAAATAGCCTTTTGCACAGGCTTATCGTTCCAGAAGGAAGCGATTCTGAGTCGCTTTATCTTTGTGAGGGTCTTTGTAAACCCGTAATTTCAGAGTCTGAACTTATTTATCCATATGTCTCAGGCGCCTTTTCCGAAAAGTTTGCATTTAACTCATCGACTTACCGTTTTATGCTCCCTTATGAGCTGTCTGAAAAAGGTAACAAGAAGGAGTACAGAATAATCCCTCCAGAAGATCTGAAAGTCAGGTTCCCAATGACATATGGGAGAATTATGGAGTTCAAAAATCAATTCAGCCACAATAATTCTCCTCTTGAGTCTTCAGACTATAGTGTAAGAGGCAGAAAACTTCTGGAGTACCTCAATACTCCAAAGATCATAGCTACTGAAGGTTACCATTTGCAGGCAGCATATGATATCTCCGGAAACCATATCTTCGAGGACGGCTGCGGCATTGTACTCAAAGACTCGGAAAAGTATCCTTATGTAACTGCAGTACTTAACAGCCAGATTTCCAGACTTTTTCCTTCAGTCTGTGAGTCTGAGATGATTTACTCAAGCTCTGTAATCCCTGCAGTAATGAAACGTTTTCCGATTGTGTTTCCCGAAGACAGGCTGACTGAGGAACTGATAACCAATATTTCCGGTTATCTCATGTTCCTGAATAAGCAGAAATATCCAGCAGGGTATAGTGCTGCTAGCTGGATTGATGAGCTTGTAGGTTTCTATGAGCAGATCTCAGACATTCTGGTTGTAGATGCTTACTTTGGAGAGGGTATTGATCCAAATCTTCTGAGCGCCCTTGAGGAAAATATCCATCCCTATGCAGGAGACATGGAAGCTGAAAGTGATGAGAGCCTTCTGAGTGTTCTCTATTACATTAAGCAGAGGATTCAGGAAAGCTCTAACTTTAAAAAATACGGGTTTGACTCAGAGTCCTCCGGAGTTCTCAGCTTCCTTTAAACATAGGAAAATCTGAATAAGCCTTTATTGGGGTTTATTCAGAACCTTTATTTTTTCTTTTTCCATACTATTTTTCCGATTTTATCTGCAAGTTTTTAAGATCTTTTTCCTTATTATTAAGTTTCCATCTCATTTGATTCTACTTTTTCAATTATTCTCTTCTTTGCCATATTTTCATTAATTACTTTTACTATATAACAAAAGTTTTTATAGTCTTTATTTGCTATAATAAAATGTATATCTCTAAATATTGTCAAATTAAACGATAAATAATAAATTCAATATATTTCATGAAACCATGGTTTAAATAGCGAATGCTTGATCGTAAATCTCATAAATGATTCATAAGAGGGGGACCAAATGGAGAAGCCATACAAGATAAAAACACTTCTTTTCTTATTCTTGATATTTAGTTTCTCATGTACCGGAGAGCTTGGAGTTCTCCAGGGTGTAAACAGTTCAAAAACTGTCGAAAATGTTGATCAGGGTAGTATTCTACTTTTCGCAGGCAACTATTCAGAGAATAATGGTGTTCCGAGAAATATCTTTGTCGCAAAGATCCAGAATGGAACTTCCGACATGTTGTATTCTACTATTTATGGGACTCATGAATCAAAAATCATCTTTGATAATTCTTCGGCAGGATTAAAATATACAACTACAAGAGACTGCTCTCCAGTTTCTTACTTCATACTTCCTGTTGTAGATCCAATAACTAATTTTGGGACCGATAAATATGTAGAATATTTCAGGGGATCTTCAAAGACATACAGTTTCTGTAAATGCGCTTCAATTCCACTGATACATTATATTGAACAGTCGAAACAGATAGGGTCGCTTTATATATGTGGGTTTACGCCGATGGCCAAATGCACCTATCAAATTTCAATGGATATAAACTCGGACGACCCTCAAAGTTTCGTTGAACTCAATAGTCCAGGTTCAAGGCTGATAATTTCAGAAATAGATAACAGGTCTTTCTTGAACAGCTATTACAAGACCCCTTCAGGTGAACTTAAATATGAATCCATATGCCTGGGAAATGTCGGTGAAATATATGATTTCGAAATAATGTTTGATGGATACAATAAAACAAACACTATCGCCGTAAGTAATGGCACACGCATAGTTACGCCATTTTATGACCTTGAGAGGCAGAAATTGCCTTATGTGGATTTCTCAAACGGGTACATCAAGTTCACGAGCTTTGTCATCAGAAAAGGAACATACATTGATGTGAATATATATCGTATAGACCAATATGCGGATCGGAAGTTCATAACCGCAATTGGAAATAATAGCATTCTTGCCTTTGGACTTGATGGGCCGCATCCGATGAATTCAACGGAACAGGGCATCAACTATCTTATAAGCAAGGGGGACAAAGGCACGATATGGTTCGATGTAGGACTTCTAAAGAAGTGTAATGAAACGGAACTTGAATACTTGCGAAGTCTCGTGAAAAATGACTCATGGGATACGGGCATACACTATTCAAAAGAATTAACCAGCCTTTCCCTCGAAGAAGCTTACAGATTAATGGATGAAGAGTATTCGTACGTCTATGAGACAATAGGGGAAAAGCCGACAAACTGGTGTTCGCTGAGAAATAGCGATAACATTACGCATGCAATTTATGCATATGACAACCTTAGAATGGTCTGGAGAAATGGAAACTCAGGGGTCCATGCGGAACAAAGTGTCGGAAACCTTGACGACGACACCTGGGGATGGTGGGAGGCAGCATCATCGTCTGGGATGGCATATCCTGTTTTTACCCACCAGACTGATAAAGATCCCTCTATAAAGTACTCTATAAGCTATTCCAAATTCCAGACATGGGCAGATAACTATGATTCAAACAATGTATCCATAGTGTCTTTTTACGAATATTATATGGTAAATAGCAACACATATAATGCATTTTTTGATTCCATAGAGTACAGGGAAGATTATTTAACATTCAGGGCAAACACAAACGGTGCCAGTGCACTCATAAATGTAAATATAAATGCCGGAAACAATACACAGGTTTATGACAATATCTCGAATGAATTCCTGAATTATAGAATCGAAAGGGACGGGTCAATCACATTCCAGGTTGAAAATAACCATACTTACAATATATATCCAGAGGGAACAAAACAGTGATCATTTCACTAAAAAAATACCGATGGATATTTATTTTTTAAACATATATTGTGCTTTATCCGAAAACCATTTTATTTTCCCTTTTTAATTATTTTGTTTTAAATGTGCGAATAATTTTGGGTACAACACATTTAGATTTTTATGAAACATTTATATATATTGACCTTTTCTAGTTCGTGGGGTAAAAGTGCTCTCAGGGCAAAATGCCAAGTTTTCCAGTCGGAATTACTGAGACCTTAAAGGTTCAGATCTTTGCTGTGCAGAATGATTAATTCCCTGGCTTCCTATGCTGCGGGAGCATGGATATCAATCCTGGCAGGTCATTACCCTCCTTAATGTGCTTGAACGTTTTAATGAAAAACGATAGCCCTGAGAGAATTTTTAGCCTTTACGGGGCAGGATTAAAGGAGCCATTCATTAGAGTATTACGTAAGATCAAGATCTTTTCGGATTTTTTCTCTATGGGAACCGCGTTTCACTTTTTCTTTTTGGTTTCTGGAATCGGCTCTTTATGATTTTAAACTACGAATAAATCAGATTATGAAATAATAACTAGCGTTTACAGATAATTCCAAGATTATAACGAAGTGAAACAAATCATGTTCTGGAGCAAAAACAGTATTATAGAAAAAATCAGCAAGATTTCGAACACAATCGATGATGTCTCTGCAGATATTTTTTGCGGAATTAATACTGACAGTGAATATCTGCACAAGTTGAGTCTTTCGGAAGGGGGCTCCTCTGAAACTCCTTATAGATGTATGGGTCTGAATAAAGAGATTGGCCTTGAACGAGAACTTGTATATCCGTTCATAGACAGTGCTTTATCTAACGAGTATGCAGTCCATCCCTCGCCTTACTGTTTCATGTTGCCTTATGAGATTAAAGCCGATGGTCCGAAAAATGGATGTCGACTCCTTGAACCTGAAGAATTAAAAACAGGGTATCCCCTGACATATGCCAGGAGTTCGGAGTTTAAAAAGAACTTTAAGCATGATTCCACGCCTCTTTCGTCTGTAGATTACAGTATTCAGGGATGTAAACTCCTGCAGTATATCAATACCCCGAAAATTATTGTTTCCGATCATTACAGTTTTCAGGCTTCTTTTGATGCAGATGGAAATCACATCTTTGAAAAAGGCTGTGGGGTTGTGCTTCAAGACCCTTCAAGGTATTTTTATTTCCTTGCCGCACTTAACAGTTCAATCTCAAGAGTCTTTTCTGAGATCTGCCAGAATGACAGTCTTTACAACGGGAACCTTACACCTGGAATTTTAAGGAATTTTCCTATCGCTTTTCCTGAAGAAAAAAGCCTTGAAGTTCTTATAAGCACTCTTTCCAGCTATCTAACCTATATTCATAGCCAGGTCTACCGGACTACTTCTCCTGACATTTCCGAAGGCGAAGACTTCGAGCTTTTAAAGTTCTATGAAAGAATTGTAAATCTCCTGGTGCTGGATACTTATTTTACAAAAGATCTTGATCCAAGGTTTCTGGAAATTCTGGAGGAGAATGTCGAGCCTCTCGGACAGTATTCAGATTGCGGAAAATCCGGATTCTCAGGATTTGATAATGCAGGATACTCTATGGGCAAGCTTCAGGCAATAAAGCAGAAAATTCTGGATACGCCAGATTTTGGAAAGTGCAGGTTCAATAGCGAATTTACCAATATCCTCGCAACTCTTAAAAATAATGGGGTATGGTAAGCCAATAAACAGCAATTTTTATGGAGATCTCCTTTTAAGGATCTCCCTCTTTTGGAATCTGAGACTGCACTATTCCTTATTTCTTGGAAATCACATACTATAATCACATACTATAATAAGAAGAAAGGTCATAAAGTATAGGAGAAAATTCATAGAACATTTAAAAAGCTAGAGCCTTTTAAACGCAATAATCCTGAGGTAATGGAAAGTAAGGAAACTCTGGAACACTTAAGGAACCTTCAATGTTTGGTTGCCCTCTTAAGTAAGTACTATCAGAATATATATCCAGATTGTCTGAACAAACTGTCTGAAAACTCACTATATTGTATTAAATATTTGATCTGAGCAAAAAAATTGCTTGCTTTTTGTTGAGAGTACTTATACATTTTTATCTCTCATTTTCTGGATGTATGCTGTGAATACCATATAAAAAGGTTATCCGTCCCCTCATGCTGAACACATAAATTTATATAGTTAGTCTTTAACTAATGATTAAAACGTCTGGTGTTTTTTTACTTCTATTTCCTGACTCTCCAAATTCACATAAATAATAATCGATAAAAGGAAGGTAGTCTTATCAGCCTGCAAATTCATACTGCCGCGTTTCCATTCATGGGAGCATTGATTTTTTCAGGGCTTATATCCACCTTACTTGCGGTCAGAGCATACAAAGTCTTTAATTATCGCAGACTGCCTTTTGCAAAACATTTTATATTAGTTATGCTCGGCATGGCTCTCTGGTCAGTAAATTATGCTTTTGAACTGGGTTTCCTGGATATTGAGTACAAGTATTTATTCGCCCGCCTGGAGTACCTTGGGATTGCCTTTACTCCTGTAGCGTGGTTTTTATTTGCTGCCGAATATTCTGGAATAGGCAGGCAGTTTGCGCGGAAGTATGATAGAGTGCTTTATTTTATTTCATGTATTGCAATTCTGCTGATGCTTACAAACAATGTCCACGGACTTCACTTCGAAGCTTTTTATCTTGACTACTCAGGAGAGTTTCCTCTTCTTATATTTAAGCATGGACCATTTTTTTGGATTTTTTATCTCTATTCTTTTGTTTTACTAATGCTTGGAATCTTCCTCTTTTTCAAGCAGTTTGTCCGCCTTACAGCACCTTACGGTACTCAGGCAGGTATTGCTCTTGCTGCAGCCTGTGTTCCAATTCTTGGAAATATACTTCACCTGGCAGATATAGGGCCATTTGAATTTCTTGATCCAACTCCATTTTCCTTTGCAGTAACTGGTTTGATTCTCTTCTGGGGCACAATCCAGCATGAATTCCTTAATATTATTCCAATTGCCAGAGAAAATGTTATAGAATCCATGAACGATGGGTATATTGTTGTGGATATTTCGAATTCAATAGTGGATATTAACAGGGCAGCACTTGAACTTGCAGGAAAGACAAAAAAAGAGGTTCTCGGAAAAAACTTCAATTGTATTTTTGGAGAGGGAGTGGATATTTTAGACCATACACCTGAAGGAAATTTTGGCAGGGAAATCTCACTCAAAAGCGGTTCGGAAACAAAGTTCTTTACTGTCAGTATCAGCCCCCTTATGACAAGAGATAATGCAGAGGGTAAGCTGGTAATGATCCATGATATCACAGAGATATATCGATACCAGGAAGCGTTGAAACAGGCAAATAAAAAAATTAACCTTATGAGTAATATTACCAGACACGATATTCTCAATCAGGTGAATGTGCTTTCAGGGTACACCGAACTGATTTCGGAAATGCTTCCTCTGGATGTAAGGGGAGATCCCAGAATCTCAAAATATCTTCGGAACCTTAACAAAGGGATTGAAACAATCCACAGCCAGATTATTTTCACGAAGGACTACCAGGAACTTGGAGTTGTTTCTCCAACATGGCAGTCCATATGCAACATTGCAAAAGAAGCAGCATTTGCCTTTTCAGGGCAGGGAATAAAGTTCTCTATAGAGGATAAAGGTCTCGAAATCTATTCTGATCCCCTGCTCAAAAAAGCTTTTTACAATCTTTTTGACAATGCAAGAGCTCACGGGGGACATGTCAGCGAGATTAATGTAAGCTCCCATATAGCCGGGGAAAGCGTTGTAATTGAGGTAAAGGACGATGGCATAGGAGTCTCTCCTGGTATGAAAGAGCTTATTTTTGAAAAATCTGTGGGTAAAAATACTGGTCTTGGTCTGTTCCTGGTCAAAGGGATACTTTCTATTACAGGGATGGAAATAATTGAAACGGGAGTTGAAGGAGAAGGTGCTAACTTTGAAATTAAGGTGCCTCCTGGGAACTGGAGAATAGCTTCGGCAGAGAGTAAAGCCAACTCCATTGAAGAGGAGAATTAAGTTTTATTCAGGATCAGGTAGCAGCTGCGAGTTTTTGAAAAACATATACACAGAAAACCCCATCCATTTTTTTTTCCATAATGTGGCTGATGCACTTGATTTTCTAAATTAATCCATACTCAAATTAGCCATAAATGCAGTTGACAGAATCAGAAGCAAAGTTGCAACTACCACAGCGATAAACAGCTTACTTTCTTTTTTGTTTATTTTTTCGTGTCTGGCTCCTATTTCATAAAAAGCCCCTAAGCTTATCCCAGCCCCGATTCCTATTGCGATGCCTATTGCAGTCCCTTCAATAATACTATCCAGTGCAGGTCCGAGAATAAAAGCTCCGTAAAGGCTTCCAAGAGCAGCACCTATAGCAAAGGCAAGAACTATCCACTGTTTCTTTTGCTTATTATTTTCCTGTTTCCCCATTTTTTCTCTCACCCGTCAATTTTACTTAACTACTATAGAGTTTTTAATTTTTATATCTGCTCCTCTGTATATTATAAAATAACAAATATCCTCGGGAAATCATTATTTGAGCTGACAGTTGAATCTCAACAACCATAAACCTCTGAATTATTCTGGTGAAATTATGAGTGAATTTACCCTGAACACGAGATTTAAAAAGGCGCTGAAAGGTGAGTCCATTGACATGATTCCTGTATGCTCCGTTACCCAGACAGGTACTATCGAACTTATGGAAATGACCGGAGCTTACTGGCCTCAGGCTAATTACGATGCCAGTAAAATGGCGGCACTTGCTCTGGGAGGATACGAGATTGCAGGGTTTGAGAACGTGCGCTGTCCTTTCTGCACTACAGTTCTTGCCGAAACTCTGGGCTGTGCGGTGGCTGAAGGCAGTGTTGATATACAGCCTTACGTGACTGATTTTCCATGTAAGAATAAGAAAGATGTTAAAAACATTTCAGTTCCTGACTCGCTCCTAGAAAGCAAGCGAACATCGGTAGTACTGGATGCAGTTGGAATTCTCAAAGAACATGTAGGTGAGGATGTGCCTGTTGTCGCAGGGCTTGTCGGGCCTGCCGGACTTGCCTCCATGCTTGCGGGCATGAAAAACTACCTTATGTGGTTTGTGACAAACCCCGAGGTTGTTGAAGAACTGATGGGAGTTCTGACAGACGTCTGTATAGAATATGCGAACGGTTTGCTGGAAAAAGGTGCAGATGCCGTTACCCTGATAGACTCTGAAGCTGGCCCTGATATTATTGCACCTGAAATGTTTGAGGCTTCGGTTTTTCCACTCTACAGGAAATTCTGTAGAGAGGTTAAAGGTTTAAGAATTCTTCACATGTGCGGGGATGCCACAGCTGTCCTTAACCCTCTGGCAGATGCCGGATTTGAGGGAGTCAGCATTGAAGAGAAGGTGAGTGTCAGTTTTGCAAAGAGGATTGTGGGTGACAGGATACGTTTAATTGGGAATGTTTCTCCTTCGGATACCCTGTTGATGAAAGGTCCCGATGAGGTTCTGATCGAAGCCAGGGCATGTCTTGAAGATGATATTGATATTCTTGCTCCGGGTTGTGGCCTTGCTCCCCATACCCCAATCGAGAATATAAAAACCCTTGTCAGAGCAAGAAACGAATACTGTTCACAGTGAATCCATGGGAGGGGCTTGAGGAGGAATCTGAAGGGGGAATTCTCCTGAAAAGCTTTCGTGGACTCTTTCATTCACTTTTTAGGAATTCTTTTCTGAGTCCTTAAGACTTATAATCAGCGCAGAACCCATAATTAAAGCACAACCTGCAAGAGTTTTTGAAGTCAGTGCAATCCCGAGTACGGCTATATCAAAAAAGACTCCGCTGACAGGTTCGATCAGGGCAAGAAGGCTTCCTGTCTGGGCTTTAAGGTTGGCAAGCCCGAGAATCGTAAATATCTCTCCAAAACCTATGGAGACTATCCCGAAAACGGCAAGCACTGTCAGGTTGCTATAAAGGGCGTCCCTAGATACATCAAATGCAGAAGGGCTCAGCAACAAAAGTGCTATCAACATAGGCCAGAAGACAATCGCAAGTTCTGGATACTCTTTTTTTAAAACTTTTACGTTCAGGATCAGGCCCGCAAAGACAACTCCCGAAAGCAGTCCTGCTATTATGCCCAGCATATAGCTGCCGGTAAGTTCGATGCCGGAAATCCCACCATCAGGCCTGACTATAAGATATACTCCTGTAATTGCAACGAAGAGGGCAGCTATACTTTCCTTTCCTATTTTTTCATTCAGAAGAAAGGGAGAAGCCAGCATTACATAAATCGGAGCTGTATACTGGAGTAAAATTGCTATGGATACGCAGGTAACCTTCAGGCAGGTAAAATAGAGCAGCATGCACGTCAGTACGAGCATCCCCTGCAAGAACAGGTTTCCTTTCTTTTTCTTTAACCTGATTTCTGAGGTTTTTCCTCTTGCAATTATATATATAAAAAGGAACAGAAGCCCGAAAAATAATCTGTAAAAGATTACTGGAGAAATATCCATATCATGGATACGGGAAATAAAAAGCCCGTTCATGCCATAAAATATGCAGCCAATAATAACTGCCATATGCGCTTTTTTGCTCTCCAGAAACATTCTGCATGCATATTAAGTATAGTATTTATATATTTATTGGATACCTCTCTGTTTAAAGAAATATGATCATAATTCAGATCTCACGAGGTGGCTAATTCGTGAAATTTTCCGCAGAAATTGGGCATAAAGCTGTAAGGGACAGAATCCCGGAAATTCTTCGGAATTCAGGAAAAAAATGTGCTGTCAAAGAATTTTCAGATCATGATTTCCTTGTTGAGCTGGAGAATAAGCTTGGAGAGGAACTGGCTGAGTACCTTGAAAGCAAAGAGGTTGAAGAACTTGCCGACCTCCTGGAAGTGATTTACAGGATTACGGAATTAAGGGGCTTTTCAAAAGAAGCACTTGAATCGTTAAGGTTGAAAAAGAAGCAGGAAAGGGGAGGTTTTGAAAAAAATCTGGTTCTTTTTAATCCCTCTGATGAAAAAGACCTTTATTAATTATGTACTTTATCCAAGTTCGAAACTGGTGACTCCATAAACCTTGTCAAGCTCTATATCAGGTTCTTTTTGGCTGTACATCCGGATAGTCCTGAACATCACACTCATGTGGTATTTTTTTGCGATTTCCATTGCTTTTTTATTGGATTCGGGGATGTCAAGGTAAATGGTTTCTTCTGGAACTGATGCTTTAAGCGCCCTGAATATTTTCTCTGCTGTATCCAGGTCGTCCGCAAAAAGAGGGCCTATTTTATAACCCACCCGACACTTCCTTATAACACCATACCCTTTAAGAGCTCCGGCTTTAAGGGCTGCAAAAGCATAAGAGTCAGGCTGAGTAATCCATTTCTTCAGAAAACCCGGTCTTGGAGCAGGAAACATCCTTCTGTCGTACTCAAGCAGTTTTTCAAAAGGTACTTTAGAGACTTTTACCAGCCCCTCCGGAATTTCTCCTCCGCCTCTACCTTCATAACGCAGGTTGCTATAAGAAGATCTGAACTTCATGACGTTCTGGTATTTTGTTTCATTTTCCACAACACCATCAAGCCCTATATTCCTGTCTCCCATGTGCTCCAGGCATTTTTCAGTCAGTTTCATTCCTATGCCTTTTTTCTGGAATTCAGGTTTGACCACATAGAGCCCGAAAAAACCAAATTCATTATCATATGCAACAGCGGAGGCACAGCCTACTGGCTTTCCTTCAATCTCTGCAATAATAAAGCCTTCAGGGTCAGCTTCGTAAAAAAGTTCTCCATCATGGATGCCGGGATTCCAGCCTTCGGCAGCTGCCATCTCAATTATAAATTCGGCTTCTTCCCGGCTTATTCTTCGGATTTTCAGGTCTTTTATTTTTTCCGAGTCATTGTCCATAACAGTTAATAGTATCAATTTCTATTTATTTCTTAAGTATGTATCCACTGATATGTTTTTTTGCCTGACAGTAGAGTCATTGAGTTAAATTTTTCTGCTACCTTTTTTCCTTGAAGTCATTATAAGATAAGCCGCTATAACAGCAGCTGATACCGGATATGTCCCAAGAGGCGCTTTTGCTCCAGTTTCAGCCTCTGTCTCTTCCCCGGCAGTTTCCACTGTTTTGGAAGTATCTTCTGTGAACATTAAAATATCCATTGTGCCTTTGCGCTTGTCCTGCCAGACTATCCTGCTGCCGTCAATTGAAGGGTTGCTTTCATATTCAGATGCCGTGGATACTGTCTTTTCCTGCCCTGTAGCTATGTCATATATATAGATATTTGTTCCCTTAGCCCTCCCGTCAGCCCAGACTATTCTTCCGTCTGAGATAGCTGGGGTTTTCTGCGGGTCCGGATTAATACAGATAGGTGTTATTTTCCCACTGGAAATTTCATACATATAAATATCAAGGTTTCCGGCGCGCCTGTCCTCCCATACAATATAGTTGCCTTCTACAACAGGGTTTGTCTGGGCTGCAGAGTCCATGACCACAGGTTTTTCTTTTCCTGTGCTGATATTGTACATGTAAATATCTTCATTCCCGTTGCGCATATCCTCCCAGACTATGATATCCCCCCAGATCGCAGGCTGGCTTTGATCAGCTTCATCCTCTGTTATCCGGGTTTCTTTGTTGGAAGTAAGGTCATACATGTAAATATCTGTATTCTGGTTCCTTCGGTCTGTCCAGACAATTATGTCTCCTGAGATTGCGGGCTCTTTCTGCTCTGTCTTTTCCGAAGTGATCTGTTTTTCCTTTTTTGAGGCAATATCGTACATGTAGATATCATAATTGCCTCTACTGTTATCTGCCACAACCACACAACTCCCTGATATTGCGGGCTCTATTTCATCTTTTGAGTTCTCAAACAAGGCAGTTTCAGTTCTTCTAACGGACATATCATACAGGTAAATATCCCAGTTTCCATTCCTTTCATCCTGCCAGACAATATAGTCGCCTGAGATTACAGGGGTAATCTGGTTGCTAAAAGCTGAGTTAATCTCCTGCTCAGTTCCTTTCAAAGCCTCAGTGGCCGCCGAACCTGCACATGTGCCCAGTACAACGAATAAAACGACTGTAATAAATGTAATTGAAAAAATGTTATGCTTCAAAGTTACACTTCCAATATTCCCTCTCGAGTTTCAGTACGGGTTATCTGATATAATGTGCTTTCAACTATAACGTGCTTTCAACTTAGGACTAAGTTTTGGGTTAAACCTGGTTTTTTGCTTAAGACGGTCCCAGCATAGAATTGCTCAATAGCTGGAGAGCCTCTTGAGAGTCCCCTTATAATTATGTCTTCCATACTTTTTAGCAATTTCCTGAATTTCCTTTTTTAAGGAATATCCCGCTGAACTTAATTCCAAAATAGGTCTGGTTGGTCTGATTAAGCCCTTTTAAGCTCAATTTTGTTTCTTGTGAGGTTTGCCAGTTTTTCACAAAACTCTTCTTCAAAATCCTTTTTTATGAGAAAAACAAGTTCGATAGTATCCGTGTATTTTTCTTGCTCTATTCTTCCGTATTCCTCTACCAGCTTCTTTATCTTCTGGAGTTCCGGATATCCAAAGCGTGCCGAGAACCTTGCCTCTTCAAAGACCTCGACAATACCTGCATCTTCAATTGCTGCAACTGCTGTTTCTCTGTAAGCCCTGGAAAGCCCCCCAAAGCCCAGCTTTATTCCCCCGAAGTATCGGGTCACAACCACGGCTGTATTGTCGAGTCCTTTTGATTCGATAACCTTAAAAATAGGTTTTCCGGAACTTCCCGCAGGCTCTCCGTCGTCATCGTATTTGAGGGCAAAGGAACCATCTTCTTTTATAAGATAAGCAGAAACATTATGATTTGCGTCTTCATGCAGCCTTTTTATTTCATTTATGAAAGCCTTTGCTTCGGTTTCGTTTTTTACGTGTCTCGCATACCCGATAAATATAGAGTTTTTGAATTCTTTTTGAGCTTTTCCAGAGCTTCTCAGGGTTTTGTAGTTATTCAGAATCTTGTCCTCGATATTTCTTGTTTAATTCCTTTTACACTTAAGGCTTTAAAGTATTATAGCCGCGCGACAGGGAAACATTGTAAAATATTTGTCTACTTTCAAGCTGCTTTCCTTCTCACCCCTTTTCAAATTCTGATTTTATCTTTTCTTATCAGACTATTTAAAAACATATCTTTCTTCTAATTTTAAAAATAAACACTTATAAATCAAAGATTTCCTCCTATACGTCTATAAATGGCTATTAATTGGAGTGATTAAGACCTCCTCGTTCTCTTATTTTTTTACCAAATCGAAAGGTTTTAATCTAATTGACTGGTCATGCATAAATATCTCATATCAAAGTCTTATGAATTTGTATGAGATGGGTGTAAAAAAGGAAGAGAACTTTTAGAGGTAAAATTAATGAGAAAAATGTTAAAGATCATGGCCATGCTCCTTGTAATTGCTACTGTAGTCTTTGCAGCCGGATGTGCTGAAAAGACAGATGAAGGAGCTACTGAAGAAGCTGTTGAAGAAACTCCCGTAGCTGAAGATGCAGCCACAGAACCTGTTGAAGAAACAGTTAATGAATCTGCTGACAACGCAACTGTTGACAATGCAACTGATGACAACGCAACTGATGACAACGTAACTCTTGCCGTCGCTGAAGAAGACAACGCAACTGTTGACGAAAACGTCACCGCTGAAGAAGACGCTGACGAAAACGTCACCGCTGAAGAAGACGCTGACGAAAACGTCACCAACGAGACTGCATAAGCAGTTTGTTCTAATTAACAATTCGCGTAGCCTTTTCAGGCTACATCTTTCTATTTTTGAAGTCTACTATAATCAGTTTATAGTTCCTGTAAAACCTGTAATATTGTATTTTTATAAATTTCCTTGAGAATGCTTTCTGTTTTCTGCCACAAATTAGAGCGCAACAAAATAATTGGATAATAATTCCAAATTTAGAGCTTTCAAATAACACAGCTTTTACATACTTCTTTTATTAATACAGATCTTCGGGAGAAAGCCGCAATGACATCAGTGCTTTTTCTTATTCGGTTCCAGGAGATCATCATCAATTTCCTTTGATCTCGTCAGAATCCATACCTGGCCTTTTTTACCTGTACTTAGTTATACCTGAATTATACTCTACATGGGGCAGGGTCATTTAGCCAACTCAAAAAAATTAATGAAAATACATGTTGCAAATTTATTTGATATGCCTTCCCCAGGAGGAATGCAAAACAAATTCTGTTTTTTTGACATGTGTTGCACTCGACATCCCTATAAACACTATTTTATTGCAGCATTCTTTTTTCAGATCATTCTATCGACCTGCGTGACAGAGATGGGCAGATCTGCCTGGTAAACTTTCATGTTTCTTGATGTAATTTTAATATTTACTTTGCAAGTTTCTATATTTTTCTATATAGTACACATTTTTAAATCAAAAACTATTAATCTTTTGTCTGACTATTTATAAAAGTTTAATTATCATACATATTAAATATTACTGAAGAGTATTATGAGGTACTTATATGAAAAAAATGTTAAGGATAATGTCGCTGCTTCTTGTAATCACAACAATCGTCTTTGCAGCCGGTTGTGCTGAGAAGGGCGGAGAGGAAGCAGCAGAAGGAGCTGCCGAAGAAAGCGCTCCCGTTGGAGAGGCATCCAATGCAGAAGGGAATGCTTCCGCCGAAGAAATGCCCACTTATATTGTAGGCACTGAAGCCCAGTTCCCACCCTTTGAAATTGTGGATTCCGGTGGAAACGTGATCGGTTTTGACGTTGATCTCATGAACGCCATTGCTGAAGACCAGGGCTTTAAGGTCCAGTATCTTGACCAGGACTTTGCCGGTTTGATTCCGGCCCTTCAGACTGGAAACATTGACATTATTGCCTCAGGTATGACAATTTCCGACGAGCGTGAAGAACAGGTCGACTTCAGTGAACCATATATCACTGCAGGCCTGGCTCTTGCTGTACCTGTTGACAATGAAGAGATCAAGAGTGTTGACGACCTGAAAGACAAAACTGTAGCCGTCCAGACAGGTTCTACAGGTTTTATAAAAGCAGAAGAACTTAAGAAAGCCGGAGTCATTGCTGAGATTAAGGACTTCCCCCACGTCAATGAAGCCATAGAGGAAGTCAAGATCGGCGGCGCTGATGCGATGATCAATGACCTGCCAGTCACAGAAGCCTTCATCGCAGCTCAGCCAGGCGTAATCAAGATCGTGGGCGAGCCCCTTAACAGTGAGTCCTATGGTTTTGCAGTCCGCACAGGCAACACCGAGCTCCTTCAGAAGATCAATAAAGGCCTTGAGAACGTCAAAGCAAGCGGCAAGTACGATGAGCTTATGAAAAACCTGCCTAACTACATGGAAGAATAAACTTAATTTACCTCGAGAGCTGCATTATTTTGCTGCTCTCAGTCTCTTTTCTTTTTTATTTATTTCCTTTTTCTGGTTTCATCATAATTAGATTATGCCCTGAGTTCTCATTTTGCCGAATTAATGGGCATATCAGGTCCAAAATATATTTACTGATATGATTATTTCAAATGATTGAGTTTATATAATGGAAAACACTTTTCCATAATATATTTCTGTAAAACGCGTATTTTCACGAAGCTTCTTTAAATGTCTCTATTTGAAAAATGCTGCTGAAGATCTATTGCAGAGATATTTCCTGAAAAAGAACTTTACGTTATGTGCATCTTGATGGATTTTTTTCCATATGAATGTGCCATTAACAGATTAATTATCTAAATAAAGTTTTCTTAGTTCGTCTAAATAGCATTTCATATACAACAAAACTGAGGTTAGAGATTGTCTCTTTTAGTGTCTTACATTGAGCACGCTATTAATGTATTCCCGAGTTTGTTGCAGGGAGCGGTAATTACCATAGAGGTCACCACCTTTGCGATATTTTTCGGGCTAATCCTGGGGACAATTGCAGCTTTCGGAAAACTCTCTAAAAGGTCTTTCTTCAGAATTCCCAGCATAATGTATGTTGATTTCATCAGGGGTACCCCTCTTTTTGTTCAGATCCTGCTTTTTTACTACGGGATCCCTGGTCTTATTATGGGGATCACGGGAGAGCCATTCAGAGTCGATCCGATTCTTGCGGGCATCGCCGTATGTAGCATTAACAGCGGAGCTTACAATGCAGAGATCGTACGCGCAGGCATTAAATCCGTTGACAGGGGTCAGATGGAAGCCGCCCGTTCCCTGGGTATGACCGAAGTACAGGCTATGACGGAAGTCATCATGCCGCAGGCTGTAAGGCTGATTATTCCTCCCCTTGGAAACGAGTTCATCGCCCTTCTGAAAGATTCGTCCCTTCTTGCAGTCATCAGCGTACACGAACTTTCAAAGAACGGGATGCTGTACGTCTCAAAGACCTTTGCAGCTTTCCCTACATATATCTCGGTTGCCCTTGTGTACCTGGCCCTGACCATGGGAATTTCCCGCGTGCTTAATTATATTGAGAGGAGGCTTGGTGTTAGTGATAGAAGTGAATAACCTCCACAAAAGTTTCGGAAGCCTTAAAGTCCTTAAAGGAATCACCGAAAAAATTGAAGAAAGCGAAGTAGTCTGCGTTATAGGCCCCTCAGGTTCCGGGAAAAGTACTTTCCTCCGCTGTCTGAACCTTCTTGAAACTCCTACATCGGGAGAAATATGGATTGACGGGGAAAATATCACAGATCCCGGCGCGAATATCAACAAGATCCGCGAAGAAGTCGGGATGGTCTTCCAGCGTTTCAACCTCTTTCCCCACATGACGGTCCTTAAAAACGTTGCCCTTGCCCCAATGAAGGTACGTGGGCTTTCTGAAAAGGAGGCTTATGACCGGGCATATAACCTCCTTAAAAAGGTAGGGCTTGAAGACAAAGCCAATGTATATCCCGGTTCCCTCTCCGGCGGCCAGCAGCAAAGGGTTGCAATAGCAAGAGCACTTGCCATGCGCCCGAAAGTTATGCTCTTTGATGAACCCACCTCAGCACTTGATCCCGAGATGGTAGGAGAAGTCTTAAACGTTATGAAAGACCTGGCAAAAGAAGGCATGACAATGATTGTCGTGACTCATGAAATGGGCTTTGCCAGAGAAGTCGGGGACCGTGTGCTTTTCATGGATGACGGCATCATAGTCGAAAAAGGCACGCCTCAGGAAATTTTCTTTAATGCTCAGAATGAGAGGACAAAGTCATTTTTGAGTAAAATTCTGTAAAATTGCTGTTATTAAATTGAAGGGTTCTTCCCCTATCCTATCAATTTTTATGGGATGCCTCCCTTAATCCCCACAGTTGTTACTGGGGGTCAAAAATATGAACGAAACACTGAAAGCTTACATCGACCTCACCCGCGCTCACTTCCTTCCTGCCTGGCCCCTTATTTTTTGTTCAGGGCTTGTGCTTGCTTTTGCAAATTACGGCGGTTTTTCCTGGGCGTTAATAATCAAAGCTGCGCTTATAGGCTTACTTGGGTTCGAAGCCGGCTTCGTGCTCAATGATTATGTGGACAGAAACAGAGATAGGCTTGATGTGGAAAATACCCTTACAAGGTACTGGAGGCTTTTTAAAGAAAGGCCCATTCCCTCGGGAAAGATTTCTTCAAAAAAGGCTTTCTGGCTCTTTCTCCTGCTCGCAGGTATTACTTCTGCACTGATATTTACACTCCCCTACCCCAACTCCCTTTATGTTTTTGCAATAATGCTGTATTCTTATGGAATTGAAGCTTTTTATCAGGTTAAAAAAAGAAATCAGAAGTTCCCTATAGCCCAGCTTCTCGGAAGAACGGATTTTACCCTTTTTCCGGCAGCCGGTTACCTTTGCTACGGTCAGCCTGATATGACAGTGCTACTCTATATGGTCTTCTTCTATCCCTGGACAATGGCGCACCTGGGCTTGAATGATTTCATTGACCTGAAAAATGACCGGGCAAGAGGGATGAAGTCTATAGCCGTCCTTTACGGAGCAAAAGGGTCTATGTACTGGGTCACAGGTTTTACGCTCCTGCATTTCGTTGCAGCTATCTTCTTCCTCAAGGAGCTTGGAACTATTGCCCTCTATGGCTTTTTCGCAGGTTTTATGCTTCTTGCAGGCTCAAATCTTTATCTATGGAAAGAAAAAAGTACGTCTGCGGGTTTGAAGATACTGCCCATTTACCATGGAACTCTGGTAATCTATGCAGTCTCGATTATTCTGGACTTTTTTCTCTAACCGCAAATTTTTATTTTTTCGGAGTTCAGGTCTCAAGGCTTTTAATTTTGTCTTCTGCAGAGCCTCAATGTATGACAGCGCAGGCTTCCCCCTCCTGCAAGCAGGGCTTCAGGATGGAAAGGAATTATTTCAACGCCCTCATATGCAAGCTTTCTCTTTGTTTCCTTATCAAGTGCGATATCATAATGGAAGATAGTTCCGCTCTCCAGAGGGACAAAAGAACAGGCAAGGCGTTTCTGCTCCGGGTCCGATACAGGGATGATTTCCATGCCTTTTTCCCGCATGAACCCTTCAAAATCGATTCTTTCTCTGGATTCTTCTGTGTAGAGGCAGGTCTCTTCAAAAGCAGGAAGATAAGCAAGGGCAAGGTCTTCCCTTATCCTGTTAAAGATAGTATCTGGATGCATATAGCGCCTGGCTTTTGGAATGCGGACGTAAATAACTTCATCAAATTCACTCAGGATATTTGAAATAAATTCCAGAATAAACGGATAGGTGTGTCTCTCTGTATCCGCAACAAATATTGTATCTTTTGAGAGAAGGAGACAGCCCTCGAAAAAACCTTCGCTTCCATTGAATTCGTTGAGTATGGGGATTCCCAGCTTATTCAGGGCTTCCTTTACGACAATTTCTTCATTTTCTCTTGCAGGCGGGCGCATTTTTGAAAGTATTGCTCCCTTTCTGGAAATAACTGCAGTGTCGTGAAGAAAGGTTAGATTTGGCAGCCCGCTTATCAGGTCTATGTTTTCTTCCACATGATCTGCAAGCTCATAGACTTTTACTCCGTTTGATTCAAGAAGTTCCTGGTACCTCATGTGCTCTTTTACGTATCCTGGAATCTCAGGGACCTTATCATAAAGCCAGTGTTCATAATTTGACTCATTAACCAGAAGGAGCTCATCTCCCGGAGTATGAACAAGTACACTTTTCAGCTTCCCGAGTTCATCACAGCCATAATCGATACTTGACCCTTGTTTTTTTATTTCATTCAGATTTCCTATCTGGCATCCCATGCCTGAATCCCCCCATTTACACCACAAGGTTTGAAAAATATCTGATTATCTCTTAAAAAATATCTGATTATCTCTTTAAAAATCCCTGTTTTTTTCTTAAAAAACCTGATTTGATCTACTGCATCCTCAAGTGCGTTTTTTTGCGAGGAATATTGCATTCTTTCCATCTTTACTCAGAAAAGCCTTAAGGATCTCAAATCTGCTAATCTCCAGGAGAGCAGTGATCTGGTCATATGTATACTTATATGTAAAACCCATGCGAATGATATCTCCTTCCCTGAAACTCACGGTTTCGGGGCCTATTCTGATCTCGGTATCCTTCAGGATATTCAGGCTTTTTCTTGTCCTGTAAAGAGCTCCTATCTTTGAGTCCACGTGTGAGAGCAATAATTCAAAATCGAAATCTTCGGGATCCATTCCGTACTGAAGCAGGGGATACATATTGAAGAGAGCATTTTCTTTTGAGGCATATGTTCCAAGGACAGATTTTCTTGCATCATGCGTTTCCTCCCCAGACTCCGGTAGAAGACTTGCATCAAAGAAAAAAAGGTCTCCCTGCTCAAGATTGTCGTAGACAAGCCGTAGAAAGAATTCTGGCTCATAATTACAGAAGGTATTTCCCAGAATGCAGAACAGAACCGGAAGCCTCCAGTGTTTTTTTAGGAACGGCATGTCTTCGATAAAGCCTACTATGCCTTTCTTTTCCACAGGCAAATCTCTCACCTTTTCAAGGGCAAGGTCTACAAGTTGGCTGTTTATATCAACAGGGTAATAGCGTATAGATACTTTTCCAGAAGCAGGTTTCTCAGCCAGGTTTTTCTTTATCAGCTCTTCAAGAAGAATTCTCTCCTTCTCTCCACTCCCCACTCCAACGCTTACGATGCTCATACATGCAGGAATGAACCTGATTATTGATGCAATATTTTCTTCAAGCAGGTCTTTGAGGCTCCTGGCTATGGGGAATGCTTCGGCCCCATCCAGTTTCAGCCAGTTCTTTGCTCCTCCCATACCCATGTACAGGAGATAGTCAGGCAGTTCCCGGCTCTTCAGGCTTTCACACAGCCTTTCTTCCATGCTTTCCTCGCCAGAAGTAATAATTTTTTCTTCTTTCTCCGAAAATTGCCCCAATTTCACCTTTCCTGTACTCTCCAGTTTCCCACCTTCCCCTGAATTATACATAAAAGCACTTTTGCCCTCAGCAAGATTTTCTGAGCTTTTTTCTGGTTTTTATCCCTGTTTCTGGTTTATATGGTTGTGCTTTTTTGACTCACATATTATCCTTTTATTATAACAATGCATAATCTTACATTATTTTATTACTTTAGGCTCTTATAAATTATGATTTTTCCCTGGTTTAATTCTCATTTTCGGTCTGTTTTTCTGCTATTTTTTCCAGCATTTTTTCTTTTTGTCACCTCTTATTTTTTTACTTCACTATCCTGTCTTCTTGATTATTTGAAACATTGCTGGCACTCCATTTTCAGGGCTTTAAGGGGATCAATCCCGTTGTTCACTCCTACACTGTAAGCATACCCCCGGCAGCCTATGCATTCCTCGATATGTTCACAGTTTCCGCACCTGCCTTCAAGCACTCTATCTATATTCCTTACATATGTGAAGAGCTCGGAGTTATAAATCTCCTTGAGGCTCATTCTGTTTACATTATAAGGGTATTCCCCGTTAACCATAAGTGCAGGATGCTCGTCCAGTTTTGTAGGCGCACAGGGCCTGACATTTCCTTCTATGTTGATATAAAGGCTGTAAAGGTGCTGAAGGCAGCCGCTTGCAGTAATCGGGGTGTAAAGCAGCCAGTCGTACCCGTAATATTTTCGGTCTATATCCAGCAGTCTTAATTTGTACTCTTTTATTTCATCGGGTGTGAGCAGCTTATCTTCAAGTTCGTCATTTGCCCTTCCTGTCGGGGTGAGGATTTCCATATTGGGAAAAATATTGTTCTGCCTGCAGAAATGCCAGATCTCTTCAATTTCTTCCAGGTTCATTTTATTGCTCACAAAAGAAATTCCAAGGCGTAGTTTTCCAGGCTCTTCTGGGTTTGAGAATCCTGTTTTCATCAGGTTTTCAAGTCCGGTTTTTATATCCTTGAAAGCTCCTTTCCTTCCTGCAAGGTAGTCCTGAACTTCAGGCTTCAGAGAATCAAGTTTTCCCATAACTGAGGCGTTGTGTTCGTTCAGGAATTTCGCAAGCTCCTCTGTTATCAAAATGGTATTTGAAAACAGCATTGGGACAATTCCAAGAGAATCAATGTAGGCAATCAATTCTCTAAAGTTTGGGTAGAGGGTAGGCTCTCCTCCTCCTATTACGACCACAGACCTGATCCCGAGTTCTTTTGCTTCGGATATTATCCGTTTAAGGGTATTGAAGTCGGCTATTTTTACTGAATCCTCTCCGCTCTGCGCATAACAGTAACGGCAGCGGAGGTTACATGATGTGTTTGTCTCAAGCCTTATGGCTAAAAGCCTGTTTGAGTCCCGGGCTTCATGGGCTTCCTGTGGCCCGTACATATACCCTTTCAGCATCGGAGGCGGTGAAAACAGGGTCTTTGCTTCTGGATTAATATGTTCACTTCCTGAATATTTAAAAAGCATAGGTAAATTCTTAACTTATTTATTATCTTAAATAACAGATTTTACCCCTAAAATACTAGAAAATATATCTTTATCAAACTGTAAGAAACTAAGTGCTTTTTTGGTCCAGTACTCGTCAGAACTGATAGGGCTCCTAAAACTAATAGAATCAATGTTAGCCAGTTATCCAGTCCTGTTATTCAATTCTTTAAAGCAATATGGTAAACTCAGGATTATCTTTTTGTTCAATTTAGCAAGGTTTAATTATTTCCTCTCCATCTCTGTTTTAAGTCTTTAGGGAAGAGGGTCTGCAAATGAATAGATGGCTAAAAGTTTTTGGAGGGCTTATTATATTTGTTCTCCTCCTGCTTATGCTGGGTTCCTGGTATTTAAAAACTCAAAACGAGGAAATGTATAATGACAGCCTTATGAGTAATTATGAGTATGATATTATTATAGAAAGCAACAGTACTCTGCAAAACGTAACTCTGTATTTCCCTGTCCCTGTTTTTGAAAATGAGTCCGAAATCGGGCTGGTAATGGTGAATGGAGACTATTACAATAAGCCTTCGGACTGGAATCTCAGCCTTGAGGATACTGAGTACGGGTTAATGTTCAAAATAGAGGCTGCCGAAATTAAGCCAGTTTATCATTCTCTTCCTGTGGCTGTGCCCGAACCTGAGTCCGGGTCCGAAGCTATTGAAGATGAAGTTCATGAAAATGAAGTTCCAGAAGAGTTGCCGATGGTGGAATCCCACGAATACTCCGAAGAAACCCCTGTTCTGGTCCCATTTGAGTTTGGAACTTCTGTAGAGGCTGACCATCTGATTAATACCAGACACCCTATTGGCAATGAATCCTTGCTTCTGCCCAAACATAATCTTCTAGAATCCGATGAAGGCTCGTCAGTTCCTTTACCTGAGCATATCAATCCCGAATATTTTGATTATGAAAGCCTGGTCTATGCGCATTATGATGCGTCTCCTGATGCTAGGGTTGAGATTTTTATCGAGCTAGATGGTAGAAACGAGTGGTGGATTTACGGCTGGAAATATAACGAATACGTTGATAGAATCTCTATCCGACTTATAGGACCGCAGGCAGGCTGGATCCCAGCGGAAGGACAAATTACTACCGGGGATGGAATTTACAGAGAGTAACCCTCCCCTCTTTTATTGAAGGTCAGGGCATTCATGACTCTCTGCGCTTCTTATTGTAGTAAAAGGTCTCAAAAAGGTCCCAAAAGAAGAATTTCGTGAAATAACTATTGAGCTGATCCCAAAACTCAAAAATCACTTATTTGAACTCGATTTTGAAATAATTATTAGAGCTGCTGATCGATAAGTAGGTTCTGATACTCTATGAGTTTATAAATAAAAGTTGGTTTTGGGATAGGCTCATTATATAATAGTGGAAAATGTCTTCTCGGGTTGTGGGTTTGAAGCATGAGGGAAAAACAATATCACGCGGGATAATAATCTATAAATCTGCCAACGAGAAAATTTATATCTGTTGAACACTTACCTATAGTTTCCTGTCTTATGCGTTAATAAAAGTATCAATATCAAACTTATTAAAGTGAATCACAGCTTTTCTGAGAAATTATGGAAGAATTTGATAGTACAGGAAATGAAACAATCTCTCGCTCCGAGGAGCCTGAAGGCACCCGGTATTCACAGGCAGTTTATGTAACAAAGGTTGCTATTGTTTCAAACGTCTTGCTTACAGCCTTTAAGTTTTTTGCAGGCATAATAGGTAACAGTTCAGCAATGGTTGCTGACGCTGTCCATTCCTTGTCAGACTTCATGACCGATATCGCAGTAATAGCAGGTTTAAAAGTTGCCAACAAGCCCGGAGACAGCACTCATAATTACGGGCACGGGAAAATCGAGACTCTCTCTGCTGCATTCATAGGACTGGTGCTCATTGCAGTGGGTTTCGGAATATTCTGGAGTGGACTTCAAAAAATTATTGCTTTTTCCCATGGGGAAGTGCTGCCAGTCCCCAGTAGAATTGCTCTTGTTGCAGCAATCCTTTCAATTGTGGTAAAAGAGTGGCTGTACCGTTATACAGTGGTATATGCCCGGAAACTCAGGAGTGATGCTCTTACAGCAAACGCCTGGCACCACCGTTCTGACGCTTTCTCTTCAATAGGGACAATGATAGGTATCGGGAGCGCAATCCTTCTTGGAGGTAAATGGGTAGTACTTGATCCCATAGCTGCTGTCATATTGAGTTTCTTTATATTCAAGGTGGCATTTGATATCTCATATAAAAATCTGAATGAATTGCTGGAAGCATCACTGGATTCGGCAACTCATAGAAATATTGAGGAGATCCTTGCATCCACAGAAGGTGTTCTCGGTTTCCATGAATTAAAGACCCGGAAAATAGGGAATGCAATGGCGGCAGATGTACACATTGAGGTAGACAGAAACCTGAACATTGTAGATGCACATGAAATCTCAACACATGTTGAAGACAGGTTAAAGGCAATTTGTGGCAATAACGGTTACTTCTCAATTCACGTAGAACCCTGTTCTGACCCTAAACCGAGATATAATAGAAAAAAATAAAAAACAGGAATTCTCCTGAAACAGGATGTTCCTTCTAAATTATAATTCCCCTTTAACCTTCTTTTTTTATTTTTAAAGAGATCCTTCTTAAATCAATTTCTTCTGGAATATCTCTTCGTTGTCTATTACTGTTAAGGCGTAATCAAAGTCCCTTTCACAGTCTATTTTCTCACCAGTATGTTTTGTTTTGAAACAGCTTTTCTCCTCTTCAAAGAGTATGTGAATTTTGCCTCCATCTCCTGCTGGAAAAAGCATACTTCAGTGTATTTGATACCTTAAACTTCAACCCTGAAATCCTTACAGCAGAAGACAATTCTGTTAAAGCCATTAATAGATAAATAATTAGACAAATATTTAATTGGGGAAATTTATGACAAACGAGGTAAAAGTAGGGGAAAAGATCCAGGATTTTCGGTTGAGGGACCAGAAGAGAGAAGAAACTCATCTTTATGACTTAAAAGGAAAGAAAGTACTCCTGTCCTTCCACCCGCTTGCCTGGACACAGGTCTGCGCGCAGCAGATGAAATCACTTGAAGAAAACCATGAACTTTTTACCGAACTGAACACGGTACCTCTTGGTATAAGTGTGGACCCAATGCCTTCAAAGAAAGCTTGGGCAAGGGAGCTTGGAGTTACCCATGTCAAATTCCTTTCGGATTTCTGGCCGCATGGGGAGGTCGCAAGGACTTACGGAATATTCAAGGAAAAAGAAGGTGTCTCCGAAAGGGCCAATATAATTATTGACGAAAACCAGAAAGTGATCTTCTTCAAGAAATATCCGGGTCATGAGCTTCCGGATATAAAGGAGATCACAGAGATTCTGAAAAAACATCTGTAAGCATATAATAAATATATTTCATCTGTATGCAATATTCAACTGGAATTGTAGAAGCAAAAAAATTCTGGACCTGTATCCTGTATCATGCCTGCAAGGGATAGGTCCCTAACCAAATTCACGAATTACAAATTCCTGGTAGGTATCCAGGAGAACTAAGGAAAACAGGAGTAATGCCTTCTCTCTTAAACTTGAAGAATAGTCTCAGTAAGGGCTGAAGAATAAAAGAAATAAATGCTAAAATTATTAATTTAAACTTTAAAAATAATATGTGAAACCTTCTTGGCAGACGTCTCTCAGAATATGTCAAAGTAAAAATATGAAAAACAATGTGCAAAGAACTTCTATTTTCCTTTATTCTGGCTCATTTTGTCCATCTAACTAATATGAGAGCATCGATCTCTCTGTAATACTATCTAAATAATATTAGTTAAATGAGATAACTATTTATACAAAGTTAATGTCCTCTATATCAAAGTAAAATTAAAAAGAACTTCACATTAAGGAAGAAATACAAGTAGGTGAAATTTATGGAGTACATAACAAAAATATGTCCAATTTGTGGGCATGAGTTTGTAGTCCTGGAAAAGGTTGAGAAAAAAGCAATCTACTGCACGCTTGAATGCCTGTCAGTAGCTCAGGGGAAAATTAACAGAGCGAAAGTTTCCTCGGTCATATCTGCATAAATTGTCCAATTTCACGGGAAAAAGTGTAATTTCTTTGCTTTTTCCCTTTACCAAAATCAATTGAAAACAAATAACCTAAAGCAACTAAAAACTAAAACCAACTTAAATCAAGAAGTAACTTAACAGTGGGGAGGAAAAACATGAGAATAAGAGTTGTTAGTTCAAGGGAAGAGATCTTTACATTAAATCCTAATGAGCGTCTTGTTCATCTGGCCTTCAGGCCTTCAAACAAGGACATCTTTGGACTGGTTGAAACTTGCCCAAAGATTGAGGTAATTCAGGTACCTAAATCTTATATGGCTACAGTTTCAAAATCCATAGAGATGTTCCTTCAGATGCAGAGGGTCCAGCTCCTTGAAGGAGACGTCTGGGGTCACAGGAAAGATATAAACGAATATTACGCAATTCCATCCTCAGTGATTGAAAAAATAAAGGAAATGAAAACCGAGGGTAAGACCACTGAGGAGATTGAGAAAAAGGTTTCAAGGGAAAGCAAACTGAATTCTGGCATGGTCAGTTATATTTTGAACAAGGAAATAACTGTCTGATTGCCAGGTAAAGTATGATCCCTGAGACTTAGTTGGAGATCAGTTTATACAGCTCATTGATTCCATCATTTTCATCTAATCTCCAACTTAACATTCTTTTATGGCTTTTTTGATTGATTACTTGAAGATTACTTATTCCAGGCATTTGCCTGGGAATACCCCGGAATATATGTTTTTGTAACCTTCAGATTCGAAGGCAGTTTCCTGCATCATTCCTGCCAGGGATAGCCCATTTTTGAATTCTGATGGGAAAAATATGTATACGGGTATCTGGAAGTTCGCGTGGAATAATACTGTATGGCTATGTTGGAGTAGGTACTGTGGTTTTTATAAGCATCTTTAGAATATTTAATAAAAATTTTATAAACATTCCTTATTTCGGTGGTAAATGATTAAAACCTTAGTAATAATTGCATATCAGAGCTTCAAAGTTCCCAAAAACAGGCTTTGAACCAGAAAAGCAAAAAGCCGTCGGGGGGACTTGAACCCCCGGCCTGCTGATTACGAATCAGCCGCTATACCGCTAAGCCACGACGGCACATGAATGGAAAAAATAAGCAGACTTAAAATAGCGATCAAGAATTTAACTATTTCGCTCGTTAGAGTTATCCTTTTCCTGCTAAAAGTAGAATAATTGAAAGAAAAACAAAAGCTGTCAGTTACTTTTTACTCTTATATTTTATTTTCATTTCTGTGCCCTTATAAGTGCCGGCGCACAGACGGGCTCATAAATTTTAACCATCACGGAACCGGCAGCGGACAGAGGTTTCAAAGAATCTTTGCCTCGACACATATATTATACTGGTGAGGGGCATACGAACGGACTACCCTTTTCTCCAGAACTTCGACCTTCCTTCCTGCTTTCTCCGCAGCTTTTCTGATAAGCTCGATAGAACTTTCGAAGAGGTCGTCTTCAGGGGTTATTCCGTAGTAGTGAATTATCCCTCCCTGTTTCGTGAGGAGGACAGCAGAATCCAGGAATTCGTAAGCATTGTGGGGCAGGTTCATGATTACATGATCGGCAGTTCCTGCAAACCTTTTTGCCTCTTCTCTGGCATCGCCTTCGATTGCTTCGATGTTTTTTGCAGAATTAAGGGAGATATTTTCTTTAAGGTAGCGGACTGCGTCAGGGTTTTTATCTATTGCCACAACTTTTGCAGGTTTTTTGCTCTTTGCAAGCAGGATGCTGTAAGGACCAACCCCTGCAAACATATCGACAACGGTATCGCCCTCCTTTACCCAGGAGAGGATTCTTGAGCGTTCCGTAGAAAGGCGGGGGGTAAAATAAGCCCTTGAAAGGTCAACTTTATAGCGGCAGCCGTATTCCCTGTGGACCGTTTCGGTCCTGGGCTCGCCTGCTATTACCTCAAATTCCCTGACTCTGAACTCTCCGATAACAGGAGTTAGAGGCTTGACCACGGATTTTACGTTTGGCTGGGTAAGGAGGAGAGCATCGGCGATTTTTGAGGCTTTTTGAGAATCCAGGTCCGGATCTTCCAGAAGGGCAATATCCCCTATGAGCTCATAAGCCGGATTGAAACCAAGGATGTCCCCAGGGGTGGTTTTTTTCTCCTGAAGCTCAAAATCAAACTCAGCAAGTTCAGCTTCTACAGGAAGATCTGCCAGCTCATGCGGAAGAGGCTCTCTGTAAAGGGGGAGATAAAGAAAAGTTTTATCCGAACCTATTTTCAGTGAATTATCAAGGATTTCAATATCAAGGAGCACTCTCCTTGCAGGCTCTCCTTTCTTTTTGGGAATTTTAATGCATTGCTGCTTCATAGGGTTCCGACCTTCTGAAACTCTAAAGCTATCCTTTTGTTATTAAATTTTCCCAATATCGGGATTGATTTGGTACTTATTATAATGATAGACATGTGCTAAGAAGGACTTATTTTAAAATTTGATATATTTTATAAGGGGCTTATTTCAGGAACTTTGTTTCCAGAGACCTCTTCATATCTGGAATCATATAAATAAACAGGAATTATTAAAAAGTGATAAAATAGAAGGGGGGGGAACCTGGCAGCTGGAACGGTCATATATGAACTCAGAATGATATCGCTTGGCCTGCAAATAGGGGTTTTATTGATATTTGTATTAAGTCTGATAGTATTAAAGACAACCAGGCCGAAAAAAGAAGGCATAACAAAACATGGAAAGATAGTAAATGGGGGTTATGCTCTTGCCGTATTATCTGTCCTTTTTATGCTTTATTCGGCTTACAATCTGATAATTACCGGAACTGCTCCTTCGGCCATATATATTCACGGTTTTTTTGGAGCCATAGCCCTGGCCCTTGGCTTTGTTTTCGTTATAAACAGATGGAGCTGGAAAACTCGTAAAAATATGAGAATACAGCTAATTTTATGGTTGCTTACCTTCAGTGGAGGGATATTGCTCTATCTCATCCTTACCGGAAAGTTGTCCTGAGGAGGAAAATAGCAGAAAAAAGTAAAAAAGAATCGCTCTGAGTAAAAACAAAGGTCTTTCTTCATGACAGCTGAATGGGATTATTATAACTAAACATGAAATAGATCCCGAAAATCACTAAAAACGCCCCGCAAGCATAAAGGATCATTTCATGAGTTCTCACGGAGAGCAGGGCTTTTCCCCGGCTGAATGACCCGGACACAGCAGTAAACCAGCTAAGGTCTGCAGCCCAGTGCCCGAGGATATAGGCAACTGAAATAAGAATACCAAGTTCATGTTCCTTTAGCACAAGCGCGCTGCCTGCAGTCAGCCACCAGATCCAGAAGTAAGGATTGGAAACTGAGGTTATCAGGCCCAATGCTATGGGATTTGAAGTTAATTTCAGGTCTGATGCATCCAGAGAAGCTCCTGACGAAGCAGCAGCTTTTGCACCCTTTGCCGTAAACAGCCCGAATACCGCCAGTGAAAACCCTCCAATAATGGAAATAGCCGAGATTGTCCCGCTACTGACAAAAGAAGCAGCTCCAAAGAGAATAAGCATAGAAATTACGAGCTCGGCAAGTATATGCCCGAACACAACTTCCGGGCCTGCATGCCAGCCTCTTTTGAGAGAAAGCTCTATGGTTGCAAAAAGCATAGGTCCCGGGACCAGGGCACCTGTAAGCCCGATAGTGAAGCCCAGGAGAAGGGCTCTGAAGATCTCGATTGTCAGCATTATAATCTGGAGTTGTTAGATAATCTGGAGTTGTTAGATAATCTGGAGTTGTTAGATAATCTGGAGTTGTTATAAATTTCTGTAGTTTTTATAAATATATTTTGATTCTAGGGATCTATGTATTTTTATATACTTGTATCTTTAAAAAAGAAGAGACACTTGGAATCAATATGTAAGCACAGCTTAGAGAGACAGTTCTAAAGAAAAGGGGAAAAGAGGGTACACTTAAACCCTCTACATGCCTGAAGAACCTTCAATCAGGCTGGCTGAGTTAAAAAGAAGAAAAGATTAGAGAATAATCTCAATATCCAGTTCTTCAGCAAGCTCTTTATACCTGTTCCTGATGGTAACTTCTGTGACCCCAGCAACATCTGCGACTTCCCGCTGAGTCCTGCGCTCTCCGCAGAGAATGGATGCAATGTATATTGCAGCTGCGGCAACTCCTGTGGGGCCTCTTCCACTTGTGAGTTCTTTTTCTGATGCCTGCCTGAGGATCTCAACACTCTTTGATTGGACTTCTCCCTTCAGGTTAAGCCCTGAGCAGAACCTCGGGACATAGTCGATAGGGGAAGTTGGCATCAGTTTTAAGGCGAGTTCTCTGGAAATGAAACGGTAAGTTCTTCCGATTTCTTTCCTGCTAACCCTCGAAACCTCTTCTATCTCATCAAGAGTCCTTGGGACACTGCACTGGCGGCAGGCTGCGTATAGAGCAGCTGCGGCTACACCTTCAATACTGCGGCCGCGGATAAGGTTCTTGTCCACAGCTTTTCTGTAGACGACTGCCGCAGTTTCTCTGACGGTTCTTGGAAGACCAAGAGCAGAAGCCATTCTGTCCAGTTCGGATAGGGCAAAAGCCAGGTTTCTTTCAGTTGCGTTACTTACACGGATTCTACGCTGCCATTTTCTTAAACGATAGAGTTGAGCGCGGTTTTTGGAGGAGATAGACTTTCCGTAGGAGTCACGGTTCCTCCAGTCAATCATTGTGGAAAGCCCTTTGTCGTGGATTGTATATGTCATGGGCGCACCCACACGGGAACGCTTCATGCGCTGATCGTGATCGAAAGCTCGCCATTCCGGTCCTTCATCCACAAAGTCGGCGTCAATGACAAGTCCGCAGTCCCCACACACGAGCTCTGCTCTCTCATAGTCGTGGACTAGGTTCCTGCTACCGCATTCTGGACACACGGCCTTTTCGTTCTCAAAGCTTTGCTCCTTTTGTTTTTCTTTGCGAGCTTTAATCATGGCACGTATTTTTTCTCTTTCAAGAGTGTCCGAATAGCGAACTCTTTCGACTTCTACCATATTATATCACCTTACAAATTAACATGACCATATGTTTATCCCTGAATTTCAAGCCTGCACCATATCAATTACGGTTATTTATAAAATAAGGGGAAAGAAAACTCGCGGCTATAACTAGCGAAAAACTTATAATCGAGTTAAAGTTTAACCATAACAAAGAATTAATATTTTCATTGAATGTCAGAGATCTCACCGAATATAGACTCTTTCATTGATAAGAGCCCGAGTTTCTGAATCAGGAATTCTCTTAAAGCCCTTCACTAAAAAATATGGATGGTTCACAGGTCCAAAGACACTGGCAATTGTACCAATCCGGTTCAGAGACTTGTCAACAACAACCGAATTCAACTTTGGAAAACTACCCGAGATATTATCGGGTTTTACCTCATCCCCTCTAATTATCAGGTTTCTAACGCCTGACCTGTGCAGTACGGTACCGAGTCGTTTCATATCAGCCACGAATAGTTATGCCTCTATACTCAGGGCAGAAATACCCTGGCGTCGAGTGGATTAAACTGTCAGTCTCGAATAAGAATATATATTATAGACTGAAAAGCATATGTAGTCTACATCCAATGTATATAAAGATATCGCAAGACCTATATTCTATATTGAACTTAACAAATTTCTAAAAGTAATGTATAAAATAAAAAAGAAGTAAACCACAAGCTTATATATTAAATGGACATTGTTGGCAACAACCAGACCTTAGGTTTGGAAATATCCAACTATAACTCTGATTAATGATCTCGTTCCAGGGAGGAGAATCATTGTCCAAATTCGTATATTTTTTTGGAAAGGATGTAACTGATGGCACCGGTAGTATGAAAAACCTGCTTGGAGGTAAGGGCTCAGGCCTTGCCGAAATGGCAAACCTTGGAATTCCAGTACCCCCAGGTTTTACAATAACGACTGAAGTCTGTGTTCTTTATCTAAAGGGAAATAAATATCCAGAAGAAGTGCTCAGACAGGTAGAACAGGCAATTGATAAATTAGAAAAGTTGAATGGCAAAAAACTGGGAGATCCCAAAGATCCATTGCTGGTTTCTGTAAGATCTGGTGCCAGGGTGTCCATGCCAGGAATGATGGACACGGTTCTGAACCTGGGGCTTACTGACAAATCCGTAATTGGACTCTCAAACAAAGTCAATGACGAAAGATTCGCCTACGACTGCTACCGAAGATTTATCTCCATGTTTGGGGACGTAGTGCTTGGGGTTGAATTCAGAAAATTCGATTCCTTAATCGAGGATAAGAAAAAGGAACTTGGGGTAAAATCCGACACTGACCTCGATTCAAAAGCATTAAAAGAACTGGCAGATAAATTCAAGGGAGTAATCAAACTCGAAAAGGGATTCGATTTCCCTCAGGACCCTAAAGTTCAGCTTCAGATGGCAATAGATGCTGTTTTTGATTCCTGGAATAACCAGAGAGCCATCACCTACAGGAAGCTTAACGATATTGATGACAGCTGGGGCACAGCCGTCAATGTGCAGACAATGGTCTACGGAAACAGAGGGGACACCTCAGGTACAGGTGTTGCTTTCACCAGAAACCCATCTACCGGCGAAAAGAAGTTCTTCGGAGAATACCTCATCAATGCACAGGGCGAAGATGTGGTCGCAGGGATAAGAACTCCGGACTTTATTGATACGCTCGGAAATAAGATTCCTGAAGCTTATGCCCAGCTTGTGGATATCTGCCAGAAGCTTGAAGCCCATTTCAAGGACATGCAGGACATAGAGTTTACCATCCAGGAAGGAAATCTCTACATGCTGCAGACCCGAACAGGAAAGCGTACAGCTGCTGCAGCCGTGAAGGTTGCAACTGATATGGTGGCAGAAGGGCTTATAAACAAAGAAACTGCAGTAAGCAGGGTAAAAGCAGAACACATTGACCTGCTCCTTCATCCGAGGATTGACCCGAAAGCAAAGCTTGAAGTAATTGCAAAAGGTCTTCCTGCATCTCCAGGAGCCGCTGTTGGAAAGGTAGTCTTTACCGCCGAAGCTGCTGAAGAGATGGCAGAGATGGGCGAAAAAACAATTCTTGTCCGTACCGAAACTTCCCCTGAAGATATCGGAGGAATGGCAGCCGCACAGGGAGTCCTTACCGTGCGCGGAGGGATGACCTCTCATGCTGCAGTTGTAGGTAGAGGTATGGGTAAGCCCTGTGTAGTAGGCTGCGGAGAAATCTCAATTGATATGAAGGCTGCCCACTTTATGGTAAACGGCTTTACCATTAAAGAGCACGACTACATTACGATTGATGGAAGCTCAGGGAGCGTCATTCTCGGGAAAGCAGACCTTATCGATGCCGAAATTAATGATGATCTGAAGACGGTTCTTACCTGGGCTGACGATATAAGGACTCTTGGAGTCAGGACAAACGCCGACACCCCCAGGGATGCTGCCCTTGCCCGCGAACTTGGCGCAGAAGGTATCGGGCTTTGCAGGACAGAGCACATGTTCTTTGGTGAAGACCGGATCCCTGCAGTCAGGGAAATGATCATGGCCGAAGACGAAAAGTCAAGGAAGAAAGCCCTCAAGAAACTGCTCCCAATGCAGAAAGAAGACTTCCTTGGAATCTTCCGCAGTATGGAAGGTTTACCTGTAACCATAAGGCTCCTTGACCCGCCTCTGCACGAATTCCTTCCTGATAAAGAGGAACTGGACGCGAAACTCAGGGAACTTGAAGCTTCCGGAGACTGCGGAAAGATTGAAGATGTAAAGAAGGTCATCAAGAGAGTCGTTTCACTTAAGGAACTCAACCCAATGCTCGGGCACAGGGGCTGCAGGCTTGGAATCACCTATCCTGAAATCTACAACATGCAGGTACGCGCAATCATGGAAGCAGCCTGTGAGCTTAATGCCGAAGGGCACAAAATTGTTCCTGAAATCATGATTCCACTCGTTGGCCTTGTAAAAGAGCTCTCCCTCTCCAAAAAGGAAGTTTGCAAGACTGCAGAAGCGGTAATGGCTGAAAAAGGCATGAAACTCGACTACAAAGTTGGTACCATGATTGAACTGCCCAGAGCCGCAATCGTTGCAGACCAGATTGCAAAGGAAGCTGACTTCTTCTCCTTCGGGACAAACGACCTGACCCAGACAACCTTTGGGTTCAGCAGGGACGACGTGTCCAAATTCGTGCCTATTTACCAGAAGGCAGGAATCATTGAGCACGATCCCTTCGCAGTCCTTGACCAGGAAGGTGTAGGTGAGATCATGAAGATCGGCATACAGAAAGGCCGCTCTGTCAAACCCAACCTCAAGATGGGAATCTGCGGAGAACACGGTGGAGAACCGAGATCAATCGCCTTCGCTCATGAGATTGGCATTGATTATGTGAGCTGCTCCCCCTACAGAGTCCCGATTGCGAGACTCGTAGCTGCGCAGAGCACAATAGAAATGAAAAACTCAAAAAAATAAAAACATCTAATATTTAACTTATGGCAGGACTAAATCCTGCCTTCAACTTTCTTTTTTGAAAAATTATTTTCCGGAGCATAGCAGATCTACCAATCCGGTCTGAAACTTTGAAAAACTCGATATATTTTGTTTTTTCATCAACTGCTTGTCAAAAGAGTTTCTGGTATTGATCAATTATTGATTACAGAAGTAGTTGAATTGATCAAAACAAAACAAGAAATAACTCCAAACTTAAAACTTAATTCTCAAAACTTAAATCTCAAAACTTAAATCTCAAAACTTAATTCTCAAAACTTAATTCTCAAAACTTAAATCTCAAAACTTAAATCTCAAAACTTAAATCTCAAAACTTAAATCTCAAAACTTAA
>CAYSWX010000022.1:35646-53282 GCA_964434965.1 uncultured Methanosarcinales archaeon
ATCTCAAAATTCAAAATTCAAAAATTGAAAATGGATGAGCCAGAATCTGCTCACCTTCAGTATTTCCTTGTGATCATATAGTCTGCAATCTGCAGGAGAAGCTCTTTTTGAGGGCTGTCTTTGAGGACATCCAGTTTTGCTTTGCCTTCATTGATATATGAGATTGCAAGGTTTTTCACGTAATCGAGGGACCCGCATTCTGTCAGAGTCTTGACGGCTGCTTCGGTTTCTTCAAGAGTAGCTTCCCCTTTTCCAAATATATCCAGTTTAACGCCTTTTCTGAAAGCGTCAATGACAATGAGGGTATGCTTTCCTTCCATCAGGTCACTGCCCCTTACTTTTCCGAGAACTTCTTCAGGCGTGGTCATGTCAAGGACGTCATCATACATCTGGAAACCAATCCCTATAAGGCGCCCATATTCGAATAAAGCATCAGCAACTTCGTCAGAAGCCCCTCCTAAAAGAGCTCCTATCTTGGCTGCGGTGGCATAGAGGACAGAGGTCTTCTTTTCCACCATTTCAATGTACTCAGGTTCTGTAACCATATCTCTTTTTTCGAAATCCATGTCAAGCCATTGCCCTTCGCAAATCTCGGTACAGGCTTTTGAGAGGACATCCATGCATTTTAAAATCCTTGATGGATCGTTTTCGGCTTTTGAAAGGATCTCAAAGGCTTTAGAATAAAGAGTGTCACCAGCGAGAATTGCTCCGGCTTCACCCCATTTCACATGAACTGCAGGCATTCCTCTGCGGACATCGTCTTTGTCCATGATATCGTCATGGATCAGGGTGAAATTATGCACAAGCTCCACGGCCACTGCTGCAGGCAAAACGGACTTGAGATCGGAACCGACAGCTTCTGCTGCCAGGATTAGGACCGCCGGACGAAGGCGCTTTCCTCCTGCATCCACGAGGTAACGGGAAGCTTTGTAAAGCTCCTCTGGGCGGGTTATCGGAAGCAGTTCGTCAATTGCAGCATCAACATGGGAACTTCTTTTTTTAATTTCATCGATAAGTATCATGATCATCACGAGAATCGGGGTTTTTTCATTATAGGGTTACTCTTCTATATATAACACTTCGCCGTTTCTGAGAAGGTGTACGGTATCTCCCAGTACATACCCCGCATCTTCTGCCATTTCAATGTAGTGTCCGTGCATTTCCATGTTCCCATGGGCGGGAATCACATGTTCTGGATTCACCATGCGTAGAAGCTCCCAGTGGTCTTCCCTGTATGCATGCCCTGACACGTGAACATTGTCATAGATCCTCGCCCCTTTCATCTTGAGTTTGGTCTCAAGGGCATAGCGGTTGGCCTGAGTCATCGGGCTGGGGATTACGTTTGCGGAGAAAATGATCCTGTCTCCGGGATCAATCCTGTAAGGCGTTTCTCCGTTTGCAACCCGCACAAGAATGGAGCCCGGTTCTCCCTGGTGTCCTGTGACAATGGGCAGATACTTGTTTTTACCTTCCTGCATGATACGCTTGAATGCTCTGTCAACATCTTTTCTCGTGCCGTAAATTTCCACATTGGAGGGAAGTTTAAGATAACCAACATCTCTGGCAGCACTCACATAGCGTTCCATGGAGCGCCCCATAAGCACCGGAATTCTGCCCATCTCTTCGGCAGCCTCGATAATCGCTTTGAGCCTGGCAATGTGGGAAGCAAAGGTAGTAACGATCATACCTACTTCGGACTCTTCAGTTCCGAGCAGGACATCCCTGACCAGGTCTTTTGCGATCTGTTCCGAAGGAGTCTTGCCTGAACGTCCAGCATTTGTGCTCTCTGTAATCATTGCAATGACTCCTTCTTTTCCGAGGGATTTGAAACGTTCAAAGTCAGGAGCTTCTCCCATTGTCGGAGTCCTGTCAAGCTTGAAGTCGCAGGCATAAAGAACAGCTCCTGCCGGAGTGTGCACAGCTGCAAGTACACAGTCGATTATACTGTGCTGGACTCTGATGAATTCTATAGATATGTCTTCCGTAACCTGGTAGGTCCCGCCTGCCTGCAGAGGAATAACCCTGTTGCAGACCTCAAACTTGCGCTCAGACTCAATCTGCTGCCTGATAATAGCTGCTGTATATGGGGTGGCAAGTATGGGGGCATTATACCGATGGGCAAGCTTTGGGATTGCACCTACGTGGTCAAGGTGCCCGTGAGTACAGACTATTGCCCTGACAGTCCCATTAATTTCTTTCATAATAGTATCATCAGGAATTGCCCCCATCTCGATCAGTTCAAGAGAGTGCATTTTGTCAATCTCAACATCCTCGTGAATTTGAACTCTATCAAGTCTGAGTCCCATATCAAGAATGACAATATCTTCACCTATAATAATGGCAGTCATATTGCGGCCCATTTCATTATAACCACCGACTGCAACAATGCCTATTTCAGTCATATTTTTTAACCTCGTATTAACTTAGCGAATATCTTATCCTTGTGAAACCGAAACCTCAAAAACAGATCCGGTAACGGTCTTAAATCAATGAGCATGAATGTAAACATGTAAAAGTATAGAATCATCTTTTTAGAAAAGTCACTTCTAAAAGCTACTTCTTATACCCTTGAAGAAGTCCCCTCCTGGGTCAGGTACACCAGGTTGCAGTTCCTAGCAGAATAGTACACTTTAATTATATATTTGTTTCAGTATACAAATATTTTAACCTGCCAGACCTTTTGGAAACTAACTTTTATCCTGTTCTCATGTAATCAGGATTTCCAACGGGATTTCTAATCTCTTGAGATAATTACGTGTCCTGGTCCACGCTGCGCCTACTTTCAGTATCCTTCCTTAGTCACAACTACTCTCAAAAGCCTGGTTCCAAACAGACTCCAGATAAGGGTAAGCTTCTACCTTCAAATGACTTTACTAAACTATTTTCTATATTCCAGTAATTTATTATTCCATACTCCAATAACTTCTTTTTATATTCCAATAACTTTTTTATATCCCAAATTATTTCCTTTATCCAGATGTTTTCCAGATTTAAGTTAATTCAGCACGAAATTCATTTCATTACTATCTGAATGACGTTTAAATTTGTTCCTTATTTTAGATGTTGTGAATAGTTCCTGATTTAATGAACTTAAAAATGACTTTTAATACATCAATTCCTTAAATGATGCTGATGAATTTTATGAAATTACTTTTAAATAAAGCTCTTTAGATGACCAATTCTTTGAATTAATCCCTGAATCGATAATTTTAAGGAGCAATTTTTCCAGGGAAAATTAGCCCCCGTTTATATTTTTAAGATTCTTATCCCAGAAAATTGATTAAACTGATAATTTCATTAGTTTTTTTAATGAATGGGTAATCTTAAGTTAATGATTTTAAGGAGCTAATTCCTGCCCTGTGACGGTGATTTTGAATTAAGTCCCATTCTGCGAAATTATATTCCGAGCTAAATCTATTCTGGTAATTATAGTTTTCTGAATTACCAGAGTTAACTCTTCACTTTAAAGTGTCGCAGTAAACTGGCAGAAAGTAAACCAACTTTGCTCCTGCCAATTTGTTATGCATGATATTTGCTTTGTAAATGTTTTATCGAGTTACTGACCCTTCCCCCAAAGCGGAACGGCTCAAACGTTTGATGAGATCTGATTACGATCTGGTAACTGTATTGGTCTCATGCAGCCTGATAAACGGCATTCTTTTACTCTTTTCGGTATATCTAAAGGGAAACAAGGCTAATTACTTTTTCCCTGATTAAGGCCAGATAACTAATCATTTTTCAGATCAGTCTTGAATCCGTCTAGCCATTTCAAGTTAATTTTAGCTGATATTAGCCATTTTCTTTGAAACATTAATTCCCTTTACCTATAAACGTTATCATGGAATAATCTGTAATCGAATAAAGTTGTAATTAATAAATTATGGTCTATAAATCTGTTGTGGGTTATGCATGTATATGAAATCAAGGAAGGGATAAGCTTCATCCCTTTCCTTTGATTAAAGAGCGTTTTTGGGCAAAGAAAGGTCTTTTACATTAAAACCGCGCTGTTCAAGGTATTCGCATGTCCATCCGGTGACAACAACCGGTGCATTATGCAGATCCTGAATATCCCCACAGCCGCAGAGAAACATTGCAGCTTTGAATTCTTCAAGCATGCAGGAAAGGACACTGACCACCGATTCTTTGCCTTCAAGAGAAGGTCCTACAAAAGGCAGGGCGGCACTTGCCATGCTTGCCCCAAGAGCAATGGACTTTGCAATATCAAGTCCGTTTCTTATTCCACCAGTTGCGATAATTGGAAGAGAAACCCTTGACTCGATCAGGCTGGCAACAGTCGGAATTCCAAAGTCCCAGAAAAGTTCTCCAAGACGCTCAGATACTGAATCTTTGCTTTCTTTTGCCCTGTATACCTCAACTCCTGCCCAGCTTGTGCCGCCCACGCCTCCTACATCAATTGCAGATACTCCGGCTTTTTTTAAGAGAAGAGCATCTTCCTTGGAAATGCCTGCCCCTGTTTCTTTCACGATCACCGGGGTTTTGATCTCTGAACTTATTTCAGTAATCATGTCAAGGCAACCGGCAGCATCCCTGTCTCCTTCGGGCTGGATGGCTTCCTGCAGGAAATTAAGGTGAATCGCAAGGGCGTCGGCATCGATCATTTCAATGAGCTTTTCTACACCTTCAATCCCGTACTGTCGGATCTGGGCAGCACCAACGTTTCCATAGACAAAGGCGTTTGGAGCTTCATCCCTGACGATCCTGAATGAATCTTCCTGAGCTGGGTCATCAATTGCAGCTCTCTGGCTGCCTACACCTATTCCTACTCCCAGTTCTTCGGCTGCAGCCGCAAGTGCAGAATTTACCGGGATAGTATCAGGGTGACCTCCTGTAATAGATGCAATTAAAAATGGAGCTTTAATGCGTTTTCCAAGGAAATTCACAGAAAGGTCAAGCTCATCCATATTTAATTCTGGAAGCGCCCTGTGGATAAGGGTTACATCTTCAAATCCTGCCCTGACTCTTCTCGATTCAACCGGGCTTTCAGCGCAGAGCTTTAGATGTTCTATCTTTCGCCTGGAGGTAGTATTGATCATGCTTCATACCTTTTTATCTGGACTGATCCTGGTCCCAATGGATTCCCCATTTAAGAACCTGTAAATATTATCCGCTTTTCCTGCATTGAATATATAGGAGGTGATACTAGAATTTTTGCTAAGTTCAAGAAGTTCCAGAACCTTCCCGAGCATCCCGCCTGTAACATCAGTACTTCCTGAACCTCCTATACAGTGCCTGAATTCTTCAAAGTTTTCAGGAGTAATCTCAGGCACGGGGTTTCCATCTTCATCAAGAACCCCGTCCTCAGCCGAACCCAGCCCGAGCCTGGTAATTCTCAGTTCCTTTGCCAGATAAGGAACAATCTGGTCTCCGGAAAGAATACAGGTTCCGAGTTCGAGATCCATAGCAACATCTCCGTGCAGGACAGGTACAAGGCCTTTTTCGAGCATGAGTTTTATGCTGTCAAGGTACATGCTCTCTATCCTTCCATTCCTGCAGACCGTACAGTCCATAGGGTGCACGGCAATAGCCATGACTCCGAAACTGTTCAGGGCTTCCACTACCTTTGAAGCCAGTTTCTTTACGGATTCATGGGTTACAATTGCCCCTTCAGGATCAAACGTCCTGTCGAGTCCGTATTTTTTAGCATATGTATGCCCGAAAGACCCGGCTCCGTGTACGATAATCATTTTTCCCCTGAAGCCTGAAACTTCCCGCGCAATCCTGAGAAGGTCAGCCTCTTTTACAACCCCTTCGTACGCGCCTTTATCAGTAATGGCGCTGCCTCCGAGTTTAAGGATAACAGGTTCGGTTGAAGCGTTCATTATATCACTTGATGCCTTTTTTAAGTAACTTTTAATTATAGTCAGGTATCACAATTTCTACAGCAATTGTGACAAAAAGATAATGATAAAAAGTAATTTTTTTGCGGAAAACTCTCCTGAACCTGTCTCATTCGACCTTTAGCCCCTGTTCAGTGGGTTTCGTAATAGTCACTTTTCCCCCTGCTCTTGTAATGGCTTCAGCTACCTGAGTGCAGTTCTGCGGTGCCGTGAGTGCAACCATACAACCTCCGCCTCCGGCTCCTGTAATCTTTGCCCCTAAAGCTCCTGCTGCTCTTGCAGAATAGATCAGCTGTGAAAGTTCAAGGATGTTTACCCCAAGTGCGTCAAGCAGGCCCTGGTTCACGTTCATAAGCCTGCCAATAGAGGCGTAATCTCCGGAGAGCACAAGGTCTTCTCCGATTCTCGAGATTTTGCCAATAGAAGTCATGAGAGGGCCGATCAGTTCAGGATAACTCTCACGAAGCTGCCTTACATTTGCTACAAGCTCTTTTGTAGAAGAAAATACTCCGGTATCCCCGATCACAATTCCGCAGTCAGGAGTCTTCAATTTTCTCCGTTCCGGAATGGTGACAACACCTCCGAAAGTAGAAGCATAAGTATCTGTGGGGCTTGCTGCACCCTGCACCTTTATCTCAATCTCATGCCCAAGTTTTGCGATCTCTTGAAGAGAGAGCCCGCATCCAAACAGTTCGTTGAGGGCTCCTATACTTGCAATTGTAACAGCAGCAGATGAGCCGAGCCCTGAACCTACAGGGATGTCGGAATCAACGTTTAAAAAAACACCTTTTATTGGGGTAAATTCCCTCATTTTCTCAATCACTGCAGAAACATATGGATGTTTTTCAAAATCAAGGCCTGTTCTGCCAATCTGAGACTGGATAATTATGGAGTCGTTTAACTCCACTTGCACCCTGGTCCTCAACTCTACTGCACATGCTATTGCGGTTTCTCCGTAAACAACCGCATGTTCTCCAAAAAGATAAATTTTCCCGGGCGCAGAACATGAAACCATATTATTCCTCAACAGTTTTTCAATTTTTGCTGAATTTGAATATGTTAAGTAATTAACTTTAACCCTTAGAATATATTATGAGTAAAAGTAAAAATAGTATAAAAAAACCTATCCCTGGACTGGCATTATCCCGGATATTTTCAGAACAATCAAGAAGAATTTCTTCTGGTATTTCTTTAAAATTTATTTATTGCTTTCAAATTATTCCACAATAATTCCAGCGTACCCTACAACAGCGTCAGTATCTCCAGAAACTTCCCCGCTGTTTGAGTATTTGAGCAGGGTAACTCTTGATCCTCCAAGCTTTTGAGAAGCCGAAAGCATTGCTGTAATAGGTCCGTATCCGCAAACCGTAGCATTTCTTCTATAAAGCCGGTCGTACATGCCTGGGATGTCAAATTTTAGAATAGCATCTATGACATCGGAATCTATCTCCTTTGCATGTTCGGCAGTATCATAGTGAGTAAAATCGCTGGATGCTATGATAACCACGCGTTTTCCGCTTTCGGAAATAAGGTCTGCAACAAGATTTCCTACCTCGATTGCAGTTTCTTCGTCCTGCATGCCCATACAGATAGGAAGAATTTTAAAGTTTTGATCGAAGCGGTACTGAAGAAAAGGAAGTTGGACTTCAATCGAATGCTCGTACCTGTGCCCCAGTTCGTCTGTATCAACGATGCTCCCGAGAAATCCATCTGCAAGTTCGAGATCAACATCAAGGTTTCCAAGGGGAGTTTTCCATGTTTCCCTGGACAATGATACTGGAGAACCGTACCCCGTATGGTTGGGGCCAAAAATGACATAGGTATCGGCTTCAGGAATAGTTGCATAAACGTGTGCAGCCACTTTCCCGGAATACATGTACCCGGCGTGTGGGCAAATTGCCCCCAGGACTTCACGTTCCTGGATCTCCAGTCCTTCAAAACACCGTTTAAGTTCTTCCTCCAGATATTCACTATGCAGGGGATAGAACTGCCCTGCAACTGCTGGTTGTCTCATTTCCAATCACCCATAATATAAGATATGGGCAATTTTATAAACCCTTGCAGTATGCAGGACGGATGTCCCTGAATTAGAGCGGAGTTTCGAAATCGGTCAGCTCGTAATTGAAGGGGGTGTTATTGAGTCTGGAAACTTCCCTTGCAAGCAGCCAGTAGACAAGAGACAGAGCTTTTCTACCCTTGTTGTTGGTTGGGATTACAAGGTCCACATTTGAGGTCAGGTTGTTGGTATCACAGAGTGCTATAATAGGTATCCCAATGTTTGAAGCTTCCTTCAGGACCTGGGCGTCTCCAGCCGGATCGGTTACAATTATAACATCCGGCTCAAAGAACCCGTGGATCTGAGGGTTCGTAAGGGAACCTGGAATGAACCTTCCGAGCATTGCCCTTGTACTGAGCGCCCTTGAGAACATTCTTGCGGGGTGCTGTCCGTACTGCCTTGAAGAGACTACAAGGATTCTGGAAGGGTCATAGTGAGAAAGCAGTTTTGATGCAACCCTGATCCTTTCGTCTGTTGACTGGATATCAAGAACGTATAACCCGTCAGTTCTGACCCTGTATACGAAACGCATCATATCCTGAGTCTTCTGCTGGGTTCCGATGTGAACACCTGCAGCCAGGTATTCATCAATGGATACAAGGGATGTAGCTCCCTCTTTAGCGGAAGCTGCTTCATCCTCAGCTACAGGTACAGATCCGGTCTTTACTGCGGCTTCCTTTTCAGGTGCAGGTTTTGCTTCAGCCACGACATTTTCTTCAGGCAAAGGCTGTGCTCCGGTTTCCTCCTGCCCTGTCTGCTCAATTTCCTCCATAAAGTCACCTCATAATATATAGAATCAACAATTAAATTCATTCAGCATCTGAAAGTATCCCAAATACGTTTTTAGCTTTTCTTACGTTTAACCGTTATAGGAATAACTCCGGCCTTCAACTCTGCGATGGCTACACCCAGGGGGTCCAGCCGCCCGTCATCTTCAACCAGGACAGGAGCCCCCATTGCAATCTGCAATGATCTTGCACCTATAATTCGTGCACGCTCGAACCGGGTATAATTTTCCTTGACCAACAGATCACCCTGAAACTTAAAAACGCTCCGATGAGTTCCAATAATCGAGAAGCATGATAAATTTGACATATTCAGTACACACCTGAAAACCAGTACCCTTTAAATAGGGGTAATGGGACCGCTGAGATTCGAACTCAGGTTCCGGCGTCCCGAACGCCGAAGGATGGACCAAGCTACCCTACGGTCCCTTACTGGTATGGTGAAAGTACGTCAACAAGTTCGACATGGCTCAGGAACATTCTGCGACAGCAGTAGCGGGTGATCCCAAGATCATCCAGCACTGCAGCAGCGTCTTCGCCGTCGCTGACGCGTCTTTTGTACTCATCCCAATAGTTAGAGATTACTTTTCCACATGAGAAACATCGGACTGGGATCATAACTTTCCTTACCTGTAAGATTTCTGATATTTAGATCTTGCACCAGGTCCACCGAAGTTTTTGGCTTCTTTCTGCCTGGAATCACTTACAAGCAAATTGCGGTCGTAGGCTGCAAAGTTGTCTCTGATGGTTGTGTCATTTGTCCATTCCACAATACCACGGGCAACTGCAGTCCTTACTGCATTAGCCTGCCCAACGATTCCGCCGCCCCTAACATCAACATTGATGTCGAGCCCGGAAACAACATCGTTTCCTGCAATCATCAGAGGCTCGGAGACTTTCATCATTGCAAGCTCCGGAGTATAGAGCTCGAGCGGAATTTTGTTGATCCTGACCTTACCAGTACCTTTCGTAACTGTTGCACGTGCAGTTGCAGTCTTGTGCTTTCCAGATGAATTAACTACTTTGACCATGAGGACTCACCCATTAGAACTTTGAACCCATTTTCTGGCTCACTTCACCAAGCTCTATGTACTTGCTAGAGCTCAGAAGCCTCATGTCGGCATCTGCTATGGTGATTGCCTCAGCGCCCTTAAGCTCGTAGGGGACACCTACATAGACTTTGAGCCTGGACATTGCGTCTCTGCCTCTTGCTCTCTTATAGGGCAGCATGCCACGAATAGTCCTCTTCAGGATGCGGTCCGGACGCTTCGGGAAGTAAGGCCCGAATTCCGTTGCACCTCTTTCCCGGGTTTCCCGGTATTCTCTGAGAGTGGCTGCCCTTGAGCCAGAAATGATGGCTTTTTCGGCATTTATGATATAAACCTTCTCGTCTCCTGAAAGCAACTGTTTTGCAACTGAACTTGCAAGACGCCCCAGAATAAGCCCTTTTGCATCGATAACCGTCATCTTCATCACCTCAGCGGAAAATCCGGATACCGGACCCTTTTGGATTTGCTTCCATGATCTCTTCGAGACTCAGGCACTTGCCGCCGGCTTCAGTGATCTTTTCAACTGCAGATTCGCTGAATGTTACAGCCGCAACGGTAACAGGATGATCAAGAATACCTGCACCCAGAACCTTGCCCGGGACAAGCAGGACATCATCTTCAGCAGTGTGCCTGTTGATCTTGCTTATATTCACAGCCGCATAGTTTCTGGACGGCGCCTCAAGACGTTTCGCAATATCCTTCCAGATCGGGGCAGAATCTCCATTTGCCCTCTCTTTCAGGGTAAGAATCAGGGAAACGATTCTTGGATTCGTTTTTCTTGTTAGTTTTACCAGTGATTTTTTACCCAATGTATGTTCCTCCGCAAGATTTATTGAATCTCACTCACGCGGAAAAAAATCCCTATCGCGTTCGAACATCGCTATGACTGCCGCAGCTCAGAAGCTTGGGGCAGCAAATTAAAGATCAAGCGATTAGTCGGATTGGTATGATGTGAATAACATTTCTAGTACATAAAGATTATGCGTAATCGGAATAACCAAGAACAGCTCTGGAAACCTTGTCAAGTACTCCTTCTATCCTGCACCCAAACTTCTTTGCCACGATAAGTGCCACAATCCGGATATCCACAAGATAAGAGAGCTGGTCCTGCATGGAATTTATCTCGGAAACAAGCCTCTGCTTGTTTATTCCAGTATCTGCGGAAATAAAGTCAAGGATCTGCTCAAAAGAAATTTCTTCCCTGTGATGGGCAGACTTTTCGTTTTTTCCTGGTTTCTCTTTGAGCTCAAGAATATTTTCAGGAGGCTTATATGCATGGGGGAGTCTGATACTATCAACATCAAAACAGGGTATAATTACGCCATCCTTCAGTGAAAGCAGACCTGCTTTAAGGGCAAGATCCTTTACTTCAGAAGCGGTTTTTGGGGAAAACCATTTCAGGTCAAAAGCAAGGGAAAACTCAAAGTCTTTTTCCGGTAGTGAAGCTGCAAGATTTCTCTTAAAAGGTGCCGAAACAACATTTTTTAGTTCTTCCATTCACGAACCTCGAAAAATAAATGTCATCTGCAAGGATAGTATAGTATATAGTCCCGCCGAAGCGCAGTTTCAGATTCAGGTATATCAGGAAAAAGTAAAAGTCTCCGGCACAGAAATACTAAACCTGCACCGGAATGAGTATTTTTCGGAATTATCCATTACTGCAGTTTACTTATGAGTTCAGAGGGTCACAAGCTTGGCACTAAGAATACCAGGGACCTGGCTGACCTCATCAAGGATAGCATCAGAAACATCAGAGTCAACGTTAAGGACCATCATGGTCACGCCTCCTACTTCTGATCTTCCGACCTGCATGCCTGAGATATTGATGTTGTTTTCACCAAGTACCAGGCAGCAGGGTCCTATTACGTTGGGCTTGTTAATGTGTTTTGCAAAGATCATGCGACCTGCAGGGAAGATGTCTACTCTGTCTTCATCAATGGAAACAATCTTTGGCTCATCTCCAACTACAGTTCCGGCAACCAGCTTTGTAGTTCCTGCGCTGGTAAGTTTGATACTCATAATGGAAGAGTACTCCTCTGCGGATTCAGACTTGCTTTCCACGACTGCGATCTTTCTGGACTTTGCAAGGATAGGAGCGTTGACATAATTTACCCCGGAACCGAGAGCCATTTCAAGCAATCCTTTGAGGGCGGACACTGTAAGAGGTCTGGTATCCTTTCCGGAAATCTCCCCGTTGTATCCAATTTCTACCTTTTCGTAGTTGCCGTCTACGAGCTGTCCTGCAATTTTGCCCATGATCTCTGCGAGCCTGATATATGGGGCAAGGACTGCCATGGCTTCGGGCTTTACGGATGGGATATTGATTGCGTTCTTTGCAGGCCCGCCGGAAAGGACAGAAACAACTTCATTGGCAATATCGATTGCAACATTAACCTGAGCTTCCTGTGTGGAGGCGCCAAGGTGAGGGGTTACGATAACATTGTCATAGTTGAGGAGGGGGCTGTCGAAAGGAGGTTCTTCGACAAACACGTCAATGGCTGCGCCGCCTACTTTGCCGCTTTCAAGGGCTCTTGCGAGGGCTTCTTCGCTGATAATGCCGCCGCGGGCGCAGTTGAGAATCTTGACTCCCTTCTTCATAAGGCCAAACTGCTCGTCGTCAAGAATATTTCTGGTTTCCTTGATAAGGGGGGTGTGCACTGTGATGTAGTCAGCCTCTTTTGCGATCTCGTTAACCGTACCCAGCTTGACTCCGAGTTCCATAGCCCTCTTTTCGGAAATGAAAGGATCGTATCCCATAAGTTTCATTTCGAGTCCTGCAGCCCTCTTTGCGACTTCAGACCCTATCCTTCCAAGGCCTATAATTCCCAGGGTCTTGCCCTTGACCTCAACACCCATGAATTTGTTGCGTTTCCATTCCCTGGCTTTCAGGGAAGCGTTGGCCTGAGGGATATTCCTGGACATTGACATCATCATAGCAATTGTGTGTTCTGCTGCCGAAATCATGTTCCCTTCGGGAGCATTGGCTACAATGATACCTTTTTTTGTGGCTGCATCCACATCGACATTATCGACTCCGACTCCAGCCCTTCCTATAATTTTCAGGTTGTCTGCAGCTTCAATTATCCTCTGGGTAACCTGGGTACCGCTGCGTATTACGAGGGCATCGTAGCCTTTGATCTTTTCCACCAGCTCATCTTCCGAGAGCCCAGTGCTGACATCAACATTAAAGTGTTCTTTTAGAATCTCCAAACCTTCATTGGAGAGTGAATCGCTGACTAATACTTTCATGTTAATTTCTCCAGATAAATACGATAAACATGAGATGCTAAATTTTAACAAAGAATACCAATCAACTTAATCACACTTAAGCGTTATCACATATTTTTTGATGGGAATCCTTCATTTTTGAATCAATAAATCTACTCTGCAAATTAACCTACAAGCCTTATAATCCCGATTTTCGGCTCGTAGCACTGCCCTCCTGCAAGAAGAGAGCGGACTACTTCTTCTACTGTCTCTTCGGGGATACCTCTTGAGATTGCAGCGTCTACAAAAACGGCGTAATCAATTCCTTTGCTTCCTGCCATTTCCCTTAGCAGTTCAAGTACGAACTCCTTCTGGTCAGCCTCGGCTTCTTCAGTATCTTCGGATTCAAGATTAAGAGCTCTGAGCCATTCCCTGATAGAAACCCTTAGCTGCTTTGCAAATTCCTGGGGAGCGCGTTCCCTTTCAAGGGCAATTGAAATCCCTTCAGCAAGCTCTTCGGAAATTCTCCTCTCAAGCAGGTATTCCCTGAGCGTCTCTCCGCGGTACCCACTTGCAAGTGCATCAGAAAAAGCTTCGAGCCTGTCAACTGTCTGCTCTGCAGTATCAACAACCCACCTGTTGCGAATCTCTTCATCCACCACATTTGCCTCTTCTGCCCGGATAGATATAAAAACCGAACCTGGTTCTGGCTCGTAAACCCTGGCTTTTCCCGTGAGGGCTATGAAAGCAGGGACCTGAACCGTTGAAAAGAAAATAGAAGCATCAGGCTGGAACTGCCCTGCATATACCGTAAAAGCTCCGGTAGGGTCAACTATCCGGGCTTTCCACATCTCGTTTTGCGTGCCTATGCTGTCAAGTTCGGTAAGTACACCGACTGCAAAAACACGGTTGAGAATAAGTCCAAGAGGACTGATTAGAAGGTTTGGGGATTTTGAATCGGCTGTTTCACATGCAGGTCTTTCCGATTTCTCAAGTTCCCTGCAGGCTTCAAATTCCTTTGCAAAAACCCTTTTTGCGACTTCCCGCTTAAGCAAGGTTTATCCCTCCCCCGGAAACTTCTGAGCCATGGTCTTCTTCATCAGCTCCAAGCCTGTGTAATAGCTCAACAACTCTGATAGCAATGTCATCTTCAGGCACCCAGGCACTTTCTGCAACAAAAGATATACCATATTCCCCATTTGAGGAGTTCCCGCGTACTGCCAGGTAGCGGCCTGTAAGGAAACGCCTCAGGTCTTCGTAAACAGCATCTTTAGAAATATCTGAAAACATAAGCTGTTCGGCTTCTTCAAGTGTTTTTCCGTAGATAGTTTCTGCAAGCTCCCTTGGAAACATAACTGACATTGATCCTGTCCCGTCATCAAGTACAGCTTTGATCCGCATGTCCCTTACGCCTTCCACTTTGCCGTGCACCCTGCAGTTTGCTTTCTGAATAACGCGGCTGCATTCGGGGCAGCGGGAAATTATCCCAGAGCCAGGTCTGACGGAAACGACATTACCTGCGGTAACTACATCGAACATACTGTCCCTTGAGGTTATCTCTTCAATTTTCAGGGGCGCAGGGTCCTTTGCAGCGGATTCAAACGTGAATGCAAGTTTTTCAGCTTCTTCAGCAGTGACTGAAGAAACTTTAGTGCTGCTGACCAGATTGATTGAAGGCATTCCCCTGAACATGCGGATCTGGGCTCCTTCTATCCTGATTATGCTTCCGATGTCAATCCCAGGAAGTTCAACCCATGCCGTGAAAGGCAGTCTCGCGGTTTCATCAGCAAGAACACCGGAAATCACTTTTGACTGCTTGCCCCTGACAGGGACTTCCCTGTGAGAAAGCTGAAGTACGCAGGCGGCAGTGCTTATGGAAAAATCCGCAGCGCCTATATCAATTAATTTCTTTGAAGGGGTTTTGGAAAGTTCGGAAAGCTGGGGAAGGGAAGAGTCAGAAACTTTAGATACCAGAGACTGTTCCCCTATAGAGAGTCTGATCCTGTTCTGCCAGAGGCGGGTATAAGCATTTTTGATATCGATTACATCTCCCACCGAACCTGGCAGTTCTTTCCAGGAAGAAAACATGACAGAACCCGTTTCGTCTGCAAGAACCCCTGTATACAGCTTTGAAGGTCCTTCCTGAACACCTTCCTGAGGGCGGAGTGCCTTTTCTCCTATATCCAGGATTCTGCCTGTTATTTCAAAATTCTTAAGGGAAGCTGAAAGGTCTTTTACTTTTAAAATTTTTCTTTTTCCACCGAACCTGCGGAGCAGGGTCTCCTTTGCAACCTCAGGCGACACACGAAAAGCAAGAAGCTTATCAAACTCTGCACGGATGCCAGTATTTTCTAGGTCTCCAAGCGCCCTGGTTAGCTCTTCAAGTTGGGGCGCAATTTTTTCATCCATTTTAAGCCTCCATTTGAGACAATAATAAAACAATTCAGATATAAGGTTTTTAGCTTTTACTTTACAGCTTCAGTATTTACAACCGGGCTCCTCAGAGTTATTCAGGTTTCAGAGCTTTCTAATTAGAATTTAACTATGGATGAAGCCTGTTAATTGCCACAAAGCTCTTAATTACCAGAGCCAAACAGTTTAAATAACTCCATATCTAAAGCTATCATGCCCTACTTTTCAAGAACAATTGTTCAGAAATTATGATTCCAAAGATATATCTTTTCAGACTAAATCCTTTTCCTGACAAAATATTGAAAGAGCCCCACATGTAAAATAAATGGGATTCATTTATGAAAAACTGATATGATCTGTTTCTGAAAAACGAACAAAATCAGGAAAAGAAGAAATGAGAAGCTTTTAAAAAGATAAAACAAAATGAAAAGATCATAAGGAAATGGAAGAGTAAAAGGGGAACTCAAAATGAAAATTATAAAAGAGATGGATTCACAGGCGTTAAAAATAATAGCTGCCCTTATTCTGGCAGTCATATTCACATCTTCTGCCGCTTCTGCAGCAAATTTTAATGTAGACCCTGCAGCAGAAGGAGGCTACACCACAATACAGGCTGCTGTAGATGCTACAAATGCAGGAGATACTATTTTTGTAAGCCCCGGGACTTATGTCGAAAACCTCAAAATAGACAAACAGGTGAGAATCTGGTCTGACTCGAGAAACCCAGAAAATACGATTGTAAAGCCAGCTAACCCTGCAGAAAGTGCCGTAGAAATTACCGCAGAGAGGGCAACTTTCAGCGGTTTTGGGGTAGAGGAGTCGGAAAAAGCAGGTATTTTACTGACAGGAGCCAGAAATTGCTATATTAACAATAACAGGGTGCAAAATTCAGAATACGGAATTCTTCTGCAGAACGCGGAAAATAATAACATAAACGGGAACATCGTAACCCTTAACGAAGTCGGGATAAAGCTCGAAGGCTCGAAATCAAACACTATCCAGGGCAACCTTATTGCTTATAACTACGGTCCCGGAGTTTCCCTTGAAGAAAGCAGCAAGAACATTTTCTTTAATAATTACTTCAAAAACGCCGTAAACGTAGAAGTAAACGCTATAAACGCAGAAAACGCCTGGCAGAGTACCCTTACAACCAAAAACAACCTTATGAAGGGCCCATATACCGGTGGAAATTTCTGGGCAGACCTTGAAGGCACCGGCTACAGTGAGACCTGCACGGATGAAAATAGCAACGGAATATGTGATGCTTCATATAATATAACAGGAGGAGGGTCCGATAAATCCCCGCTCTTCCCGAAAGTCCCAAGCGGCGTCACAGCTCTGGAAAGCAAACTGGATGCAGAAGCTTATGAACAGGGTATGGCAGCCAGAGAAGAAGCAGTAAATGAGACCGTGACCCCTGTAGAAAGAGAGGCAGAAGAAAACGAAACCGCAGGGGAAGGAAATGAAACAAATGAAACTAAAAAAGGAGCCCCAGCACCGGGTCCTGGATTTACAGTTCTGGCGGCAGGAATCGCATATTTCCTGAAGCGGAGAAGGTAAAGAAAAGATAAGGGGAAGGTAAAGAAAACAGAAAAAATCAGGGTTTACCTGGATAGCCTTCTAGATAATTTGAGAATGTACTGAATTGGCCTGAATTGAAAATCCAGAAAATATATTAGATTGTAGGGCCAGTTACAGAAAAAGAGAACGGCAGGAAGAACTGAAAGATCTGGGCAGAAGTTATTTGTAACATCCCAAATTCCAGCATCTTTGAGTTCTCTTCCTGATGTTAAGCTATGTTTTTCTCTTCTATAGCCAGCGTTGGACGCTGGTTTTCATCTTTTGCCTCGTTACTGCTGAATGCCATGTAATCTGCATTTTCAGTGCGAGTTTTATCAGGTTTCATTAACAGTTGCCTGATTATTGGTCGCTGGAACTTCGTTTTATTCTGTATCTGTTACAGCAGTTTCATTAGCTGCAGTCTGATTTGTTTCAGAGGTTGAATTCACAGTTGTTGTGTTCTGAGCATCTGATGCACTGCCAGGGGAGCTATATCCATACCCTTTCGCAACCCAATTTTCAACATTTTGATCAGATGGTCCCAGTGTGTTTGAGCCTGATCCTACCTCAATGTAAGGCGACACGTTCCACATTACGTTATCACGAACGCTAATTGACCCACTTGCATGGACGTTTCCAACGCCTGCACTGCTGCTAGATCCTTTGTAATCATGCATAATGTTGTGATGGACATCCACATTTGTCAGTG
>CAYSWX010000023.1:0-50439 GCA_964434965.1 uncultured Methanosarcinales archaeon
CATTGCTATCCTCTTATAAGATATTTTCATCTCAGATAAAGTTTGCTTAAAGCTGCTTTGCCTGGAAGCTACAGGAATAATCCGAAGCAGCCGGACAAAAGATCCTGGTAATAGACCCGTATTCAGGTACTGGTCTTCACGTGTTTTTGTTCCAGGTATTTCTGCTAATTATTGATCTAATATGCAGATTTACTGTTTATTGATATTGATTTCAGGTTAGATTGACAATCTATATTTATTTAATTATTGGTCTCAATCGTTATCAAGCTAACCATTATATTTATTTCCCAGTTCGATAATTTCATAATTTCTACAGGTGCAATTAACCTGATGTGGCTTTTATACAGATTCAGGACTTGAGCAGAATCTCCAGTTCAAAAACATATCTCAACTCAAAATTTAACCTGATTTATATTTTCCGTTTTCTCCGGCAAACGGGATTTTTTCACCTGTTAAAGGTAATGTGAATGCGAAGGTGCTGCCTTTTCCCACCTCACTTTCCATCCATATTTTCCCGCCGTGCAGTTCCACAAGTTTCTGGACAATAGTAAGGCCAAGTCCGCTTCCTTTGTACGTGTGTGTCTCCGTGTTTTCTATCTGGCTAAAAGGCTTAAATAGCTTCTTCTGGTCCTCTGGCGATATCCCAATACCGCTATCCTTTACGGAGATTTCGGTAAAGTCCCCTATAATTTTGGCCCTTATGGTCACTGAACCTTCACAGGGCGTGAACTTTATTGCGTTGCTAATAAGGTTATAGAGGATCTCTTTGAATTTTTCCAGGTCTGCGTGGAGAACCCTTAAATTTGGGTCAAGATCTTTATCAAGATTGATATTCTTTTTTGATGCCAGAGGAAGGAGTGTTGTCACAACTTCACAAATGGACTCCGGTACAGAGATCTCTGTGTATCGCAGCTCCGTCTTTCCTGCTTCGATCCTCGATAGGTCAAGGAGATTATTAATTAGGGACAGCTGGTGTTTTCCGTTCACGGAAATATTAGTAATATACTTTATTTGCTTTTCATTCAAAGGTCCGATTACCTGCTCAAGCAAAAAATCCGAATACCCAATAATAGAGTTAAGCGGTGTCCTCAATTCATGGCTCACGTTAGCCAGAAACTTGGACTTGGTGTTGTTTGCCTCTTCAGCCGCCTTTTTGGCTCGGACCATCATCTCTTCTGCCCTTATCTGCTCTGTTATATCAATCCCCATGCCTCCGTATAATGTAATTCCTTCACCCAGATTGATAGGAAACCTTATGGTGCGGTAGAAAAGTTCGTTTCCCTCCAGGTCTACAAGAGATTCTGTCCTGGTGATGCTGTCTTTTTCTTCAGATACCGCATCCCTGATCCACTCCTCTTTCCTGAAGTGTTCCTTCAGATAATTATTCGAATATACAATAAGTCCCCTGTCATCTTTTATGAATGCGGTCGCGGGCAAATTGTCCATAAATGTGGTAAATTGCTTTTTGCTCTGCTGAAGTTTTTTGGAGTATTTTTTAAGTTCTCTATTCGTCTGCTCCAGTTCTTCAGCATATCTCTGAAGTTCTTTCCGGCTTTTTTCTGAAGCTTCGATCCATTCTCTGAAGGCAAGGCCATATGCCATCATTATTTCCATCAGAGGAGTAGATAGATAACGGATAGACTCGAGAAGTTTTGTGTCTGGATAAGTTTCTGAAAGGCAAGCTATTGCGTCCTCATGGATCTCTGCAATGTCCTCAGGGGGTATGTTTTCCTGGACCATCTCCCGCCCGAGTTCACCTATTTCAAAAAGGTACTTTTCATCGGGGGAATCAACATAATTTTTTAGAAGGACATTATATCTTTGTTTGAACTTTTGAATTGGCATAGGGCAAATCATCCTTTATATATTAGAATTGCAGCATCGTCTGTTTCTTTTGCATAGTCTCTAAGTATTCGATTTGCCAGTTTTTGCACGTCCATGCAGAAGGACTCTTCATAACTGGAAACTTCGAGGCTTTCTGAGATGCCGTCAGTCCACATAAGCACAAGATCGCCATCAGTCAGGTCTATAGTATTTATATTTAATTTCCGGTAACCTCCCCCAATGATACCCCAATCGCTACTCAAATTTATTTTTTTTCTACCCCATATTGCTACATTGATATTTCCTATCCCTCCATGAGTCAGTGTAGCATTTTTTTTATCCACAATGACTATGCTCATTGCCGTCCCCCTTGTGTATTTTATCCCCCGGTCACACTTCTCAAATATATGGGGCAATGGTTCACAAAGGTTACGGGATACGCAGTCGATTGCTGCTATTGCAGCCTTTTCAGCTTCAATTCCGTGCCCAAGACCATCAACCATACATAGTATGATACTATCCTCGTTTTCCCACCATCTACACTGATCCCCACAATAAGGGTCATTTAAGAAAGAATGAGTTGCAGTACTAATATTCATGTTTCATCCTATTCAGGCCATATAATTCTACCTGATGGTCTGCCTGTTATTCCAGATCCTTGACAACTGGCTCTGGTTCTGGACATTTCTTTCCATAGGATCCATGCTGATCTTTCCCGCAGTTCAGCTCAACAATTAAATGGCTTCTCTTTTCCATAATGAATTTTTTATGTTGGGTTTTATGTTGGGTTTTTTGCGCCACCTCAAATTATTTCCGGCTCCTTTTGATTTCCATGGTAATTTTTGTATATCCTGGCTCTGATGCTATGTCAAAATTGTTTACAAGCCTTTTAGCTCCCGGAAGTCCTGCTCCCAGCCCGTTTCCCGTAGTGAACCCATCTTCCATGGCCAGGTTAAGATCTGCAATCCCTGGGCCGTAGTCTTCTACAACTACTTTAATAGCCATTTCCTTTTCATCCTGTTCATTATGAATGGAGCAGTTCCCTTCTCCTGCATATTTAAGAACATTCCGGGCCAGTTCGGAGATGGCAGTTGCCATACGTGTCTGATCTGCCGAACCAAACCCCATCTCCTTCATAATATCCCTTGCTGTCTGCCTTGCAAACAGGAGATCACTCTCGGTTTTAATCGGTATTTTCTTATTCATTGATTATTCCCTCTTAGGTTATCCCCTCAGTAATCGGGTAGTTTCCATAATTTCCCCTGTCCATTATTCTATCTGTTACTTTCTATCACTGCACTATCCGGGTGCTCTGGTACAGCTAACTATGGAATACATATCCTGAGGTAAGAGAAGTACAGTCTCCAACAGTTCAACTTTGTAACGAGGTATGACTTCCTTTTTTTGAGTGGAGTATTTTATCAAGCCCCTTACCAAGGTTAAGTGCCGTTTGCACGCCTATGAGTTCTCGTCCCATTTCAACAAGGGTTAGAGCAACCATAGGCTGCATTCCGCAGAGTACTACTTCTGTCCCCATAATTCGTGCCATATTTGCCGTCTCATTGATAACTCTCGCCATAAAAGAATCGACTATTTCCATACCCGTTATATCAATGAGGACCCCTATAGCTTCGGTTTTTTCAAGCATTTTCAGCATTTGAGACTGGAATTCAAGTACCTCGTTGTCTGTAAGGTCCCCTGGTATCGAAGACAGCAAAACATCATTTACTTTCAGTATTGGAATCATTCCCATTACTCCTCACATGATACCACTTTCATTCCCATCAGGCTGATGGCTTTTGAGATCCCTGTTTTCAGTGAACCACAGGTGGTGATATTGCTCAGGTCTATTCCGAGAGTTACCAGAGTCTGTGAGACCTCAGGGCTGAAACCGGTGAGAATCGTCTTTGCCCCAAGCATTTTTGCTGCATTTACTGCCTTGATTATATGCCTTGCAACTGCAGTGTCTACTACCGGCACTCCTGTAAGGTCCAGAATCGCCAGTTCAGCTTCATTTTCCACAATTGAGTTTAGCAGGTTTTCCATAATATGCTGTGCACGTGCTGTATCGATGGCTCCTACCAGAGGCAGCAACAGGATCCCATCCCATATTTTGATCACAGGTGTTGCAAGCTCCAGAATTGTCTGGCTCTGTACACGAAGGTCATTTTCCATCTTCACTCTGTTAGTAATATCTGCAATATATTCAAGCCCTCCAACAATGTTTCCATCCTCATCTTTTAAAGGCACAGCCGTTACCTCTATGTTGATCGTTTCTCCATGGTCCGAAATTTCATAACGACCTGTATATTTTTTGTCGTTGTCTATTGCTTGTTTGATTCCGCATGTGGATGCACTTACGCACCTTGATTCAAGAACTTTGTAACATTTTTTTCCTTTAACTTCCTCAAATTTTCTCCCAAATAAATCGCAACCTGCGGGGTTGATAAACAAAATATTAAAATCCTTATCCACAATCATAATAGGAATTGGAATTGATTCAAGAAGAGCGTTTTCCATATCAAATGACCCTATGTTATATTTGCCTGTAGCGTTCATTTTTCGTCCCCTGTTACATGATTTCTTGCCTTAAAGACCAATGGTCTCTGGCATCTATAATTGGTGAAACTAAAACCAATTATAATAGATTTTCAATTTTTGTTGTATTCTGTGTAAAGAAATGATATGATTAAATGGTAAAAACTTTATTATAATATTCATATTCTTTGCCGAGATTCTATATAACTTTTTTTATACTATTAATCGAACTTATTCATGCCGAGATTTAAAATCAAGGATAAAATTCTCTAAAAATGGAGAAATGATTAGATTCAGAACCAGGTTTTCAAAAGAGTAGGGGACATTCTGGATCTGGGAAACAACATAAATACGATCATACTTATCAGTAATCTATTGATTGAATACAAATTCTGATGGACAAATAGACTTATACCCCATTAATCTTAAAAAAAGAGGTAGGTGACCCCTGGATGCACAAAACACTCAATCTTGATGATTTAATCGCCAAAAAGACGAAAGAGAATGTTGAAAAAGACCCCGAAATGGGATATGAAGAGCTCTACGACTTGATTATCCCCCCCGGAACGGTTGTATCCATTATCTACGATATCGTAGAAGAATTTGGGCTTGAACCCATAACGCGGAAGATGCCTTTTAGTATTGCAAACAGTGAAGAAAGGGAAGTTCTTGTCCTTCGCGGTCCTCTTGAAAAGGTTCAGGCTGCAGAAGAATTCCTCTATAAGGAAATGAAGGACTGGATCGAAAATCCATAAGATCCGCTGGTCTGGAAAAAGGGGATAATAGCAATAGGAGCAGGTGCTGGATAAGTGAAATAACAACTTTTCAGCAAACAAATATTTTTTCTTGAAATAAGTAAAAATATGAGGAAAGGTCCCGGTTATTCGGAACCTATACCTGTAATACTGTCTTTTGAAAAGTCAAAAACGGTTACCCTGTCTGTTTTCTCGTACATATCGAGCTTTGCTCCCTCTTCAATTATTCCTATAACGGAAGCTGTAAGCCCTGCCTTTTCAAATACATTTACACATTCTTCGGCTTTTTCCGGGGCTGCGGTAAATACGTAACCTGTTCCGGGGTGCACTTTCAGCCACTGCTCAAAGTCCACACCTTCAGGTCTTGGGACTTTTTCAAGGTCCACCAAGGCTCCTACCCTGCTCGTCTCGCAAAGCATTCCAAGCGTTCCTATGAGCCCAGGGTTGCTGATATCCTTGCCGGCGGTAGCAAGCTTTTTCTGTGCTATTTCCTGGGTTACAAGGTAGCTTTCCCTCAGCACTGCAGGTTCTTTAAAGGATGTAGTATCCCAGCTGTAAGGGGAATTCGGACCGATTCTTCCGTCCATATCATAGGCTGCAATTATCAGGTCTCCGGGGCTTGCAGTATCACTTCGGATTACACAGTCCTTTTTTACAATCCCTATAATAGCAACGGAAAGGGAATTATACTTAGTATCAGGATGGACGTGCCCTCCAACCACAGGAACTCCGAATTTTCTTACTCCTTCAGCCAGTCCTTCCATCAGTTCCCTGCAGGCTTTTGGAGAATTTGAAGAGGCGATATCCACCATGGCAAGGGGTTTTCCGCCCATGGCTGCAATATCATTTATATTCACAACAACAGCCCCATAACCTGCCCACCAGGGGCTTGCGTCCAGCAGCCTCCCCCATATGCCATCTGCTGCAAAGAGGATAACGTCATCTCCCCCAATATCAATCACAGCAGCATCATCTCCGAAATCCACGATAGCGTTCCCGTATTCCGGGCGGACAGCTTCAAAGATGGAGACTATGTCCTCTATCTCTTTTTTTCGGGTGACTCCTTCAAAATTCCTTATACTTTCTGCTAACTGTTCCAGGTTCAATCAAAAGCTCCTGTATGTTTTTTAGTTGTATCAAGTAGTTTAACAAATAATGGTAAGACCAGATTGCGGTAAGACCGAATTAATGGTAAGGTCACAGTAAACAGATGATAACTGGTGTCAAAGTTGAAATAAGTTATTAAATCTAATTGCAAGGTTCTGAGAGGTTAATAATAAACTTATTGCAGGTCAATGCAAGATATGATATTTATTATGAGCTTGGAGGCAATTGACATATTTATAGGCTCGATTTACTCATCTTTCCTTATAGCCGGGCAATATGGGACGAAATGATATACGTAATTAAGGTTATACTTTATCTGTTTTTCTTTGTTTTTGGGGGACGGAAGCGACAGCTTTTTATTAAATTATTATCTCCTAATATGCCAACCTTATATATTTTTCGACTTTATAAAAGTCTCCATTATAAAATAAGGAGTCAAAAACATGGTAGCAAAAATCGATGCCGATGCCTGCACAGGCTGTGGAACCTGTATAGATGAATGCCCTGCAGCTGCAATCTCCCTCAGTGATGATGATATTGCAGTTGTAGACGAAAACGAGTGCCTTGACTGCGGTGCATGCGAAGATGCCTGCCCGAACGGGGCAATCACCCTCGAGTAACACTTTAAAAGTAAGTCAGAGAAGCGGAGTTCTTGAACTCCGCCTTTTTGGCTCAGGGTTCATATCTTTTTTAACCCGGAGCCAGGATTAATAAAGCTATTCAGTCCTCTTCTTTTCCGTTCTTTTCCAGGATCTCTCTTGCTTTTTCCATCTCTTCCTTCGTATGGATCTTTATCATCTTTCTGCGTTCTTCACTCATCTGCGACATGTCCTGGGCAAGGAGGCCGTAAGCATCAGCCCTGCACTGCCTGCAGTGGCGCATTTGCATAACATAAGGTTCGCAGGCTTCCTGGACTGCTTTTCTTTCTTCTGCTGTAGGAGGCTCTATGTCTGCAAAGGCTCCCTGGTTGATCAGGGGCATGACATTCATAATGTAAACCCCAAGTTCGTTGAGTTTTCTGGCAATCTCAATTACGTGCTTATCATTTATTCCAGGGACAAGCACAGTGTTAACCTTTATAACCAGACCTGCATCAATAGCAGCCTTAATCCCTTCAAGCTGGTTTTTGACCTGAATTTCTGCAGCTTCGACTCCCCTGTAGACCTTCCCGTGATAAACTATGTGGTCCACTATTTTTGCCTGAATTTCGGGGTCGATAGCGTTTACCGTTACAGTCAGCGTGGAAACTCCAACCCTCAGAATGTCCTGCAGCTTTTCGGGAAGCAAGAGTCCGTTTGTACTCATGCAGAGAGTAAGCTCCGGAAACTCTTTTTTTATCAGCTCAAATGTCTCAAAGGTCGCATCATTAGCCAGAGGGTCACCTGGACCTGCAATCCCGACAACTTTGATGAACGGATAATCTGCCACTATCTGCCTTGTCTTCTCAAGAGCTTCCTGCGGGCTCAGGACCTTACTGGTAACCCCGGGCCTGCTCTCGTTTACACAGTCAAATTCACGGACGCAGAAATTGCACTGGATATTGCATTTCGGAGCCACAGCCAGGTGAATTCTTCCGTATTTATGCTGCGCTTTCTTATCATAACAGGGGTGCTCGGCAATCTTTCTAAGGAGTTCCTCTCCAGATGCGGGGCTATTATCGGTGTTGTTTACAGATTGGTTTTTTTCTGGCAAATTATTCTCCTCCGTTCGGAACTTAAAAGTGAAGTAAGATCTCAGTAAAAGGGATTTCAAGATGCCTAAAGCACCTATGACACAGCCCCTTGATATACATTGTGGAATCCTTTCGTAATTACTTCATAATGCAGATATAAAACCAGTCTGAAAACATATTTAATTTGAAAAGTTGTCCATCTCGCACCATTTGCCTTCTCCTTCCCAGACCCTCACCAGAAGAGAAAAGCCGAATCTCTCCAGGAGGCGGGAATGGATATGCTGGCAGAGGTGCTCGGAACTTGGGAAGTCCAGGATCTCATTTAATAAAGTATGGTCATACTCCTGAAGAGTTTCCTTGATACCTTTTTTCAGGTCATAGAAATCAATCACCATCCCATTCTCCCTGACCTCACCTTCTACCACCACTTCGATTTTATATGTATGGCCGTGTACCCTTCCGCACTTCCCGTGCCCTGGAAGGTAGTGCGCGCTGTCAATATAATCAATAACTCCCAATCTCATATTTGCCATTTCATTCACCTCTTTTTTGATTTTCTTTAGGTTATAAGCAACCCCACATCCTGTGGGTCTGTGGAATAATTCGCGTGTCGGTCAGCTCAAGCAGGTTTTTCTGCAGCTTCAGGAGAGTCTGCACGGATGCCTGCGTAAACCCCGGAGCCCTTGCTGCACTGCCCAGAGGCGTTTCAGGCTGAAGAACTATACAGGATACATAGGGTGCTATTGCTTCTGCAGCCATTGTTACGGTATCCGTGTTTGTTTCCCTGCCTATTACAATCTTGCAAAAGCAGTCTCTTGAATTACTTTTTCTCAGGAGCTTGAAGCACTCAATCGTATTTTCCACATGTGTTTCCCTGTTTTCAGGGCAGATGTCCTCAATAGCCTCTGGTAGTTTAAAATCCCCTGAAACATATGCGATATTTTCACGCAGCTTTCTTGCCTGCTCAGGCAGGGTCATATTGGATTCCAGGTACAGGGGCACGGAAACGTCAAGTTTTTCTATGAAATCCGCATGCAGAAGAGGCTCTCCTCCTGTCAGGGAAATGGAATGGAGCTTTTTGAAAGGATGCAGCATGGATTCCAGCTTTTCGATACTTACAGGGTTTGGAACCTTTTCAAAAACTCCACTGCCCTCTTCTCTTTCGTAGTCGCAGGTTCCAGGATTTCCAAAATCCGTGTCACAGTAATTGCAATTAAGGTTGCAGCCTGAAAACCGGACAAAAGCCTGCCTCACACCAACATACGGGCCTTCTCCCTGCACGGAACAGAAGACCTCTCTTATATGAGCAGATTCATGGTTTTGAGAGGACATTTACACTACTCCGAGAGGCCGTGACTTCCTGAGGTCCTTTTCAATATCCTCAAATTCCCTTACATAAGCATCTCCGATTCCCTTCATTAGCCGTACAATACTTTCATCGTCTTCTATTCCGGCTTCTTTCAGGTTTCCGTATACTTCATGTGTGACATTCATGCCGAAGTGGATCTTCTGGGAAACCGCCGAAGTGCTGGCAATCGATACGGTCAGCTTCTTTCCCTTAAAAAATAAATCATCTCCTTCCCTTGTGGTATGGATTCCAAGCCCTGCAAGGTATTCCCTTACAATTGCAGTAAAAAGGCGCTGGCGTGCATAGATCAGTTTAAGGTCAGTAGAATCGAAGTGTTCTATAATGAAATTCAACATATCTTCGGACCAGATCGACTCGTTTGCCTTCCGGTCTTCTAGGTCAATCATGTGTTCTATTTTTACGTCACATGCACCTCTAAAAACTATAATGGAATCTTCCTGCACTCCAAAGCTGTTATAAGCCCAGAGCGAAGAAATCTGGCTCCCGTCGTAATCAAGTTTTTCGGGTAAAATAATACACTTCATGGAACTCTCTCTATCTCTCTATTATTGTTTTTAATCTCTCTAACGGATTATTCGGGTTTAAACCCCAGGCTTTTCCAGAAGCGGGTCTTTTGAACCTGCGTTTTTGAATGCCCTTTCCCTGCGCACGCAGCTTTCACACTCTCCGCAGGGGATTTCCCCGCCGTGATAGCAGCTCCAGCTGTATTCAAGTGGAGCATTTGCTTCAAGAGCCCTTTTAACAATTTCAGTTTTCCCCATTTCTATAAGAGGAGCCAGTACCCGCACCCCGTTCTGTGTGGAGTAAGAAAAAGCATGGTCCATTGCCTTTACATAATCAAGTGAATTGTCAGGGAAGGTCCCGGCTTCTTCTCCATTAAAGCCCACCACTATGTAATCACAGCCCCTGCTTTCAGCAAAGCTCCCTGCAATGTTTAACATAACCCCGTTTCTGTTTGGGACCCAGACAGCCTTTGCAGAATTTTCGGTAATTACGGCAGGCGCAGCCTCATCAATATCTTCAAGGGATAGAGAAGGGACTTCCTCACTCCTGTTTACAAGGGATGTATGTGTTATTTTCCCAAGCCAGTCCAGCTTGATTATCCTGTGCTCTATTCCAAAGTATTCGCAGACCTTTCTGGAATACTCTATTTCCCGCTGCCCGGCTCTCTGCCCATAATCAAAAGTAATTGCCATATCAATTTCCAGGCTTTCGGCTGCGATCGCAAGCGCTGCGACGGAATCAAGCCCGCTGCTCATGAGGGTTATAGCTTTCATTCTTTTCTCACTTACTCTAATTCTATGGAAAAATCCCTGTATTTAGCATTCTCTCAGGATTCTCCCAATGCTCTCAAGATCTTATTGGGATAATACCTGTAACTCCTATTTAAAAATAGCTGCTTTCCTGAGCCTCTGAGTATGTATTAAATATTCAGGACGTCTAATATTAAATGAGGTGGGATTGTTTGATAGGAATTATTTCGGATTCACATGATGACCTGGCATCTATCCGGAAGGCCGTGGAATTCTTCAACAAAAAGCAGGTAAAAGTGGTGCTGCATGCAGGAGACCTCATCTCTCCTTTTACTGTGAGGGCTTTTAAAGAACTAAATTCAAAACTCTATTTTGTCTTCGGAAACAATGATGGAGATAGAGTAACTCTTGTAAAGAGGTTTGAAGAAATAGATGCCATCTCCTGCGGAGATTTTGGTGACCTGACAATTGACGGGCTTCATATTGCCCTCCTTCATGGGACAGATGAGACTCTGGTCAAAGCACTTGCAAAATCAGGGGATTTTGATGTCGTTATCAGAGGGCATACTCACGAACCCGGGGTCCGGATTCTCGAAGGAACCCTGATTATAAATCCCGGAGAATGCTCAGGGGTACTTTCCGAAAAGCACACAGTTGCGATTCTTGAGATTGCAAACCTGAACGTTGAGATTACGGAACTTGAATCTGATTGACTGCTCCCCATATATTTTTTATTTTTATCTTTTTTCTGGCAGCGCTCTGCCTGACTAATTGCTATTTGACTAATTGCTAATTATAAAGTTATTCTCCGTCCCGTCTGGGTGTCAGTTGAAAGGAAAATATGAATTATATAAAGGTGGACGCCCTTCTTTTATTTCAATATCATTTGAAACAGTATTTCACTAAAGGTTGTTATAACAATGGAATCAAAAGAAAAAGAGCAAAATGAATCAATGGAGCAGAAAGAACCCATGCCAGGCAGGCTTAACAAAACGGAAAACTCTTCAGGAAAAAGGAGACGTACTCTCATTTTTGCCTGTTCCGGTTTATCAAATACGGGGAAACTCACAATGCAGGCAGCGTCAACCCTTGCTTTCAGGAGTCCGGACCTTTACAGGGCTGCATCTGCACTGAAGGGGACCTGCGCTGTTGAAGATGCATTATCAGAGGGCTTTAGAATCCTTGCTCTTGACGGCTGTGCGGACAGGTGTGCTACAAAAAAGCTTGGCGAGGCAGGAATGCAGGCCGAAGTCTATCTTATGGTTACTGAGCTAGGAATTGAAAAAACAAAACCCGCAGATGTGAAACTGGAGTATATAAACAAAATTATACGTGCAATAAAAGAAGCCTGAATTAAACTTCTGAACTTTCTACTGCACAGGATTTTTCTTTAACTGGACTCTACCCTCAATAACCCCGTCTTAGAATACCTGTCAGTTCCTCTGCATGAGGCATCCTTTCTTCGATTTTTGCACAGACTGCATCAATATCATACTCCAGGCGTAAGAATTCCATCTCTCCTGTTTTGGTATCTAAAACCGCACAGCCTGCTCGGGCGTCCCCGTCTCTTGGCTGCCCCACAGAACCAGGGTTTATGATTTTCAGGGCCCCGAGTTTCCTGTTCATAGGGATATGAGAGTGCCCGACCACCAGAAATTCGGCATCAACAGGTTCCATCGGTTCTGCAAGCATTGCCACTATGTCTTCATCTGGGGTTTCGGGTTTTATATATTCGAACATGGAGCGTGGGCTTGCATGGGTAAGGTAAAGCTTTTTTCCATCAATTTCTTCTTTTATCAGGAGGGGGAGCTTCTGCAGGTACTCCATCCTGGGTCGGTCAAGAATTTCCCAGGTATATTCCCGGGTTGCAATTGAGAGATGTTTGTATTTGTATCCGCACTTGCAGTCCATTTTAAAAGCAACAGCATTGTCGTGATTGCCCCTTATTGTTGGAATATTCTTTTTTTGCAGGAGATCTATACACCTGTCCGGGTCAGGTCCGTAGTCCACAATGTCTCCCAGGCAGATTGCCTTATCATGTGGGACATCGAGGACTGTCTGCAGTGCTTCAAGATTAGCGTGGATATCGGCAATCAGTAGAAGTCTCATATTTTTTACCTTTGCTTTTTACTTCCTCTTTGTTCTCATCTGTCATCTTTTTAATCTTCAGTTTTCAAACATGTAGTCCCCGCATCCCCACTCCCATTACAAGCAGGTTTGTTTCCATAGGAGGGTGGTTCCAGCCGTCAGGAGAGATAATTTTCTTCTCTATAGAAACCTCAACCTGGTTTCCGCTGAGTCCGCAGTCTTTCATATAATCTTCAATAAGTTTTTTTCCAATTTCGGTTGCAGCACTCAGGGCTTCTGTGTATGCATCGAACCTCAACCTGTTGCCGGGTGCAAAAACAAGGAAATCTCTCTCTGGAGACATCAGACTTGCAGGCCTGATTAAAATTTCTACTCTTTTGATGCCTTTTCCTGCAAGGGCTCCGACTGCATTTCCTACCTCAGCATGTTCGGGAACGAGAATTTCAGCATCTATAAACTCCTCCAGTTCTTTCCTGTATGCACGTACAGGGCCTCCGAGCAGGATAACAGGGACTCTCAGCTTGAACTTTGCAGGATAATTTCCGTCAAGGATTTTTTCAACGGCTGTGTACGGTACTCCCTGAAGGATATATGAGAGGAGGTGAAGTGCCATATTCCTTGCAACTCTCCTTTTTACAGCAGTGCAGAACTCATGGGGTGTCATACGCATGAGCCTCGCAAGCCTTTCAGCTCCTATTCTGGAAGCTTCTTCGTTCCAGGCTGTATATTCCCCGAGCACATGCAAAGCATCGGTTGGAGTAAAGCCAATTGCCTGAACAAGACGTTTTTTGATAAGGGAGTCCAGGGTTTGAGGGTGGAGGTCCTTTCTTATGAGGGCTTTTATCTCATGCACGGAAACCGGTTCGTCTACAATTGCGCCAAGAACTTCCGCTTCAACTTTACTCAACTCACCTGCTGGGTAGCCTGACCTAACGAAAAATTTCGTGGGCTGGATATTTTCTTCCAGGCCTTCTCTGAGAGGCATGGGCGTTCTATTCAGGTTATTTAGGAAACCTGGATACTGGACTGCAGCGACTGCAAGGGGTATAACCCGTCGAGGCCCGAGGAAGAGTTCCCTATCTACTGTCCATATATGGCTGTCTCCGCCTGTAGCTGTTGTCGCCATTCTTATCGCCCGCACCCGCGTCTTCCATCCGCCCACAACTGCTCCTTCATCGCTCAGGTCAGGAACTCCCATACAGATCGAGGAAATATCCGTACTCGTTCCCCCAACGTCTACAACTGCACAGGTTTGCAGCCCTGAGAGATAAGAGGCTCCTACAAGGCTTGCTGCAGGGCCTGAAAAGATCGTTTCTATCGGCTTTTGCAGGGCATCTCTTATCCCTATCACCGAACCGTCGCATTTGAGCATAAGAAGCCTTGCATTAATTCCTCTTCCTGTCATATCTGCAATAATGGATTTCACAAACTGCCTGGTTATGGGAATCAGCTGGGCATTCAGGAAAGCTGTTACCGTCCTCTCGTAAGCTCCAAGTTCCTGCGAGAGTTCGTGTCCGCAAACCGCAGGCAGCCCTGTAAGCTTCAGTATTCTGTCCTTTACTTTAAGCTCGTGTTCAGGGTTGCGTGTACTGAAATAAGAAGATATGGCAAAAGCCGATACTTTGTCCTTTACAAGCAGGGCGAATTTTTCGATGGCTTCCAGGTCAAGAGGAGATGCTTCTTCTCCATTATGGTTATGCCCTCCTCTGGCAAAGAGAACATGCCCTGTTGGCAGTTCCTTTTCAAGCGGGTGGTCCCCTATGAGGATCAGGGCTACGGGAAAACCGGTTCCTTCAAGTATGGTATTTGTGGAAAGAGTGGTGGAGACAGATACCAGTTTTACGTTTTCAATGTACTCCGGATTAAGCCCGTCAATTGCCTTTTTGATGCCGCCAAGAGGGTCAGGATAGGTGGTCAGGGCTTTATTTGAGTCTACAATTTCCCCATCCGAGTCCCTTACGAGCACCGCATCTGTGTAAGTTCCACCAGCGTCAATTCCAAGGCTGTAGTGCATATTGAAAATAACTCCTTCTTTCTTTTTTCGGAAATGCCTTTTGACAGGTTTTTGTTTCTCTTTTAGTGGTTAAGGAAAAGAATAATTTCGGGATAAAGAAATGATATGATAACGAAGTAAAATGGTGTGATAATGCAAAATAATATCTGAAATTATTAAATATATATCTATTTCAATAAGATTTGAAATGGTTAAAATATAGTTTGAGCTGATCAAACCGAATGTGATAGAGAGTCCATAACCTAACTTTAAAAATTACTTGCAGTTGTTCAGAACGGTAGATGAAATCCAGAGAACAGGGGCAGGCGTGGACCAGTAAATCAGGGGGCACTCTTTTAGGGCAAACCATTAATTACTTTCTTTTCCAAAAAATAGAGAAATAAAAAAGTAGAGAATAGCCTTCAATTAGATGCTAAGTTTAAGAGAAACTTAAAAGGAATTGACTGTTATGACTCCAGCAAAACCCGCTCAGAATTCCATTCCCCATCTCCCTGAGGACTACGATGCCCGGATATCTCTTATTCTCCCTTACTACTCGTCTTTTCATCAGGAAATTATCAACTTCGTCAAATCCCTGCCTTCAAGCCCGAAGGTATGGATGGATACCGGATGTGGGACAGGCTCTCTGATTAATAAGGCAATTGAAGAATTTCCCTATACGAAATTCCTTTTACTTGACCCTTCGGAAGGAATGCTGGAGCAGGCAAAGCAAAAACTATCGGCTTACCCTTCCGCAAAGGTACAGTTCCTGAAAGCTTCCCCTACTCAGGAATTTTCTCAGGAATTGGAAGAAAAGCCGGACGTTATCACTGCTATACAGTGCCATCACTACCTCAGCCGCGAAGGGCGTGCCAGAGCTGCCAGTAAGTGTTATAATTTACTAAAAGAAGATGGAATTTACATTACCTTTGAGAACATCAGGCCGCTAACAAAAGAAGGTGTGACCATAGGAAAAAGATACTGGGGAGACTTTCAATCAACGCATGGGAGGAACGACGAAGAGATACAGAAGTATCTTGAGCGGTTTGATACTGAGTATTTCCCAATAACTGTTGAAGAACATCTGAAACTGTTGAGAGAGACAGGGTTCAGGGCTGTGGAGTTATTCTGGTACTCTTATATGCAGGCTGGGTTTTACTGCATTAAATAATTCAGAAGCCTTGCAACCTCAGAACTCTGAAAAAACGCACGTTAATCTCTTCGAACAACAGGCAAAAAGAAATGAAAGTACTTGAAAGCACTTTCATGCTAAAGAAATAGATTTAGTACGAAGAATCTTTTCTTTTCGTTGTATTTCTACTTCTTGTGTAATTTGTGCCGTTATTGCTGCGAGATTCGCTTCGGGAATTACCTCGATAATCTCCACGGGAATCTCCTGAGCCTCTTGAGTTTCTTCCCCTGGATTTTTGGGCAAGTTCCACAAAGGGTTTACTTCCTCTCCTCTTGTTTTTGAAGATTTCGATAAGGGATTCAGCCTGAGCAAAGGGGAGGGTCACAAAGGAGAAGTGCGGGAAAATCTCTGCGTCCTTTACTATGAGTTCGCTGTCCCCGAGTTCTTCCTGAATGAAATATGAAAGCTTGTCCGGGGTCATGCCGTCGGCTTTACCCATGGCTATAAAGAGCCTGGACTTGCCTTTCCTGTCAACGTAGGAGCTGCCGCTGGAAATTTCAGTGTACATGCTTTCGTCGAACTTGTCTTTGAAAGTGTACTTCAAAAGGGCAGCCAGAATCTTTTCTGCGGGGTATTCTTCAAGGAGCTTTTCGCTCATTTCAAGGCAGTCCCCGTATTCTTCCGTTTTTATGGTCTCTTCAAGTTCGGTTCTTACTCTCGCTCTTTTGGCTTTAATTACATCTTTTATTTCGGGAAGGCGGCCTTTTTTCATTTCGGACTTTGATGTCTTTTTAATGTAAGTGAGACGCCTGAATTCCGTGGATGTGACAAAGGTAATAGCAGTTCCCTGTTTGCCTGCCCTTCCTGTCCTTCCTATCCTGTGCACATAGGACTCAGGGTCCTGAGGCAGGGAATAGTTAATGACGTGGGTCAGGTCCATGATATCGATGCCTCTTGCTGCGACATCGGTTGCTGCGAGGATGTTTATCTTCTGCTTCCTGAACTTGTTAAGGATCTTTTCCCTTTCCTGCTGGGAAAGGTCTCCATGAAGGGCATCGGATAAATAACCCCTATCGCTGAGCTTCTGGGCAAGCTGGCTGGTGTCGGTTTTTGTCCGACAGAATACGAGACCGTAAAATTCGTCTTCGATGTCGATAATCCTGCAGAGGGCTTCAAACTTATCGCTTTCCTTGACCTCAAAATAAATCTGTTCGGTAAGGGTTTCTGTAAGCTCCTCTTTCTCAATCGTGATATGCTCATAGTTCTGCATGTACTTCTTGACGATTCCAAGGATTGCCTTTGGCATTGTAGCTGAAAAGAAAAGCATTCTTTTGTCAGGGCCAGTTGACTTTAAGATATCTTTTATGTCATCAATAAAGCCCATGTTCAGCATTTCATCGGCTTCATCAAGCACGAAATATGCGATATGTTCGAGGTTGAGGCTCTTTCTTTCGAGGTGGTCAATGACCCTCCCCGGAGTCCCGACGACAATGTCCACGCCGCTCTTCAGTACGCGGAGCTGCTGGGGCATGGACTGTCCGCCGTATATGGGGACGATGTGAATTTTTTTATCTCCTTTTATGGAGTTAAGCTCTTCAGAAACCTGAATTGCGAGTTCCCTTGTAGGAGTCAGGATTATTGCCTGTACGTGTCCTGATTTCTCCTGAATTTTCTCTATTATGGGGGCTCCGAAGGCTGTTGTTTTTCCTGTCCCTGTCTGAGCCTGCCCTATAATGTCTGATTCTCCTTTCAAAAAAAGCGGAATGACCTTTTCCTGAATTGGTGTTGGTTCTTCGAACCCTTTCTTTTTGAGGGCTTTCAATGTACTGTCCGAGAGCCCAAGTGCCTTAAATTTTGCTAGTTTTTCCATGTACTCACTCTAAAATTTACAATTGTTTTCTACAGGCTCTGCAGATTGCAGACCTGCTGTTTGCATACTATCTGCCGCATGCCTGGCAGTTTTCCATTACGGAAAAGCCCACTTCTCAACACAGGTATATGATACCAGCTAAAGCAGGTATACATACTGCATAAATGGTTGATCTCCCCGGCACTGCGAAAAATTGCCTAAAACCAGGGAAATTCAGAATTAGTATAAATAAACTTATACAGCAAAAAATGGCTTCTTGGATAAGTTCCGGACACTTTTTGAATTCTTCCCTGTGATACAGGCAAAAGAGTAATTAGATCTTTGTCTTTTACTCCAGTAGATACACACTACACCCCTTTCCTGTATATAATCTTTTGCTATCTTTTGGGTAGAATCCGCCTGAAAATGGCTGTTATATCCGGAAAATCTATTATTGAAAACCTTTTAATTCACAACTGGATCTATATTTTTTCCACTCAAAATTATATTTTTAATGTGTTATTTTAAAGTCAGGGCTCATTCAGTACCAGCCCTTAAGGTGAAGCTCGTCTGTTAACATATCCTTTAAAAGGTTCAGCCTGTCGATGGAATTCCTGATCTGTTCAGGCTTATCTTGCAGTTCTTCGCATCCGGTTTCTTCCTGAATGGTTGTAACCCTCAGGAGTTCAGCAAAATTTACACACTCGTCAAGAAAGCTGTTAAACAGCCTTCGAGCCTTCACAAAATAGTCCGAGGTCCTGAAGTCCGGCTGAAGGGTTTTTTCATACTCTGCCCTTTGCTTCATTTCTGCAGCCAGTACTCGTGCTTCAACATAGTCCCCGATATTCAGAAAATTTCCCAGATTCTGCAGGTTTGTCCCGATGTGCTGGATAAAATATGCAACCTCAAAAGCCCACTGTTTATCATAGTCCGTTCTGGAGCCGGAGTTATAAGAAAAGGAGTTCATCTGCAAGGGTCATCTCCTGTAATTTGTACTATCAATTTACTTCTACTCACTTCTTCTCTGCTATTTCATTCTTCCTTTTTACTTCTCTTTAAACTTTCCAGAATGATAACTGTATTTAATTGGGGTACCGGGTAATCGGGATGCTGGGTGTTTTACGGAGCGCCTCCTCGTCACTTTCTCTCCTTAATTCGCATACTACTCTTTATTTCTTTATATCAATTATTTTTGATACTCGTGCATGGTTTTTTAATGCTGATTTTCAATATTTCTTAAAAGGAATTGAGTTTGGATTAAGAATTGTCGAGCTAAGGAGACAGGATAATGGAAAATAAAAAGGAGATTTTGCCAGAGGAAGAGAGTTCAGAAAAGGATAAACTGGACGATGATGAAGACCTTCTATATACACATAAGCCCGAGTCCCGCGGCAATGAAATGCGCTGGAACACCAGTTTGTGCAGAAAACCCGGCCGCTGATACTGGATAAATACCTGAAACATATTAACTTTTTGAATATATTATTTCATTTTAACTTTAACCGGAGGAATTTAAGTGTCATTTTTAAACGACATGTTACCTGAAACCGCTGAAGCTTTCGGACAGATGAGGAATTCCATTTTCAAGGATGGCTTCCTTGATGTCAAAACAAAAGAGCTAATCGCAATTGCCTCTGCGGTACTTATGCGCTGCCAGTTCTGTGTTGATGCGCACTCTCAAAGGGCAGTTGCTGCCGGGGCTGCAAAGGAAGAAATTGCCGAAGCAATTGCCGTTGCCATGTTCGTTGCTGCCGGGTCGCAGATTGGGTGGGCGAACGTGTATGGTGAAAGCATATATGATAAAATCTTTAAAAAGGATAAAGACGAAGAGGACTCCTGCTGTTGCTGTGGAGAGAGAAAGTAAACTCTGAATTTCCCGAATTTTACGGACCTCACACATGCTTAGATAGACTGTGGTTTTATTCCAGTTTTTTGTTTTGTACCTGAGATATTGTCTTTAAAATTCCTGCAAATTCAGGGTTCAGCCTGTAAAACCGCCATTTTGAGCTGTTGTAGGCTTCGATGATCCCGCAGTTTTTCAAAATTGACAGGTGATGGGAAACAAGGTTCTGCCTCTCGTTTAACTTGAATATCAGTTCGCAGACACAGTGGTCTCTCTGGGAGAGAAAGTAGGTAATCTTCAATCGAATCGGATGTCCGAGAGCGCTGAATATCTCACTGGCTTTTTTGATGTCATTGTCCAGAAAATCTATTTCCTGAATCATTTTCTCTTCCCATTCTTTCTTTTTCTCGGGGTCTGCAGGGCAGCAATAACTCATAATTAAAAGAAGTTAAGTTTTCTAAATAAGAGTTTTCATATCAATTTCAGAATTCATTCCCGGGCTATTTCATGCCTGGTTTAATGTTTATTTACTTTCCCCTTGTTATTTTTTCCTTTGAATAGCTCAATTAAATTCAATACTGATACTCCTTGCTTTTTTTGCCAGTGACTTTGCCATAAAACCGCTTTCCAATTTGCAGAGATTAAGTATTGCACAGGGCACAAGGCAGTTTGAGGAACACTGTGCTTCCTGTGCTTTATCGATTACATAGTTCTTCTTGATGTCCAGAGTTTCCATCATGGGAATTTGCATATGTGAAAACTTTTTTATTTTTTCACATGGGGTTTCAATATCTACAATAATCTTATCTCCTTTCATGCTCCCCTTGATTTTGTGGGTAAAACCGCAAATGGTAGAACTTACTATAATTTCGCTCAATCTGTCACCTTTTTTCTTGGATTATTATCATATCACGGATTCTCTTTATTTCCTTTTTATTATTTTTCTTTTTATATCCCTATTTTGAATATCAATTCTCTTTGATATGTGGCTTTCTGTATTTTATAAACCAAGATTGTAGAATTAAGTGGAGGAATAATATGCCATTCATAAACGAAATACTGCCTGATACCGCTGAAGCATTCGGAAAACTGAGAGATTCTATCTTCCAGGGTGGAGAGCTTGACCGCAAGACCAAGGAACTCATAGCCATTGCCTCTTCTGTCCTTATGCGCTGCCAGTTCTGTGTTGATACGCACTCCCAGAGAGCTGTTGCTGCCGGGGCTAGCAAAAAAGAAATTGCAGAGGCTATTGCCATTGCTATGTTTATAGCCGGAGGCTCTCAGCTCGGTTGGACAAATGTTTATGGCAAGAGCGTTTATGACATCATCTTTGGAGAGAAAAAGCCTGAGGAGTCCGAAAAAGAGAAAGGTTGCTGTTGTGAAAACTGAAGAATAACTGAAGAACAAGTAAAAAATAATTGAAGAAATAACTGAAACTTTGAGCTTCAAGCTCATTATTTAATGACTCATCAGTTATTTTTACGAGTTTTCTGCTTCTTTCTTTTCTCTCTTTTCTCTATAACCTTATCAAAACCTGAATTTTTCCCTGTTCCTTTCCATAATCTTCACAAGGGAAAGCATAACAGGCACTTCCACAAGCACTCCCACAACTGTTGCTAGAGCAGCTCCTGATTCCATCCCGAATAGAATTAAGGCTACTGCCACTGCCAGTTCAAAGAAATTGCTGGCGCCGATAAAGGTTGAAGGTGCAGCTTCCATGTAAGGGATTTTCAGGTATTTTGCTCCTGCATAACCGATCCAGAAGATCAGGTAAGTCTGAATCACCAGAGGGATTGCGATCAGGAGAATGTGCAGGGGATAATTTATGATGTTTTTTCCCTGGAATATAAAAATCAGGACCAGAGTAATTAAGAGCCCGGCAGGAGTGATCCACTGTGTTTTTTGAATGAGTTTGTTTTCAAACCAGTCAATGCCTTTTTTCCTTATCACCACCTGTCTTGTAAGCACAGCAAGGCCGAGGGGAATTGCAACATAAAAAAGGACAGAAACGAAGATTGTCATAAGAGGGACAGGAAAGTCAGTTGTGACTCCGAGGAGAAACTTTCCTAGTGGGGCAAAAAGGACCAGGATGATAAGGTCATTTACTGAGACCTGAATCAGAGCATAATTAATATTCGCTCTTGCAAGATAAGTCCAGACGAGTACCATAGCCGTACAGGGGGCAATCCCAAGCAGGATCATGCCTGCGATATACTGAGCCTGAAGGTCAGCATTGATCAGGGATTCAAAGAGCACGCGCATAAAGAGCCATGCAATAAATGCCATTGTAAAGGGCTTGATTACCCAGTTTATGACGAGAGTCAGAAGGAGGGGCTTTAGATTTGCTTCAACGTTCAGAATTTCTTCAAAGTTGATTTTAAGCATGATAGGGTACATCATGATCAGGAGCACAACAGCTACGGGAATTGAAACATTTGCAATCTCAATCCCTCCAAGAGTGTCCGCAAAACCTGGAAAAATATAGCCTATTGCAGTCCCGAGTATTATACAGACCGCAACCCAGATAGAGAGATATTTACTGAAGAAATCTAGTTCCCTTTCTTCCTCCTCTTCAGGCATATTCCTCCCCTTCGTCCCACTCTTCTCCGTCGAACTCTTTGCTTGCAGGGATGATCATCACAGGCTTTGCGGTTTTCCGGAGTACGTTTTCTGCCGTACTCCCGAGCAGTATGTCCATTAAATCTCCTTTCCCACGGGTGGTCAGCATAATCAGGGTGATATCTTCTATACTGGCAAGCTTAACAATTTCATCGGATGGGATGCCCTCAACGACAAGGCACTGGCTTTTTATTCCTTCAACCCGTTCCTTTATTTTCCTGAGCTTTTCTTTTGCCTCTTCTCTCTGTTCATCCAGAAGGTCCATATCTTTTATATCATCTATCACATGGATGAAAAGAACCTCTTTTATGACCTCTTTAAGCTCCTGAAGCTGTTCGACCGCTTTCATTGACCCTTTCGAAAAATCCAGAGGCATAAGGATCCGCGAGAAAGTTGCCCTGCACGCCTTCTCATAAACTTCTTTTCCTTCTTTCAGAGCATCATACTTTTCGACCAGCAGCATTTTTTTTGAACTGCGTGCTATATATTCCGTAGTCCTTCCGAGAAATTTCCCTTTTATAAATCCTTCAGTGGTGGCTCCCATTATTATAGCATCAACATCTTTTCTGTCGGCTATTTCCGAAATTGTCCTCTTTACATCTCCTACTATTACCAGGGGTTCGGTTTCAAGTTCAAGTTCGCTTGCAAAGCCTGTGTAGTCCTCGATTCTTTTCTCTGCATTTCGTTCAAACATAGGGGTAAGCCCCTGGCTTTTATGTATGTCCACCACATGCAGCAAAATAACCTTCTTCAAGCCTGCGTTTTTAAGTTCCCCTATGCAGCCAAGCAAATCTTCCGTTTCGATAGAAAAATCCACAGGAACGAGTACTGTGCTTATCATCTGCTGTCAGCAGCCCCCTTTTATCTTCTATTTGCTTTTTCAGGTCTTACTTTTCAGCAACCTGATCTTTCTCAAGCCCATAATTATGTCTTTATCAGTAATAGCTTGATGCACTGAAGTTAAAAAAGAAGAGGTGTTTTTCACCCAGCTCATACTTCATTAAAATCAATACTGAGGCTTCCTGCTTTTTTTGCCAGTGACTTTGCGATAAATCCGCTTTCCAGCTTGCAGAGGTTAAGCACCCCACAGGGCACCAGGCAGTTTGAGCAGCATTTTGCTTCTTTTGCCCTGTCTATCACATAGTTGTCTTTGATATCCATGGTTTCCATCATGGGAACTTCCATATGCGAGATTTGCTTTATTTTTTCACACGGAGTTTCGATATCCACAATGATTTTTCCACCTTTCATGCTTCCACAAATTTTGTGGGTAAAGTCGCATATTGTAGAGTTGACGGTAATTTCAGCCATATGCCCACCTCAATTCATTTTTGAATTCAATTTTCAGGTATCTGAAGATATTAATTAATCCTTACCATGGTTAATAATTAATCCTTCTCCAAAGATGGAAATTTGTATTAATTCTGAATATTTTGGGTCTGGCAGGTTCAAGATGCTCATTCAATCCATTTTCGGATTTCCTTTTCATCCGGAACCTTGCCTGCAAGCTTAACTTCGCCATCAACCACAACTGCAGGTGTGACCATTACGCCGTAGTTCAGGATCGTTTCAATGTCCTCCACTTTGACGATTTCAGCTTCAACACCATTTTGCTTCAATACTTTTTCAATTGTTTCTTTTGTTTTCTTACATTTTGAACAACCAGTTCCAAGAATTTCGATTTTCATATTTTTAACCTCGTGTTTTGTTTTCTATTGTTTTGGTTTCTCGAAATTTTATTCTGTCTTAACATTTTATTCTGTCTTATTAAGTTTCAGAACTCTTAATCTCATAGAATTATGTTAAATAGATATCCCGTAATAATTATGGATATACTCACAATTATCACAAAGGCAGCTATCAGTTCGTTTTTAAGCACTTTTTTCAAGATTATCATTTCTGGAAGAGAAAGCGCAGTTACTCCCATAAGGAAGGCAAGAGCAGTGCCTACTGGAAGTCCTTTTCCAATAAGGCTTTCCACAATAGGGATCATACCCATAACATTGGAGTAGAGAGGCACTCCTATGAGAACTGCAATCGGGACTGCAAGCAAATTATCCTCGCCTGCATATTTTGCCAGGATGCCTTCGGGTGCATAGCCATGGAAAATTCCTCCCAGAGCGACTCCGATAATCACATAGATCCAGATCTTTTCCACTATGTCCTTTACAGATTCATAGGCTGCAGCAGTCCGTTCTTTTACACTCAGGTCTTTTGGGTTCTTATTCAAATCTCCTACCTTTATCTTGTAAACAAAATCAGCCACGTATTTTTCCATTTTCAGGAGGCCTATTAGGTACCCACCAATAACACCAAGTAAAATGCCTGAAACTGTATAAATCAAAGTTGCTTTAAGACCCATAGTGGCCCACAGTGCAGCAACTGCGGCTTCATTCACCAGGGGTGAGGTAATAAGGAAGGAGAAAGTCACTCCAAGAGGGATCCCGGCTTCCACAAAACCAATAAAAAGTGGAACTGATGAACAGGAACAGAATGGGGTGACTGCTCCAATCATTGAGGCTAAAAGATGATATTGAAGTCCTTTTTTGCCTCCTAGCACTTTTCTGGTTTTTTCCGGGGTTACATAGGTCCTTATGTAGGAAACAGCAAAGATCATTACAGCTAAAAGGACGAAAATTTTCATTACATCATAAATGATAAAGTTAACACTGGCTGCAAGGTGCGTCTCGGGTGTAATCCCGAACACATCATAGGTCAGTTTATCAGCAATCCATTGAAGGGGATAGAATATGTCAACCATTTTTGGTTCCTTCTTTATATTTATTATTTCTTTATTTACACTTCAATTCTCAAATATATCATTATATATTGATATGTAATCCCTCAATATAAATGTTACTGTCAAACTTTTAATATTTGATTTATTTGAACTTGATATTTTTTATTGGAACCCAGATATTCAAGCATGATTTCTAAAATAAGTCCACAAAATCGCTAAACAATGAGAAAACAAACAATGGAATTTAGGAAAAAATTCCTGAATCTCTTGAGGTGCAAGTAAGTGTACTGTTACGCAAAAAAGAGAACTTTCTTCTTTCTAAAATAATAAGTAAGTAGAAATTGTGAATACTCTTTTGACTGCTGAAGAAATCGAAAAGTAAAAAAATTCACTTCATTAAGCAGATCCTGTTCTTCCATATAATTTCTGAATATAAATCATTCCGTCAATTTAAAACTTTTAGAGGATATAAATCTTGAATTTTACCTGCGTGGTGCAACATCTTATTCTTCAAGTACCTCTAAAATTTTCCTGATTTTTTCGTTCTGTATAGAGTATAACCTCTTTTTTCCTTCTTTTCTTACTTTAATTATCCCCCAATCCTGTAGTTTTGCAAGGTGCATTGAGGTATTCGATTGTGTTTTACCAATGATTTCCGGGATCTCACATGCGCATATTTCTCCTTTATTTCCGTGTTTATTTCCTCCGCATGTACACTCAGATTCAATTAAAGCCTTGATAATTCTATATCTTGTATCTTCGCTGAGGGCTTTAAAAAGTTGTAGATTTTCTTCATTAATCATATCAACATACATTGAATGTAATGGATATATACTTTTCTAAGTCAAAAAATTTAACTTGCTGTTTGTGATTTGAAGAAGAGGAGGACTTCATATTGAATGATCCTCATGCTTTTTTTAATAACTTCGGTTGATTTCTGATTATTCATATTTCTGTACTTTCTCTTCTCCTGGTCTACAATTTGGAAATTACGATCCGGTAATTATCCTTAAAACTTGCCAGTTCCACGTGTTTGGTTCACATTTTATTGCAGCCTTTAAGGGTTATTTTGTAACTCAACTCTTCATGGTCGCTATCTTTTTATATCATATCGACAAACATAAATATCAATATTCTTTGATATGTGGCTATATGTCCTAAAAGGAGACCTGTTTGGATGGGTAAACTTGGAAAGAATTTTCTTGGAAAACTCATGGGGACCAATAAAAGTTGCTGCTGTGGTTCTTCTATTGTAAGTGTCAAAATGATTAAAGTTGACAACAAAGAACTGGAAATTGCCGGGTTAGATGAGGAATTCGAAAAACAAAATGCTGCAGGCAAGACTCCGGAGAATATCGATAGTGAAGAACTTATTCGAAATCTCACAACGATAAATGAAATTCCTGAAGAAGAACTGAAGAAATTCAAAATCGCAGTGCTGAATGAGTACGAAACATACTGGCAGGAGAAAAGAAAGTAATCATATCTATTTGTATGGATATGATATGTTTTCCCCTTTCCTGTATATATTTTGTCGTGAGGCCACTGGAATGAACCTCAAATGCTCAATTTGCGGAAAAGAAGAAGATTCTTTATTCCGGGCAAATCACAAGGATTTAGGGACCATAAAACTATGTGTGAAATGCTGGTCAAAAGAACAGAGTAAAAACACGCTGCTCCCTTTAGAAGGCAGAGGCAGCTGCTGCAGGTAGATTCATGGAAACCGAAAGGAAATCATGTGTAGATAAAAGAAAGAATGAAGTGGAAACTGAAAGATTGAAACGTTTTATTTTTGATAGGGATCAGTTAGAGGTAAGAACGCAGAAGCTCAGTTATCTGGTAAATGGGCTTGATGAAGAGGCAATAAACTCGGAAACCAGGATTTTTAAAGCCCTTGCGGATCCAAATCGGCTCAAGATTTTAAAATTACTAAAAGAAGGAGAACTCTGTGCCTGTGAACTAACAATTGCACTTTCCAATTCCCAATCAACTGTTTCTCACCATCTTTCAGCACTGAAAAATGCAGGTTTGATTAAGGAAAGAAAAGAAGGAAAATGGTCTTACTTTCGCCTCTCGGAAGGAGCAGTTATCGAAATACTTAACCAGGCTAAACTGCTCACTGATGAGTGAACTTCCAATAAAGTTCCCTTTTTAAAAGCAGTATCCAGGGGTGAAGTTTATCCCTTCAAAAACGGTTTAGGCTTCAGAAAAGTCAGGTTCATGAGAGGGCAATGTGGTGATTTCAAGTTTCCAATAGCTGTAGCTTTCGATAATTTGTGGAAAATAAAATTTTGAGGAAGATCATGATGTTCTGGGATAATTTTACTTTGGCGGCCAGGTTCTTTATTGAAATCGCCGTAGAGCTTACTGTTTTATTCATAGGCATAACTTTTCTCGTAGGGCTTATTCAGGAGTATGTGCCTGAAGAAACCATAAAAAAGGCTATGGGAGGACGGAACAAAGTTATAGGCAGTGTCCTTGGGGCAGGATTTGGTGCACTTACTCCTTTCTGTTCATGTTCAACAATACCGCTTCTCCTGGGTATGCTTAAGGCTGGCGTGCCTTTTGCTGCAGCAATGGCATTTCTGTTCTCATCGCCTTTGCTAAACCCCGTAATAATTTCTCTGTTTATTATTCTGATGGGCTGGAAAATAGCTGCTCTCTATTTTGTTGTCGTCTTCGTGTCCACAATTGTCATCGGTCTCTTACTTGATAGTTTTGGCTTCTCCAGTCAGATTAAGCCAGTTGCTGTTGTACGAAACAACTGTGACTGTCAGCAGGCAACGGACGCAAAATCCCGAATTCAGCGGTCTGCAGTATTCGCGTTTAGTCTTTTCCGTCAGCTTGTGCCTTATCTCCTTCTTGGAGCTGGAATTGGGGCATTCATTCATGGATTCGTGCCCACGGAGATTATTACCCGCCTCGCCGGACCTGACAATCCTCTGGCAGTACCTGTTGCTGCAATTATCGGCGTTCCCATCTATATCCGGGCTGAGACTATGATTCCCATTGGGCTTGCGCTCATTGAAAAGGGAATGAGTGTGGGAGCTGTTCTGGCACTGGTAATCGGCGGCGCAGGAGCCAGCATACCCGAGATAACGCTTCTTTCATCTATATTCAAGAAGAGGTTACTGGCAGCCTTTGTTGTGACTGTTTTTTCCATAGCTGTGATTGCAGGATATCTTGCAAACCTGCTGGCATTGTGAAAACCACAAAAAAGTTCAGGAACGATACACGGTAAGCAGATCCAGGCCTGGATCATAGCCCTCAAAAGGCCTTCACCATTGGGATCTGGCCGAATTGTGGGTACATAGAAAGAGGACCTTCTTCTTTTCCTGTGATCTTGTGTTTGTTTATGAACTATCTAAGGGAAAATTGAAAATGAGTGAAAGTAATCATCAGTAACTGCTGATGTTCACTTATACTTCTTTCCATACATTTATTCGATCCTTTTTTATACCCATGCTTTTAATTTCAGGCTCTCAACCGGCAAATCTCCGTATTGCCTTTTACTGATATCCAGATCTTCATTCAGGATTTCTACCGAAAATCCTGCTTTTTTCAGAAGCCTCAAATATTCCTCTTTTAAAACGGCACCAGCGATACAGCCCGCAAGCAGTCCACTGTCATTTTTAAGTTCTTCAGGTAAATCCTCCAGGAGGACCATATCCGAAATAAACATTTTGCCTTGTGGTTTCAGGACACGGAATGCCTCTATAAACACCTTTTCCTTATCCGGAGCCAGGTTGATTACGCAGTTGCTGATGATGACATCCACAGAACTATCTTCAACGGGAAGATCTTCAATATCTCCATGGCGGAACTCAACATTTAAGTAGCCGTACTTTCGAGCATTAGCCTGCGCTTTTTCAACCATTTCAGGAGTCATATCGACTCCAATAACCTTTCCTGAGCTTCCGACTTTTTGTGCAGCAAGGAAGCAGTCAAAGCCACCACCTGAACCCAGGTCCAGAACGACATTTCCAGGTTTCAGCTCTGCAAAAGCGGTAGGGTTACCACATCCAAGTCCCAGGTTTGCATCCGGAACAGCCTGAACATCAGATTCAGAATAGCCAAGAGACTTAGAAAGGTCTACTGGACTTGAGTCTCCACAGCAACTGCTGCCTGAGCAGCAGGAGCCACCTAAAACTGCAATTTCCTGATACTTCTTTTTGATAACTTCCTTTTTTTCATTCGCATCCATTGTTCTACCCATTCCTTATTGTTGATATTTTTCTATTCTATCTTGAGCTTACTGTCAATTATCCCTTAGCTTTGTTTTCAACCCGGCTATCCATACTCTCGTTAATTGTATTGTTGACTCTGTTTTTGGTTTTACAGATAGGACATACTCGTGAAACCTGTTGCCCTTCACAACATGGTTTTATATCCCTGATTCCAAGAGATAAAAGCAAACAACTGGTTTCCTCGTTTTTTATGCTGTAAATAATGTTTCTTCCCTGCTTTTCATACTTTAAAATTCCAGCTTCAACAAGAACCTTCAGGTGCTTTGAAACCGTAGTCTGGTCCTTTTTTGTAAGGGAAGAAAAGTCACAGGCGCAGTAACTATGCTCCAGCAAGTAAGAGAGGATAGTAAGCCTTGTCCCATCTCCGAGAGCTTTAAAGAACTTCACTTTACTATCAAGCATAATTATATTGATATATGCGCATATATCAATATGTATTTAGTGGTCAGTAGTCTCGAATCTTCTTATTTCCAAAACTTTTTTTACAGATAGTAGTCAGTTTACTGAGCGTACTATTTTTCACCACTTCCATTTCAAAAAAATAAGTGTTTAGAAGAGTCTGAAAGATTCAGAAGCTGTTGAAGTGGTTCTTGTAAACCATATAAAATCCGACGCCCAGAATAATAATGCCTGCAGCTTTTTTTAACGGAAACCCATATTTTGAAACTTTCTGAAGCCTTGTGGAAGAAAAGCTTGCAGAATAGGCAACAAGAAGCATTGGGATGGAGAAGCCGATGGAATAAATGAAAAGCATCAGCGCCCCATACGCAACTTTACCTGAAACCGCAACCATTGTAAGTATAGAACCAAGTACTGAGCCTACGCACGGAAGCCAGACAACCCCGAGAGAAAGGCCAAGCAAAAGACCACCGAAAAGTCCTTCCTTCCTGGAATTTGCAAGTGATGAAAAATTTCCAAAAACATTGAAAATATTAAGATCAAAAAGAAGTGAAATACCCATAGTGATCAGAAGAGCTTCGGCGAAAATGTAAAGTAAATCCAGATAAGCTGTGAGCGTTGCTCCGAAAAGGGAAGTGACAATTCCCATACTGGTAAATGAAACAGACAGCCCCAGTACGATTGCAAGGGGCCTGAACTTTCCTTCTTCAGTTGAATAAGCAAAAACTGCCGGAATTACTGGAAGGATGCAGGGGGAGAGTACACTGACCAATCCTGCAAAGAAAGCAGCAACCGGGAGAAAGTCCAAAAACATAAATTACTCCTCTGTGTTTCTGGATTCGATAGCTTTCTCAAGTGTTTCGGAAAGGTTTTCTTTATCAACAACACCCAGGAACCTTGCACTAGCTCTTTCCGAACTTTTGCTGCCGTTCTGCCGCATATACATGTATTTGCCGTCCTCGATTTCTGCAATGACACATGTATCAGGAATGACTCTTACTCCGAATTTTGTTGCAAATTCAGGATATTCTTTGATATCAATAAGCATAATTGAAGCCTTGTTCTGATATATAGGAAGAATCTCTGAAAGAATCTCTTCTTGCTCTTGACAGGGAATGCATCCCTTAGAACCAAGTTTCAACACAACAGGACCTTTTGTGAGGGCTTCATCAATCTGGCTCAGATTAGTGACCTCAACCAATTCTGCTTCACTAGCGGAATTATTAACCTCCGCTGTAGCTTCAACAGACTTTATCTCATTAACGGAACCATTAGTATCAGTGCATCCTGAGCTGAGAAAAATTAATAAAAATATGGCTAATATTGAGAGAGTTTTTCTCAAAACGAACGGAAAAGAAGAATAAATTTGTTCTTTGCTCTTTATTTTATGCAATCGCTTCATTACACTTCTCCTAAAATCATTGGGTTTCGTTTGTATAACATAAGATCTGATTTAATATATCAAAATATGTTGATATATTCAAATATGCGAAATGATATAAGAATTTTACCTGAATATACGGTAGAGAAAAAATTAGATTAAGTAAATCAGCATCAATGAGAAGTTTATAGTGAAAGATTGTGTTATTGTTGGAGAAAATCAGTCAAGAATTAAGTTAGGATTGGTCAGGGATTTTAAGAGGAGCCAAAAACTATTCCAAGTTAATTAAATGCCAAAGCAGCTGACTACGAATTTGAAGGGAAGTTAGAAGGGGAAGCTCCAAATAAAAAATTAAGTGGAGATTACTCAGATTGCAGTATCTCCATAACTTTTCCAAGGACTTCGGCGACTTCTTCATCCTCTGGGTTTCTGTCCCTGGTTTTCTTGACCCCTAATTCGGAAATTACGATCTGGCGGTCAACTTTGAAACCTGCAAGTTCAAGGGTTTTGCTGGCACAATTTACCGGGCAGCCGTCAACTGCAATAATTCTGTCAGAAGCTTCGGCAGATTTCATAATTCCGGGAGCTCTGGCTCCAATTCCCGAAGTACACATAAGGTTTCCTATCCCCTGCTTTTCGAGCTCAATTGCAACTTTATTTGAGAGCTGCCCAACATTTGCTGCCCCTGCGCAGGGAAAAAGCGCAACATTTGCCGAACCGCATGAACATTTAGTTTCTTCTGCCATTTTTTTCTCTCCTTTTTATAAATATTATTTAATCATTATTTCATTTGGTGATCCATTTCTTGATATCTTCCACGCTTGGGACCTTGCCTGCGACTTTGACATCTCCGTCAATAACAAGGGCAGGGGTAATCATGACTCCGTACCCCAGAATTTTGTCAAAGTCTTCCACCTTGACGATCTCTGCATCCACGCCTGTTTCTTTAACAGCTTTTTCGGCAAGTTCTTTCGTCTTTTTGCATTTGGCGCAGCCTGTACCCAGTACTTCAATTCTCATTTTTTCACCTGCTTTTCAATTCTTTTTTATTCTTTTATCGTGATTCTTTTGGATATACGCTTCGTGAAATTATTTGCAATATTGATTTTAACCTGACTCTATTTGATTCATTCAGCTTCTTTTTATGCAAACATAGTTCCGAATATATACCCGGAAATAGTTGCAATCATTACTACCAGGGAAATATAAGTTGTACCTTTTTTCACTCCCATTACCCTGTTAATTACAATCATGCTCGGCAAGCTGAGTGCCGGGCCTGCAAGGAGCATGGCAAGGGCAGGGCCTTCTCCCATTCCAAGCAGCGTGAGGGCTTTGATGATCGGGACTTCCGTGAGGGTGGAGAAATACATGAAGGCTCCTGCTACTGAAGAAATAAAGTTTGAAATCAGGGAATTTCCTCCAACAAGAGACGCTACAAACTCTTTTGGGAGAACGACTACTATAATTCCTGAAAGGAAAACTCCCAGCAGAAGAAGTGGTGTGATTTGTTTTACCAGGAACCAGGTTTCTCTCATCCAGCTTTCAAGCTCTTCTTTTGAGAACCATTTGAAAGAGAGGAAAGCCGTAAATCCTATCAAGGGAGCCCAGGCAATGATCTGGGTTGTATATTTCCAGCCCAGGGAAGACATTATCTCGGGGGCTACAAGGACTATAATTAGTAGAACAAAGAGTTCAACGGTGTGATGATGTTCTTTTTCTCCAAAGGTCTTTATGGACTTACGTTCGGTTTCTTTTCCTTCATACGCAAGGGACATCAATAAACCAACAAGTAAAGAAAGAAGAACTGCTGCAAAAGCTCGTGCTGCTCCGAGGTCGTATCCCAGGATTTTTGCCGTATAAACAACTGCGAGGATATTGATTGCAGGGGCAGAGAACAGAAATGTGGTTGCAGGGCCTATACCCGCTCCTCTTTTGTAAATTCCTGCAAAAAGAGGAAGAACCGTACAGCTGCAGACCGCAAGAAGACAGCCTGAAACTGCAGCTACGGTATACGAGACATATTTGGGCGCGTCTGCTCCGAAGTATTTCAGTACCGATTCTTTGGAAAAAAGGGAGGCTATTGCACCAGCCAGGAAAAAGGCGGGCAAAAGGCACATCAGCACGTGCAGAGCCAGATATTCCTGCAGAGACTGAAGCCCGACAGATATGAGATATATAAGATAATCAAGAGTCATTTTTCCACCGGGGGGATTTTCCTGTAATTATTTCAAATATATTTGAAAAAACCTATATAAAATTTCCTATTTCAAATTTATTTGAAATAAGTTTGGGGCCTTTATTTTATGACTGCTGTTGATCTCCTTACGGATTCGAATATGAGTTTACTTATATATTTTTGCGATACTTTATGTACATGAAAATTAAAGTCGAATCCGCATGCATATCCAGAAAAAGGTGCTTTCTGTATACTATTCTTCTCTTTGTCCTTGCAGGAGTTTTTGAAATTGGAGGCGGGTATCTTATGTGGTTATGGCTGCGCGAAGGAAGAGAATTGTCTTTTGCATTTCTTGGGGCAGCAGTCCTGTTTCTATATGGAATCGTACCCACTTTCCAGCCGTCATATTTCCACAGGATATATGCGACTTACGGAGGCATTTTTGTTGTCATGTCTCTTTTATGGGGCTGGGTTTTCGATAAAATACCCCCTGACACTTATGACCTTATAGGCTCTCTGATTATTCTTATTGGAGTCTCGATTATCTATTACTGGCCCAGGAAAGAGGAAGCTGCATGATTGACCTCGGAATTTCCCTTGCCCTTTTTTTCCTGGCTGCACTCTTTGAAATTGGAGGCGGATATCTGGTCTGGTTGTGGTTAAGGGAAAATAAAGGAGCATTATTCGGGCTACTGGGCGGGCTGACTCTGGCTGTATATGGGATCATCCCAACCTTTCAACCCGCAAATTTCGGCAGAGTTTATGCTGCATACGGAGGAATTTTTATTGTTTCCTCACTTATCTGGGGTTTTTTTGTTGATAAGAAGAAACCTGACATATATGAAGTTATAGGAGCAGTAATTGCACTTGTGGGCGTTTTCGTAATGTTCTATATCCCACGCTAGTGTTGCTGGTTCTTTATGAAAGCAAAAAATGAGTAACAGTAATGAGTCTAATACTTTTTGTTTTTGTTGATTTTGGGATAGTATGCAGTCAAACATAAATTTCAGCAGTGATGCTTTTCTTTTCTAAATCCGGTATATTTTTTCATCTACTTTCTGTTCTTATTTTTATTTGAATCAAAAAACTATTTATATATTTATGCTTTGCTTAAAGTCAATAAATTGCCAGTTCATTTAGAGTTAAAATGTGCGGCTTCTAAAAACAGTTACTACAGGGAGAAATAGACATGCTTCAGATATTCAAATCAACAGATACTGGAATGATTACTCTGGACCAGGTTGAAAATGGAGCATGGATTAATCTGGTAAATCCAGATGATAGGGAAATCTCTTATGTTTCGGAATATCTGAACATTCCTGTTGAACATATTAAAGCCGCTCTTGATGAAGAGGAACGTGCCAGAATCGAGGTTGACGGAAATTGCACCGTCGTGTTGATTGATACTCCGATGCTGGATGAGAAAGCCCAGGGAAGGGGAGTATATTATACTGTTCCTCTTGGAATTATTATTACCGACACGAATATTGTCACCGTTTCACTTCGTGAAAACTACATCCTAAAGGATTTCATCGAAAGGAAAATAAAGTCTTTTTATACGTTTAAAAAAACGCGTTTCTTTTTACAAATTCTTTATAAAAATTCTAAATTGTACCTCTGGTACCTTCGGGATATCGACAAAACAAGTGATCTGATTGAGAGCAGGCTGCACAAATCTCTGAGAAACAAAGAGTTAATTCAGCTCCTTGAGCTGGAAAAAAGTCTAGTATATTTTTCCACCTCTCTGAAAAGCAATGAAATTGTCCTTGAAAAAATCCAGAGGTCAAATCCTATTAAGATGTATCCTGAAGATTCTGATCTACTTGATGATGTTATTGTCGAAAATAAGCAGGCAATTGAAATGGCAAATATTTACAGTAATATATTAAGCGGGACAATGGATGCGTATGCATCGGTCATATCCAACAATTTAAACATTGTAATGAAATTTCTGACATCCATCACCATCATACTGTCAATTCCGACAATGATTGCAAGTTTTTTTGGAATGAACGTCAGTGTCCCGTTTGAGAATAATCCTCATGCTTTTACAATCATTTTCATAATTTCTATTTTTTTGTCGGTCATTTTAGGAATAACCATGGCTAAAAAAGAAATGTTTTGATCCTGGTTTTTTATTTTCCTGCTGACCTCTGCGCTTCTTTTACTACGTTTTTTATCATTTCTCCTACAAGCGAGGCTTTTTCGCAATGAGATGCCTCTTTTGGGCTGCAGTTTATAAGGACACTCATCAGCCTGTCAGCTGTCCTGTAAAATTTCATGTCCTCGACTCTGACTAGAATATCGGATAACTTTTCGCTAAATTCCCTGCATTTTTCGTGGTCGCAGACTGCCTGTTCATGCAGAAGGTTCGCATATTCCAACTCCTTAATATATTCAGGCGGGAGCTTTTCGTCCATATATATGACTGTCCTGTAAGGTGATCCTTAATTTATTGTCTGCTAATCTTTATTTAAAACGTGTATGCATGTTTACAGTGTTCCATCATATCCTCTATAAAAGTAGCGTAAAAATTGGCCGGAACTATAACTTTTTCTCTGTTGTTTATGGCTCTCGCCTCGAGATCTTCCTGACAGGCGTAAACTGTGCAACCTGTGAGTTCCTGTATGCCGGAAAGCAGGTGATAAACTCCATCTCCTGCAAGGTAGATCCTGAAATTTTCTGAACGGCCAGCCAGTTTAAGGCACAGTTCTGACCGCGGGTTGAATGGAGGCTTTGTCAGCAGGAATACATCATATTCTTCTTGCACAATATTACCTCTTTTTTAAAATAAGATTACGGAGTCTGAGTTTTCCATCGCTTCGAGGAAGTCCTCTTCATCGACAAGTTCTATGGTCTCTATAAGAATTTCACCAAAAAACCCTCTCTCAATCAGTGAGGGTTCATGCACAAGTACTCTTAATTCTCCATACGAATAGAGAATATCTGAAAGGTTTGGCACTCCAAGTTCTGTGCTTTCCTGGCCTGCAGCTGCAAGATAAACTCCGTCTCCGTAAAGGCCGAGGGTCACGTGCATTTTTACAAGACTCACTGCAGCCGCATTCAATGCTCCAAAGGCTTTTTCACTGCCGTATGGGGCAGAGTCCAGCAGATAGAAAACTGATTCCATCGTTCAAACCTCGTTTCGGTGAGTTTATCTTGACAGTGGGATTACTCTATCACTCTTGCTCAGCATTTCAGAGAGTTCATATAGGCTGGAAATTTTTATTCCGGGAATGTAGTCTCTGCAGTTACTTCCGTTCTCAAGGCCTTCTTCTGAAATGTAACCTCTTGCAGCAGCACATCGTGCGCAGGCTCTGATTACGGCACCTTTCTCTGAGAGTCCGGTGAAAAGCTCGCCTATGTTTGTAAAAAAGGAAGGTTTCTGGCCCTTTTTGGGGATATTCACCGCGTCCAGGTACAGGAATATGTTCACTTGATATTGTTTAAGTGCACTTTCGGCAAGTTTACAGGCAATTTCAGCGTATTCGGAAATATAAGGGCCGTCAGTGAGTATTATGGTGAGGGTCTTCAAAATTTCCTCCAAACAAATTCTATTTTATTAGTAGGGTTCAGATGTAATCTGCCAAAACCTGTAGACGCTCCTGATTACTTGCGTACTCCGGTTCTTTAAGGAGCGTACATCTATCCAGAGCTACCTGTCTGGCCATAAGCTTGATGGCAAAACTGTAACATCCCTGTTCGCCGCACTTGCTACAGTTGGTCTGGGGGAGGTATTTGTAGACCTCTGTGAGATCGACCTTTACCTTTTCTCTGGGAGCTGGAGCTTCACCTTTTGTAATAGCCTCATTGATAGTATTCTTCAGTCTTTCAAGTTCTTCTTTAGCTTCAGCCTCATTTTTAATCATCCTGATAGATACTTTCCCACTACCATAAATAGTTGTGATAATTTCTCCTTTTTGAATTATCAAGCTATCTTTTCTATCCGAATAATTACTTCTAGGAAAGAGGGGCTCAAGGAGCTTCAAAATTCCACCGGGTGGAGGAGTCATATTTGCACTTATCCTGAGTCTTGAGGAATCAGCTATGCAGGGCAAAACCTGTCTAATCCTTGCAATCTCTATTGGTTTTGCCTGAGGGAAGTCTACAGTTTTCTCCTCAACCTTTTCTGTTTTATTCTTAAGGAAACTCTTGCCATATTCGCTTAGCTTCACGGTTTCTTCTTCTAATTCAATCAGACCTGCCTGCTGCAAAATCTCGAGATGAAAGTCAAGCGTTGCCTTCCCAACTATTTCTCCTATTTCCCCGGTACTTCTATAGCCGTCTGCCAGAAAGTTAATTATCTTCCTTCGAGTATTATTGGCCATAGCAAAGTTTACGAGCTTTGTATCAATCGGTTTTTCCGGCATCTTAAAACCTGCTGAAGATATTTCTGCCAGATAATTTCTTGCGGTAATATGTTGTTCACAGGCTCTTTTCAAATAACTATAGCTCAGTACCTGCCTCTCAAATATATGCACTCAGCACCTGAAGATGCTCTAAGTTGGTTGCATACCTCGGTTCTTTAAGAGGTGTGCATTTGTCAAGGGTTGCTTCCCCTCCCATGAGTTTTATTGCAAAGGTATAGCAGCTCTGCTCGCTGCATTTTCCGCAGTTGGTCTGGGGGAGGTATTTGTAGATCTCCATGGGTTCGACTCTGACCTTTTCCCTGGGAGCCGGAGCAACACCTTTTGCGATGGCTTCATTGATTTTGCTCTTCAGGTCTTCAAGCCTGTTTCTGGCTTCTTCCTCATTTTTGATCATGGTCATGGTCACTTTTCCGGTGCCATATACGGTGGTAATGACTTCGTTTTGCTGTATTATAAGAGCACCTATCCCGTCCGAGTACCTGCCTCTCGGGAAAATCGGCTCCAGAGTTTTGAGCACTCCTTCCAGAGGTGGAGCCATGTTTGCAATTATCCTGAACTTAGAAGAGTCTGCTATGCAGGGCAAAAGCTGCCTGACTTCTGCAATCTCGACAGGCTTAGCCTGTGAGAGGTCTGCACCTTTTCCCTGATCTTTTTCCTCTTTACCTTTAAGGAAATTTCTGCCATATTCGGTCAAGCCTGCAGTTTCTTCCTTTAACTCTATCAAGCCTGCCTGCTGCAGGACTTTAAGATGGAAGTCCAGCATGGTTTTTCCGACTTCTCCTCCGATTTCCTCAGTTGTTCTGTCGCCCTCTGCAAGGAAGTTCATAATCTTCCTTCGGGTAGCATTGGCCATAGCGTTATTTACAAGCTTTATCTCATTTGGGTTTCCCGGCATCTCCAACACCTGCAATAATCCTCAGTTTAATCCTGCATTTTTCCTGATACTCATCGCTATCAGGCAAATTTCTTCTAAAAAATAAGGTTCGATTCTTATTATATTATCAATTATGGAGTTTACTTCTTAAAAACCCGGAAGCCTGATATCAAAAAAGATTGATACGAGCCTGATACAGGCTTGATATGGAAATTAAAAACCGCAAGATTCCCTTTAAGCAATGGTGATTTCCGGAAAGTAAAAAATAAAATTAGGGAGATTTTGGTGAAGATTCACCCAAAATCAAATGTTGTATGCAGCCTCGCCATGCTGTGTTTTGTCAAGCCCGATGATTTCCTCACTTTCAGTAACTTTGAGCCCAATAGTTTTATGGAGCACAAATCCTATTAGCAGGGTGCAGGCCATTGCGTATACAATCGTTATAACTACGCCTTCAAGCTGAACCATCAGCTGGGCGGAGTTGCCAAGAAGGAGACCTTCACCTCCTACACTTGCATATACGCCTGTTAATATCGCACCGACTATTCCACCTACTCCGTGGACTCCAAAGGCATCAAGCGAATCATCATATCCTAACCTGTTTTTGAACATTACAGCCTGATAACATATGAAGCTTGCAATCGCACCTATAACAATCGCTGCCATTGGAGTGACAAATCCGGCAGCCGGAGTTATTCCTACAAGCCCTGCAAGGATGCCGGTCGCAAATCCGAGCGCAGTAGGACGTCCCAGGTACATCCATTCAAGTGACATCCAGACAAAACCTGCGGCTGCGGGAGCCACGAGCGTGGTCATGAATGCAAGGGTTGCGATTTCATTTGCAGCAAGAGCTGAGCCTGCGTTGAATCCGAACCATCCGAACCATAGAAGTCCTGCTCCAAGAAGGGTCAGAGTAACGTTATGGGGCTTTAAGGAATCAACACCGTATCCCCTTCTTTTACCAAGGTAGGCCAATATTGCAAGCGAGGACATACCTGCAGTTATGTGGACAACCGTGCCGCCTGCAAAGTCAAGTGCTTCTCCGGTAAGGAATCCGCCGCCCCAGATCCAGTGACATACAGGGGCATAGACAACAAGTCCCCAGAGCAGGATGAATGCGATGTAAGATTTAAACTTGACACGTCCTACAATAGCACCGGATATAAGTGCGGGAGTAATTATTGCAAACATTCCCTGAAATGCAACAAATGCATAGGTGGGAATCGTACCTGTTATGGAATAAGGATTAATCCCGTTCAGGAATGCGTTTTCAAGGCCACCAACAAACCAGTTTCCTTCTGAAAATGCAAGGGAGTAGCCTATTATCACCCATTCAAGGGCCAGGATGCCCATTGCAACAAATGAATGCATCATGCTGCTCAGGACGTTTTTACGCTGGACAAGTCCTCCGTAGAACAATGCCAGTGCGGGAACCATTAATAATACTAATGCAGATGAAAATAGTACCCATACAGTGTCTGCTCCATTTATAGACATAGTTATCCCCTCAAATTATAGCATATTTATTTCCTTAAATTGCCTCAGGTCCGGTTTCGTTTGTACGAATCCTTATTACGTTTTCAAGTGGCAGCACGAAGATCTTTCCGCTTCCTACGTAACCATCACTGCCTTTTGCTCCCGTTTTTATTGCCTCAACTGTAGGTTCAAGGAAATCATCGTTTACTGCGATTTCAATCTTGATTTTTTCAAGCAGGTTTGCATCATATTCCATCGCCCTGTAGATTTCCAGATACCCTTTTTGAGCACCATAACCAGAAACGGATGTTACGGTCAATCGGCTTACTTCAATTTTCTGAAGCTCTCTTTTGACCGCATCAAGCCTTTCTGGTCTTATTATCGCAATTACGTATTTCATCAGGACCACCAATAGGTATCCTTTATCCTACTTAATACCATTTAATATTATCGCAAATACCAAACTATTTTTTTATAGTCCCGAGCAAAAACCTATCAAAATGTTTGAACTTAGCTCCGCTCAAAATGAATTCGAATCAAATTCTCTTCCTGCCATGCATTCCACAAGAGAGCTTTTATTCCCTTAAATCAAATTCAGAGATATGTTTGGAGAAATCGGAAACGTAAGAAACGAGGTAGATGAAACTTCCCTTCAAATTCTTGCCCTTTTCAGGGAAAGCATAAGCGAAATCCGCCTTAATGAGCCTGAATCCGTATCAGCATATTTCAGCCCTGACTATTCTCATTATATTGTGGTGCATACTCCTCTGAATATTCGTTTTCCTGAAAAAAGGGAAGAGTGGAACCTGCGCTTTTGCAGGGATGCAGGAGTTTCCGTTGTAGAACTGGTCACAGCTGAGGGGGGCAGTGCTTATGTGCGGGGACTGATGGCTATTAACGGTTCTAAGGTTTACGCTATCCTTCCTTTTACCTCAATAGACGCAGAAAAAGCAAAAAAAGCGACGTTTCCTGAAGACCGTATGGCCCGCGTAAGGGTGGAGGCTCTCCCTGTCGTGCTTCCGGGAGTAAGAGGAGAAACTATCCTTGATATCGGCAGCGGCTTTGGAAGCCTCACAATGGAGATCGCAAAAAATAACCCTGACTCACAGGTTTACGGCATTGATCTTCATGATTCACTCACAGGCCAGGCACAGATGAATGCAGAAGTCCTCGGGGTGCCTAACGTTGAGTTTAAAACCGGAAGCGCTTATGCCATTCCTTTTGAAAGGGAATCCGTGGATGCTGCAACCTGCTTTTTCATGCTCCACCACCTTGAGGATATTAAGTTCGCACTTTTCGAAATTAAGAGGGTGCTGAAAAAAGGCGGGTCATTAACTGCAATTGAGCCTCTTGCGCACCAGCACCATCATGGACCTCAACTTTCGGAAGATGCATGGAAAGAGCTTTTTGAAGACGTAGGTTTTAGTGTGGAGACGGAAAATCTGGAAGGAGCAGTTGTTCTGAAAGCTTTGAAAAGAGAATGATATAATAAGATATATCAGGAAAAATAATCCCAAAAATAGATCTTAAGACCATCCATCACAAAAATCATTGCATAGATTACAGTTTTATTGCATAGTTTACAGTTTTTACTATGCAATATGGTATTTTTGGTCTCTGTGTATAAGATTTTACTTCTCTTGTACAAACTGTTTATAAATCCCACAATACAACTTATCCAATTCTTTTGTACACATGAAAGAATCACTTTTATACAAAGCACATGTCGATATGTATTTGCATCTGGTATCAAACAAATTAATTTTCTCAAAGAGCATGTTCAAAAAATTCATACACAGTTATACTCTCTTTATATATTTATACACTTCTCCATGTATCCACTGGTGCACTACACATGTATTGTAGACTTTCCAGTACACAAATATGGCTTGTAATTGGCAAGCATATAACACTCAAAATGTCAACAATTCTTTGTGGGATATTGCGACTCGGATTTTTCCAGTTTTTTCTCCCAAAAGGGCTCTCTTTTGCAAATTGGTGAGATGCATTCAGTATTTACTTATATGCTGATTAATAGACCCCTGTTATGTCGCTATCGGTAAGATACACATGCTTTATTCTTATTGCGGTGCTGTTTGGAGCGCTGTCTCCAGCCACCGGATCAACTTTGGAATTTGAAGCTGCGACCGCAGACATAAACGACAGTACCACGTCGGCCAACCTTACATACTTCACAGAACAGCTGCAGCCCTATAACTACATGGAGAACGGTACGCTTCAAGGTATCTCCGTTGATCTCCTTGAAGCAATTACAGAGAAGATGGGAAAGAAGGTGACACGTGAGGACGTAAACCTTGTTCCCTGGACTGAGGGATATCAGGCGGCTCTTACCGGGAATGGTACGGTTCTCTTCAGCATGGCAAGAAATCCTGAAAGGGAGCAGTCCTTCAAATGGGCAGGGCCTATCTATACGGATAGAAACGTCCTCTTTGCTAAACAAGACAGTGGGATCACGATAGAAAGTCCTGAAGATTTGAAGGGGTACCGGATAGGGGTTATCGCTGACGATGTCGCAGTCCAGCAACTTCTCGATGTCGGTGTGAATAAAAGCCAGCTCGTGCAGGAGACAAATGCATCCGTGCTTTCCGAAAAACTCGATAACGACGAGATCGATCTCTGGGCATATCCAGAAGATGCCGGCAGGTACATCACCGAACAGATAACTGGGAACTATTACTCCTACACGGTCGTATATCAATTAGAAACCCAGGATATTTACTATGCCTTCAGCAAAGATGTTCCAGATTCAGTCGTTGAGTCCTTCCAGCAGGCACTTGATGCCGTCAAACAGGAAAAAGATGCCTCTGGCATCAGCACGTATGATCGGATCCTCGGACGATACATTCCATCAATCGGCCTTGCCCAGTTCAATTACCTGACCGAAGAGTGGGCGCCTTTTAACTACCAGGAGGACGGAAATGTCACTGGCATCTCTGTTGAGTTACTGGAGTCGATTTTCAAAAATATCGGAGTGAACCGCTCACGGGCAGATGTCCGCATTGTTCCCCTTGCGGAAGGTTTCCAGACCGCGCAGAACAACACCAGTACGGTGCTTTTCTCCATCGTCCGCACACCCGAACGTGAGCCCCTCTACAAGTGGGCAGGACCCTTTACCAAAGCCAGTTTTGTTCTCTATGCACCGGTGAGCAGTAATATTACAATATCCTCTCCAGAGGGTCTCAATAATTACAGGATAGGTGCTGTAAATGCCTCAATTGAGAATGACCTTCTCATCAGCCAGGGCGTGAATGCATCGCAGATAGTTAATGGCCAGACACCTGAAGACCTCCTCCAGATGCTGGATGATGGCCAGATCGACCTCTGGGCAACCGGGGACCTTGCCGGGCGGCACCAGATGTTACAGACTTCAGAGGATCCCAATGCCTATGAGATCGTGTATACTCTGAGCGAGAACGACTTCTACTACATCTTCAGTAAAGATGTCCCGGATACTCTTGTCAACACCTTTGAGCAGGCTATCGAGGCCGTGAGAAATCAGAAGGATGAGCAGGGAGTCAGCGATTATGAGCGGATAATTTACCGGAATCTCGGAGTCGGATGCGCCGAGCAGACGTTCACCAACGGCGCGGTGATGGAGCTTGTAAACACAACCGCTGCAGCAGTTGAGAAAAACGCCTCAGATACCTTCCGGCGCATCAATGCAGGCGAAGCACCGTATAGGGACTCTGAGGACCCGGGCCTTTACGCCTTCGTATACGATACGAATATGACCGTCGTTGCTCATGCAGACAACATTCAGCTTGTCGGCAAGAATATGACGGGAAAAGCAGATGTTGCCGGTAATCCATTCCACGACGAAATTCGTGCAGGTGCACTGAATAACGAGACAGGCTGGGCGGATTACGTCTATATGCATCCTGTCCAGACGAACCTGTACTATAAGACCACCTACTATCGGTTAACTCAGGGAAGTGATGGGAACTCCTACATTGTGTGCAGTGGCAATTACAAGGACTGCCAGAACCAGTCGGAAGCAACGCTTGCCAATGACTCTACGGCATCTCCTGAGGAGCTTGTGGCATTCGTCGAGAAAGCCTTTGAATATGCACACGTACACGGACAGGAAGCCGCTCTTAGTGAGTTCAACAACCAGACCGGCCAGTTCGTTGACGGCGAACTCTATATCTTCGCATACGGCACAAATGGCACCACTCTGGCTCTACCTTTCCAGCCCGAGATTATCGGTACGAACCGGTGGAACGTTACGGATGCGAACGGCACCTTATTTATCCAGGACCTGATTTCAACTGCACAGTCCGGTGGTGGTTTTGTCCGGTATCTCTATGAAGACCCTGCAGATAATTTCACAGTCAAACAAAAACTCAGCTACGTTATGATGGTGAACCAGAGCTGGATTATCGGAGCCGGTATTTACAATCCGCCGGAGAATTCGTCCATTGTAAAGGCAGGGACGGATCCCCAGGTAAGGGATAGCCTGAAATCCTTTGTCGGGGAGGCGATTGCGTATGCCGATACGAGCGGAAAGGATGCTGCAATATCGGAGTTCAATAACCAGAATGGAACGTTCGTCCGCGACAGTCTCTATATCTATGCCTTCGATTATAACGGAACTACCCTGGCACTCCCCTATCAGCCTCAACTTATAGGCACGGACCTTTCCGGGCTTCAGGACCCTTACGGGGTTAATTACACCAGGGTCGAGATCTTGCTGGCGCAGCAGGGAGGAGGGTTCCTGTTCTACCATTACTACAACCCCGCCCATAATATGACGCTTGAGCCAAAAATGAGCTACGTTCAGAATGTAGATGATACCTGGTGGCTCGGGGCGGGGGTCTATATTGAGGACCTGAACCAGACTTCCAACCGGGGTTAATCAGCAGGAGATTACAGGCATCTCTTATGTTCGGGGGAGATGGCTATTAACGGATCAAAAGTCTTCTCCCTTCTTCCTTTTACATCAATAGACGCAGAAAATACAAAAAAAGAATTTCCTGAAGATGGAAGGTACGCATGAGAAATGGTTGGATTAGTCAGGTTTTGTATCATTCCTACAAGATGGGTTATCTGATACTTCCGGATGAAGGCTAATGTGTATCGAAATATTTTTTTCATGTATCAAAATATTGTTTCTTAAACCTTCCGGGTAGTATTTCCTGTTTTGGGGATATTCGCAGTTTATTCCAGCAGATCCCTCGTTGCTTTTAGCTGAATTTGCCACTGCAACTTTGATTTTGCTAAAAAAGTCTAATCTTTCTTTTATAATACAAAATCTTAAAATCTATATTGAAACTTTTCCACATTATCTCAGAAAAACAATATTCACTAATGGAAAAAGTTTTTGAGATAATTCTTGAAAGTGTGAACTTTACTTAATTGGTCAACAAATGGGAAAACAAATCAGATTACGTGTTGCATATGTCCTAAATTTTTTCCAACGGTAACATTTATATCTTTTTATTTCTCATTTAGAATATTACATCTGTTATATCTCATTTAATATAAAAAGTGCGATGGACAACCAGCTTGTATTCTCTATATTTGAATAAGTGAAATAAATATCAGATAGTTACTTAAAGTTTCTGAAACGAGCTAGATCTTAAATATACACCCTAAATATACACCCCCAAAACATCTTCGATGTAATGCCGCAACACATTGTAAATAATTTTGGCTTTTTATCCACTCCAAATTAAGAGAATACGAATTTCCGTTAATGAGAGATTAAGCATCTTTGCTTGTTTAGCTTATGCTATCTTCCGAGTATAATGATGTTGTTCGTGACACGAGGTGGATAGATGAATAAAAAATGAAAAACTTGCTGACATATTAAATACATAATTAATAATTTTTAATATTAATAATCTAAAAAACAAATGGAATACAAAAACTTAGTTATCAAATGCCTTGAAACTCATTGTAAACATTAAAAATAATTATTAAGTTGTGTACGAGGGTTTGGAATGAGAAAAACAATAACATGTTCAGATGGATGAGGGGCGCTTAAATATGAAATCTCAAAGTGTTAATATTTCCAATAAACTGTTTTTATGTTTTATTTTATTTTCTCTGATATTGATGAGCGCTTCCATTACACATGCCGAAACTCCAGGTAGTCAATTAGCGTATATTACGAACATCAACGACAACACCGTCTCTGTCATTGATACATCGACTAACACTGTTACAGCCACTGTATCTGTAGGATCCGGACCTGCTGGAGTTGCAGTCAACCTAGCTGGAACAAAGGTATATGTGACAAACTCCAATAGCAACAGTGTCTCTGTCATTGATACATCGACTAACACTGTTACAGCCACTGTATCTGTAGGATCCAATCCTGTTGGAGTTGCAGTCACCCCCGATGGAACAAAGGCATATGTGGCGAATCAATTCAGCAACAGTGTCTCTATCATTGATACTACTACAAACACTGTTACAGCCACTTTGTCTGTAGGAGTCACGCCTTATGGAGTTGCAGTTAATCCGGCTGGAACAAAGGTATATGTGGTAAACCAGGGCAGCAAAAGTATCGATGTCATTGATACATCCACTAACACTGTTACAGCCACTGTGTCTGTGGGAAACAGTCCTTGTGGAGTTGCAGTTAACCAGGCTGGAACAAAGGTATATGTGACAAACTCCAATAGCAACACTGTCTCTGTCATTGACACTACTACAAACACTGTTACAGCCGTGTCTGTGGGGGTCAATCCTCAGGGAGTTGCAGTCAACCCGACGGGAACAAAGGCGTATGTGGCGAACCAAGAAAGTGACACTGTCTCTGTCATTGACACCTCCACAAACACTGTTATAACTTCTGTGCCTGTAGGACTTAATCCTTGTGGAGTTGCAGTTAACCAGGCTGGAACAAAGGTATGTGTGGCAAACTCTGGTGATAACACTGTCTCTGTCATTGACACTGCCACAAACACTGTTACAGACACCGTAACTGTAGGATCCGGGCCTGTTTCCTTCGGTCAGTTTATGATTCCTTCTTTAGCATCAGAACCCGTTCTTCCTGTTGCTAATTTCAGCAGCAACGTTAGCAGTGGTTCTGCTCCTCTCTCAGTTCAGTTTACTGACAGCTCTTTAAATGAAACTGGATGGAACTGGGACTTTGGAGACGGTTTTAATTCAACAGAACAGAATCCAAAGCATACTTACTCTACAGCAGGAAACTACACAGTTAACCTTACAGCAAGCAACGGAAACGGTACAAATTCGACTTTTGCCACGATTACTGTTTCTTCCCCGCCTTCAGGTCCGAATAAGCAATTTGCGTATATTACTAACTATGATAACAATAGTGTCTCTATCATTGACACCTCCACAAACACTATTATAGCCAGTGTGCCTGTGGGGCTCGGTCCTCAGGGAGTTGCAGTCAACCAGGATGGAACAAAGGTATATGTGGCAAACTTAGTCAGTGAAACTGTCTCTGTCATTGACACCTCCACAAACACTGTTACAGACACTGTGCCTGTAGAATCAGGGCCTGTTGGAGTTGCAGTCACCCCCGATGGAACAAAGGCATATGTGGCAAATATGTATAGTGACAGTGTCTCTGTCATTGACACTACTACAAACACTGTTACAGCCACTGTGACTGTAGGATACACGCCTTTTGGAGTTGCAGTTGATCCGGCTGGAACAAATGTATATGTGGCGAGCCAAAACAGCAAACGTATCTCTGTCATTGACACCTCCACAAACACTGTTACAGCCACTGTTAGTGTAGGAACCTTGCCTACTGGAGTTACAGTCAACCCGACGGGAACAAAAGTATATGTGACAGACTACAATGAAAACCGCGTCTATGTCATTGACACCTCCACAAACACTGTTACAGCCTCTGTGACTGTGGGATCTGCTCCTCAGGGAGTTGCAGTCAACCCGACGGGAACAAAGGCATATGTGGCGAACCAAGAAAGTAACAGTGTCTCTGTCATTGACACTTCCACAAACACTGTTACAGCTTCTGTGACTGTAGGATCTAATCCTTATGGAGTTGCAGTAAATCCGGATGGAACAAAGGTATATGTAGCAAACCAGGGCAGCAACACTGTTTCTGTCATTAACACTACCACAAACACTGTTACAGCCACCGTATCTGCAGGACTCGGACCTATTGCCTTCGGTCAGTTTATGATTCCTTCTTCAGCATCAGAACCAGTTCTTCCTGTTGCTAATTTCAGCAGCAACGTTAGCAGTGGTTCTGCTCCTCTCTCAGTCCAGTTTACTGACAGTTCATTAAACGCAACTGTATGGAACTGGAACTTTGGAGATGGTTTTAACTCAACAGAACCGAATCCAAAGCATACTTATTCAGCAGCAGGAAACTATACAGTTAACCTTACAGCTAGCAACCTTAATGGAACTGATTCAAAACTTGCTACAATAACCGTTTCTGAAGAACCTGTTCTTCCTGTTGCTAACTTCAGTAGCAACGTGAGCAGTGGTTCTGCCCCTCTCTCAGTCCAGTTTACTGACAGTTCCTTAAACGCAACCGGATGGAACTGGGACTTTGGAGACGGGTTTAACTCAACAGAACAGAATCCAGTGCATACTTACTCTGTAGCAGGCAACTATACTGTCAATCTTACAGCAAGCAACCTTAATGGTACTGATTCAAAGCTTGCTACAATAACCGTTTCTGAAGAACCTGTTCTTCCTGTTGCTAACTTCAGCAGCAACGTGAGCAGCGGTTCTGCTCCTCTCTCGGTTCAGTTTACTGACAGTTCCTTAAACACAACCGGATGGAACTGGGACTTTGGCGACGGCTCTAATTCAACTGATCAGAATCCAGTCCATACTTACTCTACAGCAGGAAACTATACAGTTAACCTTACAGCAAGCAACGGAAACGGTACAAATTCGACTTTTGCCACGATAACTGTTTCCGAAGAACCTGTTCTTCCTGTTGCTAACTTCAGCAGCAACGTTAGCAGTGGTTCTGCTCCTCTCTCAGTCCAGTTTAATGACAGTTCCTTAAACGCAACCGGATGGAACTGGAACTTTGGAGACGGGTTTAACTCAACAGAACAGAATCCAGCACACATTTACTCCATAGCAGGAAATTACACAGTTAACCTTACAGTAAGTAACTTTAATGGAACTGATTCAAAGCTTGCTACAATAACCGTTTCTGAAGAACCTGTTCTTCCTGTTGCCAATTTCAGCAGCAATGTGACAAGAGGTTCTGCTCCTCTCTCGGTTCAGTTTGCCGACATCTCAGAAAACGCAACCTTATGGAACTGGGACTTTGGAGATGGCTTTAACTCAACAGAACAGAATCCAAAGCATACTTATTCAGCAGCAGGAAACTATACAGTTAACCTTACAGCAAGCAACCTTAATGGTACTGATTCAAAGCTTGCTACAATAACCGTTTCAGCACAACCAGTCCTTCCTTATCATTTTGTGACCACCTGGGGTTCTTCTGGAAGCAGCAACGGAAGTTTTAATTATCCTTATGGTGTTTCCGTTGACTCTTCAGGTAATGTTTATGTTGCCGATACTAGTAATAATCGCATTCAGAAGTTTGACAGCAGTGGCAACTTCTTGATCACCTGGGGTTCTTCTGGAAGCGACAACGGAAATTTCTCTCGTCCACGAGATGTTGCCGTCGACGCTTTTGGTAATGTTTATGTTGCCGATACCAACAATAATCGTATTCAGAAGTTTGATAGCAGTGGCAATTTCATAAGCACCTGGGGCTCTTTTGGAAGCAGCAATGGAATGTTTGGTTCTCCTTATGGTGTTTCCGTTGACTTTTCAGGTAATGTTTATGTTGCCGATACTAGTAATAATCGCATTCAGAAGTTTGACAGCAGTGGCAATTTCATAACCGCCTGGGGTTCTTATGGATCCAATAATGGAAGTTTTATCTATCCATCTGGTGTTTCTGTTGACTCTTCTGGTAATGTTTATGTTGGCGATACATACAATAATCGCATTCAAAAGTTTGATAGCAGCGGCAATTTCATAAGCACCTGGGGTTCTTCTGGAAGCGGCAATGGAAGTTTTAATACTCCTTATGGTGTTTCTGTAGACTCTTTAGGTAATGTTTATGTTGCTGATACGTTCAATCATCGCGTTCAGAAGTTTGATAGCAATGGCAACTTCTTGATCACCTGGGGTTCTCCTGGAAACGACAACGGAAGTTTTATCTATCCATATGATGTTTCTGCCAACTCTTCGGATACTGTTTATGTTGCCGATACCGACAATAATCGCATTCAGAAGTTTTCGACTTTAGTATTTCCTGTTGCTAACTTCAGTAGTAACGTGAGCAGTGGTTATGTTCCTCTGACTGTTCAGTTCAACGACAGTTCCTTAAACGCAACCGGATGGAACTGGGACTTCGGAGATGGATTTAACTCCACAGAACAGAATCCAGTGCATACTTACTCTATAGCAGGAAACTACACAGTTAACCTTACAGCAAGCAACGGAAATGGTACAAATTCGGCTTTTGCTACGATAACTGTTTCCGAAGAACCCGTTTTTCCTGTTGCCAATTTCAGCAGCAACGTAACCAGCGGTTCTGCTCCTCTCTCTGTTCAGTTTGCGGACAGTTCCTTAAACGCAACTGGTTTGAACTGGAACTTTGGAGATGGCTTTAACTCCACAGAACAGAATCCAGCACACACTTACTCTGTAGCAGGAAACTATACTGTCAATCTTACAGTAAGTAACCTTAATGGAACTGATTCAAAGCTTGCTACAATA
>CAYSWX010000024.1:0-49719 GCA_964434965.1 uncultured Methanosarcinales archaeon
TTTCTCCGAGGAAGGCTCAGTTGTATAGTCTGCAATTGCTGCAGAGCTTATAAGGACATCATACCCATTTTCCAGTTCCGAAAGCACAGATTCGGTCATTTCTGCGGCACTTTCGGCAAAGACCTCCCTTATTCCTGTAAACCCGAGCCTGTCCCTGTGCACAAGGGTTACATCAGCTCCTCTGCGGTAGGCTTCAAGGGCAAGTTCCCTGCCCGTCTTTCCGGAAGCCCGGTTTGTAAGGATTCGGATAGGGTCAAGGCTTTCGGCAGTTGATCCTCCTGTAATTATTATCTTCCGGTTTTCAAGGCTACGGTTTCCAAGAGCCCTTTCTACCTCAAGCACTATTTCTTCGTTTGATGCAATTTTTGCAACGCCTTCTTCGAACCTGGGGCCCACCATGGAGATCCTCCAGCTTTTCAGCTTCGTTACATTTTCAGTTACAGCAGGGTGCCTGTACATGGACTCATGCATTGCAGGGACAACCATAACAGGAACGCCTGAGCCAAGAGCCGTTGTTGCAAAAGAGGTAACCGTGGTATCGTCTATTCCGTACGCGATTTTTCCTATTGTATTCGCTGTTGCCGGAGCTATCAGGAGAAGGTCTGCCCTGCCTTTGAACCCGCAGAACTCCACGTGCTCCACCCTGCCTCCGAGTTCGGTAATTACAGGGTTTCCGGTGGCATAATGAAGGGCATCAGGGTGAAGAATATGCATTGCAGCCTCGGTCATGACCGCATGGACTTCTGCCCCGTTTCTTATCAGTTCCCTTGCAAGTTCAACTACCCTGACCGCCCCTATACTCCCGGTAACGCCAAGGGCTATAGTTTTTCCGGCAAGAGAGGAACTCCTGTGCCCCTGGATCCAGAGGGTGGGATGAATTTTTTCAGCCTTATTACGGGCAGGGATTTGTGGGCAAGGATTCGTTTGATCCTTCTTACTTTGAGACTCTTTCAATGGTTTTTTCATTCAGGCACCGAAGTAATCAATAGAAATTAGTTGGAAATGAGCTCTTTTTTTGAAAAAAATCTTGAAATCACAGTGACATTAAATATGATATTCTTAAAACTTTCGAAATATAAGAAGCGGTTAAATCCTATATAGATTATATTTTATTGCTAAGTCCCATAAGGTCTGTATCTTCCAGTATCAGACCTTGTATATGGTTTAACAATTATCATGTATCTTAGATGATGCAATAACTATTTTATATTAATAATATTGTTTTCATCTGTTTCTAACCGGCTTATTCTCCGGCTGATATTAGCATAATTAATAAAGTATTATTAATGTTATACAGTCTGGTTAAATAGTCAGGTTAATAAATCAGGTTAATTCCGGGAGTTTTTTGATTGTATGAAGTATGATATGAAAGATATGAAAGTATGAAACAGGCAGGTATGTAGATGACTGATAAAAAGGCTGCAAAAACAGAAGTTACCGCAGAAGGAAAAAAAGGTCTGGGCACCATTATAGGAAAAATCTCCGGAAAAGGAAAGCTGGAATCAGAGATTGATGTGCTTTCCTCCAGGGTGGCTGAACTTGAATTAAACCTGCTGAATACAAAAAACCAGCTTGAAAAGAAAGAAACCCTTGCAAGGCAGGCAGTTTCGGAAAGGCAAGAGGCCGAATCCCGTTTAAATCAGGAGCTTGTCCGTACTCAGACCCTGTCGCATGAGCTTGAAGCAATCCGGACCGAATCCCAAAAAAGGTTAGAGTTTCGCGGGATTGAAAACCTGAGCCCTGCTGCTGTTCAGGCTTACCTTTCCAAGCTCAGTTCTTTCCACTCTTCTGCTGAAGACCTTTTGACTATTTATCTGCCCTCCGGAACCCGCTTTTCAGCTGTGATTCCAGAAAAAACCCTTGCCCTGGTCGAAGAGGAGACCCGCTCCCTTCTTGACAGGCTCGACACCGAGACAGGCATGGTCTTTTTTTACGACCTTCACCGCATGATTTCCGAAGCCATAGTCCTTCCTTTCCCTGTTGCCTCTTCTGCCTGGTATCTCCAGAACAACTTTGAGACTGCTCCACTTGAAGAAAACCTGAGTTCCAGCTGTCGCATGCTCGTTCTTGTCCTGCATGCAGGTGAATCTTTTATTGGCTTTTCTCCTGATGCCCGCGTCTTTGATACGGAAGAGTTCATCAAAAGCAGTGTCAAAGAAAAGCACAGCAAGGGAGGGTTCTCTCAGCGGCGCTTCGAACGCCTCAGGGAAGAAGATATTGCCCACCACATGGACAAGGTTTTTGAAGCTCTTGATAAAGTGCTCCAAGAAAACTCTCCTATCGACTGCGTTATTATGAATGGAGACACCCCGCTTATAAGGGAAGCCGAGAAGCGCCTTCCTCTTAGCCCTGAGATTATTGAAAAACCGGCTGATATTAAGGTCGAAAAAACGGGAGGGGAGGAGATTCTCAGAACGGTTTTAAGCTCCAGACGGTACTTGCTGTGAAACAGAGGGTTTTTCTGTAAAGTGCAGAAAAAGGTAGTGTTAAGCGCCGGAAAAACTGGAATCGTATGAGTTTAATGAGTTTATATCCTTTACTGAAGTATCTTTATTACAACAACCTTTACAACAACCTTTGACTCTGTTTTCGAATTCATTATACTTGCGTATACTCGCACATGCTCGCATTTAACTTGCGTATACTTACATTTTTCCTGCAAAACTGCAGTCTACGCAATAATTCCATCTGCTGTAATAGCATCACAGGAAACCTTTCCTCATTGAATAATAATTTATTCGGTATCTTTTTATAATATAAGAGTATATTAATGTGATTTTTAGGGAGGTATTCAACAGGGCTTTTGAATTCAGAATGAGAAAAATGAAAATGCTAAATAATGAAAGAAAAATGCGTTTACGTAATTTTACCCCAGAATCTGTGGAGCTTGGGATACTCCTTGCAATAGTGGGAGGATTCCTTGATGCTTATACATTCGTAGGGAGAGGCGGTGTTTTCGCCAATGCCCAGACCGGAAACGTCGTGCTTATGGGCATAGAAGCTGCAACAGGAGAATGGGGGCAGGCAGTGCTCCACGCAGTTCCTATTCTGGCATTCGTTTTCGGAGTAATAATTGCCGAGATAATTAAAAAGCCTTCAATGCGCCTGTTCATACAGGATGCCGAAAGGGCAGTTTTAATTCTTGAAATTGCAGTCCTTTTCATCATAGGTTTTATACCTTATACAAGCCCGGATATCATTGTGACTGTTGCAATTTCATTTGTCTCAGCGGTCCAGGTATCTTCGTTCCGCAAACTTGCCGGTTCCGCGTATAACACAACTATGATTACCGGAAATTTACGGTCAGCTACGCAGGATGTTTGTACTGCTGTCACAAAAAAAGACAGTGAATCGGCTTTGCAAGCAGTCCGGTTCTCTACGATTAACCTCTCGTTCCTGGCAGGGGCCATTTCTGGAGGGTTGCTTACATCAGTTATTGGAGCTAAAGCGGTATGGATAGCAGTTGTCGTATTAAGTTTCTCTGTAATTTTGTTCAGTAAAGACGAAAGTAAAAATAAGAACCTGATGTTGGGATATAAAGATTCAGGGATTATTGACAAGAGATTTAGTGAATAATTGACAAAACGACTTCTGCGCAAGCTATATGAGCTTTCAGCGCAGGGAAGGTAAGCAATGGCAAGAGATAGAAGAGATTATTATTATCACCAGGCAAAAGAGGAAGGTTACCGTTCCAGGGCTTCCTTTAAGCTCAAACAGATCAATAATAAACATAATGTTATCAAGCGGGGAGACTCGGTTGTGGATCTAGGTGCGGCTCCGGGCGGATGGCTCCAGGTTGCAAAAGAGCTTTCCGGAGGGAAAGTCCTTGGTGTTGACCTTCAGAGGATAGCCCCTATTGAAGGAGTCGAGACCATTGTGGGTGACATAAACGCAGACTCGACGATCAAGAAGATTATCAAGACCGTCGGAGAAAAAGGGGCAGATGTAGTGCTCTGTGATGCAGCCCCCAACCTTTCAGGTAACTGGTCCTACGACCATGCGAGGTCGATAGAGCTTTCTACCTCAGCACTTGAGTGCGCAAAGAAGATCCTCAAGCCAAAAGGAAATTTTGTGGTCAAGGTCTTCCAGGGAGACATGTTCAAAGACTACCTTGACAAAGTGAAGGATAATTTTGTCCACGTCAAGGCTTATTCCCCGCAAGCTTCAAGGTCGCAGAGTGCGGAGATCTATGTTATAGGAAAGAAATTCCTTACGGCTCCCCTCAGAAAAGGAGACAAATTCGTTGTTGACATCGAAAAGCTCGGCTCAAGCGGAGATGGAGCTGTCCTCATTGAAGGTTTTGTTGTCTTTGTAAAGGAAGTTGAAGTCGGAGAAAAGGTCCGCATAAAAATAACGGATGTCAAGCCTAACTTTGCTTTTGCTGATGTTGAAGAAAGGCTTGGAAAGTCTGAGAACCCTGAAAAACCCGAAAACTCGGATTAATTTTATCAGGAAGTTATGTTAATTACTTGAGTTAAAAAATGAATTGTATTATTCAGTATAACTCAGCATAATTCAGCATAACTTAACAAAATTCCGCAGTGAAATGAATCAGGTGCAAATAATAAACCGAATTCAAAAAAATAATAAAACGAATTCTAAACACGGTGACCACAGTTGATTGACCTTCATACTCACACTATTTTCAGTGACGGGGAACTGCTCCCCAGTGAACTCGTCAGGCGGGCTGTTATTCACGGTTACGAGGCTATTGCACTTACCGACCATGCAGACTATACAAACCTGGAACAGCTTCTTGATGCTGGAAAGAAAGCAAAATACCTGGAAGATGAATGGGATATCCGCGTCCTGTCCGGAGTTGAACTAACTCATGTTCCTCCGGGAAAGATTGCTCCCCTGGCAAAGAAAGCAAAAGAGCTGGGTGCGGAAATTGTGGTCGTGCACGGGGAAACCATCTCAGAGCCTGTCGCCCAGGGTACAAATGCAGCATCTGTTGCATGTGAGTATGTGGATATCCTGGCTCACCCCGGCCTGATCTCCGAAGAAGACGTCAGGACTGCGGCAGAGAATAATGTACTTCTTGAGATTACTTCAAGGAACGGGCACAACAGGACAAACGGGCATGTTGCAAGGCTTGCTCTTGAATTCGGAGCAACTCTTGTGGTGGATACCGATACCCATGCACCTGATAACCTTATCACCGATGAAACTGCCCTTAAAGTTGCAATGGGAGCCGGGCTTACTGAATCAAGGGCAAGGGAAGCGTTTAAAGCTTCTAAAAAGAAGGTAGCAGAGATTGTTTGAGCTGTGAGAATTTAAAAAATTAAGACAGTTCGGGCAGAATAAGCAGAAATTTTTTAATTATTCACCTTATTTTTTCCAAATAAATAGCCGAAGGGTATGGCTATCAGGTCCCCTATGACATAGCTCAGAAATATCGCAGCGAACACATATCCATAGGCCGGAAACTGCCCTTTTACTGCTAGAGGCAGGGCAACCCCTGCAAACCAGATTATCTTATAAGAAAGCTGTAAAAGCAGTACTGGAGGAAACTTAAGTGGAGACCTCAAGCCCAGTATGGATACAAGACCGAAAGCGACATAGACGCTGCCGAAAACTCCAAAAATAACAGGGTCCTGCAAAGGCCAGCCCATCATAGATATTACATAGTCAGGGGTAAGAACCACTCCCAGCCCGAGCAGACCAGCTGATAGAACGGTATAAATATACATAATCTTCAGCCATCCCCACAGAATCCTGGATTCGTAGACTCCATTTTCCACCTCTCATTAAAAGATGCTTTTCATCTTTAATTTTTTCATAATTCTCTCCTTGAACTTCTAATAAGGAATTACAAATTTGAGGAATGAACCAAATATATGCAGGCTCGTCAAAACTCACGAGATTAAAAAATAGGGCGTTTTTGCTTTGAGTTCCCAGCTCAGTTGAGTAAATCTCATTAATATTTATAGTAATTGATTTATATATTCCTTAGGATTATGGAGTATTTCAATAAACCTCTAATTTCTGTTCATAAGTACACACTTTAACTGCATATCGGGCACAATAAATAGTCGTTTTTTGCTTTTCCGGTTCTAATTTTGAATCAAAGCCTATAAGCAACAAAAGTCAGAAGGAATTTTACTTTTTGAATTATATTGAGCATATAGTCTAGTTATTTATAGGATGTACAATTATCCATAAATATAATTTACATTTTCAGAAATGTAATATTATTAATTATAAATTATTTATGTGAGTGGGTCGGATAAAATAGATAGTACAGTGTACTACTCTAGCTTTGAAATATAGAAACTATGTGGGGTAGATAAAGTGAGGAGTAAAACTCTATTTATAGTTTTTACTTTGATATTCCTGATGGGGGCACTGCCTACAGTATCAGCAAAAGATATTATAGTGGGCAACGGAAGCGGACCATATTCTACAATACAGGAAGCTGTAGATGGTGCAGAAGCTGGAGATGTAATTATAGTAAAACCTGGAACTTATGTTGAAAACATAAACGTTTCAAAAGCAAAGCTAACAATTAAACCAGAAACAAATAACGTGTTTATTGAACCAGCAGACAGCACTGTGGCAACTATCATTCTAAGCAATGTTGGCGTAACACTAACCGGTTTTGATATAGATGGTAGTGTTTACGTTAATAACGCATATTTAGGCAATAATGAGTATTATCTGAACAATATGTGCCAGATAACAAACAACATTATTGAAAATGGTGGTATTGCCGTAGGATCTGAGAGTTCTGGCATCATTATATCTGGAAACAAAATCACTGGCGGTACTGGCATAGACGTATCATGTTGCGGTGATTACAATGAAATTACAAATAATGAAATTTCAAATTGTTCTACAGGAATTTATGTTTATGATGAAAGATATGTACCGCCTATCAGTGGTAACAAAATAAACAACTGTGATGTCGGAATACATGTTTCTGGCCTATCTTATGATATAGAAAACAACGAAATCACAAATTGCGGTTCAGGAGTAGTAGCCGGAGAAACTGGCGGTGCAAATTTAATTGGAAATAAAATAATGTACTGCTCAGACTGCGGGCTTAAAGTGCTTGGTTCTTTAGAAGCTAAGGGAGTCTATAATAATTATTTCAACAACACGGTGAATGTAAAGTTTGGAGACTTTGAAAAAACATATACCTGGAACAGCTCACTCACTGAAGGTACAAACATAATTGGTGGGTCATATATTGGAGGTAATTACTGGGCAAAGCCGGACGGGACCGGGTTCTCTCAGAATGCTATTGATGCAAACGGAGATGGCATTGCAGATTCAGCTTATGTAATATCTGAAAAGAACCGTGACTATCTGCCGCTCACAGCTAAATATAACTCAGTATTGCCTGTTCCCGACTTCACTGCCAACGTAACTTCCGGAACTGTACCTCTGGTTGTGTTATTTACTGGCACCGGTACTGGTGGAATGCCTGCTTCCTGGCTCTGGGATTTTGGCGACGGCATCAATTCAAAACATTCAATGAACTCAACGCACACATTTAAGAATCCGGGCACATACAGCGTTACTCTGACGGTAACCAATGCCGCAGGCAGCAGTTCTGTGACCAAGCCGGGCTATATCACAGTCACAGTAACTCCGTCTACGGGAAAACCAGTTGCAGATTTTTATTCTCCGGAAGTCGAGGCAGTATTGAGTGGTACTTCTTATGACGGGATTTATGAAAATGAAGTTCTTTCATTCTTTGATAACAGTACAGGCTCTCCGACTTCCTGGTTCTGGGATTTCGGGGATGGAAATACCTCAACACAGAAGAATCCTACTCATTCATACGGGAAAATAGGCGGGTATACTGTAAATTTGACAGTGACAAATGCAAATGGAAGCGGCACAGTAAGTAAGTATGGTTATGTGCTCATGGGAATAAGGGAAGAAGCTGCAACTCCTGCATACTTTTCATCCGACGTAACATCTGGAGATGCTCCTCTAACGGTGACATTCGTCGATGATCTGGATGCTGAATTTCCAAATTATCCAATCTGGCGCGAGTGGGATTTTGGTGATGGGGTCGTTCAAACTTATCTGGTGGACGGTAACGACTCTGCAACACCGTATGCAACGCACACCTACGAAAAGCCGGGCAAATATACTGTTACATTATATCTGGACAACCGCGGTGGAAAGTCCATAATTACGAAATACAATTACATCACCGTTACAGACCCGGACACTGCAGACCCAAAGACAGGAAGCAGTTCTGGCGATGACAGTAGTTCAAACAGTGGAAGCAGTAGCAGCAGCAGTGGTGGTGCAGGCGGCTCTCCCGAGCCTGCAAAAAACGTTGAAGTGAAGGAACTTTGCCAGATCTTCGTTACAAACGGAAATGAAGTAAAGTTTGATTTCACAAAGAAAGCCACCTGTGTTGTTTACGCAAGCTTTGATGCAAAAAAGACTCTGGGCAAAACAACAACTGTTGCCGAGATGCTGAAAGGAAAATCTGCTCTCGTTTCCGAACTGCCTTCCGGTGAGGTCTACAAATCGTTTAACATATGGGTCGGAAATGGTGGAGTTGCAACCTCAGAAAACATTGAAAACCCCTCAGTCTGCTTCAAGGTTGAAAAGGAGTGGATGCAGGAAAAAGATATAGATCAGGCTTCCATCACTCTGAACCGTTACAGTGATAATAAGTGGGAGCAACTGCCATCCAGGCAATCGGGAGAAGATGATAAGTTCCTGTATTTCACAGCCGAAACTCCGGGATTTGCTTCATTTGCAATTACAGGAAAGGCAAAAGGCGCTGATGAAAAAACTGACACGGGTGCACATATAGGATCCGAAGCTAGATCGGTCGATGACACGGATGCCGGGGGCAAAGGATCTGAATACGAAACCGGCCAGAAAGAAAATGTGAGTGCGCCTGGGTTTGAAGTGATTTATGGGTTAGCCGGTCTGCTTGCAGTGTTTCTGTATAAGAGGAAGTAAAATAAGAATGAATGTTAGGTTTGATGTGAAAAACAAAAAAGGGAATTAAGTTTCCCTCTCTTTTTCTTTTTTCCAGCAGCTTTTTGACCTTCCAGTTTGTCTTATAGCTTTTCCTCTTTGATCTCACACCATCCCGCTAAAAATAACCCTCGAAGCCGCAGCTGATACCGCAAAGACAATCACAGTAACCGGAAGCATACAGGCGAGGTCGTACTTCAACTGCTCCCTTTCTCCTCCATATTCTATGGCTCCTGCAAAGCGGGTAAGAATTGCACTGATAAGAACAATGTAAACCCCTATTGCAAGCAAAAACTGGTCTGGAGGGATGGACTGGGAAAAAGTTTCAGGACTTAGCTCTACAGGCATTCCTGAAAGGTCTGCGGGAACCCTGCTCACCCTTTCTGCTACCTGGTTCAGGATTTTTGTAATAACTTCGGAAAGGGCAAGGGTGATTCCTGCAATAAGTGGCGCAAAAATCGCAGCAGTAGTACGCATTGTTGAGGTGACGTCATAAAGGGAACTCCTGATGCGCTCTTCTACGGCACTGAGTTCTTTTAAGTGGTCTGCAAGCTTGATAATCGAAGCTCCTGCAGCTTCGTGGTTTTTGTGGACGCTTTCCGTAAAGAGGAGCATTGTGTTTCTTATTCTCTCGGAATATACATGCCTGAAAGCCCCGAATTCTTCGTCAAAAACGGCGTCTTTGAGATTTGTCCTCATGCTGAACAGGTTCATCGAAATCCCTTCATAGGCTTCACCTATTTTTGAGCCTTCCATAGTCCTGGCAGTATGGGCAAAGGCTTCTTCAGGGGCTTTTCCTTCAGAGATCCTTCTGCCCAGCACAAAGAGGGAGTCTGCAAATTCCTGCTCCATCTGTTTTATCCTGTCTCTTATTTTCTTATACGGAAGAGATGAGGAGTACAGGTAGATTGAAAGCCCTGCGGTGCCGCCCACAACCAGGGGAAGAGCTGGAAGGAGATACCCTTCAAGAGGAGTTGTAGAAACGATTCCTCCGGGGTTTCCAAAAGCCAGAAGGAGATATCCCACAGGAGCAGTCAGGGCGCAGACAAGGGCTCCGGTGAGTATCGCAAAGCGCTTCTTCTGCCTTATGTCTGCAAGGTCAGGATGGGTATCCGGAATTTGTCTGGGAATAAAGGCAACAGGCCTCTGCATCAGGATATATTCTGAGTAGATTGCTGCAAGGGACGGAAAAACAAAATCATAGAGAAGGACAAGGTCAGTTATTTTGGGTTTCATCCCTACAACGGTAACTGCAGGCAGGAGAGCGACAAGGGCAAGTGGAATAAGGATAAAAATCGAGTACAGCACATAGCTTGGGGTTTTAAGCTTTGCTGCAAAAGCTTCCATAAGGCTTTCAGTCCCTTCAAGGCTGATATCCAGAGCGCGGTTCAGGGCAATGACCCTCTGGGCTTCATCTGGTTCGGCCGTGGAACTCTTTATCAGGTGCAGGGACCGTTTGAAGTATTCACTGTTTCTTCCCCACAGGTCGGCAAAAGAGAGGAGAGCATCATCCATGCTGCTGTAGATCCTTAGATTCAGGTCCCAGGTCAGCTTTTTTAAGTCCGTTGCAAGCGGCCTCTCAGAGTTCCGGGCTGCAAAAAGGACAGCGTGTTCAAGGTTTGGGACCAGCTTCATTGACATAATGATATAGCTCAGGATTTCCGGGATATCTCCAAGGGAGGAGATTTTCATAAAACCTGCTTTTATCTTCACATATTCGCTCAGGTAACACAGAACTATCATTGGGATAACAAAAGTCAGGGTCCCCATTATGAAAAGAGTCCTGTGGTCGAAACTTCTGGAAAGAAGCAGGAAAAGGTCTACTCCGAGCAGCAGAATTAAAGTCACAAATGTGCCCACGTAAGAAAACAGTACAGTCTCAAAAGCTTCCAGGTCAAAGCCTGTAAACCTGAGGGCATCCCTGTACTCAGGACTCACGCTTTTTTCACATTTCCTGCTGAAGGCCTGAGGGTCCGGGACAGCCCATCCCCACTGCTTTACTGTGGATTTACAGGCTCTTACGTACCAGCTGCTTTCTTCCATTTTCCTGACTCCTCAGGCAGTTATTTTTACTTTTGACAGCTGCTTTTCTTCTGATAGCTGTCTTTCTTCTGATAGTTGTCTTTCTTCTGATAGTTGTCTTTCTTCGGGCAGTTGCCTTCCTGTTACCTGTTTTCCTATCCCTGCCCGTTCCCTTATAAATTTTTCAAACCATATTTCCCACTGCCTGTACAGTTCCTCTAAATAGGTTCTTGAACTGGATTCAGAGTCTTCTTCAAAGCCAGTCTTACATGCCCCTGTCTTATCATCTACTCCTGTTCTGTCACCTGCTTTAGTCCTGCTGCCTGCTCCAGTCCTGTCTGCTTTAATCGAGTCGGAAAGCAGCCAGAACATATTGTTAGCCTCACTTACGGCTTCTGCTTCGAGCAGGAACGGCATGCGAACCCCTTCATCTGCAATTTTTTCTTTAATCCTTGCCCTGAGTTCGATATTTTTCATGGCAGTATCAATTGTAATTCCCCATTTCCGGGCAATTTTTCCAATAAGCTCGGACTGCCCCTGTTCCAGAGCCTCTCCTGCAAGCAGGCAGTCCTGAGAGGGATCGTAATACATAATGTCGGTAAAGATTTCGGAAGGTTCCAGTTCTTCTATACAGGCACAGGTAACTTCGGAAATCCGGCTGACACGTTTTACTTTTCTCATGCTGCCCCCTGGCCTGATTCCTGAACAGATTATCACCGCATCTGTCGCCTTGAAAGAAGCAGGAGGAACACCGAGGGTGTGTACAACTCTTTCGTAAACGTTTTCAACGGATGAACCGTGGATGGTCCCTATAACGGAGTTTCCGGCATTTCCCACCTGCATGGCTTCATAGAGCACTTTTACTTCCGGTCCTCTTACCTCTCCCAGCACCAGAGATGAACTTCCAAGCCTGAGGGCAGCCCGAAGTGCGGTTTCAGGGCTCATTTCCGCCCCGGACTTCAGGACAGAAGACTGTGAACTCATCCCCTGCACCTTCCAGCCCAGTTCCTGGAGTTCTTCTGTGGGGAGTTCATGTGTGTCCTCGATTGTCAGGATCCTGTATTTCTGCGGGATTTCAAGAAGCATTGCTGATAAAAGGGATGTTTTTCCGGCTCCCACCTCTCCTGCAACAAGGACCGAAGACTGCCCGTCAATAAGAAAGCTTAGAAGCCCTGCTGCAAAAGGAGAGATTGAACCTGTATTGATCAGTTTCGGCAGGGTCCAGGGTGTGAGGGAGTGTTTACGGAAGGCGTATGCAAGCCCGTTTGCACTTAGAGGGTCTCCTATTACGGATACTCTTACCCCGAATGCCTCAAGGTGAAGCTCAAGCACGGGAATGGCTTCTCCAAAGGGCCTGCCGCTAATAGTCCTGAACCTTGATACAAGGGCATCAAGGTCGTCCTGCGATAGAAATACATTGCTTGTACACTCTTCCCCTTCCATCACAACATGAACTGGATTTGTATCGGCAGGTGCATTGATGTATACGTCCGTTATTCTGGAATCAGAAAGGAGGTCTTCTACGATCCCTAGCCCGTTTGTATACCTTGCAAGTAGGTCGGCATAACTTTCAAGTTCATCCGGACTGCAGGCTTTCCCGCTTTCGAGCAGTTCTTCTCCAAGAAGAGTTTTTGCCATGCGTTTGAAGTATTCCCTTGCCCCTGTCGGGTCTGCGAAGGCAAGGTCCTTTGGCCTGTGCCTGATCATCCTTCTCCTCACCTTTTCAAGCAGCCTGAGCTCTTCCTGTCGGAGGTTATATTCGGGAGGCCTGATCATGTAAAGCTTTTCAGGCCTGTCTGTGTAGCGGTAAATGGAAACCTCAAGGTTTCTTCCTTCCCGGCCGTTTATGTCATAACATTCGAGAAACTCGGTATTTTCCGGAGCCTCGGTATAAATCCTCGAACTTGAGAAAGGCGGCCTGACGTGAGATTTAATACTGCTTTCGTAGTCGAAAAAAGTGCCTGTGAAATCTGTGGACTCTGCGGAATTATTTGCAAATTTGCCCTTTTTGCTTTCCTCTTTCTTTTCCTTATTCTTCCTATCCTCCTCCCTAACCGAATGCAGGACCAGCCTGGATAGAGAGATCCCGGATAGAGATGCAGGAGTAGCTTCCCCAGAAATGTTTTTCATCAGGTTTTCTTTTTTCTTTCCTGCTCGTTCTCCTATTTTTAACTTTAATTTTGACTTTGAGTTTTTCCCAGCTTTTCCTTCCGAATTGTTTACCTTTTCTTTTTCGTCTTCCAAACCTTCTAATAAGCCTGATGACAAACAATAGCTGGACTTTTTAATAACAGGAACAGCAGGAACTTCAGGAAAGCAGGACATTTTCTCTTCAATTTCATTCAGGATTCTGTAAAAACCTTCAAAACATGCAGAGCAGACAGGGGCAGTATCTGGAGCTTTTGCAAGCATCTTTCCATGAATAATCTCTCTCAACTCGAACCTTGCTTTTAAGGGATCAGTTTCCACGGTTTCGGCAAGAGAAGCAATTATCTCCTTCTTTTCAAGCTCACACTTTTTCTTCTCCTGCCTTTCACATGCTTCAGGGACAACTTCAATGCTCCGGTACGCTGCAATAGTTCCCTTGAAGCCTGCCAGAGCATAAAGCAGGGACAGGGATTTTCCTTCATAATCCCGTTCGTAAAGCCTTGAGAGTACAAGGCAGTCGGCATGAACTTCTTTCTGGAGGATGCCGAAGATGTTTTTCCTGCAATGAAGATCATTAAGTGAAGACCCGGCTTCACATTCTCTGCAGTTGATTACAATTGTTTTCCTGTTTTTCGTCTGCTTTACCCTGTGAGGACAGGTTTCTTCTTCCTCTTTCTTTTTGCCCTGAAGTACGCCCGAATTGAAGCTTTTAACAGCATCCTGCATCCTGCTGGCAGATTCCTGAAGTTTAAGCATTATATTCAGAATTCAACCCCCATTTCCCCGAACAACTCTGTAATTAATCTTTAAATGTATTAAAGAGTTTCGATTAATCGCCCTTAGGGTATCTTAAAGTTTGATGGGGATTATTTAAATTGCAGATAATATATGAAATTTATAAAGGGCGTTTAATAAAGAGTGTTTAATAAAGAGTGTTTAATAAAGAGTGTTTAATAAAGATTTGAGTTTAGTAAAGACTTACAAATCCCTCGACCCTCTTCTGATAATAAAGATACTCCTGGGCATACCCGCAGTAGTGGCCGAAATATTCTCGCCCCCAGTCTCCCATACAGCTCATGTTTGTGCAGGTCTCAAAGTAGCTGTCGTCGATGTGGTAATGCTGGATGATCTGCCTGACGTGGGTATCTACCGGGAAAGATTCCATTTTCTCAAAGGCGAAAAGAAGGACACAGTCCGCAACTTTTTCTCCTATTCCGCGGAGCCTCATAAGGCGTTCTCTGGCATATTTATATTCAAGGCGGGAAATGGCATCAAAGTCCAGTTCTCCTGAATATACTTCTTCTGCTGCTGCTTTTATGCGTTCTGCCCTGAAGCCGAGCTTGCACCTGTCAAGGAGTGACATATCCGCATTTGCAAGAGCCTCAGGGTCGGGAAAGCTGAAATATCCGTCTTCGAGTTCCTGACCGAAAAACTGGCTCAGAAGCCAGATCCTTTTCTGTATTGTCGGGATGCTCGAAGCCGTGGCAAGCATATAAGAAATAAGGCATTCCCATGGGTCCTGCCGGATAAGACGAAGGCCTCTATACCTGTTTATTGCCCTGTCTATCAGAAGGTCCCTGTTGATGCTTTCATAAATTGAAGTGAGGTCGTCGTCAAGGCGAAAATAATAAGAGAGAAATTCGGGGTGGAAATTGGAATCTACAAGCAGTTTTCCACTATCTTTCTCCTGGGAAATCCGGATAACATTATCTCCTACAACTCCTGTCCACCAGTCACCTTCCCTTTCCCATCGGAAGACCTGCCCGCAGTCAAGGGTGTAATTAAGGTTAAAAAGTTCGGGTTCAAGGCTGTACATCCAGCTCAAGCCCCCTCAAAAAGGTTCCCGCGGTTAACGTATCCCCGAGTCCCACAGTCGTTATGGGGAATTTGCAGAGCAGTGTGGGGAGGATGCAGAGCATATAGCCTTCCATTAAAGCAAAAGCACCCTTTCCACAGGGGGTTCCACTGAAAGCTTTCAGGAAAAGCTGCAGCTGCTCCCTTCCAAACTTGCTCTCCTGAAGTTTTAAAGCCTCTTTTTCTATAAATTCCCGCCCTTCGAGCCTGCCTGAAGCTGCATATGCTCCTGCACACTTCAGTCCAAAGGCCACGGCTTCGAGTTTTTTCCCGGCTTCTTTTAACAGGGCCGGGTTTTCTCTATAATCCCATTTTCTTTCATCCCATTTTTCTGAAATTCCTGATTCAACAGTATTTCCGCCTTCTAGCTTAAAGGCAGCAAGAACAAACTCTCTTGTGTGAATAAAGAGTTTTCCAAGCCCATACCGGGAAGCAAGTTTACAGACTGCCTTCCCTATGGCTTCGGCTTCCATGTTTAAAATCCTTTCAGAAGGAATTCCGTGCAGGCTGTTAAACATTGAAAGTTCGTCTTCGTTCATTCCGATGCTGTCTGAGATCCCGGAAAACTTTGAAAACACTGAATTTGCAATCTCTCTGCTTGCAAAATGCCCGAACTCCACATGAATCCTGAGCTTTTCATTCTTTGCGTCCCAGGCTTTCAGTTGAGAATAAGAATTCTCAAGAACATCTTTATAGGTACTGCCGTCAGGATAAGTCTCAAGAAGAAGGTGGAAACCCGATATGAGTGCTCCATCCATTTCTCCTGCGTGATTCAGAGCGTAATTCTCAAAAGCAGAACTGGTAAACAGCCTGAAATTTAAGTGGTCACAGGTCGCTATAAAGCGGTTTTCCCTTGGAACCCTGATTTCTGTCCCGTAAAGGGAAAAGGTTTCCCCTTCGGAAAAATCAAAAACGAAATGTATCGGGTCCTGGTTGCTAAAAGGAGCATGTGTATTACTTGTGTTATGCTCATTATGTATATTTTTTTCAATTTCCTTTTTCGCCTTTTCCGTTTTCAGCATTTCCATTCTCGGCTTTTCCGCCTTTAGCTTTTCTGTTTCTTCATCTCCCTGTAGAGGAGCATCAGGGAAATTAACTGCTTTTTTAGAAAATAAAGAAAGCTGGGTTTTTGAGGGAACTGCGACATTCGGGACTACTCTCGAGGCCCCGATTTCGGAAAGGACGTTTGCCATAATCCCGGCATTCCCACCCATTCTTACAAGAGATTTTTGAAAATAGCGGTTCTTAAGGAACTCAAAGACAGCCTGCTCAAAAACAAGCCATTCGGCTCCACAGCCGTTTTTCATACAATAGGCGATGCCTGCCACAAAATCGGATTCGGAATGAATTTTTCCAGGAGGATTTTCTATCTTTTCAAGAATATCAGTCTTCTTAAAAGCTCTCAGCAGTTCCGAAACTTCAGCTCCGCTTATTCTGTATACGGAGTCTATATTTACGTTATAGCCGCAAAGTATATTCATCTGACCGGTTCCTGTAGATTCAAATGAAGATGAAGCTTTTTTCAGGCTTTCAGGTTGGGAATATTTAATCATTTATGAAGCTAGGTGGAGAAGGAATAAGGCTCTCAAAATCAATATGTGGGGATTATTTCCAGGGAAATTATTTTACAGAACTTTAGGGGGATTTTTACACATAATTTATTTCCGTGCCACATAATTTATTTCCCTGCCTTTACCTGTTTCATCTTTGCAAGCATGGCAGCAAAAGCTCCTGCAGAAATGGTATCACCTATCCCTACTGTTGCTTTTGGCCTTTCTACCACTTTGGAAGGGATGAGAATAGCGTCATGGTCTGGCCCATATATGTACCCGTATTCAAATTCTTCCGGGCTGCAGAGCTTTCTTCCAGTACAGTAGAGCTTGAAGTTTTCCAGGTCTTCTAACCCCTGGGATGATACAGGTATTCCCAGGCCGGTTTCTGCTTCAGTAAGGTTCTCAATTTTCCCGTTAAGAGCCTGAGCAGCTGCCAGAACCGAGGAAAAGAGAAGGGCATCCCTTTGTTCTTTCAGTGTAAGAGGGTGACCTTTAGCCAGGATACAGATATAGAAGCCAAGAGAATGAACGTGTACCCTTTCAAGTTTAAGGTCCTTCATTAACTGGACAGCTCCCTGGTAAAGGGACATAATCCCATTTTCTCCTTTCCGGATCACGGAATATGAAAGCTCCTCATACCCGAGCACGTTAAGGGCATTTGCCACTTCCACAGTGTCAAGTCCCAGGGAATGAACATGCCTTGCAACAATATCTGTCAGGATAGTCTTTCTAATAAGCCGGTTCTGGATGGATGTAAGTTCCACATGGATGCGGAGGTCAGGGTTCAGGGACTTTAACTTTTCAATGACCTTTACTGAGTGTTCAACGTAATCCCTGTAGGTAGACCCGTCCTCATATTCTTCTTTTATCATCTGATAACCGGAAAGCATTGCCCCGTCAATCGGAAAGATAGAATCAAGCTGTTCATAGACCTGCTTATCCATATCTAGACGGATCCATTTAGGACGGGAAGAGATAATCAGACGGTTGTCCCTTGGTACTTTGAAAGTGCTCCCTGCACAGGTAACTTTCAGGTCTTTGGAATATTCAAATATCCAGTTGACCTTTGACCCCGTCCCGGGCTTGAAAGCCTCTGCAGGAGGTTTGAGGATGACCTTTCCGTTTTCCACTTTTGGGTGAAGGATATTGCCTCTATTTACAAAGTATTCTGCCTGCTCTTCGGAAAGCCAGGGGATGTAAGCTACTACTTTTTTCAGGTCTAACCGGGCAAGAAGGTTTGAAATAATCCCTGCCTGGCCGCCCATGCGGGCATAGTCAAAACCCAGGTTTTCTTTCAGCCACTTATGTGTATCTTCGGTATATGCAGGCACTTCTGCGGCTTTCCCTTCCCGCATGGAAATAAGCAGGCGGGCAACGAAATCCACAGGCTCGGCAATTTCCCTCGGGTATACCGCAACCCTCTCCTGAATTTCAGCCTCATCGAAAAGCCCTATAAGCTTTGAGAGGTCTTCTTCAGTCAGGTGCTTAATAGCATCGATATTGCTGTTATAAGCTACAAACATCCCATCCAGATAAGGAAGGGCTTCTTTTGCATCGTAAAACGCTTCTGTATGGCGCTGTTCCCATTCTTCCATGTCCACGTCAGTAAACCCCCTGGGAATAAAATAAAGTATCCAGAACTAAAAAAATACCAAATCTGGAGTAAAGGAAAATAAACCCGGATAAATCCAAACTTCTGAGTATCGGACCTATCTTGCTATATTTCCTCTATCCTCATTCTACGTTTACTTATTTAACTTTGTGTAAATTGGAGACCTGATGGCAGGCCGGTCTGGTCTGATGCCAGCTGTCTGGACCCCACAAAAGGCATCAGGACCAGTTTCAGGTTATATTGGGCTTTAAGCCATATATGCCAGCATTGAGCTGTATTTCTTATATCTTATATTCGATCCCGTGCAGGTTCATGTTGTATAGTCGGCATTGATCCTGACATAATCATAAGTCAGGTCGCAGCCCCAGGAAGTTGCGGATTCTCCTCCCATTGCAAGGTCAATGGTAATGATGATTTCGTCATTTGCCATTATTTTCTTCAGGAGCGCAAGATCAGAAGCTGTGGAAATCTCGCCGGATTTTACAAGCTCGACCTCTTCTTCTCCTCCTGAGAAAGATAGAGACAGCCTTTCCTGTTCAAGCTCGGCACCTGAATACCCTGCAGCTGCAACAACCCTGCCCCAGTTAGGGTCTTTTCCGAAAATGGCAGACTTGACCAGAGGGGAGCGGACAATGGCTTTTGCAACAAGTCTGGCATCTTCATATTTTTTTGCGCCTGTAACTCTGGCTTCTATAAGTTTGGTCGCCCCTTCCCCGTCTTTAGCCATTTTCTTTGCAAGGTCCGTAAACACGTAAATCAGCCCTTCCTCAAAATCGTCGAGGCACTCCATACAGGGCTTGACTCCGGACTTGCAGGTCGAAGTGAAAAGTACCATATCATTCGTGCTCGTGTCCCCGTCAACAACAACCATGTTGAAGGTCTTATCTACAGCATTCTTTAGAGCCGCTTCCAGGACGTCGGCAGGCACCTTTGCATCAGTATATGCAAAGCAGAGCATGGTACCCATATTTGGTTCGATCATGCCGGAACCTTTTGCAATTGCTCCTATCCTTACCCCGCAATCGAGTTCTACAGCGCATTCTTTAAGGGCTTTATCAGTTGTCATAATAGCCTTTGCAGCTGCACGGCTGCATTCCGGAGAACTGTCCAGCCCTTCAAGAACTTCTGGAAGATGCTCCTTTATAAAGGAAACATCAAGCCTTCTGCCAATTACCCCTGTTGAGGCAACGGCAACAGTATCGGGGTTAAGGTCAAGCTTTTCAGCGACCACAGAAGCCATTTCCATTGCGTCCAGAAAACCATCGTCCCCTGTAAAGGCGTTTGCATTTCCACTGTTTGCGATTACGGCAGAAAGCCGGTGCTGAGCTTCAATCACTCCTTTACTAAGGATTACAGGAGCTGCAACTACCTTATTTTTTGTAAAGACACCTGCTGCAGGCCCTTCCGCACAAATAACAGCTATCCCCATCTTTCCGGGTTTTATCCCGTATGCAGATACGCCCCTTACTGCACAAATTCCGCCCTCGATTTGCTTCATGAAATTTCTCCTTTAAATTAAAGTTTTGCAAGACCTCTTATAATGTCTCCACGCGTGACAATCCCAACCACACGGTCATTTTCCATTACCGGAAGCCTGTTGATCCTGCGCCTGATCATAAGTTCGGAGGCTTCTTCGACGGATGCCTCGGAAGAGATTGTGTGCACATCTTTTGTCATCATCTCTTCTATCTTTGTAGAACCAACATCCGAAAGCATCTTTTTCGTTTCTTCCCAGCTAAGGAGTTCCCTTATAGGAACCTCTATGACTTCAAAAGGACTTGGAAGCCAGAGGTCTCCTTTTTCTGGAATCACCAGTAGCTCAAGGAGGTCAGCCTCACTTACTATCCCTACAAGCTGTCCATCTTCCAGGACAGGAGCTCCACTGATATTGTTTTCTTTAAGAATCTTTGCAGCTTCCCGGACTGTGTCGTCAGGCTTGCAGAATATAAAATCAGGGTTCATGACATCTTTTACTTTCATCGGATTACCCCAGGATAAATTCCATTCTTTATTTTAATCCGTCACCAGTTATATGTTCTCGCCTGGTCTACGTTTACGGTGCTGAAGCAGGCAGCCAGAGTCCGCGGGTCTCAGCCAGCCCAAACATAAGGTTCATATTCTGGATAGCCTGCCCTGATGCACCTTTGACAAGGTTATCGATTGCTGAGAGTACCACTACCCTGTTATTTTCTTTGTCTACCTCAAAACCGATATCGCAGAAGTTAGAACCCCTGACAGCAGTAAGGGAAGGTACTCCTCCGGGGAACCGGACAAAAGGCTTGTCCCTGTAAAATTCTTTGTAAATTCCTCGGACATCTTCAGTTGAAAGAGGCTCTTTAGTAAAGAGATGAGCAGTTGTAAAGATCCCTCTTATGGACGGGATTACATGGGGGGTGAAATTGATGTTCCGAAGTTTTGCGTCCAGCCTGGTAAGTTCCTGGACTATCTCGGCCCTGTGCCTGTGGGCTGTAAGTTTATAAGGAATTATGTTTTCTGCGAGGTTCGGGTAATGAGAGTTTTCCGTTGGTGAAATCCCTGCTCCGGAAATCCCTGTTTTGGAGTCAAAGACTGCAATGTCTATTAACCCTGCTGCCGCAAGAGGGGCTGCTGCAAGGTTCGCTCCTGTAGGGAAACAGCCGGGGTTTGCTACAAGATCTTCCTTTGCCGCTTCAGGGTGAAGTTCTACAAGCCCGTATACTGCATTTCTCGGGTCGCTGTGCTTTATTCCGTAAATTTTTTCAAATACCGGAGTATCAAGTCTGTAGTCTGCGCTGAGGTCGATTACCTTTGTGTTGCCGTCGAGCAGTTCAGGTACGTAGTTCATAGCAGTCCCGTGAGGCACCGCCACAAAAACTACATCACAGCGCTCCCTGATTTCTTCAAGCTCCGGGTTTTCGTACTTTAAGTCCAGAAAGCTTTCGAGGTGCCTGTGAGTACTTGCTACGGGTTTTCCTGCAAGACTCCGGGAGGTTGCCAGTTCGAGCGTGACATCGGGGTGGCTTACAAGTAAGCGCAGGAGTTCTCCTCCTGTATATCCGGAAGCTCCTATAATTCCTGCCTTGATCATGGTATTCACTGCCATTGTAATGTCAATACAAGATAATTAAGCTTGTTATCGAAAAAAACCAGAGAGAAGGCTCTAATGGCCGTTGATAGCGAGAAGAATGCATCTGGAAATGTCATTCCGGCACTATAACCGTCTGGCGTTTGACTTCAAGTTCACGCTTTGTAATAAGGCTGCCGCTCTCGTAATCAATGACCTTTACTGAAACCAAATCTCCGGGTTTCAGTTCTATTGGAGATTGTACACTCTTATTCAATGCAAGGATTTCCTTTTCCCCGGCTTCAAGGGTGCCCAGGGAAGAGTCATTGAGCGGGTAAGATGTCCCATTAACACCCATAATTACCGACAGCGAAGAACTGTCAAAAATGAGTGGGTCTCCCCCTTTATGTTCGAATTCAAGAGAACTGCCATCTTCGGTAAAAAAGACCTGGAGTTTTACTACGGGTGATTTTTTATTGGAGGAGCCCCCGTACTCCTCAAAAAAGACTGAAGAAACCAGGCCTGCAAGAATAAATACGACTACTATCGTGACTGCTGTTCCGATAACAGGAGCTATTCCTTTTTCATCCGAGCCCCTTGCTGCTGAAAAGTTCCTGACCATTATGTTCCCCCGAGAATAGAAAAGTCCTAAAATTAATATTAAGACAGTACAGTTTAAATTTTTAGATATTTAAGAGTATTCCAGAACGTCCTGAGCAGGTTCGTATCAAGTTCAATTAAGCAAATACATCCAAAAAAGTTGCAACATAAGGTAAAGTATTTTATCTTAATCAGCCTTTTTTCTTGCAAGAAAATTCTTATGAGTGCTGACTTCCGGAGGAACAGGAGGAAAGAATTTGAGCAAAAAAAAGATGGTTTACCTTGCAGGCCCCCTCTTCACGCATGCTGAACTCGAATACAACCAGAAATTGAAAAATATGCTGCTCAACAATGGATTTTCCGTTTTTTTGCCCCAGGAAGATGCAGAGGATGCGGCACATGAGCGTGAAAGGCAGAATCAGGAATGTATATTCATGAAGTGTGTGGAAGGTGTGGATGCCTCAGACTTTGTTGTTGCAGTCCTTGACGGTGTGGATGTGGATTCAGGGACGGCGTGGGAAGCAGGTTACGCCTATGCGAAGGGAAAGCCGGTTATAGGTCTAAGGACTGATTTCAGGGAACTCTCGGACGGCATAGTTAACCTGATGGTGGAGATGGCTATAGTTGCCCTTGCCAGAGACGAAGAAGAACTGATTAAAATAATTGAAAAATATTAGTGACTTCTAACCAGTTCTGGATCTTTTTTAACCCATTTACAGCCTATTTTTTCAGGATAAGGTTATAATTTAATTTTCATAGTATATGGCCCGCAAAACAGGTTATAAAAATAACCTTTATATTAATAGGGTTTTAAAATTCTTTTTTTTAATTGAATGTATAATTATATCTCGATTGATATATGTCTGGAAACATATTCACTTGCAGAAGCCATAATTTATAACGATTATTAGGTAAAAAAATATTAATATGGAATGCCAGACATAATAATACATGGAGGTTAAATGAATGACTTTTGCAAAAGGATACACTTTTACAAAAGTAAAAACTTCACATGGGCCTGACATGTATGTATCCAGGTATGGAAAGCTGGTAAGAGTCGTTCCATGCAGTGCACATGCGGAGTTATCTGAAAGCTATGCCAATGACTTGATCCGCCAGATCGAAGCCATGGAATAAAATATAAAAACTTTTCCGACTATTTCTTTTTTAATTCGGACCCATTTTCATGAAAGCCCCTTTTCAGACCGAAGCCCATTCGGCCTGACATTTTTTAAACTTTTTTCATTCTATAAATACCTACCTTTTCTCTAAATTTTTTAGATACAGTTTATACAGTTTCATCCCATTTATACAGTCTCCCTCGTCTGATTCTTTCAGGCTTTACCGAGCAATAAAATTCAATTTATGCGGATATGCTTTTAACTTTAAACAAGTAAAGTCCTTTACAGAAACAGAGAGAACCTGAAAAAACAGGACTGATATTTTGATCAGAACTTACAGGGAAACAGATCTTGAAGAAATGGTAAGAATCTGGTACGATGCCTCAGTCATTGCCCATACCTTTGTGCCAGCCTCTTTCTGGGCCTCTTACAAATCTGCAATGAAGGAAAAGTACCTGCCCCTTGCTGAAAATTATGTTTTTGAACAGGACGGAAAGGTTGCAGGCTTTATTTCACTTGTTGGAGAGATAGTATGTGCCCTTTTTGTAGCTCCCGAAGCGCAGGGAAAAGGAACAGGAACAGCTCTTCTTGAACACGCAAAATCCATGAAGGGAAGGCTCTCCCTTAAGGTCTACAGAGATAATAAAAAAGCCTTCCTCTTTTATGAAAATAGCGGGCTCAGGGCAGCCGGGGAAGAAGTTGATGAGTATACGGGTTGTGTGCAGATTTTAATGGAATGGGATAACTTGAATTAGGGGGTTCAGGGCTTTGGTGCTGATGCAAATTCAGGCTTTTGATTCATATCCGATTTTAAGTGCGCTTACTGAAAACAGAGAAATATTACGAAAAGAAAGAGGGGAAAAAGGAAGTAAGGAAGGAATAAGGAAAGGGAAAAAAGAATGGGAAAAAAGAAAGGGAGTGAAGGAGGAAAGGCATGAATCACAAAACTGGAGATAGGTCCATTAAAGAGAAAGAAGACTCACTTTTCCTGCATCTTGCACCCGATACGCCGGAAGTACAGAAAATAAAAAGCCTGCATGGCATGGAATACGAATACGCTGAGTATATCGGGATGGTTGAGTATTCAATTGCCAGGTATTTTTACGAGTCTGACAGAAAAACAACAGACAAAGATGCAGCATCCGCACTGAAGAATATCAGAATAAACTGCAGCAAAAGTATTTCCTTTTTTAATCGAGAGCTAGAAAAAGAGATTATCAGAAGCCTTATAGAAGTCCTTGAAGAAAAACCGGTAACCAGCCATGAATTGAAGCTGGTAATAGACTATGTTCTGGAAATTATAGATAATCGGTCCTGGATGAAAGACGAGCAGGCATACATAAAATGGGTAGCCTATGTTATGGACCTTTTCACAGAGGAAGAAAAGGAAGAATACGAGAAGGACATAAAGAGGTTTGCTGCTGAAATGGGCCTTTCGAGTAAGCACGCAGATCTGATGCTCATGAAAGGGGAAGAGGAAGATTATTTTGAGTTTATAGAAGAATATGGAGAAGAGTGTGGAAATATAGAGGGCTTCCGGGAAGAAAATGAGGGACTGGAAGGGGGTCAGAATGGAAATAGAGGACATTTAACTGAAGAAGGGTTGAACGAAGAAGAGCTAACCGAAGAAGAGCTGATGGCAGAAATTGAAAGCAAATTCCTTTTGATGGGTGATGCCGAAAAATTCGGTTTCCTGCTGGAAAGCGGCCCGGAATATTACGAACTTGTAGGTCTTTACATCTCCGAACTGGCAGAAAAAAAGGAATTTGACAGGATTCAGGATCTTTACCGCAAACTCACCGATAGATACGATGACTTTCTCTACCTGTATGTTATTATGGGAGCAACCTATCTTGAGATAGACCCTGCTCTTTCAAAATTTTATTTTGAACAGGCACTGAAAGCACTCGATAAACTCGATGGCTTTTCGGATTCCACAAGAGAAAAATTAAGAGCCAGCTTCCTTTCTTTTATTGGAAAAATAAGTTGAGTGCATGCCCAGGAATTTCTTGTCGGAATTTTTTTCCCTGGCCAGGAGTAGTATTTCTCCTGTATTTTTTCCTGTATTTTTTCCTGTATTATCTCTTTTCCCCTTTAAGTGCAGTACACGTTAAAGGCAGATAATACTGTTTTCCCGTTTTTCCAAAAAACATTTCTTTAAAGCCGTCTGCCGGACTTTTATTCAAATTTATTCTTTTTTCTGGCTCCGATTATTCAATGAGTTTATCAAAACGCTGGACTGCACCGCTGACCAAAATAGTATATTAAAAGGATATATCAGTTAATTTTTCAACTTTCTTACACTCCTTTGTGAATTTCCCATCTTGTTTAAAACAAGCTGTGCAGTATAAATCCTCGAATCACTCAAAAAACTAAGAAAACTCTGAGAATTGATTAAAAAAATGACACTTATTTATAAGATCAAACTGTTAAATAATTATAGATCTGTACAAATGACTTTACAGAGGTTCATAACTTGGTGACCAGGGAAATGAAAGAGCCAGAAAAAAATTTTGACAAGGCAATAGAATTTGCTGAAAAAAAGAAAGAGGAATCACTAAAGACAGCAATCAGTAAGACTGAAAAAGAGTACTTGACAAACGCATTCGACAAGGAAATACAAGAACTTAAAGAGAGAAAGAAAAAATTAGTAGATCGTCGGGAATTAACAGAAAAGAAAAAAAATGAAGAAATAGAGAAACGAAAACAAAAGAAAGGAAAAAATTAAAGGAAAAATTAAAGGAAAAATTAAAGGAAAAAATTAAATCAGACTCTCATTTTTAAGTTTGAGCTTATCCCAAAACCAGTTTTATTCTCACATCAATAAGAGTTTCAAATGTAATTTCACAATCCAAAACTCGTAAAAATCATCAGACAAAACGCAGGTGTTGACTGGACCCTCCGAAAAAACATCCAGGCAAAAATGAAAGTAAGTGTAAAAAGGCTGTTGAAAAAATACGGTTACCCTCCGGATATGCAAAAGGTCGCTACTGAAAACATCCTCAAGCAGGCTGAACTGCTCTGCAGGGATGCGGGTGTTTCGGCAGCAATTTTGACAGCATAAATTCATAATTAAACTTTTTTGGGATAAAACACTTTCTGAGTAAAACTGCTTCTTTAGCGCAGACTTCAGTTCCAGTTCGTTCCCTTTTACATGGAGAATTTATTTAGTTGATTCGCCGGTTTTTCACCACACGAAAAAGCTCACTCTGCCTATAAATTCTACACTTTTCCTGAAAAATATCCGATTTTATGGAAGGCTAAAGACTGGAGAGTAATCATAAAATATAAATATGATGGGTACTAACTATGGGATAGTAACTGTAGAACAATAACGCACCTACAGTAACTAGAATACACTAACTGTAGGGCAAAACTGCCAGTTACTCTCCCAAAGACCTGTAAACAAGATCTGCGAACAGACAGAAGGTGAACCTTGTACCACCTTAAAAACGGATAAATTCCCTCCACAAAAGCGGATGAGAGCCTGAAACTCTCATCTATTTGCCTGTAAGTCATGGCAGAGAAAAGAAATATCTCCACTCTCAAATCTCCAACCTCTAACAGGTTTTCCATGTCTTTCAGGTGGCTTCTGTTGAGAACGGAAAATGAACTGTTCCACACCTCCAGAAACTTACAGATCAGATAAAACCACATCAGATAAAACCACCAACCTCAAAAAACCCAAAATTAAGTAATTCAAGTAAGGAGGAATTTGTACATGAAACTGCCAATAAAGAGAACATCACGTGACGTGTACAGCTGGGACCCGTTTGATGAGATCAGAAGGATGCAGGAATATATGGAACAGATGATGAAGGCATTTCCTGCACTTGATAATAGGTACGCAAGTGAGACCTTGTCTCCGCTGACCGATGTTGCGGAAGAAGATAATAAAGTAATTGTTACAACCGATCTGCCGGGCACTGACAAAGAAAATGTCGAGCTGAGTCTGAAAGACAACTGCCTTGTAATCAGTGCAGTGAAAGGAAAAGAAGAGGAGACGGAAAAAGAAGGCTATCTCAGAAAAGAGAGGTCTTTCATGCGCTACTACCGTGAGATTCCTCTTCCTGAGGGCGTAACAGAAGAAGGGGCAACTGCCCAGCTCAAAAACGGCGTATTAACAGTCACTCTGCCAAAAACAAAGCCGGTAACCGGAAGCAGAATCCAGATTGAATAAAAACGATAAAGCGGATTCAGATCTACTGCCATATCCCAGAGTTAGCCTCAAAAACAGAAAAGGTTACCTCCGCCTATCAAAAAACCACTCCTGGAAAGAACCTGCAAACAGACTTATACAGCAGTCAGGGCTCACATGAGCCTGCAGGTTCTTTTTAAGAGATTATTCAAAACTTATAATTTCTTCAAAACTTATAATTTCTCTTCTATTACTTCGCCCTCTGGCTCCTTTTCCTTGAAGATCTGTCCCTCGAAAAAGTAAACCTCTGCTCCTTTAAGCCAGGCATCTGGAGAAAGGCCTGCTTTCATACAGGTATGGCTCAGAAAATCAATGGAATCCATGTTATTTTCAGGAGCAACCTGAGGAAGCAGCAGTCCCTGGTAGTAGCCCTGTTTTACGATGAGCCCGTGTTTGCCAATCTCCACCATATCCGGAAGGTCTTTTGGAGGGACATTTATTTTTTCAGGTTGAGTCAGTATCGTAACCTCAACAACTATGCTTTTTAGCTCCTCTTCTTCGACTGGTGGAAAGCGTGGGTCGCGGGTTGCCGCAGAGATTGCGGAATCCAGAATTGCTTCTTCAAGAGTGGAGTCAGGGTAAGGATGCCCTATACAGCCCCTAAGGAGTCCATCTTCGGTTAATGTGACAAAAACACCTCTATATTCCCCAAAGACTGGAGGCAGATCAATGCCCAATTCATGAGAATCGGGAATCCTTCCCTCCGATAAAAACGTTTCAATCGTTTTTCTTGCAAGCTTGACTGCAGCCCTGCCTTCTGTTTCTGTAAGCATGCTTGAACCAACACCCGTAAACTGTGTTTAACCCGTTAATTGTATCTTTAAGTTGTAAGTACCAGCCGCATTTCAGCCACAGTCAGGTAACGGGAGTCTATGCGCTGGTATAACAGTATGTTTATTGAAGCTGGTTAAAGTATGTTTCTGGCATTGCTGGAACTTGCAGGAAACAGACCTTAAAGCTTTTTAGCTTCCTGATATTTTTTGCAGGCTGCCATAAGAGCCTCGACCCCGGGCAGCTTTTCCCCTGCAAGGTAGTCAATACAGGCTCCTCCACCTGTGCTGATGTGTGAAAAGCGGTGTTCCAGCCCGAGGTGCGCGACTTCGACCGAGATATGCCCGCCGCCAATGATTGAGAATTCTGATTTAATGGCAGCTTTTATAATTTCATGAGTACCAAGGGCAAAATCATCCATCTCGGAAACACCTGCAGGGCCATTCAGAACAACGGTTTTGGCATTCTGGATTTCATTGGTGTAGTCCACAATAGTTTCAAGCCCTATATCGTTAATGGGCAAAGAATTGGAATTAAGCTCAGAAATAGGAACTTCAACGCGCTTTTTATTGTCATTTAAAGCTACGTCCTTCGGAAGACCAATTTTGTCTTTAAACTCCTCAAGTAAACCTCTTGCTCTTTCTATCTGGTCTTCGTAGCCCTGGGATTTAATGAAATCCAGATTGGCTTTTCCGATGTCCACTCCGGAAGCAGCAAGAGCAACGTTTGCAACTACTCCTGTAAGAAGCACTCTGTCAGCTCCGCCATTTCTGAGGACATTTTCAGTTACTTTAAGGGAGTCATCCACCTTTGCCCCACCCAGCACAAAAATACATGGTCTTTCCCCTCCTTTAACCGCTCTGTCCAGGGACGTAAGTTCTTTTTCCATAACTCTACCGGCTCCCGAAGGGAGAACTTCGGTAAAGCCTACAACAGAAAGGTGAGACCTGTGAGATACTGCAAATGCGTCATTAAGGAAAATATCAACAAAAGGTGACAGCTTTTTAACCATATAGGTATTGGCCTGTTCGGCTGGCGTCCTTTCAAGGCTTTCTTCAGAATGGAATCTGACATTTTCGAGTACAATGACATCCCCATCTTCCATAGAGGCAATCTGGGTTTTTGCATAAGTCCCGAAGATGTCATCCACATAAGTAACTTGCCTGCCCAGATACTTGGACAGCAGGTGGGCATGAGGTTTCATAGTGGTGAAATCTTTTTTCCCGGGCCTGCTCTGATGCGCAAGTACAACGACTTTTGCGCTCTCCAGGTCTTTAAGTGTCTCAATATGACTCCGGATCCTCATATCATCCAGAATGTGACCCTGGGTGTCCATAGGAGAGTTCATGTCGACCCTTAAAAGAATTGTCTTTCCGCGTATGTCAAAGTCATCTATTGTAAGAAAGTTTCTGGAAGTCATTACCCTCAGCACACCTTTGTAACAAAATTTTATATATACCAGAGAATAAAGTTTGATAAATAATACTTTAGTAGATAAAATTTTAGAGAATCTTATTCTCACAGTATTGGTTATCTTATCATAGTATTGGTTATCTTTGTCATGGAATTTTTTCCTTAAATAAGTTTGTTCCCGTATATATCTCAAGAGATGATTACTATTTTTATATGGAATTTAAGAAAAAAATGATAATAAATACAGGAAAAAAGCCAGTTAATATCAGAGGAATAGGCAACTAACGCCGGAAGAAAAAAGATACTGATTGAGTACCGGTTTCAGGGAAAAAATGTATTCTCAGGGCACCGGCGAAAAAATGAAGGAGATAATAGTTATGGCAGCAGAGGAAGACTGTGGAAATTTTGAAGAGCGAGTTCGAAAACTGGTGGAAGCCGGATATGTGGCTATTGGTAGCGAAATAATTGCCTGTACACGATGCCAGCTCCATAAAAATGCAATCAAAAGAGTAATAGGAAAGGGGTCCTGTAATCCGAAAGTACTCTTCATAGGAGAGGCACCTGGGAAAAATGAAAATGAAACAGGAGTTCCATTCTGTGGAAGGGCAGGAAAAAAGCTGGATAAAATGATAGAATATATGGGGCTTACTGAAATGGACTGGACGGTTGTGAATACTGTCAAATGCCGCCCTCCGGAGAACCGAAACCCAAAGGCGAGTGAAATCGATTGCTGTAAACCCTTCCTTATTGCCCAGATTACCCTGCTCGACCCTAAAATCATAATCCTCCTTGGCAACACAGCCGAAAAGTCCTACTGCCCTGAAAAAAAGCTGGAATGGGGAGTGCCTGTAGAGCACGAAGGAAGAACTATCCTGAAACTTTATCACCCTGCAGCACTGATTTATACGGCTTCAAAGACAGAGACTCAGTGGGCTTTTATTGATAAAAACAGGAACCTATGGGCATAAAAAGGAACCCTTGTGCATAAAAATAAACTCACATGAATAAAAAAGAACATATAGAATAAAAAGGAACATATGAAAATTAAATGGACCGGGACTTAAGAGTGGCCGGTCCGGAAAAACAGCTCCCTGAGTAACAATTTTTAATTGGGTGTCAGGATACTTAGGTGTCATTTTTAAATTCATAAATTATAAATAAAACGATCCAGCTATTATTATTTGGACTTTTTATATAATACTTGAGGAGGGGAAACATGTCAATGGTGAAAATGTCACCTGATGTTTTTTCATGTTCAGATGACCAGGGAAACATGGAAATTGAAATTGATATTCCGGGAGTCAAGAAAGAGAACATTGAATTGAAGATGGTTGAGGATGGTTTTTTCATAAGAGCAAAAAGAGAAGAGACTGGGGTTGAATACGCCGGAACTTATGCATTCTGCTGCGGGGTTGTCCCTGAGAAAGCTGTTGCAAAGTATCTTAATGGCAAACTGTATGTGACAGTACCTTACAGGGATGCCGTAGAAACTGTCGATGTCAGGATTCAGTGAAAACTGAGGCTTAATAAGGCTAAAATCCTGCACTGGACTTTGAAACGTTTTGGTTTGGGAAGACTAATAAGATGGGGGAAAGATGTATCCAGTAATCGACTATAACAAGTGTAACGGAGCTCTTGCTTGCTATGAGGTTTGTCCTGCCGAAGTTTTTGATATTGAAGTTATAGATGAAGTAAAAAAGGCAGTAGTAGCCAGCAAGGAAAATTGCATAGAGTGCGAGCAGTGTGTTGAAGCCTGTCCTGCAGAAGCTATCAAACTTGTTGAGGACTGAATAAAATCCCAAAAAGGGGGTGAAAAGAGTGTATCCCAAAATTGACTACAATAAATGTGTAGGTTCACTCGAATGTTATGATATCTGCCCTGCGGACGTGTTTGACGCGGAAGACACAGAAGAAGGAAAACGGGCAGTAGTGGCACGTCCTGATGACTGTATTGAATGCGAGCAGTGCATACAGGTCTGCCCGACCGACGCAATAGAGCTTGTAGAGGATTAAAACTGGCCTGGATAAATCTTACCTGATTACAACGGCTCTAAATACAGTGTACTTGCTAGGGTCCAGCTTCTCATAATTGCCAGACCCTGATGCAAGCTTCAATCCTGTTCATGGGCTTCTTTGACAGGGAAAAGAACAGCATAGCGGGTATAGGCTGGGAAAGCTTCTAGGTTATTGTTATTTTTATCGGAGGATACGGGATTATCATTTACTTCTGATCCTTCAGCAAAGGAAATTTTCCTTCCAGGAAGGCCTTCCCGACAATTTTCCAGTGTTTTTTCCATAGTATCCAGGACAAAAGGATCTTCATCTCTGTTTTTCCGTGGGACCAGTAAAACCGGCTGCTCAGCAGGGGCATAGATTTTTACTTCACGGCCTTTACAACTCCATTTTACCTGAACAACCTTTATCAGACCAGCTTTTTCCAGCACTTCCAGGTTATACGTCAATGTATTCAGACGAATCCCAAGTACGGATGCAAGTTCACCTGCAGACATTTGTTTTTTCTGAAGCTGTTTGATTATTTGCATTGGAAGAGCTCTTGAAAGGGTCCTTGCAAGCAAAGGCACCTCCTCTGGCAGTGAAAGAACATACACAGGAACCAGATCCTCAGTTACCTCCAAATCTTTTAACCTCCTTTCCGGTTCCTGAAAGTAAGTAACTTAAAGATATCATCTATTTTTTCCCCTGAACATCTATTTATATTGTTTATCAATTTAAAATACTTGCTTATTTTTTATCGTGATAAGCCTCCAGAAATCCCAGATACAGAAAGTGTGAGCTCCTTTGTTTTCGCCAGTAATCTTAACATGTCCTTTTTCGGGGGAGTGGGATGCAGAAGAATCAGATAAGTGATCATCATCGGCAAGTGAAGCGTTATCAGCAACTGAAGTATTAGCAGGCGCCGAAGCGTTTTCAAAAACAAGATTGCCTAAGTTAGATTCATCGACTCCGCTGATGATTTCTTCAAGTGTAAACTCCCCTAATTTGTCTCCTATATTGAGGGTCCTGGCATTTGCATAATCAATAAGCCAGATCCCGTCAATCTGGACGATGCTGATCTCTGCACCCACAAATAACTGTTTGACATGGACTTTCATGACAATAACATTGTTTTCACCCTGAACATTGTCAAGGGTAACAGTCCATGTCTGGTTGTCATCAGTATCGATTGAGACAGTTTTATTTGCGACATGCTGTCCGCCCCTGGTGAGTTCAAGCCAGACATTCTCACCGTCAATATCTATCTCCCTTACCTCGAGAGAATAACCGTGACCAAGGTCAACATTTTCGCCAGGTTTGAGAGTTTGCGTTTCATTACTGTCAAGGACCAAAGTGGCAAGCTTGTTAACATGTGCGTCCCAGATATCATCATCTTTGGAGAACAGCAGGACATATTCTTCTCCAAATAAATTGATTACCGGATACTGTTCATTTGACCAGCTATCTAATTCATAATCAGCGCCGACAACATTACAAGTAGTGGCTCCATTGCTAACATTATCTGCTGCACTTGCAGTGCCTGATGCAACTGCAATTAAGGCAGCAAGAGCAGCCAGTGAAACTGCTGTATATATCTTCATTTTGTTCTTTCCTCCGTATTCATGTGGATAATTTCCGAAACGTTTTTGGCATTTTATGGGATTTTCAAAAATCTAGCATAGCTTACGCTAACAGTTGACTGTTATCGATCAAAAACCCGGAAATTTTAAGGTATCTCTCTAGGGCCCCAAACGTTTGGAATTATTGCTAGACTAATAAAAACGTGAAGAAATCAAGAAGTAGAGTAGACATTAACCTCCTCACCTCTTTCGATTTTTTTGAGTAACTCTTCTGCAGTTGTCCTCACATTCCAATATTCTTCCATATCCGTGCTGATCCGGTGCAAACCTTCGATAGCTTCGTGGCCTCCAAGTTCCCCAAGAGCCCGGACCTCTGCAGCCCGGACATCCCTTTCCCTTTCAGTCTCCAGAGCTTTGAGGAGAGGTTCAACGGCTCTCTGATCTCCAAGTTGTCCCAGACCGTCTGCAGCACTTTGCCTTACTCTATAGTTTTCATCTCCAAGTAAAGAAATCAGAGAATTAACAGCGCTGGGATCCCCGATTTCTACGAGGGTAGCCACAACCTCCATTCTCACCTGCCATTTCTCGTTCTCAAGAAGGGGATTAAGAGAATCCACAGCCTCAGCATTTCCAATTCTTCCCTGAGCTGCGACGGCCGCAATCTGGATATTCTGGTTGTTATCTTGAAGAAGTTCCTCAAGGTAAGGGATAGATTTTTTACTCTCAATACTCCCAAGAGAGTGAGCAGCAGCTTCCTGTACCTCGGGCTCACTATCCTCAAGAGCATTTATCAGGTGCTGCTCTGCAGGGGCAGCTTCTTCAGGCTCAAAATGCCCCAGGTAGTAAGCGGCTTCTCTTCTTACCTCAGGGTCCCTATCATCCAGCATTTCAGTCAGGTAGGGGACAGCAGCGGGGTCCCGAACGTACCCAAGCGCAGCTACGGCGTTGGTTCGGGTCGTAGGATCACTGCTGTTCAAAAGTTCAGTAAGTTTTCCAAAAACATCTTCACTTTCAAAACTACCAAGGATATCAGCTGCCGAAGGCCCAAGATCTTCATCGCCTAAAAGATCCAGAAGAGGATCAATTGCTCTTGGGTCTCCAATTTCTCCAAGAGCACTGGCAATTCTCCAGCGTTCATCATATTGATTACTGTCAAGGATTTCAATAAGAGGTTCAACTGCCCTTGGATCCTTCAATGCTCCAAGAGCACACACTGTACTGAGAACTACTGTTTCATTTTCATCCTTTAGGAGCCCAATAAGAGGCTCAACAGCTTCGGAAGCCTCAAGCCAACCAAGTGAAGAAGCTGCATTCATGCGAACCTCAGGAGAAGGGTCGTCCAGAACTTTGATAAGAGGGCCTGCAGCGTTTTGGTCCCCTATTTCTCCAAGAGCACGAGCAGCAAGGCTGCGTACCTGCGGATCGTCATCTTTTAGAGCTTTTATTAAAGGGTCAACTGCAGGCTCCCCGATATCAACAAGCGCATAGGTTGAAGCAGAACTGACATTCTGATCTTCATCCCCGAGACTTTTGACCAGTTTATCCACCCTTGCCTCGAGAGGGTCCTGGCCAAGGCAACCGGTACAGATTCCCGAAAACAAAAGCAAGAGAATAAAAAGTTTCGCGTACCGGCAACTGAAAAGTTCGTATCGCCTATTCATACGCATCACCTGCTCTCCTCCTCGGAAGGAATCAATAATTCAGCAGAAACCACCTGATCCTGCCATGTTGAAGTCACATTAATCCGGAATTGATCCTCACTGCTTCCAATTACTACATTCTGGACAGGCATATAGGACTCTCCTGAGGGCTCTCCATGTGCTAATTCCACAATTGCATAGGGATAATCCGGCCAGGTCCACAGAGATGTTTTATCCTGTTCTCTCACATCATAGATATCGAAAGAGGTGAACACTAGCTTTCCTGTTCTTTCATTTGTCACTGTAAGGCTCGTGGATACGTCTCTTGCAGAGGCTAATCCTTTGTTAATCAGGTAGCCGTAGATCCTGTAAATCTCAGAAGTATTCCTGCTCTCCATTTCATATTCCAGCTTTAGATGGATTTCAGGAGTCGGAATCTGTACAAGATATGTTCCTTCATCCAGGAGCCTGCTGTTCTCGACAACTTTCACATTTACCGGGTACTCTCCTGGAAGCTCATACCCGAGCCATACGCTAACCGAATTGTTTCCCGGAAGGAGACGAATAGGCTTCTCAAGCGAAACAAATTCGGCATTCCAGGGGTCCACAGAATCATTGGAAATAATCAGCCTTGATGTAGAACGAGCTTCTCTATTTTTGTCCACAAAAGCATTCTCTACCTCAAGCCACACGTCCACAGGTTTTGAACCGTTGTTCTGAAGCACTATGTCCAGTTTTCCAGATTCTCGGACTCCAAAAGGAGAGGCATTCATATCAACAATTTTCACCTCAGCTGAATTTCCATAATACCATAAACCCCCAAGAGCCAGGACCAATAAGGCAACAGAAACATAAATCAGGGTGCTTTTCCTCATATTACTCCTCCGTTTCCGCATCCTTCATTCCAGTATCCTTCATTCCAGCATTCTTCATTCCAGCATTGTCTTGAAGATCATCAGCAATCGAAATGCAGTTGGTAAGCCCGTACTTTTTCTTTGTAATTATGCCCCTTCTTTCCAGGTTCATAAGAACCCGAGAAACCTTGGCTTTGGAAAAATCAAGGGAATTCACGAGTTCGTTCTGGAGAATTCTTCCTCTTTTTGCTGCAATCAGTTCAACAGCTTTTCTTTCATCTCCTTCAAGGGCTCGCAGGAGAATGTCAGTAGGATCAATCTTAACCCTTAAAGGCCGGAATTCCTCAACAGAGGCATTCTCAGAAAAGAACTCAGATCTTTTTTCGGGAGCTTCAAATCCATTCTCCGGAACTTCTTCTGCTGCAAAATTGAGAGCTTTTACCTGAGATGCAGAACTCGTTACGGTAAAAACAGGGTCCTGAATCCCTGAAGACCGCAGAACCTGAGCCAGAGCCAACCCCCCAACAAACCCTGAAAATAGAAGAATATACGCTTCTTTTACTGTATACACATAAGGAATATCCACAACTTTGAATGTGTCTCCTTCAAGCTGGATCACCACGGGTGAGTCTTCAAGAAGAAGGTCAACGGCGACAATGCTTGATAGAAGCAGGACACCAACAGCCAGCACGAATCTTTTCCGTTCCTGGATCGTACTACCACCTCATTTACTATCCTCATTATGTGCGAAACAAATGTTATATTTTTAGTTTGACCTGAACCCGAGACGTCTTTGAATTCTGAAACCACAGGCAGAAGATAACGAAAAATCTTTGGGGCAGGAATATCAAAAAATAAGAGGATCTGCTCCCAATGGGGCGAAAAATCAGCCGAGATGATGACTAAATTGGGCAGGCAAACGGGTATGCACATAGATTTAGCAAATAAACAGATAGATTAGGGATGGGTTAAGAAAAAAAGAAAAAGAAAAAAGACCATTCCAGAAAAAAAGTAATTAATCCGATCACTTATTCTTCAAGCCATCAATTTTTATATAATCTTATATTTTTTTCAAAGTAAGCCTCATGTCCACCGCAAGAGCACCCTTTCCTTCTTCAAAGACCATCATTGGATTGATCTCAAATTCCTCGATTTGCGGAATATCGCATACGAGCCTTGAGACTCTCAAAATAGTATCCACCAGAGCATCAATATCCGAAGGTCTTGAGCCCCGGACTCCGGCAAGGAGAGGGTAGGTTTTGATTCCGGTGATCATCTTCCTGGCTTCCTTTTCATTCACAGGGGCAATGGCAAACCTTACATCCTTGAGGATTTCCACATAAACCCCGCCAAGCCCGAACATCAACATGGGCCCAAAAGTAGGGTCGCGGACCACCCCGATAATCACTTCTCTGCCGCCAGAGAGCATCTGCTGCATCTGGACACCTTCAAGGACTGCATCCGGCATTTTCCTGGGGATGTTTTCCATCATTTCCCTGTAAGCAGCCCTAACCTTGCTTCCATTCTTCAGAGAGAGCCTGATCCCTCCCACATCCGATTTATGGGATATCTGCGGAGAGACTACCTTCATCACCAGGGGATAGCCAATCTCCTCTGCAGCTCTGAAGGCTTCGTCTTCAGTCTTTGCAAACATAGTTTTCACTACTGGAATACCATAAGCTTTCAGGATGCCGAAAGATTCAATGCCCAGAGTATGCCGCCCAGCCTTTCGTGCGGCTTTAAGAATTTCAGCTGCCAAAGCCCTGTCTGAACCGGATTCTGGAAAGGCAAGGTCTACCTTCTTCATAATCATATGATACCCTCAGAACAGTTATTCTTTAAGAGAAATAATTTCCTGAAAAAGCTATAAAATTATGGGTTCATGTCTTAAGGCTAAAAAGGCTATTTCCACTTCTGAAAAAGGTAATGAAATAATCGGTTTGATGCGGTGAATTATATTTTAAGGATTAGAGCATCTGTGAGTCGTCCTTCTAAACGAAGCTCACTTCAAAAATCGCAAACTGTTCTCCAGGGCAAAGTTCCTTGCTAAAAACAATGAATTAGTCCTTTTGAGTAAACTCACTTCGATAAACCATAAATTAGTCCTCTTGATCTTAGTTCACTTTATTATCTATAAATTAGCCTGCTCGATCTCAGATCACTTTAGAATCTATAAATCAGTCTTCTTGAGCGCAGCGAAAAGGACAGCGCACTGCAGAGCCGCAACTCTGCTGGAAAAAAGAGAATAAAAGGCAAAGGAAAAATATCCTTTACCATCAGATAGGTATTGAGCTGCGTAGCTTTATTTCGGTCTCACAGATTTGTTTTGTATCCCTTGCAATTGTTAGTTCTTCATTGGTCGGGATAACAAGAACCCTAACTTTTGCATCATGGGTGCTGATGTCGATTTCCTGGCCTCTGATCTTGTTTTTCTCCTCGTCAATGTTAATGCCAAGATTCTCAAGGCCGGAAAGAATTCTCTTCCTGATGCTTGCACTGTTTTCTCCTATGCCTGCTGTAAAGACTATTGCATCTGCACCATTGAGCACGGCTGAATACTCACCAATGACCTTCTTAATCTTATATGCAAAGATTTCAAGGGCGAGTTCGGCTCTCTGGTTGCCTTTGGAAGCTGCTTCATCAAGGTCTCTGAAGTCATTGCTTAGTCCGGAAACTCCAAGCACACCCGACTTCTTGTTCATGAGGGTATCGACTTCTCTGGTAGTCAGGCCTTCTTTTTCCATCATGAAGGGGACAACTGCGGGGTCAATGGAACCGCATCTCGTACCCATTGCAACTCCTTCGAGCGGGGTAAAGCCCATGGTGGTCTCAATGGACTTTCCACCTTTAACAGCCGTAATGCTTGAACCGTTACCCAGGTGGCAGGTGATGACCTTTGTTTCCTCTATGGGTTTTCCGAGCATAACGGCAGCTCTTTTGGAAACGTAGAAGTGGGAGGTCCCATGGAAACCGTATTTCCTGATCCCATGCTTTTCGTACAGTGCGTAAGGCAGAGCATACATGTAGGCATATGCCGGGATTGTCTGGTGGAATGCTGTATCAAAGACAGCAACCATTGGGACGCCGGGCATAATCTCCTGACAGGCAGAAATTCCCATCATGTTTGGAGGGTTGTGGAGAGGAGCCAGTTCAAAGCAGTCCTTGATTGCCTTTTCCACGCCTTCGTCAATCAAAGCTGAGGCGGTGAACTTTTCCCCACCGTGCACAACCCTGTGCCCGACTGCATTGATTTCGTCCATGCTTTTAATGACACCGAACTCCGAATCTGTAAGAGCCTTGACAACTTCTTCGAGGGCGACCTTGTGGGTTGGGAGGTCGGTCTGTTTTTCCAGTTTTTTGCCGTCAGACCTCTTCTGGGTGATGATCGAGTTGTCGATGCCTATCCTCTCACAAAGCCCGATTGCAAGAGCGGACTCATTTGTCATATCAATTAATTGATATTTGAGAGAAGAACTCCCTGCGTTTATAACCAGTACTTTCATGTGTAAACCCCATTTATCCATTACTTTTCAATCAATTTAGAGTTTCCGGATAAGTATTAAAATATATGAAAGTTAATGAAAACGCTTCCTGAGCGCTTTCAATTATTTGTCCTGTGCTGCAGCCTGCACACAGGTAATTGCAACAGCACCGACGATGTCTTCGTCACTGCAACCTCTGGACAGGTCGTTAATTGGCTTTGCCAGTCCCTGGGTAATAGGGCCATAGGCTTCGGCTTTCGCAAGTCTCTGAGCAATCTTGTATGCAATATTTCCAGCATTCAGGTCAGGGAATATAAAGACATTGGCTTTGCCTGCAACAGGGCTTCCGGGAGCTTTTGAAGCTGCAACCTTGGGAACAATTGCTGCATCAACCTGAAGTTCACCATCGATTGCTACATCAGGGGCAAGCTCCTGTGCACGCTTTGTAGCAGCGACTGTTGCCTCGGTCAGTTTGCTGTGTGCGCTTCCTTTAGTAGAATAGGAAAGCATTGCAACATATGGTGTGTCCTGTACCAGCAGTTCAAAGGTCTTTGCAGAAGTGACGGCAATGTTTGCGACGTCTTCCACACTGGGTATTTCGACCATACCCGAGTCAGCAAACAGGAATGTCCCATCGGACCCGTATTCACAGTCAGGTACGGCAATAATGAAGAAAGCGGATGCAAGAGCTGCACCGGGAGCGGTCTTAACTATCTGGACGGCAGGTCTCAGGGTGTCTGAAGAAGAGTGTGCAGCTCCTGATACTACTCCGTCTACTTCCCCGATTTTTGCCATCATAACAGCGAAGTAAACGTAATCACTCATAATTTCAGCTGCACTTTCGAGTGTGACGCCTTTATGCTTTCTTAACTCATAGAAAGCATTGATATATTCATCTTTTCTTTCATAGGTTTTTGGATTTACAATTCTTGCCTTTGAAAGATCCAGATCTCCTGCAAGCGCCTTAATATCGGCTTCGTCACCGACAAGGACAACTTTTGCAATACCTCTTTCAAGGATCTTTGCAGCTGCCTGGAGGGTTCTTATATCTTCAGTTTCAGGTAAAGCGATTGTTTTGTTAAGTTTCTTTGCTCTCTCACTGATTTTTTCTAAGAATGTTACCAATCAACCAACCTCCTATATAATTAGAGTAATTTAATTAGCTGGGTCTTGATATATAAATTTACGTAAAATGCATAGAAGGATATATAAAAATAATAAATATATATTTCGAGGTCTGAAATATATATTCATATTCAAATATTTATCCTAAATTATATGAAGATTGAATGCAGTTACTGCTGAAATTTGTTATAACTTGAAAGATCTGTTATGAATATAAGTGATAAATAGATATATAAAAGAATTCCGGAATGAAGCAAATGAAAATACTGGGAATTTCAGGCAGCCCTCGAAAGGGCAAGAACTGTGAGAAAATGATTGAAGCTGCTCTAGAAGTTGCAAAAGGAAGAGGATTTGAAACAGACACGGTTTTTCTCTCTACCTCGGAGGTCGCTCCCTGCAAAGCTTGCGGGGCTTGCAGAGAAAAAGACTTCTGTGTAATCGATGACAGTATGGCAGAAATTAATGAGAAAATGAAAATGGCAGACGGCATAATCGTTGCATCTCCCGTATATATGGGGAACTACCCTGCCCAGCTCAAAGCTCTTTTTGATAGAAGTGTCCTGCTCCGCCGCAAAAATTTTGCACTAAAAAATAAAGTAGGAGCAGCTCTTTCAGTTGGAGGCTCAAGAAACGGAGGGCAGGAAAAAACCATTCAGGCCATCCATGACTGGATGCACATTCAAGGGATGATTGTGGTCGGAGACAATGCCCACTTCGGTGGAATAACATGGAACCCTGCAGAAGAGGATACCATCGGGATGCAGACAGTTTCCGAAACTGCAAAGAAACTCTGTGATGTCCTGGAGCTTATTCAGAAATAATAAAAGCACACGGATAAATATATTTAGAAGTCTTCAGAATAACAAAATCCCGGCTTCCTGATGTTAAAATAGGTACACACAGAATAAATTTTATAGATACATACATTTAAATAAATGATTGAAGTCTTCTGGGCAGCAAAGTATAATTCAGGCAGAATAAACTCAAAACCCTGAAGATTTATTTTTTTCAAAAAAGGTTTGAAGCCTAAAAAAGTCCCCATGAGGCGCGAACGTTTGGAAGTTAATCCCGAGTCCAGATTCAGGTTCCGGGGTATAAGTGAATACCCCAGACTAATTGAGTACATAACACGGTTTGATACAGAAGCTACCAGGGTAAATTCAATTGCCATTCTAATTGGACTCCTTACAGGACTCGTAATTGGAGTTTATGACCGTACTCTCCAGTACAGTAATACTCTTTTTGGGATGCAGCAGGGATTCTCATTGCACGAGTTTCCGCACTATTATGTAATGTTCATGCCTGCCCTCGGAGGTCTGGTAGTAGGGATAATCTCTCATTTCCTGATAAAAAAGAAATACGGTGTACAGGGGCTTATAGAAACCGTAACACTTCGAGGAGCAAGGATTAAGCTCACTGATGTTTTTCTGGAGGTCTTTACCTCAATAATCACAATCAGTTCTGGAGGTTCTCTGGGAAAGGAAGCTCCCGGAGTCCTTGCAGGAGCCGGAACCGGTGCTTTTGTGGGGAAAATACTGAAAAGTCCGGAAAGACAGCTCCAGATCCTTCTTGGCTGCGGGGCTGCCGGCGGGATTGCAGCTGCTTTCAGCGCTCCTCTTGCAGGTGTGGTCTTTGTAGTCGAAGTGATATACGGAGAACTTGAAACCAAGACCTTTATTCCTATAGTAATCTCTTCAGTCTTTGCAACTCTTGTCTCAAGTACGCTTTTTGGGATAAAACCTATCCAGATATCTCCTTTTCAGCTGGTCAGCCCCTACAAAGAACTAGGGTTGTGCCTTGTTCTTGGACTCCTTGCGGGAGTTATCTCTACGGTCCTGATCCGGACGCTTTATTACATACAGGATCTTTTTTCGGAGATCCCTATCCATCCTGTCTTCAAGCCTGCTCTGGGAGGGCTTGCAGTAGGTGCGATAGGTCTCTTTTACCCCCGGGTCTTAGGGATGGGCTATAACGTAATTATGGATGCCCTGAACAGCCAGCTTGCTCTGGATCTCCTGCTGATCCTTCTCTTCCTGAAGATCCTCGCCTTTTCCCTGAGCCTTGGCTCGGGAGGTTCGGGAGGAACAATCGTCCCTTCTCTTTTTACAGGCGCAATGTTAGGAGGAGCCTTCGGGACAGCCGCAAACCTTCTCTTTCCTGGGACGGTAGCAGAGCCAGGAGCCTATGCTATGGTAGGGATGGGGGCGGTTTTTGCCGGGACTGCACGGGCTCCCCTTACTGCTATCCTTATCCTTTTTGAGATGACCAGAGACTACAGTCTGATTCTTCCTCTCATGTTTTCCTGTGTTCTGAGCAACGTGATGTCAAATGCCCTTTACAGAGAGTCTATTTTCACTGAAGGGCTACGCAGAAAAGGATTTAAGATCCGGAAAGGCAGGGAAGTGGATATCATGGAATCCATGCTTGTAAAAGATGCCATGGTTACACATGTCCAGACCGTTTCCGAAGAAAAGAACGTGGGGACGCTTATCTCCCTCATGCAGGCAAGCCGCCATGCTGGTTTTCCAGTCCTTGATTCTAAAGGCAAACTTTCAGGAATAGTGACACTTTCGGATCTCCGGAGCAAAGTAAAGTACGGGGAAGTTGACAAAAAGATAGGTGATATCGCTACCCGCTCTGTAGAAGTGGCCTATCCTGACGAAACTCTTGAAGCTATTCTCAAACGTCTTGGCTCAAAGCAGATAGGCAGGATTCCTGTCGTGGACCGCGAGGACAGGACAAAACTTCTTGGTCTTATTACGCGGAGCGATGTCGTAAATTCATATAATAAGAAAGTAATTGAAAAAGTTCGGGACACAGAATAACCGTTCTACCAGAGAAATCATAGGAATATAAAGCAAAAAATTAAGACACTCTCCACAAAATTAAGAAGCTCTTTAAAAAAGTGTTCCAATTAAATTCAATTGATTTACAATAGCCATCGAATTTTTTTATTATTACAATTCAAAAATGTACGCAGTATATCACATTTTAGAGATCCCTCTTCAGTATAGTAGCTTTTTTGTAGGACGCGATTTATATTTACAATGGGGAAAGGGCATTAGAGTAAAAAAGTATTACCAGCTGACCTGTTAATAACATTTACATTTTGTACTCAGGTCCTGGTTTTACTAAAGTAACACTTTACTAAAGTAACACTTCGGTCTGGTTCTTCAATATATAACAATGTGAAGAAACCAGACCGGTTCAGAATGAATGAAGCACTGATGGGTAAATGGGTTTCATATTTTTGTTACCAGAAATACGAAATAATCTCAGGTAAGGGGGTATTGGGGAAATGACAAAAAATAATCCTACTAAGATTACTGCAGAACCGGGAAAGCAGGAGATCATTATCACACGTGAGTTTGATGCTCCAAGGGAACTCGTTTTTAAAGCATTTACTGATCCGGATCTTTACACACAGTGGCTTGGGCCTCGTGAGTTCATAATGATACTTGAGAGATTTGAGCCAAGAAACGGAGGTTCATGGCGATACATCCACAAAGACCCGGACGGCAATGAGTATGCATTTCATGGAGTGAATCATGAGATCACAGCACCTGAACGAATTATTGGTACCTTTGAATTTGAAGGACTACCGGAAAAAGGGCATGTCGTTCTCGAAACTGCGAGATTTGAGGAGCTGCCAGACAACAGGACAAAGCTGACGTCGCAATCTGTCTTCCAGTCTGTAGAGGACCGTGACGGGATGCTTCAGTCTGACATGGAAGAAGGAGTCAATGATTCTTACGATCGCCTTGCAGAACTTCTGGAGAAGATGAAAAAATAAGAGGCTGAACTTGAAGTAAAAATCGGGGGAACGGCATGGAAGATCGCAGTGAAGCCCTGTATATGTTACCAGAACCTGATCCCGCACTCAAGCGCCTGGATGGATTGGTTGGCACGTGGAGTATAAAAGGGCATACGTTTGACTCGAAAGTCGATAATGTATCTGCGCTGACTACTTTTGAATGGCTGCCTGGCGGGTTCTTTCTAAAACAGAGTTTTAAGGCTGACTTTATGGGCATGAAAATTCAGAGCCTGGAGGTCATTTACTACGACCCGGAGAGCGATACTTTCCCTTCACTTGTCTATTCCAACCTGGTAGGGGTTCCGATTCCATATAAATACGATGTAAAAGGCAAAAATGTAACAATCACGACGGATCTGGCCGGAGGGGCAAAAATGACGGGTAAAATAAGCGAGGACGGCAACACATTTTCTGGCGGCTGGAGGCCGAACCCGGGAAAAGAAGGTCCGGGAAATGTAGCTTATGACTTTGTCGGGACACGAGTGAAGTAAATCCTTTTCACGCAGACTCTGTCCACAGTTGCGAGCCCGGCCCTGATGAATGGCTGCAAGCTTAAAATAACTCCGGAGAAATCTTATGAAAACCAATAATCAGAAAATAATACCATGTTTGACCTTCAACCGACATGCAGAAGAAGCAGCATATTTCTACGTCTCTATTTTTTCTGCCATATACGGGAATTCAAAGGTTCTGAATATTGCTCGTTTTAGCAAAGAAGAACTTGCAGCCCTTTCTTACTTACCCGAGGATATTCGGCCAGGACCTGAAGGCAGCGTAAGAACCGTGAGATTCCTGCTCAATGGGTAGGAACTTGAGGCTGTTAACGGCGGGAAATTTTTTAATTTCTGTGAAGGAATCTCACTCTACGTAAAATGTGATACACAGCAGGAAATAGACTGGCTCTGGGAAAAGCTGTCTGAGGGTGGAGAAAAAAGTCAATGCGGCTGGCTTAAAGATAAATATGGCGTGTCATGGCAGATTGCACCTTCCATTGTAGACGAACTGCTGAATGATCCTGACGCTGAAAAATCAAACAGGGTAATTATTGCGATTTATGGAATGAAAAAGTATGACATCGAAGCTCTGAAAAGGGCATATGAGGGACGGTGAAGGAAAAATGCAGGGAGAGGTTTTGCATATAAATCCAGATGGAATGCACAAAAATCCGGCGTTTACTAATGTGATTGCCGTAACCGGTCAGGTAAAAACCGTTTATATAGGAGGGCAGAACTCGGTAGACGCTTCAGGAACAATCGTTGGAAAAGGCGACATCAAAAAACAGACTGAGCAGGTTTTAGCCAATCTGCAAACAGCATTGAGAGCTGGTGGCGCTAAACTGGAGCATGTAGTCAAATGGAACTTATACGTAGTCCAGGGACAACCACTTCAGCCAGGTTTTGAAGCATTCCAGCAATTTTGGGGTCAAAGATCTGATCCACCAGCCATTACCATGGTCTTTGTATCGGGATTGGCAAACCCGGATTTCCTGATAGAAATGGACGCTATTGCTGTTGTGCCTCAATGATGACCGCAGAGATAAGGAACGAGCGTATGGATTATGCGAATACCTCATGGAAATAGTTAAAAAAATTAACATTACTCACATGAACGCTTCAGAAATTTCCAGACTTCGGCTTCACAACACCGGTTTAAGCCATTCTCCGTTTAAAAGTCCAGATGATGCGGTTTCCTACCTGGGTGCAGTTCAGGCACAGGATTTTGCTGCTGCTAAATGGGCGCTCGGGCTCCGTATTAAAAATTCGACTGACGAGGATATTGAGAAAGCTTTTAATGAAGGCAAGATCCTGCGCACCCATGTAATGCGTCCCACCTGGCATTTTGTTGTGCCGGAAGATATCCGCTGGATGCTTGAATTGACTGCACCTCGAGTAAAAGCTGTCCTTGCGCATTATAACCGGAAACTCGAGCTCGATGACGCGTTGTTTGCCAGAAGCAACTCCGCAATTGCCCAGGTGTTGCAAAATAATACGTATCTCACCCGGCAAGAGCTGAAAACAGTGCTGGCAAATACAGGTATCGAGACAGATGTTCAACGTCTGGCTCACATTATAATGTGGGCAGAACTGGACGGATTAATTTGCAGCGGACCAAGACGTGGAAAACAATTTACCTACGCACTTCTGGAAGAACGTGTAGCGAAAGCAAAAAAACTGAGTCGAGAACAGGCTCTTTCGAAACTGGCACTAAGCTACTTTACAGGTCATGGACCAGCCCAGCTAAAGGATTTTTCATGGTGGTCGGGACTTACTGTTAAAGACTCAAGATATTCGCTCGATTTAATTGAATCGAAACTGGAAAAGGCAACGATTAACGGAAAAACATACTGGTTCTCCGCCTACGCAGAAGTGGAAACACCAGTGTCGCAATCAGCATATTTGCTATCAATTTATGACGAGTACACGATTGCCTACAAAGACAGAAGTGACATAAGTGAGGCTCGATACATTGAAAGAATGATTTCAACGGGTAATGCTTTGACTGCAGTTATCATTTTAAACGGCAGAGTGGCAGGCACCTGGGATAAAGCTTTGAAGAAAAGTATGGTTGAAATCAGGCTAAATCCGTTTCGGCAATTGAACGAAGGCGAGCAAGAAGCACTGGAATCAGAAGTTGCACGGTATGGGAAGTTTATAGGAGTACCTGCAGTCCTCGTTGAATAATTTTCTTCAAATAACTCTCGTAAATAAAGATGTTCAGAAGATCACAGGCTATGAACACCAGTGCGTCGTCTAAAAGGTCACCTTTTCTCTTCTTTGTACTGATTTTTGTTTTTTCGATTCCATTCTGAGTGCTTGATGTAATTTATCCGATGAATCTTCCTGTGGATAATCTTCCCGTGACAGATATCGAAGCCACTTTTGTTCCTATGGTAGCGGCCTCAATCCTTGTGTATCGCGAAGATAACCTACGTAGAGTACGGAATCTATTGAAAAGAGCCTTTGATTATAAGAGGATCAGGCAAAAGATCTGGTATGTTCCCATCATTTTCTTAATGCCAATTCTCTACGCTCTGACATACGCGGCAATGCGACTCGCTGGTCTTCCGGTCCCAACCGAATGGCACGTTCCTCTTTTTACGCCGCTCATATTTATCGGGTTCTTTTTAGCAGCTGCGGGTGAAGAACTTGGATATACCGGATATGCCACTGATCCCATGCAGGCACGGTATACGGCACTGACAGCCAGTCTAACTATGGGAACGATCCATGCCGTATGGCATTATCCATCAATGATTCAGATTGGCCAGACCCCGGGATTGATGTTTTGGGGAACTCTCGTGACCATCAGTTTCCGGGTACTGACCGTCTGGCTCTATAATAACACTGGAAACAGTGTATTTGCGGCTATACTCTTTCATTCCGTGACCAATACCGGGAGGAGTATATTTCCAGGCGGCCGTTCTGCTTACGAACTGGGTGATGCAGCTATTGGCTATGTAATCATTACTATCACGGCTGTAATTGTAGTGTTTTTATGGGGGTCAAAGACGTTAGCCCGGTTCAGATATTTCCATCCAGTGTCTTGAGACCTATGTGTTAATATTTGTGGGAAAAATGAGGGTATGCTTGATAATATCTCAATTGTTAAAATGGATGGTCCATCGTTATACATTAGGGAATAAAAAAATATCTGAATATCAATTAAAGGTAATAGTTTGAAAAAAATCGGAGCCAGAAAAATGGAAAGAAATCTCAGGAAAAACTTTCTTGACGCCCTGCATGGAAATCCAGTTGATAGAATCCCTGCCCTCTCTGTTACCCAGACCGGAACCGTAGAACTTATGGACAGGACAGGGGCAGCCTGGCCGGAAGCCCACTCCGATCCCGAGAAGATGGCAGCGCTTGCTCTTGCGGGGCACAGGATTGCGGGCCTTGAAGCCGTACGTTATCCTTATTGCCTGACCGTGCTTGCCGAAACCATGGGCTGCAATATCAGGATGGGAACAAAAGATATCCAGCCCTCGGTTCTGTCCCACCCTTTTTCAAAAGGACCTGAAAACCTCAGAATGCCTGAGAACCTGCTCGAAAAAGGAAGAATTCCTGCAGTCCTGAAAGCAACGGAAATTCTGGCAGACATGACCGAAAACGGAACGCAGAACGAAATTCCCCTGATTGCGGGTATGGAAGGTCCCCTTACAGTTTTTACCCACCTTGCCGAAATTAAGAACTGCCTGATCTGGGCGCTGAAAAAGCCTGACTGTTTTAATGCGTTCATGGAAACCTGCACCGAACTCTGTATCGAGTATGCAAATTCCATCTTCGACCGTGGTGCAGATGCTCTCTCCATGCCTGACGGCGGGATACTCGGTTCAAGAATGATGCCTCCTTCAGTTCTTGAAGATTCGGTTAAGCCTTTCTACAAACGCCTCTGCGAAAAGGTAAACGGACCTGTTATCCTGCACATTTGCGGCGATGTCGGGGATTCCCTTAGAACTCTTTCCGAATGCGGTTTCGAAGCCATTAGCATCGAAGAAAAAGTCAGCATAAAAGCCGCAAAAGAGGCTATTGGCGATAGGGCGAGGTTGATCGGAAATGTATCTCCATCAAGAACCCTGCTCTTCGGAACCCCGGATGCTGTAAAAGCAGAAGCAAAAGAGTGCCTTTCCGCAGGTGTGGATATTCTTGCCCCTGGCTGCGGGGTTGCACCGAGGACTCCGCTTGCAAATATAAGGGCGCTTGTGGAGGCAAGGGACGAGTGGTATGAAGAAAAGGATTAAAAAATGAGGAAAACAATAATCAGGCTACTCAACTGCCTAACATTAACATCAGGGCGGCTGGAATAGCTGCGAGTATGACATTTATTGCCACGGGAATACCAACTGTGGCAATTATCACTCTTTTCATTGACATCCTGTGCGCTTCGGAAAACCCTACAAAAAGGATATAGAAGGCGTAGTATGCGATAATTATCACTCCAATCACCAGGAGGACAACCGATATTATGTCAAACAGCCCTCCTGATAATCCTTTTTTTTCTGCAACATAAAATATCAGCATCATGATGTCAATTGCAGGAAGGATAACCACAGAAGCTGACATGTAGTAGCAAAACACCCTCAGGGTTGCTGTTAAGTTGCCATTTGCACCGCATATCCTGAGCAGAAAATGATATGTTAATGCATTCACAGGAACAGAGATAGCCATAAAGAATAAAATGATCACAAACAGTCCCGCAACCAGCAAAATGATGCGAGAAATGTCAATTCCAGGCAGGTAATCAGCAAATGTTAGCATTATAATAGGTATGGGCAGCAGCGATGCGATGATTGTGGCAAAAGCCATGAAACTCAAAGGCTCTTTGAGACTCCCGGATACTGGCATCTCTTTGAAAAAGTTTCGAGGTTGTGTGAGGATATATTTAGTGGTATTGAACCATTCTTTGAGAAAAACTGAGATCGAAAATATCTTGAATCCCACCAATGTCTATTGAAATTTTTAAATCCTTATTCTGTATTTGAAAGTCAGTAAAAACAAGTGTTAGCTGCTAATTTAGTGCTGAGAAAACTTCGGCTTTAGTCCTTGCTGCTCCTGCTGTCATTAAAAGTCTGAAGATATCAAGAATTAATGCAATACTATAATATTAATTTTTAATAGTGTTCAAAAAAGGTTACATATTTCCAAGTATAAAAATATTGTTTAAGAGATTTAATAAAATAGTATTTACAAAAAGCAAAGATAATTTTGATCGAGCTTATCCTGAAACTCAAAATTACCTCTTTAATAATAGAATTAAAAACGATAAAAACCTGAAAGGTCTGAAATAACTCAAAAGAAGAATTTAATTATACTTGAAAAACTTTTTTATAAGCTCTTTTAATTGTGCTACTAATTTTCAAATTTATTCTTTCTTCTCTTTCTTCTTGTGAAGGGCCGCCAGACAAGCTGGCGGGGTTTCCTATATTATGCGAATTTAAA
>CAYSWX010000025.1:0-42432 GCA_964434965.1 uncultured Methanosarcinales archaeon
AGCATTTGTTGCTGTAAGCGTTACTGTGTAAGTTCCTGCTGTTGAATACGTATGCTTTGGACTTTTCTCGTTTGAGTATGTCCCGTCTCCGAAATCCCACTTCCATGCCGTTGGATTTCCTGTACTTGTATCAGTAAACAGCACATTAAGGGGTGAGGTTCCTGATGTCACATTGCTGCTGAAGCTTGCAACCGGCGTTTGCAAGGCGTTTCCTGTTATTATTATGTATTTTGATTTTGTTGATGTAGTACTTCCCGCTGCATTTGTTGCTGTAAGTGATATGGTGTAAGTTCCTGCTGTTGTATACGTATGTTTTGGACTTTTCTCGTTTGAATATGTCCCATCTCCGAAACTCCAGTTCCATGCTGTAGGCGAATTTGCTGAATTGTCCCTGAATGTTACAGTCAGAGGCGCACTTCCTGATCTCGGATATCCCCAGTAGTTTAAGACTGGTTTTTGTCCAGCTGTTCCTGTTGTTACTGTTATGTAACTTGATTTTGTCACCATATTGCTGCCTGCAGCATTTGTTGCTGTAAGCGTTACTGTGTAAGTTCCTGCTGTTGAATACGTATGCGTTGGGCTTTTCTGGGTTGAACTTCCCCCGTCTCCGAAATCCCATTTCCATGCCGTTGGATTTCCTGTACTTGTATCAGTAAACAGCACATTAAGAGGTGTGTTTCCTGAGGTTACGTTGCTGCTGAAGCTTGCAACTGGCTTTGTTGAAGAGGTCCCTGTCACTGTTATGTAATTTGATTTTGTTACTGTGGTATTCCCCGCAGCATTACTTATTGTAAGTGTTACAGTGTAGTTCCCTGCTGTGGAGTATGTGTGTACAGGGTTCTGGACTGCTGAATTAGCCCCGTCTCCGAAATCCCATTTCCATGCCGTTGGATTTCCTGTACTTGTATCAGTAAACAGTACATTCAGCGGTGCATTTCCTGAGGTTACGTTGCTGCTGAAGCTTGCAACAGGTGTTTGTGAGGCGTTTCCTGTTACTGTTATATATCTATATTTTGTTAATGAACTGCTTCCTGCTGAATTGCTTGCTGTAAGTGATATTGTGTAAGTTCCTGCTGTTGTATACGTATGCTTTGGATTTTTCTCGTTTGAATACGTCCCATCTCCAAAACTCCAGTTCCATGCAGTGGGCGAATTTGCTGAATTGTCCCTGAATGTTACAGTCAGAGGTTCACTTCCAGATCTTGGATATCCCCAATAGTTTAAAACTGGTTTTTGTGCAGCAGCTACTGAAATATAATTTGATTTTATTGTTGTATTGCTGCCTCCAGAATTGCTTATTGTAAGTGTTACAGTATAGTTCCCTGCTGTCAAGTATGTATGAGTTGGGTTCTTCTGAGTTGAACTTCCCCCGTCTCCGAAATCCCACTTCCATGCCGTTGGATTTCCTGTACTTGTATCAGTAAACAGTACATTCAGCGGTATGCCCCCTGAGGTCACATTGCTGCTGAAATCCGCGTCAGGAGCTCCCGGGTTGGACGGGTTTACTAGAGGCAGGTAATCCGAGTATATGCTGCCCGGTATGCTGTATGCTGAGTCGGAAATCCCATCTCCGTCCTTATCCACTGCGGTATTGGAAAAGCCTGTGCCATCGGGTTTGCCCCAGAAGTTTCCACCAATATATGGTCCTCCTATAATGTTTTTGCCTGGAGTCTTTGTAGTGCTATAGGCGTTTCCTGTCCCACTTTTAATGATTATATTGGTGTTGTTGAAGTAGTTATTATAAATGAGGTTCCTATCACTTAGCCCGCAGACATACATGCCGTAGACACTATTTGAAGTCACAGTGTTGCCTGAAAGCCTATTGTCGTCAGAAGATCCTACATGGATGCCACGACCGTCATTAGTAGCTGTATTCCCGGAAATGGTGTTCCCACTTGCGCTTCCGAGCACAATCCCATACACTCCATTGTTCATGACTGTGTTTTTAGAGATCGTGCACCCGCTGGAACTCACGATATAAATTCCACGCCCGTTATTCGTAAGTTTGTTTTTCTCTATTATGCATTTGCTGCATTTATACAGATAAATCCCCGAATAGCTGGACCCACTTGCTCCGATAGCTTTAATCCCGCTAATTTTAACATTACTTACTGACTGCAGTGAGATCACGTTTACTGTCGAGCTTTTAGCTTTAATTATTGTATCATCAGGGTTTCCGGACTGTGATCTTATCACAAGGTTACTTTTGGTTATTTTGACATTTTCGGTATAAGTCCCGGATTTTATGATTATTGTATCGCCTGGGCTTGCATTGTCTACGGCGGTCTGTATTGAATTCCCTGGCTGGACAATTATCTCAGCCGCTGATCCAATGCCTGAAGTTAATACAAAAATAAGAAAAATTCCTAGTAAAATGACCATTTTGTTTTTAATATTTAATCCCTCCATCCACTCACGAAAGCAAGGGTTGAAATCGCATAAGGGCTAAATTTGTATTATTGGCATTTATGAAAGCTGTACCTGATTTGTAACGAATGTACAGATGTAAAGATATTCATTTGCGCTGAATTTTTCCTGGAATTTTGAACAATATTTCCACGTAGATCCCTTTAATTAAACGGGGATGTGTATATGCAATAGAACTATACTGATTTAAAGTATTACTGTCTCAGAAATGAAAAAAACGCATACAGATCCATGGATTAATATTTTATTTGTCTGTCAATTATTAACTTTTTAACTTTCTCCGATAGTTATTCTTAGCATCTTCAATTCTTAATAATTGTCAGTCCGGGATAAAAAGCAAGATAATTGAGTATGTAGAACTAGAATTGAGTATGCAGAACTAGATTGAGTATGTAGAAATTGACATGTAAAGAAAAATAAGATGAAGGTTAAACCCTTCATCAATTTTTTTCTGTACTCAAAATTAATGCTCGGTTAGGTTTTCCTTTCTTTTGTATTAGTTTTTCGACTTCCTTTTATACAGGGAAACTGCAAGTATACAGGCTATTCCACAACCTATTTCAAACCCAGGCACGCTTGTATTCTTCTCTTGCCCTGAGTTCTGTCCAGCTTCTGGTCCTTTAATCTCCATATCTTCTCCATTTATAGAGCGAACTTTCTGTTCAGGCTCTAGAGAGGTTATATTTTTTACAGATGGGGCTTGGGGATCTCCTGTTATTGTAAAGAACGAAAATCCCGGAACTTCGGATGTGAAATAAAGGAATTTATCATCTTCTCCTGTCAGGTTGGCTGTCAGCCGAGTCCAGGTGCCGTCTTTGCCATCATGATTATCTTCGTCCTCATACCTGTTCAGGGTGATCGAATCCTGATCTACACTTTTATTCTGTAGCCAGGACTTTTCAACCTTGAAACAGATGGTTGGTTTTTCTATGTTCTTTGAAGTCGCAAACCCGCTGTTTCCAACCCAGACATTGAAGTGCCTGTAGACCTCTCCTTCAGGCGGTTCGGAAACCAGTTCAGACTTATTTTTTAATTCCTCTACAATGGTTGTGGTCTTGCCCACGTTTTTTATTGCATCAAAGCCTACATACACAACACATGTTGCATTCTTTGTGAAATCAAACTTCACAGCCTTGCCGTTTGTTATGAATACCTGAGCAAGTTCCTTAACTTCTACATTCTTCGCAGGCTCAGGGGACCCACCGCCGACACCTCCGCTGCTTCCTCCACTGCTGTGGCTGCTCCCTCCATTATCCTCCTCATTTACAGTTATCATAGCAGTTTTTTCATCCGTGCCGTTTGCATTGATAGCAGTAAGTTTGGCGGTATAAGTTCCTGCAGAGGGATACTCATAAACAAAGCTTGATTCGTTTGAGTCTTCAATCCCATCACCGTTAACATCCCAACTTCTCGATATCTCATCTTGTGAAAGGTCGGTAAAGGTCACTGAGAGGGGAGCATAGCCGCCTGTAACACTGGTGCTGAAGTCTGCAACAGGAAGACCGTCACTTTTCATCACACTTATCGTAGTAGTTTTTGAAGCCGTGCCGTTTGCATTGCTTACTGTCAGGTTAACAGTATAGTCTCCTGGATTTTCGTAAACATAACCCGGATTCTGTACGGTAGAGTCAGGTTGCCCATTGTTATCAAAGTCCCAGCTCCATGAAACTGCATTTTGTGATAGGTCAGTAAACTGGACAGCAAGAGGTGCAGAGCCCTGAGTGGCATTGGTGCCGAAGTCTGCAACAGGGAATACGGTCTCAGTATTTTCTAAGACCGTTATTGTACCAGATTTTGAAGTCGTGCCGTTTGAATTGGTTACTGTTAATGTTACCGTGTAAGTTCCTACTGTGGAGTATGTGTGAACAGGGTTCTTGTCTGCGGAATTGGTTCCGTCTCCGAAATCCCAGTACCATGCAGCTGGATTTCCGGTGCTTATGTCGGTAAAACTTACATCCAGTGGTGCATTTCCAGAGATTACATTGCTGCTGAATTCTGCAACCGGGATTACAGGTTCAGGTGAGTTCGAAGCGTGTGTAAGAGGCAGGTAATCTAAGTATGTGCTGTCACCAGGTAGACGGTATGCTGAATCGGCAATTCCGTCTCCATCCTTATCCACTGCAGTATCAGAAAAGCCCGTTCCATCAGGTTTTCCCCAGTAATTTCCGCCAATATAAGGGCCTCCAATTATATTTGTGCCTGGGGTTTTTGTAGTATTATAGGAATTTCCAGACCCTTTTTTTACGGTTACATTGGTGTTATTGAAATAGTTGTTATACACTTTATTATAGTCGCACAAGCTGCATTCATAGAACCCTAAATTCTCATTATAAGTTACATCATTGCCTATGATTCTATTGTAGTCAGAGGAACCAAGGTAGATTCCACGGTTGTTATTATAAACCGTATTTTCAGAAATGCTGTTACTGCCGGAACTTGCGAGATAGATTCCGAACACTCCATTGTCCATGACTGTGTTTTTAGAGATTGTGCACTCTCTGGAGTTCACGAGGTAAATTCCACGTCCGTTATTCGTAAGTTTGTTGTTCTCTATTAAGCATTTACTGCATTTGTACAGATTAATTCCCGAATAACTGTCTCCGCTTGCTCCAATAGCTTTAATCCCGCTAATTTTAACATTACTTACTGACTGCAGTGAGAGCACGTTGCCTCTCGAGCTTTTAGATTTAATTGTTGTATCATCCGGGTTTCCTGACTCTGAACTGATTGTAATGTCACCTTTAGTTATGTTGACATTTTCGGTATATGTCCCAGCTTTTATGATTATCACATCCCCCGGGGTTGCGTTGTCAACAGCGGTCTGTATCGAATTTCCTGGCTCAACAATTATCTCAGCAGCTGATCCAATACCTGAAATTAATAGTAAAAGGAAAAAAGTAAGTGGTAAAATGAGTAATTTATCTTTAATTTATAATCCCTCCATCCACTCAAGATATTTGGGAGTAAAATCTGTATACGGATGAATTGATTTATTCTCAACTAACCTCAATTTCCTCCGACTGTTAAGAATATAAAAATTCAGCTATTAAATATTTTAATACCTGAATTTATATCCCCAGATTTAACACCTCATCCTCCTAACTTTTATTAAATTGGAACCTGTGTGAAACAATATAAATATTCTCTTTTAGATTAATTCTTTTGAATAGAAATAATTAAGAAAGTTTTTTTAGAAGAGCGAAGCAATGCCTTTTGGGATAAAAGATAAATAGTTTACTTTATTCAGTTAATTAGTTTCTTTTTACAGTTCCGAATTTCCTATTAAATATCATATGAGAAAATAAAAATAGATCTTCAAAAGTTACTGATAAGAAACTAGAATATCATTCCAGTAATTACTTTATAGTAATGGGAGTCATGTTTGGAGGTTTGAAGGCAGATTCAATAACTATAATAAATCTAGTATTATAATAACCTTGAACAGAAAGTATAAAAGAAAATAGATAACATTTATTATACACGTAAACAAATGATACCATACACATGGGGGATTAAAAGATGGGCGTAGAAGAAACTATCAAACAAATTGCAAGCGAACTTGAAAAAATTGCAACTACGAAAACTGTTGTTGGAGACCCTATTACAGCTGCCGGAAAAACAATCATTCCTGTTTCCAAAATTTCAATGGGTTTTGGAGGAGGAGGCGGGGAGGGGAAAAAAGAACATGAGTCCGGATACGGAGGCGGCGGTGGTGCAGGTGCGAAGATCGAGCCTGTTGCTTTTATCATGCTCTCCGAAGATGATGCAAAAATCTTCAGGATTTCTGAGAAAAGTGATGTAGGGTCAATCCTCAGTTCTCTTCAGGAGGTCGTGCCCGAAGTTATAGAAAAAATCAAAGGCAAGACCGGAAAACATAAAAAAGAAGAGAGTCCGGAAGTCGGCAAAACCGAAGCTAAAGAACAAATGGAAACCTGAGTTGAGATAGAGGGCTGTTTCCACTAAATCCCTCTGGTTAAACCTTTTTAAGGGATTTTCCAGGAATCAGAACTAATGGTTAGGGTATTCAGGATAGTAAAGACTATCTTTTTCCCTCAACTGGTTCAGTATGCTTGCCATATACCTCATCCTTCTGTTTTTTTTACTTATTCTATTTGTGTTTCTTACAGCAATAGTTCTTACTTTCAAGCTCAAAGTCCTGAGTTTGGAAGATAAGAAAGAACTTGGAGGTACATTTACAGTTAAATGGCTGTTTTTTTCCCGTACTTTTGTAATCGAAGAGCCTGGGGAGAAAAAAAGCCTTTTTGAAGAGCCGGATGAAGCGGAAAAAGAAACAAAAATGGAAACTGAATCTCCACAGGGTAAGAAAGAACCTGAACAAGCCAGAAGTAGAGAAAATGCTCTTTCAGGAGCAGAACCTAAAATACAGGAAGAGGAAGTTAGAATCCCTGGAGAGGAAGTTAGAGTCCCTAGAGAAGAAGTTAGAGTCCCTGGGGAAGAAGTTAGAATTCCTGGAGAGGAAAAGCCTGAAGAGAAAACAGTAATTCCTGAAGGTAAAGAAAGAATCGAGGTTAAAGAAAAAACTCAGGTTAAAGAAAAAACTCAGGTTAAAGAAAAAACACCGGTTGAAAAGAAAAAAGGGATATTTGACAGGATAAGAGGTAAAAAAAGAGGTGTTGAAGAAGGTAAGGTCGAAATAAAGAAGGGGATGACCACCAGAGAAAAGCTTCACTGGGGCATGGAAGCTTACAAAGCCCTTCGAAAACCTCTGTTCCGTTTATTTTCCGACATGCTTAATGCAATAAAAATCAAAAACCTGAAAGCTGACCTTACTTTCGGGCTTTCCGATCCCGCGGATACAGGGATGCTTTGCGGGTTTATACATGCCCTTTTGGGAACGGTTTACAGCCGCTGCCGGAACTGCAGTTTTTCAGTCAGCCCTGTTTTTATGGAGTCGCGGCTGGATTTTCAGGGAAGTGCGGAGATTCGTGTAAAAATATATTCGCTGATTTTCCCATTCTTTAAATTTATATTTAACGGGAAAACTTTATCTTTTACTTATTCGATTGTTAAGGCAAAACTTCGGGGTAGTTCAAAGATAAACTCCTAAGCTTTATGAATAAGCAATGAGGATAAAGATAAACATGATTAATGTGGTGTCTCCATCCAGACTGCATCTCACCCTTATCGATCTTAATGCAGAGATTGGCAGGGTTGATGGAGGAGTAGGAATCACTCTTGAGTCACCCAGCCTGGAAATTTCGGCATCTGAAGCGGATACGGTTGAAGTTGTGGGTTCTTCCCTTCTCGCAGGCAGGATGCTAAAAGCAGCAAAAGCTGTGCTTCCACCAGAAAAAGGAGTCAAAATCCATATTAAAAGGGATCTTCCTGACCATGTGGGTCTTGGCTCCGGAACCCAGGCCGCACTTTCGGTAGCCGCAGCCGTAAACGAGATTTACGGACTTGGTAAAAGTGTAAGGGAACTCGCAATTGCCGTAGGTAGAGGAGGAACTTCTGGAATAGGAGTTGCTGCTTTTGAAAAAGGTGGATTCTTAGTTGACGGAGGGCACAGGTTCAAGGAGAAAGGTGCATTTTCTCCTTCTGCGGCCAGCCGTATGCCTCCAGGGCCTGTACTTTTCAGAGAAACATTTCCTGACTGGAATATTGTCCTTGCAATTCCCAATACCAAAGGAGTTCATGATGCAGAAGAAGTAGATATTTTCAAAAAGGTCTGTCCCATACCTCTCTCAGAAGTTCAGGAAATCTCTCATGTAATCCTTATGCAGATGCTTCCTGCACTTGTCGAAGAAGATATCGAAAGTTTCGGCAGGGCAGTCAACCACTTCCAGACTGCAGGCTTCAAAAAGAGGGAAGTTGAACTTCAGCCCAGAATTGTGCTAAACGTCATGAAATACATGCGGGAAAATGGAGCAAGTGGTTCAGGAGTAAGTTCTTTCGGACCCGTTGTATATGGAATTGTCGGGAGTCCGGGAGAAGCCAGAAAACTCCAGAAAGAAGTCCAGCGTATGCTTGACGAGTCACTCGGCGGAGAAGTGCTGCTTACAAAGGGAAGAAACCAGGGCGCGGACATCTTCGGAGGCTCCGAGTGAAAATCAATACCTGGTTTGGAGTTCTTGAGCTGGGCAGTAATGGAGAACTGCTCGCCTCCGAGCTTTTTCCAAAGATTGTAAGAGAGCTTGCCCTCCGTTCGCTTTCTTTTAGGGACAGCAGGCAAAATCTCCCACCTGAAGGTTTTGATCTGGCAACTGCAGCAATAGAGTGCGACTTTGCAGATTCTTTTTCTGAATACTATTCCCTTTTACATGAAGTAACCCTGGAATCCGTAAAACTTCAGGTTTCAGAGGCTCTCACCCCTGACCAGCGTGTAATTCAGGCAGTAGAAGCTCTTGACGACATTAATGAAACCACCAACTCTCTTTCGGAAAGGCTTTTTGAATGGTATGGAGGTTATTTTCCCGAAAGCGGGCTCAGCGGGGAATCACTTGCAGTTTTTATTTCAAAATACGGCTCTCGAGAGAATATTCCTCCCGATGATCCTTTTTATTTAAAATCCAGGGATTCTATGGGCGCAAAACTTGAAGCCGCAGATGAAGTGCTTCTTAAAGGTTTTGCAGAGAGCGTATGCAGTCTCTATGAACGGCGAAAACAGATTGAGGCTTACATTGAGAGCAGCATGGAAACTCTTGCCCCCAACCTGACTATGCTTGCGGGTCCCATGCTTGGGGCAAGGCTCATAAGTATTGCAGGCAGCCTTGAAAAACTCGCTGTTTTTCCTTCAAGCACCATTCAGGTAATAGGAGCAAATAAAGCTCTCTTCAAACACCTGCGTGCGCGGGCTCCATCTCCTAAACATGGGGTAATCTACAGCCATCCCCTTATCAACACATCGCCCTGGTGGGTTCGGGGAAAAGCTGCAAGAGCACTCGCAGCAAAACTTTCCCTTGCTGCAAGAATTGATTTTTATTCTGCAAAAAAAGACCCTTCCCTTGCAGGTGAACTTGAAGAAAAGATCCGGAAGATCAGGGAAGCAAACCCGAGACCTCCCCAAAAGAGGCAGGAAAGCAGGGCAAAGCCAAAAAAGAAGAGGAGGAAGTAAATGACCGAAATAAGGCTGCTTTCTGAAGGGATTTTCGAGGTTACAAAGGATAAAAAGCAGCTTTCCACCCTTAACCTCGACCCTGGAAAAGTCGTTTACGGAGAAAAGCTGATCTCTGTTGAAGGGTCTGAATACAGGACTTGGGACCCTCGCAGGAGCAAGCTTGGAGCCATGGTCCTTAAAAAATTCGATATCCCTTTGAGAAAGGATTCAAAGGTTCTCTATCTGGGGGCTGCCTCAGGTACAACGGTCAGCCATGTCTCAGATATCGTGTCCGAAGGGGCAGTATACTCTGTTGAATTTGCTCCAAGAAGCATGCGCGACTTCATAGGGCTTGCTTCCAGGCGCAAAAACATTTTTCCTATCCTTGCTGATGCGGGAAAACCGGACAGTTATGCCCATATTGTCGAGCCTGTAGACGTTATTTTCCAGGACGTTGCCCAGCCCAACCAGGCAGAGATCGCTACAAGAAATGCTGCCCGCTTTTTGAAAAAAGACGGATATCTCTTGCTTTCTATCAAGGCTCGCAGCATTGACACTGCGGCAAGCCCGAAGGATATCTTCAAAGAAGAGGTAAAAAAGCTTGAACAGGCTTTCGAACCCGGATTCGAAATTTTGACCGCCAGGGACCTTATGCCATACCATGAAGATCATCTTGGGGTCCTGGCAAAATTGAAGGAATAAAATCCCATTTTTGAATCCTGCTCTTTCAGGATGCTGAACTTTTCGGCAACCTGTTAGATCAGGATTTTTTGAATGGTAGTGCAAGGTTACTTTATAGGAGCTGCTTTCATAGGAATTATTTCGCAAAAGTTAATCTGGTAAGAGTTGCTTTACCTTCTTTTATCTTCTTATATTCACAAATAACCTCTTTTTCGTGACCGGAATTAGTTTCTTCCACTCAACGACCGAATCTTCGTAAAATTCATATTCATCTACAGTTTTGTCCGAGAATTTGCCGTCTACTTCATATACATAAAAGCCCTCCTCGTCGTCTGTAGAGACAACTTTTATCCTGTCTCCCATTTTCCTTACTTCAACAGCGGCTACACTTTTCAGGGCTTCAAGCAGATTCGTACCTTCTTCGACTTCAAGCTTCCTGTTTTCTGCAAAACGGTCAAAGAAAGAATAGACATTGTTTAGTTTTATGCCTATCATATGGGTGTTTCCAAACTTTTTCCTTTCAATAAGTTCAGCTTTTTCCAGTATTTTTATATGTTTTGCAGCTACGGGCACGGAGATCCCTATTTCCCTTGCAAGGCCGGAGATATGCTTATCCCCTTCACTCAGGCTTTCAAGAATTGAAAGGCGTGTATCGCTTGAAATCGCTTTGAAGAGGTTTTCTCCTCCTCCATTCATTCCTTAATCCCTCTGATACTTACTACCATGATGATCTTCTATTTTATCTCAAATACTTATAATTATTGCTCTCTTTAAAACAAGTAAAGTATATTTTAGTTCCATTAGACTTCTTTTTTTATCAGATGTTTTAACAAATTTGCTTTAATTAATCTTCTTCATTTTTTCCATTTTTCAAAAAACATTGAAGGTTAACAGGGCAAATTAGCATGTTATTTTTGTTAACTTTTGTTTTTTACTTGCTAACCATTCTACATGGTTATTTTTTAAAATTGCTTTTATATTTATCCATTTGAATGCCCACTCATTAACTTTTCTAATAATTTATATTCAAATTTTCCTTCAAATTATCAGAAGTTAAATTTTTCCTACCATAAAACATTATCAATTGCACTTGTTATCTAATTGGATAACAAACGTTACCCAAAAACCAGTTTTTATTTAATTCTTCCATAGATGCTCAGAAGGTACTATGGACTCTGCGACGTTAACTGTTATTGGAATTATAATAGGTATCCTTATCTTCGGAATTAAAACAGGATTAGGCTGTGGATTTTCAAATATCACTACGCGAGAAATTCTTACAATTGCAGGCAGTTACTTTTTTCTTGCCCTTTTATTCGGAAGCATTGCTGACCGTATAAGCATGGACGCGTTTGAACGTCTTTCTTCAATGGGCATGGGAATTCATGTTCTTGTCTCCCTGCTCCTTATAGGGGCCGGGATTTACACCCAGAAAAAGTGGAATTCAGGAAAAGATGTTTCCAGGCATACTTTCCTGGCTATATCCATGCCCTGCCCGGTCTGCCTTGGAGCTCTTGCAGTATCCTGTATGCTGCTCTCAGAAAGCCTCAACTTTTCCGGGCTAAAAATAGGGCTTCTTGTAGGGATTGCATTTTTCACAGCAGTGGTAGCTTCTTCTTTTCTTTTCAGGTTTGGAAAGACCCATCTGGGAAAGACTCCAGAGACTATGGGAAGCGCCATGATGCTTCTTGGAATCTATTATCTTTTAGGGGCTCTTCTAATCCCGGCATACATGCAAACAAAACAGATGAACCTTGTTTCTACCGGTGGAGGAGAGACAGGAATCGTGCCTCTCATGGCCTTTGGGGTCATTGTCCTTGCAGGCTTTTTCTTGGACCGCATAAGGAGGCATGACCTGTGAGCATGATGGACTTATTATCTAACATGATGAATGTCTTCTCAACTGCTTTGCTGATCCCGGTGATGTTTCTCCTCACTCTCCTTGTGTTTCTGTCCCTGATTCAACTGGGAGAATTCCTCTCTGAATACTCAAAGAGGCACAGGGACTGGGATAATCTTGAAAATAATTGCAAAAAACTCGAACACGATCTAAGGAACTCGGATTTTTCGGAAGCTTCCAGGGCTCTTGAGAATATAAAACAAAACTACATGGTCACTTCCTTTGCAAGAGATGCTTCAAAATATTTGAAAGAGCGCCACCTCCCTGCAATTGAGAGGCTTTCGCAGGAATATGAGATCCGGATGGCAAAGCGTCTTGAACACACAAAGATAACATCAACTGTCGGCCCTATGCTGGGGCTTATGGGGACCCTGATCCCATTAGGCCCTGCTCTTATAGGACTTTCGGCAGGAGACCTCGAAACCCTTGCACAGAACCTGATGATCGCATTTGCAACGACTGTTGTAGGGCTTTTTGCAGCTGGAATAGGCTACGTGCTTACTCAGGTAAGAAGGCGCTGGTACTGGGAAGACATGTCCGATATTGATTATATTCTGGACACAATTGAGGAAAAGAGCTGAGGCCTGGTATCTTTCAATAAGGAGGAATAAATCATGCGGAAAACCAGAAGGTACAGGCGCACAGGGCTTTTACATGATGAGGATGAGCAAAGCCCCATGGCTAACGTTGCCAATGTTTTTGATGTTGCAATGGTCTTTTCTGTGGCTTTACTCGTAGCTCTCGTGATGTCCTATCATCTCCCTGAACTTTTAAGCTCCAGTGAGGATTTCACCATTGTTAAAAATCCTGGAGCTGAGGATATGAAGATAATCGTCAAGGAAGAAGGAAAACCCATAGAAGTCCTGAACATGACCGACAACATCGGAGGAGGTACAGGGGACGCTCTTGGGACGGCTTATAAGCTGGCTGACGGCAGGGTGGTTTACGTGCCTGATGATTCCGAGGGAAATAGTACGTCCGCCTCAACTGATTCATCCGATTCCGTTTAATTTTTCCCCAATTTACACAAATGTGAAATGTGGCGTGAAATAATAACGCTGTATTTTTTTTCATTTTATCTGGCTTTGAGTTCCTATTTTTTAGAAAATCGGATTATTTTTGTCTTTTTTTTGAATTAATGTATATTTTTCATCCTAAATCTAATAACAATTCTCTAAAATTCTCTTTTTACCTTGAAAGATAATAATTGTGAGCCAAAAACCTCTATTTATATATTTTTCTACCATGATCCGAACGTTGAATTTCTTAAAACAGAATCGGCTGCCTATTTTTATTGAGGAAGTTCTGGAGCGGATTATAAGTCAAAACCGATAGCTTCCCCTCCTTCTCAATCTTTTAAAATTTGAAGGCTGTTTCTGTGCAAGTTTCGATATTAGAATAATTTCAAATCAACCTTGTATTGTGGAGTGACATTCTTTTTTTCATAGGATGATCAGGATTCATGATACATTGGTGGGATGAGGTACGTATGTCACAAAGTAGGTTACTGGTTTCATGTTCGGTAGTTCTTTTACTGATAGCACGGAATGTATCGGCTGTTGAAAGCAAGGTAGATAACTATAATTTTTCTTCTGTAAGGCTCAGGACTCCTTGCAAATTATCTGAGGGATAATATGCATAAAAAAGCTTACTTGTTGTTCTTAGGTGCGTTACTTTTCCTGATGTTTATACCAGGTGTACTGGCAGACGAAAATAAGATAAACATAACTTATGTTGCATATTCTCCAAGTGATGCTCTGGAGTTAGCCAGCAAGACAAATCAATATAGCAAATCCATAGAGTACACCTATATCCCTGCATATAATTCTACTACATATGGGGCAAGCGACGAGCTGCTTGCAGCGGGGATGAGCGGTTTCCTGAAGACACAGGATGTAGTCTTCTGCCAGATGCTCGGTAAATCCGTATATGAACCAATGGATGAAAGTTTCAAAGCGGCTTCTGATAATGGTGTTTCACTTCTGGCAATTCAATCCGCAGATGCCCCTTCTTATTTTGCTTATGATTCTAACGGTTCTGCTAACGATTCCATAAACAATTATTACAATAATATGGGCACTGAAGGAAACGGTCTCAAGAATGCTGAAGATCTATTGATATATCTTGCAACAGAATACGGAGGGCTCTCGGCGGCAGGTGCCGATTCAAATAACACTAATGGAAGTTCAGGTAATGTGTCTCTGGAAAACACTACTACTCCGGTTGCAGATTCTAACAGCACAAATGTAAACCTGGGCAACGAACTTCTTTTTATTCTGGGCACAGAGGTCAATGAGCCTGCTCTTAGAAATGCTGCATCAAATCCCGGCATTTCATCGGAATTGAATGTAACTATTTTCTCAAAGAATGAAGCAGTTCCGGAAGGTTTTGATTTCTCTAAATATTCAATGGTCTTTATTGAATCTCAGGATGAATCCGCAGTAAATGCCTGGGCAACGAGCATAAATTCTACCAAAGAAAGTGGCTCCATGGTTATAGGTTACAATCTTTCGTCCAATATCACTCTTCCGAATGTTGACCTGTATTCTGATAACTACACTGACATTGAAAGATACTGGGTGCAGGGCGGCGAAACAAACATGGAGAACATGCTTAAATTAATGGGGCAGAAGTTCTCAGGTGCTTGGCAAGGAGAGATTATTTCACAACCTGAAATCCTGCGGCCTAAAACCAATATAACGTATATAACCAATTCACACACCAATATTTTTTATCTGGGAAATGTACTTTCGGAGAGGAGCATCATCACTGACATGTTTAATGTCAATGTGATCAACGGTATGAATGGCAAAAATATAGCCGCAAACCTGTCCAGCCTCCCCCGGCAAGATGTTATCATACTGTACATGATCGGGTATAACGATCTGCCGGAGTTCAAGGATTTACTTCTCAGTGCCAGGGCAAATGGAACCCAGATAGGACTTGTTGCGACCAGCGATGTTTATGGAGTGTCTACCGTAAACATGGATGATCTGCCGTACAGTCCGATTAAGAGCTACATCTACAGAGATGGCTATACAAATATGGAGAGTTTTGTCCGCTCCATAGGAGCAGTATTCAAAAATATATACATAGAGCATCTCCCTGCTGTAGCCCCTTCGGTGCCTGATCATGGGATCTACCATCCTGATGCCTTCCCAATGATATTTGCAAACAGCACCGAGTATCTTGAGTGGTACGCAGATCATGGTTACAATGCCTCTGCACCCACCATAGGCTTAATCATAACTCATAAGATTCCAAAAGAACGTATATCCCTCTCTGCAGAGGATGCCATCATAAGGAACCTTGAGTCTAAAGGTTACAATGTAATCTGTACGACTTATAAAGTCGCTGCAGAAGATGTGGATTACTTCACCAGTAATGGGACAGTACTTGTCGATTGCATAATCTCCTTAAAAGGATTCATGCTGAATTATGAAGACCAGGAAAAAGGCGTTGAATACCTGAAGAAGTACAATGTTCCGGTACTTAAAGCAGTTGAAGATGCATCACAATCACCAGACCAGTTCAATGAAAGTGAACGCGGACTGGGGCTGATCATGGCTCCGTCTTCAGTGATCCAGCCTGAGATCGATGGCTGTACGGATTATATCTGGGTGGCGGGCTACGTTCAGGACCCGGAAACTCAACAGTACTATTATTCACCACATCTGGACCAGGTAGACTGGCTGTGCAACAGGGCTATTGCCTGGGCAGAGCTTGGAAGAACCAATAATTCTGACAAGAAGGTCAGTATCCTGTACTGGAACCATGAAGGAGGCAAAAACGACATCGGGGCAAGCTACCTTGATATTGGTTCAAGTTTCACGCTACTACTTGAACAGATGCGTGCAGAAGGCTATAATGTAGGTAATGGGACTATCCCCAATGGCAGTGAGTTCATGGACCTGTTCATTGAAAGCAGGAACGTTGGCGCATGGTCACCTGGAGAACTTGAGAAAGTTGTAAACTCAGGAAATGTTACTCTCTTGCCGGTAGATGAGTATCTTGAATGGTATAATACCCTGCCTGAAAGTGTGCGTACGGGTGTTGAAAATACGTGGGGTGAAGCCCCCGGCAATATAATGGTCTACGAAGGCAACTTCGTTATACCAACGGTGCAGATCGGTAATGTCAATTTCATTCCACAGCCGTCCAAAGCCGGGCTTTCCGATGACTCTCTTATATATCATAACACCTCGATCCCGCCCACGCACCAGTACCTTGCAACATATTTCTGGATAAACAGGATGTATGATGCCGATGCGATTATCCACTTCGGTACACACGGTTCTCAGGAATGGCTGTCAGGAAAGGAACTTGGCATTTCCAGATATGACTACCCTGCGCTGATGGTAGACGACACTCCTGTTATCTATCCATACATAATGGATAATGTGGGAGAGGGTACTCAGGCAAAACGCCGCGGTAATGCGGTGATTATAGACCACCTTACACCACCTATAGTAACTGCTGGGATTTATGGTGACCTTGCAGCAATGGATGAAAAAATCAATAACTACAAGACATCTGCAAGTGAAAATGACACTGCTATGATGGCGCTTTATCGCAACAGTACCATCGAACTTTATGCTAATCTTTCCATGGTAAATGACCTTGGGGTAACCCCTGACGAACTTCGGTCAATGTCAGAAGACGAGTTTGGAAGTTTTATAGGCAATACTGTCCATGAGTACCTGGATAAGCTGCAGTCCACATTGATGCCCTATGGAGTTCATACCTTTGGTGTTGTGCCAGAAAATGAAAAATTGGTGTGTATGGTCAAATCAATGCTTCGCAGCGGTTTTGTAGACCACATCTATAATGTCATACCAAAGAACAGCAGTATTGAGGAAGATTGGGAAATTGTGGCTGATGCCCGTGCAATGGATCTTCTGAATGCCACTTTGTTAAACGGAACAAACGTATCCACTGCCCAGCTTGAGGTTCTTGGCCTGACCAATGACACCATTACAGAGGATCTTAATCTGGGACTTGAGTATGCCGACAAAATTGGTCAGACAACACGTGAGATTAACCAGACCTTGCGTGCACTTGATTCTGAGTATATCGAACCGGGTCCGGGAAATGATCCCGTACGTAATCCTGAAACATTACCAACAGGCAGGAACTTCTACAGCTTTGACCAGAGAAAGTTCCCTGATGAGGAAACCACCGAAATGGGCACAGTACTCGCAGACCAGCTGGTAGAGGATTATTACAACAGCCATAACGGCACATACCCGGAAAAAGTATCGTATACCCTCTGGGCCATGGAAACAATGCGCCATCACGGACTTATGGAAGCCCAGATACATGCATTGCTCGGTGTAAAGCCTGTAAGGAACAATGGAGTAATCACAGGGTTTACTGTAATCCCACTTGAAGAAATGAACCATCCAAGGATCGATGTGCTTGCCCAGTCTTCCGGATTGTACAGGGATACTTACCCGTACCAGCTTGAGATGATCGACACCGCCATACGGACAGTTGCGGAACTTAATGAAACCAACGAGACCAATTATATAAGATGGAATTCCCTGAAGATGAAGGACGAACTTCTTGCCAGTGGTTACAATGAAAGCACTGCAGATTACCTTTCAAAATGCAGGATATTCAGTGAGGCAATAGGAGATTACGGAAACGGGATGCCTGATGCAATAGCTGCAAGTGATACGTGGGAGAATGAAACAAAACTTGCTGATCTGTTCATCTCAAAGACCTCATATGTATACGGGCAGGACCTCAGCGGAAATGGTCTCTGGGGTGAGAATCATGAAGACCTGCTTACAATGAACCTTCTGGATATAGACGCAGCTATACACAGCGACTCTACAAACCTGTTCGGTATCATTGATGGAGATGACTATTACGGCTATCTGGGAGGTATCGGGCTTACAGTAAGGGCATTGACAGGAGAAACTCCTGAAATGTACATAGCCAGTCTGGAAAATGTGGATAATCTACAGATCGTCTCATTGAAAGAGGCTTTGAGGACAGAGCTGCGTGCACGTTACTACAATCCAAAATGGATAAACGGAATGATGGAAGCTGACTATGCAGGCGCCAGGCAGATGATGAAATTTACAGAATATATATGGGGATGGGATGTTACGAACCCGGATATTGTTACTGATTCTGACTGGAATGAGATTTATGACATCTACGTCAACGACAAATATGATCTTGGTCTGGACGAGTTCCTGAAAACGGATAACCCGTACCAGTATCAGGCTATGACTGCCCGTATGCTCGAAACCTCAAGAAAAGGCTACTGGGATGCTTCTGATGAGGTCGTCCAGAATCTGGTTAAAGAATATGCGGAGTCTGTGGTTAAGGATGGCGTTACATGCTGCCACCACACCTGCGGAAATGCCCTGCTTGATGAATATGTCCAGGGTGTAATGTCCGTTCCGGGTGTTGTTGACCAGGCAACTGCAGACGAATATAAGAGATTGATGCAGGAAGCAACGGAATCTTCCCAGCAGCAGTCCAGTGAGAGCAGTAGCAGCCACAGCAGCAAAGGTCACCAGACAAGTGTTGCCGAAAAACTCAACCAGACTACTAAAGCAAACACTGAAGAACAGGCCAGCAACCAAACTGTTCAGAATTCAGATGCTGGTTATGGAACAAATTCTCCAGAACCTGCTCCAGAGGTCCGCCAATCTGCAGATTCCAATTACGTGGAAGGCTATGAGATGCAGAAAGAAGACCCTGTAGAGGAAGAAAAAAGTGGAGGTATGTCTTTCTCTGGTGCTGATATTTTTGGAGTTCTCTTCGTGGTAGCAGCAGTTGGTGGAATCTATCTCGGATTCAGGAAAAAGAAACTTTAAATCTTCAGTGAAATGCGGCGTAAAATAATAACGCCGTAGTTTTTCCGGGGTAAAAGTATCTACTTAGCATGAAAGTATGTGAGCTCTTTCTCACATCTTTTCATGCAGAATATTGATTCTTTGATCTTTTGTTCTACATATTTTAAACCTTATCCCGCATATTTTCTTTATTGGGGAAGCTAAATGGGAGATGTAACAACTGCTTTTTTTCTCGCAACATTTGCAGGAATTTCGACTGGCTTTGGCAGTCTTATAGCCTTTTTAGTTCCCAACCTGAAGTTTACCCGGCTGTCCCCTCTGCTTGGTTTTGCGGCAGGGGCCATGATTTATGTCTCATTCGTGGAACTGCTTGCTGAGTCCGTTGAAGCGGTGGGTTTTTTCCAGGCAAACGCTGCTTTTTTCCTGGGTATGTCAGGGATGGGGTTTCTGGACTATATGGTCGGTCACATCCATATGGATACTCTTCCTGATGGGAATACTCTTCAACGAAGTGAAAAACAAAATTTCAGGAAAATTGGCCTGTTGACTGCTGTGGGATTGCCATGCATAACTTCCCGGAAGGGATGGCCGTAATAGATACGTCTCTCAGTTCTTCTTACCTGGAGTTTTCGGTTGCAGTGGCCATAGCAATCCATAATATCCCTGAAGGGGTCGCAGTTTCAATCCCCATATACTACGCCACCGGTAGCCGGAAAAAAGCCTTTGTTTATTCTTTTTTGCAGGGCTCACTGAGCCTCTGGGAGCGGGGATCGGATATTTTTCTTCTTTTCCACTTACTTACTCCGGAAATTCTCTTCCTTATACTTGCTGCGGTCGGCGGAGTCATGGTTTTTATCTGTTTTGATGAACTGTTGCCAATCTCCATAAAATACGGAAACGAGCATTTGACTTTTTTGGGAGTATTTTCGGGGATGGTTATTATTTCCCTGAGCCTTTTTCTTATATATTGAGATTTTTGAAACATTTTACCCGAATAGCTAATAATCGTAAGCAAAAAACCGTATTTTATGTATCTAATCCCCTAATTCTCCAATGCTTAATGTCTCAAACAGCATCGGGTGCTCATTAGTTTCAAAAGTTTATCATTTTGAATTAAGAATCCGAACTGAGAGCTTTTAATAAAACTTTTAATTTTAAGAATATTTCTTTACAGGTTCTTAACATTAGCAAACTTTTGAACTGAAATCGCGGATGAGCCAGAAGTTCTGGATATTTTCTTCTGGGTACTCAGTTTTCTTCCGGGTACTCAGAGCTCATAATACTTTTCGAGGGAATAAAAATGCAAGAAAAACTTATAATGGTACTGGTTTTTGTTATGTTTCTGTTGGCATCGTTATCAAATATTCTGTTCTGGTGGAAGTTGCCACGGATTCAGAGTGCTGAGGAATTTTAAAATTTAGGTTTAAGAACCGGCGCAAAAATAAGTGCCATGCGTTTTCTTTTTTCGGGTTAAAAATATCACTTTGAGCTCATCCCAAAACTTGATTTAACCTCATTATTGCTGCTAACATTACAACTCCCAGATATGATATTTCTTTGATTTCATATCTTGGAAAAACTTTCTTATACGATTCTATCCAGCTAAAGAACCTTTCTATTGCACTTTTCTTTTTGAATTCTTCCCAATCTACCTTTATTGGTCTTCCTCTTTTCTTTTTCTTTCTATTTCTTGTGTTTACTGGTATATTGGACTTTATCCCTCTTTTTCTGTTATATTTTCTGATTTCAGCTGTATCATACATTGCATCAGCTGTCACTCTGGAAGGCCTGTTTACAGGCCTTCCTTTAGGTCTCTTTATGCTAAAATTTTTAAGTGTAGGTATATAAAGCGTTGAATCGTTTTGATTTGCAGGAGCGATAATAACAGATAAAGGTAGCTCCTGTAAATTTTCTAAAACGCTTAATTTTACTCCTTTTACTTTCTTGTAGCCGTCGTAACCGATATTTCCCCTTTTTTGGCAGGAATATCCTTTGTATCGGTAAAACAATGAGAGAGATCTACTTTCTCTAAGTCATAACCTTTGTTTAAAAGTTCACTAAAGATCTCCTGATAAATACCATGTTCACACAGATAGAGATGGAATCTATGAACTGTTGATTTAGAGCCATATTGACGAGGGACATCTTGCCAGGTACAACCTGTTGTAACAACATACAAAATTCCATTCATTAAATTCCTTAAGTCAGCGCGAGGTCTTCCTGTATGTGGTTTCTGTGCAGGAAGATGACGTTCTATGGATTCCCATAGAACGTCATCGATTTCACAAAATGACATAATTCTAGATTTATAATTTCAACGTAATATTAGTTACGGGATAGGCTCTTTATTAAAAATCGGCTTATTTTTATTCTGTCAGTAACTTTTTTGGGATCAGTTTTTCAGAGTCCTTAATTTTCAAAACCCTGAAGTTTTTTCAAATAAATTCCGAAATGGGGCTACTTTAAAATTATGCCGCGAGCCTGAAATCCTGGGGCATCTCTTTGTGGTAGTCGCAGCTGGCGGAATTTATATAATATCCAGGAAAAAAATTTTTAAACCTCCTGTGATATGTGGCGTGACTAAATCTTCTTATTTTTTCCTTTTTATCTGAATCTGAATCTAATTTTTTATGAATTCAGTTTATCTTTGTTTTTTTTCTAATTAAAGTATATTTATCCACTTAAATTATCTGAAAACGTTCTAAAACTGTTTTTTTATCTAAATAACTATCAATTCTACTCTAAAAACCGTTTTTATGCATTTTATCTCCTTATCCTCTGGCGCTTCCTCTGTAAAACAACATCGGCTGCTCGCTTTTTTTCATACATGTAGTTTTGAATTATAGGCCAGATATGAAATGTTTTAATAAAACTTTTAAATCTTAAGAGCGTTTCTTTACAAGTTCCTAACATTTGAACTTTTGAACTGAAATTGTCTGATGAGCCAGAAGTTCTGGATGTTTTCTTTCGAGTACTCAGTTTTCTTTCTGATACTCATGGCTCACAATACCTTTAGAGGGAATAAAATATGCAAGAAAAATTTATAATGATACTGGTTTTTGTTATGTTCCTGTTGGCATCGTTATCAAATATTCTGTTCTGGTGGAAGTTGCCCCGGATTCAGAGAGCTGAAGAATTTTAAAATTTAGATCTAACAGGCGCAAAATAATATGTGCCATATCTTTTCTTTTTTCTGGTTCAAAATATCACTTTTTTAGAAAATCGGTTTATTTCTGATTTTTTCTCCCTAATTCATGGCTAATTTTTCTAATTTTTTTTCAAAAACGCAATCTTCTTCCCTTTTAATCCTATTAGCTAATAATTGTGAGCCAAAAACCGTATTTTATGTATTTTATTCCCTAATGCTCCGAGCATTCAAAGTATCAAACTGAATCGGCTGCCTATTTTAATTGAGGAAGTTCTGGGTTTGAATTTATAGCCAGAAACGAGAGCTTCCAATTTCATCCTCAAAACCTGGCGGTTGTTCTCATACAAATTACTCAAAGTTGGAAACTTCTTGAATAAAATCATCTATGAGCCGGGCACTCTAATTATTTTTTCTCCCGGGTGTCTCCGAGTTCATAATATCTTGTGGGGATAAGATGCGTACGTCAAAAAGCAGGTTATTGGTCTTATGTGCGGTGGTCCTTCTACTTCTGGCACAGAATGTATCGGCTGATGGAAATCAGGTAAATATTACTTTTATCTGTTATGATGGCAGCGCTCTTGCTGCGGCAGAGGAGTCCAATCCATACAATGCAAGTATAAATGTAACATATATTTCGGGGTCTTCGGACTTTAGCAATGTCACCTTTGAAAACCAGGATGTAATATTTACTTACATGCTCTGGTCTCAGTTCAAAGATATCGGAGACGACCTTGAGAGTGCTCATGAAAATGGAACTGCACTCATAGACATAACCTCCATGATGGACCCGACACAGATCAACACCTCAAGTTATGACAAGATCTTTGCCGGGACAAAACCATACAATTCTACAGAAGAGAAATTCTTCTATAATATGGGTTCCAGAGGGGTTCTGAAGAAAAATGCTGAAAACTTCCTGATCTATCTCGCAAAAACTTACGGAGATAAACCTGAGCTTACGGGCAGCTGGGTTTATGAGGACCCAATTGAGTTTCCCGAAGCCGGGCTTTATCATCCGGATGCCCGCTCTTCTACAAACGAATCTCAGCCCGACTGGTTTGAAAATACCAATGATTACCTTGAATGGTACTCTAACTCGACTAATTTAACTAACTCAAACGAATCAAGACATATTTACGACAAGAGCAAGCCAACTATAGGAATATGGTTCCATGCTTCTGATTATACGGGTGACAACCTTGAAGTTATAAATGCTCTTATCCGCGATCTGGAAGGAAAGGGTTGCAATGTAATTGCAGGCTTTGATACCTTCAATGATATACACAGGTTTTACTTTGACGAAAATGGAGAACCTCTTGTCCAGTGTGTAATTTCTCTTAAGAGCTTCCGTTTGAATTACGAAGACCCTGATAAAGGGGTACAGGAACTTAAAGACCTTGACGTCCCCGTTCTCACTGGAATGGTTGTTACTAATCCTGCTAATTCTACTGACATAGCTGACGGTAATAGAGGTATCCCCAGCAGTGAGGTTGTATACAAGACCCTGCTTCCGAGTATTGATGGGATCTTCGAGTATATTGTGATCGGAATTGATAATTACGATTCCGAAACTGGTGAAAGCAGCTATGAACCTCTGCCTTCTCAGATCGACTGGATGTCAAACAGGTCAATTAACTGGGCAGAACTGAAGTTAAAGAATAATCAGGACAAGAAAGTAGCTGTCATCTATTACAATTATCCTTCAGGAAAGGACAATATAGCGGCAAATTACCTTAACACCACCCAGAGCATGCTTGATCTTCTTAATGAGATGAATAAAACCGGGTATGAAGTTTCCGGAATTCCTGACAACAGCAGTGCCCTCCTTGAAATGCTCCAGGATCAGGGTATCAATGTTGGTTCCTGGGCTCCTGGGGTACTGAATGAAATGGTCGAAAACAGGACTGAATGGGGAGTTCACCTCATACCCATGGAGACTTACAGACAGTGGTTTGAGTCTGAAATTCCGGAAAATCTGAGGGCCAATGTAACAGCTGAATGGGGAGAGCCCTGGTCTGAAGACCTGCCTCAAGATAAGAGTGTCATGATCTATGAGAACGAAACTGGAAAGTATATTGTTGTTCCTGCAGTGCGTTTCGGGGATGTCTGGCTCATGCCTCAGCCTGCCAGGGGGACAGGGCAAAACAACGATACCCTTTACCACAGCAATGTTGTACCGCCCACACACCAGTACATAGCTTTCTACCTCTGGCTGAACCATGAATTCCAGCCCGATGCAGTTATTCACATGGGCACCCACGGTACGCATGAATGGCTTCCGGGTTCTACTTACGGCATGAACAGGACTTCTGACTGGTCTCCTCTGCTGCTTCAGGATATCCCTAATATCTACCCCTATATAGTTGCCAACGTGGGAGAAGGGATAACTGCAGAGTACAGGGGGAACGCCCTGATCATCGACCACCTGACTCCGACTCTTGAAAGGAGCGGGCTTTATGGAGGCTTACTGAACCTCTCAATTGATGTCCAGCAGTACTACGACCCAGGCATTACTTCCCAGACAAGGGCCGGATACAGGCAGGCCATAATAAACGAGATAACAGCACTCAACCTCAGTGTCGATCTGGGAATAGAAAATGTAACTGCTCTCCAGAATTACAGTGAAGAGGAATTTGATAGTTTTGTCAAAGATGTCCTTCACGAATATCTTGAAGATGTAGGAAATGAAAATATCCCATACGGAATGCACGTTCTCAGCCGTGTACCCGGAACAAACATGACAGACCCTGAAAAAGATGAGCTCTCTGCAATGGTAAGGTCTATGCTTGGAGGAAGCTTTGAGGATAATGTCACTGCTGCCTTCTATCCTGAATCTGCCTATCCTCTCGGAATTCCATTAAACGATACAAAAGTTACAAGACTTGTCTGGGAGGTCGTAACCAATAATACGAGCGTTTCCAATGCACAGATTGAAGTCTATGGAAAAACCAACAGTTCGGTTACACTTGACCTTGAACTGGGACTGGAGTACAGAGACCGGCTTCTTGACTGTGATGTAGAAATCGACCGAATTCTTTCTGCCCTGAACGGAGGATTTATCCCGCCAGCTTCTGGACTGGACCCCATTATGAATCCGGATGCAGTACCTACAGGGCGCAACTATTACAGCATAAATTCGAAGCTCTACCCTTCAAAGGCAACATGGGAGGTCGGAAAATCCCTTGCAATCCAGATGCTTGAGGACTATCGTGCTAAATACGGCGAATATCCTGAAAAGGTTTCATTCTCAAGGTTTGGTGTGGAGTTTATAGGCGACCACGGGACCCTTGAAGCAGAAGTGCTTTATTTGCTCGGAGTTCAGCCTGTCTGGGACGAGTACGGATATGTGACAGGAGTTGAGGCTATTCCTGAAGAAGAACTGCTGCCAAATTATGATGCCTCAAAACCGGGAAGGCCGCGTATTGATGTCGTTTATACTACCGCAGGAATGAGGGATGCTTTCCCTGATAAGATCAAAATGGTAGACAATGCTGTGAAACTTGCAAGTTCTCTTCCTTCCGTAAACTACCCCAACTACGTTAATCAGAGTTCTCTTGCACTCTATGATTCCCTTGTTGCATCTGGATATGATAATGAGACTGCAACAAAACTCTCTACAATGCGCTGCTTTGCGGTAATGGACGGTACTTATGATATCGGAGTCTCAGATGCTGTCAGTGCGAGCGGTACATGGGAGAACGAAGAAGCCATTGCAAATGTATACCTGGACAAAATGGGATACGCTTACGGAGAGGATTTCTGGGGAATACAGTCCAGAGGACTCCTTGAAGGCAACCTGAAGAATGTTGATGCGTCTATACATTCTGCATCTTCAAACCTTTATGATTCCCTTGACAACGATGATTTTTTCCAGTACTTCGGAGGCCTGAACCTGGCAACGAGGCACGTAAAGGGTGATGGGACCACTCCTGAAATGTATGTTTCGGACACAAGTGACCCGGACGGTGCTCAGATGCTTGGAATGCAGGAGTACCTCAGTAAGGACCTGAGAGCCAGATATTTCAATGACAAATGGATCGAAGGTATGCAGAATTCCGGGTATTCAGGCGGAAGCATGATGTCCGATTTTGTAGACAATCTCTTTGGATGGGAAGTCAGCGATCCTGAGCTTGTAGATGACACTGTCTGGCAGCAGGTGTACGAGACGTATGTTAATGATGCTTCCATGAGAGAATGGTTCCAACAGAATAATCCGGCTGCTTATCAGTCTGTTACAGGCAGGATGCTTGAAGCTGTAAGGCATGATTACTGGAAGCCCTCCGAAGAGGTTGTCAAAAGCCTTGCAACGGAATATGAACAGTCTGTGGCTGAAAATGGGGCTTCATGTTGTCATCATACCTGTGGGAATCCCCTGCTTCATGAATTTGTAAGTGGGACAGTATCTGTGCCTGGCTACTCTGAAATGATAGAAGCTGCAACTAAAGCCGAAAATCGGGAGATCACAGAAGATACTTCAAGCAGCAGTAGCAGTAAAGGGCATCAGACTAGTGTAGCCGAAAAACTCAACCAGACAGCCAAATCGACCTCAGGAGATTCTGAAAGCAACCAGACTGTCCAGGATTCAGATGCAGGATATGGTGTGAATTCTCCAGAACCTGCTCCCGATGTCCGTCAATCTGCAGATTCCGATTATGTGGAAGGCTATGAAATGCAGAAAGAAGACCCTGTAAAGGAAGACGATAATGGAGGTCTTTCTTTCTCTGGCTCTGACATCGTCGGAGTTCTCTTCGTGGTAGTAGCAGTGGGAGGAATTTATCTGGGATTCCGTAAAAAGAAGATGTAATTGAAATTTGAAAAGGGGTAATCCCTTTTCTTTTTCATTTGAAAAAAAGACTTTGATTTCTTAATTTTTCGTTTTCTTACTGATATTTTTGTTTTTTTCAGTCCTTTCTTTCTTCTGCCTTTTCTTCAAGCTTTTTTATATATGGTTTAATGTCCAGTACAGGTGTCCCGTTGATGGCATCAAGGCCTTTTACGTAGAGCACGTTGTCCTCTACTTTTATAAGCTCTACAATGGTAAGCCCTATCCCGTTAGGGCGGTATGGGCTTCTGCTTGCAAAAACGCCGGACATTTCTCCATCATAGTGGCGGCGGTGTATCAGCTGATACCCTTTTGATTTGCTGAAGTAAAAGAGAATGTACAGCTTTTCAAGCTCTTCTACTCTGTAAAGCCCTTCAGCAAGCTCTTTTTTCAGGATAATTTTTGAAATTTTCTTGTAGACGTCTTCGTTATACTCCGGTTCCAGGTAGTCATTTTCCACATAGCCTATAGGAGTAAACTCAATTTTTTCGGGGACTTTTTCCAAATTCTCACTCATTTTTTGCCTCAAAGCAGGAAATGCAGACTATTTCCCCATTTTTCACTCTTCCCAGAGGTTCCATGAAACCTTCTCCACATTTGCTGCATATAAGGGTAGGGTAAATTATGGCTTTTTCCGGAGGTTCGGTTTCCACTTCACTTACCCAGAAAAGTTCTTCTTCCGGCATTTCCAGGACTCTCCGGCTTTTTGCTTCGTGTGAAGCCCGAAACTCTTTTGTTTCTTCAGGGCTTGCGGTGCCTGCCCTTAATTTTGCGAAGAGTGCGGTATGCTTTTCGTCCTGGGGAAGGACGTCCGGTTTCAGGGAAATTCTCAGGGCTTTTTTATCCCCTCTCTTGAAAAATGTGTATACGTGCTTTCCGTGTTCTTTAAAAACGAGGTTTCCTTTCCCGCATGTGCAGCCGTTGATTGCCTGAATCGCGTCCACTGCACAGGACCGGTTTTCTACGACTGCAACGAGTTCTTCATCTTTGCTCCTGTCCTTAAAATGATCGGCTGCGAGAGTAGCTACTCTATATCCTATCGAAAGGCCAGGGCAGATGTGTCCGTGGAACTTTGCGGCAGTATCAAAATTAGCGTTATTGAAATCCAGGTTTTCAGCTCCTACTTCCATTGTTTTACGATATCTCTGATTAATTTAATGAGTCGTTTTCATATTCTCTAAATACTATTTATAAATTTTGTATTTAATTGATATTACAAAAACGATCCAATGTATTAACGATTCCCCTACTCATATGTATACAACCCTGCTAAGTAAAAAAAGTACAGTTAATAACAATTCACAGTTAATGGCAATCCATAACTCGGACAATTTAAGATGAATTTCTTTTTGAAAAAGAGCTCAAACTTTAAATTAGTTTATAATAAGGATAATAGGGACCATAATTTTCCTTTCCTGGGTCCCTACTGATGATCCAACCCCTTTGATTGAGAAAAACCCGTAACTCTCAATCTTCATCACTTCTTATGGGTTCTAGTTATTTAACATAAACGAAATGAAATATTGTTTACTTTTCAAAATATAGCTGCGTTTATTTTTTTAGTTATCTTTGAAATTTTTTCTTTTATTAAAATATTTGTTGACATCAAAAGATCCAAGCTCGTCGAAAAACTCTCTCTGACTTTTTATTGCTCTAATCATATTAAATATTTGCCGAATTATTTAAAAATCTACAAATTATTTTTTTTCGAATAAGTTATGTCTAATCTGGTTTTCCAGTCTACAATTCCTCATAAAAAAATCATATAGTTGTTTTCTTCTCCTAAATTCTCCTAAATTCTGCCCCATAAACCGAACAGTCAAAATACTTTTGCACATAACTAAATATTTTTTACAAAGTCTTATGTCAGGATATTATTAAATGAAGATAATTTTCATGGCTAAATCTTTTTAAAATTATTGGCGTTAAAATTGGGAGCCATTTGCCACCTCTGATTTGGCTCCCAATTGTGTGATTCAACCCCTACGATTAAGAGATAAACCCCTTAACTCTTAACCGTTAACTTCCTCTTTATGTTATCGAGGTATATAACCTATACGACCTCGAAATTTGCTTCTCATTAAATTATTTTGTGGCATTTAAATCCAGTTACTCTGGCTTGAAAATCCTATTCTACATTTTCAATTATGATAATTTTTTACTCTGCAATATTTATTTGAATCTATACTTTTTTTACCTGGGCAGTATATTGAAATGTTTCCCGAAATATTAACACTGTTTTTTGATGAATTATTTATACCTCTGGAAAAAACTGCTATAAAATACGAAAGGTACTTATTACTTTTTTACTTATATCTCAAATCCATGAACAGCCCGCTTCTCGAACTAATTTTCCTCTCTGAGAAAAGGAAAGATCTTCTTTTGTTTTTAAGAGAGGGGCCAAAAAATATCGAAGAAATAAAAAAGCATCTGAATACCAGCTCTGTAGCCATCCTTCCTCAGATTAAAAAATTAAGGGAGAACTCTCTGGTGTTCAAGACAGAAAATTCTTACATTCTGTCTCCTCTTGGCATAGCGGTAGCTGAGAGAATGCAGGCGATGACAGGTTTATTAAATGTTTTTGGTAATCAATATGAGTTCTGGACAAACCATGCCGTTGAGTGCATACCCGCTTCTTTAAGGAGCAGGATTGGGGATCTGGAAAGATGTACCTTCTCCGAACCTCCTGACTGGACTCGCCTCTTTGAACCTCACAGGGAATTTGTGGAAAAACTTGCAGTGTCACAAAGGATAAATGGTATTTCTTCCGTTTTTTTCCCTCTATATCCTTCTCTTTTTCTGTCTTTTGCAAAAAAAAGGGTAGATGTCTCTCTTCTTGTGACTCTCCCGGTTTATGAGAGAATAAAAGTGGAATACAGGACTGATTTAAGAGAATTTCTTAGTCTCGATAATACATGTTTCTATGTATGTAATGAAAATATAGAATTTTCTCATGTTGTCACTGATAGTTTCCTCTCTCTAAGCCTTCCTTTTTCTAACGGTGCTTATGACCATGAGCAGGACATCATGTGTTTTGACCCTGTTGCCCTTAAGTGGGGAGAAGATCTCTTTGATTACTACAGGGATAAATCGGAAAAAATAACAGAGATCTAAATCAAATCAATCCGGTTTTTTATCCACTGATATTGGTAGTAACCGGAAGATAGCTATGGAAGATAGCTATAAATCAGGCTCTGACTATCCTTTATATTATGAAAGAAGTTCAGGAAACCGCTGAAAAGATCCGGACAATGGAAATCCGGGGTGCAGGCAGGATTGCAAAAGCTGCGGCTGAAGCCGTCAGGGATTATGCTGCACAGCTAGAGGCTGCTTCAATTGAGGAATTTGCAGTCGGAATCAGGGAAGTCTCCGATTACCTCATCAGCACCCGGCCTACAGCCGTATCTCTTCCTAATGCCGTAAAAATCGCTTCCAGATACTCTTCAGATAATGTAGAGGAAGCTAGGCAGGAGATCATCGCAAACGCCAATCTCTTTATCGAAAGAGCGGATAAAGCCCTTGGAAGAATAGGGAAAATCGGGTCAGGAAGAGTCCGGGACGGGGACGTAATAATGACTCACTGCAACTCCCATGCTGCACTTTCCATAATTACTACGGCTTTTAAAGAAGGAAAAAACATTTCTGTTATTGCCACTGAAAGCCGTCCAAGGCGCCAGGGATTGCTGACAGTCAGGCACCTTAACGGTTTTGGAATACCCACAACCCTGATTGTGGACTCTGCTGTACGCTATTACATGAAAGACGTGGATAAAGTGATAGTTGGAGCCGATGCAATTGCGGCAAATGGAGCTCTCGTAAATAAGATAGGGACTTCTCAGCTTGCCCTTGCCGCCCATGAAGCCAGAAAGAGTTTTATGGTAGCTGCCGAGACGTTCAAATTCAGCCCGAGCACTATTCTGGGAATCCCTATAGAAATCGAAGAAAGAGCCGCAGAAGAAGTGGTCGATCCTTCGGTTCTTGTAGAACTTCCCCATGTTCAGGTAAAAAATCCGGCTTTTGACTTTACCCCTGCCGAGTATATTGACATGATCGTGACTGATATTGGTATCATCCCGCCAGCCATGGCATATTCCGTAATAAAAGAGCACCTTGGATGGGAGCTTGGAGAAATTTAAAGAATAATCCTTTTTCAGGATTTTTTCCTTATTTCTTTCTTAATCTTTAATCATCCCGTCTGTGATCCTGAGCACCCTTGAACACTCCTTTGCAACCTCAGGATCGTGGGTGACCACAAGAATTGTCTGCCCCTTCTTGCTCAATTCCTTGAATACCTGCACAATGGAGTCCCTGGTTTTGCTGTCCACCTCACCTGTAGGTTCGTCAGCTAGAATAAGGGCAGGCTTATTCGCAAGGGCCCTGGCAATAGAAACCCTCTGTTGCTCTCCACCGGACAGCTCTGTAGGTTTATGATGTAGTCGGTCTCTCAGGCCAAGGTCCTCAAGCAGGGTTTTTGCCCTTTCTCTCCTATCTTTTTTTGGCATTCTGGAAAAACGCATGGCAAGTTCCACATTTTCGAGGGCTGAGAGTGTGGGGATCAGGTTGTAGTGCTGGAAAATAAAACCTATTTTTTCTCTTCTAACGCCCGGAAGCAGCTTTTCGGGCACTGATGTAATGTCTATACCGTCAAGAATTACTTTTCCGTCAGTGGCTTTTTCAAGCGTGCCGATGAGAGCCAGAAGAGTCGATTTCCCCGAGCCTGAAGGCCCCATGATGGCCAGAAACTCTCCTTTCCTTACGGTTATGCACGCGCAGCGAAGAGCATGGACAGGAATTTTACCCTGCATATAGGTTTTAGAGAGGTTTTCGACCTTCAATATGATTTTCTGTCCCTCGTTTCCTGAGTTGGTATCAGGCATGCTTCAAAGCCTCCATGGGGCTCATTTTTGAAGCCCTATAAGCCGGATAAAGCCCTGAAAGAGCACCTATCAGCAGGGCAAAAAGCATTGCAATTATAAGGAGCCTCGGGGTTATCAGAAAAAGTACAATTCTTGTCGTTGAAAGCCAGGCGTTCATTATCTGGACAGCTCCCACGCCAACCAGAATCCCAAGGATTCCGCCTAAAAATCCCATAAATGAAGCCTCTCCAAGTGTCAGGAGCAGGATATCCCGCGTTTCGGCCCCAATGGCTTTCAAAATTCCAAACTCCCTTGTTCTTTCGGTAACAGACATCAGCATAGTATTCATAACGCAGAGCCCTCCTATGATTGCTGCAAGGAGCCCGGAGCTGATTGTTATTACACTGAATATCATAAAGGACTGCTTTGCCTGCACCTCAAGTTCTCCCGGAGAAAGGGTGCTTGTGCCTTTCACGCTTAATTCGATACGCTTGGAAAGCATCTCTGCATCCACCCGCTCGTCAGGCACGGCAAAGATATAGGATACAGAATTCCCCACGTTATATAGGTCCTGGGCAGTTTCAAGCGGAATGATCACGGCGTTGTCAAAAATAGAGCCGGTATAATCAAGGACCCCGACAACCGTAAAATATTTGTCGTGAATCTCAAACTTGCTGCCAACCCGAAGGTTGTACTCTCTCTTGATATTATTTCCAACTACCACGCTGTAAGAGTCTCCAGGGTTGAGAAAACGGCCTGCTTTTAATTCCACAGGGTAAAGGGCGACACTGGATTTTTCAGGGGGGACACCAAGGATCTGTTTTCCTGTCATTCCCATCTTATCCTCATCAAAGGTGGTCATCAAAATCCCGTAGGCGTCTTTTACTCCGGCTACTCGCAGGACATCACTTACCTTATCGTCCGTAAGCCCCCCTCCAAAAACTCCGCTTTCAGCAAAAACCCTGATCTTATCGCTGGTCACACTCATGGAACGTTCAAAAGTCTGATGGAAATTCTCAGACATGGCGCCCATAACTATGACTGCAAAAATCCCGAGGGCTATTCCGCATATTGTCAGTGCGCTCCGGACTTTCCTGTTTGTTATATTTCGGATAATCAGGTCAATCATAAGGATCCCGCAATTGATAGATACTTAGCGCACTTCGTTTTTCCCTTTCCTTTTTCTTCCCGACAAAACCACAAAGCACAGGAAAGTTCCAATTGCTGCCTGAAAACTGAATGCAGGAGACTCTTCCTGGGAGGTTACTTCAGCTACGGGCTCAAAAACCCGCAAAGCCGTTTCATGGCTGTCAAGAACTTTGCCTTCCATGTTTATCACGTAGATCTTAACATTATAGTCTCCCCTGGGAACCCCCTGCCAGATGATTCCTACTGTATCTTCATTTCCTGCGGTAAGGATATTTGCAGTTTCTTCAAAAACCTGTACCTCTCCCTCTTCAGGAGTTAGAACGACCCTGACAATTCCGTTAAAAGGCACCTGGGATTTTCCCAAGACTGTAACGCTTGCTCCGTATTCGTCCACATCGATATCCGTATCGAGGATTTCTACCTTTTCTTCCGCCCTGAATTCCGATATATACGCGGTGGTAAGATCAGGGGAATGGGAATGAACCTTCAGAAGAGCTGTGTAATTTTTGTCTTTTTCGAGAAGGAAGGGCCAGTTCATTGCTTTATAATAGGCATCCGTTACAGGGACGTTTTCCAGGCTTTCGGTGTATATGATATCCTTGCCTGAAAGGAGTTTAAGGTCCAGGTCTATCATGCCGGGCTCAGGCATCTGAACGAATCCAAGATTTGCAGAGCTCGTAAGGGTCATCAGTACGGAAGCTTTTTCGGAGTCTGCAGAAAAATCCACCACTTTCAGGTTTGAAAGATATGGGGTTCGGTAAGAAAAAGAGGTATTTTGGGTTTTGAGGTTTTTAATCCCTTCATTTACGAAAAGCTGTGCTGTATAAGAGTCCCTATCCTTTCCGAAGTCTTCCGGAAGCCCCCAGAAAAGGACTTTTGTAATCTCCTGTCCTGCCTGCACTGAACCCAGGTGAAAGGTTTCTGTTTTAAGTATCTCTTTTCCAGAACTCAAGGTAAAAACAAGAGATACATTTTCATGGTGTTCTTCAAACCTGACCGTTGCGTCACTCAGGTCACGGTCTGAGAAAAAATCAACAATAATTACGCCTTCTTCTCCGGCAGTTGTCCCGCTTAATGCTCCGTAAACAGGATTTATCTGGGCGCAGAAGAAAATCAGGAATAAAGTTAGAGAAAATAAACGAAAAGTAAATTCTCTCAGTATTAAACAGTTCTTTTTTTCTGGCAGGCTCAAACCCGGTTCCTCCTCCTTTCCAAAAACTGCAGAGAACCAGGGTAGGTAGCCCAATCAGGTTTCTGCAATATGAATGTATGTAGGAACCTCTATGTTTAAGTTTTTGATTTCGTCTTCGTTTTTTGCTTCAATATACAGAATCAATATGCCAGAAGAAAACTGTAGATCTGCTTCAGATTTTTATTTTTTTGCTGTTATCCAGGTTCCACAGGAGACCGGAGATTTTTTGGCTGCCTCTCCACCCATAATCTCTCCAAGCATGTCGGGGTTTCTGGCATCCATAACAAGAGCGTCAAGCTTGCAGCGTTCTATTATTTTTGCAGCTACAGGGTCTACAGGTGACTTCGAGCCTGCTTTCATCTCAATTGCCATAACAATGCTTATGAGCTTTTCAGGAGAGATTTTATCGAATTTGACTGCACTCGGGTCGCAGTTTGGGTCTGATGAATAAACTCCGTCAATCGAGGTTGCAATTGTCAGCAGGTCCGCACGCAGGTACTCTGCAAGGATTGCAGCTACAGCGTCAGTGGTCTGGCCGGGTGTAACTCCTCCCATTACCACGACTTTCCCTGAGGCCATGGCTTTTGAGGCTTCAAGATAGTTTGTGGGAATCTCAGGATATGCATCGGGTCCGAGGGCTGAAATAAGCAGTCTTGCGTTCAGGCGAGTGATCTCAATGCCTATGTAGTCGCAGGTTACTTCATCTGCCCCCATAGCTCGTGCAGCACCTATATAGTTACGTGCCGCTTCCCCACCGCCAGTTACTACAAGCAGTGTATGTTTTTTGGATATGTCGCGCAGGACATTCGCATATTTTAAAAAACGATCCGAATCAAGATTTTTTGCGAGAATTGAACCGCCTAATGAGAGTACTATGAGCATGATGATCTCTACACATTGACAATTCGGATTTTTAAATGTATCGCTGAATACTTTTTCTTTAAGTTCACGTAAATCTCTATCTACTACTAATACTTAGCAAGAGTTAAGTAAAAGCACCATTAAGTATTTATAATAAAATATTATTACAACATAACTGACTAATCAGTCAATTACAGAGATAATACATGAAAGAACAGGTCAAAGACAAAAAAACAGCCATCATGAAGGCCGCTTTGAAGCTCTTCACTGAAAGAGGCTTCCATGGTACATCCACTGCCCAGATTTCAAAAGAGGCAAGTGTAGCCACAGGCACTCTATTCAATTACTTCCCTACAAAGGAAGATCTCATTAATAATCTGTATTTTGAGGTGAAGGGAGACTTAAGCCATGCAATGGGGAATGGTCTCGAAACTGAGGGCATCTTCAAGGATAAATTAATGAAGATGTGGTCAAATTTAATCAATTGGGGAGTAGAAAATCAGGATGAATTCCTTTTTGTCGGGCAGTTCTGCTCATCTCCCTATATCACAAAGTTTACGCGTGAAGAAGTGATGAAAGAGTACGTCTTCCTCCACAATCTCGTGGATGAAGGAATAAGAACAGGAGAATTCAGAGACTTTTCCGCGGACCTGACCATTTCAATGTTTTATCAGGCTAGCAGGACGGTAGTGAACTTTATCCTTGATTCAGATTCTTCACTGGATGAAAATAAGATTATAGAAGACGGGTTCCAGATTATCTGGATAGGTCTGGCTAAAAATTAATTTTTTTCCTTCACACATGAGTGATCAGTCAATCAAACCTACAGAGCTAAGTTTTATAGACTGCCATCATGAAAATTTCAAAGGAGATTAAGACATGCATGAATCAAACAATTTAAGTAAAAGTGTTATTTTCCCGAAAGGTGAAAAACTTCCGGAACAGTTCAGTAAGTATTTTTCAGGTAACGCATGGCTTAGCATGCTGGTGCCAAGAGATAATGAATTCAATTGTCCGATCGGCAATGTAACATTTGAACCCGGCTGTCGGAATAACTGGCATAAGCATCCGGGGGGACAGATTCTGTTAGTAACTGGAGGACGTGGTTACTATCAGGAGGAAGGAAAGCCTGCACAGGAACTTAATCCCGGTGATGTAGTAAAAATTCATCCTAACGTGAAACACTGGCATGGAGCGGCACATGACAGCTGGTTTGTACATCTTTCCGTTGAGACAAATGCTAGTGCAGGCCTGGCAGAATGGATGGAACCAGTAACCGATGAAGAATATCTCACTTTAAAAAAGAATGGTAATAACAATTTATGAAAGGCCAGGGGCAAAAAATGACAAATTTAAAAGAAGCGAAATGTCTGATAGCCTATTTTTCACGTGAGGGGAATAACTATGTCAGTGGAAAGATCGTGAATTTGCCGATCGGCAACACAAAAATAGTAGCCGACATGATTCAGGAAACTACAGGAGGCGATCTCTTCCGTATTAATATAGTAAAGTCTTATCCTAAGGATTATACCGCAACCACTAACGTGGCAAAAAAGGAATTGAATGAAAATGCCAGACCTGAACTTTCCAGCCATGTGGAAAATATGGACTCTTATGATGTGATATTCCTGGGTTATCCTAACTGGTGGGGAACGATGCCAATGCCGGTGTTTACATTCCTGGAAGAATACGACCTTTCCGGAAAAACTATTGTCCCATTCTGTACACATGAAGGAAGCGGATTAGGCCGCAGTGAAAAAGATATTGCAAAACTTTGTCCGAAAGCAACACTTTTGGAAGGGCTCTCTGTCCATGGCTCTCGTGTAAGTGCTGCAAAAAAGGATGTTGCAGATTGGCTGAATAAAATTGGTATAATTTCATAAACTGCCCTGTGTATGGAGATCATTTCAATGAGTAAAAAAGTATTGATACTGTCCGCCAGCCCGAGAAGAGGCGGAAATTCCGACCTGTTGTGCGATCAATTTATGCTTGGAGCAAAAGAAGCAGGTAATCAGACGGAAAAAATCTTTTTGAGAGATACAAAGATCAATTACTGCACAGGATGTGGAACCTGTTTTAACATGGAAGAGGGCTGCCCTCAAAAAGACGATATGGCTGAAGTTCTTGAGAAAATGATTGAGGCAGACGTGATTGTAATGGCAACGCCGGTGTACTTCTACACGATGAATGGTCAAATGAAGACTCTAATTGACCGCACCTGTTCCCGTTATACAGAAATCAGCTATAAAGAATTTTATTTTATTGCAACGGCAGCCGATGATAGTAAGCAGACAATGGAGAGAACTTTTGAAGGATTCCGTGGATTTACTTCCTGCCTTGAAGACGCAAAGGAAAAGGGTATTATCTATGGAACTGGCGCCTGGAACATCGGAGACATCAAAGGAAGCAAAGCAATGGAACAGGCATATGAAATGGGAAAAGCGGTTTGATTGAAGGATAAGATGCAATGAGCAGAGCAGGATTATGCGAACAGAGAGCTGGAGAATTATCTGGGGATGTCTAATTAAAATCTAATTTTTTCACTCATTTTATGAGTGATCAGTCAATCACAAAAGATGTATACTAAAAATCCTATCGATAATTGACTGTTCAGTCAGTCATTAACAATGCTATTGATACAATTCTAATATTCAGGAGAACTAAAAATGTCAGAAATTATAGAAAATAAAAAAGAAGCTAGTGGAAAAACCTTTGAGCTCAGTGAAAAGGTAACTGTAGAAAAAGTATCCTATAAAAACAGGTATGGAATTACCGTTGTAGCAGACATGTACCTGTCAAAGGACATAGATAAGTCTAAAAAATACCCGGCAATTGTAATAGGAACACCTTATGGAGGTGTAAAAGAGCAGGGTGCTGGTATTTACGCACAGAATATGGCAGAAAGGGGATTTGTTGCCATTGCGTTTGATGAATCTTTCAATGGCGAAAGCAGTGGTGAACCGAGACATACCTCTTCTCCGGATATATTTGTTGAAGATTTTAGCGCAGGAGTAGACTTTTTGGGAACACGTCCTTTTGTGGACAGGAACAGGATCGGTGCTATCGATATCTGTGGAAGTGGAGCATTTTCAATTACTGCAGCTCAGGTTGATCCACGTATCAAAGCGATTGCCACTGAAGCATGTATGACATGAGCAGACTCCATAGATTTGGTTGGGAAGATACCATGACTGATGAACAGCGTATGCAAACTTTAGTTCAGCTGGGCGAGCAACGTTGGAAAGACTTTGAGAATGGTACTCCTGAAGTGCCTATGGGTTTCCCGGGTGAACCCGCTGATTCTATATCGGAAGGATTGGACCCAATTTCAAGTGAATTTTTTGAATACTACGGAATGAAGCGTGGACATTATCCTAATGCAGGAGCCGCATTCACTATTACAAGTAGCATGTCATTCATGAATTTCCCATTGATGAACTACATTGAGACCATTTCACCAAGACCAATTTTGTTCATCATCGGTGAAAATGCCCACTCCAGGTATTTCAGTGAAAATGCCTATGAAAGGGCTGCTGAACCCAAAGAACTCTACATTGTTCCGGGAGCAAGGCATATCGATCTGTATGACAGGACCGACATGATTTCGTTTGACAAATTGGAATCATTCTTTGCAAAATATCTGGGTAATAAATGAGCAGAGCAGTGTTCTACGAACCGAAATTTGAACAATTATCTGGAGATCACAGGCGGGAGACTTATTTTGGCCTCGTCTGCGAGTGATTAGTCAATCACAATGCAGCTAAACAATTAATCAATTCAGGAGAACTAAAAATGCTTTACAGAAAAATGCCTAAGAACGGAGACGAACTTTCGATACTTGGATTCGGATGCATGCGCCTCGCCTCCAAAGAAGACGGTAGTATAGATGAAGAAAGAGCAACCAGGCAGGTACGCTATGCAATCGATCAAGGAGTAAACTATGTTGATACGGCCTGGCCATATCACATGGGAGAAAGCGAGCCTTTCCTGGGTCGTGCCCTTGCCGACGGATACCGCGAAAAAGTGAAACTCGCAACAAAACTTCCTTCGTGGCTTATAGAGAAACTTGAGGACATGGATAAGTATCTGAATGCCCAGCTGGATAAACTGAAAACCGATCATATCGACTATTATCTCATACACGCTCTTGTTGGTGACCTGTGGGATAATGTTGAAAAATTAGGTGTGGCTGATTTCCTTGACAAGGCTAAAGCTGATGGTCGCATCATCAATGCTGGTTTCTCCTTCCATGGAGCGTCAGAAGATTTCAGCCGTATCGTAGATGCTTATGACTGGGACTTCTGCCAGATCCAGTACAATATTCTGGATGAAAAGAACCAGGCAGGTAAAAAGGGTCTGGAATATGCAGCTTCAAAAGGTCTTGGCGTTGTAATTATGGAGCCTCTTCGCGGAGGGAATCTTACAAAGAACGTGCCTCATGCCGTGAAAGATATCTGGGACGAAGCTCCGGTAAAGAGGTCACCTGTAGAATGGGCTCTTCGCTGGGTATGGAACCACCCGGAAGTTACGGTTGTCCTTTCCGGCATGAATGAAGAGGCACATATTGAAGAAAATCTCAGGATCGCAGGTGAAGTCCACCCAGGTTCACTCACAGAAACTGAACTGCAACTGGTAAAAAGAGTTGAGAATAAGTACCGTGAACTGATGAAAGTAGGCTGTACAGGCTGCCAATATTGTATGCCATGCCCGGCAGGTGTTAATATTCCTCTCTGTTTTGAGGAGTATAACAATATGTCTCTGGTCGATAATCCGGACACTGCACGGTTCATGTATGCTGCAAGGCTTGGAGGTGCTGTAGCTCTCGGAGAACCCGAATTTGCATCCCTGTGTGTCCAGTGCGGACAGTGCCTTGAAAAATGTCCCCAACACATTGATATCCCAACGATGCTCGAATCCGTTGTAGAAGAACTTGAAGGGTCCGACTTTGAGCAGAGAGTTGCCATGGCAAGGGAAATGTTCAAGCGGACTTAAAAATTAGAACGCTTCGAATGCCGAAAAGACAAAAATGAGATATTGTTTAAGCTGATTTTTATCGAAAGATTAAATAATATCTCCATTTTTCGCTGTTAATCCTTAAATTCAGTTAATGATTCAGTCAATTAAGTTCATCAATTATACTCATTTAGCTTTCGAATTTTGAAATTTTACCTCAAATTACAAAGCAATAACCAAATAATTATAAATCAAACCTGTATGAGTTAGCACGAAACTCTAAAGAGCCTCCAAACTAATAATTATTGCCTGATAACTTGGTATTTAAGTTGTTTATTGCTAAAGCATTCAATTTTCTCGATTAAGGGTGGCGCATGGATCTTATCAATGTATTAAAATCTGTCAAAGAAGGAAAAATCAACCTTGAAACTGCAGAACAGCAGGTCCGCAGTCTGGGTTTTGTTTCCTATTCGAATATAGCTAAGGTGGATACCCACAGAAAAAACAGAACCGGAGTAATCGAAGCTATTCTTGCTGACTGCAAGGAGCCTGAAGATGTTGTCGAGATTGCCAGGGTCATGGTTAAACAGAGTAAAAGAGCTCTCATTACCCGTGTTTCCGCAAAGCATTTCGAAGCCTTAAGAGCGGCATTTAGCCATGATAACCTTGAGTGGAACAGCCGGGCACGCACAGTTGTTGTCCACGATGGCACTCCTGCTCCCAGGACAGGGGGAGTTGTAGGAGTAATATCGGCAGGCACGGCAGATATCCCTGCTGCGGAAGAAGCAAGGGTTATTGCTTCCGAAATGGGCTGTGAAACTATTGCCGTGTACGACGTTGGGGTTGCAGGCATCCACAGGCTGATCCCTGAGCTCCATAAACTCAAACTCCAGAACCCCGGAGCGATAGTTGTTGCAGCCGGAAGGGAGGGTACGCTTCCTACAATAGTTTCAGGGCTTGTCGATGTGCCGGTAATAGGGCTTCCCGTATCAACTGGATATGGAGCAGGCGGCGGCGGAAAAGCAGCCCTGCTTTCAATGCTCCAGTCCTGTTCTACCCTTGCAGTGGTAAATATCGATGCTGGATTCGTTGCAGGGGCTTATGCCGCAAGGATTGCCAATATGATCGCTGCTGCCGGATCAGAGAATAAAACTGAAGATGCGGAACCTGAAGACGAACAGGGAAAATAATGATTCCCGGAGGACAATAACTGTGAATAAATTCAAAGCGGGGCTCAGGGAGGAATTTTATGAAATCATTGGTCTTTAATCCTTTTTCAGGTGCAGCCGGAGATATGATTCTGGGGTGTGCTCTTGACCTGGGAGCTGACAGGGAAACGGTGAAGGATTTAATTGAAGCTTCTGTGCCTGTATCCGTGGATATCAGGGAAGTGGTGAAAAAAGGAATCAAAGCCCTGGATGTTCGCGTAAATGTTCCTGAAAAAGAGCATGTCCGGACATATCCTGAAATCGTGGACCTCGTAAAGGCTGCAAAACTGCCTCATAAAGTGGAAGCAAGTGCTCTTAACATCTTTTTGAAAATGGCAGAAGCCGAAGCTGCTGTTCATGGGCATCCTGGCCTTGAAAAGCTGCATTTCCATGAAGTGGGGCAGAGCGATGCCCTTGCCGATGTTATTGGCTCTTCTGCAGCCATCCATTCTCTTAACTGTGATTCTGTTTATTGCACCCCTATCAGCGTGGGCAGCGGGACTATCGAATGTGCGCATGGTACTCTTCCTGTGCCAGCTCCTGCAACCCTTGAGATTCTCAGGAGAGGGAAGCTCTATTTCAGGGGAGGGAGCGTGAATAAGGAACTGCTTACCCCCACAGGGGCTGCAATTCTCGCACATTTTGCAAAGCCTGTTGATACTTTTCCTCAGGGCAGGGCGATTGCCATCGGATATGGGGCAGGAGATGCTGAACTACAGGGACCCAATGTGCTCCAGGGAGTGCTTCTTGAACCTGATTCTCACCTGATTCCGGATATAATCGAGGTACTTGAGACCAACGCCGACGATGTAAGCGGGGAAGTCCTGGGCAACCTCTTTGAGGAACTGCTCTCAATGGGAGCAAGGGATGTTGCGATTATGCCCGCAACCATGAAAAAAGGAAGACCTGCCCATATTATCAAGGTCATTGCAAAGCCCGAAGACAGCGCAAAACTCGCCCGGAAGATCATTGTTGAAACCGGGTCGCTTGGAGTAAGGGTTATGCCTGCCCGTCACAGGTTAATGGCTGCCCGAAATATTGAAAGGATAAAAATAGAGCTCGGAGGTCAGGAGTTTGAAACTGCAATCAAAATAGCCAGGGACTCGGAAGGAGTTCTGCTAAATATCTCTGCGGAGTTTGAAGACTGCAAAAAGATTGCAAAAATCAGCGGGATTCCTGTACGAGAGGTCATGCACAGGGCAGAAGAAGTCGCAAGAATTCTATTTTCCTGAAAACCGCCTGAAAATGGAATCTCTGAATAAGTAATTTTCCATTTGAAAACAAATCTTTCAACAAAAATAGATTTAAAACAAAAATAGATTTAAAACAAAAATAGATTTAAAACAAAAATAGATTTAAAACA
>CAYSWX010000025.1:42532-42936 GCA_964434965.1 uncultured Methanosarcinales archaeon
AAAATAGATCTAAAACAAGAAGTTTCCAGAAAAAGAATTTTAAGAAAAGTAAATGTCCGGTTTTTCAGACTCTTTACTTCTCATTCTTATTCTTTACTATTTTTTACTGATTTTTCACGGTTCTAAACGTGATTTTCATGCTTCTAACATGCGTTTATTGCTGCTGAAGCCTTTTATTTGAACTCAGAGCTTGCCTATCGAGTGCAGGAGTTCTGCGTTCAGGACACTTGCACCTGCAGCTCCGCGGATTGTGTTGTGCCCCATCGCGATGTAGCGGATACCTTCTCTTATCCTGCCCACAGAAACACTCATGCCTTTTCCCATATTGCGGTCGAGGCGCGGCTGGGGTCTGTCTACTTCATCCCGTACTATCAGGGCTTTACGCGGCTCTGAGGGGAGTTCTC
>CAYSWX010000026.1:0-42044 GCA_964434965.1 uncultured Methanosarcinales archaeon
GAAACATCTATCACCCAGAATTAACCGAACCGACAAATCCTCGTCAGTCAGGAAACAACTCCTGACTCCATTTTTAATGATAAGTAATTCCGCATTTATGATGCAGGAAATTATAGTTACGCACTCATAGTATTTAAAGGTATTGATCTTCCAGTTAAACAGGAGGATCTTTACTAGATCACACCATGAGAAAAACCGTCTAGCATGTAAAAAGAACCACACTAGATGAAGATATGTATTTAGTTACTCATAGTATTTAAAGGTACCTATTCCCCTTTTGAGAGGAAAAATATTAAACCTTCTAGCTATGAGAAAACCAACCAGCACAACGAAATTTGCTGGAACTGGGAACACATATACATCAGTTTTAGTATATAAAGCTTGTTATCCAGAGAACTTTGTAAAGAAAAAGAATCATAACAGACTATGATATATTACTTTTTCAATTCCTGAATTCCCACTCCAGAATTGATAATTCGAGAGCGGCGCACGCTTGTTTTGCGCGTGAGACATACAAAGGCACATCCGATATATATACTTATCGCTCCACGTGACACTTGGAAAAAAATAAAAATAAGAAGTGCTTAAAAGATAGCAGAAAAGCGCAGCATTAAAATAACAACAAGAAGTTGATGGCTGCATGATGAATAAACTTAAAACCCGAAAAAATAGATATAGGAATATTTAAGGGTATAAAAATAAAAAAATGAAATAATAACTACAATAATGAGGTATCACACTGGCAGCCTTAAAGAAACCTACATCAAAAGCCACTCCCAGCACAGAAGAGACTGTAACAAGAGTACGCACTCCTCGCAGGGATAATAATGAGATTCTGGCAACCGTTGAAAGTCTTCTTGGTGCAAACAGGCTCAGACTCCGCTGCATGGACGGAGTCGTCCGTATGGGAAGAATTCCAGGTTCGATGAAGAAGAAAACCTGGATTAGAGAAGGAGATGTCGTCATTGCCGTGCCATGGGAATTCCAGAACGAAAAGGCAGATGTGATCTGGAAATACACAAGGCCACAGGTAGACTGGCTTGAAAGGAAAGGATACCTGAAAGGATAACATGAAAAAGGATCTGGAAGAAAAAATAAAGCGCATTGATAGTGCTAAAGATAAAGCGCGGGCAAGAGAAAAGGACTCCTCCCGACTAAAGGTGGAAGAGAACGTATTTGATGTTCCCACCCTTAAAATCCTTTATACCCTATCCAATAAAGGAATCATAAAGGCAATGGGAGGATCCATCAGTACTGGAAAGGAAGCGAATGTCTTCTATGCGGAAGGCGCGGAAAAAGAACTGGCAATAAAGATATACAGAATGGCCAGCAGCACTTTCAAGGCAATGGATGCCTATATCATGAAAGACCCTCGCTTCACGAACATTCGAAATAACAAGCGAGATATTATTTTTGCATGGACACGTAAGGAATTGCAGAACCTGAAGCGTGCAAAAAGCGCAGGAGTGCGGGTGCCTGAGCCAGTAATTGCTGAGAAAAATATTCTTATAATGGAGTTTATGGGAGAAGAAAGGACACCTTATCCTCTGTTGAAGAATATGCCCCTCAAAGATGACGAAGCAAAACTTGTTTATGACAGAGTCGTCGAATATATGCGTCTTCTCTATAAGGAAGCAAATCTCGTGCACGCCGACCTGAGCGAGTACAATATCCTCATTGATCCGGCAGATAAAACCCCAATCTTTATTGATATGGGGCAATCTGTAACACTGGAACATCCCAACGCCAGAGAGTTTCTCTACAGAGACGTGCTAAATATACTCAGGTTCTTCGGCCGCTATGGGATAACGGACAAACCTGAAGAACTGCTTTCAAAAATACAGGTGGAAACAACATGACTCAGTATGTCAAAATCCCCAAAGAAAGAATAGGAGTAATCATTGGTCCGAAAGGAGAAACTAAGAAATTCATCGAGGAAAAAACCACATGTCAGCTGGAAATCGATAGCGACAGCGGAAAAGTCGATGTTACCTGCGCGGAAGATCCATTAAAAGAATTCAGGATTCTTGAAGCCCTCAAAGCCATAGGAAGAGGTTTTAGTCCCGAAAAAGCCCTTGAAATCCTTGATGACGATATGCTGATGCTTGAAGTGATCGACCTTTCCGATGTTGCCAGCACTCCAAAAGAGCTCCAGCGCATAAAAGGCAGGATAATAGGAAGAAACGGACGGACCAGAGAACTTGCTGAAAGCCTGATAAATGTCAGGATCTCCGTATACGGAAAAACCGTATCCATACTCGGCTACCCTGAGCAGAACACTATAATACGGACAGCCATAAAGATGCTGCTCGACGGGGCGACTCACGGTGCAGTCTACAAATTCCTTGAAAAGAAGCACCAGGAACTGCTGCGCTCGCAGCTTGACTCAATTGACTTATACTGAAAAATTAATTAAAAAAGAGATTAATTAAAAAAGAGATGTCCGGAGCCTTAATCTGATCCGGCCTCTTCATAATCTTCTTCATCTTCTTCTGACCTTTTTCCACTGCCCTCAAGGAATTTACCCCTTCCCGGCTTTGCATTAATGGATTCTTCCATCCAGATTACTTCCCCTCTTGACAAAGTATACTCCGGGAAGACACCATCCATTCCTTCGAAAGGCGTCCATCCCGCCTTACTATGAAGCATATCAGCCCTTATTGGCCGAAGGTTGCGCGGGTCAACGATTATAAGGTCTGCATCATAACCAACCTCAAGCCTGCCCTTGCCCAGGCGGTCCAGTCCAAAAGCCCTTGCAGGGTTCCGGCTTGTAACCATTATCATCTGGGAAAGAGGCAGGATATTTTTCCTGACTGCTGCAAGCATAAGGGGCATAAGAGTCTCAACCCCAGGAACCCCCGAAGGAGCAACCCTTATATCCAGATCCTTTTCAGACTCAAGATGAGGAGCATGGTCTGAAGCCACCATATCAATAGTCCCGTCATTCAGCCCGTTTACAAGCGCCTTGATGCTGTGGCTTCCCCGCAGAGGAGGATTCATTTTGCCAAAAGCCCTGAGCCTTTCCCAGTCTCTTGTAGAAAGGAACAGGTGGTGAGGAGTAACTTCACAAGTAAAAAGGGGTACCTTATTTTCTCTTTTTGCAAGATATTTTTCTTTTCGTACCATCCCCACAGCTTCAAGCGTGCTCAGATGGCAGAAATGTGCCCTGACTTCGAGCCTGGAAATAAGTTCAAGAGCACTCTGGACAGCCGATGCCTCGCAAGCATTTGGGCGCACCTTTGAATGATAATCACAGGAAACATCACCCTTCAACAGCTGCTCAAATTCAAGGCGCATTTTTTCGTCCTCAGCATGGATCGTAGCAAGGGCACCGAGTTTTTTGATTTCAGCAAGGGCTTCTTCAAAGGTTTCTTCATTGATGTTCAACCCGCCTGTAGACTCAGCCATGAAAATCTCCCCAAAAGCCGTAACTCCCAGCCTCCAGAGTTCTTTGAGCTTCTCTATATTTCCTGTTACCCCTCCATTAATCCCAAAATCTACAATGGACTTCTTCCGAGCAAGTTCGAACTTCTGTTCAAAAGAGCGCCTATCCGTTGTTGGAGGTATTGTATTAGGCTGGTCGATAACAGTAACAATACCACCGGCAGCTGCAGCACATGACCCTGTGTACCAATTCTCTTTCAGGGTCATGCCCGGTTCCCTGAAATGGACATGCACATCGATTCCAGCAGGCAGGGCAAGTGAGCCCCCAGCATCTATTACCATATCCGAACTTGAGACCCTGAAATCTTTTCCTATTTTTGCAACCTTACCGTTCTCAATAATGATTTCGGCAGGCTGAAGAGAGTTATTATAGTAAATTCTCGTATTTTTGATATAAATATCAGGCATGGGCGTCTATATGCTTAAAACGTACTTAAAGCATGCACATAGGCAGAAATTAAGAAACAGGAACGAAAAAGAAGTGAAAACAGGCATAAAGGAAAAGCCTTCTGAAGCGGCAACAATAAAAAGTGAAAAGAAAAAAGAAAAGGTAAAGAAAATCCTTTTTAATTCAGTTTAATGCGTTCAGCCGTTGCAAGGTAAACAACGCTTTCACAGATATTACAGCAGTGATCCGCAATCCTTTCAATATAGCGAATCAGGAAAAGCAAATATGTGGCTTTAGAAATAATGCTCGTGTCTTTTGCCATCATTTCTATCAACTCAACCCATACCGCATAAAAGAGCCTGTCAATCTCATTGTCCCGGGCAGCTACCCCTCTTGCAAGTTCGACGTCCTGAGTCTCAAAGGCTTTCAGGGAGTTTTCAAGCATGTATGCTGCAATATCTGCCATTTTTTTAGTATCTATAAGTGGTTTTATATGACCGCCTTCGATTTTATCAGGAATTTTAGCAATATTAATTGAAAGCCCCACTATTCTCTTAAGGTCCGCTGAGATCTTAAGTGCTGATACGACAAGCCGAAGATCACTTGCCATAGGCTGCTGAAGCGCAAGCAGGTCAAAAACAGAGACCTCAATCCTTTCCTCGAGTTTATCCACTTCAGACTCAAGGGCAAGAGTCTTTCTGGCAAGCTCGACATTAAGATCAATTACCGCCTCCATAGAATCGCAGAAGATCAGCTCGGACATTTCCCCGAGAGAAAGTACGGACTCTTTAAGCAGGTCCAGCTGCTGAAAGTATCGTTCTCTACTCACTTTTATCACCCGAACCTGCCAGTAATGTAATCCTCAGTGCTCTTTTCCTTTGGACTATGGAAGATTTGTCTTGTCTGACCGAACTCAATCAATTCACCCATAAGGAAAAAACCCGTATAATCAGATATCCTGGCTGCTTGTTGCATATTATGAGTTACGATTACTATTGTATAATCTTTTTTAAGGTCCATAATAAGATCTTCAATCCTTGCAGTAGAAATAGGATCAAGAGCACTGGTGGGCTCATCGAAAAGAATAATTTTTGGCTTTACTGCCAGAGTCCTGGCGATACACAGCCTTTGCTGCTGCCCGCCGCTAAGAGAAAGAGCAGAAGACTTGAGTCGGTCTGAAGTTTCTTCAAAGAGAGCAGCCGAACGAAGAGCGCCCTCAACAACTCCATCAATATCCTTCTTATTAACTCCATGAATACGCGGCCCATATGCAACATTATCATAAATCGACATAGGAAAAGGGTTGGGCTTCTGGAAAACCATACCTACCCGTTTCCGGAGCTCAACAACATCAACATCTGCTCCGTAGATGCCCTCGTTTTCGATTAAAACTTTACCTTCGATCCTGCAGTTTTTAACAAGATCGTTCATCCTGTTTAAGCACCGGATGAAAGTAGACTTTCCGCAGCCTGAAGGACCTATAAGAGCAGTTACACTGTTTCTTGGGATCTGCAGGGATATGTTCTTAAGGGCCTGCGTTTCCCCGTACCACAGATTAAGATTTTCTACGATTATATGAGGCTGAGCTACGTTTTGAACAACTTCAGTCATTTATTGACTCCAATTATTGTATAAACCTGATAATTTTGAAGATTCTAAGCCTGATGTAAGATTCTAAACCAAGATTCTAAACCCGATATTTTTAGTCAGAATATAATCAAATTTTCAACTTCTGCCTGTAATGCCTGCGGATCAGAACCGCGATGACATTCAGCCCCAGTACAATCATCAAAAGGACAAGAGCCGTCCCATATTGAAGTGGCCGGGTTACGACAATATTCGTCCCTGAGGTTGCAAGCACAAATAGGTGGTAAGGAAGAGCCATGAACTCGGAATAAACCGAGTCCGGTAGCCGTGGCAAAAAGTAAGCTGCACCTGTCAGAAGAATAGGGGCAGTTTCCCCTGCAACTCTTCCGATACTCAGGATCGAACCTGTAGTAATTCCCGGGATGGCCGCAGGCAGTACCACGTGCCATATAGTTTGCCATTTGCTGACCCCAAGTGCAAGTGAAGATTCCCGATACTCATTCGGAACTGCAATAAGAGCTTCCTGAGTAGAACGGATAACTACCGGAAGAGTTAGAAGAGCGAGAGTGAGGCAAGATGCCAGCAAAGAAGAACCAAACCCGAAATACTTAACAAATAATGCCAGCCCGAAAAGCCCGAACACTACAGAAGGAGTTCCTGCAAGGTTATTGATTGCCATTTCTATAAGCCAGGTGGTGCGGGTTTCTCCTGCATATTCGTTCAGGTAGATGGCAGCCATAATCCCCAGAGGAAGAGCTGCAGCCATTGAACCTATGATAAGGTATATGGTACCCACAATTGCAGGATAAATTCCGCCTTCAGTCATCCTCATGCGGGGCATCTCAGTAAGGAACTCAACGCTAATTGCACTGTATCCATTGTAAATAATATAAGCAAGGATAATAATCACAAACCCGGCTACTGCCATTGCTGAAAGGGTGAGCAGGGCAAAGGCGATTTTTTCACTTGTTTTTGCATTTAATCCCATACTCAGTCCACCTTAAACCGGTATCGTTTTTTTATCATATCCGCAATCAGGTTAATCAGGAAAGTTATGATGAAAAGTACAGTCCCGACCGCAAAGAGAGCATGGAAATGTGCGCTTCCCTGAGGGACCTCCCCCATTTCAAGTGCGATTGTGGCAGTCATTGTCCTTACAGAGTCCAGAATGCCACCCGGAAAAGAAGGAATTACTGCGGCATTCCCAGTTATCATCATGAGAGTCATTGTCTCCCCTATAGCCCTTCCTATGCCAAGCATTACGGCGGCTGAAATTCCTGAAAGAGCTGCAGGGACTATGACCTTGTATATAGTTTGCCACCTTGTAGCCCCAAGGGCAAGTGAACCCTGTTTGATAGTGCTGGGAACTGAACTTATGGCATCCTCTGAAATAGTAATTATCGTGGGAAGAGCCATGATTCCAAGCATAATGGAACCTGTAAGAGCAGTTTGCCCTGTAGGCAGGTTAAAGAGGTCCTGCACGACCGGAACCAGTATAACAAGCCCAAAGAACCCGAATACGACAGAAGGAATCCCTGCAAGGATCTCGATAAAGGGTTTCAGAGTATCTGCAACCTTCGGGGGTGCGATTTCTGAAATATAAATGGCAGAAGCAATTCCCAGAGGTACTGCAAAAAGGATTGCCCCGGCAGTAACAAGAAGAGAACCGAAAAAGAGAGGCAACAGCCCGAACTGCCCGTTCATGGATGTCGGGTACCAGAACTTTCCTGTGAGGAAGTCCAGAAGGGACGTATCTTTAAAGAGAAGCAAACTGTCCCTGAATAAAAAGAGGCATATAAGGAAAAGGACGACGACCGTAAGGGCGCTTACTGAGAAAAGCACCGATTCGATCATTTTTTCCCCATAATTCCTGTTAAACATGTTTTTCCCTTGAAATAACTTTTACCGTAGACAATGATTTATTGTCATTACTGTCCTATTGGGAAGTATCCGACTTCAGTAACCAGGCTCTGCCCGGTCTCGCTGAGCACAAAGTCGATGAATTCCTTTGTGAGGCCTGAGGGTTCCCCGCTGGTGTAGAAGTAAAGAGATCTCGAAAGCGGGTATGCACCACTGAGGATATTTTCAGAGGTTGGAGCTTCAAAACCATTTCCAGCATCCAGGTTTAAGGCTTTTACACTGTTGTCAAGGTATGCAACGCCTATATATCCGATCGCGTTAGGGTTCTGAGATACCTCACCCACTATTCCGCCTGTTGCAGGCTGGGTAAGGGCATCAGGCCGATATTCGTCCCCCTGTAAAACTTCTTCCTTGAAGTATTCGTAAGTCCCGGAACTGCTATCCCTGGAAATCACCACAATCTCTTTGTCCTCTCCGCCAACATCTTTCCAGTTGCTGATGCTTCCATTGTAGATGCCTCGCAGCTGGTCAAAGGTAAGTTCAGTAACAGGATTCGAAGGATTTACAATCACGGAAATGCCATCATAGGCAATAGTAGTCTCCACCGGATTTACGCCGTTTGCTTTGGCAGCTTCGATTTCTTCAGCTTTCATTTCTCTTGATGCTGTAGCAATATCCACCTCGCCGTCAATGAGAGCTGTAATCCCAACACCTGATCCACCCCCGGTAACGGTTACACTTTTGTCAGGGTTTTCAACCATGAATTCTTCAGCTTCAGCCTGAGAAAGGGGGAGAACTGTATCCGAACCTTTCAGAGTAATGCTCTGTGATCCGGCTGCAGAAGTTCCAGCTTCAGGAGCTTCCTCAGAAGAAGTTCCCTCAACCTGAGAAGAGCCCTCACCATTTTCCTTCCCAGTACATCCAATTCCCAGAAATACAAGTCCAAACACCAGTAACATGAGAACTGCATATGTTTTTAGATTATTCGCCATGTTTACACATACTCCATCAAAGAAAGGATAATAAATCCAGTATCTATAATTGTCAAGGTAATTTTTAGTACAAGAGATAATAAAAAAGAGAAATATATAAAGATTCGCGATATATAATATATTGTGGTATATACCAAGGTTATGAGCATAGAAACACGAAAAACTATATAGGACGATGTAAAACATATAAAAAAATAATTAAGAGCCCGCAAAGCCAGCAGAAGCCAGATACTGACAGAGGAAAAAGCAGCTTAAACCAGAGAAATATTTCTCTTACCACTAAAACCGTTTTCAACTCAGATAAATATAAACGCCTCTGCCAGCTTGTTTAGAGGGTTGCCCAAAAAACACGCATGAAATATTCCAAATAACAGGCATAAAAAATGAAGTACTTGAAAGCATTTTCAGGATAAGCTCTTTCATGATAGAGAAAACTGTCAGGAACAAGTACTTGAAAGCATTTTCATGACAGGCTCTTTCATAATAGAGAAAATAGCTAGGAACAGTTTGAGAAATTCAATTTTAGAAAAATTCAAAAATCAAACAAGGACCGCTGCTCTGCACGCCCGTTCTCCGGACACGAGGATTTATCTTCCTGTGCTATTCCTGTAATTTTCTTTTGCGAGGAAACTTGTTTTTCCTGTTTTTTCACTTCTGGCTTCTTTACTTCAAAATCAAAGAGGCCCTTTTGTTTTGAGTCAAAGTCAAGAGATGAGCCATTGACCCCAAAGACTTCCAGTATGCGTTCAACAGGAGGCAAAATCTGCTTTTTAACATAATAATCGACATCTATAGGAATATTATGCTCACGGACATAATCAGGGTCTTCGGCGCGGTCTACAAACAGGCCTTTTCCTGCAACAATAACAAAAGGAATTCTTGTCCCTATCGAAGGCATGACCCCTGTACGTTTTTTGAGGTTTTCTGCAACTGTCAGGTGCGGCTGCTTGTTTTTGTAGCTGTCCGTTTTCCGGGTAAGTGTCCGGGTAAGGACAAGTTTTTCGATAATTTCGACATCTTTTCCCGGATCAAGATTTCTAACATTACTGACCAGATTACGGACGTGTTCTACAGCCCCGTCAACATCACCCTGTATAAGCACAAGTTCAAGAACCCTGTTAAGGGTGATTGATGTCAGTTCACACCAGTCCCTGCGCACGGTTTCCATGCCTTTGACCTTGATTTTGTCTTCCCAGCCTGAGTTTTTGGGCTCAAAAAGCCAGAGAGCATAACGCTTTTTTGCAATTAGCAGAGCGCGTTTTGCAATAGACTCAAACTCGAGTTCCATGGGATCTGGAAGAGAAGCCGAAACAATCTCCGAAAGCCTGTTCCCTATAAGGCTGACCTCTTCAAGGGAAAGGTCTTCTTTTGATTTACAGTGTACAAAAACACTGTCTGTATCCCCGTAAGCAACTGAAAGTTCAATAATCCTGTCCTGAGCGGAAAGTTTTCCTGCTTCTTCGAGAAGTAAAGCTTTCGAGTCCCTGAGGACGACTTTTCCTATACCACTGTTAATAAGGTCACGAGTATTGAGGATATTGCTTCTCCCAAAGCTGGTTACGGCATTTGCAAGCGTCAGGCTGTAGAGCCTTGCCCTGGCATATCCGGAATAGCCGTAAAAACTGTTCAGCAGGATTTTTATGGCGAGCTGAGTGGCATCAAGTACACGGTACTCATCTTTATCCGAGGTACGCTTCATCCTCTTCTTTGTCTCCCCCCTCTTGTTAAGCAGGTCTTCAAGAATGGAAGGCACAATTCCCCTGTAGACTTCAGGAGGCACAAATTCTCCCCCTGAAGGAGGCTTGATAGTTTTTCCATCTGGCCGGTCCCCTGTTACAACAGTCGTGTAACACAGGTTATGAGCCATCATGATAGTTGGATAAAGAGATTTGTAGTCAAGGATCAGCACATTTTTCAAAAGCCCTTTTTTCGGCTCCAGTACTTCTCCTCCTTTCAGGTCCGAACTCATATCATACCTTTTTGAAGAAAGTTCGTCCCCTGGCTTTGGGAGAATTACTCGGTCCCTTAACCCGAATTCCCTGAGGAGAAGGTTTTCTACCATGGAAGTCTGGCCCCCGTCAACGATCTCCTGGAGAAGGCTCCCGCTTACCTGAGCAAGGGCTGTATATTTATCAAGAAGCCTCAGCTCAAGGACAAGCTCAAGGGCAAGCTCAGCATCCCTGCGTGAATAATCAACAAATTTCTGGAATTTCTCCCCTGAGTCATTCCAGTACTCCTCCATTTCCATCGGAGGTACATCCAGTTTTTCACGGTTCAGAAGCTCTTTTGAAACGGCTCTCAACGTATACTGCTTCAGGCTGAAAGCTCTCCTTACAAGCGGCAGGGCATCCACAACCACCCTTCCTTTAACCTCAGTCCGGGTAATAAGTCCGAATTTTCTATAACCTATCTGGCTGCCGTCCCTCCCAACAACCGGATTAATCACTTCCCCTTTTGCTGTGAGAGCTTTGACTCTGTCCGTGATATAAGGAATATCGAAGTCCTGGTGGTTATACCCTGCAACAATATCAGGGTCGTATTCACATAAAATCTCGAAAAAGCGGTTCAACATCTCGGTTTCGTCTTTGCAGGGAAAGACATCCCCGTTCATGCCATCAGCAGATTTTGCCAGCAGGATCAGGGTCTTATGCCCTCTGTACTCGGGCTCGAAAGAGAAACTGATCATGATTATAGGCGAGACATCCGGAGAAGGCATCCCACCGTCAAGGGGAAGACACTCAATATCAAAAGAAAGGTATTTCAGAGGAGCAATAGCCAGGCTTTCAACCCTCTTTAACTCTGACCCGAAGATAGAAGTATCGCATGCAAACTTTTCGCAGCGGGAGCTGCCTGTAGAACTTCCCTTTAAGTACCTGACCGGGTCAATAGGCTTTCCTTCTGCAGAAACCCAGACCATGCCTCCAAGGTCCCTGTCAATTAAAAAGCGGTTCCTGAAAAGGATATCACTTTCATAGACCTGCCAGTTACCTTCGGCTTTCAAAACATCCTGGATCTTCAGAATCTCGTCCCTTATCTCAGGCACATCCCTTGGCAGGTTGGTAGTAATCCTGAGAATCTCTGTTTTTGTTTTCTGGTATCCTACAGGCTCGAACTTTCCGACAATTTCAACCTTTTTGACCTGCTCAAAAGTATCTTTTATAAGCCTTGCTACAGCGTGCAGGTCTCCTGAGGCCTTGAGATAAAAGTAAGGCTCAAAATCCGGGACAAAGCAGCATACACTTTTTCCGTCCGCTCCCCTGCCAAAGAGACGGATGACAGGGCTACTGTCAACGATTTCGTAATCTGCATCCAAGATCTGAAAATCCATAGGCATGGTTTAAAGCTTAAGATAGACATATAGCTTTTGTTGTATTTTTGAGAAAAGATTCCCTATTTTGAAAAAAGCCTACTATGCCCGAAAAAGAGGCAGATCCCGTAAACTCAAACTGAAAAATCGCTTGAAGAAGACAGAATGTCAAACGGAGCTGAAGCTCTAACAGCATTAACTATAGAATCTGCCTTTAAATCTTCAAGGGTAAAATACGTTGCCCCGAGAGCTGTAGAAATCTGCTGTGCAAGCCCGAATTTTATCATGCTGCTTTCCGTATCAATTACGGCAGACTTTATACCTTCCTCTCTTAACCTGGATGCTACTGTGGTTATTTCCTGAAGAGGAGGTTCTCCATTCATACTTACGTTGGCCCTGCCGTCAGAGATCAGGACCATGAAGGGACATGTATCAGGATCACGACGCAGTTCAGCTTTTATGACCTCATACCCTTTCGCAAGCCCTCTGGAAAGGGGAGTCTTTCCACCTGTGGGCATTTCCTGTAAATATTTTTGAGCCAGCTCTATGCTGGAAGTTGGAGGCAGAAGCAGTTCTGCACTATCTCCTTTAAAAGCAATAAGCCCAACTTTGTCCCGCTTCTGGTAGGCATCCATAAGCATAGAAAAGACTGCCCCTTTGGAAGCAACCATCCTCTGCCTGGCTCCCATAGAACCGCTGGCATCCACAACAAAGAGAACAAGGTTACCGATCTTTTTCTCACGGATTTTTTTTCTGAAATCGGATTCGTGAATTATTATGGAATTTCCGTTCTTTTCCCGTGTAAGCTGATAGGGAGCAGCTGCCCTTAATGTGGCATCGAAAGCAAGGTCAGTGGTTTTTTCGTGGGGAATTGTACTCTTTATATACCTGCCCTGTCTGGAGCTGGTAAGGGTTTTACTGCGCCTGCCCGACCCTTTTCGATTAGCCCTGAGAAACTCAGGGTTCAATTGTTTTACCTGATAGCTTTCCCCCATAGCAAAAACAGTTTCTGAGGAGGCATCAGGCTGCCCCTCAGTCTGGTTCTGAGTATTTTCCGGCTGCTTTTCAGAATGCTCGTGAGGTTTTTCGGGATTTTCTTTACGTTCCTGAGTCTGATGCTCCTGTTTATTGTTCTCTTTTTCTTTCTGTTTTTCCCTGTGCTTTTCAATACTTTCGTCCAGTTTATCCTGTTTGTCTGAATGAGAATCAAAAGGCTTTCTGCGCATGCGGTGAGAGAGCACCAGTTCTGCAGCTTCTTTTACGTCATCTTCAAGGACATCGGTCCTCCCGTTAAAGGCTGCAAGGGTGATTGAAGCTTTCATCATTGTAATATCTGCCCTGTGCCCGTCAACCCCCATATCAACACAGATCTGGCTGATCAATTCAAGCATGTCATCAGAAATCCTGACTTCAGAAAGCCGCTGCTTTGCATTAAGGATCTGCACACATAGCTCGGTTTCAGCAGCCTGCCAGTTTGCTGCAAAAGCTTCAGGGTCTGCCTCATAACTGAGCCTGTATTTTATAAGCTCAACTCTCCTGGACACATCACTGATGCCTTTTACATCCACACATAAACCGAAACGATCCAGCAACTGAGGTCTCAGTTCACCTTCTTCAGGATTCATTGTACCTACGAGCACAAAATTCGCAGGATGGGAGTAAGAAATTCCCTCTCGTTCAATAGTGTTTATCCCCATTGCCGCAGAGTCAAGGAGCACGTCTACAAGGTGGTCGTCAAGCAGGTTGATCTCATCCACATACAGGATACCCCTGTGTGCCATTGCAAGCACTCCGGGCTCAAAACGTTTTTCCCCTTTTTTGATAGCGTGTTCGATATCAAGAGTCCCGACAACTCTATCTTCAGTGGCACTCACAGGTAGGTCTACAACCTTCATTTTTATAAGGGAACTACTCAGAGTCCCTGCTTTTAGTTTTTCAAGGCACTCCTCACACAGTTCGTTTTTATGCTTCGGGTTGCATTTGAATTTGCAGCCCTCAACAACTTCGATTTCAGGCAGGAGGCTGGCTAGAGACCGGACTGCAGTTGATTTGGCAGTGCCTTTTTCTCCCCTTATAAGGACTCCACCCAGTTTCGGGTTGATGAGATTTAAGACCAGGGCTTTTTTCATTCTTTCCTGCCCTACTATAGCAGTAAAAGGGTAGATAGCGATGTTGTGGTTCCTCATAGTTTTTCCCCGGTGAATTTCAGACTCCTACCAGGTATTCTTCGACACTCATAGCAGGTATGGACCAGCTTGAAACAGAGGGGAGGATAGACTCCACATTTTCCACCTTATTCATGAAAGGATAAAATGTCACGTAGAGCCTCCCCGCAGTCTTCTTTTCAAACCTGCCAATCCAGATATCTTCCATTACATTGATATCCGAACCAGACCAGACCACATGCTTATTTTCTAGCCTGAGTTTCGGATAGGCCTCAACAACAGTAAGCTCTCCGAACTCCTTTCCGTAATCCAGTTCAAGCGGGCTGTCAGAGAAATGCAGGAGATATTTCAGGTTAACAGCAGAGAGGTCTCCTCCCTGCATGACACTGTCAACATATACTGAAAAAATGGGCACTTCAACACCATTTAATTCCTTTTTGTAGAGGAAGGTGTGAGTGCCGAAGTCCGCCGATTTACCAGGAGAGATTATACTTGAATAAACCGGGAGGTTATTCCTGGAGAGGGTCAGGCAGACATTATCAGAATCAAGATCAGTCACATTCAGTGTATATCCTTCATTTAAGTCATATTCTTCATTGGGATAAAGGATTTTCTCATCCACTTCAAGAAGGATATTTACAATCCCTCTATCAGTTCCGAAATATGCATATTTTTCGCCATTCCAGCCGAGCACGGAATATCCCTGATTGAACCAGTCTACTCCATAATTCATCATCTCCGGGTTTTTATACGGAATCTTAACAGGAATGGATTCATAAACCAGACCTCCTTCTGGGATCCAATCATTTCCAGAATCAAGGGACATATTCAGGCTTTCGGTACTGATGTTGTATTCAGGGTCATAGAAAAGCATACCAAAAGAATCGGCTTTCCAGCTGCAGAAGTCAGGAGAGGAATCAAAACGGTTGACAGCTAAGGACGTGCCCCTGATCTTATAAGATTTTATGGTATCCTGAGTCATATTGTAAGAACATGCCCGATACACATTATCAGCAACTCTTAGATCAATCAGGTTGTCAAGAATAGGAACATAATCTCCAAGCTGCATCCGGATAGGCTCACTGTTTTTCAACTCGATGCTTTTGTTTGTAACTGCAGTAACCTCAAACTTGCCGTATTCATCTCCTTTTTTGATCTTAAGAGGTGTATCAGAATAATGGTTTACGCTTTTAAGACGCACAATAGGATCCTTGCCGTCAAGAACCTTTTCCAGAGTTCCTTCCAGGATCACATATTCTGTTCCGTCGACCTCTGTAGTGAAATTAAATTTTGCACCTTCTTCTACGGATTTTGTAGTAACAGAAGAGGAATTTCTCTGTAGTTCAAGCAGGGCATAGTTTCCATTTATACCCTGAAGCACCAGTTTACAGCCGTTTCCAAGATCAAAATCATTCCCCCGCTGAAGATCACGGCTTCCGGAACTGATCAGGCTTTCACTGAGCAACCCGTCCTCAAGAACCTTATATTTCTTCCCAAAAAAAGCAGTTGAACCGGAAGTGATTTTCGAAGTATAGGTTGCATTTCCCATATCAATAAACCCATCTTCTGAAAAAGTAAGTTCCAGAGACTCATAATATGTTCCTGAAGTGGTTGAATAATAAAAACCCGGGCAATTTTCTGCATTGAGAATGTAATGGTCTCCAGCTGCAATATTTAGTATCTGCCCCCGCTGTTCAATAGCACCTTCTACAGGGGCAATAATACATAAAATTATTATTAGGAAAAAGATTACATTCTTGAGTTGCAAGATATTATAATTATTATCAATAATATTCATAATAATGGCAATTATAGTAGTACTAAATAATCTTTTCGTTTTTTTAGAAATTTAAAACAGGATAGACAGTAGAGAAAAAGCTGAGCAGTTGCGTTTATTTTTGAATGGATATATCTTATTTCCGTGAAGACATAAATATAATACATAGCCCATTGATTCTGAAAAATCAGAAAAAACAAATCAAAAAAATAGTGTGATTTGATTTTTATTAAAATATGGAATTTATTTTTAATAAACATAATTATTAAAATTCGTTCTAATTAGTAGAAATATTATTAAAAAACGTATAACTATATTTGTAAAATTTAAGATTATTTAGAAATATTTATTAACTCCAAGACAATGATTATTTTTTCATGGCGCCCGGAAAAAAAATTGTGCTGGGAATTACGGGAATTACATTTCTGCTATTTGCAGTTCTGGCAATATTCTATTTTCAAACGTCATCCACTGAAAAGATAGTTTATGAGGAAAATTTTGAGGACAACTCCGGGATTGAAGGAGACTTCCTCAGATGCGGAGACAGCACACTTTATCTGGACACTCAAAACTCTGCACAGACCGGAGGAGGAGTATGGAATAAAAATGTAAGCCTGTCTCCCGGAAGAATTTCATGGAACTGGAACGGACAGGATACGGATAATTTCAGCCTCTGGTTAAAAGTCTCATTCAGTGATCATAAATCCATTTACTATGTTGCAGCAGGGAGCAAGAATCCGCAGTCGGAAGGCGAATTTTACCGGGATGAAGAAAATAGGCGTCGTTTTTCTCCGGCTACCATAATCTCCGGAATCCCCATGAGTCAGGTCGAAAGAGATCTCAGTGAGGATTATACCAGGTACTGCGGTCCTGCTGAAAATACAAGGGTTGTAAAAGTTAGTGCAGGGCTTGGGGACAACAGCACCGAGCACATGAATGTTTTGAGAATATCAGACCTGAAAATCTATGGCCAATCATAAAACCAAAAAATGGAGCCTAAAACCAGAGGAGCCTGAAAATGAAAAAGAGCAGTATTACATTAGTACTCGTATTTACACTTATTTTCCTGGTGTGTTCTGGATGTGTATCCTCCGATATAATATCTTCCGGTAGCGTATCTCCTGAAAATACATCTTTGAATGAAAGCAATGGAAACACAGGAGAAAGCTCAAGCAGTGAGCTGAATCAGGGAAATACGGCATCTTATGAAAAGTCTTCACCTTACATTTACTGGGAATATGAACTTGGAGACATAACCCCGGAAAACATAAGTGAAGGGCGTTCGAACGTTCAGGACTGCGTAAGGTACACTGCAGACGGAAAATATGTAGCTGTAGGGACAGGAAAAAACCTCGCCGTTCTTGATATTACAGATAAGAGCGTACTCTGGGAAAAAGATCTCAAAGGAAATATCTCAGACATTTCTTTTTCAAAAGACGGAAAGTACCTGCTTGTGGGGGAGAGAAGCACTGACGGCTACATATATTCCCTTGATGCAAGCACAGGAGATGTAACAAACAGCTACAGGACTGCAGATGACCTGGGAACCAGCACGGACCTCAAAAACCAGCCCTGCATATATAAAATAACGATTGCTGATGACGCTGTTTATATTGCAGCAGGAAGGTACTGGAAAGACTCCGGATATGAGCTGGCTTCAAGGGTTTACAGGTTCAACCCTGATGGCACCCTTTCCTGGAAACTCCCGGCTGCCGAAAATTACGACCGTAGTGTAAACTGGATTGATTCAAGCCAGGACGGAAAAAATATTGTTTTTTCTACAGGAGACTGGACAAATTCCCTCGAAACCAGCGCAGTCATTTACTCAGTGAATGAAAGAGGAGATCTACGCTGGAAATACGAAATCCCGCCGCTCATACCTTATTTTGTTTCTGCAGCCGTCTGGCACGGACTTGACGTTTCAGACAACGGCTCCATGGTAACTGCCTATACAGGGGACGGAAGAAACTACCTGTTTTATGACTCCGAAATGAAAGAACCGGGAGACGGAAAATCCGAATGGTACTCCGAAGAATTTCAGTCCAATGTGACATCTCCGGAAAAGCTGGAAGGAAATGTCATATATCCTTATGGTGAAAACGCAAAAATCGCATCCGAAAATGAAATACTCTACCTTACAGGAGCTACCCTTCCTGCATATTATCCCGGAAATGTCCCTATGGCACACCCACTTGAAAATTCTCTAGTATCATGTGATGTGGAGACAGGAGAAACTTCCTGGACCTATAGCCTTGGAGGGCGCTGTGCAGGGATATTCTACTCTCCTGACATGAGGTTCTTTGTCCTGTCAGTCGGAAAAGATACTTCTTCAGGCAATACTCAGGTCCACGGAATCCATGCATTTGATTCCCAGAAATCCGGGAACGGAAACTCAAAACTGCTCTGGACCTTCAATACCGAAGGAGCTGTTGTAAATGCTGATATTTCTTCAGACTGCACCGTAGCCGCAGTTGAAGTCCCTCTGCAGCTCAAAAATGGGGATGTGACCGGAAAACACAGGTTAATAATTGTCAGGTGAGAGAATGAGATGGAAAGCTTTGATAGTCCTGCTTATTGTGATTTTGATGGCTTCAGGATGTGCTGAAAAAAGCCAGGAGTCCAAAAGCAATGCATCGTTTCAGGATTCGGAGTCAGGGATACAGGATTCACAGGAGATAAGTAATTCCGGATCAGGAATCCCTGTAGACTCAGTAGTTTTCTCAAGGGCCGGAGCTCTGCTTACTCTGAAAAGTGCGGCAGATATCTCGGAAATAAAGGTTTACTCAGGCGAAGAACAGATCGCTTCTCAGAAGATTGGAAAAACCGAAGACAATGTCTTTGTTTCCTTTGACTGGAACCCTGAAGCCCGGTACAGGTTTGAAGTGGTTACAGGCCCAGGGGCGTCCGGTTCTATTGAAGCATATGCTCCCTCAAAACCTGCCCTGAAAGAGGAGCATACCATAGAACTTGAAGATGTAACTCCAGGACCCATTGAAAAAACCTCAAAGAATATTGAAGGTGTGACAAAATTCTCTCCTGACAGCAAATATCTTGCCATCGGGACCCATGGAGGTTCCCTGAAACTCATAGAAGTTGAAACAGGTGAAAAGATATGGGAAAAGCAGCTCGTTGAAGGGGTAGCTGATGCAAGAATCTCAGACATAGAGTTTTCAGAGGATAGTAAACACCTTATTGTAGGGGAAGAAAGCCCAGATGCTTTGATTTATTGTTTTGACCTTAACGGCACTGAAATCTGGAAATTTGGGGCAGGCAAGGAACTCGGCTCAGACCTGAAGTACATGCCAGACATGAATAAGATAAAACTTGATTCGGAAGGAAATATTTATGTCGCTGCCAGCAGGGCCTGCGGCTATATAGGTGACAAATACAAGTACCTCGGAAGGGTTTATTCCTTTGACCCTGAAGGCAACCTGCGCTGGAAATTCCCCGAATCCGAACTCATGGACTCTGGAGTCACATGGATTGATACCACTCCTGACGGGAAATACGCTGTCTTTGGCACAACCTGTTTTACAAAGGCAGATAAGTGGAAAGACGGCACTGTTCACGTCCTGAACGGAAACACCGGACAGGAACACTGGAACTACAAAATTCCGCCAGTTGAGCCGTTTTTTGACTATTCCGCAATCTGGTACAGCACACAGATCACACCTGACGGGGAAAAGATAATAACAATGACAAGCGACGGCCGGGCATTTTTATTTGATAATTCCCGAATCATCGAGACCGGGACACCGGAAATTGCATGGGAGCAGAACATCTCAACCCCGATAGTCGTAAGTGGAGTACCTATCTACGGCAGTGCGAATTATGCTTACATTGTCAATGATACCCTGATCTTTTCAATAGGCAGCACCTTCTCCAAAGATAAAAACAAGGACGCTCCATTTGAACACCCCAGTGGGAACAGCCTCTTTGCCTATGATTATGACGGCAACCTGCTCTGGAAATGGAGGGTAGACGGCTATGCAGGAGAGTGCGCACTTAACGACCGCTATCTTGTGATCCCGCTTGCCCAGAACCTGGTAACCGAGGACAAAAGCGTACACGGAGTATACGTCTTTGACGCATCAAAAAGCGGAGGTGCAAGTTCCAGGCTCATCCAGACTTACAATACGGAAGGAATTACAGTATCTGCCGATATTTCACCTGACGGCAAATATATTGCAGCTCTCGAAGCCCCTGCAAGGCTTGAGGACGGAACAGTACTCGGAGAATATAAAGTACACATTCTGACCTGAGGAGAAATGTATGAAGATCGTTTCAGTAACGTGGAATTCATACATTCCCACCCTTCTCAGGGCTGCAGAGGAGCTTGGAATAGAGCTTGAGGCTTACTACTCAAAAATCCTGGAAGAAAAACCCGAAGAAGCTGAAAACGTGTTGTCTGCATGTGAGCATGCTGATGCTATCTTCCTGTATCACATAGCTAATCCTTTCTGGGAGGATTTTTATAAAAAGCTTGAACCGCTAAAAACAAAGATACCCTTAATCTGTGTTGGCAGCAACCCCTCCAGTTTTACCCTTTCTTCGGTAAAACTTGAGATTGCAGCCACATGTTTTTCATATATGATCTACGGAGGAGAAGAAAACTTCAGCAACATGCTCCGTTACCTCTTAAAAGAGGTTTTCGGGGCTGAAATAGAAGCAAAACCTCCGGAAAAAATACCATGGGACGGACTCTATCACCCGGCTGCCGGAAAAATGTTCTCAGGCATTCAGGAGTACCTGGACTGGTACGGGCCCCTGCATGACAAAACCGTGGGGCTTCTCATCTCAAGGACTTCCTGGGTAAATAACGAACTTGAGATTGAGAAAGCTCTAATAAGTGATTTTGAAAACCTGAGGTTATCTGTTGTCCCTGTTTTTGCATACTCTTTGAAAGATGAAGAGCTTGGGAGCAGGAGCATGGACGAGGTCATAGAAGCCTACTTTATGAAAGACGGTAGACCCATCATAGACTGCCTTGTGAAACTTTCCCCTTTCTTCATTGCCAGCAGCAAGTCAAAAGAAAGGGAAAACTCATGTGCAGCAAAGGGCGTAGAGCTGCTGAAAAAACTTGATGTGCCTGTTTTCCAGCCAGTAATTTCACATTACATGACTATAGAACAGTGGAGGGAGTCTCAGGGATTAAGCACCGAGATTGGCTGGAGTGTGGCTCTGCCTGAGTTTGAGGGTGGAATTGAGCCCATTATAATAGGCGCAGGCAAAGTTGAAGAAAATTACATGGGCCGTTTTCCTATCAAAGACCGCTGCTCAAAACTTGCATCCAGGGTTTTTAAATGGATTGAACTCCGGAAAAAACCGGTTGACCGGAGAAAAGTTGCCTTTATCCTGCATAACAGGCCCTGTACAGGGGTTGAAGGCTCAGTAGGGGATGCTGCTAACCTTGATTCCATTGAAAGCGTGGCAAGAATCCTGAACAGGATGCGGGAAGCAGGCTATTCTGTCAACCCTCCCCAGGACGGAAAGGAGCTTATAGAGACCATCTTGAGCAAAAAAGCAATTTCAGAGTTCAGGTGGACTCCCATCAATGAAATCGTAAAGAACGGCGGAGCTCTCGCTTTTGTGGAAAAAGAAGAATACGAGAAGTTTTTCAACACCCTGAGCCCGGGTGTCAGACAGAAGATAACTGAGAGCTGGGGAAATCCACCCGGAGAAGAGGTCAATGGCATCCCTGCTGCAATGGTCTATGATAATAAGATCGTTGTCACAGGAGTACAGTATGGAAATGCTGTGGTCTGCGTACAGCCAAAAAGAGGATGTGCAGGTGCCAGATGTGATGGAAAAGTCTGCAAGATCCTGCACGACCCTGATGTCCCTCCAACTCACCAGTACCTTGCAACCTACAGGTACCTTGAAAACGCCTTTGGAGCAGATGTGCTCGTGCATGTGGGGACCCACGGAAACCTTGAGTTCCTGCCCGGAAAAGGTGTAGGGCTTTCGGAGGACTGCTACCCTGATATAGCAATAGGAACAATCCCCCACCTTTACATCTACAATTCTGACAACCCCCCCGAAGGCACGATTGCCAAACGCCGGAGCCTTGCCTGTCTGGTTGACCACATGCAGACAGTCATGACTGCAGGAGGGCTTTATGAAAGCCTTGCAGAACTTGACAGGCTTCTTGGGGAATATGAACAGGTAAAACACGATAGAGGCAGAGAACACGCTTTAAAGCACCTGATCCTTGACGAGATTAAAAAATCGAACCTTGGCCCCGAAATAAAAGCCGACCATGATACTCCTTTTGAAGAAATTATAAGAAAAGCACATGAAGCACTCGGCAGGATAAGGAACACCCAGATACACAATGGTATGCATATCTTCGGACAGCTCCCTGAAGGCGAGAAAAAAGTTGAGTTTATAAACTCGATTTTAATGTATGATGACCAGGAAAGTGTGGAAAAAAGAGTTTCTATCCGAAGGCTGATTGCAGAAATTCTGGGGCTTGGCCTTGATGAACTTATCTCTGACCAGAGCAGGATTTCGGAAAATGGGAAGTCAAATGGGCAGAGGCTTGAGGAAATTGATTCTCTTTCAAAAGACTTCATCAGGACATTCATAAATAACCCGGAAAAAGAGCCTTCCGGGATAATAAAAGAGATTTTCACAGGACAGAATTTTATAGAGCCGAATATTATAGAACCGGATTTCAAAGAACAGGATCCTGCAGGGCAGAATATAAACCCTGTCTTTTCTCAGGACGCTGCTGCAATCTGTGAAAGAATTCTTGACCTTGAGTCCAGGATTGATGCCTCTCTGGAGATTGAAGCTCTTCTGCACGGCTTTGAAGGGGGATACATCCCTGCCGGCCCATCTGGGCTTATCATGCGCGGAAGAGATGACGTGCTACCGACAGGCAGGAACTTTTATTCGCTTGACCCCAGAAGAGTCCCGACAAAAGCTGCATGGAGGGTAGGGCAGCAGCTTTCAGGGGTGTTGATTGACAAGCACCTCAGGGAAGAGAACCGTTACCCAGAGAATGTGGGCTTTTACTGGATGGCAAATGATGTCATGTGGGCTGACGGAGAGGGCATGGCACAGATAATGAGCCTTCTCGGGGTCGAACCGGTCTGGCTCGGCAACGGGCGCCTTAAAGGGTTCTCTGTTGTTCCCCTTAAAGAGCTAGGCAGGCCCAGGATTGATGTTACTGTAAGGGTCTCAGGGATTCTCAGGGACAATTTCCCTAACTGCATGGAAGTCATAGACGAGGCAATCCAGGCTGTAGCTTCTCTTGACGAACCTGAGGAGATGAACTATCCAAGAAAACACAGTCTCCGGATGCTTGAAGAAGGAGCGGATTTGAGAGAATCCACGTTAAGGATCTTTTCAAGCAAACCCGGGACGTATTCGGCAGGGGTACAGCTTGCAGTATATGCAAGTGCCTGGAAGGACGAAAAGGACCTGGCAGATATCTTCCTTTACTGGAACGGTTATGCATACGGAAAAGATGTAAAAGGAAAGGAGGCTCACACCCAGCTTGCTTCAAGCCTTAAGACTGTTGATGCCACCTTCAACAAAGTGGTCAGCGACGAGTACGACCTCCTGGGCTGCTGCTGTTATTTCGGGACTCATGGAGGGCTCACGGCTGCTGCAAAACAGGCTTCAGGAAAGGATGTAAAGGTCTACTTCGGGGACACGAGAGAACCACAGCATGTTGAAGTCCGGGACATGGCAGATGAAATGAGAAGAGTGGTAAGGACCAGGCTCTTAAACCCAAAATGGATTGAAGGCATGAAACAGCACGGGTACAAGGGTGCACAGGACATTTCTAAAAGAGTTGGAAGAGTCTACGGCTGGGAAGCTTCCACACAGGAAGTGGACGACTGGATCTTTGATGACATAACAAAGACATTCGTGCTCGATGAAGAAATGCGCAGGTTCTTTGAAGAAAACAACCCCTACGCCCTTGAGGAAATGGCACGCCGGCTCCTTGAAGCTCAGTCAAGGGGGCTCTGGGACCCGGACCCGGAACTTCTGGAAGAGCTGAAAAACTCCTACCTTGAAATCGAGAGCTGGATGGAGGAGCTGGCAGGGGAAGGAGAGTTTCAGGGCGGAGCTGTGGAAATCATGAGCTTTGAAGATGTTCCTGACTGGGATAAGAAGATGCAGGAAATCCGAAAAATCCTCAAATGAAAAAGGTTGTGGAATGAAAAATACAGTTATTCTCCTCCTTGTACTGGTGCTTTCATTACAGCCGGCAGCAGCCCGAGCACAGGAGGACTTTGAACCTGAAGAGATGACCGCATTCATAATTCAGGCCCCGCATGGTGTAGAAGGGAGTGGGCTTGCAGTCGGAGGCAGCAACCTTTCAGCATATGTTTTTTTTGAGAGTTATTACAACGGAAACATGAATATAACAATGAAAATTGATGTGCCTGAAGGTTTTGTACTCCGTGATACTCCTGTTCATTCATTTTCACTTCAGACAGAGTATGAGGACTGGTACAGGCTCGTAGATATATATATTCCCGAGGAATTGCCTTCCGGGACCTACAACATAACCGCAACTGCAATTGTTGATGTTGACGGGAGCAAGCATACCATTGTACGCAAAACACAGATCAGGGTTGCTTCAAAAGAGGAAATTGCAAATGAGGTCTCAGTCTCCGGACTGATAGTTCCTTCAGATGAGGATGGATATGGAGACCCTAGCCACCCTTCCAATACCCTGGTTATCCGGGAAACGTCTCCTGCCCTCAAAAAGCTGCTTAAGGTTACAGACCTCCCGATAGATAGAGAGGAACTAACTTCGACTTATATAGGAGTTGAAGTTTCCAATAAAGGGGAAAGTACGGTACCAGTTACAATCACCTATGATATCCTTGATATAAAGACCGGAGAAACTGTAGAAGCCTTTAAGCCCGCCTTGATGGGGATGAACGCAGATACCTTCTGCTATGCCGCATTAACACTTCCCCCAGGTTCAAGCTCGCTGGTAAGCCTTCCACTCTACATTTCAGATAGTGCGATGGGAGGAGACTACCTGCTAAGAGTTAAGGTAAAACTCACAGGGAGCGACTGGACTGCAGTAACACAGGACCAAAAAATAACTGCAATTTCAAGGAAATGGGGACCTATAATGGTTACATTTGCCTCCGCGTTGCTTGGACTGACTGCTGTCAGCCTCTTTTTCTCAAGGTCAAAGGAGATTATGGACAGGTTTAAGACCCGAAACCTTGTGCTGATTGCCCTTTTCGGCACCGTTTCTTTTGCTGCCATAAACCTGCCAATGACGATCTTATGGGAGCTGTCCCATGCGATATTCGGGCCTTTCAGTTTTCTGTTTACGGGGCTCTTTTATGAGATACTCCTTTACATGCTCATTGCCTCTCTTGTTGTCCTGATCCCAAAACCCGGAGTTGTAAGCCTTTTTATGATAGTCAGGTTCCTGCTAGGAGGCTTTATAACCGGGAGTTTCACCCCTATCACTTTTATAACAATGTCTCTGAGTGCGGTAATGCTGGAAGTAATGATGTATGCTGCCGGTATAACCGGCAAAAGCCCAGGTCTGGAAAACAGGTTCAGGATGGGAGTTGTCTGCGGAATTGCAGACATGGTCAGCGGATATGCCTCCTTCAGCGTCTGGATGGTGCTCTACAGGCTGTTTTACAGCAACTGGTACATAATGGCAAATATCCTGATCGACGGGTTCATCTACACTTTCATAGGGGCCTGGTTTGGAATAAGCCTTGGAACCAGGCTGAAAAAGGTTGCAGAATAAAAGCGGTAGAATAAAAGTAGCAAAATCAGGGTGGTACAGTGAGATGATGGTACAATGAGGCAGAATAAAGGTGGTACAATAATAGAGGTCAAAGACCTGTGGTATACCTACCCAGGGAGATCGGAACCTACCTTGAAAGGGGTCAACCTGAAAATAGAAGAAGGGGAATTTGTCCTCCTGACCGGACCTACGGGCTGCGGAAAGAGCACTTTACTGAAAACCCTTAATGGCATAATTCCCCATGAATCCGGAGGAGTATTTTCAGGCAGCATAAAGGTCGCCGGAATAGAGACCGGAAACTCAAACCAGATGGAACTTTCAAGAAGAGTAGGACTTGTATTCCAGAATCCTGACGACCAGATATTTTCTACAACTGTTGAGGACGAAATAGCCTTTGGGCCTGAAAACCTCTGCATGGAAAGGGAAGAGATTGATAAAAAGGTAGGAGACGCTCTTCAAATGGTCGGGATGTCCGGGCACAGGCTGGACTCCACAAATTCGCTTTCAGGAGGACAGAAACAGAGGATTTGCATTGCAAGTATGCTTGCGATGATGCCTGAAATTCTTGCAATGGACGAGCCGGTAAGCCAGATGGACCCTGCGGGCACACAGGATATTCTGAATACCGTGAGGGAACTTAACAGGAAACTGAATATAACCATTCTGCTTGTTGAGCACAGGCTGCATGAACTTGCACCTTTTGCAGACAGGGTTGTCATAATGGACAGCGGAAAAATAATCTTTGACCAGCCCGCTTCAAAAGCTTTTGACCATCTTGAGGTTTTCCACAGGCTGGGGCTTCGAGTTCCAGAACCTGTCGAACTCTGCCACACCCTGGGAATAAAGGCAAGCCCTTTCAGTGCAGAGGAAACATTTGCCCTTCTGAACACGGGAGACTTTAAAGAAAAAACGAAGATCTATTTAACGCGCCCTGATCTGGAAGGAAGAAACAATTCCATGAGCGGTTCTAATTCAATGAGCGGTTCTGTAGAAAATAAGGAACCTTTGATTTTGATAAGGGATTTATGGTCTGGCTATGATAAAAATCGGATGGTGCTCAAAGGCATAAATCTGGAAATCCACAGGGGAGAAAGGGTTGCAGTTATGGGTACAAATGGCTCAGGCAAATCAACCCTGCTTCTGAACCTTGCAGCCATGCTTAAGCCTTACAAAGGAAGTGTAAAGGTCTTTGGGGAGGATACAAAGCCAAAAAATCCATACTCTTTTGCAGGCAGAATAGGGTTTGTGTTTCAGAACCCGGACCTTATGCTCTTCTGCGATTCAGCTGAGGAAGAGGCAATGTTCGGACCGATCCAGTTAAAGTATAAAGATATTGAGGAAAGGACAAGAACCTCACTTGAAGCCATGTCAATATTGAACCTCAAGCAGGACCTACCCCAGTCCCTTAGCAGGGGGCAGAGGCTCAGAACAGCTGTTGCTTCGGTACTTTCCATAAATCCTGAAATAATTCTACTTGACGAACCCACAACAGGCCAGGACAGGGTGAATATAGAGCAGATGATGGACTATTTCAAAAATAAAGGTTCCACACTTGTGTTCTGTACACACGATATAGAGATTGCAATGCTCTATGCAACACGAATTCTTGTGATGAACGAAGGCCGGATTATAGCAGATGGAAAGGGAAGAGAGGTCATAAAGAATATAGAAATCCTCAGGAAAGCGTCACTTACCCAGCCGCCTGTTGTCGAGATTGCAAACTATCTGGGAGTGGATGCCTTTTCGGTCACGGAACTTGTAGAAATGCTGACCTGTAGAAAACCTGAAGTGATAACATGATAGGCGCCAGGTCAATTGCAGAACCAACGATAAAAGATACAATAATTCACAGGATAGACCCCAGGGCAAAGATCCTGATTTTGATCTCTACAGTTTTTGTAGCAGTAACCCTGGACAATCCTGAGACCATGCTTTTGTTGTTTCTGATCATACTTTCCGGATTTGCACTGGCAAAGATGCCTGCAATAAAGCTCAAGACCCTTGCCATTTTGCTCATACTTTTGATCTGGGGGACTATTTACTCTCAGGCCCTATTTTATTCCCAGCTTCCAAGGACTGTGATTTTTACCATAATCAGTCCTGATTTTCCGGCCCTGGGCTGGCTGACAAACGGAGGGATGTTCGTATATGAAGAAGGGCTCCGGCACGGAGCAATTCAGGGTTTGAGGTCTGCTTCAATCCTATCCCTTGGCCTTTTAATGTGCTGGACAACGGATTCAAGGGACATGTTAAACGGCCTTGTCGGTCTCAGGGTCCCTTACAGTGTGGCTTTTATGGTGGTTACAGCAGTCAGGTTCCTTCCAATAATAATCACCGAAGTGGCTACAGTAATAACAGTCCAGAGGCTCAGGGGTTTTAATCCAAAAAGATTTGGGTCAGAGATTATCAGGACATCGCTTAATATACTAACCCCGACACTATCAAACTGTGTAAGGAGAACAGGCACCCTTGCGGTTTCGGTCCAGAGCAGGGCTTTTCGGGCAAATACGGAAAGGACATACCTCAAAAAATTGAAATTTTCGGAATTTGATAAAGCATTGGTTACAATCTGCATTTCTGCTGCCATAAGTATTGTGATTATAAAGCTTCTTTACAACATGTACACAAGTGGAATTTATTACACTTCAGGATTAAGACCTGTTTATGCAATTGCCAGGGGATACCTGTGATAGAAATCAGAAAATTATCCAGATCTTTCGGGAACCTGCTTGCTGTTGATAACCTCGACCTTGAGGTGGGAAACGAGATCTTTGGGCTTCTTGGCCCTAACGGTGCAGGCAAAAGTACGACAGTTATGATGCTTACGACCCTGCTAAGACCGAGCAGCGGCACGGCAAAAGTTTGCGGGTATGATATAGTAAAGGACTCAAAAAAGGTAAGGTCAAAGATAAGCTATGTCCCCCAGGACATGGCAGTGGACCGAAAGCTGACAGGTAGGGAAAACGTACTGCTTTATGCAAAACTCTACGGGATTCCGGATAGAAACTCAAAGGTAGACGAAGTTATAGGGATGATGGGGCTTTCGGACCGTGCAAAAGATCCTGTTTCAACATACTCAGGAGGGATGAGGCGGCGCCTTGAACTTGCCCAGGCACTTGTTCACGAGCCTGAAGTCCTTTTTATGGACGAACCAACACTCGGCCTGGACGTAAGCGGCAGAAGGAAAATCTGGGAGCATATCAGGATGCTGAAAGCCGAAGGGATGACTATTTTCATGACCACACATTACCTTGAAGAGGCAGAAAAATACTGCAACCGGGTTGCTATTATTGATAAAGGCAGAATTGCAGCTGTAGGCTCTCCTGAAAACCTTGTAAGCTCAATAGGAGAAAATGCTTCCCTCAATGATGTTTTCCTTGAAAAAGTCAAAACCCCTGAAGAGCAGGCAGGGTTTAATTCAACCCAGTTCAGGAACCTTCTGAGGCGGAGATAATGAGAGCAGTATTCTATTATTTTGAAAGGGACCTTGTAAAATGGCTCAGGGGCAGAGTAACCGTAATTTCCTCCCTTGTAATGCCTGCCGCCTGGCTGGTATTTGTTGGGCTCGCCCTGCCAACAAAGTTTACTGATAATTATCTTGAGTTTATCACCCCGGGAATCCTTGTCATGACGACTCTCTTTTCCTCTCTGCAAGGCGGGTCACTTATGATCTTTGATAAGATACTGGGCTTTTTGAATAAGTTCCTGGCAATGCCTTCACCACGCGAAAGTATGCTGTACGGGAAAATACTCTTTATCAGCGTAAGGGGTCTATTGCAGGCAACTGTGATCCTCCTGATAGCCACACTACTTGGAGTAAGGGTATTGAACCCGATAAATATAGTTATGATATACCTTACGCTGTTCCTGTTTTCGGTATTTTTCTCTGCCTTCTCAACCATGATAGGGCTGTACTTAAGTGACCACGACAGCTATGCAGCAGTGAACAGCATGATCAGCATGCCACTGTTTTTTACGAGCAGCGCACTAATGCCCTATGATGTTATGCCTGCCTGGTTGCTGACACTCGCAAAGCTAAACCCGGTAAGCTATGCAATAGACAGTACAAGGCTGCTGTTCGAAGGAACAATCCCAGTACACGGAATCCTTGGACTTGCAGCAGGAGCCGGGATCATGGTTCTTCTCGGAACATATCAGTTCCGGAAGGCAGTTGTGTGAAAATTGAAAAAATCGGGAAATAGAAGAAAGAAACAGAAAAAAGAGAAGAATAAAAAAGGGAAATTGTAGTCCAAAACTTTGGGCTCATCCCTGTTTTATGTTCATATTAATTGCTACTTCTGCGATGTCAGCACTGTATTCGGCTACTCTTCGCAGGCTCTCAAGGACCATGCTGAGTTCGATACTGCCTTCGCCTTCAGCATCCCTTGCCTCGAGGGAAACGCCAAACTGGGAAACTTTTTTGGCATCAACGACGATTTTGTTTATAGCCTGGAGATCCTCTTGCTGCATAGAATCTATGGAGCTCTCAAACACTTTTCTGGAGAGTTCAGCCATCTCAAAAATCGGGTCCTCACTGCTGATTCCGGACTCCATTTTGAGGACGTTTCTGGCGATCCTTACTGCATGGTCTCCTACGCGCTCAATGCTCTTGGTAATGAGCCTGTAACCAAGACATTCACGCGGGTGCCTGATACCGATTTTTTCCGAGAGCTCTATATCCTCAATTGAGGCTTTGAGCTGGCGGACGGCTAATAAGTAAAAGCGGTCTACATCATCATCTCTCTGGATGACGTCCTCGGCAATCTCCACGTTATGGTCCCTAAGGGCGGTCATGGAGTCCTCAAGCATGGAAAGGACAAGCCCATACATGTTTTTGATTACACGGTTAAGAGGCAGGTCATTGTAGTTCAGAAGGCACTGGAAAACAAGTTCGTTCCTGGATTCTTCTACAAGCTCAAGACCTATGAGTTTCTGGCGCACAGAGTCTTTTATAAACTTGCGGTCATAGGCACTGAAACCTTTTTTTGTGGTCAGCCTGATGACATCATAACCTACAAGGTAATGAGAAATAAGGATCCTTAAATTGTTTTCCGCACTGTCGGAATGAAGATAATCTATAGTTGCCTTAAGGACAGAATTCTCTTTTGAAACCGCACTGGAGGAAACAAGCAGAGTTTTGTTGGGCATGGGTGTGAGAGTAAGCGTGTCCCCGGCCTCAAGCCCTATATCCCTGACCCATTTTATGGGGAGAGACACGATATACGTAGAATTTCCTGTAAACTGGACTTTTCTTTTATCCTTAGTAATAAATAATCCTCCCGAGGAGATACTAATGAATATTATAGGATCTATATAGACGATATTGATATATAAAGGTATGCTGAAAGTAGTAAATCAAAGAGGAAATAACCTATAATTTTGTAATCTAAGTATAGTTTATAGTATTAAAGATAAATCAAAGAAAAACATAGAATTTCTCAAAATGTTTTCTGCAATTTGAGCATCTTTAAGGTATTACTCTACTGGAAACTGAAAAGATATTTTTTCAAGAGGAAAAGGAACTTCTCAAAGAGCTGCTGAATAATAAAGAGAAACAGAAAATGGATTCCAAGCATAAAAGAAGTTCAATTCAAGATGATAAAAGAATAAATAAAAATAAAAAAAATAAAAAAATAAATAAGCTAGTATTTCTATTTTATTAAGGAGAATATAACTTTTTAAAGACAGGTATTTTCTGAGCCATTCAACAGAAAATTTTCAGGACATCCAGATGTGAATTACCAGCTAAATCTAAAGATTTAACGGGCTTCCTGATTCACAGATGACCACCTGCAGCTCCAAAGGCTTTAATTCCGGCTGAACCGTCAGTACTGAGTCTCACTCTTTCGCTCGTTTCGGCTTTACATGGTTACAAGTTAGAGACGATGGGTTTTCCATGACCCTTCTAAGCCCGAGGGCAGGCTCCTGGAAAAAGGTTGCATGGTTTACGCATACCTTTATCTAATACAAAATTATCCGAGGGCCTATATGAAGTCAACGAATACTGAAAAGGACAGTGGAGACGTTGACGCTTATATCCCTTCAGGCTAAAAACCGGGTGATTTTACGCTTCTTCTTACAAAAAAGACTGAAGCATTTGCAGGTATAGCCCGTCCCTCAAAATTGCAGTAGCTCAAAACCAGTTGTTTATGTAGAAATTTGTTCCCTGAACATAAAGGCAGTTTAAACCTTTTGTTCATGGAGACGAACAGTCCATATAATCAGTCCATATAATAAAACTAAGGGATTGGATCGATGAAAAAGTTCGATATGAATCTGGAATCGCTCATAAACAGTAGTCCGGTAGTCATTTTTTTATGTAAGTCAACCGGAAACTGGCCAGTGGAAATAATCACTGAAAACATTAAGCAGTTTGGATATGGAGTTGAAGACTTTACATCAAGAGATATTCAGTACCTTGATATTGTCCACCCTGAAGACCGTGAAAATATAAATGCGGAAATTGCCAGATGTTCGGAAAAGGGATGCAGTGAGCTAACACAGGAATACAGAATACTGACAGCTTCAGGAGAAGCTCGCTGGGTTGAGATAAAGATCCAGATAAGAAGGGATGAAAATGGATGTGTGAGCCATTACCAGGGCACTCTCTGCGACGCTACACAGCGCAAAAAAGCCGAAGAATCTATGCACAGGACTTTAAAAAAGAAGAATGAACTGAAAAATATCATCAAGAGCAGCCCTGTATTTGTGTTTTTATGCAAACCGGAAGAAGGTTGGCCTGTAGAATTTGTCTCTGAAAATATAACAAAGCTGGAATATACCCCTGAAGATTTCACTTCTGGAAAAATAAAGTTTGAAGACCTCATACACCCTGAAGACCGCGAAAGGATCCGCTCCGAAGTCGCAAATTTTTCCAGAGAAGGTTATAAGGACTGTACCTAGGAACACCGGGTCCTGACAAAATCGGGAAAAGTGCGGTATATAGATGACAGGACCCTTATCAAAAGGAATGAAAAAGGAGAAATTATCCATTACCAGGGCATCGTTCTGGATATAACCGAGCGCAAACTGGCAGAGGAGATGATCAAAGGGCAAAACAGAGTGCTGGAAAAACTGGCATCTGGATCTCCCCTTGAAGAAATGCTCCTGCTCCTTGCCCAGAATGTTGAAAAAATCAAACCTGGTTCGAGGTGCTCGGTCATGCTTCTTGACCGGGAGAAAAAACATCTGTTTTACCACGTTGCCCCCGGACTTCCGAGTTATTACATACAAAAAACCAACGGAATTGAGATTGGTTTTGGTGCTGCATCCTTCGGAACTGCAGCCTACATGAAAAAGAGAGTTACTGTAGATAATGTGCTGGAACACCCATACTGGACAGAATATAGAGAACTGGCAGATAGAGCCGGACTTAAAGCCTGCTGGTCAGAACCTATTATATCGTCAACCGGAGAAGTCCTGGGCGTCTTTTCCATGTACTACGGCGAAGTGCATAGGCCCGAAAAAGAAGACCTGGAATTTATGAAAACAAACGCCCAGCTGGCAGCCATTGCAGTTGAGCATAAGCTTGCAGAAGAAACCCTGAAAGAATCCGAACACAAATTCAGGACCGTCTTCAACAACATCAATGACCAGCTGTACATCCGCGAGCCCGAAGGAAAACATTACATGGACGTAAACCAGGCTGTGGTAAACCGGCTCGGATATGAGAAGGAAGAGATCCTGAAAATGGAAGCAGAGGAGATTATTCCTGCCGAATACTGGGACTCTGTACGTGAGAACCTTAAAAAGATCCAGAATGAGGGCTCGAGGATTTATGCGGCTGGAGCTGTCTGCAAAGATGGAACTGTCGTCCCCCTCGAAGTAAGCGCCAGGATAATTGATTACGACGGCAAAAAGACGATTCTTTCGGTTTCCAGGGACATTACCGAACGCAAGAAAGCCGAAGCTGCACAGAAGCTTAATGAAGCCCGGCTCGAAGCGCTTGTGAAACTTAACCAGATGACTGGAGCTTCCCTAAAAGAGATCACCGACTTTGCGCGGGAAGAGGCAGTCAGGCTTACGGGAAGCAAACTGGGGTACCTTGCATTCATGGATGCTTACGAGACCTCACTCATCATGCACTCCTGGTCAAAGAGCGCTATGGAAGAATGTGCCATTGAAGATAAACGCTTCATATATCCCATAAAAACCACAGGGCTCTGGGGAGAAGCAGTCAGGCAGCGCAAGCCCATTATTACAAACAACTACACAGCTCAGAGCTCTTTGAAAAAGGGGTATCCAAAAGACCATGTGCATCTAACAAGACACATGAACGTACCCATATTTGACGGGGAAAGAATCGTTGCTGTTGCAGGAGTGGGAAACAAGGAAGAAAACTACGACGAATCAGACCTCCGCCAGCTCACCCTGCTTATGCAGGGCATGTGGCAGCTAATCCAGAGAAAACAGCTTGAAGATGCACTGAAAGCATACTCTGAAGACCTTTCAAAAGCCAATGATGAACTCAGGTCTTTAAACAGGATTAAAGCGGAGTTCATGACCGAAAGCCTGCCCCTGATGAGGGTTGACTACGGGGACATGATTGATTTTGAGACATGGGAAGCAATTGAAGACCAGCAGCAGAAGGCAATAGATACAGTTATCAACAGTTCAGAAAGGCTGAAACAGATGGTTGATTCCCTGCTTTACCTGAGCCTGGAACAGGCAGGAAAGATAGAGTATTCTTTTGGGGAAGTAGAGATCAAAAGAATCCTTTCGGATGCTTACCTTAACCTTGTCCTTCTGATCGATGAAAAGGAGCTGAAGGTCGAAAATGAACTGCCTGCCAGCTTTTCACCTATCCGGGGAGACAAGCGAAAACTGACAGATTTATTCACTACACTTATGGGAAACGCTATCAAGTTTACACCCCCAGGTGGCACCATGGAAATGAGAGCCACCGAAGAAGAAGAAAATATCCATATAACAATAAAGGACAGCGGAACAGGCATTCAGAAAAGGCTCATTCCCCATCTATTCCACAGGATCTACCAGGTAGATGATTCCCCCACTCGCAGATATCAGGGCCTTGAGTCAGGGTTTTACATATGTAAGAACATCGTCAACGCCCATAAAGGGGAAATATGGGTCGAAAGTGAGGAAGGTTCAGGAACCAAAATACACGTAAGGCTTCCAAAAAAGAAGCCTGAAGCCTGAGTGCAAAATTGAATAGAGTTTTTTGAACAGAGTTTTGATTAAAAATTGTAAGTTAAGCGGCTGGAGATTTACGATGAAAATGGAAATGCTGGGTACTCTTTTCCTCTCGGACAAAAGGAAAGACCTTCTTTTGCTGCTGATGGAAGAGCCCCGAAACATTGATGATATAAAAAATATCCTCAACGTGACTTCAAGTGCGATCATGACCCAGATCAAAATCCTCATCAGTCAGGGTCTTATTATCCATGATGATGACCTGTATAAGCTCTCAGATATAGGAAAAGTTGTAGTTAAAAAAATGAGGCCACTGTTAAATACTCTGGAAGTATTCTCAGAGAATATGGATTACTGGGAAAACCACAATATAAGTGCAATCCCTGCCTACCTCCTGGACCGGATAGATGATCTCGGGCACTGTGAATTCATTGAACCAGATCTTGATAGGATGTATGAAATACCGCAGAGAATAGAAGAAAAACTGGTTCAGTCAACCCATGTTATGGAAGTTTCTTCTTATTTTAACCCTGCATACCCGTCGACCTATGTTGAACTCGTGAAAAAAGGAACTGACGTATCCCTGATAATTACAAAGCCGGTCTTTGAAAGGCTGAAAAGGGAATACAGTGCATCCCTCAGGGAATATCTGGATAGGGACAATGCAAAAATCTTTGTCTGCGACTGCCCTGTAAAGGTTGCGTCAAGTGTGGTAACAGACCGTTTTCTGGCTCTCTCCCTCTTCTATAGAAACGGGATTTATCACAACCATGCAATGATGAGTATGGAAAAAACCGCCCTGAAATGGGGAGAAGACCTCTTTTTGCATTACACCAGAAACTCAAAGGAAATAAAAGAGATAGAATTAGAAAACGATTGAAATTTAAGCAAAAAGAACCCCGTAAGATATGGAAGTATACTTCAAAACAGATTAAAGCTCACCGTAAAAACGTAATCAGAATACTCCAGCACTTTTTTAACTCTTTTTTTGTTCTCCAGTGTCACACACTCCAATTCTTGAGCTATTGAAAAACAAGAAAGGCAGGATAGCTTTAGGAAGATAACTTTATTATATTTATTCCAGAGTTGTTTTGCCTGAATAGACCTTTGTGTAATCAAAGGCTTTGATCAGATGAAAGCCCCTGATCAAATAAGACTAACAAACAAGATAAGGGAGGTTAACAAAATCAGGAAATACCACAGAATAAGGCAAATTTATATTATCAGCAGAATTCACCAAATTAAGAATCAGGAGAGATGTTAACATCGTTAATCAGATCTCTGCGTTTATGTTATATGTTTTGTAGATAATGTATCATTGGAAGTTAACAGTCATACAGAGGTTTACTGAGCAATAAGCCTTAATTGAGCTACTTACTGTTAACCAGGAAATACCTGTATAATGAAGGAGCGTTTTTTATGGCAGCAGACATTTTGAACCAATTAGCGGAAGCTGTCGTCGATGGAGACGACGACCTTGCAGAAGAACTGGCACTGAAGGCACTGGATGAAGGCGTTGACCCCTACGACGCAATCGTCAACGGGCTGGCAAGAGGAATGGCAATAGTAAGCGACCAGTACGAAAAAGGAGAAGCTTTTGTACCCCACCTTCTCCTGGCTTCAGGCGCAATGTATGCAGGCATGGATATTCTTTCCCCTGAAATGGTAAAGGGAGGAGAAGCCATGCAGTCTGTGGGCGTTATAGGCACGATTGAAGGAGACGTCCACGACATAGGGAAAAACCTTGTGAAGACCATGCTCAGTGCAAATGGGTTTGAAATGATCGACCTTGGAGCTGATGTACCTGTAGAGAAATTTGTCGAAACCGCAAAAGAGAACAAAGCGGACCTTATCTCCATGAGCGCCCTGATGACTACAACAATGACCAACATGGAAAAAGTCATTGAAATCCTTCAGGAAGAAGGCATACGCGACTCCATGAAAGTCATGGTCGGAGGAGCTCCTGTTTCGGAAGAATATGCTTCGGGAATCGGGGCAGACTCAACTCACCCTGATGCAATGCACGCAAGCGCCTGGGCATCCGAAGCTGTAAAAGAGCTTGATCCCAAAACTGCAAGATGGAGCGAAGAGAAAATCAACCTTGGAAAGATCAAGTACAGAGAAATCCTCGCAAAGAAAGTAGTTTCCGAGAAGACCGACATAGGACTTGAGACTGCAAACAGGATCAAGGAAGAATTCGATAGCATTGGTGTGAAGAGCAAGGAGGAAATGACCCACTTTGACAGGACAATATCTGCCATGTCCGACAAGAAGGTCGACCGCCTGCCTGTTTACCCGCTTGCCTGTGGTGTCCTCAGGAAATTTGCCGGAGTCAACTACAGGGACTATGCCACAAAGTCAGATGCATTCACCCAGAGCGCTTTCCTTGGTGCAAAGTACCTTGACCTGGACATGTTCGTGGGCCTTGCCGACCTTTCAGCTACATCTGCTGACTTCGGATGTAAGATCAAATACCCAGAAGACGACACACCATCCTCCGAAGGACACATTAAAGACTATGAGAAGATTGAAGTCCCAGAACTTAAGGAAGGAACCCGCGGCTATGAACTGGTAATGGCATCAAAGATGGCAAAGGAAAAACTCAACAAGGAACTCAACACCCCCTTCATCGGTTTCCACGAAGGCCCATTGCTTACCCTCACCCAGCTTATGGGTGCAGACCGCATACTTATGGACATGAAGACCCAGCCGGATGTAGTCCTTGAAGCTGTCCAGAAGTGTTCAGACTACATCTGCCAGCTCTCTGAGCTTTTCTTCAATGAAGGAGCCTGTGACGCTCTCTGTATTGACAACCTCTGGTCTAACAATGTTATTATGAGTGAAGAGGACTACTGGAAGTTCGACGGAAAGTTCGTCTACGACCAGCACATCCCGATCTTCAAGCAGTACAACCAGCCTTATATCATCCACAACTGTGCTGACGCAGTGCACTTCGAGACCCAGATCAGGAAGTTCGGAACTGCCCTTTACAGCTACGCATACTATGAGAAGTCAAGGGAAAAGGGATCCCAGAACTACGCAGACCTCATACCCAAATACGGAGACATCTGCTGTATGATGGGAGAAGTAAACCCCGTCGAGTTCATGGACGGATCGGCAGCCGGCGTGCAGAAGGTAAAAGACGACACAAAGAGCCTGCTCCAGAACGTACTCCCCGTGCTTAAGGAAAACGGCTTCCAGTCAAAGTATGTCATGTCTTCTGGCTGTGAAATCCCACCAGGAGGCCCGCTGACTACCGTGCAGGCAATGGTTAACACCGTAAAGGAGCTTGGACCGGAACTTCAGAAGAATATAATGGGGTGAGATCACCTCTCCCCATTCCGATTTAAAATAAGGGTAGATATAATAATAGAATTTAGAGCCAAAAAAGAGGAAAAATCTCCCTAAAGCATTTAAAAGTTCGGAAAAACATGAAAGTATCCACGAAAGTAAAAACCATATTCGAACCTCCAAACTAAGATAAAAGGGGTAAAAAGGTTGGATTAACCATAGATCCAATAGAAAAATAAGAAGGGCGGATTTAAGATGAATCTATCTTCTCCGCTCATTTCCATTATAAAAACCGCAAAGTAAGAACTTTAAGGTCTTTTTTTTAAAAAGGATTTTGCCTTTGAAATTACGTCGGGTTCTCGGGGTTGTGAGAACGCAGAGGTAAGGGGTTATAGAAATGTTAGAGGCTGGAGAAGCAGGTGAGAGAAGACCAGCCATAAAAGTTACAGAGGAGGAGTATAATGTATCTTGGACTGGGCATTGATACTGGTGGGACATATACCGATGCTGCGATTATGGATATGTCAAATGGGACAGTAATCAAGTCGAATAAAGCGCTTACAACTTATCCTGACCTTATAAAAGGAATAAAAAATTCGATTGAAGGACTAAATCCGGACTACCTGAAAAGAATAAAATTCGTTTCAGTTTCTACAACTCTTGCTACCAATACTACTCTTGAAGGCAAAGGCTATCCCGCAGGGCTGATCCTTATAGGGCATACAATCCCCAAAAAACTTGCCAGCCGTTATGTGATATCAATTGCGGGAGGTCATGATTCAGATGGGAATGAAATTGCCCCTCTTGAAGACCCTGAAACCATAAAAGAATTTGTCAGGCAGGTAAAAAATAAGGTGGCTGCTTTTGCAGTTTCCGGTTATTTCGGAGTCAGAAACCCGGAACATGAACTCAGGGTCAAGGAATTAATCCAGGAAATAACTGATATGCCTGTTGTCTGCGGGCACGAACTTTCCATGAGCCTTGGGGCTTACGAAAGGGCTGTGACAGCTCTCCTGAACGCCGAATTGATTCCTGTAAGCAAGCAGTTTATCAAATCAGTCCAGGCAGTCATGGAAGAAAAGGAGATAAATGCAACCCTGATGATGATGAAGTGCGATGGGTCCCTTGTCCGCATAGAAGAAGCCCTGCAAAAACCAGTAGAATCAATATTTTCAGGACCCGCAGCAAGCCTTGTAGGGGCTGCGCATCTCACAGGTCTGGATACATGTGCAACCGTGGACGTTGGAGGCACAAGTACCGATATTGCAATGATTTCCGGAGGCGTTCCAGAGATAAGTGACTCAGGAGCAAGAGTAGGGGGCTGGAAAACAATGGTAAAAGCGATAAGGATGGAGACCTCTGCCCTCGGGGGAGACAGCCTGGTCTGGATTAGAAGAAAACCATATCTGGGCCCTGCAAGGGTGATTCCTCTCTGCCTTGCAGCCTCAGAATTTCCGGGGCTTCTAAAGAAGATGGAGAAAAATGACGTCCCTAACGAACGCATAATGGATGATATAATACAACCTGTATCATTTTTCATGAGGAACGGAGTGAATTCCTCTCTCAACGAGGAGTTCGAAGAGGACGAGAAGGTGATTCTCGAGCATCTGGGAACAGAACCCCTCTCGATATCCGAAATCTCTGAGAAGACAGGGAAACACCCGCTATTATTTGGAGGAGCTCTGAAAAATCTCATCCGGAAAAGGCACGTAAGCCAGATAGGGTTTACTCCAACCGACGCCCTTCACGTGCTTGGAGAATATGCAAGGTGGGATGGAAGGGCTTCCTTTATAGGGGCAAAAATTCTTGGAAAAGCCTTCAAACAGGGGGCAGAGGAATTTTCAGCCCGAATTAAAGCTGAAGTCGTAAGAAAGCTCACTCTTGAATTGATTTCCTTCTTTGCTGAAGAACTGAAAAAGGAGGACATTGAAAAGCTTCTGGCAAAAGAAGATTTTCTGAAATTCCGCATAGGGGTTCCTGTAGTGCTTGTAGGCGCACCTGTAAGAGCTTATTTGAAAGAACTGAACGAGGCTTTGGATGCGGACATAAGGATTCCTGCTTTCCATGAGGTAGGAAATGCCGTGGGTGCCCTTACAGGTAAAGTTGTCCACAGGACAGAGGTCCTTATCCGCCCTTCGGCAGCAGGGAAAGCAGAGTATTCCGTGTTTTCCAGGCTTGGAAAAGATGTCTTTGAAGACTATGGAGAAGCCCTGGATTATGGGCTTAAGCTGAGCCACAGGCTTATTTCGGAGTATATGGATGGGTACGGGCTTGAAATGGACAATGTGAGATTTGACATTAAACAGAACGATGTGGGGAGCAGGGGAAAAGCACCTCTGGAAACCCGCCTTGTCGGAGTAGGAGTAGGGACAACCGGAAAACTTGCATAAGGACAGACGTATAAAATAAAAAAACTGGCTTCATCAGGTTTAAATAGCAGAAATCTCAGCAAATGATGGAAGAAATATGGCAAGCGAACTAAAAACACCGGGAAGCACAAGCCTTGAAAGCCAGGACGGAATGGCAAAACTGGCACGGACAATAAAGGACAAGATCCTCATTGACGAGCCTGTAAAAGAGGAAGGGCTGATTGACCAGCTTGAAAGGACAGCCATAGAGATTGATGAGCTGCTTGGGTCATCACTGGGACCAAAAGGGATGAACAAGATAATAGTAAACCCTGTTGGAGATATTTTCGTTACCAGCGACGGGAAAACCATTTTGAAAGAAATGGATGTGCTCCACCCGCTAGTAACGTCCCTGAAAAAGCTTGCAGAATCAATGGACAAAGCATGCGGGGACGGAACAAAGACGGCGGTGATTTTTGCAAGCAACCTCATTAAAAACGCAGTCAAGCTTATAAGGGCAGGAGTGCACCCGACAATCGTTATCGAAGGATACGAGCTTGCCATGAAAAAAGCCTATGAAATGCTCCAGTACAGCATAAAGCAGGCGTCGGAAGAAGAGGTACGCACAGCTATAATGTGCTCGGCAACAGGAAAAGGGATTGAAAGGGATCAGGCAGAAGCTGTTACGGATATCGTCCTCAAAGTTATTAACCACCTGAACGAAAAGCAGGCTGGAAGGCTAGACCTGAACAGGAATATAAAAGTCCTTAAAAAGAAAGGAGGGCCTGAGATGGTTGCTCTGGAAGGCCTGATTATGGACGAAAACCCTGCAAGGGTTGACATGCCGAATGAATTTGAGAACCCTGCGGTCCTGATTACGAATTATGACCTGAAGATTAAAAGCGGATATTTAAACCCCCAGCATAACCTCAAAATGGATTCCATACAGACTGCACTGCTTTTTGAGGAAAGGAAAAAGCAGATGTGCGGGGAGATTGCAAGAAAAATTATTGATTCAGGCGCAAACGTGCTCTTTTCCGAAGGAGATATCGACCCTTATATTGAAACTCTGCTAAGGGACAGTAATATACTGGCGTTTAAGAAACTGAAGATGAAGGACCTCGAAAAGCTTGCGGAAGCAACAGGTACAACCCTGATGAGCCAGCAGGACGAGATTCGCACCTGCGACCTCGGAAAGGCAGACAGCATAAGGGTAGAAAAGAAAAACGGGGAAAATTTTGTTTTTATTTCTGTGAAAGAAAAGGCAATAGCAACTATCCTTATATGGGAACCTGTGAAATACGGGCTTGATAAGGTGGAAGAGGCTGTTGATGATGCCCTGAACAATGCGGCTTTCCTCATGAAAAATAAGGGAATCGTAAATGGAGGAGGCGCAATAGAGTTTGAGCTTGCGCATATGGTAAGGCTGTTTGCGGCAACGCAGACTGGAAAGAAGCAGCTTGCAGTACAGGCATATGCAGAAGCTCTTGAAAGGATTCCGACTGTTCTTGCAAGAAATATGGGAATGAACCAGGTTGATGCGATGGTGCAGATGAGAAATTCATATGCAAGAGGGGTAGAGGCAAGGATAGACCTTTCGAGAAAGGTGACGGATAAAGGCCAGAAAGTTTACGACTCGGCAGCCGTAAAAACACTGGCAATTATCGCAGGTACGGAAACGGCGAGGAACGTGCTCAGGATAGATGAGATTGTTCCGAAGAAGTGAATAGAAGGAATTCAAGAAGATAAGTAGAAGAAGGACTTAAAAGGACTTTACGAAGAAATGAGAAGAAGAACTCCACGAAGAAACGGAAAGAAGGAATTTACGAATAACTGAGTGGAGAATAAAACCGGAATAAGAGAGCCGGAAAAAACTGCAATAATCTTCCGGAAAGGCATATTTTTGCCATTAAATAGCTTTTCCGAGAAGAAAGTATATGTCCAAGAAAAATCAAAGTGATCTGAAAAAAATGTCACTTGAAAA
>CAYSWX010000027.1:0-41886 GCA_964434965.1 uncultured Methanosarcinales archaeon
TTGCAAAGAAGACCGGAACTGTAGCTTCAGGAGACACAGACTGTGCCCAGGCAAATACTGCAATGTTCATTGCAGGTGGACTACTGGACAAGAACCTCGCCCACACAACTGCAATCATCGCAAGAGCTATTTCTGCAGCAAGATCCCTTGTAGCATATGAATGCGGCGCAACCGGACCGGGAAAGGACTGCGGTTATGAGAACACAATCGTAAAGTCAATTGCAGGAATCCCAATAGCTCAGGAAGGCAAGACTTCGACCTGCGCCCACTCCGACCTTATGGGCAACCTTGTCATGCAGTGTTGTGACCTCTGGTCCAATGAATCTGTTGAATACCACGGCGAATTCGGCGGTACCACAGTCCAGTGCTGGTCTGAGACCCTTGCATACGACTGCTCTCTCATGAACGTAGCCCTCCAATCAGGCAATGAAAAGATCTTAAGGGATCTATTTGCAGCATCTGACAAGTACAGAGACCCGCAGGGTTACGTGCTTGCCTATGACAACGCATATAAAGTTGGGCAGGCGATTGCAAAGGACGGAAACGATATTTACCTACGCGCCAAGAATGCAGCTCTCGAATGCATCAGGCTCGTAGAAGAAGGAGCTAAGGGCAAGCTTACCCTCTCAAGGTTCGAAGCAAAAGCTCTTGCAGATGCAAAGGCAGCCTTTGAGGCCCTCACAGACGACAAGGACAAGTTCATGAGCGACTGCCTTAACAAATACAAACAGGAAGTCGAAGTCTTCCTGCCGGAGAACTACGGCCTCTAACCGGACAGTTCTTCCAATTTTTATTTTTTTAAGATTGCTCATTCAGAATTTGCTCTATTCAGATAAGATCAAAATCACAAATACGATCGTTTTGATCTTACGGCTTCAAATAACTATATAAGGAATGGACAGGAATCTGAATAAGAAACATAAGGAAGATACAAAGATATAATAGAAGTTGTAACTATTTGTTTTCCAAAGGCAAATATTCGTCAACATATATTTAGAGTTAACACAAAATCAACTACGTTGATTCTGTTAACGGGGTTACGTGGGAATATACATGTTGATCCTATCCAATTCATTGATAATAGCGTATGCATTTATTTTGTAAACGCCGTTATATAATAAACAAGAGTGCTTTTTTAATAATCTCGTTTATAATAAGGACGATCTTGATAATATCAATACTATTTATATTTTTGATGTCGGTGATTATATTTATCATTAAGATAAATAGTTGATTGTGATAAGGTAAAGATCCGGATGTTTCCCTATTTCTCTTTTCTGTTTTTACTTTCCTGAATTTTACATGTTTAGGTAAATCAATTGAATCAATGAAAAACATGTAAAAAAAGAGGTTAATGATTCTTCCATAGAATCCATATCAACCAAATGTTTCACGTAACGTTGTTAAGCCATAGAAATAACGGAGTTGAAAAGATGGTCAATGAAATGACATCAAAGGAAAGGGTCCTTGCAATGCTCGGCAGGAAACCTGTTGACAGGATCCCGGTAATCTCCGGCGTTGCAATGCTTAAGGAGTACGTTGAAAAAACGGGGGCAGTTTGGCCTGACTATCACTCAAATGCAGAGATGATGGTCAACATCGCAAGCTGTGCTCCTATGGAAACAGGAATTGATAACCTTGTCGTAGCCTTTGGTATGTTCGTTGAATCTGCTGCTACCGGTCTTGATGTGAAGATGGGGAAGGGTTGACATTCACCCATCAGTAAGGGGTTCATTTAAAAAACCGGAAGATGTGAAATATAATAACTTCCTTGAAAACAAGTTTGTCAGGACCACAGTAGATGCAATTAAACTTGCAAAGGAAAGATACCCTGATGTTGCTACCTATGCCCTCATCGAAGCTCCGATTACCCTTCTCGGAGACTTGATGGGTGCTGAAAATCTTGCAATGCTTAGTTACAGGTGTCTTCAGAAAGAAAAACATATGGAAAAAATGCAGGACTGGCTTTCCGTATCTCTTGAGATAAGTAAGATTTATGCTGAAGCCTGCGCTCAAGCTGGAGCTGACATCTTTTATTGTTCCGATGCATCAGCATCCCCAAACCTCCTTATGCCGGAGTTCTACTATAAAGTAGCAGGCCCGTCAGAAAAAGAGCTTGGAGATTTCATCCACGAGAACGGGTGCCCCTGGGAACTGCACATCTGTGGAAATACAACCTCGATTATTGACGGTATGGCCGCCACCGGAGCAGACTGCCTCAGTATCGATCAAACAGTCGAAATGAGTGACGCTACAAAGCTTGCAGGTGATGTTCCTGTGGTTGGAAATGTGACTCCTCTCCTTATGGTCGACGGTACGGAAGAACAGATCATTACCGAAGTCAGGAAAGCCCTTGACAGTGGAGCAAAAGCAAGTAAGCTCGGATGCGGAACTCCACCCCTGAGCACCTCAGACAGACTCAAGACATGGGTAAAAGCTGCAGTTGACTGGTCAACAGAAAACATGTGAAATTGAATTTCGAAAAATGAGGAATAAAAGTTGAGAAATTAAATTGAACAGCATCGGCGCATGACAAATCATAAGATCCAAATGGGGACCTGGGAATTCCAGGTCCACTGTACATTTTAAAAATATCACGTAATATACGTATTTTTTGAGCTTGTTTATTTGAAGAATATCATGTGTTTTTTTGGAATGAAATATATCCATGAAACTTGTTTAAAAAATATTGATATTCTTTAGACCTTTCATGCATAATATTCATCTCTTGCCACAACCATAGCCTTGAGATTCTCAAGTGGTGTCATGGGTGCAATTCCACATCCTGGGGCGAGCACATCAACACCATCTGTAATAGCCTGTTTGGCTTCGGTTTTTATTTTATCAACCGGACCTGGGAGCAAAGTGAACGGGCTTGAAATGTTTCCTACGAGCCTTGCTCTATCCCCGAGTATTTCTTTGGCTTTCTTTACGCTCCCGATCTTTTCTTCAACGCTCAGACCTTCGAAACCGCAGTCTGCCATGTAGTCAAGGACAGGGTTTACATTGCCGCAAATATGCAGGATTGTAACCGAGTTCACGTTTGATGAGAAACTCTGGAGTCTGGATTGAAGTATATTTTTAAATGAATCTGGACTCATCAGATCAGGAGATGCTACAGGGTCCGCAATGGCAATAATGTCTGCACCCGCATCTACCATCGAATTTGCATAGGTTATTGTGGCTTCGGCTGCAAAGTCCAGTAACTGCTCAAAAAGCTCGGGTTTTTTCAGAGACCATTTCATAAAAGACTTTACACTCGAGAGGTCTGAGGCAAGGGTAACCGGACCTTCCATACCTCCGATTATAGGCACATCTGGCCCTACTCTTTCTCTGATGAGTTCAATCGCGCCCAATACAGTCGGGATCCTGCCCCTATCAAGCAGGTTCTCGGGCATTTTCATCCCTTCGAGGTCTTTTGGGTAAGGGTGAGCCGTGACAGAAGGCTGTCTATTCTTTGTACCCATATTGACCTCACAGCCCATTGCTTCTGCAAGCACAGTCAGGCAGTATGGAACCCTTACAGATTCGAGCCCGCTGAGCTCATGGTTTGAGATTGACAGTTTTGCCATTAGCTCAGGGTCAGAGTGAGCCTCCGGCCAGGGAGCTCCCACTTTATCCATTAATTCAACAATTCCTGTCTGGGTTACGGAACAAACAGGCACTTTGTCAACTTTCTTCCCTTCCAATGCGTTTAAAAGTCTTTCCTTAAGTGTCATATCACCCATGATTAGTCCCCCCATCAAAATAGTTCAGAGATCTATTCTGGCTTTATGTATCCACTGTCAAAAAATATGTTTAAAAATTTCCCGGCTGGTTTTTAACCGGGGATTTATTTAATATTTTTTAGCTATTAGTACTGACCGTTCAGGGTTTTTAATTAGAAGTCATTATTTTAGCAGGATTGCCACGGTAACCTCAGAGGCATATAAAAGCATTTAGAGCTTATAAGCGAGCAGTTAAGCCTGCAGGTCACCGAAACCCCCGCTTTCGGATCGACAAATATAATCTGAGTTTATGCTATATCATTTTTTGGGGGCATACGAATCAAAAACTGTGACCATTAAGAAAAAGGCGAGTAAAATAAGCTAGACAAATAAGCTATATGATATCCGCCACCAGAAAAAAACTCTAAAGTATAGGGAAAGATAAGCTATGTAAAAAATATCAAAGTAGAGAGCAGGAATCCAGTATGAAGCCAAACATTGATAGAATAAGAATATTCGAAGGCGATATCGTGAAAATGAAAGTGGATGCCGTTGTTAATGCTGCAAATAATACACTTCTCGGAGGCGGAGGAGTAGACGGAGCCATCCACAGGGCTGCTGGTTCCAGGTTGCTTGAAGAATGCAGAACTCTTAACGGCTGCCCGAAAGGAGAAGCAAAAATTACATCCGGATACCTTCTACCTGCAAAATACATTATACATACAGTAGGCCCTGTGTGGCAGGGAGGCGAAAAAGGAGAAGATGAACTTCTGGCCTCCTGTTATAGGAAGAGCCTTGAGCTTGCCGTGGAACACAAAATAAAAACAATTGCTTTTCCAGCCATAAGTACAGGAGCATATGGGTTTCCTTCCGAAAGGGCGGCAGGGATTGCAGTTTCTCAGGTAAAGGAATTTCTTCAGAAAAATGAAATCCCTGAGACTGTTTTCCTTGTCTGCTACAATAAAGACAGCTGCAAGAGCATCAAAAAAGCACTTGAAGAAAACGTTTAAAAAGAATTTATAATTTTTGGAATTAGAATATGTTTTTGTATATTCTATTATATGTAAACTCTCTTCAAAAAGGCAGCTTAAATACCAGGTAAACAATGAGAAAAACAAATTTTGAAAGTTTTCTCCCACTCACACTTATGGGAGATTCTTTATATAGTATGTTAGAAAAATAGGTTCTAAATAAAAATTATAATGATAACAAATTCCAGATATTCAATTCCAGATATTCAATACTAGCCCGCCTAAAAAATGAAAACTGAGCTTAAAAAGACATACAAAGTGTAAAAATCGAGAATTTAATGCAAATTTATCGGCAAGCATTTATCTGTAAATACTAATCAAAAATAATATCGGCAGCATATGTAAGTAACACTCATCAATACAGTTTATCAATGTACATTAACTGACTCAGTGTATCGATGTATATTCACTAACTCAGTATATCGATGTATATTCACCGACTCAGTTTATCGATGTACATTCTCCTGAACAAGATACGAATTAAAAGGAAAGTAGTAATAAAACCCAACTGAGCCTGCAGGATCTATTGCAAAAAAGGGAATCGGAGGAATTATTATCGTTCACGATGAAGCCTTTCAAAGAGGCCTTGAACTGGTTAAACACAAAAGATACGAAAAAGCAGTTAACACATTCAATAAAATTCTGGATAAAAATCCAGGTCATAAAGGAGCCCTTTTTAACAGGGGACTTGCCCTCCTTGAAATCGAAAAACCCCAGGAAGCCCTCAATTCATTTAATGAAGTCCTGCAGCTCGAACCTGGGAACTCAGATGCCTTCTATAGAAAAGGAACCTGTCTTGCAACTCAAAATAAATTTGAAGAAGCACTTGAAGCCTATGAAAATGCCCTTGAAAATACTCCTGATAACCCTGAAATCTGGCATATGAGAGGACTTGCATTTGCCGAAATAGATAGAAATGAAGCTTCCATTCTTTGTTTTGAAAAAGCTCTTGAACTTAAGCCTGACTATACATCCGCATGGTGTGCACTGGGGACGGTAGCCGGAAAAGCAGAAAAATACGAAGAAGCCCTAGAAAATTTCGGACATGCACTTGAAATTAACCCTAAAGATTCGGAAACCTGCTACGCAAAAGGGCTTATCCTTGCAAAACTAGAAAAATATGAAGAGGCTCTTGAATGCTTTAATTCTCTTATCCGGGAGAATCCAAAAAATACGGACGCCCTTGAACAGAAATGCCTTGTTCTTGCAAAGCTTGGGAAAAAAGAAGAAGCTCTCGAAGCTCTCGAAGACTTCTTAAAAAGATACCCTGCAAATGAAGCTGCCCTTTATCATAAAGGCATTATCCTGAGCGAACTTTCAAGATATGAGGAAGCAGAAAAAACCTTTTCAAAAGTATTGAAACTCAATCCAGGGAATAAAGAAGCCTGGTTCAGGAAAGGTTTTGCTCTTGTGCAGTTGCTCAAGCTTAACGAAGCCATAGAAGCTTTTGAAGAAGCCATCCGGCTCGACCCTGCTTATTTTGAAGCCTGGAACTGTAAGTGCTTTGCACTCATGAAACTTGAGGTCTACGAAGAAGCCCTTGAAGCGTTTGACTCCATGCTTAAAGCCTACCCTGATATGAAAGAGGTCTGGTACAACAGGGCACTTGCTCTTTTGAAACTACAGAACTTTGCCGAAGCTGCCCGGTCCTTTGCCCGTGTTACGGAACTTGATCCCACAAATACGGATGCATGGCTTCAGCAGGGACGACTGCTTGCCAGAACAGGGAAGTACGAAGAAGCACTCAAAGCATTTGAAAAACTGCTTGAATACGACCCTGATTTTACCGAAGCCCAGAAATTAAAGGGTACAGTGCTTTCAGGGCTCGGACGTTTTGAAGAAGCCCTTGAACCCCTTGCAAAAAGTCTGGAAAAGGAACCTGAAAATTATAACCTGTGGCTTCAAAAAGGAATCATTTTTCTGGAGATGGGGAAATTCGAACCTGCACTTGATGCATTTAAAAATGCTGCAAGCCTGAAGCCTGATGATGAAATCTGCTGGATGAACAAAGGTTTTGCACTCTATTCTCTGGAACGCTATGAAGAATCTCTTGAAGCTTTTAAAGAAGGTTTGCGGCTAAATCCCTACCTTGAGACAGGCTGGAACAAGAAAGGAATAGTGCTCGGAAAGCTTGGGAAAACCGAAGAAGCCCTTGAAGCCTTCGGAGAAGCAATAAAACTCAGACCTGAATTTGAGGATGCCTTGAAGAACAGGGGACTTTTGCTTTTTGCCTCAGAAGAGTACGAAAAAGCCGAAGAAGCCTTTGCCAAAGTTTTAAAAATAAATCCTGAAGACATTGACTCAATCTACAACAGAGGCATATCACTGCTCAAGCTGGGAAGAAAAGAAGCCGCCCTCGAATACATTGAAAAAGTCGTTTCCCTCAGTCCCGAGTATCCTGACCTTTCCTACAGCCTGGGAGTTGCATTAATGGAACTCGGGGAATATGAAAAAGCCCTGGAAACTTTTGAAAAACTTGCTGCACAGCACCCGGATGACCTGGAAATACAGTGCCGGAGAGGTAGGCTGGCAATGGAGCTTGGAAAGCATGAAACTGCTCTCCAGGCATTCGAAAAGATATTGATTGAAAAACCCGGGTCAAGAGAAGCCTGGTACAGGAAAGGGCTTGCTCTCCTGACGCTGGAAAACTTTGAGGACGCTGTAAAGGCCTTCGACGAGGTGATTACAAAGGATGCAAACTACGAAGATGCTGGAACCCTCAAGGGTTTTGCCCAGATGAAACTTGGAAAATGCACCTCTGCTCTGGAAACTTTTGAAAGTGTACTTGAGAAAAAACCCGACTCCAGCACGACCTGGTACTACAGGGGCCTTATTCTGTACAGCCTGCACAGGCAGGAAGAAGCGGCAAAGGCATTTGAATCAGCTGTCCGCCTTGACCCGGAACTGCATACAGCCTTTGAATACAGGGCAAAGTGTCTTTTAGAAGCCGGGCAGTATGAACCTGCTCTGGAAGCCTTTGAAGTTGTGCTGGAAAAAGACCCGGAAAATCTTGCAGCCCTGAACAGCATAGCGATATGCCTCCTTGAACTGAAGCGGCATAAAGAAGCAGCAGAAGCCCTCTCAAATCTGCTAGAACTGGACTCAGGAAATGAAGAAGCAAAACTCAGGCTCGAAGAGGCAAAGTTCAATATAGGGATTGAATACTTCGAGCTTGGAAAGTACGGGGAGGCTCTTGCCCTTTTTGAAGGAATAAGTGAGAAAGCTAAGGACTCGAAGAAAAATCAGCCTGTAATTTACTGGAAAGGGCTCGTGTTTATCCGGCAGGAGAATTATGAAAAGGCACTTGAAGTATTTTCAAGGCTTACAGGGCAGGACCCTAGACTTGCAGAAGGCTGGTACTATGTCGGACTCTCATGTTCAAAACTCGGGAGGCACGAAGAAGCTTCCAGAGCCTTCAAAAAAGCCCTTGAGATCGATCCTGCATTCAGGGATATGCATGATATATGCTATCAGCTGGGACTTTCCAGCTTTGAACTCGGAAACTTTGAGGAAGCTCTGAGAGCATTTGAAACGGCTCTTAAGATAATGCCTGACAAGGAGAAAATCCCGGAAACTGTCTATACGGATCTTATCTATACAGAGAGCCTCGCCCTTCTAAGGCTTGGGAGATATGAAGAAGCAGCATCAGGTTTTAAGGAAGTTATTGCCAGAGACGCAGCAAATACTGAAGCCCTTGCACACCTGAGCACTGCCTGTTTCAAGCAGGGACATTACGAAGAAGCCCTTGAGCTCTTTGAGAAGGTCCTCAGCCAGACTCCTGGAAGAAAAACAGTCCTTTTCAGGAAAGGGATTGCCTTAAAAGCCCTTGGAAAAACCCAGGAAGCTCTGGATTTGTTTGACCTTGTCCTTAAATTCAAGCCTGACTGTACGCACGCCCTTGAACAGAGAGGGTACACTCTCTTTGAACTGGGAAGGTATGAGGAAGCAGTTGAAGCCTTTAAAACAGCACTGGAGTACTCCCCGAAAAAGACAGATATGCAATATCTGAAAGGGCTTGCACTTTTCAGGCTTGGAAACTTCAAGGAAGCCTTAGAGGGATTCGGAAAAGCTCTTGAGCTTGGGTGCCAGAAGCCGGATATTTCCTATTATACAGGTTTTTCCTGCTTCGAAACAGGAGACTATGCAGGAGCTGTAAAAGACTTTGACAGATACCTTGAAACAGGCGTACAGGACTCAGAAATCCTGCAAAAAAGAGCTTTTGCCCTTTTTGAACTTGGCAGGTCGGAAGAAGCCGTATCTGCAGTAAATTTCCTTCTTGAGCTTTCCGCAGAGAACTTAACAGGAAAAGGCTCAGTAAATGAGCCCGAAAAAAGCCCGGAAAACTCCCGGTTCTGCCAGGGACTCCTTGAAAAGTTTGCATCCACCCTGATAGAGCTCGGAAAACCCGAAGAAGCTCTGCTGCCGCTTGAAAAGCTTGCAAGAGGAGGAGCAGCTTCAAAAGAGACCCTTTACGACAGAGGGATTGCACTTCTGGAGACCGGAAGGCTGGAAGAAGCCCTTGAGGTTTTTTCAGAGCTGCTTGAGAATTATCCGGACTTTAAAAAAGCATGGTATGGAAAAGGACTTGTGCTGTTTTCACAGGAGTATTACGAAGAAGCCCTTGAAGCCTTTGAACAGGCTGTCCGAAACCAGGGAGAAGAACCAAAAATAAATGACCCTGAACTTGAAGATGCCTGGACCAAGATAGGGCTTGCACAGCTCAAAACCGAGAAATATGAAGATGCCTGCGACACCTTTGAAAAGGTCCTTGATAAAAAACCGATGGCTGCTGATGTATGGTACTTAAGCGGCCTTGTTATGAGAGGGCTCGACCAGAATGAAGAGGCAGTGGAAGCTTTTGAGAGGGCTCTGGAAATAAACCCTGCCCTTAAAGTTGCCCAGGAGCAGAAAGGGCTTTCCCTTCTTTCACTTTGCAGGTATGAGAAAGCAAGGGATGCCTTCAGTTCAGCCCTTGTCGAAAACCCTGAAAATATAGATATTCTTTACAGCCGCGCAGTTGCTAATTTCAATACCCTCAACTTTGAAGACACTGTAAAAGATCTTGAAAAAGTACTCCTCTTTGCACCTGACTTCCCGGAATACTCCGAAGTCTGCTATATGCTGGGAATTGCAAATATAGAGCTTCAGGATTATGAAAAAGCCCTGCAGGCTCTTGACATGGTTCTTGAATGCGAGCCTGAGAACGAAGAAGTACTCTATAATATGGCTCTTGTTTTCTTCAACCTCGAAGAATATGAAGAAGCTGCAAGGACCTTTGAACAGCTGCTTGAAAAAACCCCAGAAGACCCTGAAAGCCTGAATTACCTGGGTCTCTGCCACCTGGAACTTGACAACCATAAAGAGGCCCTCAAAGCCTTTGAAAAAGCAGCCCTTTTTAACCCGAAAAATGAAGAAGCCCTTTATAATGCAGCCACGACCCTTATAAAATTAAACAGGGTCCAGGAGTCCCTAGGATACTTTGACCGCATCCTTGAGATAGCCCCTGAGAATCTTGATGTGATGAATTACAAAGGAGTTGTCTTCTGCATGCTTGAGCAGTACAGAGAAGCTCTTCGTGCCTTTGACGGGGTGCTTGAAAAAGACCCGGACAACATAAAAGCAATCTATAACGTAGGAGTCGTCTGCTTCAAACAGAAACTCTACGAGACTTCAGCCAGGGCTTTTAAAGAAACACTTGCCATCAATCCCTGGCATGAACAGTCCCTCAGATACCTGGGGATCTCCCTCGCAAAGATCGGAGAATATGAAGAAGCCCTCAAAGCCTTTGAAAAACTGCTCAGGATAAACCCGCATGACGTCCAGTCCATGAATTACAGAGGAGTTATCCTCGGAAAAATGGAAAGGTTTGGGGAAGCAATAAGGGCTTTTGATGAAATCCTGCGCATTTACCCGGATATGGCTGATGCAAGGGAGAAACTTGAGGTTTTAAAATCCCTTGAAAGTGAAGAGCACTTCGGTTGAGCTTTTTTACCGTTTATTTAAGATAGAAGAAGGTTTTTAAAAACAAACCAATCTTCTATTAAATTTTTATTTAAGTTTATCTTTTCCTTACTTTTATTCCCTCTTTGTATCAATGTTCACTTACTGCAGTAAGCAAAGAGATTACTAAGAGATTAAAAAGAGAACAATATAGTTTGTTTCAGAAAATTAACTGCTGATTATTATTTACTTTGAATTTTTATGTTTTCATTTTGATATTATTGTGATCTATTATTTTCATAATATTTTATGTTAAAATTTTAGCTTTTGAATAATAATGAGGCCAATAATAAAAGATAACAGAATAATAATTAGAATGTAATGTGGGGAGTTAAAATAAACAGGTTTATCACTTTAGCTGTAGCCTTTTTAATTTTCACGTTAAACTCAAGCACCGGAATTGCAGTCGAGATTTATGTTCAGCCAGGTGAATCGATACAGGCTGCAATAAATAATGCAAGTTCAGGAGACGAAATAGTCATAGGCACAGGAAATTATACGGAGAATATAATAATAACAAAGGGTGATCTTGTAATACGATCAGAAACTGGTAATCCAGAGGATACAATAATAGTAGCGAGTAATTCCAGTGTAAATGCGTTATATTTGCGAGCAAATAATGTGACAATTAGCGGCTTTAAGATTAGATCAGCCAACCCGGAGTTTACCGGAATCCATCTGACTGCATGCAGTAACTGTTCCATATCCAACAATGATCTTTCTGAAAACTATCTTGGATTATCTCTAAGCAGCTCAAAAAACAATATAATCTCGAACAACAGCATGAACCTGAACGAAAATTATGGGATCCACATCATTCGCTCTGAAAACAATGTACTTTTTAACAACACCGCAAATTCAAATGCTCATGGAATTGTCCTCGAGAGTAATAGCAGGGAGAATAACCTGACAAACAATCTGGCAAATTCCAACACAGGCTACGGTTTTTATCTCAGGAATTCAGGCAGCAATACCTTTAGTAATAACACGGCAATTGAAAACGATATGGGCATTCATGCAGTAAATTCAAACATGAGTATTATTTCAGGTAATAATGTCTCTGAAAATATTAATTATGGAATCTGGTTATCACGTTCAAGCTATAGCATAATTTCCGGAAATACAGCTAACAAAACAAGCTACGGGATTCATCTGGATTCCTCTGACAGTAACAGGCTTTATGGAAATATTATTGCTTTAAACGCTGACTCAGGCCTTTCCATGTGTCCAGCCTGCGACAACAATACCGTATTTAATAATTATTTTAACAATGCCTATAACACAGATATAGACAACAGTAAAAACTACTGGAATATAAAAAGGACTTCAGGCAAGAATATTGCTGGCGGACCCTATATAGCAGGAAATTTCTGGGCAAACCCGGAAGGGAAAGGCTTTTCTGAAACCGCACCGGATGAAAATAAAGATGGTATTGCAGATATGACCTACAATGGAACCAATGTTACAGACTACCTGCCTTTAGTATCTGCACCTGATTCAGATCGAGAAGCAGTTCCTTCAGAAACCCCAATAATAACATCCAATAATAGCTCCAGTAATAGCACCCAGTAATAGCATTCAATATTCGGTAGTTAGAAGCGTAATATCAAGTTTTGGGATCAGCTCATTAATTAAAGATGCCAGAGAGGATTTTGCAGAATAAAAAATAATAAAAGTTTATTAAATTAAAAATTTATTAAGATTATTAAATTAAAAATTTATTACATTTAGAAAATTTTACTACATTTAGCTTGAACTTTTTTATTTCATCAGGACACCGTCACATATCTTTTCACTGTTCTGGTATCACTCCCAGCAGCATTCGTTACTGTCAAGCTGACATCGTATTTCCCCGCCTTCCGGAACGTGTGGATTGCAGTATGAGCGTGTTTTGAATGAATACCGTCTCCAAAGTCCCAGTACCAGTTTTCAGGTGTTCCTCCGGTGCTGATGTCAGTAAATAATACCGTTAACGGGGATGAGCCGGAAGTTATGTTTGCAGTAAAAGAAGCATTGGGTTTTACAGACTCGGCTGAAAGGTCGTACATGTAAACAGCACTCTGGTTGGTACGCCAGTCCTGCCATACTATCCTGTCTCCGCAAATAGAAGGATTGCGTGCTGATCCGCTTGTGGAAATACGAGTTTCATTGGCAGTGGAAATGTGAGTTTCATTGGTAGTGGACAGATCGCACATGTAAATATCACTCATACAATTGCGTTCATCCTCCCATACTACCTTATCCATATAGATATCAGGATCAAATGACGGTGGGTTAACCACATTTATTTCATTGGTTGAGAGATTATGTACAGAAATGCAATAATCAAGAGCATATACATTGGATGCAAATGTATCTCCATATATTGCACAGTCATATGAATAATCTTCTTCAATCTCAGTTTTATTACCTGTGGAAATATTGTACATCCAGATAGGACCGCCTTCCCCAGAAATTCCGCTATCGTTGATCCACACTATTCTATCCCCATAGATATCAGGTCTTCCATAAAGGAATCCATAATTACTGATTTTGGTCTGGGTAAATGAAGACAGATCATACATATAGACATTGCAGGCTCTCTTATCTGGATTTTCATTGTCGACATAATCCTGCCACACTATTATGTTACCGTAAATAGCTGGTTGACTCCCGCCAAGCACATAGATAGTATCACCATTCGCATAGGTATCACCACCGGTCACATTTTTAGTGATATGAAACTTTCCACCAGTTGAGATATTATAAACACAAAGAGTGGGATTTTCACTGCTGTTATCAAGCCACACTATTTTGTCCTCATAGACAGCCGGATAGCTTGCTGAAGATGAATTGAGCCTGGTGTCAGTTCTGCTGGTTATGTCATAAAGATGAATACTGCCATTTGACGACCACACTACTTTGTCGTCATAAATCTCGGGATCAACCCCAGTTCCAAGCCTGATTTCCTGTTCTGCTGATGCAATAATACAGATCATAATTAAAAACTGAAAAATTAACGCTATAAAAAAGAATTTATTTCTCATTTATTCCCCCCAAACTAAAGTTATAACTGCCCGCTGCAAACATCGAGTATGTATTGAACCCCCATTTCCATCATAATGAAACTGTTCAAAATCAATGAAAGATAGGAAGTATCAATTAGCAGACGCAATTATTTGCTTGTTATATCTTCATTTATTATACAAAGGGTGCTAAAAAATATAAATCAATCAGTATAAAAACAGTTTTTGGGAAAAGTACCTATCTTCAGAGCAGATTGTTGAACATCAATATTTAACTTCCAGATGACGAACAGACAGAACTGACACTACCATATCGTATTTTTCCGCAAAATCATGTTTTGAATAGTCTGATGCAATGTATTTTACCTTTGAATTGCATCTGAACCTGTCTTTTGAAATATCGAGCATATTTTCTGTTATAAAATCTATTACCTAATACCTCAAGAAAAGAGTCAATACCCGTCGAAAGTGTCAAAGAAGAATGAAATTTTAAAATTTATTAGAAATAGAACTAACTTTGAAGCCCTCAAATAGCACTTACAGACTTCTCAAGATAGATTAAGATAAATTTATATAGACTTAATCTGTGAGTCATTCCTGATGCCGGGAAGGATGTAACTATCATAGTTTATGGAGATGAAACCGAATGAATGAAGTGCTGGATAAAATCGCGTTAGAAGGTCAAATAAAAAATACTCAAACGTTAATTGAGCTTGACGAAGAAGACATTAAAAACTTTACAGAAGACCTGGCGAGCCACAATATAACAGAAGGACCTTATTATAATCACTTAATTGAAACTATAAGCGAAAAAAGAACCCATGTAGAGGTATTATATAAAAAACTCAAAATTTTGAAAGACGAAACCCTATCATACAAAGAACGGATGCTGCGTGCCACATGGACAGATTAACTCTTATTCTTTCCTTTTTGTGTTTGTGTTAATTAATTTTTTATTTTAGAGATTAACAGACCAAAATAGAGAATCAGTAAGGGTAGAAATGGCGTGATCCTGATGGTTCATAAGAATAGTACCATAATCAAGAGGTAGGTTAATTTATTCAGAGCTTCGCAGGACTCATCAGAATTAAACTCATAACCATTAATTTATACAGTTTTTCTCCCAAACATTACTGCAAACTGATAATACTTATATATGCAACTGACATCACAAAAACCTGCTTCTTTAAGCCAATCCAGCTGTTGATCTAATTTTGAATCCTTATCGAGCATGGTTCTTTCATAACCAGCCATTATTTCCTCTTCTGTCAGGCCACTTTTTTCGACATGCTGTCTCCAGGTTGTCTTATTCAGGTTTTCTATGAAAGGGGTTTCTCCATGGACCTGATCTGCGTTGATAAAAATCCCGTTCTCGTTAAGAATAGAATAACTTTTTTTATAGAGCTCTTTTTTCTCTTCATCTTCCAGATGGTGGATAGACAGAGCTGACACTACCATATCGTATTTTTCCGCAAAATCGTATTTTGAATAATCGGCTGTAATATATTTTACGTTTGAATTACCTTTGAATCTGTCTTTTGCCATATCGAGCATCTTTTCCGAGATGTCAATAAGAGTAAATGATGCATCTGGATATCTTTCCATTAGAAATGCCGATAGAAGTCCTGTTCCGGCACCCACATCCAGTATGTCTGGATTTTCCATGTCTACCGATGCCACGGACACTGATACTCCATAAAAGTCACCGAAGCACGGTACAAACCTATGTCTCTGTTCATCATACTTTCTTGAAACAGCATCAAACTTTCTTTGAATTTCCCTCATATCTTTCTCCAATTTTCATACTCAGTACTGGCGCTTTATTTCGTGTTGCATTATACTCTGTACTGCATACAATTAATTCATTTTGACCTATTAACCCTATCCGGCGTTTTTTCAATCTCTTGAAACCGATTTGATATTTTCTCTGCAAGGCTCAAAAAATAATATATTTATATTTTGTGGCATTGTTAGAATCATGCATAATAAAGAGAAAGCGGCAGACAGTGCCGATAAGAGCAGAGAGTTTGGCGTATTTGGAGATATCCTGCGAGAACTGCAAAAAGAAGAATTTGAGGAAATTGAGACATGCCCGGAAGAAATTAAGGAAAACAACATGATGCAGAATACTATGGAAATAATGAAAGAGATAAACGCAACATTGAAAGAGATAGCAGAGACACAGAAGAAAATATTAGAAGAGATTCAAAAAAGTAAGACCCAATAAAATGCAGTTCATTCATTCAGTTAGCTCTTTAAGAACGTTTTTATTTCAGGTTAGATATCATGAAACCTTCCGGTTAAGAATAAAATAGGTATAAGCATCAGCCAGGAGAAGGATTCAACAAACTTCCAGAAAAGTAATTTTGGGAGTGGGGTATTATGAAAGAGGTTTATGTCCAACATTAGAGAGACTTTTACATACGACTGTTCCCCACAACCCATTAAATATAATGACTCAGTTGTATATATACTTCACTTATGAAAGGGCATCTATCCGCCACTATGCAGGCATATTTGTCGATGAAGACGCTCAGGTTTAAGTTCATACATTCAAAGCTCACACCTGATAGAACACATCACAAATAATACAGTAGATCATGAGCTAAATTATTCTGCTTATTCTTTCAATTTCATAGGCTCACCGCAGCAGTCCATATCACCAGTACAGCCCATAGAACAACGTTCATCCACGCACTCATTTACCACTGTTAATTCGAGCCCGCATCTTTCACAGATAAGGGTCTGTCCCTGTTTCAGATTTGTACAATTCATTAAATATCCCCCAATATATTTGACAGAAAAAATATGTAATTTCGGTTAAAATTGGTTTTGAAACAATGATTCTGAAAATTAGTCTTCTTACTGAATCTTACTGAATAATTCAACTCATCATTCTACTCATTCATTCTACTCATTCGAAACTATCTTCAAGGCTTTTTCTAGCAGCGCAACTTTCAAGGGAAGCATCTGCAACGGCTTTTGCGACTGCGGGCACTACGTGCTTATCAAGTGGATCCGGGATAATATAGTCTTCTGAAAGCTCGCCGGCAGTTACAACATTTGCAAGGGCATATGCTGCTGCCATTTCCATATCAGGAGTTATCTTCCTTGCGCAGGTCCCAAGAGCTCCTTTAAAAACTCCGGGGAAACTCAGGCAGTTATTGAGCTGATTTGGGAAATCCGACCTCCCTGTAGCGACAATCCTTGCCCCTGCCCTTTTTGCAGCGTCAGGCATGATCTCAGGGATGGGATTTGCCATTGCCATTACAATAGCATCTTTTGCCATATAGCGGACCATTTCCTCGGTTACGACCCCTCCGACCGAGACCCCTATAAATAGGTCAGTGCCCGGAAAAGCTTCTTTAAGCCCGCCTTTTAACTTCTCAGGGTTCGTAAGCCGGGAGATTTCTTCTTTTACAGGGTTCATGCCCTTTTCCCGCCCTTCATATACAATTCCCTGGCTGTCGCAGGCAAGGACTTTTGAAGGGTCTGCCCCAGCACGGACTAGAAACCTGAAAATTGCAACCCCTGCAGCCCCAAGCCCTGAGATTACTATTCTTAATTCGTCCAGTTCCTTTTTTACAATCTTAAGGGCATTCAGGAGGCCGGCAAATACGACAATGGCTGTCCCGTGCTGGTCGTCATGGATAACAGGAATGTCAAGCTCTTCCCGCAGTCTTGCCTCGATTTCAAAACAGCGGGGCGCACTGATGTCTTCAAGATTGATACCTCCAAAGACCGGAGCCAGGTTTTTTACCGCTTTTATAACCTCTTCTGTATCCTGAGTGTCCAAGCAAATCGGAAAAGCGTCTATTCCGGCAAATTCTTTGAAGATTATAGCTTTTCCTTCCATAACCGGGAGAGCCGCATAAGGACCTATGTTCCCAAGTCCAAGTACAGCTGACCCGTCAGTTACGACAGCAACCGTATTTCTCTTAAGAGTGTAAAGGTAAACAAGATTCGGATTTTCGCTAATTTCCCTGCAGGGTTCGGCAACTCCAGGAGTATAGGCAACGCTTAGATCATGAATTGTACGGAGGTGGACTTTGCTTGCAACTTCAAGTACACCCCCAAGCCTCCTGTGCATTGCAAGTGATTCCTGATAAAGTGAGGCATGCATGCCATTATCCCTTTCAATATCCTTTTCAGTACCCTTTTTAGTACCCATTTCAGAGACTTTTTGTGAGTCTTCTTCAGAGTCATTATCAGTATTTTCTTCCAGAACTCTCTCCAGGCCTAAACCAGAATGAACATCTCTAATTTTAATAACCCCCTGTTGCTGTAACAAATTTCAATCCAGAGTGGAAAATCTCCATTATCTCTGGTAAAACTGCCTTTTACAAATATGTTGCTGCTTAATAATCTATGCAGACAATAAATAAATCCAGTGGGATGAGAGATTCATGAGCTCTGTTTATTTCCAGAAAAAGTTATAGCTTTTAAGGAGAAATTACTCTTCATGCGGATTAAAGGAATTGCACGTGATACCCTTGATTTTATCCTTGGAGCCAGCAAGTCAATGGCCCCTCAAGAGTTTGCCGGACTTTTGCAGGAAAAGAATGGAATAATTACCGAGGTGCTTATTCTTCCGGGAACCGAGTCAAGTGATACAAACGCAGTTTTCAGGCTTTACATGATGCCGAACATAAAAGCAGCAGGTTCAGTCCACAGCCATCCCGGCCCCAGCCGGAAGCCCTCAGAAGCCGACCTGCGACTCTTTTCGAAAACAGGGAACTGCCATATAATAATTGGTAGCCCTTACAGCAGGCAGAGCTGGACCTGTTATGATAGGGAAGGAAATATAAGAGAGCTTCCTGTCCTTGATGTGGAATTCAAAGAGGATGAAGAGATTTGAGATAGAGATTTGAGATAGAGATTTAAAGAAAAGAGATTTTAAGAGAAGAGATTTTAAGAGAAGAGATTTGAGATTATAGAAATCTCATATTACTGCACTTCTCTGTAGCGTAGTCATTATTCTGGCAGATTTCCGGAAAATTTCGGATTAATATTTTTCTTTGCTTACCCGAACAATTTCACGTTTTACTCCGATAAACGTCTTTTAACATTTTTATAATATAAGGGATTGAAAAGAAGCATTTTGTTCTCAGAACCTGTCTACTGCGTACCTTATTACCTACCAAAAACATTTTATTTACAGATACACATTATTTATAGGATACATCCTGCACCTTTATTGAAAAGCAGGTAATTTTAAATCGAAGTTGTATCCAGGAAACATATCTGGAACTCAAGATCCAGATAGCCTTCACATATCTGGAGGTAGTAATCCTAATGCCTACATGCCAAGACTGCAGATTTTATACGGCTATAGATGAGATAAAAGGCGAATGTTTCAGCCTCGGATTTGAAGTACGCGGGAAAACCGATTCCAAGAAGTGCCCGGAGCGGGCTTTCAGACCAAATAAAGGTCCAAAATCGAAAAAAGCCGGAGCGGCAAGGTACTAAAATGAATAGCGGATCGGGAACGAAAAAAGTTCGTTAGAAGAGGTTGAAAGTGTAAACAGCAGTAGTTAAGCCCCAGATGGACAAAATGCCGGAAAGCGCAAAAACCTTTTTTCTGCTTCCGGAATCAAATGAATTTTATAAGTCCAATTTAATATTTTCCGATTATGTCTCCTTTTTTACCTTTACTTTAATTTATATGCTGATTTTGCGATATTGTTCAAACATACTACCTTTGCAAATTACTAAAAAAGATAAAGGAGGCTGGCCCTCATATATGACAAAGCAGAATAGATACAATGATTTTGTCAGATATGATCAGTAACTTCCCCTATACCTTTATGTTGATTTCTCTGTTTTTCAATTACCCTGTTTTTCGTCCTCAGAGACGACTATATATTCAGGAATAACCCTAGTGTTGCTGCCGTTTTCATTCGTTACTGTAAGACTTACATCATACTTTCCGGGTTTGGTAAAAGTATGAGTCGCATTCATGGAATGTTTTGAATTAATACCGTCTCCGAAATCCCAGAACCAGTAAATCGGTGCACCTGTACTTTTATCGGAGAATAATACTTTTAAGGGCGCATTTCCTGAAGTTGGGGATGCAGAGAAGTCAGCAACAGGAAATACTGTTTGGTCCTTTTTGGATATAGAGACTAGAGGAAGGTAATCAATATCATATGCACTGACTGTATAGGTCGAGTCCCCAATCCCATCTCTATTCCAGTCGTTACAGGTTTGAGAAAAACCGGTTCCATCAGGCTTTGCCCAGTAATTGCCACCGATATAAGCTCCACCTATGATGTTAGTACCTGAAGTTTTTGTGGTATTCAAAGCAACAGAATTTAGCCCGGCTCCATTGTTTATTTGTTTTGCAACATAATAGTTGCCTGTATAGTTGCCTGTGTCGTTAAAGAGGTTGATAGTATTATTGAATATATTGTTGTAGAACCAATTAGTCCCATTATATGGCATAGCCTCATAGCTAACTTGTTCCTCATAACTAACTTGTTTGATATATACGCCATATTGCTCGTTTAGCTCTACCTTGTTATTGGTTACCAGATTCCCAGAAGAATCGCCTTCTAGTGATATTCCTATATTGTTGTTTGAAATCGTGTTATTTAAGAGTGAATTAGCTCCTGCCTGGTCCATGGTAAAGCCGCCTAGCAGTATCCCAATATTATTTTTAAAAATTGTGTTATTTGAAAATGAATTGCCTCCTGAGCCTCCAACATAAATTCCTCGATCATTAGACTTCAGGATATTATTATGAACTGTGTTATCCCCCGTGAGCCAGACTAGAAAGATGCCATCAGTACAATTTACAATCGTATTGTTTTCTATTTCATTAGAAGAAGTTTCAGAAAGGACAATCCCATAACCATTATCGATCCCGTTTGAAATATAATTGCCGAGAATTTTGCAGCCAGGACCTTCACCTATCCCTATGCCGCCATTCAAAAGTTTATTATTAAGCAAAATACAATTATGTGGCCCGTGATGAACATTAATGCTTCCGTTAACAATTAGATTGTCAGAAATTGTAAAATTAGAATCGTCTTCAAGACCCGATACAAAGATACCTGAATTTAACATTACATTTTTTTCGATATTTGAATTGTAACAATCAAAAGCATCAATACCCAATTCCAAAATGTTATTCTTAACAGTGCAGTTTTCAATTTTAACATGCCGGAGTTCACCCATATGACTTTCCAAATCTAAATGTTTCTGTATACTAAATCCGCTTACAGTAATGTTATTTTCACTAATTTTAAAAGCCCGAACAGTAGTATCTTCAGGATTTTCAGATTTAGAAATGATGCTTATGTTCTGTGCCCCTACATCCACACTTTCGTTATAGAGACCCGGATAAACAAGAATAATATCTCCTGAAGAGGAACTATTTACCGCTTCCTGAATCGATCTGAAATCTGCACCTGAACCACTATAATCTACCGTAATCTCCCTGGCGGATGCAGGGCTATAAGCCAGAATCATAAGAAAGATAGCAGCCACTATAAAAATGGTAAATTTACTCACCCACACCTGTTACTTCCCCCTTTAAACCAGAAATTGAAACTAATAAATCCTAGAAAGTCCAGAACTTAGCTATTTAAGAGCTAATAATCTCTATTTCCCGAACATTATATAATCCTAGTTTTTTCTTCTTTGAAAGTACAACAGGTTGAGAAGTTATATTACATTTAAATAGCCAAGACTTACTAGTTTTGAGTTTTCAGGTTTTTTCCTTATTTTTGCATTGGTTTAAGGAACTAAAATTAAAGTTTGCTCACAAAGCTGCTGATGACCTTGTGATTTAACGGCATGTTTTATGAAATAAGAGAGCAGAAAAGCCTGCAACAGGTTATTTTTCTGCCTGTTCTGAAATAGTGCACATGTAGACATCTGGATTTCCAAATCCGTTGCGATAATCTATCCACACAATCTTATCACCGTAGATTGCAGGATTCTGTTGACGTGATTCATTAGTGGTTATCTGAGTTTCCTTTTTAGTGGAGAGATCGTACATGTAGATATCCGAGTTCTCTGTGTATTCCTTATCATTGCGATCATCCTGCCATACTATTCTGTCTCCGTAAATAGCAGGGTCATGTGCCGATCCGCTGGTGGTTATCTGCATCTCCTTGGCAGTAGATAGATCGTACATATAGATATCCAGGTTTCCATTGCGATGATCTTCCCAGACAATCCTATCTCCGTAGATATCAGGATTCCGTTGATTTGATTCATTAGTGGTTATCTGAGTTTTCCTGGAAGTAGAGATATCATACATAAAGATATTAGAAGATCCACTGTCATTGGTGCGACTCTCCCACACTATTCTGTCCCCATAGATCGCAGGCAGAGATGAGATTGATCTGTTATCTGTTACCCGAATCTGCTTTGAGCTGGAGATATCATACATATATATGCAGTCTCCACTACATTCACCCTGCCAGACAATCTTATCACCGTAAATAGCAGGATATATCCCCAATTGATTTGAAATCAGAGTTTTGGTAGAAGTTGAGAGATTGTACAGGTATATGTTCCCGGATTCACGCCTTACAACCCTGTCATTACAGATATCTGGGGAAAAATAGTTTATACTAATAATAGGGACTTCTGAAAAAGTGGATATATTGTATAGATGTAGAGTATAATTTTCATCATGATTACTCTCCCACACTATTCTGTCTTCATAAATTGCAGGTTGTGTCTCATACGATTCACTGGTGGTAATCTGATATTCCGTTATGACGAGTTTACCTTCCAGACGCTGTGCAGGAGATACAGTTACTGTAGATGATTTTGAATCCGTGCCTTTTGTATTGTTTACTGTCAGGTGAACAGTGTAATTTCCAGGATAGGTATATACATAAACTGGAGTTCTCTCTGTAGAGTCGGGAATTCCATCACTGTTAAAATCCCATACTACTGCTGTTGCATTTTTAGAAAGGTCTGTAAACTTGACTGAAAAAGGAACCTGTCCGTCTGTAACATTAGTACTGAAATCTGCTATAGGAGGAACTTTAGCTTCCTGCACTTCTATTTCTAAAGTTTTCGAGGATATTTCTTTTCCATTGCTTGCTGTTAAATTGACAATATAGGTTCCCAGAGATGTATACGTATGAACAGGGTTCTGGCTTGTAGAATCCGGTATTCCGTTGTTGTCGAAGTCCCAGCTCCATGAAACTGTATTTCGTGAAAGATCTGTAAACTGAACTGTGAGTGGGACAAGAGTATGCGTGATGTTGGTACTGAAGTTTGCAATTGGAATAATTGTTTCTTTAGATCTGGACGCAGATACAAGCGGGAAATAATCAGTATCATTATCGGTTATATTGTAAGGCAGGTCGCCAATTCCATCCTTCTCCGAGTCCGCACATATCTGAGAAAAACCAGTCCCATCGGGTTTTGCCCAGTAATTACCACCAATGCGAGGTCCGCCCACAATGTTTGTTCCCGGGATTTCTGTAGTATTCCAAGCAACAGGAAATATTCCTACTATGTTGTTTGCTTCTGTAGTATAATGATTATTTGTCTCGTTAAAAAGGTTGATTGTATTGTTGAATATATTGTTATAAAACCGGTTTGTTCTATTAAACGGTAATGTATAAGCGACTCCGTTTAGACATACCCCATATTTCTTGTTTAGCTCCACCTTATTATTAGCCACCAAATTACTTGAAGAATCAGCTTCTATCCATATCCCAATATTGTTGTTTGAAATAGTGTTATTTAAGAGTGAATTGCCTCCTCCCGAGCCTTTGATCCAAATCCCTTTATCATTACAAATCAGGGTGTTATTGTTAACTGTGTTCTGTGATGAGAGATACTCCGTCGAGATACCGCTACTGCAATTCACAACCGTATTATTTTCTATTTCATTGGAAGAAGATTCCCAGAGGCTAATTCCAGAACTTTTTTGATTGTTCGAAATATAATTGCCGAGAATTTTACAGCCAGGACTTTCACCAACCGATATGCTGCCATTTAGAAGTGTATTATTAAGCAAAGTACAATTAAGTGGCCCATGATAAACACGAATACGTCCTTCAAAGATAAGGTTGTCAGAAACTATGAAATTACTACCTTCGTAAAAACTGTATACAAAGATACCTGAGTTTAAAATTACATTCTTTTCAATAATGGAATTGTGACCATTAGCACTAATACCCAGTTTCAAAACGTTATTTTTGATAGTACAGTTTCCGACTGGATCTAAATCATGGCCACCAATTCCCTTTAAGGTTAAGGTTTCCTGTATGCTAAATCCACTTACAGTGGTATTGTTTCCTCTCAGATTAAAAGCCCGAACAGTGGTGTCTTCAGGGTTTTCCGAGTTCGAAAGTATACTCAAATTATCTACTTTTACACTCACGCTTTCATTATAAAATCCAGGTAAAACAAGGATTACGTCCCCTGAAGATGAACTATTTACTGCCTCCTGAATAGAACCAAAGTCCGCTTCAGAATCATTGCCTATAATGATTTCCTTTGCCGATACAGGACTATAAACTGCGCCCGAAATAATCACAATAGCCATTATAATAATTATTCTGCTTGCTCCCATTAACCCCCACTCCTGCTGAACCTGTTTCAAAGCTCCATTTATTTTTGTTTTGAGAGCAGCCAGAACTTTTTCGATCTTACTGAGTTCTGTTTCCAGTAAGATACTGGCCTGAGAAGAATTTGAAGACTTAAACAGATCCATTTCAATAATATAAATAGGCGCTATGAAACCCTTTTTCGAGATTCTGAACTATTCATGAGATTCAGACTTTATATCTACAGAATTCTTTTTTAGAGTTTTATCCAAATTCATAGAAGCTGCCCAGTATAAACATGAGTTGGATATGCGAGCGCCTTACTAGAAGTTCACAAAATAGGCACAAATAACTATCCAGGGAAGAATTTAATATAAAAATAGTATTAAAATTGGGTAATGGATCGCAAAAATATGTTTTTTCCTTCCGTTATCCCTGAAAACTTCAGTTTTCAGCCGTTTTATTAATTATTATTTAACCTGTCACCTCCTTCATCTTTTTTGTTACCTTTAATAGGAATTGCGAATGCAAAGGTACTCCCCTTGTTGGAGATGCTCCTGAACCAGACATATCCTCCGTGCAGGCGTACTATCTGCTTAACTAAAGAAAGACCAAGCCCTGTTCCTTGATGTTGTTTTGAAGAAAAGGCATCAACCTGGCTGAAAGGCTTGAAAAGTTTGTGCTGGTCTTCGGCTTTTATCCCGATTCCGGTATCTGTAACTGTTACTTCTACAAGTTCCCCTTTTATTTTTGCAGCTATCTTTACAGGGTTGTTTTCATGGGAGAATTTTATGGCATTATCCACAAGATTATACATTATCTGAATAAAACGGGCTTCATCAGCACAGATAGTAGTAAGGTCTTTATCCACGTCGATTTCAATTTTTATGTTTTTACGGTCTGCGAGAGGAGATAGAAGATTTTTTACCATTTTCAGCTTATCAGCAAGTCCAAACTCTTTATAATCAAGTTCCATTTTTCCGGCTTCTACCTTGGAAAGATCAAGAATATCATTTATCAAATTAAGAAGATGCTTTCCGCTCTTTGAGATATTGCCTGCATATTTTAGCTGCTTTTCATTCAACTCCCCAAAAACCTGTTCATATAGAAGGTCTGAGAACCCGATTATTGAGTTAAGCGGAGTTCTCAGTTCATGACTCACATTTGCCAGGAACTCGCTCTTGGTACGGTTTGCTATTTCTGCTACTTGCTTTTCCTGCAGAAGCTTTTCTACTGCTTTCTTTCCAGTAATGTCCCTGCAGATTTCAAGAACGCCTATGATCCTGCCACTTTCGCCAGTAACCGGGTTGGCCTGGACAAACCAGGAGTTGCCGTCCTCCGAGATAAATTCCCCTGAATCTTTGTTTCCTGTTTCAAAGACATTTTCAAGCTTCAGGTATTCAAATGAGGTGTCGCTCATACCCTGAATACTTTTAAGAGATTTTCCTTTTGCCTTTTCAAGATCCATATTCATATGTTTGAGGGCAGCTTTGTTCGCCCAGATGATCTTAAGTTGGGGGTCTATAAAAATAACCAGCTCATTTAAAGAATCAAGAAGGACTTTCTTTTCACGTTCCTTTGCCTTCAACTCCTGTTCTGCAAGATCGATTTCATTTAACATCCCGTTTATTTCCCTTGAGAGGCGATAGAGTTCATCATTGCCTTTGAGAGGCAGTCTCTTAGAAAGATCTTTTTCCGACCTGACTTTTGTAACAAAATTATCTATTTCGACAAGCCTTGAAACAAAAAGACTGTCGAGTACAATCTTAACTCCGATTCCCGTTACAATTCCGGAAAACATAAGTAAAAAATACATATAATTCAGGGTTCTTTCGCCGTTCAAATAAAGATTTCTTGGGAAATCAGCCCTCATAATAACGGCAGGCTGGCCTGAAACATCCATCAGCTCAAAATACCCTGATATTCTCTCCTCACTGAAGGTCTCAACAATAGTCCTATCCGGAAACTCAGAAAAATTCTGAAATTTTGCTTGAAAATCGGAAGGCATATCTCTATCGACCCTATACATTGAAATGGAAGAGCAGGTAGTTTCTCTGAAATCATTCAGAAGAGCATTGTCAAAATACCTTCCGAAAATTAGAGTGCCTTTCACAGGCCCCTCATATTTTGTTGTAAGGATCGGGTGGCAGGAAATAAACATTGGGGCTTCATCGAGCAAAACAAAGCCTCTTACGTGATCATCTTCTGAATTTGTAGAAAAAAGACCGCTGTCAACCATTTCAAAAAGCTCTTTCGGGACGGGCTTTTCCTCACCAGTGTTGAGATCTATCGATTTTGTATAAACAACCGATCCATTTTCATTCACAAAAAGCATCACATTTACTTTAAGACCGTAAAGAGTCTGGTTCTGAAGGTTTACATTTATATAATCCTGATTTTCATCTTCAATAAAGCGGTAAGTATCGTCCCAGCAGGCCCAATCCTGAACCATGTTATCAAGATATTTTTGTTCAGTTGAAACCGCATTCTGTACCCTATTTACATTCTTTAATGTATCAGCCTGTTCAAGGTCCAAAAAGTTTGAAAGCTGCATATTATATGTAAACGCAAATGTAGCGATAAGGATCGCAAAAATTAAAATTGTTATTATAAAAATCTTTTTACTAATATCTATTCCAAACACCCCAGATGACAGACAAAATGAAGCTAAAAACAATTAGTATTAACAACATTATAAAGGAAAGATAAGTATATAAGATTTAGTTGACATTAAAAATAAATTAAACATAAGGCATTGCTCATATTTTTGATTTTGCCCTTCAATCATACATAAAAAAATTAGTATCTATTTAAATAATCATTAATAAAAATTTAATTATATTCAATGGAAGATCTGTATCCCTTTCACAATGGGTTTTGGGCCCTTGATTTACACACTTATCGCAGACCCTGAAATTAAAAGCAGTTGAAATTAATATCTATTTCTCCGGATCTGGAAAATTCACAAACTATATATCCCATTAGGCGACGAAAGCGCTAATCTCTATTTATCGGGCTTCAGACGCGACCTCAAGGACTTCCTGGCCGATCTGGATAAGCCTGAACCAGGTGTTAAGGGCAGAACGCAAGGAAACTGCGTCCTCGGCTTTGACAGTGAGTATAAGGCGGTCCGCATCTTCAAGCGTCAGCCCTATCCTGGATCTTTCGGAGAAGTTATCATTAAGTTCTGGAAGGACAGCCTGGTAGATCTTTTCGGCAGCTTCGGTTTCAAATATAAACTCTGCGGAAAGTTTCAAAGAATTCCTCCTGAGAAGAAACTGGACCTAAAAAGCTTAGTATTTAAACTGGACATGACATGATATTATTTTCAAGGATTTATTCTAACAACTTAATTTTTAATAAAACTGAAACCAGGAAAACTAATTTTAAAATCTGGTTCTGAAAATAACTTGAAATATCTAAATAAACTGAAATTCCCGACGGAATTGGAATTCCAGACACAGAAAAATGGGTTGAAAAAGGGTTCCGGTCAGTACTTTTTGAAACCTTTGATAGAAAACTTAAAAAGGGACTTCCCGCCGCCCATGAAATCGATCTCTTTATCTCCTGCCACCATCAGTGTGGAACGTGAAGGAAACTGATCGACCTTATCACTTTCGACCCTGTTGAAATTGAAAAATGACTCAAGCGCGTCCGCAATTTCTCCCTTGCCTGTGAGAACCGGTTCAAGGTCTGGAAACCAGTAAGAACCGATTTCCTCAGAATACCAGTCCGAAAACCTGAGGGAAAAAAGGAGCTTCCCTGCATCGTCGTAAAAACTGAGTTCCCCTGGATTTCCATGGTACTCTCCTACGACTATGAAAGGTTTTCCCTCTGCAAACTCCAGAAGTTCCTGCATGCCCATTTTGCCGCGGGGAATACACCTGCTGGCAATAAAGCGTGAAAGAAGTTTGCAAAGCGTCCGGGTTTTTGCAGAAGGTTTGCGAGAAGAAGTAACTAACATACTCCTTACTCGGCCTTAATGCGTTTGATGGTTGTAGGACGCTCTTTTACCAGGATCCTGTGTCCGCAATACGGGCACCGTATACCTGTGTACTCGTAGTCAATTTCCACTTTCTGTTTACATCGAGTGCACTTATAACCCATACAACCTCACTTACCTGAAAAGTGTTTGTTTACTTTGCCTCAGCAATGTTCTTCATCGTGCGCAGCAGAGTCTGACCGACGCTTGTGTAAGGGATATAGGTCCCGCCAGCGAAGGTGTATCCGCACTTGTTGCATTTCCAGATCCCAGTTCCAATCCTTCCCACTGTAGGACGGGCACACTTGGGGCATACATGCGGAGCTCGCATGCGTTCTTCCAGGTCTGCGACAAGCTTTCTGTCTTTTCTCCCGTACCTGGGACCAAACCTGCCTGCAGATCTGGAAATTCTTCCTTTCTTAGTGAACTTTTTTGCCATCGTTATAACTCCTTAAATGTAGTATTTAGTCCAAAGGGATAGAACCGAATCCCTCTGTGGGTCGGTCCCACCCTGAGACAGGGTTTTTTTATCACCTTAAGACGTGCACTTAGACCGTAATACTGGCATTTAATATTTATATTTAATTAATCCTGCCTGATTTATTCGCTTTTTGCAAGTTCTTCAAGGTATAGCGAGCGTAGTTCGGCTGCCTTTTCAATTGCAATATCTATCGCCTCGAAGAGCTCCTCCTCAGTAAGAGGAACAGAACCCATTTTCTGCATGCCTGCAACAGACCCATCCGAACTGGAAACTATGGTCAATTTTGTTTCACAAACCGCCTCTTCATCAAGGGAGGGGTCAACCATAAGTTTTGATCCAATCTTGGCAAGAGTTATGCCAACAGGCATCTCTTTCATTGCAAGTGGCACGTTCTCGCCCAGTCCCTGCTGTTCGTTCGGGACAACAGTAGTCATGAGTGCTGCAATTGCTGCAAGACAGGATGCATCAATGATATTTCCATCATCATTCAGGATATGAACATCTATAAAGACAATCCAAACGGACTCTCCGACCGTTATGCAAAGCTTCTTTATATCAATTGCGCCTGATTCTCTGATGCCCCTGTCAACGACCCTTGCCATTTCGATTGCGTCTTCTCTCGGAGGTCCGGGCTCAAACTCAGGAGAAGCTATAGGATTAAGCTCAAGGTTGGTGATGATCACGCCTTCATCCTGGGAATCCGGAAAAGGAGTACCAGTCTGAAGTTTAACACCCACAAGAACCTGCGTGTTCCCCAGGGTGACCTTCGCAGAACCTTCAGCTTTGGAAATAACGTTTGTTTCGAGCTTGATATCCCTGAAATCTTTAAACCCGCGCCCGTCCTGGCGCTTTTCTTTGATCATCAGGTTGTAAATATAGTCCTTCTTAAGTGTGGCTATGATTTCACTCATCTTTTTCACCTCTGGTTCCGGCTTCAGAGGGGTCTTTTACCACTTTCCAGGGACCTTCAGATTTTTCTTCAGCCTCTTCTTCGGCTTCTACCGCTTCAGTGGAAATTTCCTCTACTTCAACCTCGGGCTCAGCCTCTTCTTCAGGCTCGATATTTTCGTCTTCTGAGGAAGTAGTTTCCTCAAATTCAGCTTCCTCTTCTTCGGGCTCTTCTTCGGGAAGCTCCTCAACTTCGAGCTCCGCTTCCTCTTCAGCTTCTATGGAAGCATCTTCTCTCTCGAGTTTGGCTTCAATTTCGTCAAACTCTTTGAGTTCAGGGGAACCCTCAAAAGAGGCTTCAAATTCAGCTTCTTCTTCAAGAGCTTCTTCTTCAAATTCCTCTTCCTCGAGCTCTTCTCCTAAATCTTCCTCTAAATCTTCCTCTAAATCTTCCTCTAAATCTTGTTCAGGTTCGGCTTCTTCCTCAAAGGCTTCGAGCTCTTCTTCAATCTCTTCTTCGAGCTCTTCTTCAAAGTCAGGGATTACTTCACTGGCAAGGATTTCGGCCTCAACTGATTCTTCTGATATCTCTGCCCCAGGCTCTATGGCTCCCTCAATCGCTTCTTCAACAATAATTGCGGCTTTGGGGGAAGCTGGCTCTTCTTCTTCGGCTTCTTTTTCACCAGAGATTACTTCAGAGACCTCTTCAACCGGGGTTTCAAACTTTGTTTTCAGGGCTGCTTGCTGGATTGCGAGGATCTCCTTGCAACCTTTTTTTATGAGTTCTATCCCTTTCTTAATTTCTTCCGGAGTGAGGTGCCCATCCATCTGGACAAGGGTAATCTCTCCGTCCTGGGTCATTGCTACAGGGAAATCAGCTTCTCCATAGTTGTCCTCTTCTTTGTTAAGGTCAAGAACAATCTGTCCGTCAACTTTCCCAAAGGCGCAGGCGGTAATGAGCCCCTTCATGGGAATTCCGGCATCTGCAAGGGCTATGCTTGAAGCATTGATCGCTGCTGTCCTTGTCCCTGCATCGGCCTGAAGAACTTCAACAAAAATATCAATTGCTGTTTTAGGAAACAGCTCAGCCATAATAACAGGTTCGAAAGCTTCCCTGGAAACCTTTGAAATTTCGATACTCCGCCTGCTTGGACCCGGACGAGCACGGTCTTCCACGGAGAATGATGCCATATTATATCTGTAACGGATAACTGCCGAATCTGCGCGCTGGCTGCGGCGGGGATGAGCTTCCCTAGGACCAAATACGCCTACCAGGATCTTATTCCTGCCCCATTCAAGATAACATGAACCGTCGGCTCGTGAAAGTACGCCGATCTCAATTTTCATGGGCCTCATCTCATCCGCACGTCTCCCGTCAAGGCGCAGCCCATCGTCGGTGATTAATTTATCAGGTTTATCACTCATACTTAAATCTCCAAACAACTCCTAAACCAAATACTTTAGTGAAGCTACCTAAAATTCTCCTGACTCTATCCGGAACTCAATTCTCAGGGTCCAGCAGTACATCGATCTTCCGGTATATATCTTCGGAATGATCTTCCTTTGCCACATTCACACCTTTCTTCTCATTTTTAAAAAATTTAACGGGCTTGGACTCTTTCTGTTTCATCCGTTCATTTTTCAAAAAGTTGTAGATCCGGTCTGTCAACCCGGAACGCTGGGCTTCAGCTTCGATTTTCCGGAGAGCCTTGTTCAAAAGCTCTATATCCTCATCCTTTCCATCAATCCATATTCTGCCGTTCTGGCCTACGAAAATGCTGCAGTTTGTCTCTTTCTTCAGCATGGAAATCATGGAACCACCGTGTCCTATTACACGGGGGACTTTTACAGGCTCAACTTCAACAATCTGACCTGTTTTGAGTTTATGAAGGCTCGGATCCCTCAGGGCAAGCTCAATTTTCATGGAGCTGTCTACGTCTTTAACCCTGAGGATTACAGAGTCGCCTACGTCCAGAATTTCAGGCATTTCCCGGGATTCGACTCTTCTTGGATACTCGGATACATGGAGCAAACCATCATAAGGAGCTGCAATATTCAGTATCCAGTTGGATGGAGTAACCACAATAACGACCCCTATCACCACATCATTCACTGAGGGGATATAAGCTCCCGCAAGTGGGATCACTCCAACTTTGTCCTCTTTGAGGTTTTCAATACCACAAAGCGAAGAATAGATTTTGTCGTTCTTGACATACGTCCCGTATCCGGACTTTTTTGTACTCTCGGATAACAGGTCACCAGGGATCACTATTTTTTTATCCATCCAACATCCTCTTATAAAAGTTTAGTTTGAGCCTCTCCCTTCGTGAGATGATTTATAAGAGCGTAAAAATCAGTCTGGACTCCTGCAGGAATCCTTACAACTGCAATCCAGGAGCCGTCACGCTGCCATTCTTCCTTAGTAATGCTTCCGGCTTTGGAAATATCTCCGTATGCCTTGGGGGCATATTCGGGAGGGATTTTTACTGCAATATCGATTTCTTCAAAGCGTATTGGGATAAGCGGGCGAATGGCTTTCATTGTAATTGTTACCAGCTGATCCACACTTTTTAAAGGGTCTATATGCACCTTTGCCTCTTCCATCGCTCTTTCGATCCTAGCGGGAGGGTGGGGTGCTCTAGTTTGAGGGTTTATAGCATTTCTAGAAATGGTATAGATAACCTTTTTCTTTTTCTCTTCAAGAATTCGTTTTCTCTGCTCAGCGGTAAGCTGAAGCTCTCCGCTCTTCAGGATCACAGCAGCAATCTCAAAGGGGTCAGTTGTCTCAAAAGAGTTGAGAATATCGGACTCTGCTGCCCGGTCCCCTCTGTTTGCATCTTCGAAGATAGTTTCAACTGCCAGAATGTCTTCGAGGTTTACTTCTTCGCCTCGCTTATAGGCCAGAGCCCCTTCGGGCTCGACCAGGACTTCGAAATGTTTGCTGCCTCTTTTAAGCCGGGCAGTCACTGCCTCGTCCAGGGACACCATTTTCGAATACCTTCTCTAAAACGTAGGGTTTGAGGATCAGAATTTTCTGACTACTCATTCTCTAAATATTTATATGTTTTATTCTTTGTTTTCTGTTCCCTTGTGTTTCTCAAGGATCTGCTGAACATAGTTCTCTACTTCTTCAGGAACTAATTTCCTGAATTTCTTATCCTCAAGGGACACAACACCCACTTCAAGGGTTCCGGCATCGAACTTGCCTTCAGCAGCTTTATAGAGCGCATCCATACCAAGGAGGATAGCATCGTCAATGTTCATATCTTCCCTGTAGTCTGCCTCAAAGACCTCAACAACTGCATTTCTGCCTGCACCTATGGCTGTTGCCTTGTACTCAAGGAGAGCGCCACTCGGGTCAGTCTCAAAAAGCCTTGGCTTGTTGTCGTCCACACCTGCAATCAGGAGTGCAGTTCCGTATGGGCGAACTCCTCCATACTGGGTATATGTCTGCTTGTGATCACAGATTTTCTTGGAGATAACCTCCACACCTATGGGTTCGTCATAAGAGACCCTGTTTACCTGGGCTTCTACACGGGCCCTGTCAACAAGAGAGCGGGCATCTGCCACAAGCCCTGAGGTTGCAGCTCCTATGTGGTCGTCAATCTGGAATATTTTTTCGATTGATTCAGCTTCCACAAGCCTGCTTGTTATTCTCTTGTCAACAAGCAGCACTACCCCATCGGCCGCCTTGATTCCTACGGCTGTTGTTCCCCTTTTGACCGCTTCGCGGGCATATTCTACCTGGAAAAGTCTTCCATCAGGGCTAAAAACCGTAATTGCCCTGTCATAACCCATCTGTGGTGCCATCTGCATATTCCGTATCTCCTTGCCTTAATTTATGTTTCATATTGTTTCAATTTTTCCCGGCCAGAAACCGGTCATATTTCCTTAGGGATCTCAAATCCGCAGAATCGTGAGCTAAACCACCGCATGCCCAAAAAAGGCTTTGGTCAGTAAGCATTATACATGTGCGGATATATCCTGAAAGCTCAGGACAGAAAGTCCCAGACCCAGCGTTCAGGTAAGGAAACCGATATTTGATTCCCTATAACGTATTTCTTCCTTATTAGAGTTTTTAGCCTTTTGTGGGACTTTTGATCCTGAACTGATTTTTTGGACGAAACCAGCGGAAAATACTCCGGTTACAGGGAGTTTAAAGGCACTTTTACTCTGTAAAGCACGTTTTCCAGGTATAGCCCGGATTAAGAACTTGAATTCGTTCTTTACGAGTTTTTACAGAGTTTGAAGGTCCATTCTAATGTTAACTATGTCCGTAAATAAAGTGTATTTACTCAGTTATAATGCTTATGAGAGTCTGAGGCTTTTCTGACGTTTAATGCCAGATTTGAAACCTGTGAGGAAGAATTTACCCCTTCAGTCGCTAACCGAAATATGTGAATGCTCTCAATCCGGACCCTCATATAACTCGCGCTTAAACTACCAGAAGTTTCTGTACAGCTGCTCTTCTGTCAATCAGTTCTGCCAATCAATATTATAACTTTGTTGCACTAATACCCATTCATTATAGTTTATATTAGACAGCTTATACGACAATTCCTGCAGTATGCATCCCTTATAAATTTCAGGCTGAAATTCTTTTGAATTACATTAAATAACTATTTTAAATAATTACATTAAATAGTTACTTATGAATGTACACCTGCAGAGTTCTGTCACTTCATTAAGACAGATTTTTCGGGTCTTATTCATATAAACAAGACCGGATATAAGCAAGACAACATATAAACCCTATGAGCCAGTTTATGTCTATCGTATGTAAAGAATACAGTATTCTCTATTCTTAATCAACTTTTACGCAGGATAAGACATGTTCGGCTTCCTAATAAATGTTATTATGTTTGTATAAATATTCTGATTGGAATATCCCACATATGTCGGGAAAAATGCAGAAAATAATCCAGTATAATATTTAGCCTACTTTCCGCAGTATTTCTTCATATATAATATTTTTCATACTTTTTTCCCATCAGTTCAGCACTTAAATGATTTACTCATCGAGAACGCCGTTGATAGTTGCAGGAACTCTCGATATGAAAAAGCTTTAGTTCCTATATATTTCACGTTACCTTCAGTATAAAATACGCTGTCTGCAACATGGTAGATTCTTTCGTCAAGATTCAGGTCATGTGTTGGTTCCTAATGGTTTTGATGATAACTTTCAATCTGAACTGTTGCCGCCTAATGCACTTACAAAAAACCGGGTTAATAGGAATATATTTCATAGCTTGCAGAATGATATGGTTGAAGAGTTCGATTGCTCCGTATTCCAGTATATATCCAGAGTTCTATTAAAAACGTCATCATTAAGTGTTCTGGGAGAACACCCTCTTCCATTAACCTTTACAGCTGATAAGTTTACAAAAAAACGCACATGAAACTTTCCAAATAAACCCACATGAAATTTTCCAAATATCAGGCACAAAAAATGAAAGTACCTGAAAGGACTTTCAGGCTAAATAGGTAAACCCTAAACCATCACTTACCCCGGAAAATGCGTAATTAAACTGTTCTTAGTTCATTTTCTGGCAAGCGCGTAATCAGCATAAATCATCAAAAACTCCTCGTCAGCCTGCAGGAGTACAGTCTCAAACATGGCTACATGTATTTTTTCCTCCCTCGCAATATCAAGCAGAATTGTACGGATTTCCTCATTTTTTGTCAGTTTTGCCATCTGTTCATAGAGATTGATAGCGTCGAGTTCTGCGATCATTGCGGCTCTCAGAATTTCCTTATCAAGGTCTTTCTGGCTGGTATTTTCAAGGTCTACAAGTATTTCCGAAAGCAGGCTTTTACCCCCTAAAACTATTCCCTGTAAGAATATGGAAAGGCAAACTTAATGTCTCTTTCTATTGGGACATGCTTAAAACGAACACAGATCCGTGCTCATTAATGCAAACAGGCCAAAGGTGAATGGAAGTAATCATAAACATAAAAGAATTTGTTATTCGGCCCAAAACAGTAAAAAATAAATATAGATTAATAAAATTTAACCTAACAAAACATTTCGTATAGACATTGGAGAGATCTTCATTTGCTTGAAGATTTCCCCCTTTGAATAAGAAGAAAAGATACAGCTTAAAATAGCTAATTTTCAAAAACAAACCCCATAAACAGAGATATTAGAACACGTAAACATGGAATTATCCAGTAAAAAAATTGATATTGTAAGAAAACAACTTATACATAAATTTGATAAACTAGTATATGAATTGATACTTAAAAGGGGATTACTGGGGAATATTAGTTATACTGATGGATATCGAAGATCCGCTTTCTATCAACTAACAGTATAAAAATTACAAATCATGAATATTCTTGCTATGCCAGTTTCCCCGTACTAGCTTTCAGCTAACCAAAAATCAATCCAACCCGAGGCCGAGAATTTTTGAAGAAAACAAATTTCCTTCTGCTTTCACTTATAGTCTTATTTTCGTACCTATCCGTCAGCCCGGACTTTGCAGCCGGAAGTCCCAAAAACTTTGAACAGCCCCTGAATAATATATCCCTTTCAGAATCAGAGATTGAAACAGCTCCTCTGAACCCTGAATTTTTGGATCCAGGGCAGCCAGATTCTGTAGAGCCTATTTCACCTTCTGACTGCGGGAACTTCTCAAGCCCCGGGTATACACCTCCTCCGGTAAACATACCAGCACTCTCAACACCTTCAGAAAAACTTCTGCTTAGAGCATCAGGTTCGGATCTCCCTTCAACCTATGATTTACGTGAACAGGGGCGAGTTACCTCAGTACAGAATCAGGGAAATACGGGGAGCTGCTGGGCTTTTTCTAGCCTTGCGTCCCTTGAATCTTACATTCTGGGAAAGAAAGGAGAATATCGAGACTTTTCTGAAAACAATATGAAAAATCTCGTTACAAAATACTATTCAGATGGTTTTGACCTTGATGCAGTGAATGGTGGTAATTCATTCATAGCCATGGCATATCTTACCCGCTGGTCAGGGCCAATAAACGAATCCGAAGATCCTTATAATGAAAACTCGATCTACTCTCCTGAAGGACTCCCTGTACAAAAACATATTCAGGAAGTACTTGTATTGCCTGAAAGAACCGGACCTCTGGATAATGATGCAATCAAAAGGGCACTTATGGACTCAGGGGCTGTGTTCACCACAATGTACTGGAACCCTTTAGATTATCATGATGAAAATTACGCTTACAGATACACCGGTTCAAACACTGCCAACCACGCAATAACTATCGTAGGCTGGAACGATTCTTTTGACAGGAACAGGTTCAAACAGGTCCCTCCCGGTGACGGGGCTTTTATTATAAAGAACAGCTGGGGAAACACATGGGGAGAGGCTGGATATTTTTATATTTCCTATTATGATACCAGGATCGGATATGATGAAAACGCAGTTTTTACAGCTTCGGATAAGGACAACTTTGACTACAATTACCAGTATGACCCGCTCGGATGGATAAGCTCAATAGGATATGAGAATTCAATTGCCTGGGGTGGCAACGTATTTTCTGCGAAAAGAAACGAAAAACTTGATGCTGTAGGATTTTATACTACGGACATTAATACGGCTTATGAGATATATATTTACAAAAACCCGACAAACGGTCCGGTTAATTCGATAAAAAATTTTGTTGTTAAAGAAGATGGCACCTTTTCATATGGTGGATATCATACCCATCTGCTGAATTCTCCAGTAAACCTGAATTCAGGGGAGAAATTTTCAGTGGTTATAAAGTTCAGTAATCCTTCCCACGGATACCCTCTTGCAGTTGAGAAGCCGCTGCCTTATCCTTATACATATAGCTACAGCAGTAAGGCACAGGCCAATCCAGGAGAGAGCTATGTGAGTCAGGATGGAGCCAGCTGGCAGGACCTGACATCAATACCCGAATACTCAGAGACAAACCTCTGCATAAAAGCTTTTACAACCGCAAATGAACTTCCTGAAGCTGATTTCTCTTCGAATATCACCAGCTGGGTTTCCCCTCTCACAGTTCAGTTTACTGACCTCTCAAAAGATGCCACTTTATGGGAATGGGATTTTAACGGAGACGGAAGAATAGACTCAACAACCCAGAATCCAGTCCACACCTATGCTTCTTACGGAAGCTATACTGTTTCATTAAATGTAAACAACAGGATGGGCTCCGACTCAGTGACAAAGAGCAATTACATAACAGTAACTCCGCTCTCGATGCTATCTTCAAATCCAGTGGGTAATGTCATGACCAATGAAGGGGAAATTCAGGAGTTCAACATCAGCACAAACCATAACACTACTGTAAACTGGTACCTTAACGGAACGAAGACGCTAACTGAATCCGGTGTAAAAAAGAGTTCATACTCGGACAGTACCCTCTATCCAGGAACATATAATGTAACCGTACTCACCACAGCAGGGAAAGAAAACGTTGCACGTACATGGATCTGGACGATATATGACTGGAACCCCTGGGACGATTTGACATCTCAGGAAGGAAAAAACATAAGCACAGAAGAGCTCCAGGAAGCGATACACATCTATAAAAACGGCCTCAAAATCCCTGAAACAGGAGTAGAACTAACAAGCGAAAGGCTCATGGAACTTATAAAGCTCTGGCGAGAAGGAGCTGTGAATTGAAAGAAGTTTACGATAAACGGGAAAATACATGTTTCCCGTTAATTTTTCTTATTTTCCATCTTTGTTTTTCTTGTTTCTCTTCTTGTTTTTCGCGTTTTACTTTTCTTTTGCCAGAGCCTGTTCAACTCCTTCTCCAATCTTAACGTTCATGAGAAAATCGTCAACGGTTGCAAGAAGCGAGCCAATTTTTTCAGAATGAAAACGCACGGCAACCCTCTCATCGCTTATTTCGCTTTCCATGCTCCTCAGGTTATCCGGGGCAAGAGCTTTCAGGATTCTGGCTGCGGACTTTCTTAACTTTGGGTCAGGAAACTCAATTGTGCCTGTGATTTTCATAAGTGTGCCTCTACGTTTTTACACTAATTCTTTGATTTTGGTTTTTTGCTTATTTACTCCGTTTTACTGCTCAGCTTTCTGCCGCCTTATTTTCAGGCTTAATTATGCTCTTCGTATTTACTTACTTTACTTTCCCACCGATGTTTTTTCTGAGCTGGTCCCCGATTATCTGGTCTGTGATGCTCAGGAACTCCTCAGTGCTTCCCATAGGAATTGAAGCTCCAGACGCGACACTGTGCCCGCCTCCGTTTCCTCCGACTGCACCTGCAGCTTCCCTGAGGGCAAAGGCAAGGTCAAGCCCTTTTGAGACGAGTTCACGGGTACCCCTGGCAGAAACCTTCAAAATTCCCTCTGATTCGTTTACACAGATAAAAGGAAGTTCGGGATGGAGGTATCTGACTACTGTTGTTGCAAGGCTCCCAGTAGAAAGAGCCTCAACAGTGCTGATATACCAGATATTCTCCCCTTTGCGAATTTTTTCCACACTTTTCCTGATATCAATAGCAAGGTTCTTTTCGTGCTCTTTTGTAAGGGAAAGGGCTTCTGCAAGAATAGTTGAGTCTTTCAGGCAGAGAGCAAGGGCAAGCCCATAAACTTTTTGCTTCCCGCAGGCATTTAGGATCGAAATGAAATCATAAACATTGTGGACAAGCTCCAGGTTCAGCAGAAAAACTTCTCCTATGACAGCTTCAATTGCTTCAGGGCTGGCCTGCTTGACAAGTTTCAGGGCAACAGCACTGGCAAGTTTTGAGATATCTTCTTCAGAAAGGTTTTCAATGTTTCCGGAAAGCCCGAGCTGATTTAAGAATTCCGCTGTTTTTTCAGGATAGCCGGTTACATCCAGGAAAGGCTCTGTGCTATATGCGAGCACGTCTACGAGGTTCCCATCTCCTACCTTCAACCCTTTCCTGATGGACACGACTCCCGCTGTTAGGGCCTCTTCCAGAATAAAGGCGTTTGCAGTCCGGAAAAGCTGCCGGTCTCCAACTGCCCCTGCAACTGCGAGCCCTGAAAGGTCAATGTTTCCGGGCCCAAGCTCTCTGGCCACAAGATAGCAGGTGCCTGAGGCAGAGATATCTGTTGCACCGTCGATTCCTACCATATGGGCATTTACCATAGCTTTTGCAGGTGACTGCCCTACTGGCTGATGGTGGTCAAGTACCACAACGTCAGCAGCCACCTTTCCTATAAGTTCCGGCTGCCCGCTGCCCATATCACAGAAAATGACAAGCTCTCCCTGAGAGATACTCCTGTTCACCTCTTCAATTACATCCTCATTCAGCTTTCCGGCTATTGATAGCTGGAAAGGGATGCCTGACCTCAGCAAGGCCTGGGCCATGATTCCGGCTGAAGTCAGCCCATCAGCATCATTATGGGAGACCACGCGCACAAAGTTATACTTCCGTATTTTATCGGCTGCATTTTTTGCAAGGTTTATCAGTTTTTCAAGCTCACTCAAAGCCCATCACTCATAAAATTCAGTATCAAGTGAGAAGACAGGTACAGAGATCAATATTACAGGGATCAATTAAAAGTTTAGCTGCCAGCTCACAAAGGATGCCGTCTATACTGGCTTGATAATATAAAACACTTATATTCCCAGAAGGAACATATTTCACGGTACGGGGATAATGGCGGGAGTCAGAAGCTTCGAAAAGAGTTTCAAATTAACTCCCAGCATGGCGAAAGGAGAAAACACAAATCAACTCACAAGACATTCTATATATTAACGCATCAACTTCCCAGGATATGCAACAACTGGAAAAAAACACAGATAAGGAGGTTTACCACCTCCCACAAACTCAAAAATAGAATTCATTTCTAACAATGTATGATTGTATAGCAGGCGTCATGCCGTAATTTCGTTATATCAACATTGAATTTTCTGCCCACCAACTTATTGAGAGATATGATTTTACATGAAAATCAGCAGACTGCCTCCATCCCTCCATGTATATTACTCATAAATTTCACTATGTTCTCTCATTACCGTGAAATCTTCATCGTTTTAATCATCTTCCATGTATTCACAAAAGGATTCACCTGATGATATTTAGAACTCTGCCAGGCAAAAAATTTGTGGATGAGGAATAACATTGTTCCACATATTGACGAAAAAAATAATGCATTTACTGACATTTGTAATTCTATAGGCGACGTATTACTTGCTCCTATTACATTTCCCGTGATATTGAAGGCAATGTGATAGTAACATCCTTTTTAACATTTTCGGTAGATTTCTTTTTATATTGAGTTGTTGGTTTTTTTGTATAATAACTGTCATAGAAGATATCAATCTTAGCCTTTCGTGTCACAGAATATAATTATGTAGAGCAACACCCCTCACAAACTTTGCTACAACGTATTTCTGTCGACGTTATTTTAACGCTTCCACATATCCTAGTAGATCATAAAGAAAAATTAGGTGCAGTAACTTAATATAGGATACCGGAGAAACGAGGTCCCGTTTCTGAGTCACCTCTACCGCTCGGGAACCACCCATACATACCCAGGAAAATGTATAAAATAAACTAGATAAGAACAAATCAAGGGAAAAACAGATCCGTGACAGGTAGAAAATCGAACATATCTGAAACCAAACTAGATTTTGCTCTGACCCACTATATGCAAAAATCTCTCTGGGTCAACTTAATTAATAAGAAAATCCATTATTAGATAAGCGACAGGACACCCTGCCAGCCTCGCACATCAGTAGTGTAGCGGTCATCACCGGGCGTTGCCAACGCTCGAACCCGGGTTCGAATCCCGGCTGGTGTATAAAAACAGTTATTTGTCCCTTAATAAGAGTCATTTTTTCTTATTTTTGCTGTTCTTTTGTTTTTCCTCGGTCGATAACCATAAAGTAATTCTTTTAGAGCTGATCCCAAAACTCAAAAATTACTTATTTGAACTCGATTTTGAAATAATTATTAGAGCTACAGATCAGGAAATTGGTTCTGATACTCTGTGAGTTTAGAAGTAAAAGTTGGTTTTGGGATAGGCTCTTAGTGAATCTCACTGCTAAAACATATAAATTAGTCCTCTTGAGCAAAGCTAACTGTTATTAATCCCAAAATTAGTCCTCTTGAGCGTAGCGAAAAGGACCGCGTACTCCCGAAGCGCAATTCGGGGCGAAAAGGACGGCATACTCCCAAAGCGCAATTCGGGGCGAAAAAGAGGAAAAGCAGCTTTAAAAGCTGCTTCAAACCGAAAATTTATTTGGCATTAAAACTTCTTTCTCTGGATGTAGTATGCGGCTCCGACTGTTACGAGAAAAGCAGCAGCTCCAAAGCCGGGCATA
>CAYSWX010000028.1:0-41431 GCA_964434965.1 uncultured Methanosarcinales archaeon
TGAGCAATCTGAGATCTCTTCATTATTAAAATGGAGGTTAAAATATGTTGGATTTAAAACTGGAAGATATCGATGGCATATTAGTACGCTATAACGTCGCCCTCGAGAAGGAAATGACCCCTGACGAAGCAGCAGAAGAGCTTTACCCGAAGGATGAACTCATTTACCCGATTGCAAAGGCGATATACGAGGGTGAAGAAGATGATGTAGTTGACGGGCTTAAAGCCGCAATCTCTGCCGGCAAAAACCCAATCGACCTTATCAACGATGCCCTGATGGTAGGGATGGGCGTTGTTTCCCAGCTCTACGATGATGGTATCATTTTCCTCCCCAACGTTATGATGTCCGCTGATGCCATGCTGAATGGTATTGAATACTGCAAATCCCAGACCACCGAAATACCCACACCCAAGGGAAATATCGTCTGCCATGTTGCAGAAGGTGATGTGCATGACATTGGAAAGAACATTGTTGTTGCCCTCCTGAGAGCAGCCGGCTACAATGTAACTGACCTGGGAAGAGACGTCCCGGTTGATGAAGTAATCGAAGCCGTTACAAAAGAAAAGCCGCTCATGCTTACAGGTACTGCCCTCATGACAACCACCATGTACGCATTCAAGGAAATCAATGACAAACTCCTTGAAAAGGGAATAAAAATGCCCTTCGCATGTGGTGGAGGTGCTGTGAACCAGGACTTCGTTGCACAGTATGACCTCGGAGTTTATGGTGAAGAAGCTTCAGACGCTGTGAAGATTGCTGATGTAATCGTTGCAGGTACCAAAGATATCGCAGCATTAAGAGAGGAATTCCACAAGCACTAATGGAGGGAGCAAAATGGTAAAGAAATACACTTCAATGGCTTACGCTAAGGCAGACGACATGCTTTTCGGGAACTCAAAATACCCGGTAAAGGCAGGGCTTGGCCTCGAGATCGGTGCAGGATACACAACCCCTGAATTAAACTATGCCCCAAGACCTCAGGCAGGCAAATCCAAAGAAAAACTCGTAAAGGAATACGAAAGGATTACCACCGACGCAATGGCAAGAATGGTACAGATCGGTGCACCTTCCATAGTTCTCGAAACCGAACACGTTGAACAGATGTCCAACAACCCCGACTGGGGAGGCGCTGTTGCACACGCCCAGAAGACCATCATGGAAGAATACCACGATGAATACGGCATCAAGTGCGCCCTCCGCCACACCATCGGTGACATCCGTGAAGACCGTGACTACCTCCAGCTCAGAGGCGATAAGTACAGCACATTTATGGAAGCCTTTGAACAGTGCGCCCAGAACGGTGCCGACCTGCTTTCAGTAGAGAGCATGGGTGGTAAGGAAGTCTTTGACTACTCTATCCTCAGGAATGACACTGCTGGTATCCTCTTTGGCATCGGTGTTCTCGGCAGCATGGACATGGAAATGATCTGGTCTGACATCGCAGATATTGCAAAGAAGAACGGCGTAGTTGCAGCCGGTGACACAGACTGTGCCCAGGCAAACACTGCAATGTTCATCGCAGGCGGTCTGCTTGACAAGAACCTTGCCCACACAACCGCAATCGTTGCAAGGGCAATCTCTGCAGCAAGGTCCCTCTGTGCATATGAAGCCGGTGCAGTAGGTCCTGGAAAGGACTGCGGATACGAAAACACAATCGTCAAATCCATCGCTGGTGTCCCAATTGCTCAGGAAGGTAAGACCTCAACCTGTGCCCACTCAGACCTGATGGGTAACCTCGTCATGCAGTGCTGTGACCTCTGGTCCAACGAGTCTGTTGAATACCACGGTGAATTCGGTGGTACCACCGTTCAGTGCTGGTCCGAAACCCTTGCATACGACTGTTCTATGATGAACGTCGCCCTTAAGACCGGAAAAGCAAAGGACCTGAGGGACATCCTCGTTCTCTCTGACAAATACAGAGACCCACAGGGATATGTCCTCGCCTATGACAATGCTTACAAGGTAGGGCAGGCAATTGCAAAGAACGGGGACAACAACTACCTCCGTTCGAAGGCCGCTGCAATTGAGTGCTGCAACATTGTAGAAGAAGGAGTAAACTCCGGTAAGCTGAGACTCACAAGGTTCGAAATCAATGCTCTTGCAAAGGTTAAAGCCGACCTTGAAGCCCTTACCGACGATGCTGACAAGTTCATGAGTGAAAACCTGACCAAATTCAAGCAGGAAGTTGCAGTTTTCAAACCCGAAAACTATGGGCTCTAAGCCCTAAACTTCCTTTATTAATTTTTTAAAAAATGGCTTCAGGGGAATAATCATGAGCGAAAATGCAGGAATGTCTACAATAATAGTGGATAAAACCGCAAACGCTGCCCCTCTTGGCTTTACAGGGCTGGGCCTCGCTGCAGTTCTGTTGAGTCTGAGTTACATCGGCGTATACCCTGTGGGGTCAATGATTGTCTCCATGGCAATATTCCTGGGAGGATTTGCCCAGGTGTTTGCAGGAATCATGTCCTGGAAAAAAGGAGATATTTTTGCAGGAACAGCGTTTTCAGCATTCGGGCTTTTCTGGTTCTCACTGGCCGGATTAATCGTAATGCCTGCAATGGGATGGATTGAAGCCTCATCTGGAATCGCTATGGCAGCATATCTCTTCATCTGGGGTGTGTACACCTTTGTTATGTTGATCATTACAATGAAAATAGGAGTCAAAGCCCTTCAGTTTATATTTGTAACATTATTTATTTTGTTTATGCTGCTGGCCATTGTAAACGCAACTGGAAGTACCGGGCTGCTTGTAGTGGCTGGATATGTTGGACTTATTATGGGCCTTGCATCTATGTATACGGCTCTTGCCATGGTAATGAATGAAATCCATGGAAAGACCGTTGCTCCACTCTGAAGATAAAGTAATGACAGCATTACACAATCAGTAAAAAGAAAACAAAATCCAGGAAATCTACACCAACCTCGACGACCTGCAAAACTCACAAAACGGAAAGGCAAAAATAGGGCATAAATGCCAAAAAATTACAACACTTGAAAACACAGATACCATATCTGTGTTTTCAAAATACTTACCCTCTCCACATCTATCGACCTCAATGGCTGAAAAATTCTGCATCATGTACCGCATTAATGAAGATGCAGGCGTTCGAGGCTTCCTTAACATTTTCGGTTATCATCCTATCATTTTCAATTATAGTATTATTGCTCTTTTCGACCCTTTTGAACGGATCCACTTATGAATGAATTTTCAATAAGCACGAGCGAGTAAGATAGAAAATATACTTGACAGGTCAATCAAAAAATATAAACCCAAAAAAATAAAATATTAAAAAAAATAATATAATAGAAAAAAAAAGCATGTTTTACCTAGCACCGGAATTTAACACAACCAGAAGTTAGTATATTCAAAAACGACCTGTAGTCAAAAAAAATAATTCAATAACAAAAATTTTCCTAAATGCCTTAAGGAGTCGCGATTCAATTCAAAAAAGAGGTAAATGAGGAAATGCATTTCAGTCTTGGAATCGATGCAGGGGGCACATATACCGATGCCGTAATCGTAAGGGATTCTGATGGAGCGGTAGTTGAGTCAAGCAAAGCCCTGACAACCTATCCTGACCCACTGCCTGGAATGAAAAATGCAATCGACAGGCTGGACCCAGGAAATCTTGGAGATATAAAGCTCGTATCTGTATCCACTACGCTGTCCACAAATACGATTCTGGAAAGCACTGGATTTCCTGTAGGGCTGATAATGGTCGGAGACTATGTGATCCCTGAGAAACTTCCGACAGATTACTGGGTAGCAGTTTCAGGTGGTCATGATAGCGATGGAGAAGAATTAAAAGTCCTGGACCTTGATGCAGTAGAGGAATTTGCACATAAAGTACAGAGCAAAGTTTCTGCTTTTGCTGTTTCTTCTTATTTCAGCAACAGAAACCCTGAGCATGAGCTTGCAGTCAAAAAGACTGTAAAGGAGCTCACCGGGCACCCTGTCGTTTGCGGGCATGAGCTGTCCCAGGATCTCGGAGCCTACGAAAGGGCTATAACTGCTTTTCTGAATGCTCAACTAATTCCTGTTACCCATAAGTTCATCCAAGCAATAATAAGAGAATTCGAGAGCCGTGGAATCAATGCAAATATGCTGATGTTAAAATGCGACGGGTCGGTGGTTGGAATTGAAGAGGCTCTTGAAAAACCCATTGAAACTATATTCTCAGGTCCCGCCGCAAGTCTTGTAGGTGCCTCTCACCTCAGCAGGCTTGATACATGCGCTGTCATTGATGTTGGGGGGACAAGCACGGATGTTGCCATGATGCAGAACGGGCTCCCGGAACTCAGCAGCTCGGGTGCGGTAGTTGGAGGCTGGCAGACCCGCGTAAAGGCCATCCGTATGGAAACCTCAGCAACCGGAGGTGACGGCCATATATGGATAAAGGGTGACAGGATCAACATAGGGCCACGCAGGGTTATTCCTCTCTGCAGAGCTTCCGTTAGATATCCCGAATTCAGGGAAAAACTCAAGAATAACCGGGTAGCAAAAGGTTACCTCTGTGAAAACATCCAGGTAACGAAATTTTATGTGAGGACAGGGTTCAGACCTATAGAATTGAAAGCAGGGGAACGTGAAATCTACAGGTATATAAGAAAAGATCCTGTTTCCTTCGGAGACCTGCTAATAGCCTTGAAAAAACGTCCCTCGCCTTTAATACTTGATTCACTTATACAGAAGAGGCTGATCCAGGCTATAGGCTTCACGCCTACCGATGCCCTCCATGTCCTTGGGGAATATACGGAATGGGATGTGGAAGCCTCAAGAATTGGAGCTCACTTGCTTGGAAGGCCACTTAAGCAGGACCCAGAGGATTTCAGTGCAGAAGTAAAACGCAGGGTTGCACGCAATATTGCCGAAGACCTTATTGCATATCTGATAGAGGGAATGCCCAGGGATGAGATTGACAGAGTACTTAAAGGAAAAAATTTTACTCGTTTTAGAGTAGAAATCCCTGTCATACTTCTCGGAGGACCCGCAGGAGCATATGTTGAAGACCTGAGAAGACTGATCAATGCCGAGTTTATAGTTCCCGACCACGCTGACGTTGGCAATGCAGTTGGTGCACTTGTCGGAAAAGGAATTAAAAGGGTGGAGATTCTCATAAAAACAAAACTCTTTTCCGTGTCAGGAGAAGAAGTTTCCTCAGGTGAGGGGCACTGTTCAGTTCCGGAAAGTGAAGTTATAAAAGATGCCATCCAGCAGGAAAAGAAAACTGAGTTTATTGTCTTTTCTCCATCGGAAAGGAAAAAATTTGAAATATATGCTGAAGCCGTTGAGTATGCCGAAAAACTGGGACAGCAGCTTGTTATGGATTACATGATTGGGGCAGGGCTTGGAAAAGAGGATATAAGAATAGATGTAAGCAAAAAGAATCTGGTACCCAGCGGCTGGACAGATGTTCCTCTGGAGACAAAGCTTGTTTATGTAGGAGTAGGAATTCCGAGAAATAGCATAACAGTCTAAAAGAAGTACAGTAAGAAACAGGAATTGTTGAACATCATAAACAAAAACACATATATTAAAGTATAAATTTATAAATCCAGTAAAAAGGGATTGATACAGCTAAAAAAGGATACTGATTACCTAAAACAGAATAAAAATGGGGATTTTTGACATGCAATATAGTCTGGGTATTGATGCAGGTGGAACATATACGGATGCTGTTATCTTGAGGGATTCAGACAGCAAGATCCTTGATACCAGTAAAGCGATTACCACCTATCCAAACCTGATGACTGGAATTCGAAACGCGATTAATAAGTTAAACCCGGAATATCTCAAACAAATAAAAATCGTATCGGTTTCCACGACTCTTTCAACAAATACCATTCTGGAAAAGACAGGATACCCTGTTGGTCTGATCCTTGTAGGTGATTATACCGCTCCAAGGGAACTCCCAGCCGATTACACGATAACTGTCAAGGGAGGACATGATAGCAATGGAGATGAACTCCAGCCTCTTGACCTCGCAACTGTAGAGCAGTTTGCGTTAAGCCTTAAAAAGAAAGTGTCTGCATTTGCCGTTTCATCATATTTCAGTATAAGAAACCCTGAACATGAGATTAAGATTAAGGATACAATCCTTAAACTTACAGGTCATCCAGTAGTCTGCGGGCATGAACTTTCCCAGGAGCTAGGAGCTTACGAAAGAGCGGCAACAGCCGTTTTAAATGCCCAGTTAATTCCCATAACCTATCAGTTTATACATTCTATTATGACTGAAGTAAAGGAAAGAAATATTGATGCAAAGATTCTCATGTTAAAATGCGACGGCTCGGTCATAGATATAAAAGGAGCAAAACTGCGCCCTATTGAAACTATTTTTTCAGGACCCGCTGCAAGTATTATGGGAGCTTCACACCTTTCAGGGCTTGACACATGTGCTGTCATTGATGTTGGAGGGACAAGCACGGATGTCTCCATAATTAAAAAAGGAGAGCCAGAACTCTGTGAGAAAGGGGCAATTGTCGGGGGCTGGCAGACCCGCGTGAAAGCTATAAAAATGGAAAGTTCTGCAAATGGAGGAGACAGTCACATATGGTTCAAGAAATGCATAAGGATAGGTCCTAGAAGGGTTATGCCTCTAAGTTTTGCTGCCGTAAACTACCCTAATTTTAAAGAAAAACTTGAGATAAATCCCATACCATTAAGAACCATGCTCAATGAGCATATCCAACCCACAAAATTTTTTGTAAGGACTGGAGTAACGCCAATCAACCCCACAGAAAGTGAAAAGAAGCTGGTGGAAGTTATAGGAGATGAACCTCTTTCTATCCACGAGATACTAAATAAAATGAAGCGTTTACCTTCTCCTGCAGTCTTTGACTCCCTGATCAACCAGAGGGTAATCCAGGCAATAGGCTTTACACCCACTGATGCTCTGCATGTCCTTGGGGAATACACAGAGGGGGATGTAGAGGCCGCCCAGATAGGAGCCAGAAAACTTTCTCGTTTTACTCAGATGGGAGTGCATGCCTTCTGTAAAAAGGTAAAGAGGCAGGTAGCAAGAAACATGGCTTACAGCCTGATGTCATTTATAATGGAAGGCAGGGGAAAAGATGGAATAAAGATGATGCTGGAAGAAGAAATCCCTGTCCAGTATAAGGTAAACATTCCAATAGTTCTGCTTGGAGGACCGGTAAAAGCTTACTATGGGGAACTGAAGTCTCTCATTGATGCTGAGATTATTGTCCCCGAGCAGGCAAGCGTGGGAAATGCTGTCGGAGCTCTAGTAGGAAAGGGAATTAAAAGAATTGAGATAACTATCAGACCCTATTCGATGGAAAAACCGGATCAGAAGTTCCTTGTATTTACCCCGGCTGGAAGAAAGAAATTCGAAAATTACAGGAGCGCAGTGGAATATTCTCAAAAAGTTGGCGAAGAACTCATTATGGCTTCTATGAAAGATTTTGGGCTTCCGGAAAGTTCGATAAAGATCGATACAAACGTAGAGTATCTTGTTCCCCCGGGATGGAAGCATACCCCAATGGAAACAAAAATGACGTTTGTAGGAATCTGCACCCCTGGCTTTTCAGTGGACTGATTTTTATATTTACATTAATCGGAAAGTAGTTTAAAAAGTGCTGGGGAAATGCTGAATTTGAAAAAGAACAGCAAAGAAACCTGCCGGGAAGAAAGCTCAACGGCTTATAACAGGATATTATATTGAGGAAGTAGGAAGATATGGAATCTTCACTTATTGATCTGGTTTTCCGCTCCGATAAAAGAAAAAACCTTCTTATACTTCTGGATGGCGGCTCAAAAAACATTGATGAAATAAGGAATGAACTGAATGTCACTGCTACATCAATTCTTCCTCAGATAAAGAAACTAATAGATAGTGACCTCATTGTCCAGGAAGACAAAATGTATAAACTAACGGTACTGGGAGAGTTTATAGTTAAGAAGATAAAGCCATTGATCAGTGCACTTGAGGTCGTAGAAAAAAACAATTGTTACTGGACAGGCCATGACCTTAATTCAATTCCCCGTCACCTTCTTGAAAGGATCTCAGAACTTGGAGACTGCATTTTTATAGAGCCGGATCTAAACCATATTTACGAGCCTTCCCAGAAGATAATTGATAGTATGGCAAATGCAAAGACGGTTTCAACCTTTGCTTCCTATTTCAACCCTGCTTATTTGCCCCTTTATGTTGATCTTGGGAGAAAGGATGCAGAGCTTTCCCTGAATTTAACACAGTCAGTATGGGACTACCTCTCAAACGAGCACCCGAATATGACAAAAGGTCTAATGGGCATGGATAATATTAGCCTTTATGTCTCTAAGGAAGGGATAAAAATTTCCGAGATTACAGTAACTGATAAAATAATGCTCCTCGGGCTCTTTGATAAAAATGGAAAGTTTGACCAGCAGTTTATTATGAGTTTTGAGCCTGCTGCCCTGAAATGGGGACAGGAGTTGTTTGATTATATCAAGAGGCTTTCCAGACAGGTGAATGAGATATAACTCAAAAAGGACATAAAAAGAAAAGATACAGATGAAAACCCCCATCCAGCTACTTCTAAATATGAATCCTGTTTCATTCTTTCTATAAAAAAGTCCCAACCACAGGTTTGCCGGATAACATCCGGGAATGGGGGCATCAAAAACAAAAAAATAATAAAAAATGAGTATATATTGTATAGTAAAAATTTGTTACGCAAAAATGGCAATTTTTGAAATGCTCCTATAACCTTAACATGTGTGTACACATAAAAACGACTGTGGTATTGAGAAAAATAAGAGAAGTGCCTGAACTTCTGATATAGAAATATATACAACGTTTGATATAACAGGATAAAAAACAAGAGAGGGAAATCAGATGGATTCGTCATTACTGGATGTTCTCTTTCTTTCAGAAAAAAGGAAAAACCTCCTTTTGCTCCTTCTGGAAGGACCAAAAACTATCGAGGAGATTAAAAGCACACTCGATGTACGTTCAAGTCCGATAATGACTCAGATAAAGATCCTGATGAAGCAGGACTTAATTGTTGAAAATAACAGGATATATAAGCTTTCCAGTATAGGGGAGATTCTTGTTCCCAAGATGAAAGTTATCCTCGAAACTTTCAATGTCTTAGATAAAAACCACGATTACTGGATAAACCAGGATATGAATTCAATTCCTTCCGAGTTTCTGGACAGCATAGGAAAGCTTGGAGACTACATTGAAGTAAATCCTGACCGAAACCACGTTTTTGAGTACCCAAAAGACGTCGTAAAACATCTTTCAGAATCCGAGAAGGTAATGATTTCGTCTTCATTTTTCCTTCCAATCTATCCTTCTCTCTGTATAGAACTTGCCGCAAAGGGTACGGATATTACACTTGTATTCACGGAATATGTCTATGACAGGATGCTAAACGACTACAAAAGAGAGCTTGAACATTTCCTGAACCTGAAGTACACCAAACTGTACGTGTGCAACAACAATAATATGAAAATCGCATCAAGCATCGTTACAGAAAAGTTTATGGCTCTCTCTCTATTCTGTAATAGCGGGATCTACTATAACCATAATCTTGTAAGTTTTGATGACAGTGCACTTAAATGGGGAAAAGAACTTTTTGACCATTACAAAGGTTTGGCAAGGCCGATTAGCAAGGTCTGAAAGAAAATTCTCCATCTATTAAAATTTCGATAAAGAACTCGAGATTTCAGCCTCTAGACGGGTAGTATGCTCCATTCATCTGCCATTTTTATTATTGGTAAATCCTGAAACACATACCCAGAAACACTGCCTGACCACCAGAAAACCAGAAATATACAGAAAAAAAGGGATTTAAAAAGGGAGAAACGAGATTCTCAGCTCACCCTGATTGTTACATTCATTTCCGGAACATCTTTTACAGTGAAAAGGTAAGTCCCAGGATTGTTAAAGGTATAGCTGTAAGGAACACTATAATTCAGTTCCTGATCTGAAAAGAGCCCTTCTTTGCTGACAAGAACATAAGTTCCCTGCCTTTTGCCGCTCCACCAGGAGACCGTATCCCCTTCTGAGATATCCAGTTCTGAAGGTCTCATTACTTTATAATATTCAAGGCGAACAATGTATTCCTTTCCGGACTCTGAAGTAACATTTTCCTGCGATACATTTTCCTGCGGTTTTGCTGAAGCTTCTAAATCACCGGATTCTTCGGCCGCAGGCTCTGAGCTTTTTTCAGCACAACCGGAGGCAAACAAAAACACAAACAACAAAAGTAAAACCAGAATTTTCCCTTTCATGAATCTCACCATCTTTTAGTTTTTATTATAAGATGATTTAGATTCATTATCTTTTCGAAAATTTAAGAAATTAGCGAAAAAAACAGAAAAATGAGGGAGAAAAATAGAAGTTAAACGAAAAGTGAATGGATTACAGGAATTTTAAATCAAAAGATTCGGCACAAAAAAATGGTAAAAAGAAAAGCAGGGTACAAAAAGTCATAAGAGGTGAAAATCCAGGTGAACATGCGGTGAATAATCAAAGAAAAATAAATGAAAATAAGAATTTACGTCCCGACTGAGACTTGAACTCAGGTCTAAGGCTCCGCAGGCCTCAAGGATATCCACTACCCTATCGGGACGCAAGCGAGCACCACTCATAAGCACATACTAGAATATAAACTTTATTATTCAAAAGACAGTCGAACCTTAAGTAAATCTGGAGAGTGTCCCCGAAAAATGAGGGAAAAAACCTGTTTCCATGACTTCAATACCAATAAAGATTAAATGCAACAAGTTCTTTTTTATAATTTATGTCGATGACCATAGGCCTTGCAGGAAAGCCCAATGCGGGCAAATCCACCTTCTTTAAAGCGGCTACCCTTGCAGATGTTGAAATTGCGAATTATCCGTTTACAACTATAAATGCCAACCATGGCGTCACATATGTCCGGGCTGAGTGCCCGTGTAAAGAGAAGGAAAAAACATGTGGGAAGTGCGTTGACGGGGTCAGGCTTGTTCCTATTGACATTATAGACGTTGCAGGGCTTGTGCCGGATGCATGTAAAGGTAGGGGGCTTGGGAATACATTCCTGGATGAGCTCAGGCAGGCTCAGGCGATAATTCATGTAGTAGACGCCTCAGGCGGGACAGACGCTGAAGGCAATCCTGTCGATATCGGAGACCACGACCCTCTTGATGACGTGGCTTTCCTGAACAGGGAAATTACAATGTGGCTGTACGGAATTCTTGAGAGGAACTGGGTCAAGCTTTCCAGAAAAATCCAGGCAGAAGGGCTAAAGCTTGAGGTGGTAATTTCAGAACAGCTTGCAGGAGCAGGGATAAAAGAATCCCATGTAACTGCCGCCTTAATGGAAACAGGGCTTGCAAGGATGGACCATGTTAAGTGGACTGAAGAAGATATGATCCGTCTCTGCGATACCATGAGGGAAATCAGCAAACCTATGCTTATTGCTGCAAATAAGGCTGATATTGCCCCAAGAGAAAACCTTGAGAAACTCAGGGAACTTGACAGGATAGTAATATCTACGAGTGCAGCAGCCGAACTGGCTTTAAGGTCAGCGGCAAAGAACGGGATAATAAGGTATACGCCGGGAGACAGCGACTTCGAGCTGCTTACGGAAGATGTCACAAAACCCCAGAAAAAAGGGCTTGAAGCCATCCATAAAGTAATTGAAAGGTTCGGCACTACCGGCATTCAGGATTGCATAAACAGGACTGTCTTTGAACTTCTTGATCTTATTGTGGTATATCCTGTAGAAGATGAAGGAAAATGGTCCGACAAACTGGGTAATATGCTTCCAGATGCTTATATTATGAAAAGGGGATCTACCTGCCACGATCTTGCATACCAGATTCATACCGAAATAGGAGACCGTTTCCTTTATGCTGTGGATGCGAGAACAAGGCTCAGACTTGGGGAAAAGCACGAACTGAAAAATGGAGATGTAATCAAGATTGTATCTACTGCAAAGTAACCTTTATAGAAATAGCCAGAGAAACTCAATGGAAAAACTGAAGCGTGATAATATTAAAATGAAATGTCGGGCCATTTAAGGCTTTATATAGAAGGAATACTCGATGGATCTGCTTTCCTTTGGTCATCCTCTTTATGAGAAGTACCTGACCTGGCAAATAACAAGGTCATCTACAAAGATCCCAAAAAATGTGGCTCTTATTCTCAAGGAAACCGATCTCCTTGAACACAAAGGGATTGAAAAACTTCTAGCCTCGCTTCTCATACTTAGAAGACTGAAGGTAGAACTCGTGAGCATCTATGTGGATATTCTAAAAGCTGACCAACAGGTGAAAACCGAGCTTGCCTCAACGCTCGGAGAGAGATTGGAAAAAAGCTTCATAAACCTCCCTTCAGAAACAGGTTATGAGATATACGGACTTGAAGGGGAAGTAAAGAGCAGCCGGCAGGGAAAGGATTTTTTTGTATATGTATCACTTGGTTTTGGAGGAAGAAGAGAAATCACCAGAGCTGTGAGTTCAATCCTTGAAGAGGTCAAAGCAGGACATATCAGGCCTGAAGAGATTGACGAAAAAATGCTTGAATCACACCTTCTTGTGAAACATGAACCTGATATAATGATCCGTTCTGGCGGGCAGAAACTTTCGGATTTCCTTGTCTGGCAGTCGGTATATTCAGAACTCTTTTTTACGGACGTTAACTGGAAAGATATAAGAAAAATAGACCTCCTGAGAGTGATAAGAGATTTCCAGAAGAGACAGAGAAGGTACGGAAAGTGAAGAGTTTGTGGAAAGAACCGGAAATCGTTATGTTGTGATTGTGTGCCCTAAATGCAGGCAGCATTCCCAGATAACAGAACCCGAAAAAAAGACTCTTAGATGCCAGCACTGCAGAGCCTTGCTGCAAGCACGAAAGCTCAGAGTACTCGGTTCTTTTGATGAATTATCCGAAGCTGTGAATTTCAGAACCCGCCTGCAAGCCAAACTTTCCGGAAAAGGTAAAGAAACATTTTCCCTGAGCACCTTTCTGGAAGAAAAAGACAGTTCAAGCTCTGAAGATAAACCCTTACAAAGAACAGCTCAATTTCCAGTATATGAAGTTTCCACTGGAGGCATGTCAGCCAAGAAAGACCAGAAGTCAATAATGAATGAGATCCTTAAAGCTTCTGATGGAAAAATGAGGATAGAAGAATTCCGTGAAAAAGCTCTGGATAAAGGAATAAGTGAGGAAAAGTTTGAGATAATTCTGAAAAAACTTCTGGAAACAGGAGAGCTTTACTCTCCAGAAAAAGGGGTTGTAAAGCTTATATAACTGTTAATCGGCTGTTACGGTAAATAACTCTGACAGTGAAATAAAGAAAAGTTAATAAAGAGGTTGTTAAAGAACTTTTTGTATTCAGGAAATTCTCTTTTCCGTGATTCTCAGCTTCATTTATTAATGAGTTGAATAAGACAAAAAAACATTAAGTACGAAAAGATTTACTATAATTAAGTATTTAAAAGCAAAAAAGAATCCGGTTTGAGTAATTGAACAATAAGTAATTATATTTATAGAATATCATATTAATCCGGGGCTCACTGCAAAAAATACCTATAAGCTATCCGGAAAACTATTTACTGAAATCCCACTGAAACAACCTGGAATTTGTTCATCAGACTCATCCATAAAAAGGTTCAGTGCGTGGTTTTTGTGGCTTTGCCATTATTATCCCGTAAACTTTACGGAATTGACACAGGGTATAACGGTGTTATAAGCATGATGGATCCGCAAATAGAAAGAAAACTCATTGAAATCATGAGGGTGATTCACGAAAGTGACAAACCCATAGGGGCCCGTGCCATAGCTGACGAACTGAACAACCGTGGCTATGATATAGGAGAGAGGGCTGTCCGTTACCACCTCAGGATCCTGGATGAGAGAGGGTTTACACGCAAACACGGATACGCCGGGCGTACACTTACTGATCTTGGGGAAAATGAAATGAATGACGCCCTAATAGGTGACCGTTTTGGTTTTGTAATATCCAGAATTGAAGAAATGGCATACAGAACCACTTATAATCCCGAAACGGACACCGGGGATGTCGTGGTAAATATTTCTTATTTTGACAAAGACGACTTCGAAACTGTTGTCAATTTAATTTCGTATACGGCTCATGCAGGCTACATGATAAGCCCGAGGGTGAGAATCTTCGAAGAGGACTCATTTGAAATACCCCTACCTTCGGGGAAGTTAGGAATAGCAACCGTATGCAGCGTCACTTTTGACGGGCTTCTTCTGAAAGCAGGAATTCCTGTAGAACCTGCTTACGGAGGAATTCTCCAGATAGAGAACAAAAAACCTGCACGCTTCCTTGACCTTATTTCTTACAGCGGGACCTCTATTGACCCAATAAAAATATTCATGAATAGGGCTCCGACTTCAGTTCTTGAAGTACTTGATAAAGGGGAAGGAAAAATCCTTGCCAATATGAGGCAGATAAATTCTTCTGCTTATGATAAGGTAGGCGAGGTTATGAAAAAGGCAGAAAAGGTGGGTCTTGCGGGCTGCATTACTATGGGAGAAATTGATGAGTATTTACTTGGAGCTCCAGTTGATACCGGGAAGTTCGGGGTTGCAATAGTAGGAGGAATTAACGGGATCTGTGCCCTTGAGGAAACAGGAATTGAAATAGAAACAAACCCGATATCTACTATGATGGATTATCGAACAATGTCAGAAATATAAGTTTAATTTTTGAAAAGCTGCCCAAAAACTGATAGAAATGAGAGGTCGGCAGATGTTCAAACTGACAGTTCTATACGATAATGAAGCCTGCCCGGGTTTCACAGGCAGCTGGGGTTTTTCAACTTTAATTGAAACAGGCAAAGAAACCCTTCTTTTTGATACAGGATGGGATGGGACTCTCCTTATGAGACATATGGAGAAAATAGGTATCCATCCTTCCTGTGTAAGCAAACTGGTCCTTTCCCATCAGCACTGGGACCATATTGGTGGTCTGCCCGAGATCCTTTGTGCAAATCCCAGGATCACAGTTTATGCCCCTGCGTCTTTTTCAGAGAATCTCAAGAGGGAAATTAAGAAGAGAGCTTCGCTGATAGAGGTAAAGGAAGCCGTTGAGATATCTGAAAGTATCTGGAGCACGGGAGAACTGGGAGATAAGATAAAAGAACAGTCCCTTGTTTTGAGTACGGAAAAAGGTTCCTATGTGCTTACAGGCTGCGCTCATCCGGGTATTGATGCTATTATGGACGCTGCTCTTCGCCACGGGCAGATTAATGGAATTCTTGGAGGGCTGCATGATAGTGACAGGTTTGAGAGACTTGAAGAAATGGAACTGATAGCAGCCGGACATTGTACGTCACATAAGGAAAAAATAAGGGAGCTTTTCCCAACGAAATTTATGGAAATTAAAGCTGGCCTGCGTTTTGACCTGGTCAGCCATTAATTTGAAGCACGCTACTTCTTTTGCTCGAAACATGCCTGATTCAGAATGCGGGTTTGGGACAGTTTCGACTAACAGCATGATCCTGACTTATTTAGACCTTATATTTTTTTAAAAGAGCCCGCAGAAGCCCTCAGGGAATGTATAGTTAGAAATACGATGCCCTCTAAAAAGAATAAAGGATTTGTGCAGAGAACCGGAGATCAGATAGAGCTTACAGGGCAGTCTGATTTATTCCTTGCTTCTGCAATATAGAATTTATTCAAGTGGACTCACTCGAAACGGCTATTTTTCAGGATGCGGAGAAAAACAGGGGAAACCGTATCCAGAACGAGATAAAAGGAGAAGAGATCGATGCTAAAAATAGAAGACCTGACTGTAGAGGTCAACGGAAAAATCTTACTCCATGACGTGAACCTCGAGGTTGAAAAGGGGTACACAAATGTACTCTTCGGGCCAAACGGAGCCGGAAAGTCTGCCCTCATGAGGACGATTATGGGTTTTAGCGAGTACAGGGTTGTGAAAGGCAGGATACTGTTCAACGGAGAAGATATTACCCATCTTCCAGTAGATGAAAGAGCCCGACGCGGTCTGGGTATTATGATGCAGCGCCCGCCGGATATGGCTGGAATTAAACTTAGAGACCTTATAAAAGTAACATCAAAAGGAAAAAAAGACCCTGAAGCCCTTGCAGAAAATCTCGATATGAAGCGTTTTCTTGACAGGGATGTAAACGTTGGTTTTTCAGGGGGGGAGATAAAACGCTCCGAACTTCTACAACTTGCAGCCCAGAACCCGAGCCTCTATCTTCTGGACGAACCCGAGTCCGGAGTGGACCTTGTAAGCATCGAGCAGGTTGGAATGACAATAAAAGGACTGGTTGAAGAAGGAATCGACTGTCCTGGAGAGAGATGCAAGAAAGGGAAGTCAGCCCTTATCATTACACATACAGGCCAGATTCTGGATTATGTGCAGGCAGACAGAGGATATATTCTCTGCAATGGCACGGTTATGTGTTCGGGAAATCCCATGAAAATGCTGGAAGAGATAAAAAACAAAGGATACCAGGAGTGTATTACATGCAGACTGATGAAGTGAGCCTTAAAAAAAGAGCCGAAAGTGCAGTTGAGAAGAAAGCTGCTTTCGGGGAGGATTTTGAACTGGAAAAATACGAAGAAGGTTCCAGGGTCAGCAAACCTATTGAAGACCTCCAAGCTCTCGATGAGGAAAGCAAAAGAACTCTGCTCCAGGTAGGGGTAATCCCGAGCGAGGAAGGCAGATCAGGCAGCCTGCTTGTTCTTGATAATGCAGTTTCACACTCTTCCCTGAAAGATAAGAATGTAGAGCTTATGTCCACCCACAAAGCCATGGAAAAATATGAATGGCTTAAAGATTACTCCTGGAAACTCGTTCAGGTTGATGCTGACAAATATACCGCAAAAACCTATCTGGAAGACGCGGACGGCTACTTTATAAGGGTTCCTGCGGGAAAGAAATCCGCCATGCCTGTCCAGACCTGCCTTATGCTGGGAAGCAAAAAGTCTGCCCAGACAGTGCATAATATCATAATTGTTGAGGAAGGGGCAAGCCTTGACATTATCACAGGATGTACCTCCAAAAAAGGAGTTGAGGAAGGTCTGCACCTTGGGATTTCCGAGATGTACGTAAAGAAGGGCGCCACCCTGAATTTCACAATGATCCACAACTGGGCCGAACAGATAGGAGTCCGCCCGAGGACAGTTGTACGTGTGGAAGAAGGCGGGACGTACGTGAGCAATTATATTTGTTTAAAACCCGTGCGCTCAGTACAGACCTATCCGACTGTCATGCTCGAAGGAGAAGGTGCGGTAACAAGGCTCAATACCATAGCAATCGCGCATGCGGGTTCCGAACTTGACCTTGGAAGCAAAGCTGTTTTCAATGCGCCTGGCACGAGAGCCGAACTGATTTCAAGGACAATTACCATAGGCGGCAAACTAATTGCACGCGGAGAAATGATAGGAAATGCAAAGGGTGCAAAAGGGCACCTTGAATGTAAAGGGCTTGTCCTTACCGATAAAGGCAGCCAGCTCGCAATCCCTATCCTTGAGGCAAATGTGGACGATATAGAACTTACTCACGAGGCAGCCGTGGGAAAAATTGCCAAAGACCAGGTAGAGTATCTTATGGCAAGAGGACTTACAGAAGATGAAGCAGTTGGAATGATTATAAGAGGTTTCCTGGACGTTGGGATAAGAGGGATCCCGGCAGAGCTGAAGAGCGAAATAGAAAATACGATTACTCAGACAGCTTTTGGGATGTAAGTCAGGCAGACGGGGTGCTCTTGAGTTTCCCCGTCAAAATCATCCAGAAAAACTGGAAAAAATGATCTTCAGAACCGAAAGCACATAGATATGTTAAAGGATCAAGAAACAGATAGGTTCCGGATCAAACATAGTCTGCTTAAGAAAAGGGTGTGTGGATCCGGCAGGGCAAAAGGAGAAACCTGCCGGGTTTTTGTGGAGTATTGTGGATTTTAATGAGCCGAAAAAGTGGTTTTAATAAGGTCTCTTTGTGGAGAAGAGACTTTAGAGAAAGCTCATTAAATCATAGTTTGCAGATTGAATCATGAGTATAAATATGTTTTGGTACGAGAGATTATACAAGAATAAAATGCAAAAATTGCCGGGCAGACCCATCAAGAATATATAGAAATTAGCATCAGAAGACACAAATTAGTTTGATGCAGGTTTAGGAAAGACTACCAATTTCACAGATAGAAATTGGATGGAGAAACTAAATATAGATATATAGATTACGGCCCATGTTTAATCTCTTTTTATTGACTCATCATTAATAAGTCGAACTCATCAGGAAATGCAAACTTGTGTTCATCTCTGCACTTTTCTCTCGGGCATATTTCTCAGTCCGTAATATATCAGCTCAAGCAACAGTATTAAAAAATTCAGTACCTCTGATTTCTGGCTGTATTATGCAGTACTCGCCAGTATATAAATACTCCTGACATAATAATACAGTACTGTAGAAAAGAGGAGGGATTGGACAATAGACTTTGCCTGCAAGGAATTCAAAATAGAAGATGTAATCAAATGCGCTCTCAATCTTACAAAATCGGACCTGAACATTATGAAGTACTTCTTAAATGAACCCGACAAATGGGTTGACACTGATGTCCTATCTAAATCTCTGAATTTAGATATTTCTACAGTTCAGCGCTCCGTAAAAAAGCTGCACGAAAAAGAAATTCTCCAGAGGTCGCAGCAGAACCTTGACGGAGGAGGCTACGTATTCATTTACAAAATCCACTCAAAAAACCAGATAAAAAAAGTCATTTTAAAAATAGTCCAGTCCTGGGCTGACAGACTCGGGCAGGAACTTGAAAAATGGGAAAACGGAGGTTAATCAAAATGCTAAAAATTACTCCCTACCTGGGAATCATTGTATTGATAGTTTCTATAGGCGGGCTCTGGTACCCTGCACTCGGTTACTTTATGCTGCTTGTCTTTGCTGCAATCTTCCTGACCAGTCCCTTCAGAGGCAGATGGTTCTGTGGAAACCTCTGCCCGAGAGGAAGCCTTGTTGATTTCTGGGTCAACAAAATTTCAAAGAAAAGAAAGATACCTGATGCATTCCGGAGCCTCTGGGTCCGTCTGCCAATCTTTCTCCTGCTGATGGGCTTCATGGGCTACAGGGTAGCAAGCTCAATTGGAAGCCTTAACACTTTCGAAAAGATAGGCATGATCTTTGTAATGATGTGCCTTGTGACTACTGCAATTGCAATCCTTCTCGGAAGTTTCCTGAGCCCGAGAGCCTGGTGTTCTTTCTGTCCTATGGGGACAGCCCAGCGCCTGCTCGGAGGAAAAAGGTACCAGCTGAAACTTGAAAAAGACAAATGCATTAACTGCAAGAAGTGCGAAAAAGTCTGCCCCATGCAGCTCAAAGTATGCCAGAACGAGACTAAACCCGACTGCATCAAATGCGAGCGCTGTGTGAGCGTCTGCCCCAAAGATGCACTTCACTTCTAAATACTAACTTTAATTATTACTAACTTCAATTATTATCAATATAAATTATTTTTTACTTTTTCATTTTATTAGAATTATAAAATAAAGGGGAGACAGAAAAGTATGACAGCAAAAAGCGTATTGGAGCTTTCAGGAATCCAAAAAACAGAACTTTCCAAACTCTTCGGGGAATATGTTAACCTTGACAAACGCGAACGTCATTATTATAACCACGATATCGGAGCCCTCCCCCCTCTTGTCAAAAAGGTAATCGGAAACACCGACCCTGCAGCGGTTGTAAAAATCCAGACAGAAGAAGATGCAGTAAAACTTCTGGAATTTGCAAACAGGCACAGGATTCCGGTAGTCCCCCGTGCAGGGGCTTCTTCAGGGTACGGCGGAATAATCCCTACAAAGGGAGGCATAGTTGCCGATGTCACGTTGCTGAACAAGATCATAAGCATCGACACCGAAAGTCAGAAAGCGGTGGTCCAGAGCGGGATTATCTGGGAGAATTTGGAAAGAAAGCTGAAAGAGAAAGGGCTTTCTGTCAGGGCGATCCCTTCAAGCGCCCCTTCCTCGACCGTTGGAGGCTGGTTTGCCCAGAGCGGAGCCGGATATGGGAGCTATGAATTCGGCTGGGGCTACGAGAGTATGGAAAAAATCAGGGTTGTCCTCCCCAACGGAAAAATAAAGGAATTTTCAGGTCCCGATCTCAAGAAGCTTATCGGAACAATGGGAACTACAGGGATCATCACCGAAATAACCCTGAAAGTCCAGAAGCTCGAAGAAAGAAAGGCTGTTTCTGCCAGTTTCCCAGACGCTTCAGCCATGAAAAAAGCGGTGGAAACCATAAGGAAAAATAACATCCCCCTCTGGTCAATTTCTTTCCTGAACCCGGAATGGGTGGATATGAAAAACAAATCTCCCAGAAAACTCCACTACGGAGAAATTGTGGACAAAGACAGGCCAGTGCTGCCTATTGCTTATGTTTGTACCTTCATGTACCCTGCCTCAAGGGATGTATCCGGCTTGAAAGGAGCTATAGAAAGCGCTGACGGTACGGTTCTTCCTGAAGAGATTGCAAAGCACGAGACAGAAGAATGGTTTAAGTCAATGAAGGTAAAAAGGCTCGGCCCCTCCTTCATCCCTGCCGAGATCCTTGTGCCGCTTGAAAAAATGGACACCGTTTTTGAAGAGATAAATAAGAGGATCAAACTTCCGGTTCTCACCGAAGGGATGGTTATCAGTGACGGAAACGTTGTACTTCTCTGTTTCATGCGCCATTCCGAGCGTTCTATACTTTTCAATACAGCCTTTGCCCTGTCCCTGAGCATCCTGAAAATTGCGGAAGAAAATGGAGGAAGAGCCTATTCATCAGGCCTGTTCTTTGCCTCAAAGAGAAACAGCGTCTTTGGAGACAGGCTTGCAGAAATTGAAGCTTTGAGGAAAGAATTTGACCCCAATGGGATCATGAACCCCGAGACCCTGGAAGGAAAAGGGCTCCTGAACACCGCAGTCTCCCTCGGTTCTTCTTTCGAAACCATGGGCAGGCTTGTAGGGAATATGTCAGGGATAGGGGAAGTCAGCTTCAAGGACGAAAAAGACTTCTCCGCAGACATTGTCGAACTTGCTTACTCCTGTTCACAGTGCGGGTACTGTGTGAGCGAGTGCGACCAGTACTACGGCAGGGGATGGGAGTCCCAGTCTCCCCGGGGAAAATGGTTCTTCATAAAGGAATACCTGGCAGGTCGGGAAAAGCTTGACCAGAAACAGACCAACACCTTCCTTGCATGTACCACATGTCAGATGTGCGATTCCCGCTGTGAGCTGGACATGCCAATCGAACACGCATGGATGACCATGCGCGGGAAACTGGTAGAGGAAGAGAAAAAGATGACCTTCCCGCCTTTCGAGATCATGGCTGCAAGCCTCCTGAAGGAGAGGAACATCTGGGCAAACCTCAGCAAAGACAGGGACAAATGGATTCCTGACGACATCAGGGCAAAAATGAAAGACAAAGCCGAATATGCCTACTTTGCAGGCTGCACTGCCTCGTTTGTCGAAAAAGACGTGGCTGTAGGGGCTGTGCGTATGCTCGATGATGCAGGTGTTGAATTCACTGGGCTTTTTGACAAAGAGGCTTGCTGTGGAATTCCCATGCTCGTTTCAGGAAAGTGGGACGTCTTTGAAAAGGTTATGAGAATGAACGTTGCCAACATGAAAAAGAAAGACGTAAAAACAGTGATTACTTCCTGTCCTGCCTGCTGGCTCATGTGGCACACGGTCTATCCCCAGTGGGCGGAAAAACTGGGCATTGAATACGGGCTTGAGGCAAAACACTATTCCGAAGTCCTTGCCGAACGCCTGGACATTCTGAAACCCAAATTCAAAAAACCGCTCAATAAAGTAGTTGCTTGGCATGATTCCTGCCACATCGGCAGAGCCGGAGGCAAGGTATACGAGCCCCCGAGGGAACTTTTGAAAGCCATCCCCGGCCTCCAGTTCAGGGAACTTGAACATAACAGGGAACAGGCACACTGCTGCGGTTCGGTGGTAAGCCTTATTGCCGAGCCTCCGGTCGCATACAAACTTGGAGGTATGAGGCTTCAGGAAGCCGTGGACATAAATGCAGACATTATTGCGGCTCTGTGTCCCTGCTGTACGGTCCAGTTCCGTGTCGCAGCCGAGAAAAACAACATGGACATCGAGTCCCAGGACCTCGGCGCCCTTGTAGCCAGAAGCCTCGGCTATGACATTCCTGACACGACAAACTACACCCTGCAGTCATGGATGCCCTTTGAAAAAATGATCGCCCTCATGCAGCCCGAAAACATGACCGACCTTATGGTAGAACTCCTTCCCCAGATGATGGCTGCCATGCCAGCTCCTCTTCAGACAATGATGAAGATGGTCAAGTACGTTCCCGGCATGGACGCCATGATGAAACCCATGATGCCGGTAATGATGCCGATGCTCATGCCCACCGTCATGCCAAAGGTCATGCCTGATATGCTTAAAGCCGTAGAAAGAAGAGTTCCTATGCCGGATTACATGCGGGAACAGCTTCCAGACCTCATGCCGAAGGCTATGGATAACCTGATGCCCAATATGCTGCCCGAGATAATTCCATTGCTTACTCCGCGCATGATTGAGTATATAAAAACACATTGAAAAAAGCAGGAAAACAGAAAAATTAAAAACAAAATCTAGAAATCGAAGGAAAAAACTGAGAATTCCTTCGATTAACCTTTTTTCGAAGATAAAATCTGATTCAGTTTTTTGTATCCATTCAGTTTTTCAGTTTAATTTGCTTACCGGCTTTTTTCCTTATTACTTTGAAAACCTGTTCTTCTGTATCGAGTTTCAATACTGCATTTTTACTACCCCTCTTGAGCTGAGTTTGTTATTGCAACTTATTAATCGTCCTTCTTAAGATCGACTCAGTATTATGACCCATAAATTAGTCCTCTTGAGCGAAGCGAAAAGGACCGCGTACTCCCGAGGCGCAATTCGGGTGGCGCAGCTCGGGGTATTAAAAGAACCAGCAGACCCTTTTTTCAATATTAGGAACCTGACATTCAGAGTAATTCTTATATAGAAGTGCTTGCATTAAGAATAGGAAAATTACGCACAAAGGTAAGTGCTCAGGAATACAATTAACAGAAATTCATACTATTTCACATCATTTAAAAGGAGATTTAATTTTGGCAGCACAACCGATCTTTATATTAAGGGAAGGCAGCAAGAGAACTCACGGTTCCGACGCTCAGCACAACAACATTATGGCCGCAAAGGCAGTAGCTGAGGCAGTAAGGACCACTCTTGGACCAAAGGGTATGGACAAGATGCTTGTAGACTCGATGGGAGACGTCGTCATCACCAATGACGGAGCAACCATCCTCAAAGAAATGGACATCGAGCACCCCGGTGCAAAGATGATCGTAGAAGTCGCCAAGACCCAGGATGCCGAAGTAGGAGACGGGACAACTACCGCAGCTGTCCTTGCAGGAGAATTCCTTACAAAGGCAGAAGACCTGCTGGAAAGTGGGGTACACCCCACTGTTATCGCAAGCGGCTACAGGCTTGCAGCAGCCCAAGCTGTAAAGATTCTTGACACCATCACTATCAGAGCATCCCCTGAAGACACCGAGACTCTTGAGAAGATCGCAGGCACAGCCATCACCGGAAAGGGTGCAGAGTCACACAAGGCTCACCTCTCCAGGCTCGCAGTCCGTGCAATTAAGTCCGTTGTTGAGAAGAGTGAAGACGGAAAGATCACTGTCGACATAGAAGATGTTAAAACAGAAAAGAGACCGGGCGGCAGCATTAAGGACTCAGAGATTATTGAAGGTGTAATTGTCGATAAGGAACGCGTTCACACCGCTATGCCGGAAATTGTAAAGGATGCAAAGGTTCTTCTTTTAAGCGTACCAATCGAACTCAAAAAGACCGAAACAAAAGCCGAAATAAAGATCACCACCCCTGACCAGATGCAGCTTTTCCTTGACCAGGAAGAAGCAATGCTCAAGGAAATTGTGGACAAGGTAATCCAGACCGGCGCAAATGTAGTATTCTGCCAGAAGGGCATTGACGACCTTGCCCAGTACTACCTGACAAAGGCAGGCATTTTCGCAATGCGTAGGGTAAAGAAGAGCGACATGGACAAACTCTCCAGAGCCACAGGTGGAAGGATCATTACCAACCTTGACGAGATCGACGAATCCGACCTCGGCTATGCAGGGCTTGTTGAAGAAAAGGATGTTACTGGTTCCAGAATGACCTTTGTTACAGGCTGCAAGGAAAGCAAGACCACCTCAATCCTTCTCCGCGGCGGAACCGAGCATGTTGTGGACGGACTTGAGAGAGCCCTTGAAGACGCTCTCAGGGTTGTAGGCGTTGCACTCGAAGATCAGAAGATCGTTGTCGGCGGCGGCTCACCTGAAGTAGAACTTTCCCTCAGGCTCAAAGAATATGCAGCAACCCTCAAAGGAAGGGAACAGCTCGCAGTAACAAAATTCGCCGAGTCCCTGGAAGTTATTCCTCAGACCCTTGCAGAAAACGCAGGGCTTGACCCGATCGATATGCTTGTGGAAATGCGCTCCCAGCACGAGAAGGGCAACAAGAGGGCAGGACTTAACGTTTACACAGGCAAGATCGAGGACATGTTCGAAAATGATGTAGTAGAACCCCTCAGGATCAAGACCCAGGCAATCAATGCAGCAACTGAAGCTGCAATCATGATCCTCAGGATCGATGATGTAATCGCTTCAACCGGCGGTGCAAGAGCAGGCCCAGGCGGAATGCCAGGCGGCGACATGGAAGACATGATGTAAAGATATTAAAATGGAATTAAACCAGCTGGAGGTTCTCGGAAAACTCAAACTTTCCGGACCTCTCTTTTTTAGAAATCATTTTTAGCCTCTTTTGGGAGAGTTCGCAGCTTTTTTTGAGAGCTTTTACCAACCAGGATCTGTTACATCTCGTTTCAGAAAATTTAAAGTTAAAAATAATTTTCAGAATAGGCATCTGTTTTTAGAAAACCTTTTTGAGAAATCGATTCAGAGAAAAGGAAAGAAAAAACCGTTTTTCGAGAAGATAGTGTCGTATTAAAGTTAGGTACTTATTAAAGGTTTGCAGGTTCCGTAAAAATTATACTTTGATCAAAATTTGGCACATTAGATTAAATTTAATGAGAGATTTACCTGGCTTCGTAGCAGGAGATTTCCCTTGCATCTACTATCACGGGTTTTCCGATTTCATTTGAAATAACATTTCTTACCCTTGCCATACACCTGCATTCAAGCTGAATGCGGGCTGACAGAGCCTCTCGCTCTTCGATGTATAGTTCATTTGAGCTGACAAAAGAGTGAACTGAGATCTGCTTTTGAACAACCCTTGCTATGAGCCCCTGGGTCCCGTCAGTTAAGTCCTGAAGGCTTGTAGAAGTCAGGAGAACACTGTCTCCTGTATCGAGTCCTAGTACTCCAAAGAAGTTCTGCGGATTTCGGATCTCAATAGTCCTGAGATCGTGCTTTTTCAGGATCTCTATCACGGAGTCGGCAATTCCTGTTAATGCAATATACTCCATGATATCACCCGTACATTGGAAACTCCTTTTTGACTTCTCCTTTCCGCTCGGTAGCCTGAACATCTTCAGCAAGCTTCTGGAGCTCGATTTCTATGCGTTCAGCCTGTTCTATAAGCCTATCAGTGCTAACTGAAAGTCCATACAGATCATTAAGGACTTTAATCACAGAAGATGCGGCTCTTGGGTCGGGGTTCTGCGTTTTCGTAGCCCCAAGCAGGCTGATTGCAGGAATCCCACGCAGCAGGCATTCAGCCATTACACTGCCCGAAATCCCGGAAATAGTTCCCATCTGGAAAATTTCAACCTTATCCCTTATTTTATCCAGCATTTCCGACGTGGTGGCTGCTCCGAAGACCTTATGCCCTCCGTCCATAATTGCAATCCCTGCAATAGAAGCAATCTCTCTGACATTGATAGATTCAGCCCAGTCTACAAGAGCATTGCTTACATCGTAGGAAACCGAGTGGCTGATAGGAATATCGGAAATGACTATAATGATGTTGTGCTCCACATTTTCGTAGATCCGCACAGGCATATTTATAAGCCCCTCATAAAGCACGGCAATAGAGGGAAAATACCTGGACTCAATGGAGCCTATGTACTCCATATTCAACTCTTCGATCATGTGCTGACTTGCAATATTCCCCACAAGCCCAATTCCTGGAAAACCTTCAATCAAAACAGGGTTTTTTGACTGCACCGGCTTCGTAATAATCTTCACGTCATTGTCGTCATAGTCTGTCGTAGTTGACAAAAAAATCACCTCATGAAATATACCCCTATGAGTATATCTGATCTAATCCTAAATAAACAAGTTTCTCGACAGCCCGGGTCTGCTCTGCCTTCTTCACATGCATCAATAAAAAATACTGATGATCCCGGGATTTCGAATGCCATAACCCTCTTTTTTAATAAAAAAGAATCCTTTTAATATATATCTTTTCTCACGGCAGAAGAAAAATAATTCAGATCAGAAGCACTTATCCTAATTCCCATGCCTTTTATCCACCCAATCTTTGCTAAATAAAAACCGAGTTAGTGCCGGAGAAGAAAAGGAGAAGGAAAAGAGTTTCATAGAAAAAAAGGAAGATAACTGGACAGAAATGCAAGAACTGCAGAATAGGAGCCGGAAAAACCGTCCACTGAAGCAGCTCGCAGAAAATACAGATGAGATTCTTCGAATAACATATACAAAGAGAATACAGAATACAGGAGGAAGTAATTCATGAAAAAACCAATTCTTTATCTGGACAGCGTAGGGGAAGAAAACACGGAAGCTGTTATTGAGGCTGCAGCAAAAAGAGCGGCAGAACTTGGGATCTCACACATTGTAGTTGCCAGTACCAGCGGGAGAACCGCCTTAAAAATGGCAGAGGCTGTAAAGGGCAGAAGCATAAAGGTAATTGGAGTAAGCCACCAGTACGGACAGAAAGAGAGAGGCGAATGGGAAGTAGAAGAGGAATACAAAAAGAGGCTTGAAGAGCTTGGAGCAGTAATTACTACCCAATCGCACATGTTTTCCGGGATAGAGCGTTCGATAACAAAGAAGTTTGGAGGCTATTCAAGGATCGAAGTAATTGCAGATACCCTGCGTTCCCTTTTCGGAAAAGGCTTCAAGGTGGCTATAGAAGTTGCCATTATGGCAGCAGATTCAGGCCATATCCCTGTCTCAAACGACACTGAGATTATAGCCATAGGAGGCACAAGGTGGGGCGCAGACGTAGCTCTTGTGCTGAGGCCGGCTCACAGTAATGACTTCTTCTCACTTCAGGTCCGGGAAATCATTGCTATGCCACGGGCAAAAGAGGACTGAAAAAGAATAAATTGGAGAAAAAAGAAAATTAAAAAAGCATGGGCACAAGCCTTGAAGAGGCGGTCCATTTTTATTTTTAAAAAGTTTTTAAGCCATCCCAAGCCTTTTGAGGATCTCCATCCGGTCTTCTTCAGTAAAAGACTCGCCCTGGAAGGTCTCAACCGCGTTCTTCAGGAGGGTTACTGCAAAGGACATAGAAGGCCCACCGCCAAAAGCAACTGAGACCATGGCGGCCTGCATAATCTCCTCTTTTGTCGCTCCGGCTTCAAGGGCATTGAAGGCGTGAAGAGAGATACAGTAAGGGCAACGGTGATAAAGAGCAACACCTATAGCAATCAGTTCCTTGGTTTTGAAGTCAAGGACCGAAGTTTCAAAGCTTGCTCCTAACATGCCTATAAACGCTGCAGCCTGCTTTCCCTGAACTTCGGTTTCAGAAGCAAAATTTCCAAGCCCGGCCGTAAAGTCAAATAACAATTTTTTCGGGTCTTCAGCCATATTATCACCTGTATTTTTCTGATGTATAGCCATTAATTATTGAGATATATAATGGTTGTGCATAGACGTTACAAAACTATCCAAAACTGAGAATGCTACGGACATGAAAGAAAACGAAATATCCCAAAAAGCTAGAGGAAAAGAGAAAACTGAAAAAAGTGCAGGACCCCTTTAAAAAATCCTGTCAAGCCCGCTCAACTCCGGCCCCTGAAAGCCCCAAAGATAAATATATCTGAGAGGCATCTATACCCGCGGCATGTCAGCGATATTTGAAATTCTCGATAAGGACGCAGGCGGCAGAATAGGGAAACTCAGGACTCCCCACGGAGTAGTTGAGACACCTACAGTCATGCCTGTTATTAATCCGAACATCCAGCTTATCCCCCCGAAAGAGATGAGGAGCTTCGGGGCAGAGATTCTGATCACAAATTCCTATATTATTTACCGGAAAGAAGAGCTGCGAAGTGTCGCCCTTGAAAAAGGTCTTCACGGCCTCCTTGGCTTTGACGGGCCAATTATGACAGACTCGGGTTCATTCCAGCTTTCAGTATACGGGTCAGTGGAAGTTACAAACGAGGAGATCCTCGGGTTCCAGGAAAAAATAGGAAGCGACATTATAGTCCCACTTGATATCCCGACTCCTCCGGACGTCCACTTCAGGAGGGCAGAAGAAGAGCTTGCAATTACAGCCGAACGTCTCGAAGCTGCCCGTAAATTCATCAAGAGCAAACAGCTCCTTGCAGGCCCTGTCCAGGGATCAACCTATCCTGAACTAAGGGAAAAGGCTGCATCCCACCTTAAAGACCTGAAATTTGAAGTTTATCCACTGGGAGCAGTCGTGCCTTTGATGGAATCCTATCGTTATGCAGAGCTTGTGGATGTAATCGCAGCATCCAAAAAAGGACTTTCTCCAACCTCACCTGTTCACCTCTTCGGGGCAGGGCACCCCATGATGTTTGCTCTTGCAGTAGCCCTTGGCTGCGACCTTTTTGACTCTGCAGCTTATGCTCTCTATGCAAAAGACGGGCGTTATATTACTGTAAATGGGACATACCATTTAGAAAAACTGAACTACCTGCCCTGCTCCTGCCCTGTCTGCTCTAAGTATACTGCAGACGAATTAAGAAAAGCTAAAAATAAAGAAGAGCTTCTCGGACGGCATAACCTTTATGCAACTTTTGCCGAAATCCGGCTGATCAAGCAGTCCATCAAGGACGGAAAACTGCTCGAGCTTGTTGAGCAGCGCTGCCGTGCCCACCCGAAACTCCTTGACGGGCTGAAAAGGCTCTATACTCACTCTTCATGGCTGGAACAGTTTGACCCTGCAACTAAAGGTACCTACTTCTACTGTGGGCCAGAATCCGCTTCTCGACCTGAGGTTCTGCGTTTCGGAAAGCGGCTGGAAAGGTTCAGCCTTGAAGGTTCGGCAATTATACGCACGACTCCGGTTAAAGGGGAAAAGGACTATGACCGGGTCCTAGCATTTAAAGCTCCATTTGGAGCATTTCCTGTAGAAATGGAAGAGGTTTATCCCTTCAATGCCGAGGTTCCGAAGTTTCCGGACTACGAAGCTCTCAGCACAGCCCTTTCAAACACAATTAAATTGATGGATCTGAACCCCGGGGCAGAGTTTACCTTTATTTGCGAAAAAGAGTTCCAGCATCCGTTAATTGAAGAAATAGAGAAAAAAGCAAAGCTTGTATACAGGGAAGCCTGGAAAAAGGAATAAACAGTCTGAAAGCCTGTAATCTAAACTGAAACAGGCTTTTTTCGGGCTCTCTGGTATATGAAGGGAGTATATCTAACAGCCATCTCTAACAGCCCTTCATATCTGTCAAACTTTCAATTCTCCCGCACTGGCATAATCTTTCGGTAAAAAAGAAAAAGGAAACTTTTTTGAAATGCGAAAGTTTATAGGACTATTTGCAAACAAGCTCTTTAACCGAAAAATCCCGAAATACGAAATTCCGGATACAGAAAACTCCGTATAAATTAAAAAAATCACAGGTGAAACGATTTGTCCCTTACAGCAAGAATCGGGGAGCTCAGTCCCTACCTCCGGCTGCTGAGGCCCGAACTTTACTACATGGACCTTACCCTTCCGGCCTCAAGCGCAATTCTCGCTTCCTACCTGGCAACCGGAGGGCTCCCCGAAATTCTCCCTTTCCTGATTGCCGTAATCGGAGGCTTTGCAGCCATAACCAGTTCATACGTATTCAATGACTGCTGTGACATTGATATTGATACGATCAATCTTCCAGGCAGACCTCTCCCTTCCTCAAGAGTTTCGAAAAAATCGGCACTTTCATATGCCGGTTTGCTTTTGCTAATTGCAGGTGCCGCAGCTGCGTACCTGAACCCGGAATCCCTTATAGTCCTATTTATCGCAGCTGCAACCATAACAATTTACTCGATCTTTGCAAAAAGGAACACGTTTCTAAGCTTTCTTCCCGTGGGCATATCCTATGGGCTAGTACCGGTGGGAGTCTGGCTTGCATTTGACCCTGCAGGGATTTTGAAAGGCAGTGACGGGGTAATTCTACCTCTTCCGGCAATATGTTTTGGGCTCATGATGTGTGTTACTGACTGGGCTTTTACACTTGGAGGCGTTGCCAGAGACGTGGAAGGAGACAGGCTAAAAGGAGCCCCTACAATGCCCGTAACATTCGGGATCCCCTTTACCGCCAGGTTTGTAACGTTCTGGTGGATAGTAGGAGTTATTGCTTCAGTTACTATAGGCTGGTCAGCCCATCTTGGTCCTGTGTTTTTTGCAGGAGCTCTTGCTTCAGGCCTCTGGATGCTTACCCAGTGCGTTGACTTTATCAGGCACCCCACTCCTGAGAGAGGCGGCGCACTTTTCCTTAACGGTTCAAACTACAGGGCAATAATGTTCGGGTCAATGATTCTGGATGTTGTGCTCTGCATATATCTAGGATCTTATACCTCCATTCTCTGGTGAAAAAGGATAGGAAAAAATGGATGCGGACATAATTGTAATCGGATCATCCCCCGCAGGACTTATGGCTGCCAGAAATGCCTGTGAAAAGGGGGCAGATGTCCTTTTGCTCGAAAAAAAGGAAGAGATCGGAAACCCACCACACCCTGCAAACTCTTTTTTTAAGGGGATGCTTGACAGGTGCGGAGAAAAGGTAGACCCATCTTATGTGGTGCACTACCTCAAAGGGATGAAGATCATCTCTCCGGAAGGGCATGAAGTAATAGTAGAAACCCCCGGCTATTCTATTGACAAAACAAAGTTTGACCGGTTCTACGCTGAAAAAGTGATTAAAGCCGGTGTTGACCTCAGGACAGGGATAGAAGCAAAGGATATCTGGAAAGAAGGGGGAGAATTTGCGGTCAGCACTTCGGCCGGGAGATTCAGGTCGAAGCTTGTAATAATCTCCAACGGAATCAATTCAAAAATGGCTTCTTTTCTGGGTTTAAAAACGATGAAGCACCCTGAGGATATCGCCTGGGGGACAGAGCTTGATATCAGGGCACCCGGACTGGGTAAACCTGAAATGTTTGAGTATTATGTAGGGAACCATGCCCCAGGATGGAAGACCACATATGCACCAAGGGGTGGCAATAATGCAGCTATTGGGGCTTATGTGCGCAGGTGCGGGAAGGACGCAACCCCTTACCTGAATACATGGGTAGAGCGTTTCAAAAAGCTTAAAGGGCTCGAAGAAATAGAGGTTGTAAGAAAGCTTTCCGGAGGAGATCCTATAGTAACCATACCCGGAGAGTACATAACTGATGGGATAATGGTAGTCGGAGGAGCTGCAGGCCAGTCTGGAATAGGGTATGCGATGAGGGCAGGCCAGATATGCGGAGACGTGGCAGCAGATGCTGTAAAGAAAAGGGATGCCTCAAAAAGTGCTCTTTCGGAATACAGGAAAACCTGGGAAAAGGAGTTCAAGGTAGAGCACTACATGGGCCGCATGGGGCTTGAGACTCTCAGGAAGATGACGGATAAAGAAATTGATGAGATGGCAAAGGTATTCGAAAACGAAGACCTCTCCTTCATACACGGCAGCGCTTTTGAACAGGCTATGCAGGTTTTTACATTCATGCTGGAGAAGAAGCCTTCAGCTATGCTGAAGTACAGGGCACTCCTGAGGAACAAATAAGCAGAAAAATAAGTGAATAAGAAAATAAACTTAAAGCTAAGGCAGGCGAAAACGGACAGGATTCAGAGGAACTGAAAAAATAGAATTGAATGCCGCAGAAGGAAAAACCACCAGAAGACCACATGCAGGGAAAATATGCAGTACGAGTTTTATAAAAATCCCCTTTTCAGGGTTTATGCTGAAATAGAAGATGGATGCCTGGCTATGAAAACCGGTGGAGCAGCATCTCCACTAATGAAAAAGGTCCTTAAGGCAAATATCTCAATCTTTGACGGCGAAAAGCCTGCAAACGTAGAGGCTGAGCGTCTGATCTATTCTACCTGGATGCCACCGATCCCGAGTACGGGCTTTGACCGTCTTGTGAAAAGCCAGCTTTCGTCAATGCTTGGAAAAAACTTGCCAGACCAGGTAACGATATCAATTACCGAAGACTGCCCTAACAACTGCATCCACTGTGCCCTCCCTGATACAAAGAACAGGGCAAAGCTTGCACCCGAAAGAGTTAAAGACATAATTGATCAGGTCCTCGAAATGGGCACGACTTTTGTGATCTTTGACGGGGGAGAACCGCTAACATATCCAGACCTGGAAGCCCTGATAAACTATGTTGACCCTGAAAAAGCCATAACCGGCATGTTTACTTCAGGGGTAGGGCTGACCGCAGAACGCGCGCGGAGCCTTAAAGCTGCAGGTCTGTACTCCCTTACAGTCAGTTTTGACAGCGCATACGAAGAAAAACACGATCATGTAAGAGGTCGAAAAGGGGTATTCAAAAGCGCGGTTGAGGCAGTTAAAAACGGACTTGAAGCCGGGCTGCTTGTAAATATATACGTGGTGCTCTCAAGGGATAATGTCAATGAGCTTGATGAAATCTACGCCCTTGCAGCAGACCTCGGAGTTCATGAACTCTCGTTCTATGAAATAGTGCCTACAGGCAGGTGGATGGACCACGCCTCCGAGATAATGACCCCTAAAGACTTGAGAAAATTTGATAATTTTGTTGCTCAAGCACGCGAAAAAAAAGGTCCAAGAATTTTTCCGATTCCACAGGTTATGAGGACAACAGGCTGTATGGCAGGCAGGAAATGGCTGCATATAACGCCTGAAGGAAATATCCTCCCCTGCGCCTGCATCCCTATTCCTTATGGGAATGTTCACAAAGACAGGGTAAAGGATGTATGGAAAAAGATCAGGAATGACCCCGCATATAACGCAAAATGCTGCCTTATGAGAAACCCGGAGTTCAGGGAGAAATACCTGAAGCTTTTAGAGTAAGCACCAGTATTTTAAAATAAATTGGACTTCGGTTTTTAAGTAAATTCCAGATTTTTGAAGCAGGCAAGGCCAATAGCAGAATAAAAAATAGAATAACTCTTTTTTCTACATTGTATGTTTTGGCCGAGCTTTCCTTCGCAGAAGAGAGATCGAAAGCGCCAGCTATGCAAAAGTTAACTAACAGTATAAACAGCAGTTCCAGTACTGCTCGGATAGTATTTTGCTCAGATAGTAGAAAAATGAATGCAGGAAAGATTTGAAACCTTTACCTGCAACTGAATTAAAGATTCCAGCGAATCTATTCAATAAGATTGATTAAACTAAACCAGACCTCTGAAGAGTCATCAGGTCTTCAGTGGTGAGCTTTGCTCCGCCCTTGAACTTCTCGAAGATGGACTTGGCATCTTTCTGGAGTTCGGACTTGACAATACGAGACTTTCCGTCTTTGTCTTTCCTCTTAAGCTTGAAGATTTCTTTGTCAAGGTCCCTGATTTCCTTCTGGGCATTGATGAAAACCTTGTGCTGTTCGTCAGCTGCTTCCTGGGCTTTTACAAATTCCCTGTGTGCAATGTCTGACTCTGCTCTGGTCCTGTCAGCTTCCTTGAAAGCTGCAATCATCTTCTCGTGATATTCCTGTGCCTGCCTGGCATACTCGGCAAGCTCATCGTGGAACACAGAAGCTTCATCTCTGATTTTCTGAGCATCGTCCAGGATATTTTTCAGTTCGAGGTTGCTTTCGAGCTGTACTTTTTTAACCTGGTACTGTTTCTGAAGCTGCGTGATCTTACCAACGAGTTCTCTTTCCTTGGTTGTGCTCAGGACTTCAGTCTGCTGGGCGAATTCAAGGCGGTCAATATCTTTTCTTAAAGCTTTAATTGAGGGTCCGCCAAGGTTGTTCTGCTTCCTGATGGAGTCTGCCTTTGCAAACAGATCATTTGCTCGGGCATTGGTCTCGTCGCGCTTATTCTTGTATTCGCTGACCTTCTCGTTGATCTCGTCCCTGAGAACTTTTAATTCCTGGGCTTCGTTGATAAGGTCTTTTGTCTTTTTGTTGAGTTCGTTGCGCTTTGCAGCGAGAGTGCTGGCTTCAGCGTTTAGAGTATTCCTTTTTTCCTTGGCTTCTTCAGATATGTCCTTCAAATCTGATCTTTTTTTCTGCAATTCTTTTAGCATCTCTTATTGTGCCTCCCGGTCCAGCAAAAGAGCTGGCATTTTAGTAGTGTTCGATGTCGACATGCTGTGCCTGATTACAACATTGATAAGAAAGAGATTCAAGAACAGGGATTACGGCTCTCAGGTCTTTTACTGTTATAACCACGTCCGCATACTCCCTAAGGATTGGCTTTGGATTGAAAGCTATGGCAAAACCTGCTATCTCAAAAACACAGGCATCATTTGCGCCATCCCCGACAACCAGACATTGATCGGGCCTGACGTTGTAGAGCCTTGCCAGTTCCTTGAACACTTTTGCTTTGGAATCGCTTTGTGTGACAGGACCAACAACTTCTCCAGTGAGATAGCCATCTTCCACAAGCAGTTCGTTAGAAACGACGAAATCGATACCAAGCGTTTCACCTATCCTCTCGGCGGCTATGGTAAATCCACCGGAAATCATAGCAGTCTTATAACCCCGACTTTTAACATACAGGACAAGTTCGGCTGCTCCCGGCATAAGATTGATCTGATTTACAGCATCAAGGGCAGTTTCCATTGGGAGTCCCTCAAGAAGTCTGACCCTTTCTGCAAGCGCTTGCTCGAAATCGAGGTCTCCATACATCGCTCTCTTCGTAATCTCCTCTACTTTGCTTACAACACCTGCAGCCCTGGCGAGCTCATCGATGGTCTCAGCGTCTATAAGGGTGCTATCCATGTCAAAAACAATGAGTTTGTTTTCAGCAGAATCGTTTATAGGACAGTTCACTTAATCAAAACCTGGACCTGAATATATATAGACGTGTTGGGATAAATCCCAAAAAAGGGCATGCTGCCAAAGTACCAATTTTAGAGGTACCCCCACAGCCTGATGAAATATACGTGCCCTGACATTAAAAGCCCACCAACGGATAAATTTTTCAAATTATAATGCGGGTTTCGCGAAAACAAAACCACAAAACAACAGCATTGATGTCAACGTTTTGGAGTGAAATTAATCACATCCTTTTTAAGCTTTTCGGAAGGGCCATGAAATATATCGAATAATGATTATAAATAGGGTAGATATATATAAAATAAAGGTAATACGAAGAGAAGGTCGCCAAAAGGATTATAAACCCTTTAGGAATTCCACTATTGAAGAAAAAGGTCAACACAGGAATTTGAAAAAAATGGTCAACATAGGCTTTATAAAAATGGGCAACCTGGGAATGAGCCAGGTTATCAATCTGATCCAGGATGAAATTGCAGCGCGAGAAGGAATCACAGTAAGAGTATTTGGTACCGGTGCCAAAATGGGCCCTGCCGATGCCGCAGACACTGAAAGCTTCAAGCAGTGGAACGCTGACTTCGTAGTTATTATCAGTCCGAATGCAGCAGCTCCAGGTCCTGCCGCAGCCCGTGAAATCTGGAAAGATGTACCCTGCATCGTAGTTTCAGACGGCCCTACAAAAAAGGAGGCTCGTGAGGCTTTTGAGCAGGAAGGTTTCGGATACATTATCCTCCCGGTAGACCCCCTTATCGGAGCAAAGAGGGAATTCCTTGACCCTGTCGAGATGGCATCCTTTAACTCTGACGCTATGAAAGTGCTTTCAGTCTGTGGTGTTGTAAGACTTATTCAGGAAGAGCTCGACAAAGTAACAGAGCAGGTCGCATCCGGAAAGTCAGGAAAGGAACTGGAACTCCCACACATTTTCGCAAAGCCAGAGAAGTGTGTCGAACATGCAGGCTTTGCAAACCCTTATGCAAAAGCAAAAGCTCTTGCTGCCCTTCACATGGCTGAGAAAGTTGCACAGGTTAACTTCCCTGCTTGCTTCATGTTAAAGGAAATCGACCAGGTCTGCCTCACTGCCGCAGCCGGGCATGAAATCATGGGAGCTGCAGCACAACTCGCAACTCAGGCAAGAGAAATCGAAAAGTCCAATGACACAGTTTTCAGGCAGCCCCACGCAAAGAACGGAACTCTGCTGAAAAAAGTCAAATTATACGAAAAGCCAGAGTAAATGCTGGGAAAGTATTTCCAGCTCTGAAAAATTGCCCAGGATCTTATAAAGACTGGAAGAGCTGGAAAAATGTCCCTCACAAGCCTTGAAAGAAGGCGAGGGGCAACCCTTCCTATAACTTATTTGCAACAATTCCACGTCACTTTTTTGCATCTTCAACTTCTTCCAGCACGGAGGTATATTCCAGGAAGACAGATGAAAGATCAATTGTAGCCAGGAGGTCCACAATCCCGATGGCCGCAACAACCTTTCCGTCCCTGGAGCGGATAGGAGCAACTACAACATGTTTTCCGCGATACATGCCTTCTGCGGGAACTTCATGGGCAATTTCGTTGGTCTTTAATACCTTTTCGAGTACAGGGCCTGTATAGTCTCTGTCAAGGATTTCTCCCTTTTCCAGTCTAAGTCCTCTCCTTTTCAGGCTTCTAATGGTTGTAGGGAGGCCCGTTAACGAATGTATTGCAACCGCTATTGGCTCAAGGTCTTCAGGACCTGAGTCTTCTGAGATAGATAGGGAAATAATGGTTTCACCCCCAAGGTATTTGGCATCCGGTACAGGCAAAAAACAGGAATTATTTAAATAAAAATGAACTCCATTTTTCTGCCATATTTAGATTATATTTTACCAAAGAATATATAATCACTTCTCATTCTCAAGCGCTTTTATGAGCGCCTGTTTGTGCAATTCTCCAGACTCATGAATACCTCCAAGGTCGCCCCTTTCAGCCCTGCAGGGATAATGCTGGATTAACAACCCGGCTTTCGGAGGAGCGTCCTTTACCGGCACTCCAACAATTTCCTTTGCCATGTGCCATGTACTCCCGCATGGAGCGCCTTTTATAACCTCAACTTCAGCTATTTTTCCGTTTTCAGTCCTGACTTTCAGAACAGGAGACCCGAAAATCTCAGAAAAAGGTCGGTTATAGGAGTTGGGCTCGAGAGTGCAGCAAATCTCATCTACCTCTACATCCATTCCGGAAGCTTCGGAAATCTGTTTAAGTTCAGTAACTGAAGCCCTGGAAGGCCCTCCTGGAACAATCAAAGATCTCACCCCAGCTTCTGCGGCAAGCTTTGCAATTGCTGAAGTAAGGTCAGGATGCAGAGCATAACTGACCACAATCTCGGCAGAAAAGACATTCCTGTCGAAATTCAGATTTTCCAGGAATTCATCTGGCTCTTCAATGAAGACAGGTACGAACTCGGGCAAGTCGGCAGTTACAACTGAAAAGTTACTGTGCTCCTTTATAGTTTCAATAAGGCGGTGCCCGTACTTGCCCCGTGTGATAACTCCTATTACGGTCATTGCTTTAAGCTATTTTTAATGTTTACATAAATAGATGCTCATTTTATCCAGCACTGTTGCCCTGACCTGTCAGTTGCCCATGACCCTATAGACTATAAATACAGATAGAACGTTTCAATAGAACCTGTTAAGAAAAAAATAAAAAGGCGTTCCTTATGAGAGGCAAACTGATAACACTTGAGGGCATTGATGGTTCAGGCAAAAGTACGGTTGCAAAAAAACTTCAGGAAAACCCTGATATTCTTTTTTTTGATCCGATCTTTACCAGAGAGCCAACAAGAGGGACTCTTACCGGAATTGCCGTTGAAAATGCCATCCAGTCTGAAACCGACCAGCTTGCCGAACTCTTCCTTTTTACGGCTGACCATGCAGAGCATCTGGCAAAGCTTGTAAAGCCTGCACTTGAAAACGGGAAAACTGTTATTTCTGACCGCTATTCGGACAGCCGATATGCTTACCAGGGAGTAACTCTTAAAAACAGATTTGAAAATCCGCTTGAGTGGGTAAAGAGCCTGCACTCAGGATGGACAGTTGTTCCGGACCTTACATTTCTTTTCGATATCGAACCTGAAATAGCAGTTGAACGCTGCGGAAAGCGAGGAGAGCAGACCAAGTTCGAAAAAATAGAGTTTTTACAAAAGGTCAGAGAAATTTTTCTCAGACTTGCCGCAGAAAAGCCTGACCGCTTCGTGATAATCGATGCCTCATGTTCCCAGGAAGATATAGAGAAAAAAGTCGTGCAAAAGGTTCTTGAGTTTATTCAAAAAGATTGAAAGAGATATTGACCGGGATTAAATGTGCGAGAATTAGATTTGAAAGGGATATAAAAATGAAAAATGAAAAATGAAAATTCTGGTTATAGCCCGTTATCATCTGCAAATTTGATCAGGGCTTCTCCAAGCATCCGGACGTGAGACGGATTAAGATTAAAGCGGGACTTTTTCATACCTCCACGTTCTTTTGCTAACTCTACATATTCCTTTTCAAACCGATCGCTGTGAGCAAGAGAGATAGTCATATACCAGCCGCCCCCCATCTTGATCTCCACATAACCGTCTCCACCGCTCACTCCTTCGCTCTCCTCTACTGGTTCTTCAATGCTTTCCTCAGTTACCTTTCTTGTTGCCATGCTGTAACCTCATGAATTCTTTGTATTTAGGGTAAAGTCAGATAATCCGAATATAAACCTGTTAATTGGGTTATGCTCGTATGAGTATATAAGATACTCAATACATTATATACCAGAGGCATAAGGCAGAGCACAAAGCCCTCCTGTGCACTCATGAACCAGCATTCTTAGTTTTTTAACCCCCTGGCCATCACTTCCGGAGGGACCGAACCTGTGTGTATCGCAGTTGCCACCAGAGCACCCTTTATACCCAGTCTGTCAAGAGCAAAGAGGTCCTCCATACCTTTGACCCCTCCTGCAAGCAGGACGTCGTGTACTGAGCTCTCAGCCAGTTTACGCAGAAATTCAGGGTCAAAACCGGAAGCTGTGCCGACCCTATCAAGGTCCAGGAAAATCAGGTCTTTTAAGGGAAGCCCATTAAGAAGTTTTACGATTTCAAAAGGATCTTCAGGGATCTCTGGGTCCTGTTTTAGAATCTTTCCATGTTTCACATCAATACTGACACTTATACGTCCCGGATTTCTGGTGGCTGCGTCCTTGATTACTGCAAGTGTGCCAGTCTCCGTGCCTATAACTGTAGTCCCTGCAATAGAAAGAGCTTTGTCTGCGTCTTTTAGAGAAGATACTCCAAAATCAAGCATAGTATCTGCCTTTAAGCTTACCTCCCGGATGATCTCCGCATTAATGTCGAGAGGTCCTTTACCCTGCAGGGCATTAAGGTCGGCAATGTAAACTTCTCTGGGATGTAATAAATCAAGAATTTCCAGGGGAATTGAGGTATTGCATACAGAACTTGAATCCGAAACAGGGCGATAATTTTCCCTTATCCCGCCTTTTGCAAGAACCACGTTACGGTTAAATATATCCATTACGAAGACTAGTCGGAACATACTTATTTGATAGTTGCATCATCCTATAAAAAAATATAAAATAAACCTTATTGTATAAAAAGGAAGAGTATATTATAAAAGATTTAACTTCATGTTTGACTAGAGGCTTTCTATGAAACTGCTTGTGAGTCCAATTAACAGAGATGAAGCGATCATCGCTTCTATAGGCGGCGCGGACATTGTGGATGTCAAAAACCCTAAGGAAGGTTCCCTTGGAGCCAATTTCCCCTGGGTAATCAGAGAAGTTAAAGCGGTTGTGAACGGCAGGCAGCCAATAAGCGCAACAATTGGAGATTTTAACTACAAACCAGGCACAGCCGCCCTTGCAGCGCTTGGAGCAGCAGTTGCCGGAGCAGATTATATAAAAGTAGGTCTTTTCGATATCCAGACCGAAGCACAGGCACTTGAGCTGCTCACAAAGATTACACGGGCCGTAAAAGACTATGACCCATCAAAAAAGGTTGTTGCCTCAGGTTATTCGGACTATAAACGCATTAATTCGATTTCTCCCTTTTTACTCCCTGCAATTGCCGCAGAAGCAGGGGTAGATGTTGTCATGGTAGATACAGGTATCAAGGATGGAAAATCTACCTTTGAATTCATGGATGAAAAAGAGTTAAAAGAATTTACCGATCTTGCTCACAAACACGGGCTTGAGAATGCAATTGCCGGTTCCCTGAAATTTGAGGATCTCCCTGTACTGGAAAAAATAGGCCCCGATATAATTGGTGTCCGGGGTATGGTCTGTGGCGGAGACCGAAGAACTGCAATCAGGCAGGAACTTGTAGAAAAACTCGTCGCTGAGTGTCAGGCCTGAAAAAACTATAAATCGGCAGTAATACAAGATATAAGAAAACTGTGCTGGCATGTCTTTCAGGCATGTCAGCCAAAAAATAATTATACATTACTTACTTTTCTACTCTGATGTTTATTTTCGGGCATATAGGCATAACCCTGGGAATCTTCTATTTGCTGAGCCGTCTATTTCCGGAAAAAGGTATTCCGGTAGATTTAAAATGGATCGCTTTTGGAGCACTTCTTCCAGACTTTATTGACAAACCCCTTGGCAGGATAATCCTTGCTGAAACCATAGGAAGCGGGAGGATATTTGCTCATACCCTTATCTTCGCAATCCTGCTGGGACTGACTGCATATTACATCTTCCACCAAAATGGCTGGAAAGTCCCCCTAATTATTGCAGGCGCCTCATTCTGTCACCTGCTTGAGGACCAGATGTGGAACTCACCCAGAGCCTTTCTCTGGCCATTTCTCGGGTGGGAATTCCCAAGAGACACTCTTTCCGGAGGCTTCATCGAGTATTTCATGAGAATTTTGAACAATTCATTCAATCCGGCCCATACAGGCGTGTTTATCCCTGAAATAATCGGGATAGGGATTATTATCCTATTTGTGGGCAGCCGCATCAGGTCAAAAATGAAAGAAAATCATAGAACTACCTCCTGATCAAAAAATACTTTTCTTGGCTCCGAACGCCTTGTTTCAAGTCACATCGAATACAAGCGCTCAAGCCAGTTTGCCTGGCAGTCGGCAAAGGAAATCAAAAATAGCTAAAAAGAGCTGAAAATAAGATAAAAAAGAATTGAAAGTCCCCTTATGAATCTTAGTACAGGGCTCCAGGTAATTTTTATTTACTGGTTATTCTCTTCTTTTTCCTCATATTTAGGGATTCACTGCGAACTAATAAATTAGTCCTCTTGAGCTCAGGTTCACTACATAACTAATAAATTGGTCCTCT
>CAYSWX010000029.1:0-41263 GCA_964434965.1 uncultured Methanosarcinales archaeon
CCATTCTGTTCCTTGAATGGTCTTCGGAATCCTTTTCAAAGTGCTTTGTTGACAGTCTTTACTATGAGGCTTCTCCCACGTAATTCAGAATAAAGAAAGCACTTCAGGATTTTTACAACTTTATTTTTATTTTTCTGCCGAACTCCCCGGAAAATCCAGCTCCACTCTTTCGACAACGTGCCTGAAAACCTTATCCATAAGTTTCCAGAAAATTTCGACGCTGCGCTGGAATCTGAGCAAACTGGCATCACGGATAATTGTAGAGTAAGGTTCGGAGAGAATTTCGTGGAAGGAGGTTAGGGATTTTGTTATGGGTTCGAGTTTGAGGTTAGGACTTTGCATTAACGATTCTTTGCTGTTCGTTTCCTTAAAAGTAACTGAACCTCCTGAAATTATGGTCTCATCATTACATTCGTTAAAGTTACCAAGAATAAACCTAGAGTCACCCAACCCAAAAACCCTTCAAACATAACCCATTTTCTGAAATTATCTTTCGGATACCAGTCACCATATCCAACTGTAGTAAAGGTTACCATACTGAAATAAAAACTATCCCAGAAGGTTACTTTTTGTGCTGAATCTTTATTGTCCGATAATCTAGAAATACCAGGATTTGGCCAATCAATTTTAGGAATCAAGCTTAATAGAGTTTTAATTATTGTTTTTTGAGCGCTTTCCGCGTTTTCTCTATTACGCCATGAGGTATTAGGAAAACCTAGATAAATAAAAGAAAATACTAAAACGATTAAACCACCCAAGTAAAATGCACGAAATGGTTTTACACCATATCCGCAGGTAAACCACATTAGTATATCGCACCATTTTGAACCTCCTTTAGAAAAAGGAATCCATGATTTTTCTGCTTGGCAGTGTTTTCTATATTGGTAGTACGCAGCGTCTGCATCTTCAAATTGTTCAAGGTTTCGGAAGTTTTGTATTAACTTTACGTAGGTTGGTCCATCAAACACAAGATGATTTTCAAGGGAATCCCAACTAACCCTCATTTTTTCGAAATCAATATCAGTTAATGAAACTTTTTTGAACTGAGTACCTGAGAAATAGGCAGTGTCAGCAAAGTCTGCCCAATCAAACCTAGAAGTACTATTAAAATTGGCTTCTGAGAAGAAAGCGTAATCGCCAAATGTAGCACAACCGAAATTTGTAGACCCACCAAACGCAGCGTAATAAAAGTCAGCACAATTGTCAAAAGCAGTTCCCTGAAAGCGGGTATAATCGCCAAAAGAAGCTCCACGAAAATCGGCAAAATCACCAAAAGTAGCGTAATAAAAGTCAGTAGAATTTCCAAAAGTAGTTTCAGAAAAGGTAGTAGTATTATTAAAATTACTACTTACAAATCTAATTTTTGAATAGCAATTTACTCCGACTAAATATAAGGGTTTTTTAAAGATTAAATTTGAGAAATCAAGACTATTTTCAAAAATTGAGTTGTATATTGTGAGATTGCTTTCAACAATTTTAAGATTTTTATTTATTAGAAGAGTTTCCAATGATCCTTCACTATATCCAGATCCTAATAATTCATTATACTTTGGATTCGGAACAGTTTCAAGATTAATTTTACTTAAATTGAGTTCTCCTACTATACGGCAATTTTCGAGATATACATCTTCTCCATTTTCAATTTGTTTTAAGATTTCACCGACCTGAACTTCTCTATATTCATCCGCAAGACCAACCATTGGTATGAAAATAAAAATCAAAAATGAAAAAAAGCCCAAAAAAATAGTTTTCGGAATCTTATCAGCAGACTTTTTCACATAGTAGAGATTAAACATGAAATAATTCCAACTAAAAACAATAAATTTATCAAAAATTTTTATCTTGACTCCCCCACTTACTGTTAATTCGTTTTTCCAGACCCTCCAATCATTGTATACTTTCTATACCTTCAACCAACTTATAGCAGTGCAAATTTAATATAATGATTCCCTTTATCCATCTATTATTTCTAACAAATCAAAAATTCACGATTACCCATTATCCCCCAATCAATATTACGAGGATTTATAAAATGGATAAATACGAAAAAGTATTCGAGCTGGCAAAGCGCCGCGGCTTTTTATGGAACTCATTTGAGCTGTATGGCGGAAGCCGCGGGTTTTATGATTATGGACCTCTCGGGAGCACGCTGAAGAGGCGGATTGAACAGACCTGGAGAGATTTTTACGTAATCCAGGAAGGGCATATGGAAATCGAGTGCCCGACAATAGGTATTGAGGATGTTTTTGTTGCATCCGGACACGTTGGAGGTTTTTCTGACCCTCTGTGCGAATGCAAGAAGTGTGGAGAGGCATTCAGAGCGGACCACCTGGTAGAAAACGTCATGGATGCAGCAGGGACCCTGAGCGCAGAACAGCTCACACAGGTCATAAAGGAAAAGGGGATCACCTGCCCTGAATGCGGCGGAGAATTCAACGACGCTTATGAATTTAACCTGATGTTCAAGACCACAATTGGGCCCGGGACTGGAAGACAGGGCTACCTTAGGCCGGAAACGGCGCAGGGGATGTTTGTGGACTTCCAGAGGCTGTCCAGGTTCTACAGGGATAAACTGCCTTTTGGAGCAGTGCAGATAGGCAAGTCCTACAGGAACGAAATTGCACCAAGGCAGGGTGTAATAAGACTCAGGGAGTTCACACAGGCAGAGTGTGAAATCTTTACGGACCCCAGAAACAAAAAACACTCCAACTTCGAGCGCTTCGCAGGCAGAGAGCTTACCCTTTATTCGCAGGAAGCGCAGCAGAAGGGCAAACCATTCAGGATGACCGTAAGAGATGCCGTGGAAAAGGGAATCATTGCCCACGAGACACTGGGTTACAACATCGCGCTCACGAACGAGTTCCTGACAAAAGTAGGTATTGACCCTGCACGGCTCAGGTTCAGACAACACCTGAAGGACGAGATGGCACACTATGCAATCGACTGCTGGGACGCCGAGATCGAGACAGACCGCTTCGGCTGGGTTGAGATCGTGGGCATTGCCGACAGGACTGACTATGACCTCAAAGCCCATGCAAAAGTTAGCAAGACCGATCTTTACGTCTATGTGGAATACGATGAGCCAAAAATGGTTACCCGCTTTGTTGTAAAGCCGAATATGGGCAAACTTGGCCCTCTCTTCAAGGGCAAAGCAAAAGCCGTTGCAGACGCCTTAAAACAGCTTTCGGAAGAAGAGCTCTCAAAAGACCAGATCACAGTTGCCGTGGACGGGGAAGAACTGACTGTCAGTTCAGATGTGGTGGACTTTGCTGAAGAGACTGTAAAGGTCAGCGGAGAAAATATTATTCCTCACGTTATTGAGCCGTCCTATGGTATTGACAGGATCTTCTACGGTGTAATGGAGCACGCTTTTGACGAAGAAAACGTTGCCCAGAAAGCAGCCGAATCCGGACTTAAAGGTGCAGGAGAAGAAGGAGAGACAGAAAAAGGACCCGAAGCAGCGAAGGGTGAAAGTGAAGGAGAAGGCGAAGAGGAAGCCCGCCTTGTGATGCACTTCTCAAGCTCAGTTGCCCCTGTACAGGTCGCAGTCCTCCCGCTCCTTACCAGAAAAGAGCTTGCAGACCCTGCAAAGGATATTATTGCAAAACTTAGGGAAAAGAGCCTGCTTGTCAGCTATGATGACTCAGGGACTATCGGACGCCGCTACAGGAGAAATGACGAAATCGGGACTCCCTACTCAGTTACCGTTGACTATGACACCCTTGAAGACGGAACTGTCACAATCAGGGACAGGGATTCCATGCGCCAGGTCCGGGCTCCTATTAATGGAATCGAAAACGTGCTCTATGAACTGATTTACAAGGGCAGAGATTTTGAGTCCGCAGGCAAGCCCTTTAATTTCTAAGATTAAGAATACTGCCAGTTCCTGAGCTGCGGGCTGAAGAGGCCTGCAGCAAAATATTTATTTTTTTATTACTTTTTTATAATTGAAATAAAGCACTTAAATAAAATAAACCCGAAATAAACGACTTGAATCAAAATGAAAGAAAGTCTTTTTCCTGAGAAACCGGCATTCATGAGGCATCCCCTGATAAAGCCCGATACCGTTGAGCAGAGACTATACCAGCTGAACCTGGCAGGAAAAGCTCTTGAAGGTTCAAGCCTTGTTGTCCTTCCGACAGGGCTAGGAAAAACAATTATAGCGCTTTTTGTAATTGCATCCCGGCTCCAGCGCTTTGGGGGAAAAGCCCTTATTCTCTCTCCTACGAAACCCCTTGTTGAGCAGCACGCAGCTTTTTTTAAAAAGGTAATGGCTCTTCCTGAAGAAGAAGTTCTTGCTTTTACGGGCAGCATTTCCCCTGCAGAAAGAGAAAGGCTCTGGGCGCAGGGAAAACTCATAGTATCTACGCCCCAGGTGATTGAAAACGACCTTCTTACGAAAAGGATCAGCCTTGAGGACGTAAGCCATATCACTTTTGACGAAGCCCACAGGGCAGTCGGAAATTACGCATATACATTTATTGCGGAGAAATATTTTGAGAGTGCAAAAAATCCTCATGTGCTTGGAATTACCGCAAGCCCTGGAAGTTCGGATGAGAAAATCGCAGAAGTCTGCGAAGCCCTGCATGTACAGAACGTAGCCGTAAAAACTGAAAAAGACAGGGACGTCCGTCCGTATGTGCAGGAAAAAGAGATAGAATGGCTCCATGTCAATCTTCCTGCAGAGATGGCAGAAATCCGGAGCTATCTGGAAAAAATTTTTGATGGCAGGCTTGCAATTATCAGGAATCTGGGCTTTTCTGCAGGCAGTGGAAAGTACGTCTCTAAAAAAGACCTCCTGCTCCTTCAGAAAAAGCTTCAGGGTGAAATAAGGATAGGAGGAGACCCTGCAATCTTTTCTGCCATGTCTGTAGTCGCAGAAATGATGAAGGTGAACCATGCAGTAGAGATGGTAGAAACCCAGGGCCTTGAAGCTCTCAGAAAGTACCTGGAAAAACTGGATGCTGAAGCCTCTTCCAGCAGTTCGAGCAAGGCTGCAAAAAGACTGATGGACGACCTCTATATGCGAAAAACCCTCTACAGGGCAAAAGAATGTGATGTCGAACATCCAAAACTGGAGCTTACACGGAGAATCGTCTGCGAACAGCTTGAAGGAAACCCGGACTCGCGAGTAATTGTTTTTACGAACTACAGGGACAGCGCTGAAATGGTAGCTAATGCTCTTTCCGAAGTTTCCGGGATAAATCCTGTCCGTTTTGTAGGGCAGGGTTCACGCCATAAGGATAAAGGGCTTACGCAAAAGCAGCAGGTTGAAATCCTGGACAAGTTCAGAGCCGGGGAATATAATGTCCTTGTAGCTACCTCGGTTGCTGAGGAAGGGCTTGACATCCCTGCCACAGACCTTGTTCTATTTTACGAACCTGTTCCTTCAGAGATCCGGAGTATCCAGCGCAAAGGCAGGACAGGCAGGCAGCATAAGGGCAGAGTGACCGTTCTGGTGACAAAGGGCACCAGAGACGAGGCTTATTACTGGAGCAGCAAAAACAAGGAAAAAAAGATGCTGAACAGTATGCACGGGCTTGAATCTGCCCTTGGCCCAAAAACTGCAAAGAAAAGTTCAGATCTTTCGGATTTTGAAGGCTTGTCCTTTGTTTCAGACTCAAAACCAGATCCAAATCCAGAATTTCAAGAAAGAGAAAGCGAAAATAAAGATGAAAGAGAACACAGAGACGAAAATAAAGAAAGAAACCTGGAAATAAGCTCAGATAAGGGTGAAAAGAGAGAAGAAAATGAAAAAACTGATGCAAACATAAAAGAAAGGCAGAAAACCCTTGTGGATTTTGGAACAGCATCAGGAGAAAACGCAATCGAGTCCCTTAAAATCGTAATCGACCACAGAGAGACGAAGAGTGGAGTTGCAAAAGTTCTGGACAGGCTCGGAATCGAACTCAGATTCATGGCTCTCGAAATAGGAGATTATGTTGTAAGCGATCGTCTCGCAGTGGAAAGGAAGCGTACGGATGACTTTGTAAGCTCCCTGATTGACGGAAAACGCAATCTTTTTGCCCAGCTCTCCGGCCTTTCGAGAGCTTATGAAAAACCTGTCCTGATAATTGAAGGTGAAGACCTTTTCACATCCAGGCAGATCAACCCAAATGCTATTTACGGCTCTCTGGTTTCCATTGCAATCGATTTTGGAGTGTCCATTCTATATTCGCGCGATGAAGAGGAGACTGCTTCTATTTTGAAAATACTTGCAAAGCGGGAGCAGACAGAAGATAAACGCGAAATCAATCCTCACGGGAAAAAATCTGCCAGTACCCTTGCAGAACAGCAGGAATACCTTATTTCTTCAATATCGAGTATAGGACCAAAAGCTGCTAAGAACCTTCTTTTACATTTTGGCTCTGTAGAAGCTGTTATGCAGGCTGATATTGAAGAACTCAAGAAAGTAAAGCTAATAGGACCAAAAACAGCGGCAAGAATCAGAGAGGTTCTCGAAAGTCCTTATAAAGGATAAACAGTAAAATTCCTGCAATAAAAAGTTAGGACATATCGAACTCCCTGATATGGTAGCCTTTATTTCCAGTAATCAAGTCTTTATATTTTTCTTAGCCGCTCTACGAGACCAATACTTCTTTCAATCAGCTCTAAATGTTCAGCAATGTTGCGTGGGTTCTTTTCATCCTGCAGAGAAGCTGCAATACTGACCATCTTTTTAAAGAGGAGGTTTTCCAGCATTTCGTGATTTCCATAAACTGTAGAAATCCTGGAAGCTTCCGCACTCTCTGCCCGGACTGCAGGTACATTCTGAATTTCAGGAACTGTCATTCCCACTTCTTCTGTTTCATAAAGGGTTTCTGGGGACTCTTCTGCCGTAGATGGGAGAGCTTTCTCTTCTTCCTCTTCAGCTTCTGGTGTCCTTTGCCCGAACCTTGGCTTCTGCCTGCGCGCCTGTACTTTCTTTCTGGCCTCAAAAGAGGATCTATCTCTTTCAGTAGATCTTTCAGTAGAAGATCTGGCTTCTGGAGCCGGGACTTCTGCCGCAGGTTCAGGAGCCGGAGTTTCTTCCCCTTCTTCCCGAACATCACATATAGGGCAGATTACCGTCCCCTGATAACGAAACTTAGGAGCTCCGCAGACTTTGCAGTGTTCAGCGAGCATTGTGCCACCAAGTTCCAAGAAACGAGCTATTCTTTTTACTTTTTTGTCTTTCTCAGAATCCATATGCCTAACCTTCTATTTTACACAGTTTCTCAATCATTATATAAGATTTTTCCTGTAACTCTATCTATATGAAGTTACCTTTATAAAACATAAAGCAGAAAAAGATTCATACGCAAAAGCGAAAAGCGAAAACACCAAAACAATCGGGCTCAGGGATTACCGATAATGTTTTATATAACAAGCCTGTCTTACACTAATTTATTAGCTCTAATTTTTACATCATAATTGACTGCGAAGGTGATTCAAATGTCATCAAATGATTCAGCAGAAGTTATCAGACAATGTCTTCAAGTCCTAGATAGTATAACCAGTGACTCTTCAGTTCCAAGGAATATCAGGCGTTCTGTGAATGAAATCATGGATATCCTGAACAACGAATCCGAACCTCTCTTTCTTAGAGCGGCATCAAGCATTTCCATTCTAGAAGATATAAGCAATGACCCGAACCTTCCTCTTCACACAAGGACTCTGATCTGGAATCTTTCAAGCCAGCTCGAAACCATTCCGGTAGATGAATAAGCAAAGAAAAAGAATTTTCTAATCCCACAAAAATATTTTTTCCTGGAGCTCCTTAAAGAAAACTCAGCTCCTGGAAAGAAAAAAAGCTCAGATGAGTTTTTTGAGGCGATTCTGTAAAAAAATCCAGACTTAAAATCCAGACTTAATCTGATTGTGACAGCTCCCACGAATAAATTCGCAGGCATCTATGGTATTTCAACCAATGCTATACTGCCCTAGAGCAACTGTTTATTCGTGTCTCGCTTCCATCGTTTCAAGTTTTACGTATGGAACTTCTCCATACAACCTCATACCTGGAGTTCAAAGCAAAGTCAAGTGACCTTTGTAGCATTTGCAGCTTCCAAAGCAGAGCTTGACAATAAAGTATGCTTGACAATAAAGTATAGATTTGTAAGTTGAAAAACGTTCTCAATATATGGGAGAGATGACGCATTCATCCCACGAATAAATTCGCGGGGATTCTCCTTCGATCTCCTAAAAAAGAACCTTAAGGGAAGTGACCTGGCAGTTTTGATAGTTACCTCCATCTGATTTTGGAATTACCTAGAGGTAAAGAGCACCGAAAAGATAAAAACTCGGGGTAAAAACCTTTTTCTATCTTTTCTAGATCTTTTCTCGATCTTTCTCTATTTTATTCCCTATTTTCGTTCTATTTTTTAGAATCGGATTTTGAACTTAGATAAAATTTTTACTGAATTTATACCTGAATTTCACATGGAAATTCACATTTAACAGAGTAATTAATATAGATAAGTTAATACGTGAAAAAGAAGATAAAAAGAAATATAAAGATATAAATAGCCTTAAACTCAAGTTTTACAGAACAAATAAATTAAGACAATAACGAATTAATAGATAAATCAATAAATAAAAATAGTACATTGCAACGCTGCCAGAGCATATAGAAACAAGCTAAAATCAAAGCAAGGTTTTGAAATAAAACTCTGGAAGCCTAAAAAGCATAAAAACAGAAAATACGTGTAAACGTATGAAAATAGAGTGAACTACTGGTATAGAAAGCCGGTACAACATAATTGTAAAATTTTATGGGGGGCATAAAGCAGTGCTGGAAGAAATTTCTATTCGGATAAGGGAGAATCTGGAAGCCAAAGACAGGATCAGAGAAGAAGGACTGAAGATTTCCAGGGAAATTGTCAGAGAATGCAGGACAGCAAGTTTTGCTCTGCATGGGAAGGACTTTGAAAAGGCGAGTAACAGTATAGAAATGGCTGGGAAAGCTTTAAAAAAACTTGAAGCTCGGTTTGAAGGGCACGCTGACATTTACCATGCCGGATTTGTAGAACATGCACAGCAGGAGTATTCGGAGGTTGCAGTCCTTTACAGCCTGTTGAAGGATGAAGGAAAGATGCAGAGTCTTCCTTCTCCGGAGGAGCTGGGAGTTGAGTATACTGCTTACCTTAATGGGCTTGGTGATGTAGTGGGTGAACTCAGAAGGCATATTCTTGACCTTATCAGGAGAGAAGACTTTGAAAAAACTGAAGTGTTTTTAGGGATAATGGAAAATATCCATGCAACCCTTATGGAGTTTGACTATCCCGATGCGATCACAGGCGGGCTCAGGAGAAAGACTGATGTATCCCGCTCCTTGATAGAAAAAACGCGCGGTGACGTGGTAAATGCAATTCAACAGCAAAAACTTGAGCTCGCAATGAAGAGCCTTGAGTCCAGATTATAAGAAAAATTTAGACGTAAGAGAATTAGAGAATCTCTGAGACAGGATAATTATATAAAATAGGGTTAAAAACAATTCTCTCCTTCAATGTCCTGACAGAATTACAGGCTACAAGGAAAAACAGGCTAAGAAGGAGAGCCAAATAATTTCACAATAACCATTAAAATCATTTATTACTTAGTGCAGTTACATTACAATTCAGCACTCATTACCTGAAACTCATTATCCAGTGTATTTCACTGGGTATCCAAAAAGTTCAACATATACATATAAACGATAAAACCCTAAGGGTCTGATAGATCCAAATTTCAAGTAATCAATTGCAAGAGGATATCCATGAAATTTGATCCCGAAAAAATAAAAAAAGATGCAAAAGAAAACTTTGACCTTGCCTGGAACGAGGGCAAAAAAATGGTCAAAACACCTACTCTTAACGAGCGCTACCCGAGAACAACCCTGAGATATGGGAAGGCTCACCCTGTTTATGATACAATCCAGAGACTGAGAGAAGCCTATCTGCGTATGGGTTTTGAAGAAATGATGAACCCTCTTATAGTTGATGATAAAGAGGTACACAAACAATTTGGAAGCGAAGCCCTGGCAGTCCTTGACCGCTGTTTCTATCTTGCAGGTCTGCCCCGCCCCAATGTGGGAATTTCTGACGAGCGCATTGCACAGATAAACGAAATTCTGGGCAATGTAGGAGAAGAAGGTATAGATAAAATCAGAAAAGTCCTTCACGCTTATAAAAAAGGGAAGGTTGAAGGAGACGACCTTGTTCCTGAAATCTCGGCAGCCCTCGGAGTTTCTGATGCACTTGTAGCTGACATGATTGAAAGGGTTTTCCCTGAATTTAAAGAGCTTGTCCCTCAGGCAAGCACAAAAACCCTGCGCAGTCACATGACAAGCGGCTGGTTTATTTCCCTTGGAGCCCTCCTTGAGAGAGAAGAGCCTCCTTTCCATTTCTTCTCCATAGACCGCTGTTTCAGGCGCGAGCAGCAGGAAGATGCCTCAAGGCTTATGACCTATTATTCAGCTTCCTGTGTGATTATGGACGAGAATGTGACTGTTGACCATGGAAAAGCAGTCTCTGAGGGGCTTCTTTCCCAGTTTGGATTTGAAAAATTCCTTTTCAGGCCAGATGAGAAGCGCAGCAAATATTACGTGCCTGACACCCAGACCGAAGTCTTTGCTTTCCACCCGAAACTGGTAGGTTCTAACTCAAAATACTCAGACGGCTGGATCGAAGTTGCAACTTTCGGCATATACTCTCCAACCGCCCTTGCAGAATACAATATTCCATATCCTGTAATGAACCTCGGGCTTGGAGTTGAGAGGCTTGCCATGATCCTGCACGATGCACCTGATGTCCGTTCTTTAACCTACCCGCAGATCCCGCAGTACAGCGAATGGGAAATGCCGGACAGTGGACTTGCAAAGCAGGTTTTCGTAGACAAAATGCCTGAAACTCCTGAAGGGCAGGAAATCGCGTCTGCCGTGGTTGCCCAATGCGAACTTCATGGAGAACAGCCAAGCCCCTGCGAGTTCCCTGCATGGGAAGGAGAGGTTTGCGGAAGAAAGGTTAAGGTATCCGTAATCGAACCCGAAGAAAATACAAAACTCTGCGGACCTGCCGCTTTCAATGAGGTAGTTGCCTATCAGGGAGACATACTGGGAATCCCGAATAATAAGAAATGGCAGAAAGCCTTTGAAAACCACTCTGCAAGGGCAGGCATCCGCTTCATAGAGGCTTTTGCAGCCCAGGCTGCCCGAGAAATTGAAGAAGCTGCAATGTCCGGAGCAGATGAGCACATTGCCAGGATAAGGATTGTCAAAGTCCCCTCTGAGGTCAACCTGAAGATAGGACCTACTGCCCAGAAATATATCACAGGTAAAAATAAAAAGATAGATATCAGGGGCCCAGTCTTTACCTCGGTAAAAGCAAAGTTTGAGTGAGATTAAGAAGCAAAACTGAATTAAGCAGTAAAAAAGGAACGGGCTGTATGCAAAAAGATGGAGTGCCGCTTTCAAGGAATCCGGAACTTAAGGGATTGATGGAAACTGGAGAGCCTGTGTGTATAACCTTTGAAATAGAAGAAGGGGATACGAAAAAAGGGCTTGATGAAACATTATCCTCCAGGAAAGCAGCAACGTTCCAGGGAACAACTCCCGAAGATAAGGTAGCCGGAAAAGGAAGGGAAGAACTTTCCGAGAAATCCAGCTTCCTTTTTTGTGAACTTGTACAAAAAGCCCGCATGGGAGAAAAGTTCAGGATTTCAGGACAGAGCTGTTCTCCCGGAGACTATATCCTTGGATTTTCCGAAAAGAGCCCTGCTGAATACTATCTCAGGTCCAGCAGGTACAGGAATGCACAGGCTGCAGAAAAAGCAGCCCTATCCCTTCCGAGATTAAAGAGAAAGTTTTGCTCCATTGTGATAGAGCCTCTGTCCCTTAATAAGGGTAATTTTGATGTGTTGATCCTCTTCCTTAAACCCGAGAGAGCCATGCGAGTTGTCCAGGCAAACGCCTATTTTGGAGGAAAAAGAACAGTAATGGATACAATGGGTGCAGCTTCAATCTGTGGAGACTGTACTGTACTGGCTCTAGAACAGGGGATTGGTTTATCTTTCGGGTGTAAAGGATCAAGAAAGCACAGTGGATACGGAGATTTTGAAGTTCCCCTTGGAATTGCTTTTGAAAAAATAGAGGAAATTGAGGAAGGGCTTTCAAAACTTCCCGATACAGCAAAATAAGAGGCTTGGGATGGATATTCGCCTGTTAGCTTTTTGTTTATATCACTTTATCGAAGAAGTTTACTACACTTTCCAGCCCGATAGCTTCTAATTGTCCCGGAGAAACGACTGCGACGGTTGCCAGAAGACAAACCAGGACAAGAGCATAGACAAAGGTCTTCAGCAAAAAAGAACTCAGTGAAAAGCTTTTTTTGCGCTTGCTATCATCAACTTCTTCTACGAGCCCTTCATACCTGACTTTTACACTTGACCAATCGGCATTGTTGCCTGACTTACCTGAAGAGTCATCATTTTCAGAATCCTGATTCTTTCCGGAGGAAACGTATTTGGACCAGTCAATAGTTTTAGATTCGGAAGATGAGGTTGACTGACCAGGACTGAGGGGATCACTGCCGGATTTGAAAGAGACGTAGGAAATAGTAGTTGTTCTGAAAGGAGATTTAGATCCTGACGGCATTTCAGGCGTCTCCGGGATCTGAGAATCCTGAGCAGGTCTCTGATTATTGGAAGTGTCAGAAGCAGAGATTTCAGTTACCTTTTCCTCTGGAGGCAGAGACATGTCATATGCCTTTCTTTTTTGAGAGTCTTTAAGAGTCTCGTAAGCCTCTTTGATTTTTATGAATTTTTCATGGGCATCAGGTGACTTAGCTCTGTCCGGATGATATTTTTTTGCAAAATAATGATATTTATCTTCGATTTCTTCAGGAGTTGCGCCTCTGGGGATATCGAATAACTGATAATAGTCCACCGCTTTTCACCCTTTGAACCTATGTCTCGATCATTTATCCAGTCTATTGAACCGTTGATATGCTGAGATACTAATCTATCGAATTATTAATCATTGAGACCCTCTGGCCTTTCTATAGTAACGCTTCTCATGATTCCGGTCCCAAGATCTTTGGCTGTAGCATATATTATTCCGTTAGCATCAATATCGAAAGTAACCTCTATCCGCGGAATTCCCTTTGGAGCAGGTGGAATATTATCGAGAACAAGCGTTCCTAAAGTAACGTTTTTTGAGGCAACCCTTTCTTCCCCCTGCAGGATTTTACCTCTTACGACTTTCTGGTTATCGTAATGTGTGGTAAAGGTTTTACTATTTCTTGTGGGAATTGTTGTATTCCTTGGAATTATCGGCGCCATCAGATCCCCTACGGTTTCAAACCCGAGGGTAAGAGAAGTAACGTCAAGAAGCACAAGATTACCCGAATCAACGTCTTCCCTTGGGGACTTAAGATAATCGTTTCCGAGAATGCCAGCCTGAACAGCAGCCCCCATAGCGACCACTTCATCAGGATTAATGTTCTGAAGAGCCTTTTTTCCCATGAAATCTTCTACAGCTTTCACGACAGCAGGTATCCTTGTAGATCCACCCACAAAAATAACTTCATCAATTTCCGCAGGGGAGAGCTTACCATCCTGAAGAGTTTTTTCTATAATTGAGATAGTTTTCTTAACAAGGTCTTCAATCATCTTGTTGAACTGCTCTCTCGTTATATCTATGTCCAGGCTTTTGTTTTCGAAAATATAGGGCAGATTAACATTTGCGGTCTCGAGAGTGGACAGATCAATCTTACAGCGTTCTGCAGCCTCTCTCATGCGCTGCATTGCCTCGGGTATACCAGAGAGGTCTTTACTCTCAGTTTCCTTGAACCTTGCAAGTAAGTGTTCAACGATCCGCATGTCGAAGTCGTCACCGCCGAGTTCGGTATCCCCACTGGTAGCGATTACTTCGAAAATTCCGTCTTTAATTTTAAGAATAGAGACATCAAAAGTCCCGCCTCCAAGGTCGTAAACCAGAATTTTCCGGTTATTAATCCCATCCCTCAGACCATAAGCAAGTGCAGCTGCGGTAGGTTCGTTTATGACTCTGAGAACTTCGAGCCCTGCAAGTTCGCCTGCCTTTTTTGTTGCAAAGCGTTGAGAATCGTTAAAATAAGCCGGGACGGTTATTACCGCTTTTTCAACGGCATCCCCTAAATATTTCTCAGCATCGTGCTTTAATTTTTGAAGGATCTTTGCGGAAATTCCATGAGGAGTAAATGTTTGATTGTTCAGCGACACTTTGTAATCGGGTTTTCCCATGTGTCTCTTGATGGAATGAACAGTATTCTCAGGATTGGAAATCATTTGCCTTTTGGCAAGGTCCCCTACGAGTAACTCATTCTTCTTTGAAAAACCTACAACTGAAGGCGTAATCCTTTTTCCTTCTGAATTAGGAATGACCTTAGGTTCACCAAGTTCAATTATCGCCATACAAGAATTGGTAGTTCCCAGATCTATGCCCAGTACTTTTCCTCTGAGATTTGCCATTGGCGCACCCCCAATATTTTTATAATGATTCGAAGAGATATCAATATTTCTATTGGAGTTATAATACACATATTGAATTAAATTTAAGAGATTAGATAAATAATATTTACTCAGAGATAAGACTCTATTGTAAAATTTTTTAGTAATACAACGGAAATGAGATTAAAAAAACTTTTCGCCGTAGAAAATAATCAAATATCAAAACCTTAACTTATCTCAAGAATTTAGTTAAAATATTTGTAATGAAATAAAACAAAATTTCATAAAACTGAACTGTGTAAATTGTATAATTCTTATGAAGATGTTTTTGTATTTACCTTTATTTTTATCGTTTGCTTTACCATTTTATTTTTCCAGAGATAAAGATAATTTTCTAGATTATACAGAATAATTGTCCAGAGATACAAGATGATTGTCCGAGTATTCGCGCAGTTTTATTCTGGAAGAAGTTTAAGTACAGAGCTATGATCTAATTTTTTAATCTGGTCTGATCTAATATTTTAATCTGGCCTTTCTGTGAAAGAAACTCAGTATAAAAAGGATTCATCGCAGGCTGTTCTTCGAAGGAAGCAAATGCCAGAGCACACTTATCCTGGAAATGGTTGCGGGATGAGTTTATATAGAAGTACAAACATGTAAAATGCGATTTTAATTCCAGAGCTATTCCAAACTCACACTAATGGAGGATTAAATTATGGCAGGACAGCCAATATTCATTTTGAAAGAAGGAAGTAAGCGAACTAGAGGCAGGGATGCCCAGAGCAACAACATCATGGCTGCAAAGGCAGTAGCAGAAGCAGTCAGAACCACCCTTGGTCCCAAAGGTATGGACAAGATGCTTGTGGACTCAATGGGCGATGTGGTCATTACAAACGACGGAGCAACCATCCTCAAAGAGATGGACATCGAGCACCCTGCAGCAAAGATGGTGGTAGAAGTATCCAAGACCCAGGACGATGAAGTAGGAGACGGAACCACCAGTGCAGCTGTGGTCGCAGGCGAGCTCTTAAAGAAAGCTGAGGACTTAATCGAACAGGAAATCCACCCGACAATTATTGCATCCGGATACAGGCTGGCAGCCGAGAAAGCCATTGAGGTCCTTAACTCCCTGGCAATGGATGTGGATATGTCCAACAGGAATCTGCTGATCAGCATTGCCGAAACCGCCATGACCGGAAAAGGTGCGGAAGCTTCCAAGAGACTCCTTTCCGAAATTGCTGTAGATGCCGTTACAAGTGTTGTCGACACCAACGGCAAGAAGATAGTTGATAAGGAAAATATCAGCGTTGTCAAGAAAGTAGGCGGCAGGACCGAGGATTCCGAGCTTATCCCAGGCATGATCATTGACAAGGAAAGAGTCCACACAAACATGCCCGAGAAGGTTAAAGACGCAAAGATCATCCTTCTGAACTCCGCAATCGAACTCAAAGACACCGAAGTGGACGCAGAAATCTCAATTACCTCTCCTGACCAGCTCCAGTCCTTCCTTGACCAGGAAGAACAGATGCTCAAGAAGATTGTCCAGAAGGTAATCAGCAGCGGCGCAAATGTTGTCTTCTGCCAGAAGGGCGTTGAAGACCTCGCCCAGCACTACCTTGCAAAAGCAGGCATCTTCGCTGTCCGCAGAGTCAAGAAGAGCGACATGGAAAAACTCGCAAGGGCAACTGGCGGCAAACTTATCACCAACGTTGACGAGATTACCCCCGAAGACCTCGGCTTTGCCAAACTTGTCGAAGAAAAGAAGGTTGGCGGCGACAGCATGACATTTGTCACAGGCTGCGACAACCCCAAGGCTGTTACAATTCTTCTGCGCGGCGGCACAGAACACGTGGTTGACAGCATCGACAGCGCTCTTGAAGATGCCCTCCGTGTAGTAGGAGTTGCAATCGAAGACGAAAAGCTCGTTGCAGGCGGCGGCTCTCCGGAAGTTGAGGTTGCCCTCAGGCTCCAGGAATACGCAGCAACTCTCGAAGGCAGGGAACAGCTTGCAGTAAAAGCTTACGCTGAAGCTCTCGAGGTTATCCCAAGGACCCTTGCAGAAAATGCAGGTCTCGACCCGATAGACATGCTCATGGAGCTGCGCTCCCAGCACGAGAAAGGCATGAAGACTGCTGGCCTTAACGTTTACGAAGGCAAGGTCGTTGACATGTGGAAGGACTTCGTAGTCGAACCCCTCAGAGTTAAGACCCAGGTAATCAATGCAGCCACAGAGTCTGCAGTCATGATCCTCAGGATCGATGACATCATCGCTTCTACCCGTGCAGCCCCAGGACCTGAAGAAATGGGAGGCATGCCAGGTGGAATGCCAGGAATGCCAGGAATGCCACCAGGAATGATGTAAATTCCTGAAAAAGAAGAAAAAATAGAAAAATGATTGAGAAAAAGGAGCAGTAGATTTATTGCTCCTTTTTTAAAGTTAAATCAGAAAATATTTTCAGTCAGAAAATATTCCAGGTCTGAAAGTCTTTATTCCAGACTCTCACAGGAAAAATTTATGTGAATCTCCGTTCTCTTTTCCTCTTTCAGTCCTCTTTCAGGCTTTTTTAAGGCAATTAAGAATGTCGTCAGCTTCGTATTTTGTTTTTATTATCCTTGTCCTGCCCCTTTTACCCTTGCCTGTAAAGTCAGCGTCCACATAGTTAAGTGCCTGGAGCCTGTTGACCATGCCGTAAAAGCGGGTGTATCCAAGCTGTGTAAGCTCATGGAATGATTTATAGAGCTCTCCAGCCTTGACTTCATCTTTCTTTGCTATCAGTTCAAGCAACTGTTTTTCAGGATCTGAGAGGAGGCTTATCCCCCTGCACAGGTGGAGAAGTTTGGAAGCTTCGTAGGCTTTTTCCACGTCTCCGGACAAGACCATGCGGCTTCCCCTGCGTTCGGCATTAAAACCTGAACGTCTGAGAAGGTCGATTCCAACCCTCAAATCTCCTGTTTTTTCCACGTAAGAGACGACAAGTTCCAGAACTTCGTCAGAGACTACTTTGGGGTAAAAACCGTACCTGACCCTGTCCTTGAGGATATCGAGAAGCCCTGCCTTTTCATACCTGGGGAAAGATATTTCTTCAGGAAGGAAAACGGAGTTGACCCTTGAATCCAGGCAGTAAAGGTCAGATGCGTCATTTACGATCCCTATTACCCCTATCTTTGCTCCGGGATACTGTTCATGAGCCCTCAGAAGAGAATACATCACTTCATTGGCGTGTCCTTCACAGCACAGATAATTAAGGTCGTCCAGTGCTACAATCAGGACCTTTTCCGAAGAAATCAGGAAATTCACAACGATTTCAAAGAGTTTCCGAAAAGCAACCCCGGAGTTAGGGGGAGAGATCCCAAAGAGCTGCCTGTAAATCCTGGACATTACAGCGAAACGTGTAGAATCGATCTGACAGTTAACCTTTACAGTCACAACGCCTGGGGCATGAGCTTCGATTTCTCTAAAGGTCTTCATAATTGCACTTGTTTTTCCTGTGCCTGGAGGCCCGACCAGCAAACAGTTTAATGGCCGCATACCGCGCAGAGACGGTTTGAGTGAAAACCTGAGCGCGGTTAACTGCGAGTCCCTGTGGGGAAAGTATTCCGGGAGATAATCTGGTTCAAGTACCGAAAGGTCCTTAAATAGGGTTTCATCCCAGAGTAGTATATCGTTACCTGTCAAGGAAACCTGCTCCTTTGTGCTTGATGTATACTTTAATGTAGCATTTTTGCTGCTGGATTCTTACAACTGGATTTCCTGGGATTGCAGGATACTGATTTTGAATGCTGGTCTGTAAAATTATGTTTGAATGGCCGGATCTCAATCGAATGCAGCATAATTAAATATTCAGCGCAATTAAATATTAGGAGTTCTGTTGTTTGAACAGAAATTTAAAAGGTCATACTCCCGTTTTGATATAAATAAGTTAAATTTTTGTAAATATATCTATTGCTCTGTTTAAATTTTTCATAAATATGTTTTATTACATTTTAGCTTTTTTGAATTATTCTGAATAAGAAATTCTGAATAAGGAATTCTAAATAAGGAATTACTTCTAAACAAGCATTCCGTAATTTTAGGAGACTCTTCAGGAAACTAATAATCCAATAATCTAATTTAACAACCAGCCCGGATAAAGAAAGAAACTTATGGCTTGTCCTGTTAAATATATTATTGATTGAAGAGCATCATGAGATTAATTGAAGAATAATTAGAGTATATAGAGTACAATTAAAAACATGAGCTGACTTACTAAGCATATAAGCTGACTTACTAAACATATAAGCTGACTTACTAAGCATATAAAGAATTCCTGAGCATATATTTGAAGGTTAACTGCATATTTGAATAAAAGCGAAGACGTACTCGATATGTAAACTGAATATTTGAAAAAAAGGCAATGAAGTGCTCGATATTTATAGTGGGCGGGGAGAAAAAATATGGAAATAGAATCAAAATTTTTGGTACCGGAAGAGACAGATTTTAAAGCACTTGAAAATCTCTCCAGGCTTGCTTCTTATACAATTTCTGAAGCTCAAATCCAGCTAAATGAGGACACTTTTCTTGACACTGAAAATAAAGACATAATGGCTGCCGGGTATTACCTGAGAGTAAGAAAAGCCTCAGGGGAAAAAGGAAAATGGATCACCATCAAAAGCCTGGGAGGTTTTAAAGCCGGAACCCACAGGAGGGAAGAATATGTCAGTTTCCTGCCTGAAGGGCTTTCTGTAATCGAATGCCCGGACCTCCGGATCAGAAGCATGATTTTCGGGTTCACATCAGGACTTAGCCTGTTCCCGTTTATTAATCTCAAACAAAAAAGAATAATTCGCCAGTTAAAGCTTGAAGAAAAGCCGATAGCTGACCTCTATCTGGACAGGGTGAACCTCAAAAGCGAAAGCAGGAAGAAAATATACAATGAATTTGAGGTTGAACTAAAAAGCGGAGGGACTATTGACGACCTTGAGGCTATCCGGGATTTCCTGCTCAGTCATTATAGCCTCATAGAGAGCCCCTTTTCGAAGTTTGAAAGAGCCTATATTTTCAGGGAAAATCTCCCGGAAAAAACTCTTCTGGATCTGAGAGAAAGAGCTTTCTGTAAACAGCTGGCGAACCAAAAAAATATCTACGGAAAACAGGCCAATATTCTGCTTTTACTTGACAGGGGCAATAGTCCTGCTGAACTCAGCCTTCTACTCAAAGTCCCGGAACCTGAGATCGAAGCCTTACTCTCGCGGTTTGGAAAGGAAAGACTTTTTATCTTTCCATTCACAGGAAACAGAGAGGAAACCCCTGGAAAAAATCTGACGTTTTATTTTCAATCCGGAAGAGGGAGTCCAGAAAGCGGCTGGAAAGAAATGGGTTACGAGGAATGGACTCCCGAAGCCCTCTTAAAATTCTATGGGATCAGCAAAGAAAAAGCAGAAAGTATAATGGCAGGAGCCCTCGCCCTCTTTGATGGACTTTCTACTTACCATGGGCTTAAAAAAGAGGAAAGAAAACTGCTTGGGATTGCAGCCCTTCTGCAAAAAATTGGAAGTACTGCACGCAGGGAAGAAGAAACCTCTATCAGCAAGGAGATTCTCCTCACACATCCACTTAAAGGCCTGAAGCTTAATGAATTGCAAATGCTGGCTCTGATTATGGAGCTTCAGGACCCTTCAATAAGTGAGAAACAGGTATGTCTCGCTCTTGAAGAAATAAATACTGATCTGTCTCCTGCTTTCCAGAACAAAGCTCTTACTCTTACGGCTTTTCTCCGGATCGTGAGCAGCCTGGAAACCGAAAACCAAATGTCTTTGCCCTGCAGGTTCAGACAGCTTGACGGAGCAGTTGAAATAGAACTTATAGGATCTGATACGGAAAAAACTGCAAAGAGGGCAGAAAAGAAAAGTGAACTCTGGGAACATCTCTTCAGCACAAAGCTGCGGTTTATTCAGGCAAAGGAACCTTTTGAAAACGAAATATCAGAAAAAACCCTGGAAAGAACCCTGGAAAAAGACTTAGAAAAAGCTTTAGAAAAAACACAGAGAGAAGAAGGAAACGAAGCTGGAAAAGAAGAAGAGGAAAAAACCAGGGAGAAAATTGAGGACATAACTGAAAAGGAAAAAACCAAAAAAGAAAAAACCGAAAGGGAAAAAGCTGAAAAAAGAACCGAGAAGAAGAAAAGAAAAGAAATTCAAAAATTTACAGTCATCCCGGAAGATTCCATGGCCTTTGTTGCGCACAGGATCTTTGCATACCAGTTCTTCCAGATGCTCGCCCATGAAAAGGGAACCCGAAAAGGAGAAGACATCGAAGAGCTGCATGATATGCGCGTTGCGGTCCGCAGGATGAGGGCAGCGGCAATAGTCTTTGATAAATACCTTGACTATGAAAAAGTGGAGCCTCACATTAAAGGGCTCAGGAGAACTCTTGGTGCCCTGGGAGGAGTCCGGGACCTGGATGTTTTCCGGGAAAAAGCGGAAACTTACCTGAAAACCCTACCTTCAGGGCGTGAACATGACCTTGAGCCTCTGTTTCTTACACTTTCAGAGGAAAGGGAAAAAGCCAGGGAAAAAATGCTTGATTACCTGAACAGTGAAAAATACTGCCGTTTTAAAAAAGACTTTTCAGAGTTTCTGGATTTTCCTGAAACATGGACTCTCCCCACAACTACAGAGAAACATGATTCTCTGCCGCACAGGGTAAGGGATGTTCTTCCTTCTATCCTCTATGCACGATTAGCCGATATAAGCGCCTATTCCGAATGGGTGGAAGGACCCTATGTTTCGGTTGAAAGGCTGCACAGGCTCAGAATCGCTGCTAAAGGGCTGCGTTATACTCTGGAGTTTTTTGAGAACGTGCTCGGAAAAGAAGTTGAGGGCCTGATCAAGGATTTCAAAGTTCTCCAAGACCACCTCGGAGACCTGCACGATGCAGCAGTTGCAGCGGAAATGCTGGACACCTATCTAAAGACAGGAGCCTGGGGACTTTCAGGTGGTGAAAAAGGATCAGATAAAAAGCAAGCTCTCGAGAACCCCGGAGGGATTGAAGCTTACCTTGCCTACAGAGAAGCAGAGCTTTTAACTTTGCTTGACACTTTTCCGGAAGCCTGGGACAAAGTCAGGACAGGCGAGTTTAGAGAGAAAATTGAAAGTGCGGTCAGAATCCTGTATGAAGACCTCTGATTGACTGTCAATTTATTTTTAAATCCACTGCATATTTTTTGGATTTTAGTTTATTTTTAAAAAACAATTGAAATTGGAAAAAACTAAAAAATTCAATTTTTGAAAAAGCTATACTTTTGAGGGAGTTCGGTTCCTGAATAAAGCTTCAGTCCCGTGGAACTTCCTCAACTTCGACGCTCCCTTCAAAAACTAATGGTGCTCCCACAGACTGTTCTATAATCACTTTAGACTGGAGAGAATAACCGAAAATTTTCTTAAAGAATTTCTTCTGTTTCTCGACTTCCCATATTTCTAGCTGGCACTCCCGCTGGGCGTGCATTTCAAGCACAAGACTTTCGGTGGAGGCGATATAGAAACGGACGTGGGATACAATACCGGTATGTGTACGGTCAAGCCCTTCAGCAATGCGAAGAAGGGCACTTAGAACCCTGATACTTTTTACAGATTCTTTACTTAGACCTGCAAGGTTGGGATGTTTCTTTTTAGGGGTGTTTTTCCTGTGGAAATAGGCCAGGTTTGCGATTATCTCTATTTCATCGGGCTGGAAGCCAGGGAGACTGCTTTCTCTTATGAGGTGATAAGCATGTGCCTGATGGGTATCGTAAGAGAGGAATTTCCCTATGTCATGCAGGGTCGCACCGTATTCGAGAAGCTCTCTCTCGCTTTCCATGAACTCATAGACTCCAAGAGCCTGAATACTGTCAAAGAGTTCAAGGGCAAGTCTTGTGACGATATGGGCGTGTTCCTCATCAAAGTTACAGGCAAGGCCAAGCTGCATGATGCTGCGCTTCCTTACCGACATCTGAGTGACCATGTACGAGAACTCACTCTTTGAGATATAGTCCACGAGCAGCCCTTCCCTGAGTCCTCGTTTGCTGACCATAATCTCCGGGAGTTTAAGTTCCTCCATAAGAGTCTCTATAATCGCAGCCCCGGCAAGGATTATGTCTGCCCTCTGGGCGTTTATCCCGGAGAATTTGCGCCTCTCTTCAAGAGGCAGAGCACACATTGCCCTGACAATTTTCTTCAGGTCTTCATACTCAAGTTTCTCAAAACTTTCATGGGCAGTCTTATGCAGGTAAACAAAAGCTATTTTTGCAAGGTTTTCGATAGTCCCCGAACTTCCAACTGCGCAGTTTACCTCATACCTGGAAAACTCTTTAATTATATCAGCACTCTTTCGCCTGATGTGGGCCTTGATCTGATCATAGCGTTCTTCGGAGACCGGACCGGTTTCATCCGGAAGAAACATATTTGTCAGGCGGATTGACCCGAGGTTAAGGGAGTGAAGGAAATAGCACTGGTTCTGGTCCCCTACCGACACTTCGGTGCTTCCGCCTCCTATGTCAATAAAAAGAGCTTTTGAGTTTCCGAGCCTGAGCCCGCTTGAGACCCCCAGATAAATCAGACGGGCTTCTTCTGAACCTGAAATTGTGCAGACCTCGAGATTTGCTTCCTTTTTAATCATTTCAAGAAGCTGAACTTTATTGCTTGCTTCCCGGGTTGCAGAGGTTGCCACAGCTATGATATCTTCTGCCCTGTAAGCCCTTGCAAGCTCCATAAACTTCTTACAGACAAAGGTTGCCCTCTCCATAGCTTTTGGCTGCAGAATCCTATCTATAAACTCCTTTTCTCCAAGCCGCACCGTTTCCTTCTGCTTGGTCAGGGGTTGGTAAGACCCATTGGGATTAATCCGGACCAGAAGTAGCCGGACTGAGTTAGTCCCTATATCAATAAACGCAACAACCCTGCCTTCGGAAATTTTCTCGGGTTCCATTCACGACCACCTGAAAGCCCTGCCTTTCGTTTTTCTTGAAGGATTCGAGAGCTTCGTAAGCTTTACACTATTTGTTCACATTTTTATTCTATTTGAGATTTGTTTTAGTCTGTTATTTTTTTAATCTGTATCTTTCTATTATATATGTAAAATTTTAAGTTCAAAAACCCTGCCCATGTAAAACTCTTAAAAGTTACATAAGAACATCAGGTGGAAAAAGAAAAACAGGAAACTAGAGTAAAAAAGGAAAAGGGAAAAGGTAAAGTAAAAATAGAAAATAAAGTAAAAAAGGAAAAGCTATAGTAAAAATAGAAAACTAAAAAAAGGTAAAAAGAAGAAATAAAGTTTTTCATTCAGCTTTTTTCATTTTTAAGCTCCCATATTCCTCTGTTCTCAAGCATCCAGAGCTGGGAATCCAGTTCTTCTTCTTCGGGCTGCGGGTAAATCCTCTCAGTCCTTCCATTTGGAAGCATAAGACGGGCTTTTATATTATCTCTCAGGTGGGTACCAAGGATGATATCACGCACGACAGGAATATAATCCTGGGACACCGGAAAGAGGACTTCAACCCTGTTATCAAGGTTGCGGGGCATAAGGTCAGCGCTTCCCATAAAGATCTCCTCTTTTCCGCCGTTTCTGAAGTAATACATTCTTGAGTGTTCAAGAAAACGCCCGACTATCGAAGTTACTCTGATATTTTCACTCAACCCGTAAATACCAGGCCTGAGGCAGCAGATACCTCTGATGATGAGATCTATCTTTACCCCGGCTTGTGAAGCCCTGTAAAGCTCACGGATGCACTGGTAGTCCACAAGGGAATTCATCTTGAAGATCAGATGCCCGTTTCCGAATTTCTCGTGTATATCAATCTCGCGCCTGATGCGCTCAAGGATCTGGTGCCTCATGTTCTGGGGAGCTACCAGGAGCTTGATGTAGTGGTCTTTCCTTGAATAGCCTGTTAGGGCATTAAAAAGGTCAGAGATATCTTTGCCTATAAAAGGGTCGTTTGTCAGATAGCCGCAGTCAGTATAGATCCTTCCTGTAACAGCGTTATAATTTCCAGTGCTCATATGCACATAATATCTGATACCGCCTTCTTTTTCAGCTCTTACGATCAGGCACATCTTGGCATGTGTTTTGCGCCCTGGAAAACCGTAAGCTACGTGGACTCCTTTACGCTCAAGTTCTTTTGCCCAGCCGATATTGTTCTCTTCGTCAAAACGGGCTTTGAGCTCAACGAGGACTGCAACCTGCTTGTTCCTGTCCGCTGCTTTCATGAGAGCCTGGATAATCCGGGAGTTATCATCCACTCTGTACAGTGTCATTTTGATAGCCAGGACATCAGGGTCATCAGCGGCTTCTTCCACCAGATCGGTTACCGATTCAAAACTGTCATAAGGGTGATAGAGAAGGATATCCCTCTTTTTCAAGGCTGAAAAAATGTTTTCTTTATCAGCCATATGGGAATGTTTTCTCTGTTCAAAAGGTTTGTATTTAAGCTCAGGGCGGTTAATTTGAGTGAGCTTCATAAGGCTTGAGAGGCCCAGAGGCGCAGCTGACCTGAACATAAGAGGTGGCGTTAGCTCCAGGTTCTTAAGGAGGATCTCAGAAACCCTTTCAGGCATAGTATAATCAGTTTCAAGCCTGACAGCGGGCCCAAAGTAATTTCTCCCCACCCTCTGCTTTACAGCAGTCAGGAGGTCTTTGTCCCCATCTTCATCAAAGCCGAGATCTGCGTCTCGTGTGATCCTGAAAGGATAAGCTCCCAGGATACGCTGTCCGGGAAACAGCAGATCGAGGTTTGCAGCAATCAGCTGTTCAAGCCACACAAAGCGACCTGTTTTTAGCTCTTCAAAACTGGAAGTTATTTTTTCCTGTCCCTCTTCAGGCACAACTATCAGCCTTGAGAACATGGGAGGGATCTTAACCCTGGCAAAACGTTCGCCGTAGTCTGGGTCATCAATAAGTACTGCAAGGTTGAGACTGAGGTTTGAAATGTGCGGGAAAGGATGTCCGGAGTCAAAACCAAGAGGTGTGAGTAGCGGAAAAATATTTCTTTCAAAATAATCTCTGAGTTTTTCCCTATCCTTTCCGGAAAGTTCAAAGTAATTAAGGACTTTAATTCCATTTTCCCTGAGAGCAGGTTCGAGGACTTCATTCCAGCAACTATCATAAATAGGAAGCTGCCTTAGAAGTTCTTTCCGGATGACCTGAAGCTGTTCCTGAGCCAGTTCATCTATGCGGTCTTCCTTTGACCCCTCTGAAATACGTTTCTGAACCCCGGAGACCCTGACCATAAAAAACTCGTCAAGATTGCTCCCGAAGATAGAAAGAAATTTGACTCTCTCAAGCAAAGGATTCCGTTCATCCAGAGCTTCTTCAAGAACTCTGTCATTGAACTGAAGCCAGCTGTATTCCCTATCCGCATAAAAGCACGGGTTACTCAGGTCAGGCATCCCTGATACTTCAACCCGGGTTCCATCAACACTATCCGTAACCAATCTATCAAAATCTGCACACTGATCTGGGAAGTTTCGCTCCATTCCTATCACGCGTGACCTGGGGTTTGTATATCAGATTCGGTCTCAAAAGTATCAGAAGATCTAGATATAAAATTTTTGCCTGTTTCTCTATTTGACATAATTACCTTATGTTTATTCAGTACAATTAGTAGGGTTGAAAAGAATAGCCTTAATCCATTCAGTAGTCAAAAATTCAGCTTTCTGAAAAATATTCCCCTTATGGCGTATCAACCCATTTAATAATCATTTAGCCAGTTGAGGTTTTCAGTTTCCTGTCCAGGATAAGGCATACCTTCTTATAAACTGATCGGACATGCATTGACACTAAGACGTATATAGACTTTTCGATCAATAGAAACGTAAAGAATTTTCTAAACCCTGGCAAACTCACTACTATTTATTAATATATAGTACTAAAGATTTATAATATTATCTATTAGAAACAAAAAAAATAAACAAAAGAGAAACGCTTGAGGTTTGCAAAAAAGAAATTAACGGGATATCTTTAAAGTAAAACTATCAAAAAAGCCAGAAAAATATAGCATGTATGTAAAATAAGATATTTTAAAAGAAATTTAGAAAATACCAAGAGAGTAAGCTTTTAAACTTATACTTAAACGGATTATTCTTCAACTCAGAATTATTCTTCAAATGGGATTATACTTTAATTTTTAAATTTATCCTTTAAATGAGCATAAAACTCCTGCTCTTTTCCCTTTGTCTTTCTCAGCAACCTTTCCACAATCAGTTCAGGAGTGCTTCTTGCCACGCGATTGTATACAGGGTTTCGGTTTACTATCAGTTCCAAGCTGGAGTCCAGTCCTTCGGCTTCTATTCCATCAACTCTAATCTCTGTCTCTGTATTTTTAAGGATAAGCTCCGATAGATGAGAAACAAAAACCCCGAGGCTCTCTTCGCTCCGGATAAGATATTCAAGAATCCCTGCTATAATCCGGGCTGAGGCTCCGGGTTCGGTAATTGATTCCAGTTCATCGGCAAGCACAAGTTTTCCCGAAGATTCGGAAAGCACGGAGAACTGTTTAAGGGTGGTTTCAAAGGCTCCTGCATCAAGAGTCCCTTTTGATTTTCCAAAATAATAGAATTCTTCTACAGGCCCGAGTTCAAGTTTTCTTGCAGGAACAGGAAAGCCCATGTGCCCGAGGACCACACACTGGGCAAGCAATTCAAGCAAGGAGGTTTTTCCTCCGGAGTTTACTCCGCTCAAAAGTACAACCCTGCTTTCAAGGCCCTCCGGAGAAAAACTCGTTTTTCCAATGGAATAGCTTACAGGGTCAATTTCTCCGTACCTGGCTTTCAGGAAGAGGTTTTCTCCAGCTTCAAAGCCAATCCCGGCTTCAGATATAATTGTCGGCATGTTCAGCCGGAAATGTGCGGCAAAACAGCCTATGGAAAAACCCAGGTCAAAATCAAGGACCTCCCTGACAAGCCTTTCCACAGGCTGGCGGAAGGCTGAGAGGGTTTTTGCAAGTTCCCTTTTGCGGGAAAGCCTTGTTTTTTCAAGAGACATATTCAGTTTTTGCCTGAGAAGCTGTAACTGAGCCTGTTCTGCTCTGAGAGGATAGGAAATTTCATCGGAAAACAGGGAATCGAGCATCAGCTTTTCCTGTTTCTGGAAATCAAGCTTTTCTGAAAGTTCATCTTTTACGGCTTCAATCTCGCCCTTATAGACTCTCTGCAGCTCTTTTGCGAGCAAGTCTTTGATTTCCATTCCCCCGCTCACAAGCTTGATGAGTTCCTGCCCGCTCAGGGTAAGGGAACTGGCTTCAAGCGTCCGGTTCATCCGCTGGTTTGCCTCATTTAAGGTAGATGTCAGCACGGGATCAAGATTTTTCAGAGCGGTTTCAAGCCTGTCAAGTTTGGGGTCGAGTCCTTCAACGGGTTTTCCATCCTCTCCTACCTTTAGAAGGGCTGTTTTAAGGTCTTCGAGATCCTCTTCTAAAAGCTCCTCAAAGAAATCAAACCCAGCCTCCCTAAGAGTTGATACTATATTCAGGCAGGCAAGGATGCAGTCCATGTTTTTTGCAAAAAAAACCAGCTCTACCTCAGGCAGGATCTGCCAGAACTCTGCTTTTGAAGGGTCTTGGAAAAGCTCGGGTTCAAGCCCTTCAGGAAGATCAAAACTAAGATATGTATCGTCAAAAATAATAACACTCGGGTATCCCCTTGCAAGGTCCACAAACTCTGAAAAGCTCTCAACTGTCTGAACAGGTAAAAATGCCTGGAACCTTTCCCTGGCCGCATCCAGAGTTTTCCGGTCCCCTGAGATAATTATCCTGTCCCTCACCCTCAGGTTTCCAGGTATAGGCCTGAGTTTCTTCACCCTTGAAAGGAGATTGATAAACTCCGTATCCGCTGAAAGGGCATCTGCCAGTTCCAGGTACTCTGCCACAAAAGCCCGCCTCTCCTCGATAAGGTCCATACGGGACGCAGGGAACGGGTAAAAAAGGTCCATCTTGTCCCTGGCATGCGATGTATGAGCAAACGTTTTTATCAGCTCAAGCAGGCGGGAGTACAGGTCAAGGGCTTCTTTTGTCTTCAGAAAATCGGAAATAGAACACCCTTCAGCCCTGGCTCTGACGTCTCTGGCAAGGGAAAGGGCAAATGTATGGCTGACCCCATTAACCTCGGAAAGCGAAGCTATATCCCCTTCAAGGATTGCCTGGAGAGCTGCGTCTTCACTCCCGAAGTGCTCGACAAGTCTGCCGGCTACTCGCTCACCTATTCCATGAAGTTCCCGTAAACCTGAGAGTTGATAAGAAGTTGCCATATTCAAAACACTTTTAATCAGATCAGTTGAGTTCAGGGCTAAGACCCTATTTTTATCTTTTTATTTCAGAAGATCTTTTTATTTCAGGAGAAGAGCAAGTTCTTTTTCAAGATAAGGACGCATGGAAGCCGTATATCCATGCGTTTCTTCGGTGGCATTGTACATTGCCTTTGGCTCTTCTGCCAGGGCAAAGGTCCTGAGTGCCTGTTCATGCGAGATTACAGTATCATTAATAGAGTGAATCATAACAAGCCTTGAAGGCGGCAGGGCACTGAGGTAAGTGTCCGGGTCAACTGAAAGGCAGAAACGATATGCTTCAGAATCGCCCACTCTTGCAGGGCCGATCTCTTTAATGCCGTACCCCGACGTACTGATCCCTATAACCCCTTTAAGGGAAGGTTCAAGGGCACAGGCTATAATTGCAAACCTGCCGCCGTTACTTTCCCCAAGGACGGCAAGCCTTTCCGGATCAATTTCCGGCTGGGTGGAAAGCACATCTGCGGCTTTGAGGACATCATAAACCATAAGGTATTCAACAGGTTCAAGGCCAGCTCTGAAAAGTTTAAGGTCCCCTTCAATATTTATTGAGCCCTGATTGCGCTGGTCAAGTGTAAGCGTTGCATACCCCATCTTAGAAAGTTCGGCAGCCAGCCCCTGCTCACCTTCTTTACTGACCCCCGCTCCCGGAAGCAGAATAACTCCAGGGGAGGAAGAAGAAACATTTGAAGGAATCCTCAGCAGAGCCTGTACTTTATCGCCTCTGCTTTCAAAAGAAACCAGTTTCAAAGTATCCGGGTATTCAGGAGAGTATGGGTCTTCAATTTCCTGAATTGTAAATACAGGGTCTTCTCTCTCTGGAAAAGATAAAATTCCTGCTTCTGAAAGCTCCCAGGGCAGAGTCTCCTCTATGGAATTAGAAGGATTGTAAAGAACCCCGAAGATACCCACAACTACCAGAAGAAAACCCAGAATAAAAAATAAGGGTTTCGGAGTTCTGGCGTCTGAAGAAGATCTCTTCGCTTTTTTAATTACTTTTTTTCCAGAACTATTCCTGCTCAATGGAACCCTGCCAGAAAAATGCAATTAAGGCCAGAAGCCGTTTACAGCACTTAAGAATAATACTGCTATGCCCGTAAGAGCGCCTGCGATCAGCACTGTCTTGGGCTGGATGTGAACTGCATTTTTGTCAGCTTCGTAGTAGCGCATGAGCCCTGCTGAGGACTGAAGTCCGGAACCTGATCTTTTAGCCATGAGTAAAACACCTTTAAGAATGCAATGTGATACTAAATATGATACTAATTAGTTAAGTGTTGCGTTCAATTGGAAGTTACGCTTAATTAGAGATTTAGTTAGATATTAGATTCACTTTGTATAGAATAGATTATATTCAGTGCAACTAGATTATATTATGTTTAGATTATATTATTCAGTGTATCTAGATTTATTGTAAGGATCTTTTGTGATAATCCAAACTGTAATAATATTTGAACTACTCATGTAGATAGTACCAGATAATTTACAGTTTTCATATAATTTACAGTTATCATATATAAATCATGCAGAGTAATTCCGGGTCCAATTCTGGACCAGTCCTTTACTACGAAAGCAATCCTCCTGGTTAAGGATCTCAAAATCAGAGAGCCAAAAAACAGAACAGGAAGATCTCAGACGAGAACTTCATCCAGCAGGATAGGCGGATAAAATACACCTCTTTCTGTGATCAGTGCAGTCACGTTCTCCATGGGAGTTGCATCAAAGGCAGGGTTATAAACCTCTACGTCTTTTGGGGCAAGCTGCTGGCAACCTGCAAACCGCAGTTCGTCAGGATTTCGCATTTCGATCTTTATGCTCCCTTCCCAGCCTTCAAAGTCGAAAGTAGAGACCGGAGCTGCCACATAAAAAGGAATTTCATGTTCTTTTGCAAGGACAGAATGCGTGTAAGTACCTATCTTGTTAAAAACAACATCCTGGGTAATCCGGTCAGCTCCTACAAGCACGCTGTTCACAAGCCCCTGGCGCATTGCCCAGCCCGCCATGGAGTCTGAAATAAGGGTCACAGGGATTTTGTCCTGCATGAGCTCCCAGGTAGTAATCCTGCTTCCCTGGTTTAAAGGCCTTGTCTCACAGGCAATGACCTTGATCTCTTTCCCTTCAGCAATAGCCGAGCGAACTACTCCGAGAGCTGTACCCCAGTCAACACAGGCAAGCCTTCCTGCATTGCAGTGCGTGAGTACTGTATCCCCGTCTTTCAGGAGTTTTGCTCCGTATTTGCCTATCAGTTTATTTGTTTCAATATCTTCTTCTGCAATATATCTGGCTTCCTGAAGAGCAATGTCCCGTACTCCCTGAACATCGAAAGCATCAGAGACAGCATCTAAGACCCTGTCCACACCCCAGCTAAGGTTTACGGCTGTAGGGCGAGTCGATTTGAGTGCTTTTGCCGCAACCTTAAGATCTCTGGTTATGGATTCAATATCTTTTGCCCCGCTAAGGAAAGCTGCAAGGGCGATTCCAAAACCTCCTGCAGCACCGAGCGCGGGCGCACCTCTGATCCTGAGAGACTGTATAGCTTCACAGAGAGAACTCAGGTTTTTGCATTCTATTACTTTGTACTCCTGCGGGAGTAAGGTCTGGTCTACCAGTACCACAGAATTGGACTCTTCGTTCCAGTCAATTGTCCTCATTAAATCACTTTCCGATGTAAACATAAGGTTCTACCGGAGAATATTCCGACTTCCTTTTCAAGCCGCCAACAGATAAAAACTTATTCGGTATCCTTTTTCAGGAGAAAGTTTTTCGTTTCCAGACAACTATAATATCAAACAATACAAACAATATTAAAGCAATATATCAATTAATTCAAAGACCTGAACAAAAAGTTAAAATTAAAAAGGTTTCTATTTCAGACTAAAAAATAACAAATAAGCAGGCGGCTCAAAAGCCTGATATCAGATTAATAGTTTTATTTTACTCTAAGCCAGCAAATTTAGAGTACGTTTTAGAGATATAACTGGAGATATAACGTGATTTTAGATATAACATAATATTTAATTCACGAAGAGAAAAATTAGATATAATAGATTTGTAAAGTAACAGTACAAATAAGAGAATATTTAAGAGAAGATTTTAAATCCATAGCTACGATACAGAGAGATTTGTAATTTCAAGAATTTATACTTTCTAATTTCAGAGACCTTGAGTCCGTAAATCTCTGAACCTATAATTTTGAAGATCTGTCGTTTCATGCAAGTTGTGGTTTATGAGAGTCAGGGTATTCATCGGAGAGTAAGCGCTTATGACAAAAATAAAAATAGCAATTGCAGGGATCGGGAACTGTGCAAGCTCTTTGATACAGGGCATCGAGTACTATAAAACCGAAAATAAAGACCCCATAGGGCTTATGCACAGGGACATCGGAGGGTACAGGCCCAGCGATATCAAAGTTGTTGCTGCCTTTGACATTGATGCCAGGAAGGTAGGAAAGGATGTTGCTGAGGCGATATTTGCTCCCCCGAACTGCACAGCGGTTTTTTGTTCTGACATCCCCCTCACAGGTGTGAAGGTAAAAATGGGCAGAGTGCTTGACGGAGTCTCTGACCATATGAAGAATTATGGGGAAAGTTATACTTTTGTCGTCAGCAAAGAAACCGAAGCTACAAAAGCAGGTATTGTAAAGGAACTGAAGGACTCGGGGGCAGATATGCTTCTCAATTACCTGCCTGTCGGTTCTGAAGAAGCTGTCCGTTTTTACGCTGAATGTGCACTTGAAGCAGGGGTTGCTTTTATCAACAATATGCCTGTGTTCATTGCAAGCAATCAGGAATGGGCAAAACGGTTTGAAGAAAAGAATATCCCCATTATAGGCGATGATATAAAAGCCCAGCTCGGGGCAACGATTACACATAGGGTTCTTACGGACCTATTTGAAAAACGCGGTGTAAAGCTCGAGAGGACCTATCAGCTGAACACTGGCGGAAACACTGATTTTCTCAATATGCTTAACAGGAACAGGCTTGCTTCCAAACGTGAATCAAAGACTGAAGCCGTCCAGTCCGTGCTTTCAGAGAAACTTGATGATGAAAACATCCACATCGGACCCAGCGACTATGTTGCCTGGCAGAAAGATAACAAGGTATGTTTCCTCAGGATGGAAGGAAAGCTCTTTGGGGATGTGCCCATGAACCTTGAACTCAGGCTTTCAGTGGAAGATTCACCTAACTCTGCAGGTGTAGTTATTGATGCTATCCGCTGTTGCAAGCTTGCTCTTGACCGCGGAATAGGAGGAGTGCTTTACTCACCGGCTTCCTACTTCATGAAACATCCGGCTATCCAGTATCCTGATGATGTGGCATACCGGAGGACTGAAGAGTTTATAGCTGGCACCAGAGAACGTTAAAGCAAGAGTGGAAAGACACCAGAAGAAGAAAAGTACTGTAAAGACAATTAATGTCAGAAGGTCCCGGATATTTCCGGGAATTTTACGTTTTTCCTTTTCTGAAATATTTTCTGCCGAATGAAGTTTTTCTGCAAATTTATCTCAATGTTTTTATTGATTGAATGATGCCGATTAAATGACACCAATTTAACGTATTCCTTCTGCTGTAATTGAAAATTCCGCACTTGAACCTTCAGGACGGGATCTGTGTTTGTAGAGAACTGCGCGCCTTGTACCTTCACCTGTTTTTTCCAGCTGGATAATTGTCTTTGAAATATGTTCCAGGGAGCTGCCACCCAGCGGACGAACCCCTCCTCCAATAACATCCGAATATACCTGATTTGTTATAATTGCGGCAAAACCATGTTTACGTGCAAGAGCATGTAGAAATCCTATCTGGCTAGCAAGCTCTCTGCGGCTTTTTATGCCGGTTTCTTCGTCTTCAAGCTCAAACCTGTAATATGAAGTTGCAGAATCAAGAACCACGAGCCCTATATTCTCGCCTGCTATCCTTTCTACTTCTCTTACGGCTGAATACTGCTCTTCAAAACTGAGAGGCTCGTAGATGATTATGCTCCTGGCTATTTTCTTTGCATTTTCCCCTGCAATCTGCTTGAAACGGACAGGAGAAAGCCCTTCCGTATCTATGAAGATGACTTTCTGCCCCTGATTTACACATTCCACTGCAAGCTGGATACAGATATTTGTTTTCCCGGTTCCTGCGGCTCCGAAGACCTGAGTCACAATTCCTCTCTCAAAACCCCCTCCAAGGAGGTCATCAAGAGGTTTACAACCGGAAGGTAATAATTTCTCTATGACGTGACACCTCTTTTTGCACTTGAGAGGTATGAAAGATCCATGATATAATGTTTTTTCGTAATTTTTCATCTTTTTCTGAAAAGAGAGCTCTGAAGGCTGAAAAGTAAAATGGATAAAGGAACAGAGGGAAGAGAGGAACAGAAGATTAAGAGTAAGAAAAGAAAAACATGGAATGAGGATTGAAAAATAGGAAGAAGGGGAGTTGAAAAGAATGGAAAATAAAATTGAAGGTCTAAATTGGCAAACCCAGGATTAGTAGACACGCGAGATTCAGAAATAATATGCGAAATAAAATTATAGAGAAATAAAATAGAGGAAGACGTATAAAAGAAACTTTTGGCACTTATATAGATAGTTTTTTATTACAGATAATATTTTTTTGCATTTAGATATATGCGGGAGATATCCTTTACTAATATATTCTAATGTTTTCGAGGAATAAAGCCATATATATGTTGTCCATACCTATATCCATTAAAGTGCCTTCCGCGCGAGATAAAGTCTTCTGTGCTTGAAAACGTATTCATAAACCAGGCATTTTTTAAAAAACAGAATCCCCTAGATTTGTTACCATATTTGATAACAAAGGACTATCTTTGTATACAAAGTAAGAGGGTAATTGTATTCAAAGGTGGGTTGAAAAACCATTATAAGTAAGACCGGGCATCTAGAATAATTACCTGGAAATAAAGATAAACTTCGCTCAAGAGAGTGAAAATCGATATCTAAAGGGCACTCTTTAGAAACTGTATGCTCTGTTCCGAGATTGCTGACTGGTCTGGAAGAGTTATTATACAATTAGTGGGTTGGCTAAGGAATTGTATCCGTGCTGGGTTTTGTTTTGTTGCTGTGATGCGCTCTGCGCCGGCACAATCCCTCCTCGCACACTGAAAATAAAAATAGGATGTAATAAAGATGCATGTGAAAGGCATGCAAGATTGAAGTAAAAATAAGAAAAATGTTGTACCATAAATAAGAGGGGCGCAAAGTATGACAAAGGTAATAGTTTACACAACCGAACGTTGTCCTAAATGCAATAAATTGAAGAAATTTTTGGAATCAAACTCAGTACCTTTCGAAGTAGCAGATATGTCTACACCGGAAGCCCTGACAGAACTGCGTTTCAATGGAGTCTTTACAGTGACAGCGCCTGTTTTACAGATCAATAACGAATTTCTAACTTATACTGAGATCTTCCGTGGAGAGGAAGTAGACTCGGAAAAAATTCTGGGAACTGTTTGACGCAGGCATGAAAATTTAAAAAAGATTAAAAACTTTGAAGATTCAACTTTACAGATTCCATCCTATCATTAAACGATTACTGAAGATGAGAAAATGACAGGCGAGATTTTCTTAACCGATGACGAATTATCTGACAGCCAGCCAGTGCAGAAGGCACTTACCGGGCTTTCTATCTCTTCCCTACCCAAAAGTGACCAGTTATCTGACAATCAGCCCGTGCAAAAGACACTTGATGGGCTGTCCGTCTCCCCCCTCCCCAAAGTCAGGACAACAGAAGGTTTCATTCTTAACTGGGATAGGAATATCATAGTAAACCAGCTTTTGAAAGAAACGAAATTAAGCGAGATCTTCTACAGTAAACCTGCAATCACAAAAGAAGAAGCTGTTGATATCGCAAAAGAAGCCGAAAAAATCATCCGCAAAATGAATATTAAGTTCCTTTCTGGCCCTCTTATCCGGGAAATAGTAAACAATATTCTGCTTGACAGAGGGCATGTGGAATGGAGAAATATAATGACGAGAGTCGGGGCATCTGTTTATGATGCTTATGAAATCGACTCCGGATACGGCTTTGGAGCAAACGATAACGCAAACCAGTTGAACAATGCCGAGACGTCACACAAGAGAAAAGCCGACAAGATGTCCAAAGAGCAAAATCTCCTCCTGATGCCAAAGGAGATTGCAGATCTGCACTTAAACGGCGACTTCCATATCCACGACCTCGAATACATGGGCACAAGGCCTTTTTGCCAGGACTGGGACCTTCGGTACTTCTTTTACTACGGGCTCATGCCTGATGGGGTAGGAACACAGTCAAGTGTTGCAAAACCCGCAAAGAATGCAGAAGTAGCTTTCCTGCACGCTGTCAAAGCAATGGGGTCAGCTCAGACCAATTTTGCAGGCGGGCAGGGCTTTTACAATTTCCTGACCTTTATTGCGCCTTATCTGGAAAGCAAGTCCGAAGTTGAGATCAAACAGCTCATGCAGATGTTCGTCTATGAAATGATGCAGATGATGTGTGCAAGAGGCGGACAGACTGTCTTTTCCTCAGTCCAGCTTTCCCCCGGCGTCCCAAAGCTCTGGAGAAATATCCCTGTTGTTGCTATGGGCAAGGTATGGGATGGAAAGCAGGCACCCCTCAGGACCTACGGAGAATTCGAAAAAGAGGTCAGGCTCGGGTTCAAGGCCCTTATGGATGTCATGCTTGAAGGAGACGCATGGGGCAAGCCTTTCAGCTTCCCTAAGCCAGAAATCTCTCTCGAACCCGACTTCATGGAAGAAGACGAGAGCTTTAACAGGGCTCACCCCGAGCTCCCGACTTACAAAGAGCTGTACAGGCTGACCTTTGAACTGGCTGCCAAATTCGGGACTCCTTACTTTGACAACCAGCTTCCTGAGTACAGAGGTGCAGGAGAAGGAATTTCATGCTACCAGTGCTGTGCTTACCAGTTCTCTGCAAACCCTACCGATGATAAGGAATTTGATGACAAGCTGCATTTCAAGGATGGAAAGCACTTCTCAATGGGCTCATGGATGGTCCTGTCCTTAAACTGCCCGAGAGCTGCATACAGGGCGGAATATGATGATGAGAAGCTTTTCACCGAGCTCAAGAACCTGATGAACAGAGGTGTGGAAGTCTTCAAAATCAAGCGGAAATGGATGAACAGCCTGATCAAGAAAAACAGAATTCCTTTTGCAGCCCAGTGCCCCAAAGATCCTAACACCGGGGAAAAAGGAGCAATGGCTGTGGACTTTGACAGCCTTGTATATACTATAGGAGTTATAGGGATCAATGAGATGGTCCAGTACCATACAGGCTACCAGATCCATGAGTCTCCTGTTGCATATAAGCTTGCCATAAGGGCTATGTTCGAAATGAAAATGCATGCCCAGAAGCTCTCAAAAGAAAACGGCATGGAAATCGCCCTTGCAAGGACTCCCGCGGAAACCACAGCACAGCGCTTTGCAGTCTCGGACCTCCTGCACAAAGAATACGCCGATAAAGCACAGCTCACAATTAAAGGAGACCTGAAAGCCGCAATGAAGGAATTCAACGAAACAAGGGACCTGCCAATTTACTATACCAACGGGACCCATATTCCTCCTGGAGCTGATATATCCCTGCCTGAAAGGATAAAATATGAGCACACTTTCTTCCCGATAGTAGACGGAGGAAATATCATGCATATCTGGCTTGGGGAAGGAAAGCCTGATCCTGACGGCCTGCAGGAGCTTGCCATGCATATAGCAAAAAACACTCAGACGGGTTACTTTGCCTTCACAAGGGATATGACCATATGTACTGACGAAGGGTATGTAACCGCTGGCCTGCTGGATAAATGTCCGAAATGCGGATCTGAAAATGTGCAGCACCTCTCAAGAATTACCGGATACCTCCAGTCTGTCGAAGGATGGAACAGGGGTAAGCGCCAGGAACTCAAGGACAGGAAAAGATACGGCACAAGGGAACTCAGGTGAGCTCCCTTAAATTTTTTTACGTAAAAGGGAAATGGTAACGCCATGAAAGTAAATTACGCAGGTACTGTCCCGATTTCAACCCTTGACTGGACAGGAAAGGCTGCGGCCACTATCTTTTTTAGGGGATGCCCTCTTCGCTGTCCCTATTGCCAGAACCATCCGTACCTTGAAGGGATGGGTCTTGTGGAACTTGAATTTGTAAAAGAGCAGATTAAAAACTCTAAGCCTTTTGTAAGTGCGGTCGTTTTTTCAGGAGGGGAGCCCCTTATGCAGGAGGCTGTTATTCCCCTTGCTGAGTTTGCAAAAAATCTAGGGCTTTTAGTTGGAATCCATACAAACGGCTGCTATCCTGAGAGGACAGCCGAAATGATTGAAAGGGAGCTTGTTGACAAGTTTTTTATCGATTTAAAAGCCCCTCTCGACGATCCAGAGCTCTACGGAAAGGTTACAGGATGTGAGACTGGAGGAGTAAGTATTCCCCCCTCCAGGACACCTGAGAAGATTACTGCAGCCATTCTAAAAACGATTCAGACCGTAGATACCAGCGGCTTTGAGCTGGAACTCCGAACAACAGTAATCAGGGACTTTATCGGAAGCAAGAAGGAAATCTCACGGATAGTAACCTGGATTTTAGAAAACGTGAATAACAGGGAAGTTACCTATGTACTGCAGCAGGGAATCCCGGAACACAGCATGCAGGAAGACCTCAGGGAAATCAGGGTTCTGGAAAGAGGAGAACTTTTCGAACTTGGGAAAATAGCAAAAGGTTTCCTGGGAAAAGTAAGGATAAGAACAAAAGAAGAAGGTGAAGAGATCGTTTGATTCGGCCTGGGACCATCAAGCAAATTTATCTGAATCTGATAAGCAAAAAACCCTGTTCAAGTCTGACAATTAAGTTTTACTGATATGGTATTGGCATTTTGTTATCATTTTTCTCTTAATTGTGCTTGTATTTTTCAGAAGTTTATTTAATCAATTCAAATTTACATATTTTCCCCGATTTTATCTGAACAGATCTTCACAGGAAAACATGTTTTAGGTTCAAATTCATTTGAAGTTTACAAAAGTCTTATACATGTCGAAGAATAAAAAGAAATTGATTCAACCCCTGATAAAACCCTTGATCTGGATTTGAGTTCCGGAGAGAGAAGACTGATCTTCCGGAGCAATTTCCATAGCAGCTTCATTAATATATTTCCATAGCAGCTTCATTAATATTCTGCTGTGTTCCTGACAATATATCGAAAACTCCTATATACATGCCACCAAACTTTTTTGTAACCTCCAAGGTTACAAAAGTTAAATAAAGGAGAGAAACTCAGTCCATTTTAGCCCGGAGAAGGTTACGTATCTATAAAAAAAGAAATAAGAAGTAATCGCTTCCAAAAAATGACCATGAAAGAAACAAAAGTATCTTCAATCGGAGAGCGCGCTCTAATCTCCCGCTTATCTGGGATATTCAATGTCCCTGAAGGAAAAGAAAGAGAACAGGAAGGAATCATTATAGGTGCCGGTTCCGATGACTGTGCCGTCCTTGACCTGAAAGGTGAAGACTGCCTGGTTGTTACGACTGATATGCTGCACAGGACTACGGATTTCCCTGCAGAGATGACTCCCTGGCAGATGGGATGGATGTCTGCAGCCGTAAACCTGAGCGATATCGCTGCCATGGGTGCAGAACCCACAGGACTGCTAATGGCAATAGGTATGCCTTTGGATACTGAAATTGCTTTTGTCGAAGAGCTTGCAAGAGGCATACAGGCATGTGCAGATTTCTGCGGGACCACTGTTATAGGAGGTGACATTGATACCCATGCTGAACTGACAATTACAGGGACAGCCCTGGGAAGAATTAAAAAAAGCCAGCTCCTCCTGCGAAAAGGGGCAAAGCCCGGAGATCTTGTCTGTATTACGGGATATACAGGGTCAGCCGGAGCTGCCCTTAAGGCGGTACTCTCAAAAAAACCGATCAGCGACAACGTCCTGAAGGCTCTTTTTGAACCAGTTCCCCGCACGAGGGAAGCTAGAGAGCTGGCTGAGTCTGGTGCAGTAACATCCATGATGGATACAAGTGACGGACTTGCTATGTCTCTTCATGACCTTTCAAGACAGAGTAAAGTAGGTTTTAAGATACGGGAAAATACCCTTCCCATCCTTCCGGAAGTAAGCGAGTTCGCTTCAGGTCCAGAGGAACTGCTAGATTTTGCACTTTATACAGGCGGAGACTTCGAACTCATTTTCACAGTTGACCCAAAACGTCTGAAAAAAGTACAAAATATATGTAACTTGACTATCATAGGAGAATGCACAAAGTATGAAACTGGTATTATGCTTGAATCATCGGAATACAGGCTGACAGCTATAAAACAGCTGGGATACCAGCAGCTAAAAGCCGAAGAGGCTGATTGATTTTCCTGAATAAACTGACGTTAATCCCCCTATATCAAAAGCCTGAAGTGAGAGAAAAAAAATTAAGAAAATAATGATTGACAGGGCTTATACTACCACAAAAATAAAAAGAACTTCAGGTTAAATTGACTAAATTTGTAACTATATAATTTATGCACAAGGTTCAGAAGGATAGAATATGAAAAAAGCAACTTTACAAATATTTACAGCAATTCTGGTGCTGGGGCTATTCTGTGGGACTGCAGCGGCAGTTCCAAGCATAATAGCACCCTCGGGGAATTCGACTGTTACAGGGACAGTGGGTGAAGTTAAACCATTCAGCATCCAGACAAACGAATCAACAACTATTGACTGGTTAGTTGGCGGATCTCCCGTATCACAAACCTCGTATGACAGTGGAACGAACACGTCTACTCTCAGTCACACAGTCCAGTCAGGTACATATGATGTAAAAGCGACTGTTCAATCAACTGGAGAGAGCAGGACCTGGAATGTTACAGGAGCAGCAGGTAAACCGGTGATCACTTTATCACCCACAGAATTAAACGTCAACAGTAACATAGGAGAAACAAAAACGTTCACTGCGACTGTGAGCCAGACATCGAACATGTCATGGTACCTTGATAATAATTTCCTTTACACAAACCAATCCGTACTTTCATCTTCATATACAAACAGTTCTGCAGTAGCTGGTCAGCATACAATCAAAGTGGAAGCACAGAATACTAATGGAACTGCAGACCCAAAATCCTGGACATGGACAGTAGGAACAACCGGCGTACCTGTCAGTGTTAATCCCTCCGAAGGACCGGTAAATGTACCTCAGGGAGGATCCCAGACCTTCTATGTAAATTCCACAAATAGCCAGAACATCAAAGTAGAGTGGTTTGTCAATAATGCAACGCAGGGACCCCAGGAAGGAACTTACACTTCATACCAATTTAAAGGAGATACTGCCGGTAAATACACTCTTTCTGCAGTGGTCACTGATCCCAGCGGTAAATTTACTTCATCAACAAAAACATGGACAGTGAATGTCCAGGACAAGTATTATTCAAGCGGGAACAGAATCTGGGAAGAAGGAATGGGCACTACATACACATGGAATGCCCAGAGTTTCTCAGGCTTTTATTATGACCTTGATTCTGGAGTGTCTTCTGAAGAGATGACCATCAAGGATATAA
>CAYSWX010000030.1:0-40587 GCA_964434965.1 uncultured Methanosarcinales archaeon
GCTCGCTCAAGCAGACTAAGTTAGGGGTAAATTAAACGAATTCTAGCATGAGCTGCGCTCAAGAGGACAAATTTTGGGGTTAATAACAATGAGCTGAGCTCAAGAGGATTTAGTTAAAAACGCTGTAAAATAGATCGACGAAAAAGAGCGGCCTTCCAGACAAAAAAGAAGAAAACAAGCAATAGAAATAGCAATTTTTAGTTTCCTTCAATTTCTTTCTTGTTTTGTGAAGAGCCGCCAGGCAAGCTGGTGGAATTTCCGATATTATGTGAATTAAAAAACCCTTTTGGGAGATAGGAGGATATCTGGTCTTGTCCTTGAGCTATGAGCCTCGAAGTAATCAAAAAGCAAACTTGCAGATTATCCAGACATGCCGAAGCCGAAAAAATACATCAGATTTTATTGATTGGACTTACCCGGTCGTAGCCCTGACTATATTAAGAAACAGGAAAAAATCACAGCTATGTTTACCTGAAAGATCCAGGCACAGAAAATGTTTTAGAAGCTTGGCTTATTCCGGACATCACGGCGTAAAGAGAAAAATAAAAGGGAAAGCAGAATAAGACCAATGATTACCAGGGTAAGGACGAATCCAAAAGCCGCATCTTGAGATACCTGTTGACTGATAGCTTCAGCGTTACCAACCAATGAAGACATATTATACTATTAATATTCAGAATATAAATAAATTCTTATATCCAATAAAAATAAAAATAAAAGCTTATTTTAGCTTTTTTAGAAAAATTAAGGTTAAAAGAGAAAAGTAAATGTAAATTTTAAAAGTAAATGTAAACCTTAATAGAGTGACAACCTGGCTATAAGATCAGGATAAATCCAGAAAAGATAAATAGAGAGAGTATTTCGAAGTTTAGTTTAGAGTTTCAAATTATTCTGAAATGATTTCACAGATTCGTAAAAGTTTGAAATTTCAACATAGATACAACAACCGGCTACGCAAAAGGTTTAAAACCGCAGGATAATGGAATATCAATCAGCTTTGAAGGTCGAGTTAAAGCGGCTTTCAAAGATGCGCCATTAACTATACACTGAATAGTTGCTTATTTTCGTCAATATTGGTTAATTTCCGAGAAAAGCATTTATCTGTTTTTAATCTATTAACCTCAATGTAATCTAAGGTATAATACTCAGGCGTAAGTAAAGCGTTTGAAATACTTATCAATAAAATTAATATCTTAGGTGGAAAACAGGGCAGTTTGCAGCGTCTCTTTAATGTATACATACATTAAAATGCATGAAACACTTTAAAATTATATCTGGGTTTTGGATTTGTGTAACCTGCTGCCCGGAAATCGCAAATCTGAAAAAAACCACATTTTCGGCTTCAAGGCTATTGATTTAACATAATCTAAGCCATAATTTAAACCATAACTAGAACTACAATTCAAAACATCCTGAATATATAATATAGGATTGAACAGGACAGGATAATAAATGGTCAAAGCAAAGATTGCAGTAAACGGTTACGGAACTATAGGAAAAAGAGTTGCAGACGCCGTACAGGCTCAGGATGATATGGAAATCATAGGGGTTTCGAAAACAAAGCCTAACTATGAGGCTGCAGTAGCTCACCAGCTCGGGTATGACATTTATGCCCCTGCTGCCAATCTGGGTGCCTTTGAAAAGGCAGGAATACCTGCCGCCGGGAGCATTGAGGAAATGGTGGAGAAATCCGACCTGGTTGTTGACTGCACTCCAGGAGGAATTGGAGAAGAAAACAAAGCCCTGTACCAGAAAGCAGGAGTAAAGGCTATCTGGCAGGGCGGTGAGGATCATGAACTTGCCGGTTACTCCTTTAATGCCATCGCAAACTACGAAGGAGCTCTCGGCCTCGACTTCGTAAGAGTCGTTTCCTGCAACACAACAGGGCTCTGCAGAGTTATCTATCCAATAGACAAAGCCTTCGGGATAAATAAGGTCAGGGTAACCCTTGCCAGAAGGTCAGCCGACCCCAACGATGTAAAGAAGGGACCGATCAATGCAATCGTGCCTGACCCAATAAAGCTGCCATCCCACCACGGCCCCGATGTAAAGACCGTTATTCCTCATATCAATATCACTTCAGCCGCCATGAAAATCCCGACGACCCTCATGCACCTGCACACCGTTAACATGGAGCTTAAGAAAGAGTGCACTGCCGAAGATGTCAGGAAAGTGCTCGGTTCCCAGTCCAGAGTCCGTTTTGTAGGGCAGGGCATATCTTCCACAGCCGAAATCATGGAAGTTGCCAGGGACATTAAGCGCCCAAGAAACGATATGTGGGAGAACTGCGTCTGGTCTGACTCCATCACCATGCATGAAGGGGAACTCTACTTCTACCAGGCAATCCACCAGGAATCCATTGTGGTCCCGGAAAATGTGGACGCTATCCGCGCAATGATGGAACTTGAGAGTGACGGCGCAAAATCAATCCTGAAAACAAATAAAGCCATTGGGCTCTAAGCCCATTTCAGGGCTTATATTTACAGGACTCAGGGTAGCCGGATTAATTATCAAAGATGAATCTTCGACGAGCTGCCTGAGTTCTGATTTTCTAAGCCAGGGTTTTCAAAACCCGAGTATGGAAAAGGAAACCCTGAGATAATAAGGATCCGACCCTCATATGACCTCAGATTCAAACTTATTAAAGCTGTGCCAGGAAGTTTATAAGGCTGCATACGATGCAACCATTGACCTAGCAGGCACTGATTCGGCAAGCAGCTTCATATGCATGGGAGCTGACGGAACGCCGACTACCAGTATAGACCAGGCAGCAGAAGATGCCATAGTTGAAGTGCTTAAAGCCGACGGCAGGTCCATGAGGATACTCAGCGAAGAACTTGGAGAACTCGTTATTGGGAATTCTCCAGAGTTTTCTGTTGTGCTTGACCCTCTCGACGGGACATATAATGCCTCTGCAGGAATTCCTTTCTACAACGTTTCAATTGCTTTTACTTCTCACGACCTCTCAGACCTGAGATTCGGGTATGTAAGCAACCTTGCAATAAAAGAAGAATACTATGCAGAAGCTGGAAAGGGAGCGTATCTTAACGGAAAAAGAATTAAACCCTCTCCGAATTCGGACCTGAATAACTTCTGCGTTAGCGTATACGGCTACAGAAAGAATGTGGAAAGTACCCGGAAGATATGCAGCAGTGTCCGGCGTGTGAGGTTATTTGGGAGCGTGGCGCTTGAACTGTGTTATGTAGCTTCGGGAAAGCTTGATGCCTTTGTTGACGTCAGAAAAGCCCTGCGTGTAACCGATGTGGCAGCAGGCCAGCTTATCCTTGAAGAAGCAGGAGGACGTGTTACTGATGAGCATGGAAATACCCTGAGGCTTCCTGATAACGTTACCGCCAGAGTGGATATGGTCGCATCCAATGGGCAAGCACATAAAAAACTTTTAAACTTACTTTCAAGGGGATAATTTGGCAATCAAAAAAATAGGACTCGCAGCGCGCTGCGATAGGCCTGAAGTACTTCAGATGGTAAAGGACATTATCGCAAACTTCCATTCAATGGTGAAGATCTATGTCTCAACTGCCACGGCTGAAGTCCTGGGTATTGAAGGGACCCCGATCGAAAGGATGAGAGACGAAGGAGTCGAGCTCATTATAACTGTTGGAGGCGATGGGACAGTCCTCAGGAATATTGCCAAAATGAAAGATCCTCTCCCTATACTGGGAATTAATATGGGTACTCTCGGGTTTCTCGTAGACGTGGAACCTGAAGATGCCATTGAGACTATAGAAGAAGTCCTCTACGGTTTTACATATACCGAAAGAATGCGCATGGATGTATTTCTCAATGGGGAAATGATTGAAACAGCTACAAACGAGATTGCTGTAATGTCTGCAAAACCCGCAAAAATTATCCAGTTAGAAGTATATGTCAATGACTGCCGTCTTGATGAGATGCGCGCGGATGGTGTGGTTTTTGCAACCCCAACAGGTTCGACTGCATATGCGATGAGCGCTGGGGGTCCTATCATAAATCCGAGGGTAAATGCAATTGTTGTGGTTCCTGTTGCCCCTTTCAAACTCTCTTCAAGACCCTGGGTAATTCCTTCAGACAGCGAAATTACAGTAAAACTATCAGACAATGAAAAAGAAGCTGTAATTGCAATTGACGGACAGAAATCTTACAGGATCAAACCTGATGATGTTGTCAAATTAAAGAAATCAAAATATCCTGCACGTTTTGTCAGAATTTTAGATACATGCTTTTATGAGAGGGTTCAGCGGAAACTTTCCTGAAAAATACTTATTTAATATTATTGTCTTTTATTCTATAACTTTATATATATTATTGTCTCTTTTTAGTATTAAATTGGGGTTTTACCTCTTATCTCTTAAGTCTTTTTTATCAGATGAAGGACATCTTTCCATATTTTTTGAGAAATCTGAGTACCATGCTCAGTTTAAAAAGGCTGAATCGATTTAAGCGGGGCCTCTTTCTGAAAATATATAATATCATCGTCTCGGAAACTCTTTTCCTCCAAGGAAAACATTTATACATATGTAGGTAAAGCTAATGCTAATCTTGCTAAATATAAGATTTTTTGACATTTAATGGCGTTTTAGCCTCATAATTATATCCAGGCCTTTGAGTTATTTTCCAGGGCAATTAATACAAATGTCATTAAAAATAATCATAAATTCCTCCAGATAATAAAATCACGGGAAACATTAACCATGTCAGAGAGCGAGCAGTACTCCAGAAACACACTTATGGATTTCATTAAATATCGCCCCCTTGATATTGAAATCTGTGACGTAACTCTTCGCGATGGGGAACAAACCCCTGGCGTTGTGTTCTCAAAAGAACAGAAGCTGGCAATAGCCAGTGAACTTGATTCCATGGGTGTTGAGGTTATAGAAGCCGGCTTTCCGGTAGTTTCCGCATCCGAAAAAGAAATTGTAAAGGAAATCGCAAATCAGGGCTTTAATTCAAGGATCTGCTGTCTCTCAAGAGCAGTAAAGGGGGATGTGAATGCTGCCCTTGAATGTGACGTTGATATCGTGAGCATTTTCATTGCAATGTCCGACATGCACCTCAAGTACAAGTACCACCGGAGTCTTGAGGATATGCTCGGCTGCGCCAAGGAAGCCATAGAATATGCAACTGATCACGGTTTAAAAGTACGTTTTGCAGCCGAAGATGCAAGCCGTACCCCGATTGACCGCCTCAAGCAGGCCTTCAAGGAAGTTGAAACCGAATACAAAGTGCAGTACGTAAGCGTTGCAGATACAGTGGGCATCCTGAACCCTGCTACAACCCACTATCTTGTAAGTGAGATATTCAAGTCCGTAAACACTTCTATCTGTATCCACTGCCACGATGACCTTGGCATGGCTACTGCCAACACCCTTGCTGCCGCCGAAGCCGGGGCAAAACAGCTCCACACAACAGTAAACGCTATCGGAGAAAGGGCAGGAAACGCCTCCTTAGAAGAGGTTATGGTCGCTCTCAGGGTGCAGTACGGGATAGACCGCTATGATACTACAAAGCTTACAGACCTCTCCAGAAAGGTTTCGGAATACTCGGGCATTACCCCTTCGGTAAACAAAGCCGTAGTCGGCCAGAACGCCTTCACCCATGAGTCCGGAATCCACGTTGCTGCAATTCTGGAAGAGCCGCGCACCTACGAACTTTTCCTCCCTGAAATGGTTGGCGGAAAGCGCAACCTTGTTGTCGGAAAGCACACCGGCACAAAAGCCCTGAGAGGCATCATCAACAGCATCGGTTTCTGCCTTGAAAGGGAAGAGCTCTGTGCCCTGATAGAAAAAGTCAAGGTCTGCACCGAAGAAAAGCACAGAAGTATCTCCAGGGACCAGCTTGAAAAGCTGATCACTCAGGTAAAGCAGGAACAGAAAGCTTCAGGCAGCGACAAAGAGAAGTTTTCTATATAAAAACCCTGACTTTTACATAAAAGTCATCTTCTCTTTTTCTCCTGATTTAAAATTTTTCAGTTATTTTTTCTCCTCTGGACTTTTCATCTTGCATGTGCAAGCTCTTTTACTTGTGGTTTTGGCAGAAGGTTTCATGGCGAATAAACATGCAACTGCAAACAGAGTTACTGTACAACCTATGTGCAGGAAAGGAGTAGATAGAGTCCTTTTCGATACTGGCTCGGTTAGAGTCCAGTGCCTGATGGCCTCAACAGTATTCCCCTCTACAGCAAAACACTCCTGAGTCCCGTTTTGTTCAAATGTGAAAACCCAGATTTCTCCATTTCTCTCATGAAAGCCCAGGGCTACATTTAAGATTGAAAAATAATAAATTAAAAAATGCTTTTCAGGGTTTTAAGCCCTGTATGTTGAAACCCACTCCGGCTTTTCCGGCGTTTTTTCCTTCAGCATTTCCCTCCATTTTTCATCTGTCAGGCGGTCAGACATGGGCTGCTTGAACTCATAATGGCTCATAACAGGGCCTGCAGCAAGGAAAACCCTGCCGTCAGGGACCCTGTAAGCCACAATTACCATGTCTACGTACCCTGTTCCCTCCTCAAGTACAAGTTCATCATTTGGTTCTGTGTGGACATCTGCAACGAGGGTAGTTTTCCTTGTTTCTTCATCGGAATCAACGCTCATTTTGATGATTTCTCCAAACTCGAAAATATAATATTTGTCCTCTTCTGTTAGTTCCTCATTTTCAAGTTCCTTTTCGGAAATCTCAATGAGCTTTTCCAGGTTCCTCTCAAGGCTTTCAAAGTTTCTTCCTGTATCTTCATCAAGAGCATCCATTTCTTCAAGCCCGTCTGCAGTCATCCGGGTAAGAGCTAACAGCCTGTTATAAAATTCAGGTACAGGCTCCACAAACCCAACGGGCTTATCTCCAAACATACACATCGACTGATTCATCCCATAGCTTTGCTTGGCATAGAGAATTGTATCGTGCCTGAGTTCGGTCCAGGAAGCAAGAGAAGTGCTTAATTCCTTATCCTGCCAGGCGTCGGTCTGCATAAAGGTAGGATAGCCTCCACCAGAATCGTTTAGCAGAGGCTTGAGAGAATAAAGCCAGGACCAGTAAAGGTTTCTGTTCCAGTCGACTACACTGAAATTCGAAAACTCAGAGTCCAGCTTATTGTACTGGATACTGTAATTCTTATAACTGGAATCGTTCAGTTCGTCAAGCCAGTAAACAGCTCTTTCCGAGCCCAGAAGAGCCATCGTATCAAGCCCGCGCGGGAAGTCCCTATCGTTTCCGTATTCGGAATATCTATAGGTAAAAGGCACCTGTTCCTGATCTCCTGTGTACTCTTTAGTATAAGGACCAGTGAGCCTGGAAAAGATGTAAGAGTCCGGGATAAAACGCTGCCCCATGAACCTGAAGCCTTTCGTATCCTCAAGAAGTTGATCAGCCTGCTCAGCCGTCAGAATTGGCTCATGGGTTCCGCTTCCTGTTCCTCCATAGATCTCCGGGCTCCGGTATCCTGCAAGTTCTATTTTTAGCTCTTCCATCGTTGTTGTGTCAAAATTCTTTGATCCGTTTTCGAATATTTTCCCCATTGCTTCCATATATTCATAAGGTCCAAGATCATCAGAGGCACCGACATAAAAAGCAGTGATTGCATAAATCCGGTCCCATTTCTTAAAAAGATCTGGATTTTCTTCAAGCTGGGAGGTAATCAGGCTTGCCTGGATGGTCTGGATGCGGGCTTCTTTTTCCGGGTCTTCGGCCTCGATTAATTTTCCTTTAAGAAGCATGCTCATCCTGCCGTGCCACATGAAAGCTTTGAAGTACTTTTGCAATTTTTCGGAGCTGGTGTAGTGGCCTCTTGGAACGTACTGAGAATAGTCTTCCTTATACAGGAAAATCGGAGAGGCAGAAAAGCTTTCGTGTGCTTCTATTAGAGCAAGTTCGGCTTTAACGTCATCTTTTACAAAAGAAGGGATCTCAAACTGATATTTAATCTGCTCTTCTTTAAGCTGGAGCAGGCTCAGTGAAACTGCGAAGTAGGCTGCATTTCTTCTTGCAGCTTCCTTTTCTTCTCCTGATGCGTTGTTGTATTCTTCTACTGAAGCATCAAGAAGGGCTCTGTCAAGTTCCCACAAAAGGTCGTACAGTTCATTTTGCTCTACCTGGCTCATGCTGTCGTCAAACTGGACATGGTAGAGGTGGAGAAGGGTATCCGAAGTTATAAATATCAGCTGTCCTTCGTTTCCAAGACTGCTATACATAGCAGTTATATCTTCTTCTTCCGGATTGTAAGGGTTGGAAATTACCACAAATCCGTTCTCTTTCAACTTCTTCAGAGCTGCCTCATCTGTCAAAACCCTCTGCGAAAACTCTTCGTAGTTTGAGATCTCTGATTCTTCGAGGGGCAGTTCGTACTGGGGAGCTTTCAGCTCTATATCAAGGGCTTCAAGCCTGTAGTTCCCCGCAAGAGACGAATTTCCGGTTTCAAGACCTGAAAGGTTTACTTCTTCGGTTTTTAGATGACCGGTTGAAGGGATTTTATTGTTTTCCACTTCATCTGTATCATCTGTAGTTTCATTCTCATTTTCCATACTTAACCTGGAACTTTGTTCCAGGCATCCTCCTGTAAAAAGGAAAAACAGTAAAATAATAAATATTAAAAGAGTTACAACTGCATTAATTCGATTCTTCATTCTTTCATCCCGGCCACTTTGCATCAATATCGTATTCGAGCTTTGCTCTCTCAGAAAGGTGGGGTTTACCTTCAAGGTCTACAGGTTTAGATGTCAGTTTCAGAGGTATTGTTTTGCAACCGAAGACAGTATTTGGGGCCAAACTTTTTCTAAAAAATAACTTTTTTATATGTTTGTCCAATCAAATATTTCAAACTATCCAAAATTCCGTTAAGTAAAATTCAGATAAAAAATACGTTAAACAAAATGTTGAAAGAAATAAAAGATAGAAAAAATTAGAATAAAGTTGAGATTAAAAATTACGAGATATAAGTGGAATTCCACTCCGGCAAATATATCCTGAGGATCAAATTAAGGATCAAATTAAGGATCAAATTAAGGATCAAATTAAGGATCAAATTAAAATAGATGTGCTGGTCAGATATCAAAACTAACCTTTAATACCTCACACTGCGGCATATTTGTAATTTGTACACCCTCAGGTGTCCCTGTAATCTCCATATTATCAAATTCATTTGAACCGCAGAGCACGTCCTGATTCGGGTGCGTTCCGGGTGTGATATTGCAGTTCAGGACAGTCTTTTTACCTGCAGATACCACGATTGGAAGCCTTGGTGATGCAGGATGGTCCTTTGGAAGAACTATTAATGGAGACCTGATTTCCCGAATCATGAAGAGAACGCATTTAAGCCCTTTCTCAGTTTTTTCATCCACACAAAGTGCAGAAGCAACAATCAGGTCATGGGGTTCCATTCCGAGTACAATCTCTTCGTTTTCAGTTTCCAGAAAGAACTGCCCATTCGGACCTGCTTTCACAATAGCCACTATTCCTGCCGTACCGCGCAGGAGAAGCATTTCACTTTCGTCCAGTGAAATGTCTTTGCAAGAGATCAGTTTTTTCATGTTAAAAATAAGTATCTAAAAAATCCAGTTGATTATCAGGATTCATATCAGGATTCTGCAACATTGCCTGACTGGCAGGAAGGACACTTTACATTCTTGCCAATGCCTTTAAATTTATTCCCACAGTCCTTGCAAACATAATGTTTGACCGGTAATTTTCCTTCCAGATCTAAATCAAAAGAGTCTCCAACACTACACATTATTATTACCTCCTTGGTTTCATCAGGTGGCTTTCTCTAATAATATAACCCACATATTATTACTCATACTTCTCCAATTAATACCTTTCCATCCCGAGTCCCGTCTCGGGAGGACGGTGTCCTTTTCGCTCGCTTTGCTCGCTCAAGAGGACTAATTTATGGTAAAACAGTAAGCTGAGCTCAAGAGGACTAATTAAGGGGTTTAGAGTAGTGAGCTAAATTTAAGGGAAAAAAGTGATAAATTATAGATAACTTCGACCAGTACAACCTAATTCGTTTTTTCGAGTCTGTCTTGTCACGCTCAACGAAGGAGAGCGGCCTTTCTCAAAAAACAAAAAAGAATAAAGAAGAAAAAACAAAGTGTAAAATCTGCTTAAAAATACTCATATATATTAATGAGAAATTGAAAGTCCAAAAAAACAGAAAAGACTAACAAAGTGAAAACGAAAATAATTATATTTTACCTGAAAACACTTTTTCAACATGCTTTTTACTGCATTTTGCTTTTTAGTGTATTTTCAAACTTCTTCTTTCTACTTCGTTTTGTGCATGGCCGCCAGACAAGCTGGCGGAGGCGTTAGATATCTACCAGTAAATTAAAAAAGGTTTTTTGGAGGAGAGAATTTCTTTATCACGGTCAGTATTCCTTCATAATTTCTGCACAGTATCCATAATTTCTGCACAGTAATTACATGTTTCAATGCCCATTAGACAAAATGTCCACTAAATAAAGACTTGCTTTGAAGAAATTTGATCCCGGATTAGATCTCTACCTCTTTCCCGTTAATCAATAAGCTCTTAATTACGGCATTTCCGTATTTGTCAACAACAACCTTCACATCGACTCCTTCTCTCCCGGTCCACTGTTGACTTTCTATCTCTCTTCCCCTGCCCTCAGGAACAAAATAACTCTCGATACCGTACTCAATTCTTAGTTCTTTAAGACGGGGCTCTTCATTTGTAAGTTCTTCTTCATCTTCTCCCCAGTCGTAGATCAGTTCTTTTACCGTGCCTTTGATGTAAAGCTCATCATCGGGAGGATTCTTATAGATTTTTTTGGGCACTCCGTATCCATTTTCAAGTTCAAGGGCAAGACATATGCGGTCGTTATATTCAAAATAAGGGTCTTCTACCTGAATCTCTTCTAAATTAAGGGTACTTATCTCGTAGTTAAGGGTTACGTAGTCTCCCCTGAAAAGGTCTCTTGGGTCTACTGGTTCGGTTTTGAGTATTACTTCGGTCCCGGTCCTGAGTGTATATTCCTTATACAGGATAAAGCCTGAAAAAATCAGGAGCCAGAAAACTACAGTGAGATAAAAGATTTTCTTCTGGTTCATTTCCGGACTCCTCCTGGTCCCGAAATGGCTGTGAATTTACAGCCCTTAAACCTTAAAAAGCTACTTTTCATTATTCCCCTCCGGAAAACTGGACCTTTAATTCTCTTCTTTTTCTTTCCAGAACAATACTTATGACCAGCAGGACAAGCCCTCCAAGCATGAAAAAGAGAGATCTTGGAAGCAGTTCCCAGAAGAAGTCAAAGTATCTTGCAAAAATAAGGAGGATAAACCAGAACATTGCAGTACTTACTATCCCTATGTCTTCCATGTTGTATCCGGCATAAAGTAGCAGGGTCAAAAGCCCCAGGAAGACCACATTAAAAAGAACCATGTAAACTTTTTCCGGGGCAGGCATATATATTGTTGTAAGAGTGATCCCTGCCATCAGCAGTGCAATTATCGACATGCTTACATCTGCCTGAAAGCTTCCGAGCCTTTCACGAAGCGGTTTTGCTAGCAGGACTGCTAGAAGGAGGATTCCTGAAATAGCGTAAATTACAGAGACTATTGTCTCAACTTTGTACTCCCCGAGTTCGAAGGTGTATACGAATAATGCAATAAGTACAGCCTGCAGCCCCATGAACTTAAAAGTCTTTTCAGCATGTTTTGCTTTTTCCGCAAAGCCGTGAAGAATCCCTGTAAAATAGACAGCAATGCCTGACAGGAGGAAAAGGTCCTTCATACTGATCAGGTCCTCCAGGTCGGTCCTCTCTGAGTAAAGAAGGCCAATCCAGAGGTAAAAGAGGAGAGAGCAAAGTCCGGCTACAGGGGCGGACATGTAACCGTAAATCAGTGGAAAAACTCCAATAATCCAGATAAGGACAAGGGTGCTGTTATTAGCGTTAATGTTGTAAATCTGGGCAATTAAAAAAAAGCTGGCTCCAAAGAACAGAGCTGAAAGCAAAATCAGGGCAGAACCAAGCCTGGGATACTTCTGGTTTTCGTATTTAAAATGATAACCAGCGTAATGTATGCCTATTGTGCTTCCAACAAGCAGCAAAACTTTAAAGCTATTCCCGATTTTTTCCCAGTTGGATGCCACAAAAAGAATGGCTCCAATTCCTATTAAAATCGCCCCGATAGTTGAAAAGGCGACGACCTGCTTTTTTGACCTATGCTCCTTTTTATACTCGGCAAGGTCTGCCCGCATCTTTTCTGCCTGAGAGTGATTGATTGTGCCTTCATCCAGCCATTTCTGGATCAGGTCTTCATCGAACATATTTTAAAATATATTAGTAGGTTCTATTTACGTCTTTTTAATATATTTATTGCAGTATTTGTCTTTAGTATTTGTGCTTTATTTAGAAAACTCATGGATCTTCTTGATTTCGTTTTTTATTTAGTTTCACCCGTAACTATTATATCTACCAAAACCCTACAAAAGGATATTAGATTAGTTTCACACGTAACTATTCATAAAGTCGTTATCAAATTATTTTATTCTAAAAAAGCCTCCAAGCTTTAAAAACGGAGGATAAATTATGGAAGACCCAAGAGAGATCTGCGGCCCGATCGCTCACATCTACCGGAGCCATCTTGCATACATGGTAAAGGAACTCGAAGCTTACAGGATCGGGAGCGGACAATTTGATTTCCTGATGGTCCTGTATCATAAGGACGGCATCTCTCAGGAGACCCTTGCAAAAGTACTGCAAGTAAGCAAAGCAACAAGCACAAGGGCTATTCAGAGCCTGGAAAAAGAGGGGTATGTGTACAGGCAGAGGGATGAAAATGACCTCCGTGCTTACAGGGTTTACCTTACAGAAAAAGGTAAGGAAATGAGAGGTGTAATTCTTGAAAAGCTGATTTCTTTCGTTGATGCTCTCCTTTCAGATTTCACACCGGAAGAAAAAGAAAATTTCAGGCTGCTTGTCCATAAGGCTGAGTTTAAACTGTGCAAGTGCGGACTCGAACATAAGTGTCAGGAAAGGCAGTGTGACACCAAATAAAAACGATATGGAAGCATAAATATGGAAGGAAAAAGTGAATTTCTGGGAAAGGAGAGTATAGGTAAGCTCCTGTTCAAGCTTTCGGCCCCTGTGATTGTCGGGATGATAGTGCAGGCTCTCTACAACGTTGTGGACACATTTTTTGTAGGACAGGTATATGGGGCAGAAAGCGTCAAGGCTATAGGCGGGCTTTCGATAGCTTTTCCGATCCAGATGGTAATTATGGCTTTCGGAGTTGTCCTCGGGGCAGGAGGATCATCAATTATCTCACGTGCCCTCGGAGCAAAAGAGTTGAATAAAGCCGAGAGGACTCTCGGAAACGTTTTCTCTCTCAGTCTGATACTCAGCATACTTATCGCAATTCCCTTACTCTCTTACCTGGATGTTATTCTGGGAATATTCGGTGCAACTCCCGGAATCATGCCTTATGCAATGGAATATCTTAAATACATAATTTTAGGAACAATTTTCTTTGTCTTTGGAGTAGCTGTTCAGAATATTGTCCGAGCGGAAGGAAATGCCCGGCTTGCGATGAATGCAATGCTGATAGGAGCAGGCCTCAATATTCTTCTTGACCCGCTTTTTATGTTTGGCTTTGGGATGGGCGTTCAGGGAGCTGCAATCGCAACCGTTCTGTCGCAGGCAGTTAGTTCGGTCTGGCTGCTGCTATATTGCGTTAAAGGAAAAGGAGCTGTGCATTTTAAATCCAGATACCTGAAACCTGACCTCAAAATTATGAAAGAAATAGGATCCATAGGCGTCGGGTCTTTTGTTATGCAGGTCTCAAGCAGTGTCATGATGATCTTCGTATACAATGCCCTTGCAACCTATGGAGGGGACGTCGCAATTGCTGTTTTTGGCATTATAATAAAGGTCAACTCTTTCATCTTCCTTCCTCTTCTGGGTATGTCCTTTGGTCTGCAGCCAATTGTAGGGTATAATTACGGAGCAAAACAGTTCGGAAGGATTGCAAAAGCCGTAAAAATGTCTCTTATGGCAACAATGACATTCGGGACCATTGGCTTACTTATGATTTACCTCTTCACAGAACAGATTCTCGGACTTTTTAGTGCCGATCCGCAATACCTGGCTGTTGGGAAACACGCTATAAGGATTATGCTCCTTGGGATGCCTTTGATAGGCTTGAACGTAGTCTCAATGACAGTTTTCCAGGCCCTGGGGAAAGCCAGACCCTCGTTCATCCTCTCCCTTAGCAGGCAGATCCTTTTCCTGATCCCGCTTGTTGTCATCCTTCCAGGTTTTTACGAGCTGGACGGGGTCTGGGCAGCTTATCCGATTTCGGACCTTCTGGCGTTTTTGCTCTCAGGATATCTGCTTCTAAGAGTATACAGGACTTTTAAAGAACGTCCAGAACCTTCAGAAATTGGTACTGGGGCAGAATTCGCAGTTTCCAGCGGGTCTGAATAAGATCTGGCCCGCTGAAATGAAGGCAGAGGTTCAACCTGTTTTCTCTCCTTTTCCATTTTTCTTCTATTTTTCTTTTATTTTTCCTTACATCAATGTAAGTGGTGGCCATTCAGTTTTTAGAACAAATGTTCAGAATCATTGTTTCAAAAGCAGTTTGAACCTGAGTTACATATTTTTTCCTATCAAACAAATTGAGGTGTCATGAAATGAACTGCAGCGAATTGAAAGAAGGTCAGGTTCTTGTTTGTGAAGGGTGCGGGTTTGAACTCAAAGTAGTAAATGCATGTGGAGAAGCCTGCTGTTCTACAGACGCTTGCTGTACCGGCAACATAACATGTTGCGGAGAGCCGATGACAGTAAAGCAATAAGTGGACCAGTGAGATGTAAACTACCCCTCAGTCTTTTACTGAGGGGCTTCTCGTTTCAGAACACGAACTACAGTTCGCAAGTCCATGAACTCTACCCTACGTTCCACGGGTGAATTCACCTGGCGCTCGGCAAAAAATATCTAGCCAGAAAAATCTGGCTGGAAACTTAGATGATGAAACTTAGGTGATATTACTCTAGATTTTACAGGGTGGATTCTGTTCTCTTTTCTACGAATCTTCCGTACATGTTTGCAATAAATATAGAATTTGTAAAGAACAGTCCGGGTATGCCCACAAGTACAATTGAAAGAATTAAAAAGATAATACCAAGAGCATACTGTTTCAACACGGTAATGATATACTCACCAGGGTTGTCCCTGACAACATTCAGGATATCAAACTCAAAGAAAGATTCAATGGTCTGTTTCCTGAAGAAATTAACGGCAAGCATAGGGATCACAAAAAACCCTAACAGCAGGCTGACAATGTTCCCCAGGGTTTCATTAACATACATTGCAGCAGACAATATAATTGCATATATTATGTAGAAGGGAAGAGCTTTCAGGAACATCATGAACCCAAGCTTCATATCTTCCATAAAATCGAGTTTTATGAGCCCTTCGTACCTTCCTTCGACAAACTCATTAATAAGCCTTACAATGTAACCGAAAAGTGCAAGCCATCCTATAATTGGAACAATTAACAATAGTATATAAAGAAGCCTTGCCGGTGTTTTAAAAGGATATTTGAAAGCTTCTGAAAAACTTATGGTTTCTATAATAATCACCAGATTTAATGCTATTTTTTAAGTATATAAAACTTTGTAAAAATAAGTTTGAAGATATGCATAAAATAGATTAAATATATTTACAAATTGATTTAAAACTGAGAGAAGGGAAATGAGCTATAGTCAGTAATTAAAAGTAAACAAAAACAAAGTTTTCTTAATCCAAAAATGTATTCATTCAAAACCTGCTTAATCCAAAAATACATTCAACCGAGCTTCTGCCCTAATGAGTAAGAAGAAAACGAGATAGTAAATTAAAACGAGATTTATGTTCCAAAGCATGTTTGTAAATATGTGTCTGTAATCAGACAGATTTGACTTTTAAAGTGGAAAGCTTTGGATATGATTTTTTCTAACCCCTCCAATCTGCTCATCAGTATATTGAAAGGAAAAAATTACCGGTTATTTTCTTTTCTTCTCTTTTTCAAGCATTTTCTTTGCTGCTTTATCGCCTGAAGAAGCTTTCTTCTGCAGTTTTTCCATTTCCTTGCGAGCCTTAGAGTTAGAGATCTGTTCCATATCTTTTTTATCCATTACCATATGATGACCCTTCATTGAGATTGCTTATGCAACCTCCCCATAATATTCCTGCAGCAATACTTTATTGAATATTACTGTAAGTTGGTAATTTTTGTGTCTAAAATATTTAATGATGTCGGCCAGATGGAAAAATGTGAATAAAGAGATATAAAGAAAAACGCAGATGTCGAATGATGAGAATACCCGGAAAAACGGACTAAAAAAGGTTCTTAAAATTACACAGTAACTGAAAAGAATTTTCCGGGACCGGGGCTTAGAAATTCCCGGACCCTCTCACTAAAGTGAGACAAAAAAGAAAAACTTCAAAGGTTTATTTCTTCTTCATTTCCTTTGCAAGCTTCTTCTTTGCATCCTTACTGCCTGCTGAAGCCAGTTTTTCAAGCTCCTGCATCTTTTCTTTCTTAGCGCTCTTTTTTTTCTCCATATCTTTTTTAGACATTGCCATGTTATATACCTTCATAGAATTTAATGAAGTAAATGATACCCGTACAGGTACAATATCAGTATAATACAGCACCTCAACAGATATCACATTAATCCATTATTTTTCATTTTTAAAACTATTTATCAGTTTCCCAGGATAGGGAATTTCGTATTTTCATAACACTGCAATTATATTGCGGTTATTAGTACAGGACAGAAGCGGCTTTCTAGAAACTTCACTTAAGTAGTAAAGACACGCAGAAAAGAGGACTGGAGAGTAAAGAATTTTCTCCAATCACTCCAGATTACTGTCCTTACTGACTCTCTCGTTCCTTCCTATATTTACACATTGCCCTGACAAGACCCCTGAATGGGGGAGATGGCCTGCCAGGTCTTGACCTGAATTCGGGGTGGAACTGAGAAGCAAAGAAGAAACGCTTTTCAGGAATTTCGGCGATTTCCATCCTGTTTTTGTTTTTGCCGGAAAAGACCATGCCAAAGGACTCGAGCCTGTCCACGAACTCGGGATTTACCTCATACCTGTGGCGGTGGCGCTCGACAATGTAATTGGTTTCATAAAGCTTTGTAGCAAGGGAACCTTCTTTGAGAATTGCATCGTAGTCTCCAAGGCGCATGGTGCCGCCCATATCCGCAACCCCGGTCTGCTCCGGAAGGATATCAATTACAGGGTAAGGAGTATCTTCATCAAACTCCGTACTGTTTGCATTTTCAAGGTTCGCAACGTTTCTTGCAAACTCAATTACTGCAAGCTGCATACCCAGGCAGATCCCAAGGAACGGGATATCATTTTCCCTGGCAAATTTGATTGCAAGCATCTTGCCTTCAGTCCCTCGTCCTCCAAAGCCGCCAGGAATCAGAATGCCGTCAAACTGTTTGAACTTCTCGACTTCTGAAGGGTTTTCTTCAAGGGTTTCAGCCTCAACCATATTGACTTCAACCTTGCACCCATTATCAATTCCGCCGTGCTTGACAGCTTCAAGGATACTGAGGTAAGAGTCCTCAAGATTTGTATACTTGCCTACAATGGCCAGTTTGACTTCATCGGTTGTGGACTTCATCCTTGCAACCATTTCGCTCCATCTACTGTCTTCAACACGGGACTCCAGCTTCAGGTGCTTCATGAGCCTTGTAGTCAGGCCCTGCTCTTCAATCACAAGAGGCACGTCATAAATATCATCAGCATCATAGGCGCTTATGACCAGTTCCTGGGGAACATCACAGAAAAGTGCGATTTTTTCTTTGGCGCTTTCTTGCAGAGGAGTCTTTGATCTCGCAACAATTACTTCAGGGCTCAGACCAAGAGCTCTGAGTTCTTTTACTGAGTGCTGAGAAGGCTTGGTTTTCTGCTCGCCCTGCAGATCTTCCATTACAAGGGTTACATGAATGAAAACAATATTCTCGGAAGGCTCTTCCCTGTGCATCTGGCGGACTGCTTCAAGGAAAGGCATGCTCTCAATGTCTCCTACAGTCCCTCCGATCTCAACAAGACAGACGTCAGCCCCACTCCTCGCTGCAACCTTTCTTATTTTGTTCTTGATCTCATTTGTAATATGAGGGATAATCTGGACAGTCTTTCCGAGGTAGTCTCCTCTCCTTTCCTTGGCGATTACTTCCTGGTAAACCTTGCCTGTGGTGATGTTGTGGTCTCTGGTAAGTTCTGTGTCAAGGAACCTCTCATAGTTTCCAAGGTCCAGGTCAACTTCGCCTCCGTCCCTGAGCACAAAGACTTCACCGTGCTGATAGGGGCTCATGGTGCCTGCATCGATATTGATGTAAGGGTCGATCTTGATAGCCGTAACTTTATAACCTTTGTTTTTCAAGTTTCTGCCGATGGACGCGATGGTGATGCCTTTCCCAAGCCCGCTCATCACCCCACCGGTAACTACGATATACTTCATGGGTAAGCTTCCTCGATAATTTATCTAATAGGGATTCTGGATAAGAAGGTAGTCCTGTGAATTTCAGACTAATGAGTACTCAGAGGAGTAATTTATACAAAGTTCGGATTCAATTCTTGCGTACGAACACAATACCAATATCTTCATGATATAAAAATTACTCTCTGATTCCAAAAAGGACCAAACTCAAATCAGAACCATAACTGAAAAAGGTTTACAAAAGAATAAGAGAGAGGAATGAACCAGGAATCATGCCAATTCATTGGCAGTCAGTTTACCCCTTATCCGAAAGATATTCTTCTGAAAACATCTTCATCATGAGGTAAAAGTAAGCAAGTAAAAGCGGACCGATAATAATTCCTGCAAGTCCGAAGAGTGAGACTCCTATAATGATCCCGAGCAAAGACTGGAAAGGATGAATTTGTCCCACTTTTTTCTGAATAATAGGTCTTAAAAAACTGTAATCTGCTATGGTCAGGAAAATTCCTGTCCCAAGGATGCCTATTGCTTCAATATAGTCCTGCTGGAGCAGCTGGATAACTATTGCAGGGACCCAGATCAAAGGAGTTCCAACCACGGGCAGGAAAGAAAGGACAGCTGCAACGGAACCCCAGAGAAAAGCTCCCTTAATTCCAATAATAAGAAAGGAGAAGGCCAAAATTCCGCCTTCGATTACGGCAATGACACCGCTGGCAATAAGGGCCGTGCAGACGATGTTCCTGAACTCATTGAGAAGGATAATTGTGTTATTTGTATTGAAGGGGATTACAAAAAACAGGCTATGCATAAAATCTGATTCTTCTTCTGTTAAAAGGTAATAAAACAAAAAATACATTATAAGTAAACCAACAGCCCTTCGGCTGATGCTCTGAATCGAGCCCAGGATGAGTAAACTCAGGAAATTGAAGGACTGAGTAGCCAGGTCAATTATCCTCTCTTCAAGGCTGTTCTGGAAGGTACCGTTTATATAAAATCTGGAGAAAAAACTGCTAAAAAGCTGGCTTCCTGAATGAATAGATTCTATTATTGCTTCCTGATCCAGTAGGATTTGCTGAATTTCGCCGAAAACCATGCTCAAAAGAAAATAGAGGGGAGAAGTATGAGAAATATGGAAATTATTATTACCAAAAATGCCGAAATTTGCCTGTTAAGACGGATCATTTTCAGGAAATAATGATAGAGCGGCTTGAAGAGTACAAAAAGAATGAAACTTCCAAAAAGGTAGTCTATATACGGAAGAATTGCATAAATAATAACCGCACTCAAAATAATAATAAGAAAAAGAGCCAAGGCAGCTCTAATCTGTCTTTCCATCAGACATAATCTGGTTTATTATTATAAAATATGTAAGCATAATAGCTCATCCAGTTAAAATCCAGGATAGTTCCAGTTAAATCCAGAATAGCAACCGGGATTAAACTGGAAATTAAGAAGCTGTGTATTAAGCTCATTGTAAAGGTTAGAAATCATTGCAACAATACACGCCATTGCAACAATACATGCAGCCAAGAAAAGTTAAGGAAAATCAGTAATCAGAGTCTGCCTTTCATCTCTTTCCCTGAGTTTCGTAACGCCTACGCCTACAAGCCGGAACTTTCGCCTGCCTATGAATTCCGACAAAAGCTGTATTGCTACCCTTTTGATAACAAAGATATCCGAAGTCCAGATAGGGAGAGTCTTTGAGCGAGTATAAGTGGAAAAATCCTCAAAGCGCACTGTAAGAGTTACGGTTTTGAAAAGAAAACTGTGCTTCTGGAGAGATGCGTGTACACTTTCTATAAGAATATCCAGAGACCCGGAGATCTTCACTGGGTCATTTGTGTCCTCTGCAAAAGTCCCATGCCTGCTTATTGATTTTACGCTTTCTTTTTCTATTACCTCTTCAAAGTCCAGTCCATTTGCAAGCTGTTTTAACCTGAGCCCCATTTTTCCAAATTTTCCCGAAAGCAGCTGGATATCGCAGTTTGCAAGCTCTTCTACCCTGCTTATTCCCATTCCTTTAAGGGTTTCAGCTGTTTTTTCTCCCACTCCTGGAATTTTAGAAACAGGCAGCGGAAAAAGAAATTCCCGGACATCTTCAGGCCTGACAACAGTGAGCCCGTCAGGTTTCTGAAAGCCTGAAGCAATTTTCGATACAAGCTTGTTCGGCCCAACTCCCATAGAGCAGGTGATTCTATACTGCTTCTGCACTTCATCCTTGATCCTGAGAGCATATAGAGCAGCCTCTTCAAAATTCCTGACCTCAGGCCCGGGTATAAGGTAGGCTTCGTCCACACTCACCTGCTGGAACTTTTCTGCAAACCCACGCAAAAGTTCCATTACCCCTGCCGAAACTCCTGCATAGAGCTTCATGTTCACAGGCAAAAATACAGCATGAGGGCAGAGCCTGTAAGCCTGCGAAATAGGCATTGCCGAATGAATCCCATACTTTCTTGCCTCGTAGGAACAGGTGCTTACAACTCCTCTTCCAGACCCTCCTTTAGGGTCAGAGCCCACAATTACAGGCAACCCTTTCAGTTCCGGCCTCTCCCTGACCTCTACAGAAGCAAAAAAGCTGTCCATATCTGCATGGAAGATAATCCGCCTTTCAGAGGCATTCTTTTTAGGATTAGGAGCAGGCATCAAGTAAGATAGAATAAAACACATAAAAAAGGCTTGAGGAAGTCGGGTGAAAGTATTAATGCCCGGACTTGAAATATAATAAGACCTGGAAATGCATTTTATCCGGTTTATGAAATCCGGGATTTTATTTTAAGACTATAATTTTACCTTAACCCCTTATCAAGGGCTCCATTCAGACTCTTCCTCTGCATTACCGCCCTCCATGTACATTGTTGCTTTTGATAAAAAACACACCCCTATAGCCGGCAGCAAGACCGTCCAGTAAAAAACCAGAGGCAATAACACTGCCTCAATGCTTGACAACCTGGAGATCTCCAGGAGCGCGAGAAAAAGAAAAAAGAGAGAGAAAAGACTCGCTGCCGACGAAACTACAACGTATACCTTTGTAGAACTATCGTGCCCATATGATGATAAAAAAAATAATGCAGAGCAGGGGGACAGTAAAGCCAGTATAATGATCCAGAGTGTCTCGACTGTGCTTATGGGCTCGCTAAGAAAAGGTTTTCCATCAAAATAGATGAAAAGATTCGTTATAACTAATAAGGACAGGAGGATGCACAGAGGAACTGCCAGATACCATCGGGATAGGGTTTTTCTGGCTTGCAGTAAGAACAGAATGGAACCAAAAAAAGAGATGATGCTCAGTAATTCGATTATGGCGATAAAAAACAAACCGGATGCCAGTAAATAGGAAATTGCAGGGTCCTGTGCTGTAAAGGACATGGAGCTGAGTAAGACGGATATAAAACCCGTAACCCATGCCATCAGAAAGACAGCTGATGTTAAAGTCAGAGCAATATTTATCTTCATTAACTCGTCACCGTAAGTAAAGTCAGGCGGGTATTAGGCGGACAGTAATAGTCAAATAATAAGATAATGGCAGCTGATTCTGGCTAACTCCAATGCTACAGACCCCTCATTATAAGGATGTTGTGGCATCCCCAGTCGTATGGATATATACTGGGTACCCTGAATAATACAGACACTCTAATATCCTTAATAATATAGATAATATTAGATGGAGAATATATGGTAATAATATAATAGTCTACTAATACAATGGAGGCCCTAATGTAAATATTACATGCTCCAGGTTAATTAATTCAGGTAAAGAGAGTTACTGTAAGAAATGTCCTGAAAAAAGCATTTCCATATAACAACAAATATTATAACACGGTTATTAATCTAAATATTTGGTACTTATATAAACCTTTATTTTATAGTTTAAAATCGGGGGGATTTCATTAAAGCAGAGCAGTTCGGAAATCGAAACAGGGGTAGCTGGGCAGCTTTTTCCAGAGATTAAATCAAAATCACTTGCAGGCAGGGTTGTAACCCTCCCGGAAGCGGTGAAAGGAAAGGTGACTCTTGTCTGTATTGCTTTTATTCGAAGTGCACAGAGCATGATCGACTCCTGGGCTCTACCTTTTGAGAAGGAGTTTGCAAAAGACAACAGGTTTACAGTTTACGAAGTTCCTATGATAAATGCAGGCTGGAAAGTTCTCTCCTGGATGATTGATTCCGGAATGAGAGGAGGGATACCGGTGGAGAAACACGATTATGTGGTAACCTTTTACGGGGACTATTCCGGCTACCAGAAAACACTTGGAATGGGAAATACCAACCTTGCCTATGTTTTTTTACTGGACACTGAAGGTATTGTCCGCTGGAAAGGGCAGGGATACGCAAGCTCTGAGACAGAAAAAGAACTTCTAAGCATCGCAAGGGCTCTCAAACCAGAAAACCTCAAATAATATCGAATTTTAAGTAAAATGGAGGGGGAAATGAAAGCAACAAAGATAATATTCGGCTTTTTTGCTCTTTTTATCCTTATTTTTACAGCTTATGCCGTCCTGAGAACTGTACCAGTTGATGAATGCGGGGAAAATGGGACAGGTCCTGCCTGTATTGAGCTTCCTCCAGGTTTTTCCATTGATTATTACGCTGAAAATGTTGAAGGGGCAAGGTCTATGGCCCTCAGCCCAAACGGGACGATTTTTGTTGGAAGCCGGGATGCAGGTAAGGTCTATGCCATGCGCGACCTGAACGGTGACAACAAAGCTGATAATGTAACCGTACTTGCCGGGGGCCTGGATTCGCCAAATGGAGTGGCATTCAGGAACGGCTCCCTGTATGTAGCCGAAATTTCAAGGGTGATCAGGTACGACGATATTGAAGCAAGGCTTGAAAACCCGCCCGAGCCAACCGTTGTCAACGGAGATTTCCCTTCCGACCGCTCACACGGCTGGAAATACATTAAATTCGGTCCCGATGGAAAGCTGTACGTGCCTGTTGGGATGCCGTGTAATGTCTGCAACCTCGAAGAGGAAGATGAACGGTATGGAACCATTATGCGGATGGAGCCTGACGGTAGCCAGCTCGAAATCTTTGCAAGAGGAATAAGGAATTCAGTCGGTTTTGCCTGGCACCCTGAAACCGGAGAGTTGTGGTTTACCGATAACGGCAGGGACTGGCTTGGGGATGATTTGCCTCCAGACGAACTTAACAGGGCGCCTGAACCTGGAATGCATTTCGGTTTTCCCTACTGCCATGCAGGCGACATCCCTGACCCGGAATTTGGAGAACTCCGGAACTGCTCCGAGTTCACGCCGCCTGAGGTAAAATTGGGTCCTCATGTGGCATCCCTCGGGATGACCTTCTACACGGGTACCATGTTCCCTGAAGAATACAGTAACCAGATCTTTATTGCCGAGCACGGCTCATGGAACAGGAAAACTCCCATAGGCTACCGGGTTACCCTTGTCAGGCTGGAAAACGGAACCCCTGTAAGTTATGAGCCTTTTGCCGAAGGCTGGCTCCAGGGGCTTGCAGCCTGGGGGAGGCCTGTGGATGTCCTTGTAATGCCCGATGGAGCTTTGCTTGTGTCGGATGATAAAAATAATGCCATTTACAGGATCAGTTACGGCTGATCCGGATCCCTGCATAGGATCTCTGCATTGGATCCCTGCAAATTCATCAGAGGAAACAGAGCAGTTAAAAAACTTTAAAGCCGGTAAAAATACTTATGATTATACCTCATATACGATAAGAAGGGGGAAAGAAATTGTTATCTAAAATTCCTGTAGACCTTAAGAATGTATCTGAAGACGATATAGATAAGGAAATCCTCAGAGCCGGAATTATTGCGGAGTTTGATGCCGTAAACCTTTACGAGCAAATGGCTGCCCTTACCAAAAACGCAGATATAAGAGCAGTCCTTATGGACGTGGCAAAAGAGGAAAAAACACACGTAGGGGAGTTTCAGGCGCTTTTACTCAGGTTCGATGCCCAGCAAAAAGAGGAACTTGAAGCTGGAGCCGAAGAAGTAGAGGAAGAGCTGTCCAGATAAACAGCCCGAATCCGTTCCTTATTTTTTACTTTCCTTATTTTTACTCTCATTTATTGATTTCCTGCGATAAACTCTTCAATCATACGGTGCGCTTCGTCATCCGGATACTGCTCTGGAGGATGTTTCATAAAATACGCAGACGGCTGATACAGGACTCCTCCTTTTCTCCTATCAAGTGCCAACTTACAGCACCGAATGGCATCTATTACGACGCCCGCAGAGTTAGGGGAGTCTTCTACCGACAGCCGAAGTTCAAGATTCATAGGCACGTCCCCAAAGAGTTTTCCTTCCATCCTCAGAAAGCAAACCTTATTGTCTTTTTGCCAGGGGACATAGTCGCTCGGGCCCACATGAATATTTTCGTTATCAAGTCTTTCAGCAAGCACGGACTGAACGGCTTCGGTTTTCGAGGTTTTTTTGGATTTGAGCCTGTTCCTGTTGAGCATATTGAGGAAATCCGTATTCCCGCCTGTGTTTAGCTGGTAAGTCCTCTCCACTTTTACGCCGCGCTTTTTGAAAAGGTCGGCAAGAGTCCTGTGGACTATGGTTGCTCCAAGCTGGGACTTTATGTCATCTCCTATTATAGGGAGGTTCTTTTCTTCAAATCGTTTTGCCCATTCAGGGTCGCTCGCAATAAAAACAGGCATACTGTTGATAAAGGCACAGCCGGCTTCAAGGGCACATTCCGCATAAAAACGGGCAGCTTCTTCGGAACCTACAGGCATGTAATTAATAAGAATCTCGGCTCCCGAATTCTGCAGGACGTTTACAATATCCTCTTTTGTTGCACCCTCCCCGTCCACAGGCAGGAACCTGCAGTCTTCAGGGTAATTGATAAGGTGTTCGGAGCACCCGTCCAGAACCCTCCCAATTTTTACCTCAACGCCTGTTTTCGGCACATCAGGACAGAAAGCAGTTGTGCAGTTAGGAAGAGAAAATATAGCTTCTGATACATCCTTTCCAATCTTCCTCCTGTCTATATCAAAGGCTGCTGCCACTTCAATATCATACGGCAAATATCCCCCAAGGTCCAGATGCATAAGACCAATTGTATCTGCGATCTCTTTTTTTCTGTAATATTCAATCCCCTGCAGAAGTGAACTCGCACAGTTCCCAACTCCTGCAATGGCAATTTTTATCCTGTCTTTACCTGCCATTGGAGCCCCCCAAATAAGCTAAAAATATGAGATATATTTTATTTCCCGATTCCCATTTATCTGCAGTTCCCAAAGCCAATCTCCAGAGTATCCCTATCCAGGATAAGGAATGAAAACTGTAATACTTCATATCTTATGAAGAAAATACTATAAAAAAGGTTTTACAAAAAAAAGAGTTAATGTAATACTGTATATCCGGCATTTCTGCGCGGTTTAAGCTATTCTATGCTGTTGTCATGCTATTATACCTTTTACAATCAATTTACGCTCTTATCAGGTAACTTTAAAAGAATATGGATATCAAAGGTGAGTATGATATAAAAAACATCACATGTTGCTACAGACTTACAGATCCAGGTTTATCCAGAGTACCAGAAGAAGATGAATTCCAATAAAAGCCGGCACAGAATACCTGAACATGGGCTTCTGGGTTTTGTGCCTGAACTGCGTCATTCCAAGCCATGCACCGATCGGTCCTAAAAGAGAAATAGTCAGCAGGCTTTTTTCCGAAATACGCCATTTCTCCTTTCTTGCTTTGTATTTGTCCATCCCGTAAAGGGCAAAAGAAAACGCGTTAAGGGCAATATAAATTAGAGGAAAAAGAAAGTAAACTGTATCTGTCATAGGAATGAGTTATCCGTAATAATAATTAAAGGCTGTGATACTTAATGGAAGTAATTCTACTCCTGAATGCCATCTCCTTTTTATATTAAAAAGTGTCAGAAAGTACAAAAGAGATGATGCCCAAGTTCAGAGGATTATAAATGGATATAAACGGAAAGGAAGGTTTAGATAATCAGGAAAATAAAAATAACAATCGTCGGAGACTTTCATATTCTCAACCTCTGATCTTGAAAGTCAGGCGTTACCTTCTTACCCTTATTTTCCTGGGACTCGCAGTTCATCTGATTCTTCCCCAGATAGCCTCTTTTGAAGAGTCACTTCAGGTTATCAGGACAATGGTTTTATGGGCCGTAGTGCTTGCTGCATTTGCTGAGATTATAAGTTACATAGGATACGGTTATCTTATTAATTCTGTTCTGGAAATAGTAAATCAGCGTATCTCGATATTAAAAGGATCTGCCATAACTCTTGCTGCGTCGAGTATGGGAATGCTTGCAGGAGGCACTTTAGGAAACGCTGCAGCCACCTACATATGGGTGAAGAAAGACGGCGTAACCAAAGAAGGCTCAGGGCTTGCAAGTACGCTGCCCACGATGTTCAACAATGGAATCCTGATAGTACTCTCAACAATCGGAATAGTCTACCTGCTTCTGGCCCACGAACTTTCTTCCCTGCAATTCTACATCTTTCTCCTGGTCCTCACTCTGCTGATCCTTGGTGCTCTGGCAGTAAGCTGGGGAAGAAGGCACAGAACCAGATTTAAGGAAGACGTCGTGAAAATAGCAGCTTCCTTTGCCAGAATCCTAAACAGGCCCTATAATCCAGATCCAACTGAAGAGTATGTAAGCCGATTCTTTGCAGCCCTTGATGTCCTGCATAAAGGAGGCTGGCAGCGTCCAGCTCTGGCAGCAGCTTTTTCCATAAGTTTTGATATGCTAACTCTTTACTTCTTCTTTGTAGCCGCAGGACACCCGGTAAAACTTTCAGTTCTGCTTGTGGGATACGGGCTTCCACTGCTTTTCGGGAAAATAGCTTTTATTATCCCGGGTGGGATAGGGGTTGTTGAGAGCACAATGGCAGCTCTGTACACAGGAATGGGGGTTCCAGAACCGATTGCTGTTGTGGTTATACTCAGTTACAGGATGTTTTCTTTCTGGATCCCTACTTTAGCAGGATTTCCAATTGCTTTTTACCTGCAGAAGAAATGAATGAATATTTCGACAATGGAAATGTTCAGACTTTAACAGGCATGACAGGGATTTTAACACTGCTGGCAATATTAAAAAATGTGCTCTCATAAATCAAAACTTAATTGTTATCTGACACCTGCGGAATGAAGGGAATAATTCTGGAGACTTATCTCAAAAGAGTAAAGGATGAGAGATCAGGAAGCTCCGTCTTTGCTTCCTGTAGAAGCAGGGATGGATAGTTTACCTGAGCAGAAATGATTCTATTCCACATACCATCTCTTTTATATATTAGAAAGTGTGAGAAAATATCAAATGTATGAATAAATACAAAAAGATATGATGTTAATTTTAGAGGATTAATATGTATAAAAACGGACAGGAAGGTTTACAGAATCAAGGAAATAAAAACAACAACTATCGAAGCCGTAATTCGTTTTCGTCTCTGATATTGAAAGCAGGGCGTTACATTCCAACCCTAATTTTCCTGGGACTCACGGTTTATCTGATTCTTCCCCAGATTGCCTCTTTTGAAGAGTCTCTCTAGGTAATCAGGACAATGGCTTTATGGGCTGTACTGCTCGCTGCATTTGCTCAGGTTATAAGTTACATAGGATACGGTTATCTTATTAATTCAATTTTAGCAATAGTAAATCAGCCTCTCTCAATTTTAAAAGGAACAGCTGTAACTCTTGCTGCAGCAAGTATGGGAATGCTGGCAGGTGGTATTTTGGGAAATGCTGCAGCTACCTACCGATGGGTAAGGAAAGCTGGCATAAGCAAAGAGGGCTCAGGACTTGCAGGTATATTGCCCATAGTATTCAGCAATGTGATTCTAACTCTACTTGCAGTGGGCGGAATAGTTCACCTGCTTCTGGTTCATGAACTATCTTCCCTGCAATTCTATATCTTTCTCCTGATCCTCACTCTGCTGAGCCTTGGCGTTCTGGTAGCAAACTGGGGAAAAAGAAACAGTACCAGCTTTAAGGCAGGAGCTATAAAAATATCAGCTTTCTTTGCGAGAATCCAGAAAAAACCCTATAATCCTGCTCTGACCGAGAACTCCATAAGCCGGCTTTTTGCAGCCCTTGACATCCTGAATAAAGAAGGCTGGCAGCGTCCAGCTCTGGCAGCAGCTTTTTCCATAAGTTTTGATATGCTAACTCTTTACTTCCTCTTCATAGCTGCAGGATATCCGGTAAGACTTTCAGTCCTGCTTGTGGGATACGGGCTTCCCATTCTTTTTGGGGAAATGGCTTTTCTTATCCCGGGCGGGATAGGGATTGTTGAGAGCACAATGGCAGCTCTGTACACAGGGCTGGGGGTTCCGGGAACGATTGCTATTGTGGTTATACTCAGTTACAGGGTGTTTTCTTTCTGGATTCCAACCCTGATAGGGTTTCCAGTAGCGTATTATCTGCAAAGGACATTAAGTTAAAATCGGATATGAAGAAAAATAGAATGTGAAATTAATTTTCAATATCGTAGCATCTTTATACTTCCAGGCTGCTGAGAATTTTAGATGAAACCGCTATTCCCATGAAGGTGTCAGGTGTTTTTGAGGAAATCATCCCTAATGAGTGCAGCCGACTCCATTTCGGCCGGGCTGCCAAATTTTATTTATATTCAGTTATATATATTAACTGGAGATTAATCGGAATTTTTAATGCTCCCCTTTAATCGGGGGATTATCCTGTGAACTTTTTTCTGGTAATCCCGGTATTCGTCACCAAACTGTGCCACCAGCCTTGTCTCCCAGTGCAGGGACCCCAGGAACAGGTATATGGTGGTCAAAAGGTATATAATAAGCAGATTTACGGTCATAAAAGGAGTAAGCAACATCATGACCAGCCCGGAGAGCAGGAAGGGATCCCTTACCCACCGGTAAATGCCCCTGATATTAAGTGAACCTGCTTCGGGAGCCTGCGGACCAGACAATTGCGAGCGTATTTTGAACCGATGCGGGGCATTTAGAAAAGCTATGGGGGCAAGCATTCCGGCAATTAATTGCCCTACGACCATGAGCCAGCGCCAGGGCGAAGGTATTTTGTAAAGAACCCGCCCCGGGTTTTTGTAGAGCTGATAGACAAGCGGCAATATTGTCAGTACTGCAAGGAAGCTGTATGCCGGCAAATAGAACGCTTCTGCTCTGGGACCAGTGGCTCTCATGACCAGGCGTTTGAATGGCAGGCTCGCCGTCAGGCTGTGAATAGCTGCAAATGCTACCAGAGAAAAAACAGAAGTAATTTTGGAAGAAACCAACTCCATCAGTCCCCTTTATTTTAATTAAATAGCTAATATCGCCACCCAAATATGAAAAGTTTACTTATAGTGCATTAAAAATAGTAGAAGTGCAGGTACTATAGAGCAAACGGCACAGAAAGACAAGTTTCAATTACCCTGAGTGACACCAATAGCGTAAAAAAGACAAAGAAAAATAAAGAATTTTAGAGAAAGGGAGACTCATAAATTCATTTTCTTTTCTATAAGATCTCCAATTACAGGAATCAATATAATTCCATTCAGAATATAAATTACTCCCAGAATAATCTCGCCATTAAATAGTTTTCTCACACCTCCAAGCAAGAAAACAAGGCCAATAATATATAGCAATGCAATTTTATTTTTGTTATACTCTTTCGGATTATCTTTTTCTCCCATACTATCCAAAATAAAAGGTTTGCAAATGAAGTATAAATTTGTTTTCATTTTATCAGCTATACTCGTTTATTAGACGTAAAGAGTAGCTTTTAGTGTGAACTCTTTGTATTACGGAGTGTCCACAAAAAACGTAGAGTCAAAATAAATGGTTGAGTTTCCAAAAATTTGTAGTTTGGGCAGGTAAAAGACTTTATTATTACTGAGAATTACAATCTCAGGCTAAAACCTGCAGGAAACATTTCAGGTTCTGTGTATTCTTCGGGTGTTAGACTCCTCAAAAGATTGGTGAATAAAGTTGGAGGCTAAGAATGAGAAGTTTTTTTGAAGATATTTGTTTGGGATAATTATTACAGAGACGGTATAAAAAAGAAGGTTATAAAAATTAAAAGTAATAAGTCAACTTTTAGCCAAGTCAACTTTAACTAGAGCCTATCCGAAAGTGGTTAACTACTGTAACTTTTACAAGATGCAATATGCAAAACCGGAACGGATACTCTGATATAATTATAGACCGATCGTGACTTTTCAACATGCATTACTGACTTTTCGGATAGGTTTAAGTCAACTTTTAATTTTTTCAAATTTATTTAATAACAACAGTCTTATGGACCCACAACTTGCCATCATAACCAGTGCACTTGATGGTCATACAAGTGATATAATAACCAGTCTTTTTATACTTGTGTACCGGATTTTTTAGTGATGGAGTAATTTTTGTTCCTTCGAGAGAGGTTCCATCTCCAAAGTCCCATCTTATATATGTCTCTGTACCTTTTGATCGGTCCTTGAATTGTACTATTCGTGGATCAGTACTTGAAGCGGCTACCGCTGTATAATCAATGTAATTGCCTCCACCAGATAGACGTGCTGTCGCGGGTGGAGTTCCTGCACCAAGGGGGGTCGTGGTGACAGAAATCGATGCTGAAGCTGCTGTAGACAATAAAGCCAGCATCATCAGTATGGCAAAAACAGATAGTGTCATTTTCCATATATACTTATTATTATTTTTCAGTTTATTTCCCTCCTGTTTTTCTCATTACTTGATTCGGGAAGACCCTGAATCTAAAATAACAGAGTAAAATTACTCAAAAACTACAGGACAAATTAACATATAAACATACTTATTTTTTGGAAATTAAATAAAAATGAAAATGAAGCTTAAAACTTGATAATGCTTTATTTTTTTGTCTAATACATGATTACAGTATAAATTCAATTATTAATGATCTCAATTGTTATAATCAAAAAAATAAGGACTATGAGAAAGTTATAGAGTTTACCGATCTTGAGAAATTTATTTTATTATTGCGGGAGTTAGGAGGTTACTAATGCGCTGACCTTTGAGTTGGGGCAGCCGTAAATAATTTGATTTCCAGCAAGAGTCGACGAAATATTCACAATTTACAAAATTTCATCAGTTTCAGGCATGTGGTAAATACTAATTACTGAAAGAGACATTGATGAGAAGTATTCAAAACCTTTATGAAATTTCCAGGCTTACTGTTATCACACCCCATGTATTGAATAGATTTAAAAAATTGAATGAGGGGAAGCCATGGAAAGAGCAGATTAAGCCTTTTAACTTCTTACTTACTGGGTTCCAGACAATTGAAGAAAATAATAAGGCTGTTAAGCCTCTGGCTCCGTTTACTAAGGGATTATCAGAAGATAGTTTATGAGCCATTTATTAATTATGAAACAGGAGAGGTTAAAGAAGGATCGAAATATTTCAAACCATTGAGTAGAACCATTTTGCAGTATATTGAACATCCAGAAAACAAATTTGATGGAGATATAGGAGTTTTAGAGAGAAAACATATTCGGGCTGATGGTCTGACTTACATTGGAAAGGAAGCAAATAATATTGAGGACGAGCCTTTGAATGTAACAAAGCCACAAATTTTCATTAATATGGAAGAGATTAAGCAAAATATATTGGCTTTAACTCCTGAAAAAGCCCGAAAAATGGGAATTAAACATAGAAGTACATTGAAAAGGATAAAAGATAGGATTATGAAAGACGATAAAATAAATTTGAAAACAAGAGAAGTAAGCAAAATATGTTCAAAATGTTCAAAAATTAGATAATATATCGCAGAATATTTATCGGAAGAAATTGTTCGAAAATAGTAGAGTCTAAGTGTCCTATATTTACTCAAAAAACTACATTTTTAAAATATGTTTTGAGATCAAAATCTCAACTGATAAAAAACGGCTAACTGCTTTTGGTTTCAATACTCTAAAAATAATAATGTATATTACAATATACAAATATACAAGAAAATATACAAAAAAGCTAAATTTTCAATAAATATTCAATTAGAGAACCTTTTTTTAGTTAAACTTATAAGTCTAATTAGACTGAGATGCGTGAAAAGCGAGTTACATCTCTGTTGTTAGGTCTAACTATTGTTGGATTATCAAAATCCTTTGAAAAATCCATTATTAATGCGCTCTCAGTTTTCTCAGAAAACTTTTTAGCTGAATGAATCAAGGCTACAGTTTCAACTAGTGCCTTTTCACTATTGACGGCTTTGCCCCGATAAATTGAGTACTGTTCTTCAAGTCTGCTAAATGCAAAGATTTCATTTCCAGAGAACCCTATTCTTCCAATTTCATCTACATCAATTAGCAGATCTGGATCAACTGCTTTGATAAATACTGTATACATATCTCATTTCTCCTTAACAATAAATTAAATAGAAGGGGGTAAGCCCCCGTTCATTTCTTTTTCTGTGAATTCTTTGAAGCAGCTGACATTGCCCTTGCTTTGAAATCCTGATTGGTTTCAGTCTTGTCTGCATGAGATTGAATTCTTGATGCATCCTCTTTGGTCATTGGTGTTTTTTGTGCCATTATATTTCCTCCTAATTATTTGCAAAAAAAAATTGTTATATTTCAGTCTTTAGCCTTTTCTTCCCAGTCTTCGGGTCTTTCTTCTTCTCCACGGCTCTGCCAGTATGCATCATTGTTAGGATTGCACTGGTTTGCGTGGTTATCCTCATCGGATTTTTTGTCCATTCTTTTTCACCCCCCTTTTTTTCACAATAATTGAGTCAAAAGATGCGGATAAATACTTTTCAGAAGGGTTAAGTAATCAAATAAACCATTTGTAAAGGGAAAATGAAAAATGCTTACAATAATTTGGATTCAACGAGGTAGCAAATGGCAAAAAGAAAGATTACCGAAAAACACTGGGCAGTGCTTGAACACTTTATCCTAGGTGAAAGCAAAAAGATTGAGGAGACTCTCCAAAAGTATAATAAAGTTACTTCTGAAAACTTGGATCACTTTTTTACATATCCAAGTGAGATTGAATCAAAGGGTATTGCAAACAGAGTAACTGCAGGTGAAGCTTGTGAGCAGTTTTCTGATGAAAAAATGTCGTATATACTTAAAATTTCAAAAGACTATAAACGTAAGCAAGGCTCTGATAGTAAATTTTATTCGCTAAACACCGACTTGCCAGCTATCAGAAAGCTTGTGAAACTAATACTAGAATCTCACCCTTATTATAAAGCTAAAAAGCTTCTTGATAATTATTATTTTACTTACAATTTAAATGAATCTCTTATAAGGGAAGTTTTGTACGAAAAAGGTGTTACAATATCCCGTCTCATTTCAGTTATGGATTTGGATATTAATGATGCGCAGCATATAAAAGATCTTTTTGAAAGAAATACGGGCAATAAAATTAACTCACAAGATGAAAAGGGCATTAGTTCAATAGTTAAGGAAAGTGTAGAAAAGTATGAAATAAATAACAAAAGAACGGAGTCTAGTTATATAAACAAATTAAAAAGCTTTTGTGATCATTTTTACGAAGATTTAAACAGTCTTAATAGTGACGAAACAGAATACTACTTTAGAGATTTTGATCTGTATAGCATCTCTCGATCAAGATGCTGTGATTACGAAACGTACAGTGCTTGGTCAACTCTTTCATTTATTAAACCAATATTTCCATTTAATTTGAAACTACCAGTTTTTAGTGACAAAGTTAGTGAAATTGAGAAAATAGAAAAAATAAAGGAGCTAAATATCGAAACTTTTTACCGCATGTGCTATGGAGAAACTCCTAAGTATGTAATAGATTTTTGGTCTTTCTCAATTAAGGAGACACATTCTATAATCTCATGGCTATATAATTTCCAAAACATGTTTTGGTTAGATTATCAAAATGACTTAGATCTATTTGACAAATTAAAAAATCTTCTATACAATTTCGCGGATCAACTTTATTACAAATATTATAAATGTTGTGCTCATTTCAACTTTAACGAACTTGAAAAAGATATCAATGAATTACAAAAGCAAGTCAACGAGTATTTAAATCAGATTAAAGAAAAGAATATTTCTAAAGAAGAAAAAGGATTTGGAAACACAATTGATCGAGAAATAAGCCATATAAATCTTCAATTTGAAGAGATTCATAAAAAGTTTGACAAATGTAAAAATATAAAAAAATTAAATAATGGATACATACAAAATAACTTTAATAGTGTGTTACAAGAGCATTATTCTATATTTGAATATAACAAATTAATACTTCCAATACTGGTTTTAATCCAAAGTTCACCTCTTGCATTAAATGAGTTTCTTAATGGCAAATGGGATTCTTTTGATCTATCGTTTGATCTTTCTGTTGTATATACACAAAATGTACGAAATAGTAAGTTTTTAACAAAACTCATTCATATGGCATTTATTGACCTTATGAGTTTGCCAAATATATTATTTGAAAAAGGCATTGTAGAAAGTATTTCTTTTAACCCATACTGTCCTCCAGGTGTTAATCATTTTGAAAATATTGAAGTAAAGAACCGTAATGAGATAGAAGAACATATAAATAATTCACTTGATGAATGTTATGACGAAATTTCATATGATCAATTAAGAATTATTGAAGGAACACCCTTAAGGATAACATTAAAAAATCTTTATGAATTAACTTTTTATCTGTCTTTCATTATGAACGCTAAAGGTAACAATCAAAATATTTCTTCTTCACTATCTATTAACATAATCCCTAACGTTGAAGTTTCTCTTTTCAGGGCTAAAGAACTAAAAGACACAAATTCCCTTGTATCAAAACTTCAGAAGAAAGATAGCACAATATATGATCATATTAGAAAACTCCTTTCAAATAGAATGCAGAACATAATTTTACATTATGATACCTCGCTTCAGCCTTCTATAAGATTAAAGCAAGAACTATTAAAAGAGTTGAATCTTATAGTCTTAAAACCTGAATTATGTTCCAAAGGAGCCTTTAAGGAACTGACTAAAAGTGATGATGAACTAAGAGACTTAATTGAAATGACAGTTGATTTGTCATTTAAAGATTTAATTCAAATGGTACATAAATCTTGTACATATGGTTTAGACACAAAAATAAGGCACAACAATAAATATATTTTGAAAAAAATATTCAGAGATGAGTTTAGACTAAATGAGTATGCTAATATATGCTAATCAAATTCATCTAATTTATTTTTTCAGGTAGTTAGTTTAGAAAAAATCCTATATAATTCTAACTAGTAAAAATAAATTCACAATTTTTTTTATAGCACTTAAATATTTTTGTGTATTGTTTTAATAAAAACATATAATAAAATACACTATTTTATATAAAATGCCTTGTAAAAAATTACATGTTCATTTTAGTTAAGGCAATGTTAAAATCAGCGGTTGTGCAAACTCCGTACAAAACAGCGTTGCGTTTTTTTGACTTACCTATAACCCACCGGTATAGTGCGAACTGTGAGATTCGAACCTATGAATTTTTGAGCAAGGGATAATAACCCAACCCTTGACTTGCACTCACCCAGTTGTTCAGGCGCTCAATAGTCGCACTGGTCTTTAGGTACAAATACTTCCCCACCTGTTTGCAGCCTTCTTTGGCCAGTAACATTTTTATCTTTTTAAGATATTCATTAACTTTATTAATAATAAGATACTATCATAAATCTGGGGGATTACTATGAAGAAACTTATGGAAATAGTAGTTTATGTATTAGCCGCAATAGGGCTTGCTTTTGTTGTAAAACATATACGTCACACAAATTGTAAATAATAAGATAACATAATAAATTGGGGGATTAGCATGAGTAAACTTATGGAAATAGTAGTTTATGTATTAGCCGCAATAGGGCTTGCTTTTGTTGTAAAACATTTACGTCTCACAAATTGTAAAAAAGGCTGCTATTTGTGCAGTTCATTAGGTACAAAAGCAGAAGAGATTAAAACAAAAGTACAAAAATTTAAAGCAAAACAAAAAGGCGAAAAAAGAACTGGTTCAAGGTATGGTTCTAATCCGGTCAAATATTAAAAAAATATCTTAAATTTCTCTTTTTTAATTTTTTCTTTATCATATGACAACATTATAAGAAATTATAATTGGCTTTCTGGTAAAAACTACTTTTGAAAAAGAAGTTGTGCGTTACTTCCACAAAACAGTGTTGCTTTTTTACATTTTCAACTTCAGAATTTTATGCAATCAATGAACTTCAGACCCAGTAAATTTCCTATTCTTCACTTCCAAACAGTTTACTCAACAATATTTATATGTGAAGGAATTACAGTACAGAAGGATTTTTCCAAACATTATATATTACTCATAAATTACTTAATATAGCATGACATGTAGAGACATGGCATTCATATATTAAAATTTATGATCTGAGAATGGTGTTACAAATTAAAGAAGGTCCTTTTAATGAAATACTGGCAGCCGAAATATGAAACAATGGATCCCGAAGAAATGAAGAGACTTCAGCTAAAACGCCTGCAACACAGCGCAAAGCTGGTCTATGATAATGTTCCTTTCTACAGGCAGAAGTTCAAGGAGGCAGGAGTCACCCCCGAGGACATAAAAACACTTGAGGATGTCCGAAAACTGCCTTTCACACGCAAAACAGACCTTCGGGACAATTATCCTTTCGGCCTTTTTGCTGCAAAAAAAGAAGATATAGTGAGAATCCACGCCTCATCAGGAACCAGCGGAAAACCCACAGTTGTCGGTTATACCGCAAAGGATATAGAGACCTGGTCTGACCTGATCGCCCGCAGCCTTACAATGATAGGCCTTTCAAAAGGGGACGTTATCCAGAACTCCATGAACTACGGCCTCTTTACCGGGGGAATGGGCTTCCACTACGGCGTAGAGAAGATGGGAGCCATGGTCGTGCCGGCAGCTACAGGAAATACTGCCAGGCAGCTTGAGATGATGATCGACTTCGGGGTCACAGCAGTCCACTGTACTCCATCCTATGCTTTCTACCTTGCAGAAACCGCAGAAGAGCTTGACCTTGTAGACAAACTTTCATTAAAAGCAGCCATCTTCGGCGGCGAACCCTGGTCGGAAAACACCAGAAAACAGCTTGAAAAACGCCTGAACCTCAAAGCCTACGATTGTTACGGTCTCTCTGAAATGATCGGCCCTGGTGTCGGTTTTGAATGCCAGGAACAGAACGGCCTGCATATATGGAACGACAACTTCCTCGTAGAAGTCCTTGACGAAAACGGAGAACAGGTCTCGGAAGGTGAAAAAGGAGAACTTGTCCTGACATCCCTCAATAAAGAAGGCTTCTGCAACATCAGATACCGCACAGGCGACATGACAAGACTCCTCGAGTCCGAATGCGACTGCGGCAGGACAACCACAAGGATTTCACGCCTTCTCGGCAGGGTTGACGATATGCTCATAGTAAGAGGAATCAACGTCTTCCCCTCCCAGATACAGGACGTTATCTCAAGGATCCCTGAGGTCGGCGAACAGTTCCAGCTTGTCCTCGACCGCAACAAACACATGCTCGACGAACTCACAGTCGAAGTAGAACTTGAAAATAACGCCTTTACCGGCGACCTCAAAGACCTAAAAGCCGTCCAGGACCACGTCCAGCACGAGCTCAAAGCTGTCCTCAATATCCGCACAAATGTCGAACTGCTGGAGAAAGGCAGCATAGAGCGGACCGCAGGAAAGGCAAAGAGGATCATTGACAGGCGGCCGCAGATCTGAGCCTTCGGGCAGCTTTAGCATAGAATTACTGTCTCATAACTTAAAACAATCAGGGAATTTTTATTCTCTGATCATATTTAACTTTTTTACATCAGTTAAATCCGATTTTGAGTTTTTTAATTAAACAGCAGCCAGTTTAGAGTGTTATTTTTATAACCTCGCAAAACTCCATGCTCACTGTACCGAGTGTTTTTTGCGTAAATTTCCTCAGGTTCTGAAAAGTCGTGATTTAAATATATATTTTTGGACCTTTAACGGTTAATGCTATTGTTTTTTGATTCAACTGCAATCCTGAAACGAAAAAACTTATCTTGTTATACAACATTGGTAGAAAACAGATAGTGTTTTTATATGGTGCTTAAAAATTGTGATCAACGAGATTACAGGAAAAAAGAAAGGTAAGTAAACGACACGTACAGAAAATATAATTCCTTAGAAATCATAATTTCTGTAGGGGGGAACAAATGTGCGAGAAGAAAAAAATGGATCCATAAACTTTGGATTAACACACAATGATGTAAAAGAAAGCAAAAAAGCAATTGAAATTTGTGAGCGGGGTCTTAAAAATTCCAGGAAAAGGGGAGACAGGAGAGAAGAAGGAAATAACCTTGGAAAATTGGGTTTAGCTTACAGCCATCTCGGAGAAATAAGAAAAGCTATTGAGTATTACCAGCAGGCTGTAGAAGTTTTTAAAGAAATAGGCGATAAGCAAGGAGAAGAAATAGCTTTCGAAAATATGGGGTTAGCCCATGCCCGCTTGGGAGAGATAGAGAAAGCTATTGAATATTATGAACAGGCACTGGAAATCTCCCGCGAAACAGGAAATAGAGAAAGTGAGGGAGCAGTAGTAGGAAATTTGGGAATGGCATACAGTTTTTTAGGAAAAACAGGAAAAGCAATAGAATTCTATGAGTATGCACTTAAAATCGCCAGAGAAACCGATAACTTAAGGGGTGAAAGAAATAATCTTGGAAACCTGGGTAACTTATGCTATCAACTGGGAGAGGTAAGGGCAGCCATTGGATACTATGAGCAAACTCTCAAAATTTCCAGGAAAATAGAAGATAAGCGTGGAGAAGGAGATATTCTTAAGAATATGGTAATAGCACATAATCGCCTGGGAGAATTGAAAAAAGTAGCAGAGTACAGTGAACAGGAACTTGCAATCTTGAGAGAGATCGGGGAAAAAATTAAAGAGGAACAAACTCTTGAAAGGCTAGGTTTGACATATAGTGTTATGGGAGAAAACGAAAAAGCAATTGAAAGCTATGAGCAGGCACTCGTGATTTCCAGAGAATTCGGAAATAGAATACAGGAAGAAATCATAGTAGAAAAATTAAGGTGTTTGCAAGAAACAAAAAGAGCAGATCGCTATTACAAACACAAAGAAGTAGTTTCAGAAGGGTTGAAAGAAAAGAATGAAGATGGTTCTTCACTGCTTTGTGTGGGTCGAAAATAACAGGTTAGCTAGAAATTGTTGTCCAAAAGGAGAAATATCAAGCTCCCTCCATAAGCAAATAATCAGAAATTTATTACATAGACCTCTAAAACCAGCTAAAACCCTAAAATATTTAATTTCAACCAGTCTAAACAACAAAAAGTTATTATAAAAAATGGCTCTGGCTTACATATACAAAAAGATGAAGATATGTATTTGCAGTAATACATATCATCCAGAGCTTAAACTGTTCTCAATTCCCAGTTTCTTTTAGCTTAACTTTTAGGGTCGAACTTTATAGCCCGATCGTACACAATCTCTGAGTAGGCTGGTCCGGTTTTTGTTGTATTTTCCAGATAGGCCCTCCAGCCAATGAAAAGCGGCTGATCCAGTTCTATGCCACGAGCTTTCACACCATAAGGAACCTCATAGCAGTACTGGTCATCTTCACTGCAGTTCCTTGCCAGCTTGTAGACATACAGGTATTTCGCGTTTGGATTATCAGGGAGGTATTCCTCAGCAGAGCCACTGAAATCCTCATCAGTGATTGCTCTAACGCCATTCCACACATCAGCTCCGTATACTGCAAAGTTTGAGTATGTCGCCTTTCCTGTAGCTACATGGTTGACCCCGTAGACAATTATGAATTCACCGGAATCGTTGCCCAGAGTAATTGCCGGGTCTCTCAGGAAAGGATAGTACTCCGACGTGTTAAAGAAAGGAGGTGTTGGAGAAGACATAGTCTGGTTTGCGGTCCATAGATAGGCTGCATCGTTATCAGGACCCAGGGCGTTGATTCCCCTCTGGATAGCATCACTCCCTACCGGGACCCACATACTGACCGGAAGCTCTGTGGCATTCGATTCGTTATACTTTTCGAGAATTGCATTCCTCAGCTCTTCAAGATCATCCATAAGATCGAATTCTGTTTGTCCGGTTCCGCGAACCCTCAGCTCTGGATAATCATACGGATCAAGCTCTGTAGTATTGTTTGGAGTAAGCCTGAAGACAGTCGCAGGTGTATTATTAATATAATCCTCACCAGCCTGGGTGTCATTGAATA
>CAYSWX010000031.1:0-38994 GCA_964434965.1 uncultured Methanosarcinales archaeon
TTGAAACTTGAGAGGTCATATTAATAAAGTAATATTAATATTCTGTCATTTCAAATAGGGACCTGTAAAAAGAGAAAAGGAAGTCAGGTACTTGTCTGACGTAAGAACCAAGATTTCACATCAAATACTTACGATCTCTGCCTGAGTAGAAAGGGAGATCCTGAGAGGCTACATAAATTTTATAGTCCGCACCCCGCAGGACATAAAAGACCGGAAAATGCCGATCAAAGAATTACTAATAAATCATTGGTTAGCTTTCTCACGAGTTCAAAAGATTATACGGTTATTTCTCTTATGCAGATTTGAGAGTCAGAATCATTTGCTTCATCTATATATATAATCACAGAATTCCAGGGGTGTGGCAGTGTTTTGTAGGAATCTGTAATTTCGCCGTCCAAAATAACTTTAAATTCATAATCTCCTTCCGCCCAATATGTATATTCTCCCTTAGACCACGGCATCGACCATCGAAGCAGCAGCCATATTGATTTGGGCTGGGCTCTATGCTCTTCTGGAGCCAGTTCATACGTTTCTTTGAATATAGATTCATTATACGAATCAAATACTTCAACTGCTACTTCATTCATGATTCTGGAGATCATTGTTATATACATCAAATAGAGGCGTTGGAGGTCCGACTAACAAATATGGGAAAACAATGAAATAATTTAACAAAATCAATATTAAAGTTCCTAAAAGAATGAATATCTTTCGACATCTTTTAATGCTTATTCCCCCTGAGGCGTAAAAGATAGATTTTGTATAAATAATAAATGCAGAAGTTTTCCTCCCTTTGTGTTAACTTCAACATGCCATATTTAATCGCAAAAGGGCCATAGGGTTGCGTATTGAACTTTCAATTTGTGAGTTAACATAACCACCATACCTTCGGGCACAAGTTCCTCTCTTTTTGATTTTGGTTTTAACATCAGATTCATATAAAATACAAAGCAACAACTGGTTTATTTACTTCTTCAAAATGTTAAGCTTGGCTTGCGTCAATGAAAACAGATGAATCTATTATTGAAATAAACAATGTAGTCCAGGGATCCAAAGACATATTTGTTTCTTTACTTACTTTATCTTCTAAACTTGTTTTAATTGTATAACTATCTTTATTCAATGGCAAAGACATCTTAAATAGCAACCATAAACTTTTAGATTCAATTGCTTTCTCATGAGGAGATAATTTGTAAGTATTTTCAAATATTGGTTTATTGTTCGAATCAGTTATTTCAATAGTCACTACGTGACTAGTTTCATCTCCATTGTATACAGAAAAAAAAGATGCAGGTGGACCAATGAATATATACGGGAGAATTATATAAAATCCTACCAAAATCAGAAGGATTATTCCTATATAGCGAATTTTTTTATTGACTTCTTTCATGCTTCCACCCGATATATTACTAATCGCAAAACAAACATAACCATGCCTCCGGGTACAATGGGGTTCAAATTTACTCTGAGGGGTTCGTTTGAACCAGGTAAACTATTTACTAATTCCCTCTACATATATTGTAAAGTTTTTCGCCAGATCATCAAACAATTATTGCTTAATTTATGATTGAATTTTCCAGTGGTAATAATTCATATGATGAATTGTTTAATGCTTTGGGCAGAGAATTTTATACGCTTATGATTACAGCCAGTATTTTTTTTGATTTCAGTATTCGCTAAAATCTTCCCTTCACTTTTTATCTGCCTCCATTTGTCTCAGACACCCTACTATAGTCCTAACTCTTAACTTTCGTCTGAGCCATTCCTCATTAATATCCAAAACCCCAAATCCATAAAACAATGGATCGCAGAACTTCCCGTTATTCAAAATCACGTTTTTAGAACTGTTATAAAACCGCTGAGATAGTTCTCTCTGCTCACCTGCCTGATGGAGAATGATCTTTAATCTCTCGATTACATGCTGAAAATGATGCACAGGTACAGTTCTTTCGGCTTGCCGGGAAAAACTCTTGATCATCTTTATGGCATGGCTTCTGTACATGTTTACAGTTTGGCCTATATTATGAATTTCTGATGAGCAAAAGATAAATGAGTAAAATCCAGAAAAGTAAGGTCTCTTTCATAAGAGTTAAAAAGACAACTTATGAGATACAACTTTTAAGATACAACTTATAATTCCCTCACGAGGCGAAATCCAAGATTGGCGAAACGATTTTTAGGTTCACGGCTGAAACGAGCAGCTGAGCGGCAGGTGTCAGAATCACAGTACCAGCTTCCTCCACGAGAAACGCGGGAGGAGCTATTTCCATGTTCCCATGCTCTGCCGTTAGAAGGAGAGCCATTATAGTTTTCGTGCCATATGTCCTGAACCCACTCCCAGACATTACCGTGCATGTCATAAAGGCCCCAAGGATTCGGTTTCTTCTTGCCAACCGGGTGAGTTTTGCGGCTTGCATTCTCAACGTACTATGCATAATAGCCAAGTTTGGATTCATCATTTCCGAAAAAGTACCTGCTCTGTGTACCGGCTCTACAGGAATATTCCCATTCGGCTTCAGAGGGTAAACGGTATTTAGTGGTATTTTCTATTAAATTCAGTTTTTTAATAAATTCCTGGACCTCTTCCCAGGAAACCAGTTCAACAAGTCTGGCTTCGCCTTTGAAGTTTGAAGGGCTGTTTCCCATTATTTTTTTCCACTGGTTTTGTGTAACCGGAGATTTACCCATGTAAAAAGGATTTTGAATCGTAACCCTATGGACTGGAGATTCGCAGTCTGATCTGTCTTTTTCTTCAGGAGAGGAGCCCATGTTAAATTCCCCGGCAGGGATCAGTACAAATTCCATACCTGTAGATGAGCTAATATAAATGTCAAAAATTTCAGAATTTTCGGGATCTGTCATACTGTAAGAATCTTCAATCGAATCATCAATTTTGTTCTTTTTCAGATAGCCTCGGATTGTGTTTATGTGATTTATAATACTGATTTTACTTCCCACAAAATTAGCTCCTAAATGTCTTATTTTTTCGTCGTCTCCATAGGTGTTTATATTTCCGCATTAATCGACACGGGTAATTATCAATAATGGCCATATTAATTAGATTAAATCCTAAGTCTCTTATTCTTTCATTATACTTGTTGCGCATGGACTCTTGTCGTATGAGCGCTGCATATTATTAAGCTGCATATTAGTTTTGAAATCTCCAACCAGGATCTGGATAGGTGGATAAACTGTTTTAAAAAAACTCATATAAACAAAAGTAAAATATGAGTTAGTCTATCATAAGAGATCCCTAACCAAGATCCAAAAATCTCAAAACTCTAAAACCATGGACACCAGAACCACCCGTTATTTGAAATCCCGTTTCCAGAACTATTATAAATCCGCTGAGATAGGTCTCCCTGACCACCTGCCTAATAGAGAATGGGCTTTTATCTTCTACGATGATATGCCGGAAAAGATGATGCACAGGCACAAGTCTTTCGGCTCGCCAGGAGAAGCTCTTGATTATCTTTACGGCATGGCTCCTGCGCATGTTTATAATTCTACGGCTTATTACGAATATCCTGATGCGCGGAAAATGAACGAGAAAAACTGGCTTGGGGCAGAGCTCATTTTTGACCTTGATGCAGACCACCTGCCAGATGCCCCACGAAATTATTCGGATATGCTTGAGCTTGTAAAGAAGGAAGCTTTCAAGCTCATGGATTTTTTGTTAGATGATTTCGGGTTTTCGGAAAAGGAAATTGAGCTTGTATTTTCAGGAGGTAGAGGATACCATTTCCATATTAAGAGCCCAAAAGTCATGAAGCTTGGAAGTTCCGAGAGAAGGGAAATCGTGAACTATGTCAGTGGGAAGGATCTCGATTTCAAGCACTTTTTCAAGGACGTTGCAATGGACGGGGATTTTGGGACAGGCTCAAAGACATTTAAAGGGATTAAAAATGTACCTACGAAGTGTATGCTTGTGGGATATGATTCTGGATGGGGGAAGAGAATTGCACTTTACCTCACTGACTATATGAAGGTGGAGTGCGAAAAAAAGTACAGGAAATATATGTTTCCAGAGCTTCGAAAGCATGAGAAGGTCGGAGATACCACAATCAAAAAACTGGTTAATATTACTAACAGTGAAAATGGCTTAAAGGATATTCTGGAGAATGGAAGGCTGGACTTCGACGTAAGAAATTTTAAGGAGATTGCCGCATATTTTATGCAGGAATCAATGGAAAATTTCCTTCACAGGTTCGGAGCAAGTGTTGATGAACCCGTTACTGCTGACATCAAAAGGCTTATCCGTGTCCCCGGTTCCCTGCACGGCGGGTCAGGGATGCTTGTAAAGAAACTTGCTTTCTCTGAATTAGAGAAGTTTGACCCGCTTAATGACGCAGTTGTCTTCGGTGACAGACCAACAAAAATAACCGTTTCAAAGCCTTTCTCAGTACAGCTGAAGGGCAAGGATTTAAAAATAGAAGAAGGCATACAGGAAGTTCCAGAGTACGCAGCTGTATATCTGATTTGTAGAGGTGTTGCAGAGCATGGATATAGAAGAAATCAGCCAGACGTTGTATAAAGAAAAAAACCAGACATTAAAAACAATTCCGGCTGATTTTTACCTGGAAGCTGAAAAATATATCCGGGAACTCGAGAAAGATATAAGCAAGATTGACAATCCCCGTTCTCCGGAATCAAAGATGCTCAATGACGAGCATGAAAGGGCACTTTCTGACCTTGAGACTATCTTTATGAAAAGGATAGGAAAGGTTATTACCAGGGCAACGATCCAGTCCAATGCTGATAAACCTATTTCAAAGGATATTGAAAAGCTGCTTCCTGCGGAGAAAATGCTGTATGACATTGTACTTCAGGGAATCGAAGCTGCAAAAATAGAGCTTCTTGGTCCAATTCTTTATCCAGATTCCGGAAAGGTTGCTGTCTGGCCCGGGCCGGGGGGAGCAAAACAGGCATCTTCTGCTATTCTTGTAGAAGCAAAGACTGGCAGGGAGATTACCGTGAATGCAGAAGGGAAGGGGACGGAGCCGGGCAAAAACAATATAAACGAAGAATATGTTGTTGTTCAAATACTTAAGGACCTGCCTACCTTCACAGGTACAGACGGCCGGAACTATACGGTCAGTGCTGAAGACGTTGTTGTTTTGCCGCAACTGAATGCAACAGGGCTTATAAAGCGGAATGCAGCAAAACTTATTGCTGCCGGAGATAAAAGCTCCGGAGACAAGAATTCAGAAACTAATTGAAACATGGAGCTTATTTTAGCCAAAAAAACAGTTAGTTGGGGACAGGCCTGTCAGAAGTCTGTAAAACAGCAGGTTCATGCCTTAAGAAGAAGCACCTCAGGTATAGTATTAGTATTTATATGTGTAGCTATATCTGTGTAGCAACCTTGTTAGCGTATTCTGACTTCGTCTTCGATGGAGAACGCCACTCTCGAGACAAAAGAGGTTCAGATTATTTCAAACTCATCAATCAAAAGCTTCCCAAATAATAGCTTCCCAGGAAATAAAACGCCATACGTAACGCCATACGTATATCCAATATGTATATTAATCGGTGCTTTTCCGCAAAAGCCGGAATATGCACACCAATACCAATAATCGACAAAAAAGGTGTAAATAATGAAGATTCCAAAGAGGTTCAGAACTTACTGCCCGTTCTGTAAGACCCACCAAGAACACGTAGCAGAGAGGGTCAAGAAGGGCCAGCAATCATCAATGACTCACATTGCAAGGCAGAAGGACAGACAGCAGGGCATAGGGAACAGCGGAAAGTTCTCCAAGGTGCCTGGTGGCGACAAGCCAACAAAGCGCATCTGGCTCAGGTACCGCTGCACAGTATGCAAGAAAGCCCACCAGAGGCCCTGCTTCAGGGCAAAGAAGTTCGAGTTCAAGGAGTAAGATAAAATGGTAGACTATACCCAGAGGCCAAAAAGCAGGTTCCTGCGCGTAAAGTGCAATGACTGCGAAAACGAACAGATCATATTCGGAAGCGCAAGCCGCAAGATTACCTGCGTTGTCTGTGGAAGAACCCTTGCAGAACCAACCGGTGGAAAATCTACAATTACCACTCACATCCTGGAAGTGCTTGAATAACCAGATTGATAAAAGCACTGAACAGGAGTACAGTAGATAGTAATAAAAAAGAAATAAATTGAGAAGTGGTACGAATGGGAAACGATCATTGGCCCGAAATCGGAGAGTTTGTTGTCTGTACGGTGAAGAATGTAACTGATTTCGGAGCTTACGTCGAGCTTGAGGAATTCGGAGGAAGGGAAGGTTTCATCCACATCTCCGAAATTAAAGCAGGCTGGGTCAAATACGTCAGGGATTACGTCAGGGAAGGGCAGAAGATTGTCTGCAAGGTTCTGAACGTGGACCCTTCCCGCGGCCACATCGACCTTTCATTGAAAGACGTGAACGAGCACCAGCGGCGGGCTAAAATCCAGGAATGGAAGAATGAGCAGAAAGCCGCCAAGTGGCTCCAGTTCGTGGCCGAAGAGACCAATACCGATGAAAACAGCCTTCAGGCTCTGCACGAGAGACTTGTAGAAGATTTCGGAAGTGCTTATACTGCCTTCGAAGAAGCAGCTATCGAAGGGGAAAAAGCATTTAAAGGACTCAAAGTCAACAAAAAATATCTAAAGAGCATAATTAAGATCGCCGGTGAAAACATCAAACTGCCCTTCGTAGATATCGCAGGGTATGTTGATCTGACCTGCAATCTTCCAAACGGCATAGAGGTCATAAAACAATCTCTCAATGCTGCTAATTCCATCAGCGACGTTGATGGGAAAGATGTCAGGCTCGAAATAAGTTACACAGGGGCTCCGAGATACAGAATCAAGGTAATAGCTCCTGACTATAAGAAAGCCGAATCAGTCCTTAAGAAATCCGCCCAGACGGCAATAGACGCTATTTCCAAACTCGGCGGACACGGGGTCTTCAAGCGGCATATCGAATCGGTAAAGGCGTGATGCCCTTTGGGACAAAAGATCCGCAAATGCAAAAATTGCGGCAGGTACACTTTAAGGGAAAAATGTCCGGTTTGCGGGGGAGATTCCTTACCCGCTATTCCGGCTCGCTTTTCTCCTCAAGACCCTTACGGTAAGTACCGCAGACTGGCAAAGAAAGGATAAGGATTTTTATGCAGCAAAGTACACTTGTCCGCCTGAAAGAAAAACTTGCACTCAAAAACCCCATAATGGTAGTAGGACTCCCTGGAGTCGGGCTTGTGGGCAAGCTGGTAGCAGAACATCTGGTAGAAGAACTCAAAGCTGAAAAGATTATGGAGGTTTATTCTCCTCACTTTCCGCCTCAGGTCCTTGTTAATAACGATTGTACTGTCCGTCCAGTAAGCAACTCTATATATCAGGGGAAAGCAAACGAAACTGATATTCTTTTTTTAGTAGGTGACCACCAGAGCACGACCTCACAGGGGCATTATGAACTCTGTTCTCTTTACCTGGATATTGCAGAGGAACTGAAAGTCCCCAGGATATATACACTTGGAGGTTACCCGACAGGTAAGCTCACTTATGAAGATACAGTCCTTGGAGTTGCTAATAGCACGGACCTGATTGAAGAGATTAAACAATACGGAGTCGAGTTCAGGGAATCCGAACCAAGTGGAGGAATCGTAGGAGCATCCGGCCTGCTTGTGGCTTTCAGCGGGATGAGGGGCATAGATGCTGCCTGTCTTATGGGAATGACTCCTGGATATCTGATGGACCCTAAAAGCGCCCAGTCTCTTTTGAAAGTATTGTGTAATATTTTCGGGATCGAGGTAAATACAGATTCTCTTAAGAAAAAGGCCGAGGAAATGGAGAACATCATAGAAAAACTGAAAGAAAAAGAAGAGCAACAGAGCCTCCCCGAAGTTAAACCGACGGAAGAAGACCTGCGTTACATAGGATAAATATACAGTTTTGAAAGTCCCAGGTAGAGAATATAAGAATAAAGAATCCGGATAAAATGAAAGTCAATGCAGATCTCCATCTACATTCAAAATACTCTATGGCATGTTCCGCGAAGATGGAATTGCTCACAATTGCAAGTGAAGCCTCTAAAAAAGGGATGGAGCTTATTGGTACCGGGGACTGCACACATCCGAAATGGCTCGAAGAGATTAAGAAGGCAGCCATTTCAGACGAAGAAATCCGGATAGATAATACATTTTTCATCCCGACTACCGAAATCGAGGATATTGATCGGGTACACCACCTCCTGATTTTACCTTCGATTTCAAAAGCCGAAGAGCTGGCAGAAAGAATTTCTTCTTTTGGAAACCTTGAAGCAGATGGAAGGCCCTCAGTCAGGCTGGACGGCTGTGAAATTGCAGAAATAGCAAAAGATCTTGGAGCTCTTATCGGCCCCTGCCATGCTTTTACTCCCTGGACTGCTCTCTACGGCTACCATGATAGCCTGGAAAGCTGCTACGGGAGCATGACAGATTACGTTTCTTTTGTTGAACTTGGCCTGAGCGCAGACAGTAATTATGCGGATAGGATTGAAGAATTGAATAGACTGACCTTCCTTACAAATTCTGACGCTCATTCCCCTTCTACCAATAAATTAGCAAGGGAATTTACTCAATTCAATGTCCCTGATATTACTTTTGAAGGGCTCAAAAAAGCCATTCTGAGGGAGCAAGGGTACGGGGCTACTCTAAATGTCGGTTTTTTCCCTGAAGAAGGAAAATACAACCGTTCTGCCTGCATCAAATGCTTTACTCAGTATACTCTGGCCGAAGCTGAAGCTATTAAATGGCGCTGTTCGAAATGCGGGGGCATTATAAAGAAAGGAGTGTATGATAGGGTCAACGAACTTGCGGATTTTGAAGAACCCAGACATCCTGCCTACCGCCCTCCTTATCTTCACCTCATCCCTCTTGCGGAAATCATACAGATGGCACTGGGCCATGCAAGCGTCCAGACAAAAGGCGTAAAAACATCATGGGAAACCCTTGTAAATCATTTCGGAAACGAGGTTGAAGCCCTTATCTATGCGGAACCTGAAGCCCTGAAAATAGTTGACGAAAAGGTGGTAAATGCAATTCTCGCCTTCAGGAAAGGTGATGTTATAATCCATCCTGGTGGAGGCGGTCAGTATGGCTGGCTTGAACTGCCTGAACACCTGAAAACGGATAAGGTCGCATCTGCAGGAAAAGCCGACGAGGAGAAAAAAAGAGCTTCGAAAGTGACAAAGAAGGAGAAGAAAAAGTCCTTAAATCAGATCTCTTTTTCTGATTTCGAGCAAAATAAAGCGGGAGAAACATTAACGACTGGTGCAGAAAAGGCAGCAGAAGAAAAAGTAAAATTCTCAGAAGAAGAAAACCCAGAAAAGCCTGCAGGTCAGAAGTCGCTTTTTGATTTTTAAATTTCTGGCGCTGATGAGAATAAAATATATAAGATAGAAAGTATATTCACTTAACTCTGCACCAAAACGCCGGTATCGACCGGAAACTTCCTCACTACTCATAACAGAATATAACTTAAGAAATAATATCAATCAAAATGCCCAGGTCGTCTAGTGGTATGGCGACGGTCTCGAAAACCGTTCCCTTTGGGATCGCAGGTTCAAATCCTGCCCTGGGCGTAAATCCCCGTAAAATCCGTTCAAACCTTTTTTTAAACGTCAAATTGCTTGAAATTCTCTTTTACCAGCAATGCATGAATTTCCTTAGTAATCAATATTTTCAACGTCTTAACCACATACATTTTTTCAATTACATACCTGCAAAAGCCTGCTTATCCTTAAAAATGAAGATCATCCTTTGTGCAGCCTTAAATTTTAATATAAGAGGTCTTGGGCGTTAAAAATAATAGATAGAACCTGATAATAAGATAAAAAAGATTTCAAATCAAGGGGAGATATATATGAGTTCCAAAGACAACCTTAAAGCTGCATTTACTGGCGAATCGATGGCAAACAGAACATACCTGGCCTTTGCGAAGAAAGCAGATGAGGAAGGGTATCATCAGATAGCCAAACTCTTTAGAGCCGCTGCTGCTGCGGAAACAGTCCATGCTTTCAATCACCTTCAGCGTATGGGCGGGATTGGAACTACAATGGAAAACCTTAAAGATGCCATTGAGGGCGAAACATACGAATTTACGAAAATGTACCCCGAATTTATAGAAGAAGCAAAGACCGAAGGGGACAAAAAGGCTCTCTGGAGTTTTGAAGTGGCAAACAAAGTAGAAAAGGTCCATGCCATGCTATACGAAAAAGCACTGGAAGAAATCGGAAACAATAAAGAAGTTGATTATTACGTATGTGCTGTCTGCGGACATACTATAGAAGGCGAGCCTGAAGGCAACTGCCCGATCTGTGGGGCGTCTCCGTCCAGGTTCAACAAAATTGACTGAAAACCGCAACAAAAACGGATTTTTTTCTCAAAAACACCATTTCCTGCCGTTAACTATTTAATAGAGAAGGGATATTTGAGTATCCTTGTTAAGGGGCTGTGGCCTAGCCCGGCATGGCGATGGGCTCCAGCGGATAAATGATGAACAACGGGTCTACCGAGTCTTTCCCGACGGGGCAGGACAATGAGGAACCGTTGGAGCACTGATAGATGCTCACCAGAAAACTGTGAAAGCAGTTGTTCGGAGATACCCGTCGATCGTGAGTTCGAATCTCACCAGCCCCACGTTTTTCTTTTCTTTGATTCCTATATATTCTCTTTTTAAGGCATTCTATCCTCACTTTTTAGATATTTAGAGAAATCCATCTCGGGAAAAATGGCAGATTATGTGATAATTACTTTCACAAAGCTTCCCCAACAGTTATTACCTTCAAAGTACAATTTTCTACTAAGATCTGATTTTTATCTATATCTATTAAAACAACCGAGGTCCTCCTTTGAGGCGAGAAAAGGAAGAAATTGCAGTCCTTGTCAGAGCTACTCCGGAGAAAAGCAAAAGAAATGGGGAAGGGCATGCTGTTGGGGTTTCCGGCATCAACAAAGATGGGGAACTCTTCAGGCTTTATCCTCTGAGGTTCAGGTATGGTGAAGGGCTGGTGGATTTCAGGAGAAATGACCTTCTTGAGGTTACGGTTACCAGGCCTGAGGATGACCCGAGGTGGGAGAGCAGGAAAGTCTTTGATTACGTAAACCTGGGGCGACCTGCAAAGGACAGGGAAATAAAAGAACTGATCCTGCCGCTGGTGACTTCTTTGGAAAAGCTGAATATCGAAGGGGCAAGTCTTGGAGTGGTAAAGCCTGAACTTCTGGATATTGAAGTTAAGGTAAACAGCCTTGAGACCTTTGGTCGGCAGCAGTACTTTGAAATGATGGGCGATTTTCTGGAAAAAGGGGAAAAAGCCGGAATGCCTGTTGAGATAATGTATACTTTCAGGTGCGAAGGGGAAGAAGCTTGCAGAGGGCATAGAATTTTTTTGCTTGATTGGGAACTCAATGAGATCGTAAGGAATATTGTAATGGAAGAAAAGGAACCTGGGGCTGTGAAAAAAAGGATACGTGAGCAGTTCTTCGAACACTTGAAGGGAAAAGAACTTTACTTTATCATGGGGACTCATTTCACGTACGGGACATGGTTGATCACAGGAATTTTCCATCCTGAAAAAGAATCTGGGAACCAGAGAAGCATCTTTGATTTTAAACAGGAGAGCAGAGCTGCTGCAGTGTGAAAAGGATAGCCTGCGCTAAGCAGATAAGACGAAACTTTTTAAAAACGATTCTCATTAATTTTTCATCATTAAATTTTCGCTAAAAATTAATAAAAAATAGTTGGGAAGATAAATGCTCCGAAATTGACTATTTTTGGGTTATGGAAGCCCCATCCTTAAATTTTCATCCCTCAAGCTCTTTTTCCAGAAAAGCTTCCAGCCTGTTCATGCCTTCTTCAATATTTTCTAGGCTGTTAGCGTAGGAAAAGCGCAGGTAGCCTTCTGCACCGTTTCCAAAGTCTATGCCTGGAGTTACAGCCACACCTGCCTCATTGAGGATCCGTCGGCTCAGTTCAAGGGAATCATTGCTGAACTTTCGGGCGTCAGCAAGGACATAAAATGCCCCAGTCGGCTCTTTGCGAACTTCCAGGCCCATGCCTAGAAGCCTTTTAAGCATGTACTGGCGGCGCATGTTATAAATCCTGACCATCTCGGCAACATGCTCCTGGGAGCCATTCAGGGCTGCAATGCCCGCTTCCTGTACAAATGAATTAGCGCAGATAAAGAAGTTCTGGTGAATTTTCTGGAGTGCACGTACACAGTCGGGGGGACAGATTATATAGCCAAGTCTCCAGCCGGTCATTGCATAAAGTTTGGAAAAGCCGTTCAGGACAAAGGCATTTTTAGTATATTCGAGGATTGTATGTTCTTCTCCGCTGTAGATCAGACCCTGGTATATTTCGTCCGAAACGATAGGAATTCCTTTTTCATCCGCTATTGCGGCAAGGCCCTGCAAGCTTTCTGGAGACATAACATGCCCTCCAGGATTTGAAGGACTGTTAATAAGGATGGCTTTGGTATTAGGACTCAGGCACTGCCTTACGGTTTCAGGTTCAAGGACAAAGCCGTTTGTCTCGCTCGTATAGACAAAAACAGGGGTCCCGCCCAGATACTTTACGAAATTCGGATAGCAGGCGTAGTGAGGGTTCGACATAATAACTTCATCCCTCTTTTCAAGCAAAGCCATGAAGACCATCAGCAGACCGGGGCTTGTCCCGGAAGTAACAATGATTTGACCGGGGTCCAGGTCAACTCCAAATTTCCGATGGTAAGACTCAACTATTGCTTCTCTTAGGGCAGGGAGCCCCTGGCTGTGAGTGTACTTTGTTAAACCCTTGTTAATAGCAGCACAGGCGGCTTCACATATATGGGGGGCAGTAGGGAAATCAGGCTCTCCTACCTCAAGGTGAATTATGTGCCTGCCCTGATCTTCCAGAGCCTTGGCACTTTCCAGGACTTCCATCACGTAGAAAGGAGGGATATCTTCGGATTTTTTTGATAGGATGCATTCGGAGTTTATCGAAAACATACAAGACCTTCTGAATAATGATCACTATAAATGCCACAAGCTGGAAACAAATAATACCACTGAGTATGTACCTGAAACTGCGTATGCTTTCAATATTTAAATATTCTGTGGGGAAAATAAAGAGTCAAAGCAGGTACATAAAATGGAAATTAATTCCCATAAAAAACTGGAAAAAAAGTAAACTCTCTGGTCGGATAGGTTCTACAGAAACTTAATCTTTAGGCATAATTTTTTCAACTACCTCCACGTCCGGTCCGTCCCAACCCTGGTTTTCAAGCATTTGTGAAAAATCACGTTGAAAATCCTGGAATTTCTCAACGTTTTCAGGGACAATATTGAGAAAATCGTAGTCTCCATAAGCACCCGTAAAGAAGGAGGCAACCGTTTCTTCAAATTTTTCCTCTATCCTCTGCGGGTACCATACGCCATATTGAGAAAGCAAAACAAAGTTGGGATCGGGAACAGGAGTTTCGTCCTGATAGCTATAAAAGCCTATAAAGACCTCCTCTCCAGATTTTGCAAAAACCAGTTTCTTTTCGAAATTCGGCTTCTGTAGTTTGAGGAACCATTCTCCCTTTAAAAGATCCCCAGGTTCGTTAACAACTCCATGGGCTTTCAGAAGTTTTTCAGCTACCTTCTGGAGTTCCAGAATCATGCCCTTGCGCTGTTCCTCAGAGATGCCCAGGCAGGAGATGCAGAATTCTTCAGAGGGGACTCCTGATTGAATCTCAGGCTCTTTTCTATGCTTCTCCTGCTCTTCCTTTCTCTCATAACCTTGTTCGGGACTTCCCTTATTACTCTGTATTTCTTTCCTTGACGGCAGTGTTTTGGTTTCAGGATATTCTGCTATGATTAGCACCCCCTTTAATGTATAGGACGGAGGAGCCCATAAGCATTGGTATTTCGGTTCCAAATATATCCTCTATCCACTCCCGGACCTAACCTGATTTCAGGAACTGAACCTATTTTAACCTTCAACCGGGCCTGCATCTCCGCTTTCCCCATGATAGGGGGCATTGTCTATATTATTAGAAGCAAGCCATCTGACTCCAAGATATACAAAGGGGGTATCAAGGAGAGCAAAAACCACTTTAAGGGTCCAGACAGGCAAGATCATATAAAAGACTGAAACAACCCCCAGTTCGGGAGTTGCGTGATAAAAAGCAATAAACGTGAAAACGATTGAGTCGAGCAGCTGGGAAACAATTGTTGAAAGATTGTTTCTGAGCCAGAGGTATCTGCCATTTGTCTTCTGCTTCCAGAAGTTAAAGGCCCACAGGTCATGGTGCTGGCTTATAACAAAAGCGATCATGCTTGCCAGTATAACTCTCATGGAATTAGAAAAAACGCTGCTGTAAGCCTCATTATTCGGGTACAAATGAGAGGGGGGCAGTCCAGTACTTATAAACACGAAAATGGCTGCAATACAGAGAGAAAGGAAGCCTGCGTGTAAGAAAATCTTTGTCACTTCCCTTCCCTTCACTTCTTCTACTATGTCCGTAATAAGAAAAGTAATAGGATATCCAAAAAGGCCTACCGAGGTTACGATTCCGAATACCTCAATCAGCTTGCTTCCAAGAAGGTTTCCGAGGAGTAAAGAGGTGACGAAAACTGCTAGCAAAAGCTGTATCTTGTAATCTATGGATTTCATGGATTCTCAGGGTTTAAGTTGGGTTTTTGGGTTGGATAACATTATAAACTTGATACTTTAACATCTACAACAGGCATTGTATCCTGGAAAGAGGCTATTTAAGCAGTGGTCTACTATATGCCGGGAAAATCACCTGAAACGCTCTGCTCTTTTGAAAAGGTTTTGAGGCGATCGGTCTACTTCATCGCATATGATCTTATGAGGGATGGAAGAGGGCAGGATAGAGCAGGCCATGCTGTCCGTACCTCGCAGTCCCCAGGTCTCGTCTGTGAGCAGGAAGTACGAATTTTCGAGCCTGATGCCTTTTGATTTAAGGGAAGAAAGAATCTCCGGGTTTGAGAGATCTTTTCTAATTTCTTCAGCGGCTTTTACCTGAGTGCCCGGCCCTCCTTTTTTTATGGAATAAAACCGGTCATCAGAAAGGGTTTTCTCAATTGTTCGAATTACCAGCTTGTAGCAGGTTTTTTTATTTGAAGACATTTCCGGCACTTTCTCAAGATAAAAAACACTGCTTTTATTACGGGCAATATCTGAGAGGATATCTTCCCGTCTTGAAAAAGATTCCACATTGCATGTAGCTGTACTTGAAAAATAAACTGGAAACTTTTTGGACAGGCTGTCTGCAGCTGCCTGGTTCATCTTCTCGCGGGGGATATACTCAAAGCTGATTCTGGACCCTGAAAACTCCTTTTCTACTTCTCCGACATTTCCTTGAAATACTTTTACGGCTTCAGTGGAGTCATTATAAAGAACTATTTCCTTATCGCCTTCGGAAAAAATCCTGACAAGAGATAAGGCAAAATCAAGGGCAGAAAGCTCGCAATCAAGATTATTATGTGGGTTTCCAGGAACTTTAGTTGTTGACTGATGGATCTGCAGGCCGTTCTGGAGCACCACGCAGCCGATATAGGAATCTTCATTCTCATTATAAGATGAGTCGCAGTAGACTTCAAGCATCTTTTCTTTCACCTTTCCAGTATAAAAATCTAAAGTAAGATACGTTTGAGAATTATAATATGTAGACTATAAATTAACAGCTATAAACACGGATAATTACGCTCTTACAAAAATGTTGTGCTAATGAGAGAAAAAGATTTTCAGCCTTAAAGAGGGCTGGAGAAGAAAGGAATTAGGCTTTAGAAGTATTTCATAAGAGTAAAAAAGAAGTAAGGAAAAGGAAAAAGAAGAAAAAAGGAAAAAAGAGTAGATACAATTAGATTATAATTGCAGCTGTCTTGTCATCCTTTTCGTCATCGAAATCTGTTATGAGAGCTTCTGTTGTGAGCACCATGCCTGCAATTGATGCAGCGTTCTGGAGGCCGCTCCTTACCACTTTTGTCGGGTCGATTACGCCTGCTTCGAAGAGGTCTTCAAAAACGTCTCTTTTTGCGTTGTACCCGAAGTGTTCGCTGGGCTCAGCCTTTATGGTTGCTACTACTTCAGCGCCTTCTCTGCCTGCGTTTGCGGCGATCTGGCGGACAGGATCTTCTATGGATCTCTGGACTATCTTTACGCCCATCTGCCTATCACCGTCAAGGTTCAGGGAATCAAGAATTGCAGCTGCACGGAAGAGACTCACTCCTCCTCCTGTGACTACACCTTCCTCAACTGCGGCTTTTGTTGCGTTCAGAGCGTCATCGATCCTCATTTTCTTTTCTTTGAGTTCGGTTTCGGTTGCAGCTCCTACTTTGATTACCGCAACGCCGCCTCCAAGCTTTGCCTGGCGCTTTTTGAGTTCGGTCTTTCTGTAGTCGGCTTCAGCAATATTGGCCTGGGCTTCGATGATCCTGATCCTTTCATCGATGTCTGCTTTGTTGCCCTTGCCTTCTACAATTATGGTTTTGTGGTTGTCAACCGTGACTTTCCTGGCACTTCCCAGCATGAAGTCACTGAATTCTTCGAGCTTCATACCCTTTTCTTCGCTGATAACCTGCCCGCCTGTAAGGACAGCAATGTCCTCGAGCATCTCCTTTCTCTCGTTTCCGAATCCTGGAGCCTTTACAGCGCAGACCCTCAAGGACCCACGGATAATGTTCAGGATCAGAGCTGCCTGGGCATCCCCATCGACGTCTTCAGCAATAATCAGGAGGGAACGGCCCTCAGAAGCGACCTTCTCAAGCACAGGCACGATCTGCTTCATGCTGTTGATCTTCTTGTCCGTAATCAGGATATATGGGTCTTCAAATTCGCAGATCATTTTTTCAGTATCAAGTGCCATGTATGGAGAAACAAACCCGCGATCGAACTGCATGCCCTCAACCACATCAAGGCTGGTTTCCATGGTCTTTGAATCTTCGACAGTGATTACTCCGTTGTAGCCAACTCTTTCCATAGCATCGGCAATCAGGTTGCCTATTTCTTCGTCATTGTTTGCAGAAATAATAGCTACCTGAATGATTTTGTCCTTGCCCTTTACTTCTACACTCTTGCCCTTGAGATACCCTACAACTTTTTCCGTGGCAATCTCAATCCCTTTCTTGACTTCGATGGGGTTTGCTCCGGCACTGATGTTCTTAAGTCCTTCCCGGATCATGCTCTGGGCAAGAAGGGTAGCTGTGGTTGTCCCGTCCCCTGTGTTGTCTTGGGTTTTGGAGGCAACCTCCTTAACGAGTTTGGCTCCCATATTTTCGAACTTGTCATGAAGCTCTATTTCTTTTGCAATGGTGACACCGTCATTTGTGACCACGGGCTTTGTACTTTTATCCAGAACGACATAACGCCCCTTGGGTCCCAGGGTGATCTTAACGGTATTTGCGACTTTATCCACACCGCTTAAGAGTGCTTTTCTTGCACTCTCATCAAACATTATCTGCTTTGAAGCCATCTGTATTCACCTGAATTAAGATCAAATATTCTTACCGAATTAAGTCATAATTTATCAAGTTACTATTTACCTGACATTAAAGAGTCATGATTTACTGATATTCGTGATATTCCTGATGTAATATTTCAGAAAAGGCCTCATTCAACGTTATTCTTCAACAACTGTTGCCAGGATGTCTTTGAAGTCGACAAAAATGTATTTTTCATCGTCGATTTCAATCTCATCAGCCTGGTATCCCCCGTAAATTACATGGTCACCCTTCTTCAGGGGGAGTTCTTTCCCGTCTTCAAAGGTCCCCACAGAGATAACAATTCCTTTTTTCTTTTCCTGCCTTGCAGATTCCGGGATATAGATCCCGCCTCTAGTCACTTCTTCTTTCTTCTGGTGTTTGAGTAATACTCGTTCGCCAATAGGTTTGACAATCATCTTTTGTTCCTCCTATGTATAAGCGACCTTAATATTAGCTGAAGATTGACTGGCTGTTACTTACCAGCGTAAATCGGTGAATTTATTGAGCTGTTTAACGCCCAACTATCTGCATATAATGCAGAACTTGTATTTAAAAATTACCCGTATAGTTGAGGTCATTAATCGATAAAATGAGCATAATTGCAGCAAAATAGATATGATATCTACAAATCTAAATAAGGTTTATATATAAGAATCTCTAAAATTATGTACAGATGGTTCAGCAAATTATCCTTAGAAATCTTGAAAAACCCCAGATTAAAAACCTTGAAGAAGACCTGTTATGGTTCTGTGACAGCTTTGGCTTTTCTTCTGGCAGGGATACAGAAAACACAGCCAACAGGATAATTTTCAGCCTGCTTGACAATCTCTCAAATGACGGTGAAAGTTCATCGGAATCTCTGGCTGAAGACCTGGATATGAAAATCTCAAGAATCAACCATCATCTCCGGAATCTCAATGAGTCCGGGCTCCTGTACAGAAAAAAACGCCTGATTTATCTGAGGGGAGGCAGCCTTAAAGCTGCTGTAAGGGAGATGAGGAAGGATTCGGAAAGGATACTGGACGAGTTGGAAAGCATAGCTGAAGAAATAGACTTAATGATGGGACTTAAAAACAGGTAAAAAACAGGGCTAAGAGTGCTTAAAAAAGATATAATTAGCTAAAAAACTGACAACTGGAAAATAAACTGAAACAGTGGATTAAGACAGAAAAAAGAATTAATAATTACCTTCATTTATATTCAGTAATGAATAGAGTCTCCATAGTTCCCTGCTCTGATTATTCCAACACAAAAGAAGCAATAGCTCGGGCTATTGATCTGCTTGGAGGTCTTGAAAACGTAATTGATCCGGGAGACCGTGTACTCCTCAAGCCAAATATCCTTGCAGCAAGCCCTCCGGAAGCTGCCACAACTACTCATCCGTCTGTGGTCACAGCAATGTGTGAATTCGTGCTCAACGCAGGAGGAAAACCAGTAGTCGGAGATGGATCTGGGATCTCAAGACCGGGAGCAACTGCAAAAGCCCTTAAAGCCTCGGGAATAGAAGAGGCTGCCCTGAAAGCAGGAGCCAGGGTTGTGAACTTTGAGACCGCAGGTTTTACCCTTGTAGAAGTTCCAGAACCTCTTCAGTTCCGGAAACTATACATTGCAAACCCTGTCCTTGAAGCCGATGTAGTAATATCTCTTCCGAAACTGAAAACACATGAGTTGACGTATTATACGGGTGCTGTCAAGAATTTTTTCGGAGCCCTTCCACTTAAGTGCCGGAAAGAGACTCATCTTCTTGGAAAACGAGACCTTTTTGGTGAAGCCGTTGCTGATGTATATTCAATAATCAAACCTGATTTTGCGGTTATGGACGGAGTTATCGGCATGGAAGGAAATGGCCCTTCCAATGGAAAGCCGGTAAACTCAGGAGTAATTCTGGCAAGTCGCGATTGTGTCTCCCTTGATATTATTGCGGCAGAAATGATAGGCTTTGACCCCCTGAAAATCCCCACGACCGCAGGTGCCCTTAAGAAAGGTTTTGGAAACCAGTGCCCTGTCGTGGTTGGAACGCCGTTGAAAGAAGTCAAAATGAAGTTCAAACCATCAAGCGGCGGAGTTAGTACAGCCCCGACTTTTCTGATGCATAGCCTTGGTAAGTACTATACCATTTTTCCCAGGATTAACCCGAGAAGATGTACCCGCTGTGCAGCGTGCTACAACAATTGTCCTCCTCATGCTGTGGAACGTCTTGAAGACGGGAGTTTTAGAATAAATGAGGATAAGTGCATTTTGTGCTACTGCTGCCGTGAACTCTGCCCCAATAACGCGGTAGAAATAAAAAAATCGCTACTGGCAACTCTTTTGACTGCAAAGGAAAATCTATTCCAAAAAACATAATTAGTAAAAATAAGAGAAAGGAAAAATAAGGTCTCAGAATGATTTCTCATCTTTTTGGGATTATTTTTAAACATATTTGATTTTAAAGGTAGGCCTGTACTTTGCAGATTTATACTCGATCATTAACTCAATTATTTCAGAAAATATCTTTTTTAAAGTCTGCCCTCAAGGCACAGTATTAAAATCTCTCCTCAAATGATTAAAAATCTCTCCTCCAATGATTATTATTTTTTTAATGTCACTTAAAACTACTTAAGCATCAAAAAATATTATTTTATATTACTAATGGATAAAATATAGATAAAAAGTTAGTGAATAAATTGTAGGGGAAATTATTTTTTATCGAGATTTATCTGTTAAAGCCAGAAATAGATGGGCGAAAAAGAAACCCTCACTATATTAAAAAATTAACTATTACAGTAAAAAACAAATAGAGTAAAGCATTATTAAAATTATTAAATATGTTTGATGGTCGTTTTTTGTGTATTTTCCTGCATTTTAAGGAGCATTTCAGATATCTAAAAGACTTCAGGAATGAAAGCGAAAAAAGCAGGTAAAAGAAAAATGAAAAATCTGTATTACATTATAACACTTTCCATTTTATCTTTTTGCAAGATCTTTTAACCTAGAACGCCGAAAATATGTATAAAAAGAATCGTTTGCTCAACCAAATTACCCTGTGCTCATAAATAAGGAAGGTAGTGGTGAGATGCTCTATACCTATATCGAGACGGAGTACGCTCCGGAAAGATGCTTGCTATGCAACGGAACCGGACATACCGAAGGTAGAATCTGTGAGGCCTGCGGAGGACAGGGAAACGTGCTCGTTGCCCAACCTGCAATAATATGTCCACTTTGCAACGGGTCCGGAAACCTTGAGACTGGAACCTGCAGGGCATGTGGTGGAGGCGGATGGGCTCTTTTCTGAAGGAAATCGGGAGATATTTAAGAATCATCTTATTTTACTTTTATAACTCTAAAGCGTGAGTTGCTCTTTAGCAAAGGACTTATCAAAAAGCTCCTCTATGTCCTCAATGCAACTCTTTTTTTCTTGCCAGAATTTCTTTCTTTTTTTCTTCAGGCAGGCAGTCAAAGCAGGTTTCATATCTTGAAGACTTATACTTTTTCCTGCACACCGGGCAGAGTTCCATGCCTCTAAGGCTTGCAAAGTTGCATCGTCTGCACAGCACAATTGCATGCTCCAGAGATGCATGTTCTTCTTCTGCTTTTTTAATCTCCTCTTCAATAAGTTCTTCAATTCCGTTTTCCTCAAGCCATTCATTATAGAGCTGTTTAAAGTTTCCTTCTCCCTCATCTTCAATGAGTTTCTCAATGCTCTGTTCTTCAAGGTCAGTATGGTCAGGTTCGGTCCTGTGTATGGTTGAAGCTTTGTGCCATGCAGGATGGCTTTTATGGCGGTGTTTGCCGGTAAGAATATACTCGAATTTCTGGTACTTCTGCCTGTATACGTCTTTAAATCTAGAATAGGCGAGATTGTATATCCCTGAGCGGATTTCTGCCGGAGAAGAAACTCCAGGAGTGTGGACACACAGACTGTCAGAAGAGCCGCACCAGGCACATACTTTACCTTTAACGAATTCAGCCCTTTTTTGTTTCCATTCCCTGGAGGTTCGTTTCATGGGATACCTGATTTTTTGCAATAAAGAATATTTTTTACTGAATGCCTGATGTTCCGAGCTTAAGAATCTCTTCTTCTACTTCAGATTATATGAATCTCTTTAATTATTAATGGAATCTGCGGAATCTATTGAGAGGACCTTCTCTGACCTCTCTCTATAATATTCAAAAAGTTTTCTACCCCAGGCAAGGGCGCAGGGTTCAAAACTAAGAAGGTATTGCCCGTCAAACTTTCCTTTCTTATTGAAAAAACCCAGTAACAGTGTATTTTCAGAGATGGCAATCAGTGCAGGGGTTTCAAGAGGTGTTGCGGTATGCCTAAAAATAGAGGCATTTTCATTTTCCAGGATTTTCTCTTCCACATCACGAAAATCCCCTGAAAGCCTATCAAATGAATCTTTGCTAAGAATAAGTTGCACCTGAACATCTTTTTTTGCAAGCTCCAGAGAATAAGAGGGAATTTGAGGGTGAAAGTAAGAAAAGAGGAACATAACCTTTGAAGATCCGGTAAAATTACTAATCAGTTCCGGGAAGAGGTCAAATCCATGAGCAAGACCAGGTTCGATAAGCTTGCTTCCTTTAAGGTTCCCTATACGTTTTAACAGATGAAAAGGAATAAAATCCAGTTTCCTGGAGCTCCAGTAATGATCGTTTTCTTCAAATACGCTGGCTGTATCCAGTAAAGGTCTGGCTTTTTTGACTAATATACCACCTATGATAGAAAGAGAATATATATCTCCTTTCTGAATAACCAGAGATTCTTCCTTTAATTTTTTAATATGGGGGAGTAGAGAAGCTCTGGAGACCTGGAGGATATCAAGAATCTCATCAGTATTCCTGGGTTTTTCTGCCAGCAATAACAGTAAATTTTTCCTATTCTCGGAAAAAAAAAGGAGATTAACAAGCTGCGTTTTCATCTGTTTTGTTCCTTCTAACGTTTTTCATCTGTTTTGTTCCTTTTAACGTTTTTCATCTGTTTTGTTCCTTTTAACGTAAATCAGCATCTATCTGGTAGATTCAATTTTATGATACTCTCAAATAAATATATCACTGGAATAATCATTAATGTATATGATATTAATGTTATCCAGGTTCAAGGCAAAAAAATCACGAAATTGTATAAAAAATAGATAACTTATGTAACAAATTATCATCCTTTCGCTTAAATCTAAGCAAAAAAGGCATATTTATAAATCCTCTATTTATGAATAATTTTTAATTCTAAATTGACTCCCTCACAAGTAACATCTCGGGGAGATGGAAAGTATTTTGATTATACAGTTTTGATGTCTTTGGCATAAAACTGGAAGATTATTAAAGCTCCTGATCATGTAAAACTGATACTCGTTTATTATGGAACCGCAACGAGATTGAGATCTTTGATACGCAGACTGTTGAGGACTCCGACCCTATCGAGTATTAAACCTTAACAAAATATCGGAGAAAAGAATCAATAAAATAAAGAATAAGATCAAAAAGCACCTTTGATTTTTCACTTCAGGTGCTTTTCTATTCAGGTATTTCTAATTCAGCCAAATAATATTTCTATTCCGGAAAAAGAAGGTTATTCTTCACCGATGCTAGCACTGCTTCTGGAGGTGAGGGAAGCAGAAGGATAAGAGCACTGCGAAAGGGCTCTATAGACAAACTGGGTGGGGGCCATCCAGACAATCCATGTACCTTCAAATGTCTGAAGAGCTCCATCGCCGCTGGTAAGATTTCCGACAAGGTTCTTTTCAGATCTCTCGACCGTAAAGTTAAGTGAAGCCGACCTCAGGAACACAAAGTTTCCATCAACCTGCATTTTCTCATTTTTAAGCTCATACTTTAGAACCTCAGTCAGAGGAACGGGAATTGCAAGCACACACAGCCCAGTTCCGCTGATTTTTGTCTGGAACAAGCCTTCCCCTCCGAAAAGCCCGGATGACAGGTTTTTCTGGGTTGAGACTTCCACACTGATCCCGGTTTCACAGCAGTAGAACATTCCCTTATCCACAATAATCGCTTCATCCTTCAGTTCCAGCAGTATGTAATGGCTGAAACCTGGTTCAAGGAAAATCTCTCCTGTACCTGAGTATGTAGGAGTAAAGGCAGATTCGTTAGTCAGTGTATTTTTAATCAGTTTCTTTGCAAGCCCTCCAACTCCTCCTGTCTTGCATTCAGTACTGATATTTCCTTTGTGGAAGTACAGGGCTCCCCTTTCAGTTGTTATTGCACTATCCTTGAGGGTGATTTTGATCTGTTTGAGGGTCATTCTGACTTTTTCAAGGTAATAAAGGTTTCCTGCAAGGCAGACATCCTTGAGCCCTCGCAGGGTCTTGTACTCGAGGATCTCGATTTTTATTCCGTCTTTTTCAACGCATTCCAGAACATTGACATTATCATAAAAGTTTTTCTCGATAATAGGCTCACCGCTTTCATTTATATGAAAACTAATTTATCTATGTGACAAAATTCAGGTCTGAATTACTGGACCTCCATAGCCACTTAATTAGTATATTAATAACTGTCTTATAATACTTTTGTAAAATATTTAATCAGGTTATATTGTTTAGAAAGGTGAATTAGTTAAAAATACGCTCAGAAACCCTTATGTAACTCATTGAATAGAAAACAATCAAAAGAAAAATGACAGTAAAACCAAAATTAGAAGAAGCCTGGAGACACTATGCCTCTTTACTGGATTCCCCAATACAGCAGCTCCGACATATACTCCCCCAAGCATACTGATCCGGAGCAGGATCAATGTCTTCCAGGCGGTTCTTTACTTTTTTCATACCCACTGCTTCCTAACTCCACAGATTAACATTTCCACAAATATAACATTATATCATTAACTATTTTAAATTGATTACTTAAAAAATTATTTCCAAACGAAAAATAGTTTCATGTAGAAAATTTCAAAGTAAGCATAAAACTTAATTTGGATTTACATCCGGCTGAAAGCACCTGAGGGCGTTCTGTTCATCCAGGTTTTATTATTTTAGACCTCACTCATTTCCTGAATTATTAAACCAGATCGTGAATTTCGCTCCATTATCCATTTTAAATTAGAATATCTGCCCCTGTGATCATGAAGTAAAATCATATGATAGTTTAGTTTAAATTTATAATAAGCCATACATTAAATGATTCAAACTTAGATACTATAAATCACATAACTCATCTTATGAATTAATCAGATTAAATATGAGGTTGAAGGGCATGAGGGCAATTTTTAGAGATCGGGTAGATGCAGGAAAGCAACTAGCAAAAGAACTTTCAAAATACTCCAACCTTCCAGACGTGCTGATACTTGCACTTCCGCGGGGAGGAGTACCCGTAGCTTTTGAAGTCGCAAAAGAACTGAACGTAAAAATGGATGTTTTCATAGTACGGAAGCTGGGAGTTCCAGGTAACGAAGAACTGGCAATGGGAGCAATTGCATCTGAGGACGTCCGTGTTTTGAATGAAGATGTGATAAAATCTTACAAAATTCCTGATAGAGTTATTGCAACAGTAGCTGCAAATGAACTCCGGGAACTGGAACGAAAGGAGCGCAAGTATCGTGGGGACCGCCTCAAGCCAGATCTGAGGGATATGACTGTGATCCTGATAGATGATGGACTTGCAACCGGAGCAACAATGCATGCAGCAGTTGAAGCCCTTAAAACCAAGCACCCGGCTAAACTGGTCATTGCAGTCCCCACGGCTTCCCCGGATATATGCAGATTCTTTAAAGGCATAGTAGACGAAATGATCTGCGCTGCAACTCCCAAGCCCTTTTATGCAATAGGGGCGTGGTATGAAGACTTTAGCCAGACCACAGACGAGGAGGTCTGTAAGCTGCTTGAGAAAGCACAGAGCCTTCCGGCTAAGTAAGTTTACAGCCTGACATTGAAGTTAGATAAAACAGTTATGGAATCCTTTGAATAACAGGCACAAACAACTGATACCACTTCCTGTAGGTTTCATTTCAATTCTTACAATTATTTTTTTCCAATTTTATGTTGGATTATCTTCTTCTTTCGTGTCTCTTGCTGTGATTTATTATTTGAAATTATAATGCATAGGTTGTATTATGTATTATTCTGTATCTGGTCCTGATTGTCCAGCTGGATTTTTTGAGGAAATCCAGGTTAAAAAAGCCCTTAACAAAATAAAGGAAACGAGCAGGCTCGAACTGCCATTCCAATGGGATCTGAATATTTATAGAGGATGTCAACATGGCTGCAATTACTGTTATGCGATCTATTCTCACAGCTATATCGCAGAAGAGAAAAAATACTCCTGTGAAGGGAAAGAAGGTTCTGATTTTTTCCGGAAGATCTATGTAAAAACGAATATTGCAGAAGCCCTTGAAAAGCAGCTTGGAGCCCGTTCCTGGAAAAAAGAGGTAATCAACATAGGCGGGGTGTGTGACAGCTACCAGCCCGCAGAGGCAAAGTATGGCTTGATGCGTAAAGTCCTGGCGCTGATGATCGAACACAAAAATCCTGTTATCATATCCACAAAATCCAATCTTATTCTCAGAGATTATGACCTGCTCGAAGAACTTGCTGAACTGACACACGTAAATATTGCGGTCACGGTTACAACCATGGATGAAAATCTGAGCTCTCTGCTGGAACCTCTGGCTTCTCCTCCCGAAAAGCGTTTTTCAGTCCTTCGGGCTTTTAAAGCCACAGCGGCGACTACCGGGCTTCATATGATGCCAATTCTTCCTTTTCTAACGGATATCCCTGAGAGTCTCGAACAAGTTCTTTCCTTTGCAGCCGAATGCGAAGTAGATTATGCTCTCCCTGGTCTTCTTAACCTCAGGGGCGAAACCAGAAAGCATTTTTTTAATTTCCTTGTGCACAATTTTCCCGAACTTGTGGACCCTTACCGCAAATTGTACGCAAAAGGCGGGGCTGACAGAGCTTATAAAGATGAACTTTACGGAGTGCTCAGGAATCTTATGGAAAAATACCATCTCTCAGCCGATTACATGAAACCTGTAGAAGTAAAATCGCCAGGTCCAAAGCAGCTTAGGCTGACGGATTTTTAAGAAGAAGATAAGTTCAAAGCTTTCTAAGTATATTTCATAAAGCTTATGTCAATCAGAAATAGTATTGCATGTTATGAGCAAGAAGGAAGCTGCTTATAAGCTGAAAAAATTAGCAAAATCCTCTAATGAATTTCAGGATATATTTTACAATTTTAAATATGTACAAGTGCCTGAAAGCTATGGGTATTCTGAAAATCAAATTTTAATTTGTGGGCAATTTTATAGTTTTTATAATGAGTTTATTAAATTTCTTGGGTCTGAGAAAGAACTCGAATACATAGTTGGCAATCCAAAGGGAAAGAAGTTTGTCGAAAATGAATTCAATAAGTTTGTGTTAGATATCCTTCTTGATGAAAGATATTATGATAGTAAAGAATTAGAATCTAGGATTCAGGAACTATTGGTTTCGATCTATAAACCTTTACAAAAATACAAAATTATCATCCTGATTGAATATTTTGATACTGATGTCTCTTATGATTTCGAATTTGACGATGTAACCGTTAGTAGACTTGACCTTAACAAGCTTAAAGAAGATGCTTATGCTGCTAATAAAGTCTTTGAGCATCACTTCATGTCTTGGGATAAATTTGAAAATTATTACTGTATTTCTGTTTATGAATTCGGTAATAACAGTAAGTTAGCCGTTGAAAGAGCTCGACAAAAGGCAGCTAAATACATAGATATCTTAAGGCTATATTCTTACGAACTGAGATTCAGAACTTTTGCAGCTAAATATTTTTCTTTAGGTGAAAGCGCTTTTGTTTTTGATTCAAACGGTAAATTTATTCATTGGTCTAATAAACATAATGAAAAGAAACCTAGGTATGAGAAATTATCCGAGGAATATGTAAGAGAAATTTATAATTGTATACGTAAACTAGAGAAACTTAGCCTAATTGAAGATACCAAAACAAAATCTCAGATTGATAGAGCCATATACTGGATTGGAAACGCAATTTCTGAGCCAAATTTAGATATTAGTCTAATTCTGTATTGTACAGCTCTAGAATCTTTACTTATTCCAGAGACCGAAGGTAGAAAAGCTGAAGCTTTAGCTTTAAGAATAGCCTTAGTAGAAAAAAGGCCGGATGGGGAAATATCCAATCCTTTTCTAAACTATCGTATTTATGTGAATAGGTCTAAAGTGGTTCATGGTGCAGCTGATAGAATAATCAAAGAAAATGATTTAACCCACCTTGAATGGATCATTCCACGAATTCTTTATCCTTTTATAGACTTTGCTTTCTCCAATCCTCAAATTAAATTCACCGATCTAATCAAAAAACTAGAAGATTTTGAGGATGTATTGGTAATTTTTTTCCATATTTTTTTGCATACGGGAGAACTTGAAGATTGGATTAAACTAAGTGAGTATATAATGAATGAAAAGTTACTAGAGGGTAAATATATTAAAATTACTAAATCGGGAATTAAGAAATGTAAAGAAATACCTTATGAGACCTTATCTAAATTTTTTCAAGCAGCTAAATCTAACGATTTTGGTATTAAACTTTCGGCTGTTTTTTCTTTGGGTTTTTTAGAAGAAAAGTCTTCAGTGGAATTATTAAGCAATATTTTACTGACAGACGATAATATTGAAATCAGAAAGTACGCAGCTTTATCTTTAGGTATGATAAAAGAACCCACTTCTATAGGTTTACTGATTCAAACTTTGGATTACAAAGATAAGGTTCTAAGAGAAGCATCTGCTATTGCTTTAAGACGGATAAAGAGTCCGATAGCTACAAAAGCTCTTATTAAATCATTATTTGATAAAGAACCGGAAGTTCGACGTGTCTCTGCACAAGCTCTTGGTGATATCGGAGACAAAAGAGCTTTTCAGCCTTTAATAGATGCCCTTGAGGACAATGATCCTGATGTAATCTCTTCTGTTTCAATAGCTCTTGGTAAATTCAAGAATCGTGAAGCTATTAAATATCTTAAAATTGCCAAAAAAAAGAAGATAGTTGGAACCCAAAAAGCAATAGATTGGGCTTTAAATGAAATTAATAAAAAATGAAATTAGTCAGTAGCCGTTTTTTATTTTTCGCAACTGCAGGAAATATTGCCTTTCAGGAGTTCTCTCCAGTCTCCGATTACGTCATGAGTCCAGCAGTCGTCTGCGCCTGCGGCTTCCCTCATAACCAGGGCAAAGATATATGAGAGTTCTTTGACGGTGGCTCCTGCTTCGAGGGCGCCCTTGAAGTGCTTCAGGACGCAGGGTCTTGATCTGGCTTTTATCGAGAGGGCGAAGCAAATGAACTGATAGGTCTTTTCATCAATCATCCTTTTTTCGGCGTAGAGCTGGTCAATCTCGTCCAGCTTCTGGGTGAATTCAGGGAAAAACTCTTCCAGCATTCTCATTTCTATGGCTCCTTTTTTACTGCAAATTTGCGGGTTCAAGCTGTTGGTTCACGCTGTTAATCAATATGCTATTATGATATTTTTTATATTTAAGCATTAGTTCAAAATCTTTTGAAACAATTGCCTGACCGGATTGACTGGTTTTCTTATCTATACATGGAGTTCTCATTTTTCATTAATCGTGAAGTTTTTATTTCTCTTCCTGTTTGATTTCATTTTTTTCAATGTTTGCTCTTTCCTTTAGAGTAAGAAAATGGTAGTTTTCAGTTTTTAAGGTACGGATCAGAATTTCCAGATTCTTGAGGGCTTTTTCCCCAGTATTGAACTTGCAGTCCAGACGGATTGGCAATTCGGACATATCCACGAACTCCCAGGGATGAACAAATATTACCGGAGCTTTTTTGCGCTTGACCAGTGGGAGAAAAAAGCCAGGAGGCAATCTAAGAAAAGAAGAGGTAATTGTGGCAGGAACCCTTATTATTTTACTTTTTTCTCTACTTCGGAAAAACTCTGGTTTGTAAGCTGCAACTGAAGAATCATACAGGAAACCTTCCTCTTCAAGGAGTTCAAGATAGCTTTTTGGAAACTGAAGGTTCGGAGCCCTGAAAGATACCATCTGCTTTTCGAATCGCCTGAGCACGCTTCCCGCCTGCTTCAGTGCAATCTTTGCCTCTTCCTTTTTCATACGGTCGAAACGTGCATGAGTATATCCATGACAACCCAGTTCATGTCCTTCTTCCTGAATTCTGTGTATAATGGCAGGGTACTGCTCTGCCATTATTCCTGTCACGAAAAAGGTGGCCTTTATCCCTTCTTTTTTGAAGAGGTCCAGTAATTTCGGAAGGCCTTCTTCCATACCCCTGGTAGTTATAAGCATTGGTGGGCAGTCTTCTTCCACATCAACTGTTATTGTGATATTTTTCATAGATGACCTTTGTATACACCTGGTTTGTTTGTTTGTATATTCTATTCCAGTCGTAGTTTGAAAGCTCCTGATGTGCTCTCAAAGCAAATGAGGTTCTTAAGGCTGGGTTTTCAATCAGAGTCTGAAGGTAATATGAAAATTCTGTAAGGTTATCTGCAAGGTAGCCGTTTACACCGTTTTTGATAATATCAGAGACTCCACTATGGTTCATTGCTACAACAGGGACTTTTTTATAAATTGCTTCCAGAATCGAAATACCAAAGGCCTCATCACTGGAGGGGAGAGCAAATATGTCTGCCTGGTCCAGATACCCAAATACCTCTCCTCTGGAAATTTCTCCTGTAAAATAAAAATTTCTGGATAATCCTTTCTCTTTTACTTTTTTTTCCAGATCTTTTCTACTGGGGCCGTTCCCTATCATTACAAATAGCAAATTTTCATATCTTGCTAGAAGGGAAGGGGCGATGTCAACAATGTTCTGGACCCCCTTCTTTTTTGTCATGCGCGCTACCGTTACGATTACAAGTTTTTCATCCTTCTTAAATGGAAATACAACTCTTGAGACACTATTTTCTGAGCCGACTCCATTAAATATCCGATAAACAGGTTTCGTAGTCATCACTTTAGAATCTTTTTCGACTGCCGAACTGACAGCAATCACAGCATCTGCATTTTTGACAAGCAGTTTGCCGGCCAGGTACAGAAAAGGGCTGAGTGGCGTATGCCCTACAAGGGAATGGTTTGTGACCACAGAAGGAAGCCCAAGTTTTCTGGATATGAGAAGAGCAGCCATACTGAGCGGAGAGTCCAACCCATGAGAGTTAATAATATCATAATTCTCTGATTTCAGAGTGTCATAGAGCTCTTTATATGCTCCTGGAGTCATGAAACGTTCCTGTCCGGGTATGGGGTTGCTTCCGACTCTTATTATTGTTATTCTGTCCTTTATGCTGTATCGAGGGACATCAGGATAGTTCCTTGTAATGATATGCACTTCATGCCCCTCCTGAATCAGTATTTTTGCAAGAGAATGCATGCAATACTCGATCCCCCCAACTTTCGGAAAATACCAATCACTGATCAATGCGATTTTGTATCTTTCCAGATTTTAAACCCCCCATAATAAAACAGATACAGGATACCTATCAAGCTGCTGAGCCCGTAGGATATAAAACGCTCCAGAAAAACGAAGCTGCCTGCTGAAGCAAAAGGTAACCCAAAATATATAAGTAGAGAGATGAGGCCTCCTTCAACTATCCCAATCCCACCTGGAGTTAATGGTAGAAGTCCGAGAAAGAGATACAGTATTGAGACTGCTGTGATGATGTGCAGAGAAAGGGGGAGATTAAGGGCTAAACCGATTAATTTGAGACGTATTATATCCAGAATCCAGACCAAGCAAGATAACAGAAGGGCAGAAATAAAGGATTTGTTAAGCTGTTTCCAGTTCTGCTGTACCTCCTTGAGATGGAGAGTAAATTTCTCTCTAAAATACCATCCTGCAATTCCTGTTATCGTGAAAGCTAAGAGCAATAGAAATATTGAGTCTGGCATTAGAGGATTTGTCAGAGGTAAGAACTTGCCTCCTAACGAGGGAAATACATACAGAACATAGGTTAAAAGAATTGCAATAGGAATTATTTCAACAACCCTTTCGAAAAGGATTGTTATGAAAGCGTCAGTGTAACTAACTCCAAATTGTTTGTTAACCCAGACTATCCGCATGCCTTCACCTCCGGTCCTGCTTGCTGGAGTGAGATTATTCATGAGTATTGTCCCGAAAAGAATTGGAAAAAGACTTTTTGCTCTAAGATTATAGCCAATAGGAGAGAGCACCTGCTTCCAGCGGACCGCAAAGAAGTACACGCTCAACAGATAAGCTGAGAAAGCCAGAATAAAGTAAATAATCCGGGCCTCGCTGAGGATTTTCTAGCTTTCTTCCAGCAAAGGTACAATCTCTGTCCAGTGAGTGAGGACCAGAAATAGTGCTATGATCAGTAAGAGGATCGCAGTGTTTTTCCTCAATGTTCCAAGGTTCAACAGTACACCTTCACAAAGGGGATCAGCAGAATTTTTCGTAAACCTGCTTTTTTCACAATTTAGCTACTCAGATTCTGGGTTTTTTCATCAATGAATGATGTCGTCTAACTGACAGTTCCCATGAAGTTTTTCAGACTGATAAAGCAGCATCTTAAGTTTTAAAACCCCTGAACTACTTTCCATATACCCCAGGCTCGAGATTCGTGAAAAGTATATTTCGCTTCTCGATCCAGTTCCCATTCTATATTTAGGCTCTTTTTATATAATCTCTATTATCATTGTATTTTCCTATGTTCTGATTAGAAATTCTCTAATTTTCAGGAAGATCTCATTACGCAGAGAGTTCTCCTTTTTTGAGTCCTCCTTTGCTCCCATTCGCCTGCTGTCTGGACAATGCATTAGCTGCTATCCTGACAAAAGGATAATAAGAGATTCAGTTAGGTGTGGATTTTCCGTATTATATTAAAGAGACGGAAATGCATGTTATACAGAAGACCTGGGAGGACGGATGAATATGTTTCAATACCGGGTTTCGGTACCATGCCTTAACATGGGGTATGAGTGAATCCCTCACCGGGAAAGTACTTGAGAACAGCTGCCGGGAAAGGGGCTGGCTCGCAACCAGGACACTTAGAAAAGGGCATGTCGAAATAACATACAGGTTGCAAATGGAAGGGCTTCTTTGCCTCTTTCAGGTGAAAATTAGATGGCATTCCAGTGATGTAATCGATTGTGGGAGTAAGTTATTATCCACCTCTGAAATCTGAGCGTCCACGTCATGTTTTTGAATATGGAGGGAGAGACTTGAATGCTCACATATTTCGATAACTTGCTCCCACAAACCTTTAATTTTATCTTCAGGTAGATCAAGTCTGGTTTAAAGATTTTGTTGGGTCGGCGACAAATTTCTTTAAAATTTAGCAATTTTTCTTTGTTTTGTTTTTTATGAACTTCATTATTTGACACAAATTTCTGCCTGTTTTTTCGTTTCATCGGTCACGAGGCTGCTTCTTATTTTTCTGTATTACGAGACTATTTTTCTTTCTATACCGGACTACTATGAGTTACTTTTACGTTACTATAACTGTGGCTTTTGCTTCCGGCATGTCTTTCAGACTGAATTTGTAAGTCCCTGCTTCTTCAAAAGTATACGAAAAGGCTTTTCCGTAGTACAGGGTTGTATCTTCCCACAGGCTGTCTTCACTTACAAGAACTGAGGGTCCTTTTGGCCTTTTAAGGTTAACCCAGGTAATCTTATCCCCTTTTTTTATTTTTATGGTTTCAGGAGAAAACGTTGTTGAGTAGATTAACATTTTTTCTTCATTCTTTACGTTTTTTTCAGCGATTTTCTCTGAATTCGAAGCTGAGGATGCTTCTGTTGTAGCAATGGTATTTTCTGCAGTGAGTGTTTTACTGGGAGTTCCCGAATTCTTTTTCTGCAGCTCTGAGGCATATACAGTTACTGTCCCCTTTATTTTCGGGTTATCTTTGAGGGTAAAGACATAGGTGCCAGGCTCTTTAAAAGTATATGAAAAGGCTTTCCCATAGTACAGGGTTGTATCTTCCCACAGTCCGTCCTTACTTATAATTGTTGTTGGGGCTTTTGGTTTCTTGAAATTGAACCAAGTTACCTCTTCCCCGGCGGTTATCTCGATTGTCTCAGGTGCAAATGTACTGTAAATCACTACTTTATTCACAGAGGTATCAGCACCTTTTACAACCAGTTTCGTCTCTTTTGCCGCTGCCGTATTTGTTGATATGAAAAGGATTGTCACTATCAGCAGGGCAAAAATTACGGTTTTATTGTAATTTTTCGTCTTAAAACCTCCAAGTTTTCACAGCTTTTTATTCAATTCCTTTTTGGTAATACCATCTTACATTTTGTTCTATGTTTCTTATAGCCAAAACGGTGGATCTATTTCTTCTCAGTACAGAAAAGGATCAGGTTTTCTTGCCAGACAAGTGTCCATGGAATAGGCAAAAAGGACTGGCCACTTTGAGCTATATTAAAAAATGTGGTCACATGAGGCTTCAATTTCCCCATTTATGAGAAAAGCAAAAGACAATAGACAGCTTCTAGTGTCGCATCAGCGGTAAAATGTCGCATATAGCCGATCACAGCTATTCATAATCCTTAAATTCTGGAGGATTGACGCGACACTAGGGTTCTTCTCCAGAGAAAAAGTTTTTTTCAGTGGATTTATATAATCTGTTCAGGTATTATTAAGGTGAAATGAAATCAAAAGCACATATCAGAGTAGAAACCAAACTTTCGCTTCTGGATACGATTTTTCTTTCTGAGAAGCGAAAGAACCTCCTTTTGCTCCTGAAAGAAGAGGGCCCTAAAAGCAGTGAGGACATTAAGGACGTATTTGATTTTCCCTGGAAATCGATTACCCCGCAAATGAAGAAATTAATAGACTGGGGACTGGTTCTTGAAGACGAGGGAATGTATACTCTTTCGGATATGGGTGCAGCGATTGTTACTAATATGCAGTTTTTCCTGAATACGCTTTCTATATACGAAGAGAATCTGGATTTCTGGGTCGAACACGATCTGAGCTCTATTCCCTCCCATCTGCTGACAAGGGTTAGAGAGCTGGAGCATATTACTATTCTGGAAAGGAACCTTTCAAATGTTTTCAAGCTTCCAGAAGAGCTTATGAAAAACCTGGTAGATTCAAAGCGTATTATGTCTTTTGTTTCGGTGTTTCATCCTTCTTCTCCTTTTCTTTATTATGAATATATGGAAAAAGGCATTGAATCTATGGCAATTATTACGAAACCAGTTCTTGATATTCTTCAGACCGAATCCAATTCCGAACTTCCACTTATAAATACAAATAACTCGTTTCTCAATAGAGCCCTACTTGAATATAAGCAGAAAATAAAGCATATCCTGAGCATCAAAGCTTCTAATTTTCTGGTCTATGAAGTTGATTTAAAGCCAATGTCAATGATTGTTACTGATAAGATCTTTTTATTATCTCTCCCGGACAAAAAAGGAAGGTTAACACCCCAGTTTCTGATTAGTTCCGAACCTCAGGCTTTAAAATGGGGAGAAGAACTTTTCATGTATTATAAGGAGAGATCGAAGCCTGCAACTGAATTTTTGTCTGCTCTTTGAATTTGTTTCTTCCATTTTTGCCTTATATTTCAGGGGAGTGCAACGATTCAAAAGGGAGGCTCAGGGCGTAGGGGATAGTATCAATTTATTTAGAACTCATTCTCGTTTTCTATGGTGAAAACCTTCTTCAAAATCAGAATTGTATTAGCTGTAGGTTTTCCTTCAGAGCTTCTAGAGCTTCGATTCCAAAATAAATTCCCTATTTATCAGGAAATTCGTGATCGTGGGATTGATTCAACCGTCAATTTTTGTGAACATACTTCGGAATCGCAGTACTAGAGATTCATTGATTTTTCATCAACAGCGTATCTTTGGAGGGAGTATATCGCTTCTTGATAGCTTCTGAAGAAAACCACAGCGTATCTACCACATCTTATATTTCACCCAATCGAAATGATAGTAGAACAGTTATTCTATCTATCGAGTATATATAATTCCTATTCATATATAACCAAAACGATGAAGATTTTTACTTTGCAGTTGGAATATTCTAATGGCTTTGGATATGGCAACATTCTTTGGAATTTCTTCATGTTGTTATGAGGTTCAAATAAATGGGATTTACTGAGTCTCATTGAGAATCTCAGTGAGCTTACAACTTTTGTTATAACATACCAGGCGAGACAAACACATGAGCCAAGTTTCTGGTACCAGTTCTTCGTTGCTTGATGCAATTTTTCTTTCTGAAAAGCGAAAGAATCTTCTTCTGCTGTTAAAAGAGGAAGGCCCTAAAAGTAGTGATGAGATCAAAAATGCATTTGATTTCCCATGGAAGTCAATGATTCCACAGATAAAAAAGCTGATTGAGCTGGGTCTGGTTATCCAGACAGATGGAGTTTATTCTTTGTCTGAAATGGGGATAGTAATAGCCACAAACGTACAGTTTTTGCTAAATACCCTGAACATATATGAGGAAAACAGAGATTTCTGGTCCGAACATGATTTGAGTTCTATTCCTTTTCATCTTCTTACGAGAATCGGAGAGTTGGGAAAGTGCAGTGTTCTGAAATCTGATCTCTCTCATATATTTAAAATCCAGGAAGATATCGTAAAATGCATGCTGGATTCTTCCCGTATTATGGTATTTGTTTCTGCTATCCATCCCGCTTACCATCTGGCATGTCTGGAATTTATTGAAAAAAAGATTGATGTTACAATTATCCTGACTCCCTCAGTTTTCAAAAGTATCCAGGCCGAGTGCCTCCCAAAAGCAGATCCTGGTTTCAGTGATATCTCCGTTCTCAAACTGGACCTTCCGGAGTATAAAAAGGAAATTCAGCTTTTTTTGGACTGTGAAAACTCACATTTTTTTGTGTCTGATGAGGAGAAAAAACCAATGGTGCTGATAGTTACCGATAAAATCTTTGCGCTTTCCCTGCTTGATAAACATGGCAGAGTTGACCGTAACTATATTGTAAGCTTTGATTCAGGAGCTCTAAAATGGGGAGAAGAACTTTTTGCATATTATAAAAAGAATTCCAGGCCAATTTATTCTCTCTAATATCAAAACACCATGGATTTATTAATTCAGTGCCTTACCACTTGAGATGTTTACAATCTAACTCTATTCATCAAGTTTTTTTAGGTCTGGAATTCTTTCAAAAATCTTTCTGTATTTCCCTCAAAGCTGTATTAATTGTCATCAATCAACATAGCCTTATATTTATACAATGGCGGGAACACTGATAGGTACGAGGGAATCTCTTTTCCCTCATTTCCTCATGGTTACCATGTACAATTTCCTTGGAAGCTCACCTTCCTCAAAATCCTCAAACTCGAAGCTCCTGTACCCTTTTGCAAGGTGCTCTACTTTTTCTCTGCTGAAAAAATGCACTATAAAACCTCCTGCTATTTCATACATATCTTCTCCTCTGTGAATTCCTGTCCCGTAATGGGCATCTCCTGTATGCCGGGCTGTATAGATATTTACCCCGCCTGGTTTGAGCACTCTTTTTACCTCACTGCATAGGAATTCCAGTTCGCTGGTGGTTAGAGCCATGCAGTAGAGCATGTGAGAATAGCAGGCATCAAAACTGTCATCTTCAAACGGCAGAGGATTTCTTACATCATGTCTGAGAGCAGTTACTGAAGCTGAAAGGCCCATATTTTCGGCTTTTTCTTTTATTGACTTTGATCCGCTTTCAGTGTAGTCAAGTGAATAGACAGAAAAACCCTTGCTGGCAAAATAGCAGGTATCTCTGCCCTGACCTCCTCCAAGTTCCAGGATTTTCTTTTTTCCTTCTTTTTCAAAAACAGCCGCAGCTTTCCGGGCAGGATAACTTGGCTCGTCCCCGAACCTGGAGCCTGTGTTCGAAAATACTTTCTCCCAGTGAGGCTGCTGCTCATTAAGTATCTCTTTTCCCGTACTGCTTTCCATTTTTCCATTCTTAGTAGTTTCCTTACTCATTTCATTCACGTCCTTCTTACTGGTTTTCCTCTCAACCTACAATGGTACTATTTTATACTTCAAATTTGATATAACTGTTTATTTTATTATGCGGATAGGAAGAAAATAGAGAATGGATAACTCAATCTGAATCCAAAATGTTAAATTACTCTCTATAAAAAAGATTAAATTTCTCTGAACTGGAAAAGGGATTGGTTATAACGAACCAGATTACGTGTGGTCTCTACTCTAAAAAATCTGAATCTTCAGTTTTTCACGATAAGCCTTTTTCTCACTATTAAATGATTTTAAAAATAAGAATATGGATGTTTGCCCGAGAGATGGCTCTCTCTAGCTATATTTTTGGTTGGATATTGAAAACTGGGTTGTTTTTTGAGTTCTTTTTAAGGGCGATGGCTTTCACTCTTCATTTATGGCACTGGCATACCTGGGAAATAAGAGCATGTAATTTTCTTGGTAAAACTTTCCATCTCCACTTATCTTGAGATCCCACACAACTTCCGGCTTTTTAGCTACTACTTTAGTTTGAATCATCTTATTCCTCCCTTTTTCACCTCTCTGTTTTTGGAGAGCTCCTTTTTTATCCCACTGGATACTTCCCGGGGTTGCACAGTTCCCGGGATAAGCGCCAGCTGCGTACATATCTGTTCGCTTTGAGGATAGGGGATTGATTTCTATCCATTTTTATTAAAACCCAAAAACTACGTAAGGATACTGATTTGGGTAATAGGTCTTAGTTCTAAAGATAACAAGCTCAGCTCATCTGTTTTTATCTGTACTGCTCAGGATTTACAAGCCGTGTCAGGGCAGAGAATGAATAATACTTTATATACACTCATTTTTTGAGTCTTAAGAGACTAAATTTTCCTTATTTTCTGAACAGGATTCACCTTAAAGTAACTTTGTCTTATCCTTCTCATATGCTTTTACTTTTGGTTTTCAAATTTCCTTTTTCTTATTTGCTCATACCATGATGCAAATCCATAATTTCCTGTCTTTTCTTTTTAAATATATTTTTTGAAAAATTAACATTTTCTCGCCCATATGTGCCAATCTGTAAAATTAAGAATATTAATGTTATTTAAAAATCAAACCTTGAGTACAACCATAAAAAAACTCTAACTCTCTAAAACTGTTATTCTCCAAATAATCAGCATCCGTATCAAGTGTCTGTTTGATGTGTCAGTTATGTCATCGATTTGAGTAATAAATACTCAATTTTTTGTCATCTTACAATGACCTGGAAATTAATGACATACATAAAAGAGCGCATTTTTATGCTATTTTTCCAAAAAAATGTGTGATTGGATGCATAATAAATTATTTTTCAAAGATAAATACCTATATATAAAGTGATTGTCAAGTTTAATATTGATAACTGAATCAATATGAGGGGAAATAGATGCCCAGACAGAATTCCGGTAATCACCTGCATGATAATAAGAATGTTTCTAAGGAAGCCCATGAACAAAATCACAAACACAGACTTTTCGGTTTTAATCTTTCCCTCCATTCTCTTTCTCATAAATTCTCCCATACTCACTCGCATGCTCATCCCCATGAGAATTCCCACGGGCACAGCCATACGCACGGGAAAGTAGATCCCTCTATAATTGCTACCAGTAAAGGGCTCTGGGCTGTCAAATGGTCCT
>CAYSWX010000032.1:0-33410 GCA_964434965.1 uncultured Methanosarcinales archaeon
GCGCGCAGGCCAAGAAAATTATCGTCTTTATCGACTTCACTGATCATTTCTACCAGAAAAGACCTCCTTTTCTAACTCAACTCTAACCTGGATTTTCTATTTTATTGAATACGATTATAGAAAACGAGTCCTCAAAAAAGATTTCGGTTAAAAATAAATATAAAAATGGGAAAAATATAAAAACGAAAACTTCAGAAAAATATAGAAAACAAAAAATAAGGTGAAAAGAAAAGCTTATCCTTCAGACTTTTTCAGGGCTCTGAAACTTCTTTTGGCTTCTCGGCATTCTTCTGGATTTCTTCAAGAAGCTGGTCGTCAGTCTTGCCTTTTATGCTAATTCCGAGTTTTTCAGCTGTTTCCTGCACCTTCGTCCTGGCAGGGGCTGCGGGCTCATTTAATGTTTTCTCAAATTCTTTAAGATTCTTTTCGGATTCTTTCTGGGCTTTTTTGAATTCTCCAACTGAACTTCCCATAGATCGGGCCAGTTCCGGAAGTTTGCTTGCCCCAAAAAGTAGTACAGCTATTCCAAAAATAATTGCAAGTTCTTGTGTGCCTATCATGGCTGGACCTCAAGCTTTTCGTTTTCCTAATAATGTAAAACTTAAGTGGTAATAATTATATAAGCGATATAAAATTGTCTGAATATTTAAGTGAAAGACCTGAATATCTTTAAGTTAGGCTAAGTCTTTTCATGGTATATAAAGTTTTTATTTTATATTATTATCTGAAATGTTTTATATTATTTAACTTTTTTTATTTTACTTTTTACTTCATCCGAAGTTATTTCCTCTGTTATTTCCTTTATTTCATGCTATTTTCTTTATTTCATTTCGATGTTTTGATTCTCAGGAGTTTTTCCCTTATCCGGAAGAGAGGAACTGCATTCCAGTGCATTAAGAGGATTGGGTTTTGCTTCCTTACTGTTGTTTTCACTATCTTTTATTTCTTTCCCATCTTCTGTGGGACCAGCTACGGGTTTCTCCGTATCTTCCTCTTTTTCCCTTGCTTTATTTCCAGCCTTTCTGGTGTAGGCATCAAACTCCGTAAGTTCCAGCTCAGCGGCACGCTGGGCCTTTTTAAACTCCCCTACCGCGCCTCCAAGAGACCGTGCAAGCTCCGGAAGCTTCTGGGGCCCAAAAAGGAAGAGTGCAGCGATTAAGATTGCGAGCAGTTCAGTAGAACCTATCATTGCTGGTTACTATTAACAACCAAATATAAAAATTCTTTTAAAACAGTTTGTGGTCAGGCTTTATCAGGAAATTCTTTAAAAAAAAAGGTTCTTTTGATGATACTTATTCCAGACAAAAACCCTCATCAAATCACCGGATCTATTCTTAAAACAGCCGGATAAGCAGCAAGCTGAACTCAAAGAGGACTGCCAGCAAAAGCGCCACAACAATCTGGGCAATGAAAGTAGGATCCGGGGAAAGGAAAAGTGATAAAGCCATAATTGCGCTGTAGATAAGAATTCTTTGTTTTTTGAGGGTCTGGTACTGTACAAGTCCCATTTTCACTGCAAAGACAACGAGAAGGGGGAGCTGGAATACAACTCCGAAACCTGCCAGAATTGTGGTCACGGCTGAGAGCGTATTCTGGACTGAAAGCTGTGCTGTAGCCATATCTCCCGAATAGAAGAGAATATATTTGAACATCGCAGGCAGGACAAGGAAGTATCCTATTGAAGTTCCCAGGATGAAAAGCAGGAAAGATGCAGGGATAACCTTGAGGAAAAAGCTCCTTTCATGCGGATAAAGCCCTTTGGCTGCAAACCTGTAAACCTGGTAAAAGAACAATGGAATTGAAATCGCAAGGGCAAATACCAGGCAGAGTTTGAGGCGGGCAAAGGTCCACTCAAGAGGAGTATATGATGACATTATAAGGCCGGGGCCTATGAACTCTCTCCAGATAAGCAGCATTCCCTTAGCCGAAAATGGAAACGAAACAAATATTCCTATAAAGAGCCAGACTAAAACGATAGCTAACCGGTTCCTGAGCTCGAACAGGTGGGCCATAACGGGTTCTTCAATATCCCCAGGTACACCGGATGCATATGAATTCCCTGATGCATTTGTGGGAAGGTCAGCATTACCTGTTTGCTGTGAGTCCATTATTTTTCCGCTCTTACTTGCACGTACCTAAATATATTTATATCGGAATATATTATTCGCTCTTAACTCGGAAGCACCTTTGCAGATATTCCAATACTTTGCAGATATTCCAATACTTTGCAGATGTCTTACAATCTATCCTGTATTCTCTCTTACAGTACAATATAAAGGATATATATGTATGAATCTGGTAGTTACATACCTGAATATTTATAGTATTTAAATCCTTATAGTATGGTTTCGGTCAAGATAATAATTTATTTATTATATAATGATTGAGATAATAATAACTCCAGTATAATTGGTTAGGAAATGTAAGTAGAATTATGATTTACACTAATATGATTTACACTAATTGAGTTACTTCCTGAATAACTGGCAATTTCAGAAAAAATAGAAAAGATCCCATTAAAGAAACTGGATATAACCGAAAGGAAAAAACAAAATAGGAAAAGGAAAGTTGATGATATAAATCCCTTAAATGGATAAAGGTTCTATGAAGTAAGATTCGAATTTCCTTTTGCTTTTCCGGATAGGTACTCTATATGTCTGAAGCTATTGAAAATTTAAGTGCAATCCTGGTGACCCTGAGAACTAAATTGCTTGTGATAATTGCAGTTCTTCTCACAGGCATAACTGTGTCCTTTCAGTTTACCGGTCCCCTGATCGAGAGAATGAAAACCGACCTCCTGCCGGAAGGTGCAAAGCTGGTTTATGTATCTCCCCTGGAAGTAATGATGCTGGAGCTTAAGCTCTCTATCATAATAGGATTGCTCTTTACCCTGCCTATTATTGCATTCTATACTTATCGGGCTATTTCAAGAAAGTATTCAATAAAAATTCCTGTCTCTATTGGAAAAGGCCAGTTATTTTTCCTGAGCATAGCGATAGTAATAATGTTTGTCCTTGGTGCCGCATATTCCTACTTTCTTATGCTGCCTCTCTTTCTTAAATTCCTTTACATGGATGCAGAAAGTTCAGGAGTGACTGCAACTTATTCTATCTTCAAGTTCATTTCATTTATAGCAACAACGACAGCTATCTTCGGTCTGGTCTTTGAACTCCCGATAGTGCTCACTTTCCTGACACGAAACGGGTTTGTAAAATATAGCACTCTTGTGACCTACCGCAAGCATATCTACATACTTGTCATGTTTGTCGCAGCTGCTGTTACACCCGGAACTGATGTTTTCAGCCTGCTCATGGTTTCTGTTCCCATGGTAATCTTTTTTGAGATCAGCCTGGTAATTGTGAGGATACTTGGGGTAAAAAATAAGGTTTTGAAGACTGACTCTTCTTTATCATAAAGAATCTGCAAGTTAGAAAAAAGGTGATGGGAAGAATAATCAAAAATGGGCAAAAGGCAGATTTTAAATCTGGCTAATAAGGTAAATCTGTCTATCTCCCATGTTTGATCAAAGACCCTGCATTACTTGCATTATTCACTTTTTTATTTCATTTTGAACAGGAACACGATCATCAGACAGAGCAGACAAACGAGAACAGAAGCTCGCTTTAAATCCGATGTATTAAAGCCTTCATTCTCAGAAGTGTTTGAGCTTTGAGTTTTTTCAGGTGTCTGGTCGATGTTTACTGTTGTTTTTTCAGCATTATTTTGTTTATCATCCGCAACTGACTGTATTTCAGTCCCGATTGCTTTTGTCTTACCTGTTATTGCAAATGGAGAGAATCCAGGGGTTTTTGCTGTGAAATACAGGTATTTGTCGTCTTCTTTGATGCAGGAGGTTGGAAGTTCATTCCATTTTTTGTTATTATACCTTTTCAGGGTTATTGACGACTTATCGAGATTTTTATCCTGTGCCCAGGATTTTTCCACCTTGAAGCAAATAACCGCGTTTTCAAGATTGTTTTCATTACTTCCATACCCACCGTTTCCTACCCAGATATTAAGGTAGTTGTAGACCTCGCCTTCTGGTGAATCAGGAGTAAGAATGGATTTGTTTCTAAGCATTTCAACAGTAGTTGTTGTCTTGCCAGCGGTCTTTTTTGAGCCAAAGCTCAAATATAGGACAGAAGTAGCATTCCTGGTGAAGTCAAATTTCACAGTTTTTCCATTTGTAATAAAGGTCTGGGAGATTTCTTTAACCTTAACGTTTCTTGCAGGTTCGGGAGAACCTCCGCCACCACCACTTCCTCCACTACTGTGGCTACTTCCTCCGCTACTGTGGCTGCTTCCTCCACCTGAGCCATTGTCTCCAGAACCGCTTTCCAGCACGGTTATTGTAGCAGTTTTTGAGGAAGTTCCGTTTGCATTGCTTGAAATCAGATTAACAACATAATTTCCTGCTGCAGAATAGGTATGAATTGGATTTTGAAGGGTTGAATTAGCTCCGTCTCCAAAGTTCCAGTTCCATGCAGTTGCATTTTGAGAAAGGTCAGTAAACTGGACAGTCAGAGGAGCATTCCCACTGGTCAAATTGCTGCTGAAGTTTGCAACAGGAAGTACTGATACAGTTTTTTCAGAAACAGTTATTGTAGCTAACTTCGAGTCTGAACCGTTTGAGTTACTTACTGTCAGGTTAACAATATAGTTTCCGGGTTCTGGGTAAATATGCGTTGGACTCTGCTCTGTCGAAGTATTTCCATCCCCAAAGTCCCAGTGCCACTCTGTTGCGTTTTCTGAATTGTCGGTAAACTGAACTGAGAGAGGTGCAATACCATTGGTGACACTGGCTGTAAAGTTAGCAGTTGGAGTAACTAAATTGGATCGAGATGCAAGAGGTAAATAGTCAAATTCATGTTCATAGACATTATAGGGTAGGTCTCCAATACCATTTCCGTCCACGTCCGCGCAGGTCTGTGAAAATCCAGTCCCATCTGGCTTTGCCCAGAAGTTTCCTCCAATGTAAGGGCCACCAACAATGTTAGTACCCATAGTAAGAGAATTGTTCCAGGTATTTCCACCTTCACCAGTTCCAAACCTTACGTTTAGAGTGTTGTTAAAATAATTGTTGTAGATCCGTTTACCGCCCTCGTTATACTCACCAAAAATCCCACAATCTACACAGTACATTATTTTATTGTTGATTATGGTAGGGTAAGAACCTTCTCCTAAACGAATCCCTACATCACAGTTTAATATTGTATTATTGTCAATTTCTCCTGAACTTCCAATAGTAAGCGCAATTCCGTTATGGCAGTCAGTAATCCTGTTATTACGAATATCTGCTCCCTGATCAAATTCATAGATACCAGTGGAACAATTTGAGATCGTATTACCTGATACTGTATTATTAATTCCACAGCAGGAAATATGTATACCTTCTTCGCCGTCAAAAATTTTATTTTCAGCTATTATATTGCCTGATCTCTCGGATCCCAGCTCAATAGAACCTTTTTCAATGGTATTGCCTGTCAGCTTATTCATATCGCTATAAATGACGATTGCACGTTTTCCAAAATCCTCACTGGCTCCTGTTATGTTTAAACCGCTGATCGTTGTACTATTAGCTTCTATCAGAAAGGTACTTACGCTTTCATTCAGGGGTTTTACTTGCACATCGCCGTTATTTGATTCTGACCTGATAGTTAGCCCTGTTGTATTAACAAGAACGTTTTCAGTATAAGTTCCAGGCCTCACGATTATTGTGTCCCCTGGTACAGAATTATTCACAGCATCCTGAATTGATACAAAATCAGCTCCCGAATCATCATCTACTGTAATTTCCCTTGCTGATGCAGTAGCTGAAACAGATATTATAAAAATAAAAATTAAGATTAATAAAAAATTTATTCTTTTTTTCATTTTTACCCCTTTAATTAATATATATTCAAAGGATACAATTACTGGATTCAAAGAATTTATATACAGAAAATTAATACAGAGAATGGCTTACATACTTTTAAATATTTTTTAGTATATTGCTCTTTATATTTCTTTTGGTTCAATAATTTCCAGGAGAGATGTTGAATAGAAAAGAGTCACGTAAAAATTGGGTTTTTTCACAGAAAAGCATAAAAGAGAGTGGTTATGAGAATTCTGGCTTTGGTGAGAAACATTGAAATCGAAAAAAAGAAGAGAATTATGAAGGATTCCGATCATTTAAAGCGTCCTTCCATCCTAATTTTCGTCTATACTTTTTCCAAACTCTGGAAAGTATTATTTAACAGAAACCCTTATTTGCAGAGGCCATGGAGTCCAGGTACATAAAAGCAAATGCTCAGGTTATTGCTGCGTCCGTCATTTACGGGTTTGCAGGCATCTTTTTCCTGTACATAAAAAATATGGCTGCAGGACCCGTTGTTTTTTGCCAGCTTCTTCTTGGTTTTCTTGCTCTTGCCATATATATGGGAGCCAGAGGAAAACTCTCCAAAATAAGGCTTCGAAGAAAAAGAAAAGCCCTGCTCCTGCTTGGAGCCTGGCATGCCGGGGTCATGCTCTCTTATTACACAGCTGTAAGTTTTACAAATGTCTCGATGTCAGTGCTTCTGCTCTATACGGCACCTCTTTATGTCCTGCTGATTGCTCCTGTCATCCTTAGAGAAAAAATCAGCACAAAAAACCTTGCTGCCCTTGCCTTCTCCCTTGCAGGGGTAGTGGTGGTTGTGGGTCCAGAAAATCTTATTGCCGGCACGGCAGAAACAGGTTCTGGATACTTATTTGGGGTGCTGATGGGCCTTTTTTCAGGCTTTTTCTATGCCTGCATAATTATGACCTCACGTTATCTCAGGGATGAGTACTCAGGTCTTGAACAGCTTTTCCTCTCCACAGGCGTGACCCTGATAATTCTCCTTCCCTTCATGATGCAGATATCTCCCACTGCCCTGATAGAAAACCTGCCTGTCCTGATCTTTCTAGGGGTAATGATAACTTCCATAGGCTCCATTCTCTATTTCACAGGGCTTGAGCATGTAAAAGCCCAGAATGCAAGCATAATCTCCCTGCTTGAGCCTGTAAGTACTATCTTTTTTGCCTACCTGATCTTAAACGACCCGGTTTCCATAAGCACTCTACTTGGCTGCGGCCTTATTCTTGCAAGTTCTCTTCTTATGAGCCTGGAAGACGAGAGTAAAACCGAAAGCTAAAGCAGGGATGAAGGAGATATTCTTCTGAATGCTTAAAAACAGGGGTGCTAACAGCTGGCGTGTCAGTTGACGAGGTATAGGACTCTCAGGAAGACATGGGAAAGCTGAAACAGGATAAATACCCGAATTGCGACTCGGGACAGAAAAATCCATGATTTTTCTTGTAGTTGCGATGTAATCGCAACAGTACGCAGTCCTTTTCACTTGCTTCGCTCGTTCAAGAGGACTAAGTAATAAGTCTTAACGGTGATCTGAGCTCAAAAGGACTGAAGAGGAGAGATTACAAATATCTTCGCTCCTGACAATCTAATTTGGCATACCAAACCGTTCTCGTACGCTCGACGAAGGAGAGCGGTCTTTCTCAAAAAGAATGGAAAGAGATACGTTAAAATCAATTACAAGAAAAATGAAAACAATATAAGTCTATAAAAAATCCTGAAAATATAAAATATAGAAAAATAGGCTTTGTTGAAATCCTCCAGGTTATTTTTACCCAATAATTTATAAAAATAAATTAGAGGAAAAGAGGAGTGGAAATGGACGTTTACATGGAAGCTGCAATAGAAGAAGCAAGAACAGGTTTGCTTGAAGGTGGAATTCCAATAGGTTCCGTCCTTGTAAGAAACGGAGAGATCATAGGCAGAGGGCACAACAGGCGTGTTCAGGATAACGATCCCCTTGCTCATGCCGAAATAGCCTGCATGAGAAATGCAGGCAGAATCATAAGGTATCACGACACTGTTTTGTATTCCACTCTTATGCCCTGTTATCTCTGCGCAGGGGCTGCCGTGCAGTTTGGAATTAAAAAAATCGTGGTAGGAGAGTCCCGGAATTTTGGAGGTGCCAGGGAGTTCATGGAAGCCCATGGGATAGAGGTCATAGACCTGGACCTTCCTGAATGCAGAGAAATGATGAAAGAATTCATCGACAGGGCTCCGGAAATCTGGAATGAAGATATTGGAGAATGAAGATATTAGGGAATGAGACTATAGTTTTTGGGGAATGAAGATATTTGGGAATCTTAATTATCCAAAAATCTTTTTTAGGTCTTCCATCCCCAGGGAAACTTCAAACTCTTTTAACCGATAAAACTTCTTTGCCCGCATATCGTCATCTTCAAGCCTCAGGTCACTTTCAACAAATCCGGCTTTTTCCAGGCGCTTCAAATGCAGGTTTACGACCTGCCTTGAGAGGTCCAGGTCCTTGGCGAGTTCATATACATACCTCTCTCTCTCAGCCAGCAGGTAGAGTAGTTTCAGCCTTACTGGGTGGGAGAGGGCTTCGCCAATTTCAACTATTTGCTGAAGTGATTTTTCCACCTGGTGCACCCTCAAAGATTATACAATTTCTTGATCTGGAAATACTTTCACTCTTGTAATCGGTTTCAAGCATATTAAGCTTCAGATTTCTTCCAGTTTGGATTTTATATCTTCAACTGTTTTTTTGATATCTTCAATGTCTTTTTCAATCTTAACAAGCCTTTCGTTATCTCTTGAAGCCATGTAGCCGGACTTATTAAGCATTACCATAACTGCGCCTACAATTAGAAGGATAATGAGAAGGTTCAGGAAAAAGCCCCAGAAAGAGCCATACATGCCGTACCCCATACCGTTCAAGTTGTTCACCTCGAAAATACCTGATTTTTTGATTTATCCGCTTTCTTATCCGTTTTTCCTTATTTTATCGTTTTTTCTTCACTTATTGATTTCAACCATAAATATAAAAAATACCCGGTAGAGGGAGTTTAATCTAAAAATAAAAACCTGAAGAATTAACCCGAAGTTAAACAAATAAAAAAAGAATGATTTATGGCAGGAGTTTAGTTTCCATACCCCATGCAGCATCCCTGCCCACGGCCGTATCCGGATCCGCGGCCATATCTGCCACATGCCTGATCTCCTGCGGGAACGCCGTATTCTGTAAATACATCACCTGTTACCGCATCGATTCTTGCCTGCGTGTTGACTCCGTCTTTATCCTCATAGTAGACAATCCACCAGCGGCCCATCTGATAGATGTCGTCTTTGGAGACGCCGTCATCAATTTCTGCCCTGGCGATTTCAAAAGCCTTATCTATGGTTTCAACTTCAAGTTCTACAGTTTCGTCTGCGTTGTAGTAAGGGCAATAAGAGAAATTGCCTGCACAATATCCTGAGTCTGTATATCTTGCAGTCCATCTATGCATGTACCCGGAGCCGTAGTTTGCTTTTGCATCATCCGAAGCAATTGCGCTTGCAACTGCTGCGCCGAAAGTGCCTATCAGCAGTATAGCCAGGAGAATTGCTGTTATACTTTTCCTCATTTTTTTCACCTTCAATTTTAGCTTCCTGTTCACTTTCTGTTTACGTATGCCAGTTAGATAGTTCATAACTCCATATGAAGTGGATATACTACATATGTGCTATTAATTAGATATATAGATTTCGACCGCTACTGCTGTTTTTTCTCGGAATTCAACAGTACTTATTTCAGTGGTGCTTCTCACTCAACCATCCTATAAGCGGCGGGATCCAGCAAAGATTTGCAGCAATAGCCTCAAGGGCTGTGAAGGTCTGCGTTGTAGGGCTGAAACCCATAATTCTCACTCCAAGCAATCCAAGAGGGACCAGTATGATTACAAAAAGGCTTGCAAGCATGACAGGATGGCGGATGTATCTGGAAAAGCCGGCTCTCCACGACCCTTCGGTACGTTTGAGGAAGAGCAAGCCTGAAATATTGGCTCCTATCTGGTCACTGAGGGAATAGAAATATGGAATGTAAAAGCCTTCAACTCCATAAACATCGACCCCGGCGAGTCGGCTCCCAAGATCAATAATCCAGGGAACGGTGATCCCGAAAAGCTTTCCCCAGCCGTAAGCTTCTGCCATGCTCCCTTCAGCCTTTCGGAGGCGCTGGCGGATTGAAAAAATCCCTTCAAAAATGCTTTCCCCTTCTCCGGCAAGGGTCCTGACAAGCCACTGCCCCACGGGGCTCCGCTGGTATCCCTGGAGATCCAGAAAAATCCCTGCAAGGAGCCCTAAAATATATCCGGGGATTGTATACTTTATGAGTTCTGAGAACTCCTTGCCTTCTTCAAGGGATTCCCCCTCAGAAGATTCCTCTTCAGGAAATTCTTCAGAGAACTTCTCATATTTTACACTCATATTATTAGGCCCACAACATTATATTCTCCAGTCCAGAGTGTTTTGGTACTTTTTATTAACCAGTTGAATCTTCCCTGATATCAATAATGGTGTTCATGCGTCATAGGTTAAGCGTTAGAGGATCACTTCGGTATTTGTTTTCATGAATGGTTTGAATAAGAAATTCTTCTATTGAATTGATGATCCCTTCTCCTGAAGAGACTGCGGCTACTACCGCTGCCACTCCGACAGCGATTTTCAGGAGAATCAGCAGGGTTGCCTGAATTTTTTAAGGCGCAACTATCGTATTGCCGTTGAGAACTCTTCAATCAAACCATTCATCAGTCATTTTCGGTGCCTGCAATTGAAGCAGATGCCAGATCCATGAATATTAATTTCCATGAGTGCAAAAGATGTGAATTAATAGTGTTTGAAATTACATTATTTCATGATACGATATTTAAATTAATTAACATGAATTCTGAAGGTATAACTTTTTTGATTATTAGCGATGAATTTTCATTGAAGTTAATTCTGCGCCTGACACAGATGTGCCATTTTCAGACAATATAATATCAAATTATCAAATGACTCCAGGTCTATTTACTGGCAAAATCCTGTGATCTCTTCCAGGAGTTTGAATGGTACAAAAATGGACGTCTGATATATTTCGGAAAAAATAGTTTAATAATTAATACAAAATTAATTCGATGAATATAATTAGTTTGACTATCTATGTTTTGTACGTATGCAGATTGGAATCGTCATTCATAACCTTCAGCTTATGGATTCTCCCCAGACAATAAAGAACATTCTTACGCTCCTCTCCAGGGAAAATTGCATAAATGCCTGTCTTTGCGGCACTCTGGGAAAAGTTGCGGCAATTGACTCAGGCCTTGAAAATTTGATAGATATCGATCAGGTCCTTAAACCCAGTGCATGTATTGAGTCTCTTTTCAGGTCAAACGACCTGGTATGCCTTCTGAACCACGGACGTGAGCTCCAAACAGGCCGCACTTTCGGAAGAATCGTGTTTTCACATATAAAAAATCCTGAAGAAAAGCCACTTATCCAGATTGAAAGGCCAGGATGCTTTGATGGTGAACTTATTCCGTGGAACAGGGCTGCAGACCTCCATATAAAAAAGCTCTCAGGTATTCTCAACATGAAAATTTCCCCACCACCAGTACCTGTTAACTCCATAGAAGTTAGCAAGCAGGGAAAGCAGGTTTTGAGAAGAATCTCAACCTTTCCAGGGGCAAACATAATGGTTGAAGGTATTGTGGTTGGAAAAGCTACTTCTACTGAAGTTACTCTCATATCAGAAGACGGTTTTCTGACCTCTATCAGGGGAGGGATCATAAAAGAGCAGGGCATTGAGATCCTTCATAAGCATGGAGAGAGAATGCCTGTAGACTTATCCACAGCATGGGTAAAAACAACAGCTTCTAGAAAGAATACTGGAGTTTTCGAAAGCCTTAGAGATGATAAAAATAAAGGGATAACAAAATGTACCTTTTTGAAAAAGAGTTTTTTACATGAGAAAGTCTCAGAGAGCGGAACTAAAGTTATTCTTATAGATCATTGCGCTGAGCGTGCACTTGATATGCTCAAAGGAGCAGGCTTTGCCATCACTGTTGGAGATGATACAACAGAGATTGCAGGAAGTATCTTATCCAGGTTTGGAATTCCAGTTCTTGGGATTACAGATGGGGATTGTGATGAACTCGCAACTTCAGTGAACTATGCTTCGGGCTCTCTGGTCCTCCGTTTGAAACCAGGGAAGGATGATGAATTAGGAAGAAAGCTTCAGCAGGACCTCTTTTCTGGAGAATATGCAGTTTTTTTTGAAAATCTTGATATTCTGAAGCAGAAGGTCATAACTCTTGCAGAAAATTCTCTGGAATCCGTCACCGAATACTGAATCTTGCAGTTACTAACGCCAAGACCTGGAAAATCCGGGAAACCTGAAAAAACATAAGAAACTGCAACATATAACCATTACCCGGATGAATTATCATAAGTATTAAAAAATGTGTATTTATTTATAGTGCTTCCGTCAACCAGAATATTCCACAAATAGATGTCTCCAATTTTCTCTTCTTTTTAAGGCGGAAGCAGGACTTATTAATACTTATATTCAGGGAAAAGAGCTTGATTTCCTGGAAAATGGATAGAAATCTTTTTTTCAAGAAATTCTTCCTTTCAGGATATTAATTACAGCCAGAATACATATTCAGAAAGGAATGAGATATAGAATCAAGATTGAAGTTGACGCATGTATCTCCTGAGCTAAAGACTCTGGGGTTTTACGCATCTTAATATAAAATGAGCGTTAAGTGCTCCTGCCAGCTGAAAAGAACTTTGTGTGATCAAGGTGTCAGAAGATCAGCAGGAGCAAAAACAATAATGAAAACGAAAGTTAGCTATTTAATTCAAATGATCAGGCTAATGATTATTAGCTTTTGGGCGAGTTCCGTAAACGCCTGATCATTCCAGATATCGTTTAACAACGTCCCGTAAATTATATTTTCTGATATCTCACCCCTGTTTTTCTTTAACTATCCTGGCAAGACACCTTATTGTTCGGTCTGCATTCTTATGCAGGATAGCTGTTCCTCCTGCTTCTTCCCATTCGCAAATGTTATTTGAATTATCATCGATCAGGATTCTGGAGGTCCCGGACTGAAGGGCTTTTTCCGGGCGGAAACAGAGAATTGCATTATTTGCATATGGAGTCCCGAGTTCTTTTTTCAACCACTCCATTTTTCCTTTTCTGGCGTAGAACATAGCCATTTTTCTATCCGGACTCGGGAGCGCAGAAAGAATTGTAGGATGTAAACCGGAACTCTTAAGGAAGCCATGAAGTTTTCTTCCACCAGCCATCCAGGACATATCTGACCAGAAACCGACTCCTGCAGAAGTAATATGTTTCCAGAAGCGCTCTCTATCTGCAGTGTACCAGGCCATCATATGTTCATTTAATTTCTCGCATGCACCTGTAAAATCTGTAAGTACTCCATCCATGTCCAGAAAAACTTTCAAAGCCGAGTCCTGTGCCAAAGAGGCTGAGGCAGAAGAATCAGCTGGAAAAGATCTGGAAAGACTTAAGGAATTGTCCTGCATCTGACTGCTCTGGGCAGGATAATACTGAAAGGAATTAGCAGGATAATCCTGTAAGGAATTATTTTGAACTGAATCACTATGGACTGGATTTATTTGGCCATAGTCATCTGAAACTGAGTTGATCTTAATTGAACTTTTTTTTATAAACCTGCGCTGATCAACGTAAATAGACATGAAAACCTTTCCTGCCCTGCTCTGGCGGCAAATAGTTTTATATTATTATATGAAAAACAAAAGAAATATTTACTCATTCTAAATAATATAATTAACTGATACAGTAAAAGAAATTATCGATTCACAAAGATAAGATAAAGGAAAAAACCAGGTAAAAGAGGGAAAAAATCAGTTTAAAGAATAAAAAAGGATGAAAAATATAAAAGAAGTCTGGGTCTGGTTCATTCTTCCCTGACAATAACCAGAGTTCCAGTAATTAGATCATGAATTCCCTGCTTTTTCCCATTGAAAAGAATTGGTAAAAACCCCGCGAAAAAAGGTAAGGACGCCAGAATCTTCACCAAAAAACGCTTCGTTGAACAGGCAAAAGAAATTCTGTTCCCATTAAGATCAGTTATAGCGATATTCATTGCCTGTTTACCAACTGTCCCCTGGCTGACTGAACTATCCTGATAGGCGAAATAGTTCCAGAAAAACAGAATTACAAAAATATAAAAAAAGCCGCCTCTTGCCCCTGATATAAACTGGAAAAATGTCAGCAGAAGAATGATTACGTAAATATCGATTATCGAGGCCATTAACCTTCTGAAAAAACCTGCATACGCCTGCATACTTTCTCCCTTTAAGATATTTTATACATTAAGCAGGACTCTATTATAAAATTAACTATTATGAACATGCATTTTTTATATTAATGAGAAAACTTAAGGAGACAGTTGAAAAATAGCAGGCAGATAGCCGTGGATTAAGTAGAAAGCCTTGATTCCTGCATGACCTTAAACCTTGACAGCCCCGTCTTATTAAAAAAGTGTCTCTCAACTGAGCCTCTTGCTGGGAGCTATCTATAAGTTTGACCGCGTTTCCGAAATAAAGTCAGAAAAGAAAATAAAAATAAGATAAATAGAGAGGACTTCGTCCTCCAATCCGTTATTTATTTGCTTTTATATTTTTATTTAAATAAACCTTAGATTTTATCCATCAGTTTTTTGATGTCTGCCTTGATTTCCGAAGCAAGCTTTTTTGCATTGTCTCCAGTTGCGTCAACAAGTTTTTCGACTCTGCCAGTGATGCTCTTTACTTCATCCTTTACATCAATGGACTTTATTTCCCCGGATAGCGACTTTATTTCCCCATTTATGCTCTTTGCAAGTTTTGAGGCTTCGTCCCCTGTCTTTTTCGCAAGGTTATCCACATCATTTCCAATTTTTCTAACTTTTTCCTGGATGTCAAAACCTTTTTTACCGGTTCCTGTTTCTTTTGTTTCAGTTCCAACTGGTTTTACCATATAAATCCCCTATATATTTTACATAAAGACAGTGAATTTCTCCCATAAAGAATCTGTCTTTTAATTCATATTTATTATAGGCCATCATAATTATAAAATTATCCTTGAAAGTTTCAATACCCGTACCGTATGTTCTGACCTAAATATTTCTACATGTATTATTTAGCTTTTAATCCATGTTGTATTCAGTTTTAGTCAGGGGATTTGTTCGAGTTATTCTGGCTTCTCCTAGCTTTATCTCCCCGCAGAGATTCTAAAATATTTTATACTATTCAGTTCATGGAATACTGGCTAATCCCTATTTAACAAGTCCCCCCTCAAACACCCAAAACAATTTTATATATACATTGTTAACATTTATCACTGGCTTTGCATTATTGAAGTGTTTCAAACCAGTGCTGCAAAACCACCGTGGTGAAAACTAATTTTAAAGAGAAATATTATTACATTACAAGCTTATAAAGTATAAATTAAAATAGTATGCTTGTAAAAAGTAAGGCAGCTTAACTAATTAAAAGAGTTTCTCGAAAACTCCTGCAAGGTAATAAACCGAAGTGGTATCATCTCCAGCAAAATTAGCTCCCCGGGACAGGATACGTTCATAAAAATGATTGAGGAGACATGCAGACCTTAGTTATATGCATAGACAGGGATAATGATCTCGGTGAAAAAGCGAAAATGGGAACTCCTATTGTAGGGAGGGAGGCAAACGTTCAGGCAGCAGTTGCACTCGGGATTGCCGACCCTGAGGATTCGGATACAAATACTATATTCGGAGGGATCCGGATCCTTGACGAGCTTCGGGCGAAAGGAGTTGACGCTGAAATAGTCTCTTTTGCGGGGGACAAGAATGTCGGAGTAATCTCTGACCAGAAAATAGCCGAACAGCTCGAACTCTATCTTCAGATGAACGATGTGCAGAGGGCGGTCTTTGTCTCGGATGGGGCAGAGGACGAGACCCTTGTCCCTATAGTGCAGTCCAGAATGAAAATTGACTCCGTAAAAAGAATTGTCGTTATGCAGAGTGAAAACCTGGAAAGCACATACTATATCCTCAAACACGCCTTCAGCGACCCCAAGATATCTCAGACTTTTTTTGTGCCTATCGGCCTTGCTTTTCTCATATACGCCATTTTCCTGCTTGCCCGTTATCCCGAAGGGGCAATTGTGGGAATCCTCGCGGCTGTAGGTCTTTATATGCTTTACAGGGGCTTTGGTCTCGATGATATTGTTGCCCTTGAAAAAGAAAAGCTCTGGGATGCTTTCCTTGAGCAGCGGATGGTTTTCATCAGCTACACTGCTGCCCTGCTTGTCAGTCTTGTAGGCACGATATACGGAGTTATGGAGGTATGGAAGCTCTACTCTGCAGAAGGGGTCTGGTATCACGGCACTCTGACTCTTATCTCTGTTTTTGTCAACACCTCTATCTGGTGGTATGCAGCAGCTCTGCTGCTTGCTGATATGGGAAAGATTTTCGATCTCAAGACAGATGGCAGGCCCATATATAGGAATATTTCAATCTCCCTCTTTGTGATCGCAACCGGTCTACTCTTCTGGGGAGCAAGCACATACATCCTGGCAGTAGCCTCCATATCTGACGGACTGTTAAGTGATCCGACCCTTGCACTACAGTATTTCGTATATTCAATTGCTGTTGCAATCATCATCGCCCTTGCAGGGATAAGATATTCCCTCTCAAACCAGACCCCGGAAAACGAGAAGAGAGTAAGGGGAAGAAAGAGCAAAAAGATCGCATGAGCTTTGTATCCGATCAGCTGGGAACAAGATTTGCATTAAAAACATGGGAAAGGAGATTCAAAAATGGATAAGGCAGATGAGATTGCAGAAATTGCAGTATTCGGAGGCGTAGGTTTTAGTTCACACGGAGACTGCAAAAGTCGCCAGGTAAAGACTCCCTATGGTGATGTTACCGCTTACATTACCAGTATAAAAGGAAGAAGTGTTGCAATAATTCCCAGGCATGCTAAAGAAATCCATATACCGCCGCACCGGGTAAACTACAGAGCAAATGTCTGGGCAGTAAATTTCCTTGGAGTGAAACGTGTAATATCCACAAACTCGGTCGGGTCAATGCGCGGGCATCCTGTTGGCAGTTTTGTAGTACTTGATGATTTCATAGATTTTACCCGCAGCAGACCTTCTACCTTTTATGATGATAAAACCGTGCATGTTGATGTTGCCGAACCATATTGTCCAGAAATAAAAGCAGCCCTTAAGTATGCCCTGGGAAAAAAGGGCCTTTCCTATACCGAAGGAGTTTATGCCTGTACAGAAGGACCTCGTTTTGAGACCAGGGCTGAAATCCGCATGATGAGCCAGTTTGCAGATGTTGTTGGCATGACGGGCGTCCCGGAAGTAGTCCTTGCAAAGGAACTCGGCCTCTGTTACGCTTCCCTTGCCATTGTCACAAACCAGGCATGTGGGATGACCACTCAGAAATTAACAGCAGATGAAGTCACAGAAGTTGTAGGGAAGGCTCAGGACTCAATCTTTGAAATTCTCTCGGATGCGATTGAAACAATTCCCGAAACTCGGAACTGCATGTGCAGGTTTGCAAAAGAAGAGGCATGCCTTTAAGACTTTTGAACCGGATTTTTACCGCTGTAGAGAGAGACCCAATGATAAATATATAATAATTAAGTGATAAAATATAGATATGATAAATGTTGTATACGAAGATACTATAGAAACGCTCTGAAAAACATACACTCAGGGAAAATCGGGTAAAAATCGGGTAATATGACCTGAAAAGTGTTTTCCCTGGAAGAATTACTGAAAACCTTTGCGTGTTTTTATCTTAAAATATACAGAACATCTCAATTTTTTCAGGCTCTGTTTATGGCTCTGTTTATAGTACTGGCGTCAAAATAAAGGCGTCAAATCGGCAGAGAAATGTTATTTTTTGAATTCCAGAAGGAAGCTTACTTATACCATTCACATATCAGGATAAACAATGACACTGTGGATCCTCGGTTACGCCGAAAAATCAAAAGTTATAGTAATGACAATAAAAGACCGGATGAAGCAGCCTCTTTCCGTGGCCGAGCTCCATATAAAGGAGAGTTACAAAGGTCCACGCCCTCACAAAATCAGGCTTCTTACCGGCAAAAAGAATGATGAATTCATTCCTCCCCAGCAGTTCATAGAGCTTTTGCGAAGTGCAAACAGAATCATGCTGGCAGAAGGAGGAGAACCTTCAAATGAAGAGGCTTTCCTTGAAATGCTTAAGGGGTTTCAGCTAAGTGCAGATAGGGTAAAAATTTGCAAATATTGCTGGATCAATAAACGTTTCAATTTTGTAAACAGCAAGTCAATCAAATACCACGATGAACTCCTCTGCGAGGAATGTGCAAAAGAGGAACTCCTGCGTGCAGTCCGTTCCGCAGGGGCACAGTATGGGGAAAAGTCCGTGGATTTCCTAGAGCAGGTCCTCAACAAAACAAGAGACCTTGACAGGACTATCCGTATGTTGAGCCCTGAGAGGCTGGACCCGGAGTTCACACGGTATGATACTATAAGGACAACGCCCTCCGAAACTAAGGTCAGGGTAAAGAGTCTTCCCCTTGCAAAAAAGTTCAAAGAAATGCTCATCCAGAAATCAGAAACCCTGCTTCCGGTGCAGGCTCTGTCTATAGAAGCCGGGCTTCTGGAAGGAAAAAACCAGTTTGTGGTTTCTGCAACCGCAACCGGAAAAACTCTGATCGGGGAAATGGCAGGGGTTCAGAACCTGCTGGATAAAAAAGGGAAAATGCTCTACCTGGTCCCTCTTGTAGCCCTGGCAAACCAGAAATATGACCAGTTCACGGAACGTTATTCAAAGCTCGGGCTTACAACTTCCATCAAAATTGGCGCAATTCTCATAAAGACATCTCAGCGTGTGAAAATGAATACAAGCCCTAATGCGGACATAATTGTGGGGACTTATGAAGGTATAGACCACATGCTACGTTCGGGAAATGCGGATTTTCTCGGCAAAATAGGGACTGTTGTTATAGATGAGGTCCATACTCTTGAAGACCAGGAAAGGGGGCACAGGCTCGACGGGCTTATAGGAAGGCTCCGTTATGTGGGACCTGAAGCCCAGTTTATCTATCTCTCAGCAACCGTTGCAAACCCTGCAGCTTATGCAAAGAAACTCGGAGCCCGGCTTGTCCGCTATGAGCACAGGCCTGTTCCCATAGACAGGCATCTCCTTTTCTGTCAGGAAAGCGAAAAGTCAAAACTGATCTCACAGCTTGCAAAAGAAGAGTATTCGATGTTCTCCTCAAAAAATCACAGGGGACAGACAATAGTCTTTACAAATTCCAGGAGAAACTGCCACAAACTGGCAGGAGCTCTTTCAATCCGGGCTTCCCCTTACCATGCAGGGCTTTCGCAGTATGAAAGAAAGAAGGTAGAAACCCTTTTTGCAAAAGGAGAACTTCCGGTGATTGTGACCACTGCCGCCCTTGCGGCTGGAGTGGACTTTCCGGCTTCCCAGGTTATTTTTGACTCCCTGGCAATGGGCATTGACTGGATTTCGGTCCAGGACTTTCTGCAAATGAGCGGAAGGGCAGGAAGGCCTGATTATCATGATAGGGGCATTGTAGTGCTCATGCCAGTTCCGGGGAAGTCATATTCAAGCTCCCAGTCTGATACTGAAGAAGAGGTCGCAATCAAGTTACTTCAGGGGGAAATGCTCTCTGCAGGAGTTGAGTACGGGGAAGCTGAGAAGCTTGAAGAGGTGCTTGCCTCAGTTGCAGTTACTTCTTCAGTCCCGGATTTAAGGAATATCCATTCTCTTATGTTTGGAAGCTTTGATCTGGATAGGCTGGTTTCCCGCCTTCAGAGCTACAGGTTCCTTGAGAAAAAGGGAAATAAAGTAACACTTACAAGATTCGGAAAAATTGTTTCAGCCCACTTTCTTCCGATTTCCAAAGCTTTCCTTATTCGGGACGCTGTAATTGAAGAAAACAGTCCGATTAAAATCGCAACCAATCTGGAATTTTTCGATGCTGCATACTTTAAGTATGCAAACCAGATCGGAAGCTCCCTGCACGTCAATATGCCCGCCAGGGTCTTTCAGGGAGCAGCCCTTGATATTGTCTTTGACGGAGAATCCCTGTCACAACTTGACATAAAAATAAGGGAACTCATGCTGAACTTTGCATCGGATTTTTTAACCTGCACATGCAGAGACTCACCTTACTGCGGATGCGCAGAGCAGAAGTTTTCAGAGAAGATTATCCGTCTGCGTATGGATGGCCAGGACCCTTCCCATATTATTAAGACCCTTGAAGATAAGTATGGCATTTCAGCATACCAGGGAGATGTTTTTGGATATCTGGACAATGCAGTGCGCAACCTTGATGCAGTTGAGCTGATCGCAAGGGTTCATTCGAAAAAGAACGTCGCAGAAGATGCAAAGAAACTTAAAAAGAAAGTTCAGGGCTAAATTTTGTTATACTCTCAATAAGTTAAGAGTTTAAGGAAGGACCGAAGTCCAACCCTTTACTTATATTTTTGGCTGTTCACAAGCTCCTCCTGAATCCGTTTTTATTGATTTGCCACTGGATACATTAAGGGTTTTACCCTGGGAATGAATCAGTTCGTACCATTTCTTGAAGGCTTCAATGAATATTATGGCTGTAAGAAACATGAGTATGCCACTCATGAAGGTCAGCATGTACAGTCCTTTAGGCAGATAGTTGGTAACAATATTCTGATATCCTGCGCTGAAAGTGACAGGTATCAAGAATAGTCCAGGCACTGCTGTGATCAGAGCGTACTTACCCTTGCCCATAGCCAGTATCATTGTTGTGCCGATAATTAATGCGCATGCTGCCAACAATTGGTTAGACATTCCAAATATCGGCCAGATGGTGGCTATATCGCCTGTATAAAGCAGGTAGCCCCATGATGCAGTAAAGACCAGGCTGGTTATAACGATGCCAGGCATCCACTTTTTCTCACCGAACTTGGGGATCACTTTGCCAACCATCTCCTGCAGAAGATACCTTCCGGCTCTGGTCCCGGTATCCACAGCTGTCAGTATGAACAGCGCCTCAAACATTATGACAAAATGGTACCAATAGGCCATCAGCCCTTTCATGAAAGGAAGAGACGAGAATATATAAGCCATGCCTACGGCCAGAGAAACTGCACCTCCGGTCCTGCCCTGAAGGTTTTCACCCACTGCAGCAGCCAGCTCAGGAAGATGGACTGGAGTCATACCCAATGTCGCATAAACTGAAACTGGGACATTTATGGCGAAGTAATCCTGCGGCAAAAGAACGCTGGCTGCAATCAGGGCCATTATGGATACAAAGCCTTCGACCAGCATGGCGCCGTATCCAACGAAAGGGATGTCATTTTCACTTGAGATCATCTTCGGTGTTGTGCCACTGGCAATGACAGAGTGAAAACCAGAGATTGCGCCACAGGCTATAGTTATGAAAAGAAATGGGAAAACGGTGCCCGGAATTATTGGGCCCCCTCCATGTACATAGCTGGTTACTGCAGGCATGTTCATTTCAGGGTGTACCAGGAATAGGCCCAGTGTGAGAGCGAAGATAGTCCCTAGCTTGAGATAGGTGGACAGGTAATCTCTCGGGCAGAGCAACAGCCAAACCGGCAGTACCGAAGCTGCAAAACCATAAATGGGAATTGATACTGCCAGAGCATTCTTGGATAAGTTAAGCATTGGTGCCAGTAAGGAGTTAGCAGCCACATAAGGACCAAGATATATAACCAGAGCCAGAAGAACTATTCCTAAGACACTCCCACCTTTCACATCTCCAGGCTTCAAAACATGAGAATAAAATCCCATAAGCAGAGCAATAGGTATGGTGCAAAAGACAGTGAATACACCCCATGGGCTATTGAATAAGGCATTTACAACGGATATGGATAAACCGGCAAGTGCCAGTATAACAATGAATAATACCGCAAATGAAGCTACTCTTCCAGCTATGCTTCCTATTTCCTTTTCGGCAATGAGAGGCAGGCTTCGGCCCTGATGCCTTACCGAGGCGAAGAGCGACACCATATCATGAACTGCTCCTGCAACCACAGCTCCTATTATTATCCAGAGAGCGCCTGGGAGGTACCCGAACTGAACCGCAAGAACCGGCCCGATAAGTGGGCCTGCTGCAGCAATGGCTGCAAAATGATGACCAAAAAGGACGTATCTATTTGTCTCATGATAATCGTGACCATCGGCCATGGTCTTTGCTGGCGTCGGCCTGCTGGGGTTAATTTCTAAAACTTTTCTGGCTATGAACAAACCATAATACCTGTAGGCAAGTGCAAATATGCTCAAAGCAACGAGTACAAGAACTAAAGCATTCAAAATGTTCCTCCTTTGAATATTATCAGCATTAGCTGAGTCAATAATAATGTGCAAATATTCGTAGAGTGTTCAATGCAGTTTACGGGGGATTAGATTATTTTGCAGCTAATGACGAATTTCTGTGTTTTTATCCTCTGTAACTGAATATTTTGTAACTATTCAGCGACTGTAAAATGAGCCAATTGATGCCGATAGTAGCTAATAACCAACTCAAATAAGGGATTTAGAGCAAAATTAAAAGCGGCTTCATGCGTCATCGGTTTATACAATAGTTTAAAACATATTTTTATAATAAATAAGGCAAAATATGGCTTTTGATGTTGATTATTGGGTGGCTGAACAGTAGAAATATTTTTAATGATTTATTCCCCATCTAAAATTTATGTACAAGTATAAAAAACTTGCTTACTTTATTTAACCAGTAGTGCCTTTTATATAAAGTAAAATAACTGAGTTTCGATGCAGGGAAATCTTTTATTCATCACAATTAAACGCAAAATGAAGTTTTATAGATGATAGTTCTGAAAACAGGATTACCTGTGCCAAATGAGAAATATACTATGTGATATTTTGAGGGTTAAACTCTGTATAATTTGTTTAAGATTTGTGGTTTGATATGACAAAAGATTATTGCGATAGCTTTCTATAGTGAAGAGTAAAATATTCCTGTTTGTATTGAGAATGGATAGTTTACATCAAATATAACTGTCCGATACCTGAAAAGATCGGTCGGTGTCTTAGATATGAACTTGATCTAACTTGATCTCAGAGGCAACTTAAAATAAAGTATCAAGAGGTAATTTTATGACCGAGGGCGTTGAATCCAGAGAAAATGATGAAAGCGCAGCTCCCAAAAAAGGGAAAAAGAGTATTACAATTGAGTTTATAAAGCCTGATGACTTCCGGCAGATATATGCAATAGGAGCTGCAGGCGGGCATAGCCCTTACGATTTCAGGATCGGTTTTTACAACGATACTCCTAAGATGTTTGGGGATGCCTCAGAGTCCAGGGTTATCGAAAGACGCGTTGAGGCAGAAGTCATACTTTCTCCGGTTGCGGCCCTTGAGCTGAACCGCTGGCTGACCCAGCACATTAATGAATACGAATCCGTTTTCGGCCCTATTGCAAGAGCGATACCCCGGCCCAAGAAAGAAACTATGAAGCCTGTTGAAGACAGCACGGAAATCCAGGGTTATATCTGAGTTTAAAAGAAGTTTTAAAAGAAGTTTTAAAGAAATTATGAATAATGTTTGAAACGGATATTTGAATAAAGCTTGAAGCTGGAGCCTCATAATTGAGAGGCTCCCTCGGAAATTCTGAGGATAGGAATAAACTATTCATCATTCAGATGCTTTTTTTGGACTAATTGGAGAAAATCAAACTTATATTTTTACAACTACCTGCGTCAATGTTTTTTTGGGATAATTTATCTTATTTATAATTTCCGATTAAAATAAGCTAATTTTCGGCACTTTTATATATATTTTGCCCTTATTTAGGAAGTTTAACACGTTACTTTTATAATCTATTTCCATTAATATAAAACATTGGCGCAATGTTTAATAGTATAAACGTTTCGTACATTTTTGATATTTATAATAATGGCAAAAATAAATATCTGATTAAAAATGGCAAAATAAGTGTGTGTCGGCCCCTTCTGGAGTTTACTGTTCCGAAAAACATCATGGAGAATCTGTCGGAACACGCTACTAAAAAAACACGGAGTACATCCATGGATATCTGGACGCTTGTAAACGGCTTGATCTACCTCATGGCCTTTGCCCTTTTCGGCTGGGTTCTATTAGATTCAAGCAAAATTCCCAAAAAATGATTTAGTATTTTTAAGTGTGACTGGATTTTTTTGAAAACGGAGGTATAAAAATGGCAGAATCGAATTCAAATGCCTCACATGCCGGAGGCCTTGTAAAAACTCTCAGGCCGTACCATGTCTGGGCTCTTGGCGTAGGCATAGTGCTTGTAGGGGAGTACATGGGCTGGAACTTCACCATCGCAAAAGGGGGCGTATTAGGTTCTCTTTTTGCAATGCTTGTTGCAGGAACCATGTACACTATAATTTCCCTCTGTGCAAGTGAGCTGGGCTCGGCAACAAAGCTTGCAGGAGGGCCTTATGACTGGGCAAGGCTCTTTGTCGGCCCGGGAGCTGCGGCGATTGTGGGGCTTGCAGTATATATGGAATTTATTGCCCTTGAAGCCGCAGATGCGATTGTTGTTGCTTTCATTGCAACAGAGATTTTCCCCCAGCTTCAGGTTTTTCCTGTAACTCTACTTGTGATTGCACTTTTGACATTTATCAACTACCGTGGAGTCGTTGGGGCCCTTACCCTTAACTTCGCCCTTACAATGCTGGCTTTCTTTGCGATCATTGTTTTCTTCTTTGCAACCGCTTTTGGGATAGTTGAGACCCATCCCGGATACCTTCTTGAAGGAGCCATGCCAAACGGGCTTATAGGGCTTTTTGCAGCTCTCCAGTTTGGACCCTGGTTCTTCTTAGGAATCGAAGGAGCGGCAATGTGCGCAGAGGAATGCAAACACCCATCAAGAGCTGTGCCTCTGGGCCAGCAGGCCGGGATGATCACCCTGCTTGTGGGAGCTGCAATGACGATTTTCCTCTGTACCATGCTGATCCCCACAAATGCCCTTGGTGTTTCGGTATACCCACTCTTTGAAGCTGCCCAGAACGGTGGAATTTTCATCTTCATAGCCCTTCTCGGTGTTGGAACCTTCCTGACCTGCATCGCCAGCGCTAACGGATGCGTCTGTGACGCTTCACGTTCCTGGTTTGCCCTTTCAAGGGATGAATACGTTTCCTCCTGGTTTGCCGCTGTGCACCCAAAGTACAGCACCCCTTACAGGGCAGTGATCTTTACAGCGCCTATTGCTGTAGCCTTTGCTTTCAGTGGTTATCTGGACCAGGTCATCACCTTTTCCATCATCTCAGGCCTGCTCTGTTATGTGCTGATCCCCTTCTCTTTGATCCGCTTCAGGAAGCTCTTCCCTTCAACCACAAGCAAGGTAAGGCCCTTTGCAGGCCCGCTTCAGCCCTATATCGCATACCTTGCAATCGGGATTGCCCTGTTGATCATGTCCACCCTTTTCTGGGGTTACAAGTATAACCTGCTCTTCGGGCTCCTTTTCTACACAATTGCATACTTTTACTTCTCTTCCAAGCGCAAGCACAGCTCTGGAAACGAGCCTATATGGAGTGAACTGGGCTGGCCCGAGCCTGAAACCGCAGGCAATCAACACATGAAGGAGGTGACAGGGATTGAGTGCAGCAGGTAACACGACCGTTAGTGAGTCACTTAAAGCAAGGTACAAAAGCAAGCTAAACATGGATTCGTTCCTGATTGTGCTTATGCTTTCTCTCCTTTACGGGGTGCAGCTTTTCCTGGTCTATTCGGTTTTTTCGGCAACAAAACCGGTGCTCTCGGAGTTCTCAGGGCTTATCCCTGTCTACCTGCTCTTCGTGGGCCTTATGTTTGCCATAGAGACCATAGGCTGCCTGAAGGTCCGCCAGTCCATAAAGCAGCACATGCACGAATTCCGCTATTATGACTGAGGAGGCATTTCATGAGCGCAAATAAAAAGAGTGAAAATAAAAGTTGTGCAAGTAGAAAGGCAAACAAAAAGGAAAGGAGCCTGCTCATGCAGGTCCTTGACATAGCCTTTATCTTCGTGCTGGCCTTCGTCTGCCTTGTGGTCCCAACAACCCTGCAGGGCGCAGTCCTGGTTTCCTGGGAAGAAGGCGGAGCCGGGATAGGCTTTGTCTGGGATCCTGTAGGTTACTTCGGGCTCATGCTTGTTATTGTGGGCTTTTTTGCTTTCATCCTTTACCATTCGGTGAAGAACTACAGGGTTTGATGCTTGCAAAGAATCTTAATTCTGAGCCCGCAGAAGAATCTGAATCCAAAATACATACAGTTAAGGGTCCGCCTCAAGAGGCATCAGGCAGACCTTTTTTTATTTTTTATGTTCATGTTATTTTATTTTTTATTCTGTAAGCCAGGTCATATTTAGAATTTTAATTTATTTTTCACGGAAAGAATTGAAATGAAGACCTCAGGATTGAAAGACTCTTATAATAGTTCTGGAGATCGATGGTTATATATCTCTGAAAAGGATATGTAATTTCAGTTTTCTTAATAGCCGGTGGAGTGATAGTTTGGAATGTTTTTTCAGTTGCTGACAGGAAGCAGCTGACAAAGGCAGCAGGCTTATTGTAAATGTGTAGATTGCCCTGACACAATTTGCCCTGCCCGGCTTTGGAATAAGAGAAACAGAACCCGGGAGTACGGGGAACCAAAAATTCAGAACAAATCAGCGAGGGATTAAATTTGTTCCCAAATAAAAAAGTTCAGAAAATCGTTGGATCAAGGATCCAGGTAGAAATGAAAGGCGACCTTAATTTGCTTGAAGGCACTCTGAAGAGTGTGGACGACTATATGAATCTTCATCTTGTAGATACAATGGAGATAGTAAAAGGGGAAAAAGTCCGCTCCCTTGGTTCTGTAGTGCTTCGGGGCAATAATATCATACTGATCACTCCTGTCGAAGACTGAAACGTCTGAAGAAGGAATCTCATTAGTGTGGAAGCAGGCATGGATCTTGAAGAAGAAGCATACAATATAATAAGAAGACATAAAGATGGCGTTTTCCAGAACGTTATCTGGAAAGAGCTGGATATCGACAGCAGGAAGTGCTCCAGAATCATAAAAAAGCTTCTGGACAAAGACCTTATCATCCGTGAGGTGGGAGTATCAAACGGAGCAAGGACATACCTCCTGAAAGCAAAGGAGGAGGTTAAAGAGAAATACGACCTTCTGCTCTCCGGAGATATGTTTTCAGCCTGCACTGGCTGTACCGGGAACTGTGAACCCGAGTACTGCGGAAGACTCAGTGAATGGATCGGAAACCTTATGGTGGAAGAAGCTGAGAAATCCGAAGAAGCCGATGAAGATATAGATATCGAAGCTGAAGATGAGGAAGAATTAAAAGAAGAAATTTGAAAATATAATATAACTAAAACCCGGGTGAGACATAAGATACCTGAAAGGTCTAAAAAGATCTGGACAGATCTTATGTAACACGTCCTTAGGAGCTCAATTCTATCGATAACTATATATAAGAAAAACCCTTATTGAAGAACCCCTTCAATAAGGGAAATAAAGTCTGTTTAAATACAAGCAAAATGCTCCGGTAGTGTAGTCCGGCCAATCATTCCGGCCTTTCGAGCCGAAGACTCGGGTTCGAATCCCGGCCGGAGCACCATACTTTTTTAGTTGTTTTAAATTTGTGCATTATATTTCTGAAAACTCTATGTTTTAATTAAGTTTGACTGTTATTTTTGTCTTTGTTACTTGATTTGATTTGATTTGTTATTTTTTTGCCGTTACCGCGCTTTCCCAAGTTTCTGAGCCCTGAATAGGGATTTCTAACTAAATATATTTCAGTCAGTTGCCACTCACTTCGCAAGAAAATAGATTCACTTTCCTGAAAAGTAGCTCAATATGCCAAATTTGACCGGCAAGCTGAACCAGAAGATTGCAGACAAGGGACAGATTTATATATTACCAGGTATATTGTTGGACTCGCTGTGAGATGCAATGTGCTCCGGTAGTGTAGTCCGGCCAATCATTCCGGCCTTTCGAGCCGAAGACTCGGGTTCGAATCCCGGCCGGAGCACCAAATTCTATTCTTTTATCTAATACGTTTTTGTGCAATGTAAAAAGTAGGTTTTTGGATATTTTCATTGCAATAAGTTTTAATAATAGTTTCATCTGAAACCCTTTTAATTCCGAATTATCACACTTATCCTTTTCTCTCATCTTTTCATGTCTAGTAATTACAGCCTCTTACAGCCACATCAGTCTTTTACAGTCAGGTTCTTCTAAGGATACGCTGGTGAAATTCTTTTATTTCTCGGAGTATTTCCATGTTCTGTTCCTCATCAAGAATTCCTGCTGTATTCAGAAGTTCCAGTTCCAGTTTTCCTTCATTTCCGGCACTTTCCATCTTATACTCAAGGGCAAGGACCCGGATAGTTTCCAGAGCCCAGACAGTCTGGACAAGAGCATTTTTAGAGCCTTTCTGAGAAAGCTCCCTTCCCAGCTTTCCAAGCGCCTGAATCACAGCTTTTACCCTGGGATCATCTCGTCTCCTTACAGCAGCATTACCCAGTTCCTCAAAGAGGATTGCCGCCCCAATTGCATTGTTCTCTATTGCCTCAGCTGAAGAAGCCCCTATTTCTCCGAGAAAATTTAAGGCAATATTCCAAGTATCTGAGAGATTTTTTTCCATTGCTTTCATGGACAGCTGCATAAGGTAAACCTCTGAAAGACCTGCCAGAACTTCCATTTTTTCTCTTGAAGAGACTTTCCCTAAACTTCCCAGAGATTCTGCCGCGTTTTTTGCCGCTGCGTCCAAACCCTTTTCTCCAAACACCAGTGCAAGTCTCCCAAGAACAGACAGCGCTTTTAATGCTAGAGACTCCCTTTTTTGATCCGCAGCCTCAACAGCTACTTCTCCAAGAGCACGAACAGAAGCTATTGATGCGGTTTCCATTCTTTTTTCAGCAGTCTCCCTGCCTATATCCCCTATAGCAATTATGAGAGCTTTTGCATCAAGCTCGTGTTCCGCAGTAATGTCCATATGTATTAGCTTTACTGCAAAGCCCCTGAGGCCTCTAAAAGCTTCTACTACCCCTTCAGTGTCCCCGTCATAGGCACTCCTTAATCCTTCTTCAATCATCCTGACTTCAGCCAGCTCGCGTTCATCCACCGAAGACATGCAACACCCCAAATAGTCATTGTTAATCTTATGCCCTACCTCTTGATCAGTTTTCCTATCCGTTTTCCCTCCTGAGAATTCTTCAAGACTTTAAGAGTATAGGGTCCTTTCGAACTTCTAAAAAAATAGACCTTATTATTACGTATTTATGCCAATTAAATCAGATCTAGTATTTCCTAAAAAAAGTACATATTATTAGCTAAAATTATGATTAAAGTTTTAAAAAAGTGTAAATTTTATTGAAAAGGATGTAGAATTCTCCCCTAGCGATATAGTATAAAAGCTCTCTATTTATACCACTAAACGGAGATTTCAAATGGAACATTGTTATCCGAAAGATTAAATGTTTTTGATCTGGAATCTTGAAGGTAGCCCAGGGGCAAGTCGCTGGGCCCTCAGTGGGAGATGGGTACCATGGAGACTTATGAGATGCGGTTAGGAAAGTTTGTGGAAGAAGGGATATTGTAAGGTTTGATGACGTATATGAGAGAAGATGAATGCCCTAGTCAGAATTGATGAAAAAATTTATAAAGTTTAAACACTTCAATAATTGTTATGAAGTTGATTCGAGAGAATAATCTGGGAATAGTCGCCTTAATCACCGGGATTACACGCCAGGACGGCACATACCTTGCTAAGTTTCTTTTGAATAAAGAAGAGATTGTGCATGGAATTAAGCGGAGAACCTCTTCTTTCAATACTGCAAGAATAGACCATCTTTACAGAGATCCTCACAAGAGAAATGTAAATTTTTTCATGCACTACGGCGACATGACAAAATCCACAAACCTTATCCACAGAATCCAGGAAGTCAACATTGACGATATACACAACATCTCTGCCCAGGATAATGTACAGAGTCCTTTTGAAACGCCTGCATCGACGATAAATTGCAGTGAGGCCTACGGAATTTTCGCATATGATGCATGCTTTGATCAGAAAATTCCACGAATCCAGGCTGAATAGTAGAAGGGATTGAACAAACCTATGAGCGGTATATTCAGTCGAAATGATAACAACAAGAAGGAATTATATGAGGAAACAAATTTTAGTCACAGGAGGAGCTGGATTTTTAGGTTCACATCTATGTGAACGCCTATTAAGTGAAGGTCATGAAGTTATATGTGTAGATAATTTCTTCACTGGCAAAAAACGAAATATTGTTCACCTCATGAACAATCCTTATTTTGAGGTTATTCGCCATGACATTAATTTCCCACTTTCCGTGGAAGTAGATGAAATTTATAATCTCGCCTGTCCAGCCAGTCCCATCCATTATCAGTTTGATCCGGTTCAGACAACAAAAACCTCAGTAATGGGCGTAATCAATATGCTGGATCTTGCAAAGAGATTGGATGCAAAGATACTTCAGGCTTCAACTTCTGAAGTTTATGGAGACCCTCAGGTCCACCCCCAATCAGAAAAATATCGAGGTAACGTAAATTCTATTGGACCACGAGCATGCTATGATGAGGGAAAAAGATGTGCTGAAACACTTTTTTTTGATTACAGACGACAATATGACCTGGATATAAAAGTGGTACGAATTTTTAATACCTACGGCCCAAGGATGAATCCAAACGACGGGAGAGTTGTGAGCAATTTCATTATTCAGGCACTTAAAGGCGAAAACATAACCATTTATGGAAAAGGGACACAGACAAGAAGCTTTTGCTATGTTGATGACCTGATTGAAGGCATAATCCGAATGATGAGGTCCCATGAAGGTTTGACAGGACCGATAAATATTGGAAACCCTGAGGAATTCACGATTTTAGAACTTGCACAGAAAGTAATTGAGTTAATCAATTCAAATAGTAAACTGATTTATAAACCTTTGCCAGAGGATGATCCACTAAAACGTAAACCGAATATTGATCTGGCAATCAAAGAACTTGGCTGGAGACCAGAAGAAAAATTAGAGAACGGCTTAAAAAAAACAATTGACTACTTTGAAGGATTGCTGGAAAGTGAAAGCAATGTCAGACCAAAACAGATGGAAAAGGAAATTTCTGAGAACTATACTCATCCAGGTTTGTTATTTTGAATAATCTCAGCTATGTGACCTGAATAGGAATCAAAAATTAGAAATTCTAAAGCCAGAGAAGTATACTTTTTAAGAAAATTACAATGACTATTATTATTGTAGAAAGATTACCCCCAGTGAAAAAAAGAAAAATGTGTTTTTCCATGACAGAACATGCAATTGACTATGAACTGGTAATCCGCCCAAAATACGGGCTTCTTGATATAAACTGGCAGGAACTGAAGGAGTACAGGGAGCTTCTTTTCTTCCTCGCCCTCAGGGAGATTAAGATAAGGTACAAACAGACTGTCATGGGAGCATCCTGGGCTTTGCTGCAACCGTTCTTTACGATGATAGTTTTTACCCTGATCTTCGGCAGGCTTGCAAAGATGCCCTCTGAGGGAATTCCCTACCCGATATTCTCATACTCCGGCCTTCTTATCTGGATTTATTTTTCAAATGCCCTTTCTCAATCAAGTAACAGCCTTGTTAGCAATGCCAGCCTTCTCTCAAAGGTCTATATGCCAAGGATATTCATCCCGACTGCTCCCTGCCTTTCAGGCATTCTTGACTATGGGATTGCACTGAGCATCCTTGCAGTAATGATGCTCTATTACAGTTTTGTTCCAAATATTACAATCGTCCTGCTTCCGGTAATATTGCTGATGACATTCCTGCTTGCTTCAGGAATAGGTTACTGGCTCTCATCCATCTGTGTGAAATACAGGGATGTGACTTTTGTCCTCCCGTTCTTCATCCAGTTGGTTATGTTTGTATCCCCGGTTATCTACCCTGCTAATATTGTTGGAGAAAACCTGCAATGGCTGCTCTACCTGAACCCCCTGACAGGAATAATAAATGCGCACCGTGCATGCATACTCGGATACACTCCGGTGGACTTTGTTGGCCTTGCGATCTCGGCAATTCTGACGATAATTATCTTTGTGAGTGGAATACTCTACCTCAAACATACTGAAAAATACTTTGCGGATCTGGTCTAAATGGCGGCGTCAAAAAAGGAAGAACCGATAATCGAGGTAAAACACCTCTCAAAGCAGTACAACATAGGTATGGATTGTACATACAAGACATTCTGCGAAAGCTTTACTTCTGCTGTGAGACACCCGCTAAAGACGTTGAAGGACTGTCGAATGCCGAATGATACCTTCTGGGCACTCAAGGATGTGAATTTCGAGATTGAAAAAGGAGATGTTGTTGGCATTATTGGCAGTAATGGGGCAGGGAAAAGTACTCTTCTTAAGATTTTATCACGCATCACCTACCCGACAGAAGGGGAAATAACCATGAGAGGTAGAGTGGGAAGCCTCCTTGAAGTCGGGACAGGCTTCCATCCTGAGCTTACAGGAAGGGAAAATATCTACTTTAATGGTGCTATTCTTGGGATGAAGAAGAAGGAGATAGATGACAAATTTGATGAGATTGTCAAGTTCTCAGGCGTTGAGAAGTTTCTGGATACACCTGTGAAAAGATATTCAAGCGGGATGCAAGTAAGACTTGCATTTTCTGTAGCTGCAAATCTTGATCCTGAGATTCTTGTTGTGGACGAAGTACTTGCTGTTGGAGACGCGAACTTCCAAAAGAAGTGTTTAGGAAAAATGAAAGCCGTATCAGAAGGTGGCAGAACCGTGATTTTTGTGAGCCATAATATGAATGCAATTGAAAATTTGTGTACAAGAGCAATTATATTAAATAATGGGAAGTTAGTTGGCGATGGTTATGATACGAGGGTTATAATTAGTAATTATTTGAATATTCATGGTCAATCAAATCAAAGTTGCAGTTGGATTAATAGTGGTAAAGACTTCCTTAATCCTTGGTTCACACCTGAAAAAATGTATTTTACTGATGAATGCGGAAATATTGTTGACGATGGGCAATTTAATAATAAAACCAATTATTATTACAATCTGCATGGCAAAATCAGAGAACTGGACACTGCTTTACAAGTTGGTTATGCATTATATGATGAAAATAATAATTTATTATTTTGGACTAACTTCAATGATGATCAAGAGGAAAACTGGCCTAAACTATCAAAAGGTAAATTTTGCTTTTCAGGTTTAATTCCAAAAAGATACCTAAATGAAGGACTATATCGGATAGAGCCAATGGTTTCGATGTATTATAGGGACTGGATTATCCAACCGAGTGTTAATGCACCAATGTTATATTTCGAAATTAAAGGAGGTTTGAGCGATTCTCCATATTGGTTGACTCGGAGACCTGGGATTTTAGCTCCTTTATTAAACTGGAGTGTGGAAAAGGTTGATTGAATATTTTTCAAAAAATTGGTTCACAGGAAGCTCATTGGGCTGTTCATTATGAGGGATGGACACCAACAAA
>CAYSWX010000033.1:0-31751 GCA_964434965.1 uncultured Methanosarcinales archaeon
AGATCTGCAGCATTTGCAGTACCTGCCTCGATCTCTGCCATAATTTTTTCTTTGGTAAGGAAGATCCTCTTCCCGTCTCCCATTCTCAAAGCATATTCGGTTGCCATTTATTATCACTTCCTGACCAGCAATTCTTTTGCCTTTGCAACAGCCTCGCTTGCGTTTTCTGCATAGCAGTCTGCTCCGATCTTGTCAGCCCAGGCCTGGGTTGCGGGAGCTCCCCCTACCATGACCTTTACTTTGTCCCTCATACCTTCTTCCTTGAGGAGCTCGATTACGTCCTTCTGCCCCTGAAGGGTTGTGGTCATAAGGGCGGAAATTCCAATCATATCAGCATTGACTTCCTTTGCCTTTGCGATAAAGTTCTTGATTGGAACATCACGGCCGATGTCATAAACTTCAAAACCAGCGGACTGGAGCATTGTGGACACGATTGCCTTACCGATGTCATGCACGTCTCCTTCTACGGTACCGTTCACGATGACGCCGAGCTTTTTGCCGGAAGCACCCTCAGGCATAAGGTCCTTAAGGGCATTGACTCCTGCAGTCATTGCATCAGCAGCCATCATCACGTGTGGCAGGAAAAGTTTTCCCCTTTCAAAGAGGACTCCCACTTCGTTCATCCCGGCTGCAAGTCCTTTTTCAATTATTTCGGAAGGTTCCATTACCCCTTTTGCCTTTTCAACTGCAGCGAGTACTGCATCCTTCTTGCAGGAAATGATCGCGTCTGAAAGTTCCTTAAGTAATTCTTCTTTGCTTGCCATCTATAACCCCCATTTTCAAAACCATGTACGAGAACAGGAAAAAACTTAACACTGAATAACTCCCTGCCTCGGTCTTTAAACAATAAAACCCTTTTTGGGAATGTTGATTTCCGGAATAGATTCCCGGCCCCCTGCCTGGAACTTCCGGCGGAAACCAGTGAAGTATCCTTTTTTCCGGATTGATCTCTTAATTTAATGTTTTTTTAACTTATATATTAATATCATCTAAAAATTATCTAAATCGTTTTATTTTTTAAAAACTGAATTTTTTCTTACTGAAAGTGCATTGCCCGTTAGTTCAGAATACATAAACAAAAGAAGGTTTTTCCCTTAATCCTTAGACCGGGGTATAAAAGGAAATTTCTATATATGCAGAAATGAAAACAGGTGTTATACGCATGATTTCCCGCTTATACCCTGCTCCTTTTTTAAAAATTGATTTCAAAATATGCAGAAATGAAAACAGGTGTTATACGCATGATTTCCCGCTTATACCCTGCTCCTTTTTTAAAAATTGATTTCAAAAAATATGTCAGGTTGCCTGACACCTGACAGTCGCAGAAATTATAAAAATGAAAGAAAGAACAAATTTTGCTTGCGGATAGCTCAGTCGTCGAGCCCTGAGTTTTCTCCAACTGAGAGCATAAGTTCCCCATAGAGCAGTTTCTCAAGGGTTTCGGCTACGTACTTTCTCTGCTGATATTTCTGGATGTCTTCATGCATCCTTATATCAGAATCTACCTGGACCCTGAGCAGGGCAAAATGAAACGCTTTTTCATTCTTTATCTGCGCAGTATGAAAAGTTTCCAGCAGGTAAGGAAGTTTTCTGGGATCTTCTATGACTTCACTTAAAAGCAACATCTCTTCAGGAATATCCGTGATATGCGAACATATGTCCTTTTTTCCGGTAATAAGCTGAAGATTTTTTTCTGAATACTTTTTTTCAAGAATGACTACTTCACCCACACTTTCCACTTCCATATAGAAATCTCTAAGTAGAAATCTCTGAGTTTTCTTATTGATTGTTACATATGAATGAAAACCCCTGTTTATCAAGGTAGCGGTTTGAATTAATAAAGGAATAAATGGCAGATTTAAGCCAGCATTCCTTTTACGATGATGTCTATTGCATCGTCCTCTTCAAGTCCGCGTGCCATGAGAGTTTCTACTTCTTTTTTGTCCACGCAGCCGATAGCAGCTTCATGTGTAACCTTGGCAAGAGGGTTATCCACCCTTACAACCGGCACAGCTTCGGCTTTTGCATTGCCCTGGATGACTTCCATGCAGTCAACATGTCCGCGGGCTCTTGGAGCATGCCCTTCGGTTATTCCCCTGAACACGGATTCTGCATTGTCGGTTATTGCAAGCCGGCTTTTAATCACACTGCGGGCATTTTCCCCGTTAAGAGAGATGCTTTCGAGGATCTTTATTTTATCATCCGCTTTTCCATATACTTTGGTTACCATCTCGCAAACAGAGTCTTTTTCAGCGTCCACACTGTAATCAAATTCCAGATTCCCTACTCTTCCGGAGACAAGGGAAAAGTTCGTGTAGTAGCTGCCTCCTTCCTCTATCGTTATATGGGCTTTCGGGAGAACCTGAATTCCACCATGCGGGCCGTGGAAATGGGTCTCGGTGTATTTAAGGGATGCATTCTTTCCGATAAGCATCTCAGCATCCATCTTGTGGATAACCTTTTCAGCGTTGGGGAAGGTACAGTGGGCGATAAGTTCTACGGCCGAGTCTTCCTCGGCTACGAAATCCATTTTGATTTCTTGAAGTCCGTCTTTAGGGACAACTCCAAAGCAGAGGTGGACAGGCAGGGGTATCTTATAACCTTTTTTAATAGTCATTTTAATATCCACGCCGTGTTCAGTCTCTTTTTTCTCAAGCACTACGCCTTCGGTTGCATTTGCGCTGAGTACTTTGTTTCCGCTTATCACAAGGCTTGAGAGCCCATGGTTATGCAGGACTGCAGCATCTCCTCCGGCTACTGTGTAAGCTGCTGTTATATCTTCTGCTTCTCTGGAAAGCGCATTCAATGTAATATGAGTCATTTTTCAGGCCACCTTCGGGGGAGATACACGGTTGTCACAGGGGATACATCTGTTTTTGAAAAATTCGCTAATCTCGAGTGGGTCTCCGCTCCTGAGGATCACTCCTTCGCACATCAGGGATGCTTTATCCGAGGCTGCTGCAATTTCTTCCCTGTGTGTAATAACGAGCACTGAGGAACCGTTTTCTTTGAGAGCCTGGATCAGGGAAACAATTTCTTTTAATGAAACTACATCAATTCCAGAGTCAGGCTCATCGAGGATTGCGAGTTTTGGCTTCATGGTAATAATGGATGCAAGCTCGATACGCTTCCTTTCGCCCCCGCTCAGTGCTTCGCCTACTTCTCTGTTAAGGTATTTTTCGGGTTTCAGATCGACTTTTCTGAGGGCTTCCTTTATTTGTTCTTCCGTGATGCCGCCGTTGCCTCTCGCTCCTATTGCGAGGTAATCTCTTACCTTCAGTCCTTCAAAGCGGGCCGGCTCCTGCCATGCAAGGGTTATGCCTTTTCTTGCACGTTCGGTTATCGAAAGTGTTGCAACATCTTCCCCATTAAAAATAATGCTGCCCTTTTCGTGTTCATAGCCCTGGAGCCCCATCAGGGTATAGGCAAGCGTACTTTTTCCTGCACCGTTTGCACCTATTATGCTGTGGATTTCACGGTCTCCTACCTCAAGGTTGACTCCACGTAGAATTTTTTTTCCATCACGGCTCAATATCAGGTTTTTTAAGGATAGAATGTATGACACCTCTAGCAAATTTTTAGTTTGAACACTGCAACAAATCCTTGCAGCGTTGCAGGTCTTTAACGGTATTTACGTTTATTGCTAGTCTGGGATTATCGAGTATGAGATTAAAGTCTTCCTGTTCGTTCCTGATTTGAGAACTGTCAAGGATATTTACTCCCGCGGGCACGATAAGTTTCCCATCTTTATTAAATACAGTGTCAGGCCTGGTCCCTGCTCCTTTGCAGACATTTATCGGAACATAAACAGAAAGTGCCGGCTTTCCTTCTTCCATGTATTTCTCTATTACCGAATCAATAAGCTCCGGGTTTATCAAAGGTAGGTCAGACATAATTATCATTACCGGACCTGTCGTATTTGCATTTTCCACTGCGTAAATCATGTCCCCTACATAGTTTCCGCCAAAGGTCCGGATTACCTGGACTTCGCCTTTATAACGTTCCTGGATCATGATTTCTGTCTTTGGGGTAACAGGGGAAACCGCTACGAAAACTTTGTCTATGTTTTTTGCAGATCTAAGATTATCTATTACGTAGGTAATGAGTGGCTTTCCGAGCAGTTCAACACAGGGCTTTTCCCCCATTCCAAGCCTCTGCCCGAACCCTCCTGCCATTACAATAGCGTCCATTCTAAACCTCCCAGGTATCCATTTAATGTAATTTTGAGCATAACTGCAATAACAATCAGGGCAGTTATCCTTCCTATCTCGTTTGCTGTACCTATTCCGTCGCCGTTTAAGCCTCCAAAGTGGGCATAGCTCCTGTTAAGGAGTACCATAGCCGAAATGCATGCTGCCAGATATGAAATCAGCCCGATCGGCCCGAAGGGAAGGTAACATACAACCGCTCCGAAAACAAATCCTATCAGGAAATTTTTCCGGGTTGCACCGTTCATCGTCATTTCCCCAAGACCAGGGTAGGACTGATTTTCCGGCCGTGGGAGCGGTTTTCCAAAAGCTGCAATTGTTAACATGGACTGTTTAGCGCTGACCTCTGCTATAAACATGGATCCAAACATAAGCAACGGAAGATTCGAGCCAAAAGCAGTAAAGCCTTCGTCCTGAACCGATCTTATGGACCCGTAAAATGCAAGCAGTACAAGCATGCCAAAAGCAACCCCTCCTGTCCCAAGGGTTGTATCTTTTAAGGCTTTGATCTTTTTTTCACGGGACCCATGGGCCATAAAACCGTCTCCCATATCCGTTACTCCATCGAGGTGGTTAAAGCCTGTAATGTAATATACGAATCCCATGATAAGAGCTGCCTGGACTGGATTTGGAAATACTAGTTGCCCTATATATGCAACTATCCCTATGAGAAGCCCCAGTACGGCTCCCACGACAGGGTAAAAATAGATCTTTTTCATGAGCTCGTCGATCCCTTCCATACTGATTCCTACGGGGATCGTGGACAGGAAGCCAAAACCCGACTTAAATGCAAGTAAATATGAATTCATTATGTGCCGCCTGTTTTTCAGTCTATTCTTTCAAACTCTGCCATACCTCTTGAATACATATTGGAGGATACTCCTCCTATTAGGCCTCCTATAACGTCGTCCATAAAAGGCCCAAGGCCTGCCAGTATTCCGGGTTTTAGTTTGTCATATCTGACAAACTCAAATGTACCTTTAGAGCCGCTGATATAATTTGCGATGCTGTTACCCAGCACTTCGTCTGCAATTATAAAGGTCAAGTCTTTTTCATAGGAACTTTTGCTGAGGTTTGGAAGGTTTCCGGCTCTGCCTTCCCTTTCCAGCAGGATCCCGGAATAAATCAAAAGGCAGAGATTGGGATCCGAAAGAGCGAACTTGAGTTCCCTTTTAAACAGAGCTTCGGCTTTTTCCCTTGTCTCAAGTCCAGGGTGAGGGACATACATTTCCAAAGCTGTATCTGCAAGGTCCTGGACACTTATGCCTTCTTCAGCCAGGACGTCAAGGATGTCGATGAAAGCTTTTTCCTCTATTTTTTCAGGCTGCCCTTTTTTCAGGTCCCTTTCCTCAATATCTGATAACTTCATGCTGGTCACTCCGGGGTTGTCAAAACGGTTATTTCAGGGGTTCTTATGATTCTTAAAACGGTCGCTTGAACCCAGGCTTAAAACAAAAAGCTGGCCCTAAGCCGGGTTTTAATTCTGTACCTGTAATATAATTTTTTTCTTCCAGCATCACCTGCCGGGTATATTCAGGTTTTTCAGAGTCCCGATTCCACGTAAAACTCCGGATTGTAAGCTTGACCGGGATTCTGTAATTTGACGAGTTTTTGTTAATTGGTTTTATTTAATGGGTTTTAATTTGTGGGGTAATTAATGGATGTTTACGGATCACGGGTAAATGTAGATTCCTGACATCTGGATTACTGCCACAAAAGCGACAAGTGAAAACCCTGAAGCAATTGCTATTAATTGGGATGCCCGTTTTATATCTTTTACTTCGGTGGGGGGGTATGTGGCTCCCAGAACATAAGTGTCAGGTTTTTCGAGTTTGACTCCCAGAGCCCCGGCAGTAGCAGCCATTGGATAGCCGGAATTAGGGGATGGGGTCTTCATTCCGTCTTCGAGTGCAGTCTTCACACTGTCAAATGGATTGATTTTTCTTCCTTTTTTAGGTAATAAAGATACTGTAAAGGCTGCGGCAAGGATAAAGATGACTGAAATCCGTGCAGGAATCCAGTTCAGTACGTCATCGGATTTTGCTGAGAAGTATCCCAGTTCCCTGTAAGGCTCGGTTTTGTACCCTACCATTGAGTCCAGTGTGCTTATGGCTTTAAATGCGTATGCTGCTATAAGACCTAATTCTCCGAAGATTGCGTAATAGAAAATCGGGCTCAGTATGCCGTCCACATAGTTTTCTGATACGGACTCCACAACAGCCGAAGACATCTGTGTTTTTGTCAGTTTGGATGTGTTCCGACTTACGTAGATCGGGAGCAGTTCCCTTACTTTGTCCAGCCTGTTTTCTTCAAGGTGTTTGTAAATCTCCCTTGCAGGGCTCAGCAGGCAGTTGATTGCAAAGGTGGCTTTAAGAAAATAAGCTTCTATAAAGAGGGCTAAAACGCCCGGAATTCCGGGAAGGTCTGCAATGTAAAGGACGGAATAGCCCAGTAAAGATGCGAATAAAACACAGCAAAGAGCCATTGCAGTGCCGTAGAGTTTCCTGTGGGTTTTCGGGGCTGCGTTTTTCAAAAAGTTGATTAGTTTTCCTATCCAGACAACGGGGTGAATGGCAGCAGGTGGTTCCCCGAAAACTATGTCTATGACCGCAGCTAGCAGAAGTACCAGAGCAAGATGCCCGCTGTCCGGGATAATCATACGATAGGCTCCATCACTTTTTTCCAGGCTACTTTTACGAGTTCGTCCGTGTCCCCTTCCTGCATCAGGCAGTCAAGGATCTTCTGGGCAATTTCCTTCTTGTGGACAAGGTGGCAGTCAACGCAGCTCCATACCCTGCCGCCTCTTGAGCTCTGGATCCATTTTCCTCCGGTTTTTTCATTTTCACAGGGGTAAAATGGACAGAAGCAGAAGGTACAGTTCTGGCCTTCAAAGTGGCAGGGGTAGTATTCGCAGGTCTTCCTTCCTCCGATGCCTTCTTCTCCGGCTTTTTCTATTACTTGCTTCAGTTCGTTCTTTGCCTGTTCCCTGCCCCACTCGGTGATGATTTCCCCGATTGCAGCAATGAGCCTGTTGTTTTCTTTTTCGGTCCTGACTGCAACCCTTATGTAATCCTTTCCAAGGCCGTGGAAAGAGATGCAGTCACGGATAAGGATTCCGCGGGCTGCAAGGCGTGCAGCCAGTTCACTTGAATTAAGCATGAACTTGCTTATATCAACAAAAATAAAGTTAACATTCACTTCCCCGGCTTTAAAGCCCCTTATCCTGTCGAGTTTGGCTTTGAGAGTTTCCCCTTCTTTCAGGATCATTTCTCTGGCTTTTTTCAGGTAAGGGCTGTCAATCCCGCCTTCTATATTGAGAAGCGCAATTCCAGTATTGTTCGCAATTGCTCCTAAGTTCCAGGACAGCCTTGCTGTGTTCAGGATATCCGCCATACCAGGAGAAGCTATCCCGAAGCCCATCCTGATTCCCGGGATTGCAAAGTCCTTTGTAAGGGAACGCATGACAAAGACATAGTCATTATCTGCAGGAAGGTCTGCAACGCTCTGTGAAGGATCGGAAAGTTCTATGAAAGCTTCATCTACATAGAGAAGGGTTTTATGTTCTCTGCAGCGTTCTGCAAGGGCTTTAAGTTCTTCTCTGCTGCGGAGTTTTCCTGTAGGGTTATTCGGGTTGCAGATAAAAAGAATTTTTACTTCATCCAGCATCTCATCAGAGAGTGTGTCTACTCCGTCCTGTGCAGGATATACCGGTTCTGCTCCCATGATCCGGCACTGCATTTCATATTCTCCGAAAGTAGGCCAGGGTAAAAGGACTTTATCTCCTTTTTCTATCACAGATTCGACTACAAGCCGGACTATCTCTGTTGAACCGTTACCCGGAATGATACTCTGCGGTGTTACTCCGAGCCCTACAAACCTTGCAGCAGCTTCTCTGAACTCTACATACCTGTTGTCAGGGTATTCCAGGAATTTTCCATAACTCTTCTTGATAATTTCTTCAAAGTTTAGCCCATTTTCCGGATAGTCAAAGGGACTTCCTAGTGGGTTAAAGTTTGCACTGAAGTCGAGAATTTCGTTTTCGGGGATCCCGTACGTCTCCGAAGTTTCCTGGATTAGCCCTCCATGTCTGCAGGGCTTCAGGGCCAGCAGATGCTCCCTTAAAGGTACACTTCTTTGCTCTGACACGTTGATCGCAAATATTTAGCGTGAATCATGTATATTAAGTTGTTTATTATATTAGCCCGTGCAAACTTGCCTTTATTTGCTTTATTGTTGTTTGATTGCGAAAACTTGAGCTTCTGGAATCCATTCTACTTTATTTTACACAATAACTATTTTAATATTGTTATTTATCCTCTTCCGGCATTGTTTTTTCCGCCTCTAAATGTATCCATATTTTTCTGATTGTAAAGCATGAATAACGAAAAAATAAAATAGCTTGCTTTTACTACCATCCAGAAAAGCTGAAGAGGAGCAAAAAATTCCTTACATTTATATGAATACAGGCTATTTACGAAAATTTATATCCTGTTTGTGGAATGTATAGATTGATTTATCCTAACAGGTTGTTGTGTATTCAGCTGATTATGTCTTCAGCATAAATTCTGCAATCTTCAGCAAAGTTCTCTAAATTCGATACATAGGTGCATTAAAAAATGACAGTTAACAGGCCAAGAGGGACCCGGGACTTTTTACCCACAGATACTGCCCGGAGAAGGTACGTGGAAAGCGTTATGCGAAATGTTGTCCGCAATTGGGGCTACAGTGAAATCATTACGCCCACGTTTGAACATCTGGACCTTTTTACCCTTAAGTCCGGAGAAGGCATTATAGGGGAACTCTATAACTTCACGGACAAGGGAGGCAGGGATATGACCCTCAGGCCGGAACTCACAGCTCCCGTCATGCGGATGTATGTAAATGAACTTCAGCCTTTCCCCAAACCTTTGAAGTTGTTCTACTTTGAAAACTGTTTCCGTTATGAACGCCCCCAGAAAGGCCGCTTCAGAGAATTCTGGCAGTTCGGGGTCGAACTTATAGGAAGCGGGAAATCCGATTCTGATGCCGAGGTTATTGCCCTTGCCGATGCCATGCTAAAAGCAGCGGGTATAAAGGGAGATATGAAAATAGGAAACCTTGCAGTAATACGCACGCTCCTGAAAGGGCTTGAGCCCGAAATCGTAAGCAAGGTTATGAGGCTCGTAGACAAGAAAGAATATGCAGGTCTTGAAGCCCTGCTTGAGGAGATCGGGGCAGAAGAACAGTTAAAGTCTGACCTTTTCCACCTGATCAAACTTGAGGGCAAGTATATCCTCCCCAAGGTAAAAGAAATAGTCGGAAACATCCCTGAGCTTGTAAGCTTTGAAAAGACGCTTAAGTTTCTTGATGCATACGGTGTCAATTATTCGCTTGACTTCGGGATTGCCCGCGGTCTTGACTATTACACGGGCATGGTTTTTGAGGTCTATGCCGAGGGTCTTGGCGCCCAGAAGCAGGTCTGCGGAGGAGGCTCTTATCAGCTTATAAAGCTTTTCGGAGGTGGAGATGTGCCTTCAACAGGCTTTGGAATCGGCTTTGACAGGATAATGGAAATCTGTCCTCTCGTGCCTCCTGCACAGAAAAACCTTGTTCTTGTCTCAAAGCCCGAAACTCATCTGGAAGCCGTAAGGGTTGCGACCAAATTAAGAAACTACCTGCCAGTCCAGATAGACCTTATGGAACGCAACTTCAAAGCCCAGCTTACCTATGCAAATACCATTAATGCCGATTATGTGGTAATTGTCGGAGAAAAAGAGCTTGAAGTGGGAAAACTGACTCTTAGAGATATGGTTTCAGGAGAACAGGAACTTTTAACACTGGAAGAAATTATAGGGAAGATTACAGAGCAATAAAGCTGAAAACTTTCCTTTTTTCGTATTTTTTCTCTTTTTCTTTCTCTTCCTTTTCATCCTTTCTTTTTTCTTTCCTTTTGTTTCCGTTTCTTCTTTTCTCTGCTTCTCTCTTCTTTTCTTTTTTACTATTATCTTTCTTACTTTTTTCTTTCTCTTTTTTAACCTCTACAATCTTTTCTTCGCTCATGTAGTTATTTTTTGAGCTACGGTTCGTATCTAAAACATTTATTTTCTCTCATTTTATAAATAAAAAAAGTAATCTATTTATTGACGTACTGTATAATTTTTATCACTCATTATTCCTAACTTTCCTTATAATTTAAACTTCAGGAGGGGAAATTTATGGCTGGGAAAGCGCAGGGTTTAGCCTGTCAGATTGGAACTGAGGAGTCTGCCGTATGCGGTCTGCCCTTCAGGCTTACGGTTACAGGGATTCTTTTTGCTGTACTTGTGCTTATTTCTTCAGCCTCTATTTCCGGTTTTCTGGAAGGAGTAAAGGAACGGGAAACTCTTGATGAGGTTTCAAAAATATCAGCTGCTGCTGAACAGCTCTCCATACGCGGAGAGGGCAGTGAATTTATCGTTGAGGTAAACGTGCCTCAGAAAACATCTGTGGTCTTCGGGGCTCTTCCAGGTTTGGAGGGGAACTGGCCTGAGGATGCGGATAATTATGGTATCACTATCGAAGGAAAATCAAAATTTTATCCTGCTTTTGCTTCATTTTCGAACTCTGAGCTTAACGGGCCCGTATCTTTTGGTCCGGGCAGGCATAGACTACTTCTCTCAACAAAAATTGATCCGGGATCAGGCAGGCTTTTTGTCCTGATCTCAGATACCGGAGCTGGCTAAAGGACATGAATTCAGGAATGAAGTCAGAAAAGACCTATACGGTAAAGGAGATTTCAGCAGATGAGTCTGCATGGGCTGACTTTTTGATATCAAAAGCTGCACTGGTCCTTGCCAGTGTAGTCCTTTTTGCAGCCCTTTTTCAACTGGCTGCCGGTTTTAAAGATCTTGAGGCACAGGAAGAGCTGGATTTTCTTGCCAGGGATTTTAAAGCCGCAGTGGATAAAGCCGGAGCAGGGAACTTTCCCGGAGATACTCAGGAAATCTCTTATCGTTTTGATGAAAATGAAGTCTTTTTAACCTCTCAGTTTGGGGATGATATAGAGGTTTACGTATCAGGAGAATATGTCCATTTGAAGGCTGAATCCGGTGGAGAAAGTTTCAGTGCGGTAAGGCCCTTTACCTTCAGGGTACTGCCTTTCAATGAGTCCGAACTCAGGGGGAAATTGTACACAAGGTTCGGAAATGATGGCATTGAAGGGTCTCCCCTTTCAGCCGATTTTCAGGAAATTATTGAATTTCTTAGGATTTCCGGAACCGAAGAGTCTCTTTTAAGCGCAGATGAAAACATTTCGATAAAGAAAGAATTTGTTTATGTAAAGAGTAGTGAGGGGGTTTCTGCTTTTGAATATGTCCTTGTTTATCAATAACTGGCTCAAATCTGTGATATATTCTGTAAAAAAATCTGACGATTCAATTCTTCATGATGAGAAAGCAGTTCTTGAACCTCATTCCGATCTTGCAGCCACTGCTCTTGCTGTTATAGGTTTTGTTGTCCTTGCAGCTCTTCTGTCAAGGTCATATGTGGGATATGAAGACCGATCATTCGCCCTTGAGAATTATGAAAGTGCTTCCCTTCTTGCAGCAACTGTAGCAGATGCACCTGTCCTGAAAGCCGAAAATCCCGGTGCTCTTTCTGCATCAGCCCTGGATAGGCTTTCAGGTAAAGAAGGATATGATAAAAGAAAGGCATTTTTTGCATCATTTTCAGGAAATTATCCGTTTCTGGTCGAAGTCCGGACAGAGAACGGGCAATGGCAATGGGTCATAGATCCTGGAATAGTCGAATCCGGCTACTTTATGGGAAAACAGGAGAAAGTTGCGGCGTCAGTGCCTGTTGTGGTCGAGTTAAGTTCAGCAGAAACGGTCCCGGGAACCCTGACTATAGTACTTTATGAAACCTGATGGATGTGATGCAAAATAAGGATGGAGTATCATCACGGGCAGTAGTTAATGATCCTAACAGGAAATCGGATTCTGGAAAGATGCCGGTGAAAATGAAACAGATGAATAAGTGAAACAGGTGAATAAGTGAAACAGGTGAAATCCATGAGGGCTTCTCAAAATTCTGGAGATATGCAAAAAGTAAGTGCAGGAAAATTAAAGATCGAAGCTGTTAGAGAATCATCAGGTTACTCTACAGTTTTTGATGCCCTTTTTTTGCTTGTGTTAATTTCACTTTCCGCTATTATTCTTATGCCTTCCCTGCATGCTGATGAGCAATATACTGCAGCCGGATATGTGACTTCTTCAGAACTGGATACTTATCTTCTTGAATCGCTTCTTTCCTGCAAGCTGGAAGATTTTGAATATGAAATTTCGCCTCTTTCGGTGGTTAACATTTCAGCCCCGGAAAACTCAATTGTGGAAAGTCCTGTTCACACCCTTTTTGGAAAGGAGCAGAAGCACAGGACTTTTGCTGACCTGACAGCCGAATATCTGGCTATTTCCCTCAGGTTGCAGGGAAACAGTTCTTCTTATTTCCTCAACCCGCTGTCTGAGGACTATTCCAATCAGGCTTCCGAAACCATAACTGCTTATCTGGACCGAAAAGCAGCAGGAAGGTTTTCATATCGATTTGAAGCTTACTGGTATCCTCTGGAAGCTTTACCCATGGGAAGTGAACTTATAATCGGAGAAGAACCGCCAGTGAATGCTATAAGACAGAGTGCAAAACTTTCCATGCCGCTTTATGCTGGTACACCTTCCAGGGCTTCCTTATTTGCCTGCGTAAATGATTCCATTCTCGAAGCTTCCCTTAACGCTTCTGACGAAGAGGCTTCAACAGCACTTTACCAGGCTTTTAATGCTTCGCTTGATGCTGCAGCCCTTGAAGGGGCAGAGACGGCTGTTGATCTTCTCTTCCCATCGGATTATTCGGGATCGGTTTTTGGAGAGGGAGTAGACGAGTCTTTTGAGATCCTGCTCTATGGGGTTTCTGAAAATGCATGTGAGGGAAATTCCTCCTCAACGGAAGATGAATTTAATTCCTATCTTTCGGGTCTGCTTGAAACAGGGTTTGCACTCAATTCCAGTAATTCTTCTAAATACGTATCCACTGCAGATCTCTCTCAACTTGAAGTCCTGCTTGTGAATCATATCAGAGCAGATATCCGGACGGAACTCGAAGCTGAATTTTCAGGTGAAATCAACGAAACCGTTTATGCTATAGTTGAGGCTGAGGATCTCTCCGGGGCCCGGGATTTGAGGGATTCGCAGGTCGAATCAATTTTCCGCCAGATAAACCCCGGAGGGGCACGGATAGTCCTCTATCTCTGGAAACCGTTTTAATTCTGTTATTTCCGGAATTCCGACACAAAGTATATATTATATGGTGCGCTCTCTAGTCATGTTTTTACCGAAAAACTCAAGCTTTTACAGGAATTCCTGAAAAGCCACGCAGCAGTTTGCTGTGGCGGATTAAAATCTCCCGATCGATGTGTTGGTCCGTTATAGTCGGTAAAGATATAACTTCAGCTCGAAGAGTTTTCTTTCGGGCATCGATCAATTGATATCAGGAGAGTTATTATGGCAAAAATGCACACAAAAAGAAAAGGCAAATCCTCTTCCACCAGGCCCATCAGAACCGAGCCGCCTGAGTGGTGCAAGATTGGAGCAGACGAAGTAACCACAATTACACTTGACCTCTGGAAACAGGGCGTCTCAACATCCGAAATCGGAATGATCTTAAGAGACCGCTATGGAGTCCCTGATGCCAAGCTCGTCACAGGCAAGAAGCTCACAACAATTCTCAAGGAGAACAACGTTGCTCCTAACCTTCCAGAAGACCTTACAAACCTCATCGTTAAGGCTCTGGGACTGAGAAAGCACCTTTCTACTAACAAGAAAGATGTCCACAACAAGCGCGCCCTCGACCTGACTGAATCCAAAGTCAGAAGGCTTGTTAAATACTACAAGCAGGAAAAGGTACTTCCGAGGGACTGGTTCTATAAGCCTGAAACTGCAGAAATGATGATTACCAGATAAACATGGAAATTCCCCTTTCAGGGGATTTTTCACTTAAGGATTGAGTTTGCCTTTTTGGCAAACCTCCTTATGCTTTTTTTAAAATTTAATCTTCTGTTACCTCTTTATCAAGGTATCATAAAGTCTCTCTCGTGTTTTTAATTAAATATGACCTGATCACAGATGTACTGCTTTTAGTTATACTGCTTTTTCTTTACTGTTATCGTCGCAGCATCATGATTTGCTTTCAACACCGCCTGTATTGCAGTCCCATACAGGACTTCCAGGGACAACGCATCGCATACCTGAAATCTCACCTATGACAACGGGCAGGCCGTATACCTCTTCGATTACCTGAGGAGTAATCACTTCCACTCCGCCGTGGGCGTGGACCTTTCCTCCCTTCAAAAGGATGAATCGGTCTGCGTACCTCAGTGCCTGGTTGAGGTCATGCATAGTCATTACAGCCGCAATCTTATGCTGAACAACTAGCTGCCTGATTATGGCAAGGATTTCTACCTGGTTCCTCAGGTCAAGGCTGCTTGTTGGCTCATCAAGGAGGAGGACTTTTGGCTCCTGGACAAGGGCACGTGCTATTGCTACTTTCTGAAGTTCGCCTCCGCTCATCTCATCTATGTATGACATGCGCAGTTTTTCCATTGAGAGCAGCCTGAAGACTGAATCGACAATCTTCAGGTCCTTTTCTGTAACATCCCATTTGATATGAGGCCGCCGACCCAGAAGAACGGCATCAAAAGCTGTCAGCTTTCCTGTTTCCACACGTTGAGGGACATAGCCTATCCTGCGCGCAATCTCCATAGTCCCAAGATCAAAGAGATTTTCTCCATCGATATGTACTGCTCCTCCCTTTGGGTGCAGAATCCTGTTAAGGCATTTCAACAGGGTAGTCTTGCCAACCCCATTGGGACCAAGAATTGCGACAACTTCTCCTTCATCTATAGAAAAGGCGATCTCATTCAGTATCTTACGGTTACGATACAAAAACTGGAGTTCTTCTACAGATAGAATCATCGTTTATACCCCCTGAGAAGCAGGTAAATGAAAGTCGGTGCTCCCATGAAAGCGGTAAGAATGGAGACCGGAAGCACATATGGTGATATTATAAGCCTGGCTACGGTATCAGATGCCAGAAGTAGAATTGACCCAAACAGAGTTGAGCCAGGTATCAGGTATTTCTGGTCATCCCCTATGATTCTTCTTACCATATGAGGGCAGACCAGTCCCACGAACGCTATGACTCCAAGGAAAGAAGTGATCACAGCCGTGACCAGTGCAGCAATAATCATGCCTGTAATCCTGATTTTCTCCACGTTGACACCAAGGCTTTTTGCAGTTTCATCCCCTGCGTCGATTGCATTGTAGTTCCAGCGGTTGGCAATAAAAAATATTACTGCAAACAGAACAACCCCTGCCATAATTCCCAGTTCTGTCCAGTTTCTCAGTCTTCCTACATCGCCAAAAGTCCAGAAAACAACTGCTGCAAGCTGGGTATCGTCAGCAAAGTACTGCAGAAACATCGTCCCTGCGGTAAAGAGGGACGAAAGAGCAACACCTGCAAGTACCATTACCTCTGGTGAAGATGCCCGGATTTTAGATATCAGCAGAATTATTCCAGTAGCAAGGAGGCAGAAAATGAAGGCTACCGTTGTGGTCAGATAAGGGTTATTTATTATGATAGCTTCTGCAACTGTTGATTGTATCCTTCCTGTTCCAAGAACAATTACGGAAAACGCGGCTCCGAAAGCTCCGGCATTTGATATTCCAAGAGTAAACGGAGACCCGAGTGGATTGCGCAGAATAGATTGCATTGCCACTCCTGCAACTGAGAGACCGGCTCCTGCTACTATTGCAGCGAGAGCTTGAGGAAGGCGGATATTCCAGATTATTGAGTTCCATTTATCAGATATATTCTGTCCAATAATTGTTTGCAACACCTCATAAGGAGGTATTGTTACTGCCCCTACTGAGATCGAGTAGATAAGCATAAAAAATAGGAGCAGGAGCCCCCCCATAATCCAGAAGTACTTCCTTCGCACATATATGCGGTAATCTTCGGGAACTGCTCCATCAGCAAAATGCACTTATTTGTACCCTCCATGTTACAGCGGAATCTGTTTAAATCCAGTATTATTGTACTGTCCATTCAGCTCAGAGAACACAGGTTTACCGAGGAAGAAGTTATAGATCTCGTCGGCTTTTGCTTCAGGGTCGATGTCCTCAAACCGGTCTGGATAGAGCACTTTTCCTATAAAGTAAGCATTTGCAAGCACTGATTCATAGTTGGTGCTGTAATAGTTGTAAGGGATCACTCCGTAAACATTTCCATTCTTAACAGCTGAAAGCCCGGTAAGAGCGGAGTCATTCTTGAGTTCTCCTATGGCTCCTTCACTTCCCATCTGGATGGTGCCGATATCGATAAATATGTACTCAGGGTCCCAATCTACAAGCGCCTCTTTAGCAATATCAGCATGGTCTGTACCACTTCCGGCTGCAACATTTTTTGCATTCACCCACAGGAATGGCGGATAAGCTGGTTCGGTTGAGATTATTCCATGAGCTCCGGCCATGCTCACTCCCCCAATGTAGGCAGTCTTTCTCTCAGACTCCGGGATGTCTGCAGTCCTGTTTTCGAGATCTTCCATCGTAGCTTCGATATAGGCAATCACTTCTTCTGCCCTTTCCTGTTTGTCCACAACTTCTCCCATTATCCGGAGTGAACTGTACATTTCGGCTTTCTGTTCATCGTTCCTCAAAGACCCGTAAGGGAATGAAATAACTGAGACGCCGGTTTTATCCTGCAGGCTGTCAGCTTCAGCGGCATTTGCTGCAGATGGTTGACCAGATGTGCCTGTTTTCAGGACAACCTGAGGGTTGATATTAATGATCTTTTCCGGGTCATCCTTGCCCCTGAACTCGCCGATCAGTGGATAGTCCTTAAGCTGCGGGTTTGCAAGAGCATAAGGTCGGCCTTCGATCTCTGATTCTTTCTTTTCCAGGCTGTCAACTCCGACTACAAGGTCCTGAGCCTGAAGATATACGAGATAGCGCAGGGACCCTGCTCCGGAGCAAACGACGCTTTCAACGTTCTCAGGTATTGTAACGTTTCTGCCAAATCCATCCGTGACAGTGGTTTCAGAAGATTCTGTTATCTCTCCGGTGTTTGCAGCATTCCCGGCAGATTCTGCTGGCGAGACATCTTTTCCATCCTCAACTGATGTGGATTTTTCTGCGCACCCTGAGGTGGCGATAAGGGCGACGATTAGCACTCCTATGAAAATAATTTTCTCCAATTTATTACTTGATACTCTTTTCATGTTACTTTCCTCTAATCCACTAGAGAAAGAGTATTACATAAAGTTAACTAATTTTTTCAATTAATCCTTATCAAATAGGAAATATACAAAAAATGTATTATTTATTAGGATTCTTAGTTTCTCTATTAATAATAAAAAGGTGGCTTGAACGTTTTATTAATTCATTCTCGCCTTAGTTATGGTACTGTAGAGTGCCTTTCAGCATTGAATTTTTGATTGGCCTTGCTTTGTTGTGCAGATGATTATTATTTTGTGCCAATTAAAAGCAGAACAGAAAAAATTCTAAATTGAAAAATCAGTAGAGAATCAGAACGTGAAAAGGTCAAAGAGGAGGGACCTGAGCCCTCAGTATTCAGGCTCCATCCCTTCAATCTGAGAAAAGGTTTTTTTCATTTCAGCACCCTCTTCCACACGCTGTTTTTTTGCTTTCTCATAATGAATAGCCTGAACCGCTACACTATAGAGTTTTTCCAGTTCATGAGCTGATTCCAGAGTAAGGAGAGAAAGGACCTGCGGATACTCTCCGTCGTGCACCACTATTCCTTTGAAAACATGGCCCACAGACCCGGAAAGTTTCTCAACCTCGGTTGAGATCTCGTCTATACTCAGGTATTTGCGGTCACCTTTGATTACAACCATCGCCCTGCTTGCTTCTTCATAAACATTGGTTGAAAACAGGAGTCCTGAGGGAGAAAGTGCATTCTGGATTGCCGTTTTGATAGGCATTTCTCTATCAGCCCTGAAAAAGCCAATAGTTGCAAGTCCTGCACCTCCGCTCATTACTGTCTTGAAGTCCCCAAGGTCCGTTACCATCATCATCTCACTGTCAAGGGCATCGAGAAGGAAAAGAAGACGCTCTGCAATCATATCATTTATACCATTATAAGCTTCCTCAATATTTCCTCCTATATTTTTCAGGTACTGGTTATCAGCAAGTATAATTCCGTCTACCCCACTCTGACGGATGTCCCGGATAGAAAAGGCTGTGTTTTGAAGGTAAAGGGTTCCTTCTTCTCTGAAAGGAAGGACAATAACACCATAAACTGGATAATTGTAGCGATTCTTCATTTCCTTTATTAGAAGAGGGGTAAAAGAAGAACCTGTGCCACCTGAGGCTGATGTCAGTACAAAGGCAATATCAAAATTACCCCTTTCCTCAACCTGCCGCATAATCATTTCTTTATTTTCTTCAAAGACCTGCTTTCCAATATTCCTATTTGCACCAACTCCGTGCAGGTGGGGGATGTGGATTCTGTCCTTTGCTTTTGTAAACCTCATCTCTTTTAAGTCATTGACGGCAGTATTGAAAGCAAGGGTTTCAACATGACTTTTAAATTTCTGCTTCGAATAGAATTTTGCAAGCCTGTTACAGCTTTTCCCCCCTCCCATTGCATGCCGGTTAATGGAATCCAGAATCCTGTTTCCACATTGTCCATTTCCTATTACCAGTATATTGAGCAAAAAACTCCTCCTTTGAAAAGGTAAATTCTCATTTTTTTTCTGTCCAGGACGGATTATTTTTTTAATTTATCTTTTTATATTTTTAATAAAGTTCTCTATTCAATATTTGTATTCCCTGTGCCGCCTGTATACATGAACTCCAATGGCAGCAAGAATTACTATTGAAATTACAATGTATAATGGATTTTTTAACAGGAAGTCGAACCTTCCTTCGTCCACGCTGATGCTGGAAGTTGCAAACTTATCACTTTGCTTAATATTCTGGGGATCTACCCCGTTACCGTACTCATAAGAAAGCTCTGAATTTATACTGTATTCACCCACTTCCTTTGCTTTTAAAGTATAACTGAACTCTTTGTCATTGTTGGGCTGCAGAGTCTCAATGTATATTCTGGGTTTTCCACCTACGGTTTCAATCCCGTCGTCCCCGCTGATATATTCCATGCCCTCCGGAATCATAATGTCAAGACGGACAGACTCAGCAGGAGCATTTCCTGTATTCCTTAAAATCACTGTTGAGGTGATCTTTTCATTCCTTCTTACAGACAGAAGATCCACATCCATTGTGGTTTCAACATCTGCCCTCTGTTTATCCCCTTCACGTACAGTTATGGTGGGAGTGTTGGAGGAAGCCTGGTAGGTCTGGCTCGCACTGTTCGTATAAGTAGCAGTTACAGGTTTAAGGTTGAAGGTTCCTGCCTCGGTCGCTTTCAATTTATATATACATACCAGGGTTTCAGGTATTGATTGTCCGAAATCAATTTTTGGTATTCTGGTTGAAACTTCATAAGTAGTTTCTTTCAGGACAAAATTTTCCTGCTTTGGGTCTGTAAACAGCACGTCATATGCAGCATCGTTTCCGGTGGTTCTGGCATTTACTGTAACAGTTATTACATCCCCTACTTCTATTTCGGATTTATCGACACTTTTGGTTACCACAAGCTTCGGATCACCTGCAAAGGATGCTCCGGAGCGTCCACCTTCAATGACCTTATTAACATAGAGATTTCCTATGTTGTAATTTGACATAGTAATCTCAACTGTAGCTCTGGGTAATACGCCTCCTGTATGTACGGACTTCAAACGCATCTGGATTTTACCCTCATTCTCAAAATCAAACTCACAGCTCTCATTTACATCCAGCAGGCCGTTTGTGATTTGTTTGTCTCTCTCGTACACATAGTATGAGGCTGTACCGGCTTCAGGAAAGATATCGGTAATTTCGATTACGTAATTGTTAAGCTGATATACCTCTCCTTCCTCAATGTCTCCGTCATATACTGCGGTTCTTGCCGATGCTGTACTGCCAAGCGTCAACAGGATGAGAAACGCAAACAAAACAATTCTATTAATCCCTTTCAGCTTCAATTCTGCTACCTCAAAGACCTGATAAAAAAGTTATTTACTGCGGATCACTATCTTTCGAATTATTTTTTAATTAATATTTTTAGGTTGCTTTCTCAAAATGTATGATTTTTATTTACATGTTCAAAGCGAATGTACCTGCATTTTTACTTATTATTTTTCACGGAGTTCAAAGAACTAACTATATTGGACACTTGTATTTTTTTCTATTATTTCACTCTCTCTGGTCGCAAAATATACGGCTGAGTGTATTCTATTTAACATCATTCTAAAATATGAATTCAGCATCATGTAGACTTTTAGTGGCTGGATTTAACAGTCTTTTTTATCTGAGTCCTCTGTTCTCTCTTATATTATCATATTATATTTTTTTGCCAATATCTTTGTAATCTTTATTCTTTTCTTCCTTTTTATCTTTTCGGTGTTTTTAAATTCCGAGCAAATAACTACGTGATATATGCCTAAAAATCTCAAAAAAGATTGTTCATAAATAAAAATATCACAAAGACGTAAATAATTTAAAATAAACGTATTCAACAGAGAAAAATTTTAAATAATATCTAACTGATGATCGCTTAATACTATGTAAATTACAATTTCTTCAACGGTATCTATAAATATGTAAATTTTGAAAGTTGAAAGGCTGCGGAATAATAAGCGAAGGCACAACTCTTCTGTGCCCTCCAATGTTTTCTGATATGAAGTATCTTACTAGCTAACTTTGGTTGTCTACTTTCAAAACCAGGTTTAGTTCTCAGAACTGATTATTTCCAGGCTGATATCTATCCATCTTGATTTGTGGATAAGTGAGCCCATGGATATTATGTCAACTCCTGTTTTTGCATAATTTTCCAGGTTTTCGGGGGAGATTCCTCCCGAGGCTTCAACAATAACTGATTCTCTGAGCCCCCTTTCTTTAAGTATCATGAGAGTTTTTTTGACCTTATCGGGCTGCATATTGTCAAGCATTATAATATCAGTTCCGAGTCCTGCAGCAAGTACGGCGTCTTCTGCAGATTCGACTTCAACCTCTATTTTCCGCGTAAAACTGGTTTTCCGGGCTGCTTTTATTGCTTCTTCTATTCCCATCAGTTTTATGTGGTTATCTTTAATCATAACCGCATCCGAGAGGTTAAATCTGTGAGTATCTCCCCCTCCGGCAGCAACAGCCAGCTTTTCGAACTTCCTTATTCCTGGAGTGGTTTTTCTTGTGCAGGCAACTCTTGTTGTTTCCGAGTGTATTCTCACAATGTCTGTGCATCTTCTTGTCAGGGTTGCAATTCCACTGAGATGCCCGAGGAAGTTAAGGCTGATGCGCTCTGCCCTGAGAATGGATATTGCTCCTCCCCTGAGCCTGAAAATTATATCTCCTTCTTTGAGCTGGTCTCCATCTTTAAAGTCGGTTTCCGCCTGTATCCCAAAATAATAAAATATTGATTCTGCTTCATCTATCCCTGCAACAGTGCAGTCTTCTTTTGTAAAAATAATAGCTTCAGCAGGCCTGTCCGGAACAATAGTACATGAAACGTCATCGTACCCCAGGTCTTCTTCTATGAAGCTTTCAATTTCTCTGATAAACATAATTTTTACCCCGCTATTTTATGCCTCCTGTATTTATAAGGGGTACGGACATTTCGGGGATTTCTATCTCTTTCCAGCTGGCATTATTTTTCTTAAAATGTACACATCTGCATATGGATAAATGAGGGCCTAAACCACGCTTTAATTATCTTGCTCAAATAAAGAGGTGCCCTACCCGCTAAAATGTGGAAAATGAATTAAGTTAAATATGTTGCACATGCATTTTCCGATTCCCATGCTGTGACGCTGGTTACCCTTACTTCAGGGTTTTTGAGCATGGTTTGAAGGGAGTTTGCGATATACAGGGCAATGTTTTCCGAATACGGTGGATTGTTGTCATCATCAAATTCATTCAAAAAATTATGATCCAGCCTTGTCATGATTTCTGCTACATTCTGCTTTAATTCTCCAAAGTCCGCCAGTAATACGAGGAGTTCTGTACAAAAGCACTGTTCTTTAGCTGTACTTTTAGTGGGGATAATTGTAAATTACGGAATTAAAGAAAGGAAGGAATTACAAGCCTTCTAGGAGTAACGAAGTCAAGAGGAGCTAAATAAGTAATAAAAAAGCCCTGAATTAATATTCTCAATCTAAATTTAATATTCAGGTTCTAACCCTTTAATCTGGGAGAATATTTTCTCCAGCTGAGCTTCTTCTTCTACTTTTCGTTTTTTTGCTTTCTCTTGATGAATTGCCTGAACGGCTACATCATAGAGTTTTTCAATTTCATGGGTAGATTCCAGAGTTAATACAGAAAGAACTTTAGGGTATTCTCCAGCAGATACAACTATTCCCTTAAAGACCTGGCCAACTGATTCGGAAAGTTTTTCGATTTCAGCCGAGATGTCATCTATGCTCAGGTATTTGCGGTCGCCTTTAATAATAACCATTGCCCGGCTTGCTTCTTCATAAACATCGGTTGAAAACAGGAGTCCTGTTGGAGAAAGTGAATTCTGGATTGCAGTTTTAATAGGGGTTTCTTTTTCAGCCTTAAAAAAACCCATTGTTGCAAGCCCTGCACCCCCACTCATAACTGTTTTGAAATCACCAAGATCTGTTACCATCATCATTTCACTATCAAGCGCTTCGAGCAAAAAAAGGATGCGTTCTGCAATCATATTATTGATGCCATTATAGGCTTCCTGAATGTTTCCTCCTATATTTTTCAGGTATTGGTTATCGGCAAGTATTATCCCATCAGCCCCGCTTTCCCGGATATCCCGGATAGAAAATGCGGTATTTTGCAGGTAAAGAGTTCCTTCTTCTCTGACAGGAAGGACAAGGATACAATAAACAGGATAATTATAGCGTTTTTTCATTTCTTTTATAAGAAGAGGAGTAAATGAAGAACCAGTCCCTCCAGACGCAGAACTTATTACAAATGCCGCATCAAAATTTCCCCTTTCTTCTATCTTGCGCATAATCATATCTTTTTTTTCCTCAAAGACCTCTTTTCCTATATTACGATTCGCGCCAACTCCATGAAGGTGTGAAATATGGACTCTGTCTTTTGCTTTTGTAAATTTCATCTCTTTTAGGTCATTGATCGCAGTATTAAATGCAAGAGTTTCTACATGGCTTTTAAACTTCTGCTTCGAATAAAATTTCGCTAGTTTGCTGAAGCTTTTTCCCCCTCCTAAAGCATGCATGTTAATGGAATCAAGAATCCTGTTTCCACATTGCCCGTTTCCTATTACCAGTATATTGAGCAAAAAATTCCTCCATTCTGAGGATAACCCTGCATTTTTCTCCCCCTGCGCTTATCCCTTAAAGTTAATGTGGAATACGCTTTCCATTGTAATTCTCAAAACATTGCAATTAATTCAATATTTATATTCTCTGTGCCTCCTGTATAAATGAAAGCTTATGGCTGCAAGTATTACCAGAGCTATTATGATATAGAGCGGATTATTTAAAATAAAATCAAACTTTCCTTCTTTTACATTCAGGGTGACACTTATTGATTCGTTATTTTCTGTAATTTTTTCCGGACTTATCCCGTTACTGTATTCGTAAGAAAGCCTGGAACTTATATTATATGTTCCCACTTCCTTTCCTTTAACGTTATATGTAAACTCCTTGTCATTATTTGGCTGGAGGGTTTCAAGATATATTCTTGGATTTCCGCCAACATTTTCAATCCCTTCTCCTCCGGCGTATTCGAGGCCCTCAGGTATCAGAATATCAAAGCGTACGGCTTCTGCAGGTGCATTACCTGTGTTTTTCAGGACTATTGTTGAATTAGTTTCCTGTCTTCTCTCTATTGAAGAGGCACCCATACTCATTGTAGTTTCAACGGTTGCGACCTGCTTATTTTCTTCAGTTACATTTATAGGCGGGGAATTGGAAGAAGACTGGTAGGCCATTCCAGCACTATTGGTGTAGCTTGCATTGACAGCTTTGAGCTCAAATATTCCTGCATCTGTCGCTTTTAACTTATACATATACACAAGGGTTTCAGGCACTGATTCCCCATAATTGATTTCAGGCAATGTGCTTGAGATTTCGAATATGGTTTCTTCAAGGACAAAATGCTCCTGTTTTGGATCAGTAAATGAAACATTAGTTGCAGTGTCGTTTCCTGTATTTTTGACCTTTACAGTAACAGTTATAGTTTCTCCTACTTCTATCTCGGATTTGTCTATACTTTTTGTTATTACAAGCTCAGGGTCGCCTGCATAGGTTGCATCAGAACGCCCTTCTTCAATAACTTTGTTTACGAAAAGATCCTCTGTATTGTAATTTGATATCTTTATCTCAATTGTGGCGCTGGGATTTTCCCCTGAGTGTATAGATTTCACGCGCATCTGGACTTTGCCTTCTCCCTCAAAATCAAATCTAGTGGTTTTATTTACATCCATCAGGCCGCTGGTGATTTCTTTATCTTTTTCGTATACATAGTATGAGACTGTATTGGCTTCAGGAAAAATATCAGTAAAATCGATTACATAATTATTAAGCTGGTATGCCTGCCCTTCTTCAATGTCCCCTTCATAAACGACAGCTTCTGCAGAAGCTGAACTGCCAGATATCAGCAGGATAAAAAAAGCAAATATAATAGTTATATAGGCTCCTTTCAGTTTCACTTCCACTACCCCAAAGCCCGGTAAAAAAGTTTTCTTAAGAGTTCTTATTCTGCTTATATTTTCAAATGAGTCATTTTTCCCCAGGTAAAGATATGACTTTAATTATATTTAAGCTAATTTTCTAAATCTTGAATAATCTCTTAGCCTTTAACCTTAATCGTTTCTTAGTCTTTTCAATATTTTAGCCTTAAATACAATTTTTTTTAATCGAGACTTAACTTATTTTACTCCAATACTCTCTTGAAGTAAGTATTTTTTTTATAACACCAGATATTTATTTTGATCTTTATTCTCTTCTTTCAGAAAAAGAGGTAATTGATACTTCTTTCTCCAGGTTTAAAATGAGTTTTGGAATCCTTAAAAAACCTTAATATCTTCAGGACTCCTAACTAAAATACAAAATATCTTTAAAAGCTTAAAAACAAATGACTATAATATCTAACATAATTAAAATAGAAAAAACATATCGCTGATCGAATAATTGACAGGGATTTATTTGATTATTCAGCTATTTGTTTCGGAATATCATTTATTTCCAGATTAACATCTAATTTCCAGACTAACGTCTATCCAGCTCGACTTGTGGATAAGGGAACCCATAGAAATTAAGTCTACTCCTGTCTTTGCATAACTATTTCCTGCAGGTTCAAACATTGATAATCATCTATTTTTGAAATTTTACGCCTTTAATAGCACCACGAATTTTCATAATAATCCACAAAAATGTAAGAATGAAAACTATAGGTATAACCCAGGGAAACTGAAATGAAGATTTCATCTAAAACCTCGTTTCAATATATATTATAAAATTATTGAAAAGTTTAAACCACACCTTCCATTTTTGATTAAATGGGATTCTCTGTAAAATACATACTTAATATCATTATTACCCAACAGATTACGATAAATGCAAATATAGCCCTGATCAAATTTTCTGATTCAAGCAAATATTCCCCACCTTTAGTATATCTTATGGGTGGTAACATATAAAAAATTTATCTTGAGTTTCGAATGCCTATGTTTCTAGTGGACAATCAAAACAAGGACCTTTATTTTTCCTTATCCCTGCACCCTTTATTTCAGTCAAATCTCCCAACTAGCTTGCTTCCATATGTGCCATCACAACTTTAATTTAAATTTTTAGGAGATCTTGAATCCTACAAAAACCGGGCAACAGAAGGTTTAAAAAGAGAGAAAGGAGTACAGTACTCCCATTCCGGGAACTCCTCTGTTCCGGACATATTGATAATACTATAATATAAGGAGTATATTTAATTGGAAATACCAGCTAAACTGGTTACAGAAATTAAAATTCACTGATTATTCTCAGGAGCCTGTAATACTGAAAATAGGAATTATTGGTTGCGGCTTTATTGGCGGACAGATTTGTAAGGCAATTGATAGCGGAGAGATTGACGCAGAGCTATATGCTGTCTGTGACTCTTCTGAAAGCAAGGCTTTTGAACTTGCGGCGTCCATGAAAACATGCAAGCCTGCGTGTATGAAGATTGAAGAACTCGTATGCAGTGTTGATCTTGTTATTGAAAGCGCCTCTCAGAAAGCTGTCAGGTTTATCGTACCTCAGGCCCTTCAGGCTGGACGTAATGTAATGGTACTGAGCGTGGGTGCCTTTGCCGATAAAGAATTAAGGGAATCTCTATTTGGGCTTGCAAAGCAGCGAAACTGCAAGCTTTATTTTCCCTCGGGAGCGGTTGTCGGAATCGATGGGATAAACTCAGCATGTGCAGCAGGGGTTTCTTCTGTTACCCTTACCACCAGAAAGCCTCCTTCAGGCCTTAAGGGAGCTCCTTATGTTGTGGAACGCGGCATAGAACTTGAAAATCTCGAAAAAGAGACTGTACTTTTTGAAGGGGCCGCTTCAGAAGCCGTAAAAGCCTTTCCTGCAAATGTTAACGTGGCAGCCACTATAAGTCTCGCAGGTATAGGTTTTGAGAGGACAAAGGTAAAGGTCATAGCTGACCCCTCCCTTTCCAGAAATGTGCATGAGATCACTGTAGAAGGGGAGTTCGGAAAGTTCTGTACAAAAGTGGAAAATCTTCCTTCTCCGGAGAACCCTAAAACAAGTTATCTTGCAGCCCTCTCTGCGATTTCTACCCTGAAAAAGCTCCTTAACCCTGTCCAGATAGGAACCTGAAGCTGTTAAGATTTCAATCCTGAGGTTGAAAATTTCTATTTAATTTTTCTTTTTCTTTTTCTTTCTCCTCTGTTTTTTTTCAGTCCGGTTTCCTATAACTTTTTCAGGAAATGGCTGGCTGTGTTCACAAATATTATATAGGACGGAAGAGTTAAGCAGGTAATCCCAGGAGACAGCGTGTGTGCGCGAAAAAAGCTTTATGGATAAAATCTTCCTTACTGCACTTTTTTACGTTTAATATGTCTCCTCTATTAAAATGCCAGTAAATAATCTATCACAGGAGCTATGTCCAGAGTTCGAGGATCTTTCCGTTAAATGGATCTTTCCGTTAAATATATCTCTGGTTAATCTCTCCGGTTAATTCCTCTAACATTTATGGTGGTCCCATGCAGCAAGCAGACCTTATAAAAAGGATTAATGAATTGAAGTTAAAACGAAATGCAGTAATTCTTTCTCATTATTATTCCCGCCCTGAAGTACAGGACATTGCGGATTTTGTCGGAGACTCCCTTGCCTTAAGTCAGGAAGCCGTACGCCAGGATGCGAAAGTCATTGTTTTTTGCGGCGTCCATTTTATGGGGGAAAGCGCTGCAATTCTTTCTCCGAATAAAACAGTTTTGTTGCCTGAAATTGATGCTACTTGCCCTATGGCAGATATGGTAGACGTAGAAGGCCTTAAAATATTAAAAGAAAAGCACCCTGATGCCCCTGTTGTTTCTTATGTGAACAGCTCGGCTGCGATAAAGGCTGAGTCCTATATATGCTGTACCTCTGCCAACGCTGTGGAAGTGGTTAACTCCCTGGATGCTGACGAGGTCATCTTTGTGCCTGACAAGAACCTGGCTGCTTATGTTGCAGCCCGGACTGACAAGAAAATCATTCCCTGGGAAGGACACTGCCCTACTCATCACCAGATCCTGCGGGAAGATGTCCTGAAAATGAAAGAAAAACATCCTCAGGCTAAGTTCATAGCCCATCCCGAATGCCGCCCAGAGGTCCTTGAAATTGCAGACCATGTGGCAAGTACGAGGGGCATGATCTTATACGCAAAAAACTCGCCTGCACAGGAGTTTATAATAGGTACTGAGTGCGGGCTTATTCACGGGCTTCTTAAGGCAGCTCTGGAAAAAACATACTACTGCATCTCAGAATTTGCCTGCTGCCCCAGCATGAAAATGGTCAACCTTGAAAAAGTCCTGACCTCCCTTGAAAAAATGCAGCACAGAGTGGCTGTCCCCGAAGACGTGAGAGTCAAAGCAAAAGAAGCTCTTGACAGAATGCTTGCAGTAAAAGTAAAATAACCATTTGAAATTTTCCCGCTGCCGTTTAGAGTATTTATTCTGTGGGGGCGGTCTTTTTTATTTCTTCCTTATTCTTTTTTTATCCTTTATTTCTGGATGATGAACCAAAAAGCTCCTGTGTTGCTGTTTTGTTGGAGTTTTGCCATATTTTCGGCGATATTTCAAGGGGTATATATCTCACTGGATAGTTAGTGTTGGTAAAATTAGGGGGGCTTTGTAGCCTTGTGAAATAGAGTAATAAAGGGTGGTTTCGTCATTCAGGACAATGATGTTACAAAATCACCCTCTTGACCTACGTTGCTTTACGAAATAGCTGCAATCCGATTCTCCTAATCCTGCATTATTTTTTCCCGAGTTTCCGCACTCCATACATGCAGGTCAAGCTCCCTAATAATCCAAAACCTGGAGTAGAGTTGTTTTTGTTAGATTCACTTCCACTTGAGCTACTACCGTTATCCGATTCAGAGTTATTAGTATCATTGTAACTATTATTGTTTGAATTATTGAGTTCGGCAGCGTTTATTTCTTCAGATGAAGATAAGTTAGTTTCTTTAACTCCTATATCTTCAGTTGCATTGGAGATTGCCCCTATGCTTTGAGCAGTCATATGGGAATCTTTAAGGGGCCCGATGACAACTCCAGTAGGATAGATTCCTGCATTCACTGTAGCTGTAACAGTGTTTGTAGCTGTGTCAATCACTGAAACATTGTTGCTTTCGGCGTTTGCCACATATACCTTTTTTCCGTCCGGTGTGACTGCAATTCCCATGGGCCATTCTCCTACGGGCACTGTGGCTGTGACAGTGTTATTTACTGTGTCAATTACAGTGACGCTTTTATTGTAGAAGTTTCCTAAATATGCCTTACTTCCATCTGGACTGATTACAATTTCACGAGAAGAAGTTCCTACAGGCACAGTGGCTATTACAGTATCTGTGGCTGTATCAATTACAGAGACAGTGTTGTTGTTAGCTACATATACTTTATTCCCATCAGAAATGACTGCAACACGATGAGGCGAGTCTCCTACGGGCAAAGTGGTTATTACATTATCCGTGGCTGTATCAATTACAGACACAGTGCTGCTGTTGTAGTTAGTTACATATACCTTTTTTCCGTTCGGTGTGACTACAACTTCATAAGGACTGTCTCCTACAGGTACATTGGCTGTAACTTTGTTTGTAGCCGCATCAATTACGTAAATAGTGTTGTTGTGACTGTTTGCAGCATAGATTTTTTTTCCATCCGGTGTAAATGCAACATAATAAGTACTCGGCCCCACAATAATCGGTGCCATTAAAGTGTTTGTCGCTGTGTTAATTATAGAGATATCGGTGTTGTCACGCTGCTTCGTCACATAAACTCTTGTTCCTGCAGGGTTAAATGTAATTCCCGAAGGATAACTACTTCCGATATTCACTTTGGCACTAACCGTATTTGTGGCTGTGTCAATTACATAAACAGTGGAGACGTCCATAGGTGAGTCCACCACATATACCTTTGTTCCTGCAGGGTTGACTACAACTCCTACAGGCCACCCTTCGCCGAGAGGCACTCTGGCTGTAACATTGTTAGTTGCTATGTCAATTACAGCGACATTAGGATTATAATTCGTATCGTTAGAATAATTCCCCAGGTTTGTCACATATGCAAATGGAGTCGCACATGCTACACCAGCCAATATTAAAATCGTAAGTGAAGTAATTCCCAAAACTCTTATGAGAGTATGCTCTCGATATGTTTTATCACATGTTATTTCTTCCATTTTAAATCCCAACTTATGGACTCATCAAAAAGCAACAACATCAGCGCCTCCATCCTATATTTTGCTCATTCCAGTACCCTATAAAAAGGAGGTTTCGATAAACTCCAATAGTTGGCTGGTTGTTATATAGGTTCATAGGCAACCGTTGAAAACCAGAAGTTTATCGAACTCCTCTGAGGAAATTTTACCTTACATATATGCGCTTAGATTCTGAACTGCCGTATGTGCGTTCAAGTAATCCTGCATTACCATATGTCGAACCAACAGGTAGTGGGTCATTAAGCCGTAAATATGTATATCCATCTTGAACTATGTATCCCCTACAAAGTCGAAAATGAGATGGAATCATGCTGAAGAATGGTCTATTGTTTTCAATTTCTGATATCGCGACACTATCAGAAAAGCTAGTAGCTATAGTTCCCGTTTTCCCCCATCGATGTGTAGCCCATTTTACAATATCATCAGCTGCGAGCCCAGATGAATATGGGGGTGAATTAGGACTCCAACTCCACAGTCCATCACCCGCATAGATTGTTTCCTGTGTAGGGATAGGAGTCGGTTTATTATAATATTTACAAACCATTCGGATACATGCTGGGCCACAAAAAACATCTCTTTCTTGTCCAATACCGTTAATATCAAGTATTTTACCTGTAAATGAACTTCTCACTTCTACATCGTCACTGAGGTTTTTAATATTTTCTTCAGTAACTGCCGCATTAATATTAACTCCCTTATTAGATGCTGCTTGTTCTATAGATCTGGCAAATTCATCACTTTTTTGCCATTCTTTTAAATTGTTTTCCTTTCCATTAGTCAAAATCTTGTCATACATTGACCATATTCCAGGTTCGGTTTCAGTTGCAGGCTTATCTTCAACTTCACTAAGGGAGTATGTATCTATAAATATCCGGTGTTCAACTCCAGTAGTCTTGTCTTTCACTACAGTCATCGCTCCTATACGTGGATAGCTGTATACAACCAAATTGGTTGATTTGATTTCCCCATCTGAATACTCACTTTTGGCTATTTCTATTGATTTTTTTCATGGCTTCAGCCACTTTATGAGGTTCCGGATCAAATACAATATCATAAATTGAAGGCCCCAACGTTTTATCGGCACAGACGTCGATTGTACCTATTAATTTGTTTTCTTTATATACTGAGAATCGATAAAACAATTTCTGACCATTTATGTCATAAAGCTCCTGTGGGTTAGGATTGATAGATGCACCTGTCCAGTTTTCAAAGCCCAGCGCATTGCCTGCTATGAAATTTATCATGTTTGCATTAGCATGCATTAAGGCTTCTTCAACAGTTACCGAATAGGCTTTCTCTTCCTGTGCACTTGCTGCCGGTATCAATGCCATACCAATCAGCATCGCCAAAAGAAGTATACCTATTCCAATTTTATTATGCTTCATATTTTGTCCTCCTTATTCCCCAGGAGGCAGAATCAGGCAAGCTTAAATACATGCAAAGCTGACATAAATCATGCCTCTTAGGGCGTATTTTATGGAGTTCGGGTGATCTTGGAAAGCACATTTGAA
>CAYSWX010000034.1:0-29183 GCA_964434965.1 uncultured Methanosarcinales archaeon
GGATGTCAAGTAGTTTTGCCGGGTCCATGTTTTCCCCTCTGGTAATTATTGAAATATTCTTCTGTATTCCAGCAACAAATGCCAGAGCAAAAGATTCTGGATTTTACCTAGTAGTTAGTAACCTTTAGTTATCATGCATAATATATAAAGTTTACTATCGCCTGCGCTTTGCCTATAAAATCGTCCAAAAACCGCTATTTGCTGGGTATGAGGGGTATTTTTTAGGTAGCAGGTCAACTTTTTGGGTATTTGAGATTTTTCAATATCAATAACTTTATTGTTAACAAACATACAAAAATCGTCAATAGTTGACTTTTAATGAAACTTAAGATGCATAATAACACTGAAATGAAAAACAATGAGAAAAATATTTAAATGTGCCCCGGCAAATGTATTCTATATCAAAAGATGAAGTGGGAAAATATGAGAGATTATAAAAGCATTGATTCTAACTTCGTAGGACTAAGGACGTCTTTACTCAAGATGAGTGAAGCAGAAGTTAGAGATTTAAAGAGATTTTGGGATGACCTTAGCTGGTGGGAGCGAGATGACTCATTAAAATCAGCAATAAATTTTTTAGATAATTGTGGGTATGAAGAATTACCAGTCGACTTACAAATTAGAAGAAATAATATTATTGACGACATTAAGAAGTTATCAGATCTAAACAACAAAGGTGTGTCTATCAAATTAGAAAAAATCATAGGAAGATACACCAATTTAGGTAATAAGTCCTGCAAGCCTAATTTTCGGCTTTGCTTAAATATAATACCGAGATTATCAAATAAAGAGCTAGATGATTTTGATAGATATCTGGGTATAGACGAAGATGTAAAGAAAAATGGACGAAGTATAGATTTGTATTGGGCAGTCGGTGCAGATCAATCCCTATCTTTATTTTACGCTTTCAGGAACTACCTCGGCAAATTTATGAGAAAGTGAGGCACTTTTTATCGTTAGAATGATTGTTATTTTTTGGGTACCTAGAATATTTTCAGGTATCGCCCCTATTTTCTGGGTTCACACTGTATTTTTTAGGTATTCGTAATTTATAGGCAAAGCGCGTCGCCTGCGTTTTGCGTGAAATCAATAAAAAGAAGATGGGAAAAGACTGTGAAGAGCAAAAATCACATCATCGTGAAAAGAAAACGAGGATAATATACCTGATCTGGAAAAACAGGATAAATGGACATGAGTATGAGATACCCAGCAATGTTTACTACCAGGTCGTTAAACTGCTTTAATCATCAAAACATTATCCCCGTAATTTGAGGTTTCAACCGTAACTTTCCAGGCAGGATAATATGTGGTTTGACCTTCATATCTGTAGGGATAAGTGTCAAAACCATTGAAGTAAACAAGTTCGGCATCAGTGATTCTTACTCTTCCCAGTGAAAATATCGGTAGATTACCTTTAGGAGTGATGAAATTTCGAGTTTTTATCTGCTGGATTATGTACTCACCGGAGTTGTTGAAACCCGCTGTTTGGAAACCTGCTATTTGTATGGGTTCCAGGTCTACAGCACTATCGGTCAAGTTAAATCCTGCTTCTACAATCTCATTATTCGTTACAAAAAAACAAATTTCTCCAGTATAGTTGCTGCAATAAGACTCATTGGAATCAATAAAACTAACGTTCAGGGTGCTTGAGGAAGATTTTCCCCGGTAAACCGGCAGCTCATTCACAGGTATTGAAGGAACTTCAGTATCAAGAGTTACCCTTTGATTTGTAAGAGTATTCCAGATCTGAACAGTCATTCTGTGAGGCATATCCTCTTTAATTGGAGGGTAGTAATTAAAAGTCTCATAGAATAAAGGAAAAGTATAGAACAATAAAGTTATGCCGATAATAACTGCAATTACACTTTTTGCTTTTTTCTGCATATACTAACCCCCAGGCAGATTCAGTCCTGATTAATATATGTTATTCCGGACGGATTATAGATTGACATAAAGTTTTTCAGTGGAGCCAGGCCCAACAGCATATTGCCTTTGTTTCCTGATTAAAAGTGAGATATGACAGAGGATTTAACAAATCCTTGAATCTCTCTTTGTCTTTTTTCCAGTCCATCATAAATACGACGTGAACAGTTTTTCCATCATTCTTTTCGGAGGTAACTGCAATATTGTATGTCAGGTCTTCAAACTCTATGGAGCCGCTGAATAATTCACCCCACACATAGAAAGTTGCCTTACTTTGAGGCATTCCTTTGACATATCCAGAATAACGGTACGATTTCCCTCCATTAAGTCTGGAAATCTCCTCGATTTGTACCTCAAAATCTCTATCTAATAGCCTTAGACTTACATTCCCGTTAGCAGCGGCGTTCTCAAATTCTTCAACATCTATTGTAACAATTTCAAATCCATCCCAATATTCCTGAGCCTTAAGCGGAAAGTCCTGAACTTCGATTTTCTGAATGATATTTTCTCCGGATGTTTCAGAAAAGTTCTTGAGAGAGCCTCTATCGGAAGCAATTTTATCAAACTGCCTTCCATCAGCTTCAGGAGTTTTAACTTTACTATTATCATCGGTTAAAACCAAAGAACCTGGAAGAACTTCCAGACTCACGAAGACTATGAGTAATATCATTGCGAATAGTGCCATTGTACCATATATTTTCATTAAAATCCTCGAGACTGAGAAAATAAATTCAGACTTTCCAACTAAGAATTAATCTGTCCTTCCACTAGAAGAACTTTATTCTTTTATTTAACATTTTTGTAATTAGAAGATAAGAGGTCAATAAAATATATAAAAATTATAATATTTTAAATATATAATTATAATAAGTTAGACTGACAAATATATAACAAAGAGAAAAGTGAAAAGTATTAAATATAAAGATTAAACGGAAAATAAGAGAAAAAAATAAAGGAATCAGAAATTATCTTTGCTTTTTTGCTTTTGATTTTTCTTTTTGTCTTTCCTTCTGCTGGTTAAAAACAGAGGGCAGATGGAGAGCATATGAACCTTCTTCCCTTATTGCCATAACAAGTTCTTTCCGCTCTAAAAGGGAATCAAGGTTAAGTTCATAAGAGCCAGGGCCGAGAATCCTTACGGACTCCACCCTTTCCTCCTCAGTTTGATTTTCATATTCTGGCTGCTGCTCACTATCTTTTTCTTCGGATGCAAGAGCTTCGTCAATATTCCTGACAACCTCGTCCAGAGAGGCTTCAAGATCCAGTTTTTGTTCTTCCAGAGCGGGTCTCCCCTGATTTTCCAAACCTTCTGGATCTTTTTTCACATAGAGGAACTTATTCCAGCCACAGTTCGGGCAGCCGCTGAGGATTACAGAATCCCCGTCTTCAAAAATGGATCCACATCTGGTACATCTATGGGGCATGAGTTCACCGGTAATCAATAATACGAACTTAATTATACGAACTTAATTGCTGCAGTTTGTAACTGTCTATATGTATCTTAATAGATTAAATACCTTAAATTAATTTATTAAATTGGCCACTTAAAGGGCAACTGAATTACATATGGAATTGACTCTTATACGGAACAAACACCTATATCCTTATACCCTGATACATATTCAGTTACCTTAAATGATGCCTTAAAACCTTATGATATCTTAAATAAATACCTTTAATAAATGTGTATATTAGTATTTACAGTTTTTTTATTCAGTAATGTTAACGAAAGATTTGATTTCAACCGGAGGACTTTTTGCCCTTACCGACCATAAAATTTCTGCTTATCTTTCTGCTTATAATGGAAGACAATTGTCAATGCCCAGGAAGATAATAAAGGTTCTTTTATAAGAGTCTCCAGTACTTCTTCCCATCAATAAGATCAGAAGTAGTTCTATGGATCCGATCCATCTCTTCCAAAACTTCAGGGAGCCTGCCTGGTTGAGTAATCTCAAAAACTACCGTATCAAGGCCATGATTTACGTAAAGACTATGTTTAAGATCTTCAAGACTCCAGAGCTTCTCAGCATCTTTTCTCATACATTTTGTCAGAATACTTATCATATCTTCCATAAAATTCCATGGATAAACGATCCATGCCCAGTCTTCAAGCCTTTCTCCAATGTAATCCGGATCGATTTTTGAGCTTCCCATGTATTGTAAGGAAGCAGTTCGAACCTCTTTTGGATTCATGTCCTCTACGTAAACTTTAGCACTGATCATGCTTTCCCCTGTATCCACAATGTCATCTACAATAAGCACTCTTTTGCCTTCGATAACATTGTCTGAGAGAGGATATCGTATATAAGGTTCGCCAGTGTCTATGGCTGCAGCCCCTATGTAATGCTCGACTTTAAGACTGGACAGGTCATCAAGACCAAGGAAATCACATAGCACACGTCCTGCAAACCAGCCTCCTCTGGCAAGTGCAATAATAACATCCGGTTCATACCCAGAACTTTTGACTTCTCTTGAAATGTTTCGACACAGGTTGTAAATATAATCCCAGTTCGTAAGCACACATCTAAATGATTCTATGTAAAACCCTCCCGGATCCGAAACCCGGTGCATTGATCAGGAAATTATACTATTTCAGGAGCACTCATGTCCAGGCTCCACCTTCGAGATTATATAATTCAGCCCATAGGCTTTAAGTTTTCTTATCTTGTTAAAAAACAGTTTAGAAAACGGTTAAAAAAGAGATAATTTAAAATGAATTAAGCACGTTGCGGGTATATTTTGATACTGTTAAATATGATTTCAAAAAATCTTTAAATTAAAGATTTATACTACTGCTTTATATTGCTGCCTCCGTAAACAACAGATTCAAGAGAGCTTCCAGAAATCAGGACGAGTCAAAAATAACATTTCTGAAGAGGCGCGAGTCCGGAAAGTGAAAACAATGGATAATATGTTAATAGACCTGCTCTTCATGTCCCAGAAAAGAAAGGATCTTTTACTCCTTCTCAAAGACGGAGAAAGGACAATAGATGAAATCGTAGATATTCTTAATGTCACCCCGACAGGAATGCTTCCACAGATCAAGAAATTAAAGGATGATTTCCTGGTTATTCAGGATGACAGAAAATACAGGCTTACCCCTCTGGCAGAAATTCTGGTAGAAAAAATGCAGCCTTTGCTTGACACTCTTGAAGTCATCGAAGAAAATAAAATTTTCTGGCAGGAACGCGATCTGAGTGATTTGTCTCCAGCCTTCCTTGAGAGACTTAATGAACTAAAGCCTTATTCTATTGTAAAACCCGATCCAGATAAAATTTTCGAGACTCCTTCAGTATTTCTGAAAAACATAGAGAAATCAAAAAACATACTATTTTTATCTTCAGTATTTCATCCAGAACTCCCGGGAACATTTCTTAGAATTGAAGATGATAATATTGAAATTACCCTAATAGTAACGAAAAGAATTTACGAAAGATTAAAAAACGATTTTCAGGAAGAACTGAAATTTTATCTGGACAGGAAAAACAAACAACTTTTTGTTTGCCCTGATGAAATGAAAATAGCTATGATGACAAAAACTGACTGTTTCATGATGGCTGATTTCCTTACATGGAAAGGTGACTACGATCAGCAAAGTATCGTGGCTTTTGAACCCGCTTCTTTGAAATTGACTGAAGATCTTATTCTCCATTACAAAGGCAAGGCTCAGGAAATAAAGGAATAAATATCGGCATGAAAGTAGAGTATGCTTTCATTTTATATGCCTGTTATTTAAAAAATATCACGTGTGTTTTATTAAGAACCATGATACTGAACCCAGCCTGTACTGGCTGGTTTTTCTACCTGCCTTTCAACCCGCATTTATGCTGATTTTAGAATTAAAGCTGCGAACAGAACTGAAGTTTAAACAAAGTATAAATTCAAACAGGTTTATTTTTGAATCTATATTTAAAAGGAATAAAAAGGGTTTAAAAGGAATAAGAGGGAGAAAAATGAAAGGAAAAATAAATGGCAGCCACTTAATAAATATGAGACCTGCAAAAACTGTGAAATTGATAGCAGTCCTGTTCATGATCTTTACAGTTGCTCTTTCCGGTTGTGTTGAGGACGAGCAGAATAATACGGGTAACGAAACCGAAAGTCCAGTAAATGACAGCCAGAACACCAGTGGACAAGAATACACATATGGTATGGCAAATGTGGAAAGTATCGAGATTCTGACTATGGAATCTTTCCCTGTGCAGATAAATGTTGTAGCGGAAGGCTACCTGCCTGACGGATGCACTGAGATTGATAAAATAGATACCGAAAAGGAAGGGAATAATTTCAATATTACTATCACGACAAAGCGTCCAAAAGATGCGATGTGTACCCAGGCTATAGAGAACTTTACAACAACGATTCCTCTTAATGTGCAGGGCCTCAGTGCCGGAAATTATACCGTAAATGTAAACGGAGTAACTGGATCTTTTGAGCTTGCTGTTGATAACAAGTTAGACGAATTGCCAGGGACGACGCCATCGGGAAAACAGGAAATAACCGAAGCTGATAACGGAACAACTATAAGTCTCGAAAAAGGAGAGACTTTTTACCTGAAACTTAAGGAAAACCCGACTACAGGATATGAATGGGAACTCAACCTGAGCCAGGGACTCAGTCTGGTTTCGGATAAGTACTATCCCCCGGAATCTAAAGAAGGCGAAGAGCCTCTTGTTGGAGCTGGAGGGGTCCATGAGTGGGAAATTAAAGCAAATTCCGAGGGTACCCAGCTTGTAACAGCAGTATATAAAAGACCCTGGGAAAATGAAACTGGCACGGAAGACAGATTTACACTTAATGTTGAAGTGGCCTGAACTGTGACCTCGCTTTTCATGCCTCTGCATCTTTTATCTTCAAGCAAGTAAGAGAGCAAGGGCATGAAAAAGTTTTATTCCGTACCGACCACAATCTCATCCTCCGGGGATTTCACAGCAGCCCAAGAGCTTGTTTTAAGTCTTTGAGACAGCTGTCGCAGACATACGACGTGCCTATCTGGGTGCACCCAAGTATGTTTACATCTTCCTTGTGTTCTATTTCTTCCGGATTTCCGGAATAGCTTTCGCAGTAGACTCCGCATTTTACCTCACAATAAGCCCCGCAAAACAAACATCTGGTCATAGTATAATGTGGGTCTCCGGCTTTCAAATATCTTTCCCGAAAAAACCTGTAGAGCAACTGTTAGAAATAAAATTTGAAATAAAGCCGGATAAAAGTGGGTTGAAACTGTGAAAACTCCGAAGCGGACGTACAAGTTTCTTAAATTTTCTAGTAAGATCGGGAGGACAAGCGAAAAGTATATAAGCAATCGTTAGTATGTTCAGATAGCTTTCTCAGGCAGAGTGCCTGACGTATAAACCCCGTAGCGGGGTGGGGTAGCCAGGAGATCCCGACGGGCTCATAACCCGTAGACCGATGGTTCGAATCCATCCCCCGCTATCAGAGGAACTTCAGATAACTCTTTTCCTGACAATAATATTCTTTGAAAAAATAATAATTAAGCCCCGTAGCGGGGTGGGGTAGCCAGGAGATCCCGACGGGCTCATAACCCGTAGACCGATGGTTCGAATCCATCCCCCGCTATTAAAAACGATTTTTAGAAGTTATTTTCCATTTTTCGTAACTAAGACTTCACACACCCTCGGGTTTTGTGCCATATTTCGATTTTTTATATCCGAGCGGTTATTTACATCCAAGCGATTATTTATATCCGGAGTTAAATCCTATCTAATTCAAATCATATCTTACACATTCTGTTTATACCTTCATAGCTTTCCAAGCATCAAAAACTAAAAGGCTTATTAAATAAAGATGGCTTCTTATACAGAGTAAATAAATGCAAAAAAGATCACTATATAAAGGTAAAAATGAAAGCCATAAAAAGCAACCTTCGTGCACAGACCGATAAACTAAATCTAAGCAAACTGAATTTGAACTATCTTTTTATCCATCCTCAAAATTAAGCAGGAAGATTCTCATATGGTAATGGAAAAACTGGGAGACTCCCTACAGGGAGCACTCAAGAAGCTGATCGGCGCAGGGAGAATTGATGAGCGCACGGTCAACGAAGTAGTAAAGGATATTCAGCGCGCTCTGCTCCAGGCCGACGTTAACGTAAAGCTTGTCATGGGGATGTCGCAGAGAATCAAAGAGCGTGCGATGAAAGAAGATCCTCCTGCGGGTATGAACCCCAGGGAGCACGTAATCCGTATCGTATATCAGGAATTGATGGAAATCATCGGGAAAGGAGCCGATATCCAGCTCAAACCCCAGACAATCATGATGGTAGGGCTGCAGGGAAGCGGAAAAACTACAAGTGCTGCAAAACTTGCCCGCTATTTCCAGAGAAAAGGGCTCAAAGCAGGTGTTGTTGCCGCAGATACCTTCCGGCCTGGAGCTTACCACCAGCTCAAGACTCTCTCTGAAAAACTCAATGTTGGTTTTTATGGAGAAGAGGGAAATCCCGATGCTGTTGAGATTACAAAACACGGGCTTAAAGCGCTTGAAAAATACGATATAAGAATAGTGGACACCGCTGGCAGGCACGCCCTTGAAGCTGACCTGATAGAAGAAATGGAGAGGATCCATGCTATTGCAAAACCTGACCACAAGTTCATGGTCCTAGACGCAGGTATAGGGCAGCAGGCAAGCCAGCAGGCTCATGCATTCAATAATTCTGTAGGGATCACAGGCGTTATCATTACAAAGCTGGACGGGACAGCAAAAGGTGGTGGAGCACTTTCAGCCGTTGCCGAAACAAAGGCTCCGATTGCTTTTATCGGAGTTGGAGAAACCCCGGAAGACTTTGAGAAGTTCGAAGCTGATAGGTTCATTTCAAGACTGCTTGGAATGGGAGACCTCAAGAGCCTTATGGAAAAGGCAGAGGAGAGCCTGAGCGATGAAGACGTCAACGTTGACGCCCTTATGCAGGGACGCTTCACCCTGAAAGACATGTACAAGCAGCTCGAAGCAATGAATAAAATGGGCCCCTTAAAGCAGATCATGTCAATGCTCCCTATGGGCATGGGAGGACTGGGAGGCATGAAACTATCAGACGAAATGTTCCAGGCTACCAGTGACAAAATGAAAAGTTACAAGGTCATCATGGACTCAATGACAGAAGAAGAAATGACAGACCCAAAACTCATAGGTGCCTCACGGATTAAAAGGGTCTCAAGAGGCTCGGGCTGCAGCCCTGAAGATGTCAGGGAGCTTCTGAAGTACCACAAAACCATGCAGACGGCTTTAAAAGGCTTTAGAGGCGGAAAATTCAATATACAGAAAATGATGAAGAAGAAAATGGGGATGTAATAATCCCCGAGTTCTTTTTTAGTTTTATAATTTAATGCTTATCATCAAAGGATAAGTACTGTTTGAAGGATCAGAACCAGTACTGCTTGAATGGATCAGTACCGATCGCAAACTTCAAAGAAATTCATCAGTAACTCTTCTCCCTGCCTGGTGTGAGAAACCTCAGGGTGCCATTGAACTCCATAAATCGGTTTTGTGGGGTGGCGCATGGCTTCAATTTCACATACATCCGAGCGGGCAAGATGGATAAACCCTTCAGGAAGAATAGCCACTTCATCAGCGTGGGAAGCCCATACGGTTGTTTTTGGACCAAGCCCTCTGAGTATATCGTCTTCTTCGAGAACCTCTATTTCAATCTCGGCATATCCGCCTCTTTTGCCTGCATGGACATGACCCCCATAAGCAAGGGCGATTGCCTGGTGCCCGAGGCAAATCCCAAGGATAGGGATATCGAGTTCCCGCGCATAGTCAAAGCAAAGGCCTGCCCTTTCCATTTCCGGTCCTCCGCTCAGGATCAGCCCGTCAGGCTCTTCTGCCAGAATGTCCTCTATGGGGGTTACATTGGGAATGATTTTTGTATCCATGTCAAGGTCCCGAACAGCCCTGTGAATAAGGTGGCAAAACTGCCCGTAGTTGTTCACAACAAGGATTTTTAGTTCTCTCATATGTTCCTTCCGTTCCTGTTTACAAATATAAAATGGTTCTTATGCTCTGAGCTTATTCTATTAGCCCATGTTATCCTATTTTAATTCTTGTATCTTCCCGGCTTTGCTTCAGCGCTTTTTTACTTTCCATGCCTGGTTTTTAAACTCATACAATTATATCTAAAGGAATAGGTTTCAAGGAAGTAATGATAGGAATTAAAACAGGCATAATCACCTGATAATAAACTGTTAAATAAGAGAAAACTTTAAAAACTGAACAGTGTAGTACATCAAAGTACACATTAGATCAATAGATGCTTTCTGAATTCAAAGCAACTTAAAACTGGATCAGAAACAAAGTTTGAATAGGTTTAAATAGAAGTTGCGTGCTAGTATGGCACACACTAGCATACAAGAGAAGTGAAGGACATAATTAATATAATTTACAAATAAATAATTTACAGATAAAATTAATCAAATCAGAACTTAGGGGAATCACGATGTCAGAAATTGGCAAAAAAATACGCATAGAAAGGCTGATGAATCGAGAAAGCAGAAACATGGTCATTATTCCAATGGACCATGGAATCTCCGACGGACCTATTGAAGGGCTTATTAATATTACCGATACAGTTAATAAGGTTGCCGAAGGAGGAGCAAATGCAGTCCTCATGCAAAAAGGCATGGTCAGGTACGGGCACAGAGGATACGGCCACGACATCGGGCTTGTTGTGCATATCAGTGCCTCTTCTGTTCTGAGCCCCGACCCCAATGCCAAAGTGCAAGTCTGTACCGTTGAAGAAGTAATTAAGATGGGAGCTGATGCAGTTTCCATGCATATCAACATAGGATCTAATACGGAAGCCGACCAGCTAGAAAAACTCGGGACAATATCAAGGGACTGTACGGAATGGGGAATGCCTCTTATTGCCATGATGTACCCCAGAGGCAAAAAGATCACAAACCCTCATGACCCTGTAAACGTGGCACATGCTGCCAGGATTGGAGCCGAACTGGGAGCTGACGTTGTAAAAACCGTATACACAGGAGATCCGGACAGTTTCAGAGATGTGGTAAGAGGCTGTCCTGTACCCGTAGTAATTGCAGGTGGACCGAAAACCTCAACCGACATGGAACTTCTTGAAATGATTGACGGGGCAATGGAAGCCGGAGCAAGAGGGGCTGCAATAGGAAGAAACGTCTTCCAGCATAGGGATCCTGTCAGGTTGACCAGGGCAATCTGTGAAATCGTGCACCATAGAAGACCTGTAGAAGAAGCTCTGGAACATCTAAAGTGAGAGAATCCTGAGAAAAAGGTTAAAAAGCAAAAATCAAGCCCGAAGTGAAAAAACCACAAAAAGAAGGACTCCAGAGTAAATTACGGGATAACGTACCGGAGTAAAGGCCGGAGTAAAAAAATTAATGAACGGGGTTGAAAACCTTTGAAAAAAAAAAGCGTCTGGATAAAAGCCGATGAAGGCGGATGGGAAGAACAAAAAGAGAGGATCACGACAGGCCTGGAATCCGGAGCCGACTGTGTACTTGTAAATACGGGAGATGTGGAAAAGGTCAGAGAACTCGGAAACATTACAGTTGCAGCCTTTGCCCGCGACAACAGGTCCGGGGCCGACATTGTGGTAGTAGGTAGAAGAGGAGAAGGTGACGGGACAAAACCACTGCCGCAGGAAATTCCGGGTTCTTTTGATGTAAACGCAGCAACCCTGCTCACTGACAAAGATGTAACCGTAGGCGGATACGTGATCATAAAGGATAAAAATTATGAGCGTTTCGCAGCCGAAATGGGAAAAATATGCGATTATTTGCTCGTTACCGGCACAGACTGGAGAGTCATCCCCCTCGAAAACCTGATAGCTGACCTGCAGCGTGAGAAAGTAAAGATTATCTTCGGGGTAAAAAGTGCTGAGGAAGCAAGACTTGCCTTCCAGACTCTTGAAAAAGGGGCCGATGGAGTCCTTCTTGACAGTGGAAATCCTCAGGAAATAAAAGACACAATCAAGGCTGCAAGAGAATTTGAAAGCGAAAGTGCAGAACTTGAGCCTGCGATTGTAACCAGGGTAGAACCCCTTGGGATGGGAGACCGGGTCTGTGTGGATACCTGTAATCTCATGCAGCGCGGAGAAGGCATGCTCATAGGTTCGCAGGCTAGCGGGATGTTCCTGGTAAATTCTGAGTCCGATGACAGCCCTTACGTAGCAGCTCGCCCATTCAGGGTAAATGCAGGGGCAGTTCATTCTTACATAAAAATCGGGGATAAAACCCGCTATCTTTCAGAGCTCCAGACAGGGGATACCGTAACTATCGTGGACTCAAAAGGAAAACAGCGGGAAGGTATAGTTGGAAGGGTCAAGATAGAAAGCCGCCCTCTTATGTTAATTGAAGCAAAAGCCGGAGACAGGACTTTAACTGCAATTCTGCAAAATGCCGAAACCATCAAGCTGGTAGGAAAGGATGGAAACCCTATTTCAGTTGCAAAACTGAAAAAAGGAGACGAGGTCCTGGTCCGTCTTGAAGAAGGAGCCAGGCATTTCGGCAAAAAAATCGAAGAGACAATCATAGAGAAATAAACCTGAAGAAATAAACCAGGGAAAACTGAATAACAGCCTGATTCCTTAACTCCCGGTTTCGGAGAAAGCATGACTCAAATAGGCTCATTTGACCTTGAAAGAAAGGCTGCAGTTGTTGCAGTAATCCTTGAAAACCCCCTTGAAACTTCAAAAAAGGCAGCCGAGAAAGGAGCTGATATCCTTGAAATCCGGCTGGATTTGCTGGGAATCAGGGATCTGGAAAGAGCTTCAGAGACAATCAGGGAAATAAAATCCGAAACCGGGATTCCTCTACTCATTACCAACCGCTCCAGGGCAGAAGGAGGGAAGTGGGGAGGAAACGAAGAAGATAGAATAGGACTTCTTATAAATATTATCTCTTCTAAAGATGGTCCGGATGCGATTGATATTGAGCTTTCTGCCGACAGGAAAGAAAGAGATAAAGTTATAAAAGAGGCTAAAGATCACGGAAAAACCGTAATTGTCTCTTCCCACGACTTTTTAAAAACCCCTTCTCTTCAGGATATGAAAGCAATTCTTGAAGAAATGTTTCTTGCAGGAGCAGACATTGCCAAACTTGCAGTCATGCCCCGGTCAATGGAAGACACACTTAATCTGCTCAGGGTTACTCTGGACTTTAAGGATGCAGGAAAGTCAGTATGTACCATTGCAATGGGCAGGCAAGGAAAACATACAAGAGTGGTCGCCCCTCTCTACGGTTCAGTCCTGACATATGCTTCAATAGAAAATGATACAGCCGCAGCTCCCGGTCAGCTTCCGATAGATGAAGTAAAGAAAATTATGGAAATGCTAAGATGAAGCAAGTTTTTGGTGTATTTGGAGACCCTATAGGTCATTCACTTTCCCCTGCCATGCATAATGCCGCTTTTTCAGCTCTTGGTATGGACTGCATATATCACGCTTTCAGGGTCAGACCGGAAAATCTGGAAAAAGCGGTCTTAGGAGCCGAAGCTATGGGATTTGGAGGGCTTAACCTGACAGTGCCCTTAAAAGAAAAGGCTTTGAAGCTTGACTTCATCAAGCCTGATCCCCTTGCAAAGAGAATCGGAGCAGTAAATACTGTAGTCTTCGGAGAAACAGGAGAAATCCAGGGGCATAATACTGACGGACTGGGGGCGAGACAGGCACTTCTGGACACTTCAGTGGAAATTATGGGGTCCAGAATAGTGGTCGCAGGAGCAGGAGGAGCAGCAAAAGCGGTTGCTTTCCAGCTTGCAGCCGACGGCGCAGATATCACAGTAATAAACAGGACAGAAGAGAGAGCAGTAGAACTTGCAAAAGAGATCTCGGCTGCAGCCCTTTCGGGAAAAATAAGAGGTACCGGGCTTTCAGGGTTAAAAGAACTTTTACGGGATGCAGATGTCCTGATCAATACCACTACTCTCGGAATGTACCCAAATACAGATACAGCTATTGCGACAGCAGAAGACCTTCACAGCGGCCTTACTGTCTTTGATATCGTATATAACCCTCTGGAAACAAGGCTTTTAAGGGAAGCAAAGGCTGCTGGAGCAAAAACGATAAGCGGAGTTTTGATGCTTGTCTATCAGGGAGCAGAAGCTTTCAGGCTCTGGACAGGAGTTGAACCTCCGGTTGAGCTTATGAAAAAAACCGTACTGGAGGCTTTGCGGACTTGAATATGGACTCTGATACCGAAAGAGCGAAGGCAGAAGATCATTACCGTCCCGCCCGGAGCCAGCCTGAAGCCCGGATATGTAACCCGGATCTTGAAAAAAAGAACTCCGGAAAAACGAAGGTCCTGATCCTTGGCGGAACCGGAGAAATGGGGCAGTGGTTCACACGTTTTTTTAAGGAAAGAGGTTATGAGGTTACTGTCTGGGGAAAAGGCGGCAAAGTTGAGGTCGCGAAAAAACTGGATGTGCCTTTTGCTTCGGACCTTGAGGCAGTTATCCCTGAAAGTGATATAGTAATAGTATCCGTCCCAATCAATGCAACAGAAGAAACCATTGCAGAAGTCGCCCCAAAGATGAAAGCAGGAAGTCTCCTTATGGATTTTACCTCCATCAAGGTGAGGCCTGTTGAAGCCATGAGAAAGTTTGCACCCGGTGATGTTGAGATCCTTGGAACTCACCCTATGTTTGGTCCGACAATTCCCACAATAAGGGGGCAAACCGTGATCCTTGTTCCGATAGAAGGGCGCTCAGAAAAATGGTTTCCGTTAATCAGACAGCTTTTTGAGGAAAGTGGAGCGCACGTTGAGATCACAACTGCAGCCGAACACGACAGGCTGGTCTCAGTAGTACAGGGACTTACTCATTTTGCTTATATTACCATAGGAACAACAATTGACAGGCTTGATTTTGATATCAAAAAGTCCAGGAAATTCGTAAGCCCTGTTTACAGTATAATGCTTGACTTTGTGGGAAGGATCCTTGGCCAGAACCCTTACCTCTATGCTCTGATTCAGATGGAAAATCCGGGTGTTCCTGAGGTGCATGAGGCATTTATAAAGGAATGTGAGGAGCTTTCCAGCCTCGTGAGGGCACATGATGAAGAAGGCTTTGTAAGAAAGATGAAAGCAGCTGCCCGGAAATATGATGATACGGCTCACGCCCTGCGCAGGTCGGACAAACTGATCAACTCCAGGATAACAGAATACGAAACTATCCTGAATTCTATAGGGAAAGTCTGCGGTTTTTCTCACATTTATTCTGGAAATATCCATGTGGGCATACTGGAAAAAGTGGGACCGAACGAGGCAGTTCTTACGAAACTTGTCTCAAAAGGTACTGCTCCCAATATAAAAAACAAATTCATAAAACTCAAGCTTGAAAACCTTCGCCTCCTTTCAGAACCTGAACTGAGGAAATGGAGAAAAGAGAACTTGAAGCATTCGGTAAGGGATATTTCAGTCGTGATCCCCGAAGGTGCAGATCCTGAGGTAATCCTGGGAGCGGCGAATACAAATAAACATCTTGCAGACTGTCAAATCAGTGATATTTACAATATGGTCAATGATACAGTATCAAAAAAAAAGGCAAGTGAAACCGATAAATTTGGAGTAACTTACAGAATAACTATTTTTGGAGACCTTAATTCAGATTCTGTCGAAACTGAAGTTGTATCGCTTCTTTGTGGGCTTGGATGCCGGATAAGAGAAAAAAACCTGAAGATCAGTAAATGAATGGTCTTTCTCTTTTCTGGCTTATAAGCAGAGAAATACATATAAACAATTAATAGATAGAGATAATAATGTCTCAAGTTCGATGGAAAATTTCTCTTTTATTTACACTAATCACTCTTTCAATATTTTTTTCGCTTCTTTTAAGCGGTGATGAGTTTAAGGAAAGGATGGGAAACGAGACAAATGCCACAGCAGTAGCTGGAGTTTCGCGAGAAAATCAGATTATAAATTTCATAAGCAGGCTGGAAACTGGCACTGACAGTGAAGCAAAGCTAAACGCCTCAACCGGACTTGGCAGACTCGGAGAGCCAGCAGCCAGCGCGATTATTGAAAAAATTGAAACCGAAAACTCAAGTTCTGAGGGGGAAATAAGAAGTTATATGCTTCTCGCACTTCTTGAAACAAGAGATGAGAGAGCAGAAAACATTCTTTTAGAGAATATTGGAAAAGAGGCATCAAATACGACTGCTGCCGAAGGGGTGCAGGATCAGAGAGAGGTCCCGGAAGATATTATGCAGGCTATAGAAGCAAAAGATAAATCCATGCGAGAGAGCCTTGCAAGGTCCTTAACCAGTGAATACGGAAATGACACAGACCTTCTTGAAGAAGCCCTTAAGGCAGAAGAACAGAATTCCACTCTCTATACTTCCTTTGTGCTTTCAAATTTCGAATCTGAAGAATCGGGAGATGAAACAGAAATACTCCTTAACGCCCTTAAAAGCGAAAAAGGATACGTAAGAGTTGCAGCTGCAATGGCTCTTGGACAAAAAAAGGAAAAAGCCGCGACGGATCCCTTACTAAAGATGATTGCTCAGGATTATCCTCTGGCTGGACACAGTGCAGCTATGGCACTTGGAGAACTCGGAGATGAAAGATCCATAGGTACCCTGATGAATGAATTGAAAAATAACGAAAAAGATTACATCAGGAGTAGCACTGCAATCGCTCTTGGGAAATTAGAGGCAGAAGAAGCTGTGCCTTATCTTGTCGATAGACTGAGAGACACGAAAGCTTCGGTAAGAAGTAGTTCAGCCCTCACACTTGGTAGAATGGGAAACGAATCAGCGGTAGAACCCCTAATAAATATCCTGGAAAGTGGAAAGGGAGCTGAAGGAAAAAGAATTGATAGCCTGAATACATATCCAGATGTCAGAAAAAGCACTGTCCTTGCCCTTGGAGGAATAGGAGGCACTGAGGCTACACAAGCATTAACTGGTGTACTGAACGATAATGAAGAAATTCCAGATGTGAGGATAGCTGCGGCCTCAGCTCTTGGGAACATAGGAAGCCCTGAAGCTGTGAGTGCTCTTAAAATGGTATTTGACAACCAGAGCACTAATATGAATATCAGAAACGCAGCCCTTCTTGCTCTTGGTAAAACTAAAAACCAGGAAACTGCAGAGTTTTTTATAGAAAAGCTCGGAGATAAGGACTTTGGAGTAAGTGCCAGAGAAGCCCTTGTTAACACGGGAGAAACGGCAGTTGATCCTCTGATAGAAAACCTGAAAACTGATGACCAGAAAATAAAGAGTGAAACCGCCCTGATTCTTATAGAAATAGGAGATCCGAGAGCTGTAAAGCCTCTGATCGAGGCTTATCAGTGATTCAAAAGTCATGAAGGAATTTAAAAAGCGGCTGAAGAAGCCGCATTATTTTTATCTAAATCTGTTATTTCAGTACTCTTTTTATTTCTGCATTTTGTTAACTCGATTTTACTTTTATTCCCTCATTCTTTTATTCCTGTAGCCCATTATTCCGCTTTTATTTCATCAACTGATCTGTTTGATTGCCAACTCATTATTACATTTAATATTATCAGATATACCTGATCCCACTTTCCGCAGTAAATTTCCGCATATTCACATGTTTTCCTGCTATCGATTTTGAATAAAACGTGGATTTATTGGACTTTTATACATGAGGTAAAGCAACATATGGTGTATCATAGAAACCAAAAAACGATATCATTCAATTTTCACCCAGTTCCATTTAAAGTCCAAATTAATTTGATTTGTTTCAAAAACGCCATCAGGAAAAATATTGATTTTTGAAAAAATACTGCGGAATGTAGGCTGATGGAAACTCTTTTAAAAAATTGCTTTGTTTTCGCATACTTTAATCAATACTAGACACTATGGTCTAATAACATTATTCAAAATATTTTAAAAAATAATATATATTTGTAATAAGAGATGAATAAAATATTAAAATAATATAATTAGATAATAACATACATGACAAAACTAATCAATTTAAATCCCTCAGTAAAAAATACGGAAGAATCGCTCCGTGAAATTGCAATGGGATTCGAAAGATCACAGATTTTTTTTACAGCTTTTGAACTGAGAATTTTCACAAAATTGAAAAGACCTGAAACTTCAAAAAACCTGATTCAAGAAATGGGGCTACACCCAGAAATCACTTCCCGCTTCCTTGACGTTTTGACGGCAATGAAACTGCTTTGTAAAAAAGGAGAATATTATCAGACAGCTCCGGAACTGATGCCTTTTCTCGTTGAAGGAGAGCCATATTTTTCACTTTATCTGGAATCTGCATGTAAAGAGCGCGAAATCTGGATGGATATAAAAAAGGCACTTTCAGAAGGAACCATTTCAAAGACAGAGAAAGGAAAGTTTTCCTATACCCGGGATTCCCTAGAATGGACTGCAAAAGACTGCGTTCGGGGAAGGCTCCAAAAAACCCTTAAACTTGTTTGTGCCCTTCCCGAATTTAAAAGGGCAAGGCGCCTGATAGATCTGGGAGGAGGGCATGGGCTGTTTGCTATTGGATTTGCCCAGCAAAACCCCAATCTTAAAGTTATTGTGTATGACCATTTAGAGATAATTGGTCTTGCCTCTGAATACATAGAAAGGTACGGTATGCAGGACAGAGTAAGAGTACTATCCGGAGATTATCTCCAGGAGGATTTCGGAAACGAATACGATATTGTATTTGAGGCTCTTTCTCTGGAAGGAGGGGAAAGAGAAGCAAAAATTCTCTACCAGAAGGTTGTTGATGCCTTAAATCCGGGAGGGCTTTTTATTACTCAGCTTTTTACTCTGGATGATTCTGAGACTTCCCCTCTTTCTACCCTCACTCTTGATCTAAAGGAAAGAATCACGGGACACAGACAGACGCATCTTATGACCAATAAGAAGCTTTTTGATCTTTTCTTAGAAGTGGGGCTTGTTGGGGAACAAATTTTTGAGGTTCCAATGGGGTCTAACCTCCGGCTAAGGATGGCAATTGCAAGGAAAAAAATAAAGTAATTTCGTGAGTGTGTGACTGTATATAAATGTATTTATTTTAGTCAACTCAACAAATTTAAATAACCAAAGATGTTACATCATATCAAAAAAGTAACATAAAATTGATTTTTTATTTAATTATATCATAAATAAAATGAATTTGACATCAAGTAAGAGGAGTAGGAGATTTATCAAAAAGATTGGAATGTGGTAAAAGAAAGTAAAACTGCTCAGGCCACATAAAGAAGTTCAAAGAGGTTTGAAAAAATGAATATAAAAACTAAGGTTTTCTTCGTTGCCATCATATTATTGGTCTCAGTTCTTTTAAGCGGCTGTGCAGATAAAGCAGCAGAAAACGAAATAGCAGACACAAGTCAGGTTACAGAAAAAACTGCCCAGGTCCAGGGACAGCAAGAAAGTCCCGACAAAGACGATTCTCAAAGAATAATCCCTGAAGAAGAAGTTGAACCGAATGAAGCTGCTTCAGTAAATGAAACTGCTGAGAAAAAAGTCAATTCAGCCAGCAATTCAGGAGGTATCTCCAGTTCCGGTTCAGATAAAACCGACACAATAACTGTGACTGACGATCTGGGAAGAGAAATAACAGTCCCATATCCCTGCAAAAGAACCGCGTTCCTGGTTGAAAACGCTATGAACTCCATGTATACAGTAGGAGGGGCTGACAAGATCAGCGGAATAGGTGCTGTGTGGTATGAAGACACAAAGGCACCTTTCTTCAAGGCTATAGATTCAAATTATGACAAGAAGAGGCTTTCTAAAGGAAGTGAGCAACCAAGCACGGAAACCATAGCAACCGTAAACCCCCAGGTAGTATTCCTCTGGGCATCGGATTGGGAAAGTGCGGATATAAAAGCAATTGAAGAAAACCTCAAAGTTCCTGTTTACGGGGTTTTCATTGACAGCCTTGATGACCTGCAAAGACAAATGAAAACTTTCAGCAAACTCATCGGAAATGAAGAGCGTGGGCAAGAAGTAATTGATATCATGGATAAATACATGAAAAAAGTTACAGATGTAACCGGAACTTTATCCACCGAAGAAAAACCAACAGTTTACTGGATGTGGGGTGATGTATACGGCACAGCAGGTCTCAAAAGCACAGCAAACGACCTCATAGGAAGAGCAGGTGGAGTAAACGTCCTCAATAACTGGACAAACGAAACAAAGAGTGTGGAACACCCGACTCTGAACCTTGAGACTCTGCTTGAACTGAACCCTGAAGTCATATACATGTGGAATAACCCCAACCTCGACCCAATAAACATAACCTCAGGGGAAACTATAGATGGAATAGACTTCAGCACATGGAAAGAAATCTCAGCAGTGAAAAACAAAAGAGTTTACGAGATCTCAGACCCATTCGTGTATGACTTCCACTCCCCCAGACTGCCTCTTGCAATGATGCAAGTTGCAAAAGACCTGCACCCGGACAAGTTTGCAAATATCAACCTTACACAGGAAGCAGACAACTATTATGTAGAAGTCTACGGAGTACATTATCCGGGATTCGAACCTGCATAAGGAACATGATCTAACATGAAGTTCCCTGAAAAAGAAAAAAATTATGGATACCCAGCCTGCAGGCTGGGAATCTCTTTTTTTTTAGAATGGAAAAATCTGGCATTCATAATCTTTTTAGTTTTGCCGATACCTATATTCTTTTTCTCTATTTTCCTGGGGACCTATTCTTTATCTCCTCTGGAGCTGATCAAGGTTCTTTTATCACATATTACATCATATGAATACAGCTATCCTTCGGTTTATGACACAGTCATCTTCAATATCCGGTTTCCAAGAGTCCTGCTTGCCATGATGGTAGGGGCAGCTCTTTCAACATCAGGAGCTGCGTTCCAGGGAATATTCAGGAACCCGCTCGTAAGCCCTTACATCCTTGGTCTTTCTTCAGGAGCGGCTTTTGGGGCTGCACTGTCTATAGCAGTTGTCCCTGATATTCCTGCCCAAGTAGGAGCCTTTGTTTTCAGCCTGGTAGCACTTGGATTTTCATATTTAATGGCCAGGACAGGAGGGCAGACTTCAACTGTTGCCCTTATACTTTCAGGGGTAATTACATCATCTGTCTTCGGAGCTTTACTTTCGATAATTCAGTATACAACTGATGAAAAGGCTGTTCAGAGCATTGTTTACTGGACCCTGGGCTGCCTGCATACATCCTCCTGGTCCAAGTTTTCGGACTCTTTTCCACTCGTAGCCGTCGGCTGCCTTATTATTTATCTCCTGCGCTGGAAACTTAACGTCCTTGCCCTCGGAGAAGAAGAGGCAAAAGCGGTAGGCATGAACATCGAGTTATATAAAGCTATATTTATAATAGCTGCTTCCCTTGCAGCCTCGGCGGCTGTAGCCGTAGCGGGAATAATTGGGCTTCTGGGCCTTATCGTACCTCACATACTTAGAATGATCTTCGGACCAGACCACAGGAAGATCATACCTCTTTCAATAACCTTTGGAGCCGCTTTTCTGGCTCTCGTGGATGATATTGCAAGGTCAACTTTCGGGTTTGAAATCCCTGTTGGGATCATTACCACTCTTCTTGGGGCTCCCTTTTTCCTGTACCTCTTAAGAACCACAAAAATGGGGGGATGGGAATGAACGAAAAACAGATTCAAAAAAACAAAGGCATATCCGTTGAGAATCTAACATTGAGCTACGAAAAAACCCTGGTTTTAAACAATGTCAATTTTTCGATAAAAAAAGGGTCTGTAGTAACCTTTGTAGGCCCTAACGGCTGTGGGAAAACGACCCTTCTTAAAATCATAAACGGTTTTTTAAAACAGAATGAAGGAACTGTGTATATTGACAGCAGGAATATAGAGGAAATTACAAATCGAGAACTTGCACGTGTTCTGGGGCATGTATCTCAGATGCACAAATCCTCCTTTCCGTTTTCCGTACTTGATGTCGTACTCACAGGCCGCATGCCCTATATCTCCATGTTTTCAACCCCCAGGAAAGAAGATATCGAAAAAGCCTATCAGGTTCTGGAATTTATGGGAATAGCGCACTTTGCACAGAAGCCCTACACCCAGATCAGCGGAGGGGAGCGGCAAATGGTGATGATTGCAAAAGCTCTTGTCCAGGAGCCTGATTTTCTGTTACTTGACGAGCCAACTTCTTTTCTTGACCTGAAAAACCAGATACATGTCCTGAAAACCATCATCAACCTTGCCAGAACCCGGAATATAACCGTGCTTATGACCCTTCACGAACCAAACCATGCCCTTTTGTTTTCTGATGAAATAATTCTCCTGAGAAAACTGCACGGAATGGAAAAAGACAATTTTTCCAGCCGGCATGAACACAGTCCGGGAGTTTCTACTGAAAAAAAGAACCTTCTGGCATTCCCTGAAGAAAATATAGTAAGCTCAGGAGCTCCGGAAAAAGTTATGACCCCTGAAAAAATAAAAGAAGCGTACGGCATAGATGTTGAGATTCTGGAACATAAAGGAAAAAGAATGATCTTCCCTGAAATTTAAATTCTGAAGAAAATTTTCCTTTTGATCTCCAGAAAAAAATTTGAAAACCTTTTTTACTGTTTCATAGACAAGAAAAAACTTGTTAGCCAGAAAAGTAACAATTGTTACCCAAATAACAGTGTCTTTTAAACGATAGTCTCAAAAAGAACCGTTAATTACCTGATATTTTCCAAAGGTATTGACAGGTAAAAAACTTGCAAACCACTTAAAATTCTTATAAAAATTATTGGATACTCTAAAGACTTTTTGTAAATTCTAGCTAATACCAGTTTTGCTGCAAAATTGTTGAATGCAGTTTCGGATAATGAGTATTAATAAAAAACTTTTTTATAAGATATTATGTTAATTAATAATTATCTAATCATAATATATAGGGCAAAAATTGCATTAATAAATATAAATTACATATATTCTTAAAAAATATTTAATCGGAGATAAAACTGATTCTTATGGAAAAAAGATAATCTGAAGTTAGTAGAGAATTTACAGATCCGAAATTTAAATTTCTAATTTCGAACTCAAGCTGAGATCCCGTTCAAAAAAATGGTGTGACACATGAATCTACCAGTGCCTAAAATCTTACTGTTACTTTTACTGTTCATCCTGACAATAGCTGGAGTTGCTTCCGGGCTCAGCGAAAGCAACAACGAAAACCACAATGAAACCTTATTAGACGTGAATGAGTCGGAAAATCAACAGGCTACAGAACCTCTGATACAGGCATTAGGAGCTAACAATATGAATTCCAGAAAAGAAGCCAGATTTGCTCTGGAAAAAATGGGAGAAGAAGCCGTAGATTCTCTTATAGAAATTATCGACTCAGAAGAAACGCCGGAAATAAGGTGTGAGGCCGCTCTTGCACTTGGAAACATTGGTGGGCAAAAAGCAGAAAAAACCCTGATAAAGCTTTTGAGGGACGAAGACCCGGAAACCAGAAGTATCGCAGCTCTGGCTCTTGGGAATGCAAGAAGTGAAAGAGCAGAAAAAGAACTAATCCAGGCACTTTCAGACGAAGACAGAAGAGTGCGCTCAAATTCAGCCTGGGCTCTTGGGGAAATTGCAAAGGCAGGTTCTTCTCCTTCAAGTGAAGAAGACTGGAAACCAACCTTATTTTCAGGAGCCGTAGAAAATGATAAAATTGTTGAAGCTCTCTGCCAGGCTCTCGAAGATGAGAATAGCGATGTAAGGTCCAGTGCTGCAGAAGCCCTGGGAAAACTAGGAGGAGAAAAAGCCGAAGAGCCCCTGATAAAAGCTCTTTCCGACGAGGACAGAGAAGTCAGAAGGAACGCTGTGGAAGCCTTAGGGAGAATAGGAAGCAAAAAAGCTGCCGAACCCCTTATAAAGGCATTAAATGACCCAGACAAAGAAGTCAGAAAAAAAGCTGTTCTAGCTCTAGGAGGACTTAGAGAAGAGAAAGCGACAGAAGCCCTGATACAGGTATTGAATGATGAAGATCAGGACACCCGCTGTATTGCGGCTGTGGAATTGGGAGAGATTGGGGATGAGAGGTCAGAAAAAGCTCTGATAAGTGCCCTTTCAGACGGAGACCCCGAAGTAAGAAGTTTTGTTGTGGAAGCTCTTGGTAAAGTAGGAGGAGAAGAAGCGATAAAAGCCCTCATCCAGGAGTTAAAAGACCCTGATGAAAACGTCAGAAATCTGACTGTAAATACACTTATAGAAACAGGGGACAGAAATACTGAACCAATTGTCCAGGCACTAAAAGATGAAAATAACGATATCAAGTGGTATGCTGGCGAGATTCTTGTTGGAATTGGGAAACCAGCTGTGGAACCTCTTATAGAAGCTCTCTAGGATAATGACGTGTATGCCCGTTGTACAGCAGCCTGGGCACTTGGACAAATAAAAGATGAAAGGGCAATAGAACCCCTGATTCAAAACCTTTCAACAGAAGACGAAGACGTAAGGCTGAGCTGTACCTGGGCTCTGATAGAAATAGGAGAACCTGCAGTGCCTGCTTTGACAAAAGCTCTTGAAAATCAGAACAAAACCGTTAGAAAATATATTATTTTTTCACTTATTGAAATGGGAGATGAAAGAGCTGTTCCAGAAATTATAGAATTATTTAATAGTAAAACAGAAACTTCTGCTGAATTTACTGTAAAAGAAGGAGATGAAAAAGTAGATCAAATTCTCCTGAAAGCTATGGAAGAAAAAGACCTGAAATTCCGAAAAGAAGTGGCAAATACCTTTAAGGAATTAGGGAACTCAGAAGCAGAACCCCTTATCAATGCATTGGAAGCAGAGCCACAAAACATTGAAAAATATAAAGAGATATGTGGAGTTAACCCTGAAGATGAAAAAGCACAGGAGAAACTCTTAGACGCATTAAAGAATGAGAATAGTTATGTGAGGGTTAGTTCCATATTTGCACTGGAAGAAATAGGAGACGAAAGTTCTGTTGAGTCTCTTGTTGAAGTACTTATCAAAGACTTGAATCAGACTAAAGCCTGCGCCGCCTTTTCTCTTGGAGAGATCGGAAGCGAAAAGGCAGTTGAACCCTTATCGTTTGCCCTGAAAATGGATAAATCTGAAAACGTAAAAGAGTGTAGTGCAATCTCCCTTGGAAAAATAGGAGATCAAAGAGCATTAGAACCCCTTATAATGGTTTTGAACGAAAATAATTCAGTAAAAAGTTGCGCAGCCCTTGCTCTTGGAGAAATAGGAAATCCAAGAGCTATTGAACCTCTGATTCAGCTACTATACAGTGGGAACCCAGAAGTAAGGAGAAATGCAGCTCTGGCCTTGGGAGCGATAGGGGATCAAAAAGCGGTTAAATCTTTAACTGTGGCACTACAGGATGGAGACGAAACTGTGAGAACTGCTGCAGTATGGGCTCTTGGAAATATAGGTGATGCCACATCTGTGGATGCGCTCAATAGTGCTGCAGTAGATGGAAATGAAACATTCAGGTGTACCGCTTTGGAAGCTTTGGGGAAAATAAACGACTCAAAAACAATTGGGACTTTTGAAAAAGCTCTTGAAGATGATAACGTCAGAATTCGAATTTCAGTTATTACTGCTTTAGGAAGGATAAAAGACGAAAAAGCAACTGAAATTCTTGTAAGAGCTTTAGGAGATAATAATAAAGAAGTAAGAAGTTGCGCCTCAAATGCTCTTATTGACAGAAAAGAAGAGGCTGTAGAACCTCTTATCAGAGGCCTAAGCGATGAAAACGAGAATATCAGGGCAAACTCTGTGCTCCTGCTAATTGAAATTGGAGATAAGAAGGCAATAGACCCTCTCATCAATTACCTGGAGACAAATAATGAAACTCAACCTGAAACTCAGGAAAATGAAACTTAAACCAGACGAATAAGATCTTCCAGTGCAGCCTTTGGGTCTTTAGCTTTCACGATTCCCGAAGCCAGAAGCACACCTTCCGAACCAAGGTCAAGGGCCGCCCTGAGGTCTTCGCCTTTCGAAATTCCTGCGCCGCAGAGCACTTTTACATCGGGATTGATTTTTGCAACTGCTTCAACCGAGCCGCTAACAACTTCAGGGTCGGCTTTGGAGACAGGAATTCCACTGCCTATAAGTTCCGGGGGTTCTATTGCAACATAATCTGGACCAAGGACCGCAGCTGCTGCCGTTGTAGGGATATTGTTCGTACATATTACTGTCCTGAGTCCGAATTCTTTTGCAGCCTTTAAGGAAGCCTCAATTTCTGCGAGGGTCAGACGCCTTTCAGAGTGATTGATAAGAGTTCCGACAGCTCCGGCTTCTTTTATACATTTTCCGAAAACATGACCTGTAAAACTCCCTGCCCCTATTCCATCAAGATGCTGGGAAAAAACCGGAAGTTCAACTTCAGAAGCCACCCTGTAAATATCCGGAAGCTGGGGAGCTACTGCAATCTCAATACCTGACTCTTCGGACACGGCTTTGCAGGCTTTTGCAATCTCAACTGCTCCCTGGCCTGTGCCCTGTGTATAGGTCTTATAGTTCAGTAAAATGAATGGTGAATTCAAGGAAGATACCCTCCTGAAAAGTGAAAAGAAAATGGAAGGGAAAAAGCATGGAAAATCCACACTTTCTCCGATGGTTTCTGCCGGAGGTTTCACCGTAATTTTGCTAACGGTTTATTAGCAGTTTTCCAGCAGCTTTTTTAGGGAAGTTTTCAAGGACTGCTCAGAAGTCGGTCATGACCCTGAACTGGTCAATTTCCGGCTTGTTAAGGCTGTTGATAAACTGCTCAGCCATTTCCCTGATGTCCTTTGCACCTGCAATAGCTCTTCCGACCACAAGGATATCGGCTCCCTGACCAAGGGCTACAGGCACCTTGTCGAGGCGGACTCCACCTGCAACTGCAACCAGAGTCTTTGGAGCGATCTTCTTGATTTCGGCGATATTGCCCCAGGCGTGTTCTGTGCCTTCGATGTCAATTCCGCGGTGGAGCTCAATGACATCCGGCATGACCTTAAGCTGCTTTAAGACAGAAATTGGGTCGGGCTGGTTGAGGGTGTCCATGACCGCATAGATGCCGGTCTTGTGGGCTTCCTCAATGAGTTTGTCAATGGTGCTGATAGGAGCAAGAGCTGAGACCACAACTGCGTCACCTGCAGCATCTGCAACCATTCTAGCTTCAAGGTTCCCTGTGTCCAGAGTCTTTAAGTCAGCAACAATAAAGGCATCTGGCTTGACCTCTCTGATCTTGGAAATCACATCTATGCCGTAGCGCTTGATAAGGGGTGTCCCTGCCTCGATAATTACATGGTCGCTGTTCGGGATCTGGGAAATAGCTGAAAGCACGAACTCGAGGTTCGGGTTGTCAAAGGCAACCTGCAGGTAGGGTGGGTCCCAGAGCCTGATTACTTTAAAGCCCATAATAGCATGGGTTGACTTGTTGCTCTCTGCAAGCACAGTGTCGATGTCCGGGAAGCCTTCAAGAGCGCGCTTAATTGCGAGCTTTGTAGCTCCGTAGTTGTACCTGTAGATCTTGCTATAGTCCTGGGCATCGGGGTGGATGAAAACACTTGCTACGATAACAAGGTCTTCAACCTGGTCCTTCGGAATTACACCTTCTTCTACAGAGTCTGCTACTGCTTTTGCAACAGCTGACTGAGCTGGTCCGAAAATCCTTGCTGCCTGATCCATATTCTTTACTGTAACCTTCGGGATAATAAGGGTCGAAGGCTTGGGTGGCAAGTTTGGCCTGATAACTGAAAGGAGAGGGGTGTGCCCGGCTGAGAGCTGCGTAAGGCCATTTGCGAAAGCCTGTCCTACAGGACCTCCCTTGTCTCCTATCATCAAATCAACGTGGGCAAGTTCTGAGCCCTGCCCCATTAATGCTTCTCCTATCTGAAACATGTTTAACCTCGCGAATTGGTAAATGTGAGATGCAGATCACTGATAACATATGTTGTGCAGAGTATTGATGATATACATGTAAAGTATGATAGCTGTGCACCTGAAATAAATCTGTCATCGAATTCAGGGATAAGCATAACCCTTTTGCCTGCTTAATGCCAGCTTTATATAAATAATCTCGTATCCCTAATAAGAATTTTCCACCCCTGTACAACGCCTTACGAATTCGATTATATAGTTAAATAGTTTAGGAAACTCCTGATTAAAGGAGAATTTTAGGGCAGATATCATTCAGGACGCAAATTCCGCACCTGGGAGATACAGGCCGGCAGACATTTTGCCCGAATTTTACAAGCAAAATATTTACGTGCCTCCAGTACTTTTGTGGCAGGGCCTTTTTTAATTCTACTTCTGTCTCTTCAGGATTCTTTGTAGCTACCAGCCCAAGCCTGTTGGAAATCCTGTGGACATGTGTATCGACAGCAAGGGCGTCTTCTTTAAGGAATGCATGCGCAAGCACACAGTTAGCTGTTTTCCTGCCGACTCCGGGAAGTTTCAAAAGAGTCTCCATATTATCCGGGACCCTGCCGTTGTATTCCTCCAGTAAAATTCTGGAGATTTCCTTTATCCTTCCTGCCTTGACTCTGTAAAAACCAACATCTCTAATAAGCGCTTCAATTTCCCCAACATCAGCTTCGACCATTTCCTCAGGGGTAGAAAACCTTTCAAAAAGCTTCTCTGCTGCAGGATAGGTCACATCGTCCCGTGTCCTGTGTGACATGACAGTGGAGATTAATGCAAAAAAGGGTTCCCGTACATCTACAGTGCAGCCATCAGGATAAAGCTCGAAAAGCCTCCGCATGAGTTCATCAATGTCCATGCCCAGAATTAGTATTCTCTTGATATAAAAATACCAGATTAGAGTTAACTGATTTGACTGAAAAAAACAAAGCGGGCTCTCTGGAGAAGTCCAAATTAAAGACAAAAAAGATTTAGAAAAGATTTGAGAAAAGGTAAAAAAGAAACAAAGTTTTAAAAGAGAAAAATAGATTGTTTAAAAAGCCAAGGTCCGGATTCGAACCGGAATGGTATCGCTCTGCAGGCGATTGCGTAGCCGCTCCGCCACCTTGGCACAAAGTGGATTTGCTTAAAGCACTTTATTGAATATATAGTTTTTGTTGAATTAGTTATTAAAAGAGAAAAGCCAAGATCCGGATTCGAACCGGAATGGTATCGCTCTGCAGGCGATTGCGTAGCCGCTCCGCCATCTTGGCACTTTTGATCACGCCCTAGTCGTGTAGATGCAATTAAAGTAATTTCTTATATATAAATATTTAGCTTGAATCAATAAATCTGAAGAATTTGATAGACACATTCGAGAAATAATAATAATAATAATAATAATAATAATAATAATAATAATAATAATAATAATAATAATAATAATAATAATAATAATAATAATAATAATAATAATAATAATAATAATA
>CAYSWX010000035.1:0-28528 GCA_964434965.1 uncultured Methanosarcinales archaeon
TTAATAGACCTGAATTTTAATAGACCTGAATTTTAATAGACCTGAATTTTAATAGACCTGAGTTCTGCTTAAGCATCAGAAAGTTTTTCAAACACATGTTACTCCTGAATAATCCCCTAAAGATACCTTCTTAACGTCCTTCAGTTTACTCAGGATGTGACGGATTCTTTGTTCAACGAGCTTCCCTTTTATGCACCAGTAAAAGGGCCTTTTATTTCCAAGAGATGGGAATCTTGCACAGGAAATATCCAGTGGATGGAAATAAAATATAGTGTGCCCTCTCTTAAGGCTCTGCATAAGCCCGTCAAGTATAAACGAAGAGCCTAAAAATCGAAGCATAGGACCACCTGATGCTGGAAACTTCAATCCATGTTGACAATAAGCCCATGGAAACTCAATGAAGTCTCTATCATTACCTACTTCAAGTTCGTTTACCGCAGGATAATAAGGAGAAGATGAAACTGTACTGAGAGCTGAATCAGTTTTATTATAGAAGGAATTTACTGAGACAGATGAATCATACTTAAATCCCATCCTTTCGAGGGAATCAATCATCCACCCGCTTACAAGGGCATTTGGTGCTCTATAACCTATCAGCTTTTCTCCACTGATTTTTTCAAGCATTTTTTTTGCAGCCAGAGTTCTTTGCTCAAACTCTCCTACACTCATTAATGGTTTTTTTGTTTCAGGATCAATCTTACAGGCATGGCTCAGTCCGTGACAGGCAAGCTCATGCCCTCTATCTGCAATTGATTCTACCAATCCCGGGTAGTGTTCGATAGTATCTGCAACTACAAAAAAAGTAGCGTTTACATTGAACTCATCAAGGATGTCCAGCACCCTTTTCGTAGGCTCACTTAAGAAATCATATTTGCCACGCCATGTCCTAAAGAATTCGTCTACACTCCTGTAAACTGAAAAAGGAGAACTGCAGACGGAAGGAATATGATACCAATCTTCAAGATCAACTGTAACTGAAAGACTGCCGTTCATGAAATCCCCCAATACGAACTATATTTAATGAATCGTGAAACCAGAGTGGAAGTTTCAATAAGAATGGGAATTTAGTAACTACGCGTTTCCCCACTGGCTTAGAAAGCCTCCCAATAAAAGAAACATCTTAAGAGTATAAAAGATTTTTTGAAAGCTTGAGAGAAAAAAAAGGGCAAAAAAGAAAGGAATTAAAGAAATATGATCTTAACAGTGAAAACTAAAGAATTAACTCTATCAAAAGAATAAGTATAAATATAAGATAATTTTCGTTGTTGATCCGAATCTTCCCATTTCAACAGATGTAATATTAGACAAAGGATTCATACCACTATTTTCAGTAAGAATATTTAGAATCAAAGTTGCGCTGGCGCACCCAGCAGCAAGCTAGCGGGGCATTCGACTGAAATCAATTGAGAAAAACTGAATAATTTTTGTTACATAGTTATTTCGCAGTCTAGAAATAGAGCTTATTGAACACCTTGAAATTTAGCAAAGGCAAAAAAATAGAATCTAAAGACTGTAATACACCCAGATTCTACCAGCTCAAACATGGGAATTTGTGCAACGTTCTCTTTAAAAAACGCCTTTTATCGTTGAAAGGTACGTACAAGAATATAAAGTGTCCCGAATACTGTATAAAAATATTGTAATAAATATCAAAAATATTTTATAATAGGACCACATAATCTTCAAAGTCAACTCAAGAGATATAAGTAAAGTAAACAAAAGTTTCATAGAGAAGTTGACCGGCCTGAAAGTGATGGCTAATAAGAGCAGGAAATATTGATTTGAAAAAAATGATCCTGTAATTATTATAGGTTTTTGAAAAAATCCAGTGCCAGAACTTATAAGGTCCGCCACTTCCAATGCCCGATCCCTATAAGGTTATTGGATAGTGGAGGCTCTGTGTGCAACGTGTCCGCCCCACATAAATCGCAGAGAACCAATTGGATAGATTCAAAAATATTACGCAGACGTAATATGGAATTTTTGAATTACCGTATAGATCCGACATATTAGCTATTTGATATAGACTCGGTCTAATTAGATAGTTCGGAAAAACATTACGAGTACGTAATATGGAATTTTGAGAGATATCCGGGAAAGAATATACAACTATCCTGGAGTTTTTGAGTTTACTCAAATTCTAAATTCAATCCAGAGGCGATACGATGCTAAAAAAGAATCCGGGAACCCTATTCCTGACAAAAGGTCTTATTTTAACAACCGTATCAGCTGTTGGAGAAATATACAATTTCCCAATAGTTTTTTGAGTTTACCCAAATTCAGAATCCAACCCAAAGGTGACACAATGCGGAATAAAAAGCAGGAAACCCTATTCCTGATAACATGTCTTAGTTTCACGGCCGTATGTGCTTTGGGAAAATATAGACTCTAACCCTATAAATTTTTTGAGTCTACTCAAATTCCAAACCCAACCCAAAGGTGATACGATGCTAAAAAGACAGATAGGAACCCTATTCCTGGTAACATGCCTTATTTTAACAACCGTACCCGCTGCGTTAGGCGCACAAAATTCAATAACTGTAAGTCCGACATCTGGATCAGATGCCCAGACTGCAATAAATAATGCAATAAATTCCGTAGCATCGGGAGCAACATCAAGCAACCCGGGATATGTTCTCCTTGGTGCTGGCACTTATAAGATAAGTGCACCTATAATTTTGAAATCCAATGTAGTACTAAAAGGTGCAGGCGACAGTACCATAATCTATGCTACTGGCTCAGTCTGTAACTCAGAGGGAGCACCTGCGTATATATACGGATCAGGTGTTTTTAACGTTGAAGTATCTAACCTTCAATTCAAAAGTTCAGCAACTGGACCAGGTGACGGAGGTCATGGCGACTATCGAAACTGCATAAAATTTTCGTCTTCGACTAATAGTAAAGTACATGACATTTTATTCACTCGCTATCTGTATGGTGATGGTGTCAGAATCGGTAAAAGTTCTGGAATAGAGGTATATAATTGCAGAATAACGTCCTCAGGACATGATGGTGTATCATTTTTGTCCGGCACTAAGGATTCCAGAATGTATAACAACTATGTTGAGGTTCAGACCAACACAGGTGTCAGAGTAGACAACTGTGCAAATATTGAAGTTGACCATAATACCTTCACAGGCAGTGCAGGGTCCGGATGGTGCTGCGTTGAGCTGGAAAATACACTGACAAATGTGGATGTCCATCACAACATTATGCATGATTACAAAGGATCTAGTAGCAGTGCAGGCATTGGAAATTGGAATGCAAAAGGATCAATTAGCGTTCGTGATAACGTTATGTGGAACGTGTCGCCTTACATTGAGGTAGGCTCAGGCTCAAACATAGTGGGACCATCCGATCACAGTGTTGAGAATTGGGTCGCGAAAGGGTATGGATATGGCTCCCTTGGCAGTGCTTCAGGCGCACAGGATACAACAACTGTAAATCCTGCATCTGAAACTGATGCCAAAACAACAGTTAATGAAACTGCTGTAACAGAGACAAAAGAAAACGAAGTTTCAACGACCAATAATCAGACTGCAGTTAATGAAACTCCTGTAGCAGAAACAAAAGAAAATGAAACTGCAGCAACCAATAATCAGACTGCAGTTAATGAAACTCCTGTAGCAGAAACAAAAGAAAATGAAACTGCAGCAACCAATAATCAGACTGCAGTTAATGAAACTCCTATAACAGAGCCTGCTACTGAACAGGCAGTTGGAACTGATAATACATCATTGCCTGAGGAAAATTCAACAAGCATTGTTATAGACAACCGCCTCAGAGAAGTTTCCCCTGATACAGTCTTCCAGGATAAGAACTATATTGATATAGGTGGCAGACCTGGAATAGGAAGGTACAGAGACTTGGTTTTATTTAATCTGAGTGAATACAATGATGCTGAAAATATCAGCAATGCAACTCTGTCTCTTTACTGGTACTACCCCAATGGAATGGAAAGGCCAGAAGATACAGTTGTAGAGATATACAGACCAGCAGCAGCCTGGAACCCGGAAAACGTAACCTGGAACAGCAGGGATGCTGGTGCGCTCTGGACACAGCCCGGAGGAGACTGGTTCGACATGAATAATGTCTCTCAGGGAGACACACCATACGCTACGATAACTCTGAACGGAAGCGATATACCGGACAACAGATACTATGAGCTGAACGTAACCGATCTTGTAAAAGAGTACGTCGGCGGTAAGTATGAAAACACAGGGTTCCTGATAAAAACTCGTACCGAAAATGCAGACTACGTAGCATTTTACAGTAGCGAGGGCGGAGATGAAAACCAGCGCCCAACGCTGACTATAGAAGAGAAAAACATAGCTTAAAACCCTAACATAAGGAAGAGAACTAAAAGAGGCTGGGATTTAAAAGATTACAAAAATCTCATACCAGGATCTTTCAGTTCTTCCGGCCTATTTTTCAATGGGATTTCCAGACTAAACAATGAATCCAGATTATGTTGTTCGAAGAAATACCAATAATAAGGTCTCTTTCTAAGAAAAAGTTATCATAAATCCCCATTCCTCAGTATTTTTTCGAAAATTAAATATTTTTCCAGATAGCGTTTTAGAACATCTCCAAATAATGGAAGTTATGCATAGAATCCCCTTAAAACTGCATGTTGTCGTTTTTAGATCTCTATATTCGTCATATATCCATTTTGAATCCAAACATATGTTCCAAAAAATTCACATTGTGACAAAAATCGATAGCGAAAAAATGTGAAAAATCGAGAAATTTAGTGAGGAAAGTGAGTGTTAAAATATTGGAGCTGCAAACTTTGAATAAAATTATATACAAATAAGATTTACAGATAAAAATATAAGCGTGATGAGACTGTGCCTCTTCAATAAGTGCATAGATACAATCTAGATAACTTTACTCACATAAGCTATTTGTACACTGCTGCAGTCAATGATTAGCATCTTTATGCAATATCCTGGATACATTCAAGAAAAAACAGAAGCGTTGAACGAATTATTTGAATTGTTGTAAAGATTAAACCTGTGAGGTCGCTGAAAGCGTCAGGCTTTTTGAAAACTCCAGTGACAGTGCCTTCCGTCCAGCAATAAACTTTTTTCGAGATTGGAGGGTTTATATCTCAGGACACAGGGATAAAAATGAACGGGAAAGATCTGATAAACAGATGGAAAAACAAGAAAAAAAAGGGAATTTACATTGCGGTCTTTATGTTTCTGATTGTAATGGCAGCAATCGCCCTTACTATGATGTCACCAGAAAAGACGATTTATGTGTCTGGAGATGGAAGCGGAGATTTCAACTGCGATGGAACCGACGACCAGGTAGAGATCAATAAAGCCCTTGCATACGTAGCAGAAAACCCTGAGTTTACAACCGTTCATTTGAAAGGACCAAATACGTACGTCATCTCAAACAGCATCTTTGTAGGAAGCAATGTAATCCTGCAAGGAGACCCTACAGCTGTGGTAAAACTAAAAGACAAAGCAGACTGGCCATGGAATCAACCTCTGATTACACATATGGATAGTGCAGGGAATAGTAATATTACTATAAGAGGTTTTGAGATTGACGGAAATCATGATGGTAATGCAGAAAAAAAGAGAGGTGAAGGATATTATAATATGCTCTACTTCACCAACTCGACAAACATTCAGGTTCATGACATGTATATGCATGACAGTCATGGAGATGGATTGAGAGTAGAAAATAGTTCCAATATCCAGTTTTACAATAATAAAGTGTATAAGCTGGGACATGATGGTCTTTACGGGATCCGTTCTCAATATCTGGAGGCCTGGGATAATACGATAACCTGCAGGACTAATAGCGGGCTTAGAGTATGGGACTCTAATCATGTAAAATTCCATGACAATACTATTGATTCCTTTTATCACTGGAGCGCAGGTGGACCTGGAATTCAAATCCAGAAATCTTCAGCCGTTATGGATGATATAGAAGTGTATAATAATATCATCCACAACACTTACGGACCTGGTATCTGGCTGGTAGGATATGGTAATTCTTACCCTATGGAAGAAGCACAGAACGTCCATATTCACCACAATATATTTTACAATACAGGCACAAACCCAGGTATTGATTGGGTAGGAGGTATTGTAACCAGCGGGTTCTATAATACCCTGATCGAGAATAACGTGTTTGACAGCACATATCATACTGCCATCGCCTTGATGTATCCGACAGGCTACTCTACAGATCTCACGCCTAAAGGTACCGGATATACGACCATTGTCCGCAACAACATTATCACAAACACAGAAAAACGAAAGAGTTACTCGAATGGGACAGGATATGGTGTCATCAATTATCTGCCTGAAACCCATAGCTTTGTACTGGAAAATAACTGTTTTTACAACAATTCGGCAGGAGACTATAGAAACGCAACTTCAACAAGCGATATTTATGCAAACCCTCTTTTTGCAAATCAGAAAGAAAATGATTATCACCTGAGATCGACAGGCGGCAGATGGGACGGGAAAATCTGGGTTAAAGATATTCAAAGCTCTCCCTGCATTGATGCAGGATATCCGTCCTCAGATTACTCAAATGAACCTGAAGATAACGGGAAGAGGATAAATATAGGCAGATACGGAAACACTGAAGAAGCATCAAGGTCAGGAATAATGCCTGGGTATGTGGCTTACTGGAACCAGATATTTTCACCTGAGTGGAAGATGTTCAGGATGCTCCTGAGAATCTTCCTTTTATTCTGCTTTAAAATTCCAATTTGATGCTTTTTCAGGTGAGCGCCCAAAGTTAAAGAATCTTAATTTATCCAGTCCCTGTAAAAATTTTTTACTTAAATTTTCAGGGATTTACTTTAACATTTTACAGTTAAATATTCCAGGTTCCGCATGAGTCCAGCTAACCTCTTCTTTAATTCCTATAATTCAATTCCCAGTGAAATCTCAAATTATTTGAGAATTGTGAGTGATGCGTATTAATAATTTTCCAAAGTATGGCAGATATATTTTTAGAAGAATCAAGATCTATAGGCCCTTTGCCAGGAAAATTATTTTTTAACTAACCATATAAATTTATATACGTATTGGCGCTTAACTTTTTTTAAGCTTAGAGAGTTATAGTTAAGTGTATAGAGGGTACAAAATGAACGAAAATCACTGGATATATAGACAGGGAGAAAAAAAGAAAAAAGGAAGCCTGATCTTAATTCTTATTGTTCTGATTGCAAGTGTAACTATTTCTCTCTCCAGAGCCCAGACAGAGACGACGGTTTACATAAATATTGACGGGAGCGGGGATTTCAACTGCGATGGAACAGATGACCAGGTAGAGATTAATAAAGCCCTTGAATACGTAGCAGAAAACCCGGAGTTTACAACCGTTCATTTGAGTGGTCCTAATACATACATTATATCAGATAGCATTTTCATAGGAAGCAATACAATTCTGGAAGGGGACCCTACAGCCGTTATAAAACTTGAGAATAAAGCAGGCTGGCCACTGGAAAAACCACTTATTACCCAGATAGATAGTTCTGGAAGTCAGAATATTACTGTAAGAGGTTTTGAAATTGACGGGAACCATGATGGAAATAAAGAAAAAAGTAGAGGAAAAGGGTACTACAATCTGATCCATTTCCTCAACTGCAAAGATATCAGAGTTTATAATATGTATATGCATGACAGCCACGGAGATGGGCTGAAAGTGGCGAAAGGTTCCGAGATTAAGTTTTACAATAATACAGTATATAAACTCGGGCATGACGCTCTTTACATTATATATTGTTCAAATATAGAGGCTTGGAACAATAAAATAACATGCAGAACAAATAGCGGGCTCAGGATATACAACGGAAATCATGTAAAATTCTATAATAATATCATTAACTCTGAAGGGGAAGGGGGAGCCGGAATTGAAATCCAAAAAACAGGTTCGTCAACGGCAATGGATGATATTGAAATATACAACAACCTGCTTTATGAGACAAATACAGCGGGAATCTGGATTACAGGCTATGGGGATGCATATTCGAAAAACTCTGCAAAAGACATATACATACACAACAATAAATTTTACAAAACCGGCATTAATCCCGGTGCTGACTGGTCAGGAGGTGTCGTCCTCAATGGTTTTTACGATACTCTCATAGAAAACAATATATTCGATGGATGTTATGGAGCTGCAATTGCCCATAAACAGGTAGATGACGAGTTTTTATCTCCAGGGTCAGGTTATACGACCATTGCACGAAATAACATAATAATTAATACCCAATATAGTCCTGCAGCCGGCAAAGGTTATGCTTTTTATAATAAGTTAAAAGATACTCACTCGCTCACACTTCAAAACAACTGTCTTTCAAACAATGCCGGTGGGAACTATATGCATGCTAGCTCTACATCGGATACAGAAGTTGACCCTGCAATTATAGAACATCTGGATAAAAACGGGTCTTCAGTACTGCAAAACTTACCCTGTGAAGAGGCTATAAAAGCAGGTCCACAAGAATTGCCTTATGAAATAGATGATGGCATTGACATAGGACAGAAAGAAAGTCTTGAATCGGAAATTAAAAGAGCTATCTCAGATATAGTAAGGTTCATTAAAAAGATCATTTTAAGTTTTACTTTAGAAGAATCTGATAATGAAGACTTTAAAATCGCCTTACCTTCGATCGTCTCTGACAATAGATTAAAAGAATGGTCTTCTAACACAACATTCAGGGAAATAGGATATATAGATGTTGGAGAAAGATCGGAAGGTGGAAAATACAGAGATGTCATACTGTTTGAATTGAGCCAGCTGAATGAAACGGATGAAATTGAAAAAGCAACCCTTTCTTTGTTCTGGTATTACCCTAACGAATCCAGGCCGGAAGATACTATTCTCGAAGTGTACAGACCGGAGAAATGGTGTGAAGAACACGTTTCCTGGGATGAAAGAGAGACAGGAACTCTCTGGAATAACCCGGGAGGAGACTGGTACGATAAAAATGGAGTCTCTCAGGGCAACACTCCATACGCCACAATAACTGTCAAGGGCGGTACTCTTCCCGATAACAGATATTACGAGCTGGACGTGACAGAGCTTGTGCAGGAATACACCAGCGGAAAATACGGAAATACCGGTTTCCTGATAAAAGCCAGAGCAGAAGACAGAAACTATATTGCTTTTTACAGCTTAGAATGGCAAAACAAAAACCAGAGGCCAAAACTGATTATAGAATATACAAGCGGATAATAGTACAAGCGGATAATAGAATCTGAGAAGCAACGAAACTTATAGAATAAAACAATAGACTCTCATGAGTATTATAAACAAAAATATGATAAGAAATGTATTATGAGTAACATACAATAAGAAATGTATTATAAGAAAAGATCCGGAAGTTTACCTTCCGAACCTTTAACGAGCAAGTCCTACCCTTTCATTCCTTTTCTTCTCAACCTGCATATCAAAGAGCATTCCGAACAGAAGCATCTGAAGTCCAGTACCAAGTACGAGGAAACCAAGCAGTGGATAATAGGACGGGAGCGAGTTTTGAAGCAGTATCTGCACAAGTCCCCAGATGCCTAAGAGAGCACTCAGAGGTATTGAAAGCATCCCAAGGAAGTAGAATAGAACCAGAGGATGGAAATCCAGAACCGTATATTTGACCCTTAGCCTCCATAGGAAACCCCTGAAAAGCATGGGTGAAACCTTACGGATAAACCTACCGTATTTTATGGATGATTTCTCTCTGCCGTAGCGAGCAGGGATTACCACATCCATGACCCTCATTCCAAAGGCGTTAAGCTTGATTAGCAGGTCATTACAGTAGCCATAATACGGATAGACTGAATCCAGATCGATAATCTCAAGGGCCTGCCTGGAAATTGCTGTGTATCCGTTCTGAGGATCCATAACATGCCAGTATCCACTTCCTATTTTAGTCAAGAAGCTCAACAGAAGGTTTCCAAAAGACCTCCACCTGCTCATCCCGGTCATAAAGTTATCAGAGAGAAGCCTGTTACCTTTTGTATAGTCAGCCAAACCTTCGATAATTGGAAAGATCAATCGCGGGAGCTGGGCAGGATCCATCTGGTTATCCCCAGCCATAACTGCTACAACATCCATTTCATCTTTTAAAGCAAGTTTGTACCCGCTAACTATCCCTGCCCCAACACCTTTGTTTCCTTCGTGGCGTAAATAGACGATTCTAGGATCTCCGAACTTTTTTACAATTTCCCCAGTCCGGTCAGTACTAGCATCATCGATAACATAGATCCGGTCCACGTACTCAGGAATCCCACTAAGAGTCTCACCGATAAGTAATTCTTCATTATAAGCGGGTACGACAACTCCTATGCGGGCACTCTCAAGCTTCCGAAACGCGGGATCGACATCAAAGCTCAGATAGTTAACCTTAAGTCCCTCGGTTTTCGCGGAAGAAAGCAGGGATTTCAAAGACAAGTGCTCTTTGCCTGAACTTATATTCTGAAGTGACCTTGAAGTCACGGCAAGGAAGCCTATTTGTTCTTTGAAGGTGCTTTTCCCATTCAGAAGCATTACCGTTTCCTGCTCGCAGGAAAAACGGCAGGGCCAGGAACCCACCGACATGTCAAATCCCTGCCTTAGCGGCTCGAGAACATGAGAAAGCAGATCAATATCCTGCATGCACTCAGGGTATATAAGAACCACAAGCTCTGAATCAAGGGAAGCTCTGTAAAGAACCTTGAGTAGTGTATCCTCTCCTCCTACCAGAGGAATGACTCTTGCTCCTCCCAGAGCTGCCACTTCCATAGTTCGGTCAGTAGACCCTTTATCAAGCACAATTACACGGTCTGCATAACTCGCCGCAAGCAGTACCTTACTACCGATGGAAGCCTCCTCATTTTGAGCTGGGATCAAGACCGTAAACTCATGCCGTAGAGGCCTATCGGAAAGTTGAGATGTCGATGAGGCTATACTTATAGGATCGGAAATTAGAGAATTAAAACAAAGTGTAAGGGCTGAATACAAACCCTTTCCACCCCCTTATGAGTGTGCATTATACTATAACCCCCTGTATGTGTATAAATGCAAAAATATTAAAGGCTATCATTTGAAAGATATTTGGTACAAAATATATATAAAGTTAACACGTGACTGAAAACAGTCTATTAAAATATTAAGAACTTAAGAGATACCTCCTTAATTAGATGAAGAATTACGGAGTAATAAATAAAAATTATAATTTTTAGTATTAAGGCTTTTAGATATCAGGGATATTGGGAAATAAAGCATATTCTAGGAATAATTAGAAAAAGAACAGTCTTAGCAGGGAAATTTGTGAAAAGATTCAATTAATTCACTGAAAATTTACTTATCAACAGCGAATGTAAAAAACCCATTCTGTATACAGAAATAAAGAAGTGTTATTCCAGAGTAGAAATTTTGACGGCACATGGTCTGAAACATAGTTATTAAAAATTAATTGGAAAGAAGATAATTAATTTTACTTATGTGCCCTGACTCAGTTACCTGCCATAGAATGGTTCTCAGGGCAGGTATATTGAAGTTCTTAATAGACTTGCGCGATGAGGCATGTGAAGAAAGTGACATGAAAAGAATAATTTATTCATTATAAGAATAATATAGTTCCTAATTAAAAAATAATACATAATAAGCACTGTAAAAAGCTCCAGGTCTCCGGCAATAATCATTAGGGAAAAAGAGACATTTACAGGAAGCTAATTATCCTTCAGGGTATAAGAAAAAGAGAGTAGAAGGAAAAGAAAAATAGATAAAAAAAATCTCACCTGCACACTTCTGTTCCAGGAGGCATGAAACAGTTATTGGAGCTATCTGGTTGAGAAGAATTCAAGCAAAATATAGAAAGTGTAAATAGGCTTCAGAAAATTAAGAAGAGAAGCTTGACATATACAGATAGTCAGAGTATACTGGCAAAAAATCTTAGTGGAAGGCAAAACTTATATTTTAATAATATTTATTCATTTAAGGGGATATGGCATTCCACTAAAGCCTCAGGCAGCCAATTGGGAAAAGAGGATTTGAAATTTTAATTACATGTATTCCAGATGGTTTTCCATACAAAGAAAGGAAATAAGGGAAAAACCTAACTGAAGCCAATGTAAAAACACAGGGCTTTTATTTAAAGAGCGGGTTTTTAATTTACTTATAGCATACTATCCGTGTTAAAGTATCGTGCTTTTGTGCATGAAGAACAGGCAAGTCGAGGTATAAGTGCTTGCTAGATTATTGTGGGGGTAAAAGAATTGATACGTGTAGGAGTGGTTGGAACCGGTTACATGGGAGAGAACCATGTCAGGATCTATAGCGAAATGGAAGACGTAAGACTGATGGGGATATCCGACCCCAACTTATCAAGGGTAAAAGAGCTTGCAGCAAGATACAATACACTACCTTTTGCAGATCATAAAAAGATGTTCGGAAAAACAAAACTTGACGCAATCAGTATTGCAGCTCCTACTACCTTTCACTATCCTATAGTGCTTGACGCGCTTGAAGCAGGGGTAGATGTGCTTGTTGAAAAGCCTATTGCAGACAGTGTGGAAAATGCAACTGCAATGATTGAATCTGCTGAAGAGATGGACAGGCATCTGATGGTAGGGCATATAGAGAGATTTAACCCCGCGGTTCTGAAGTTAAAAGAGATCGTAGATTCAGGAGTTTTGGGAAAAATCGTCTCACTTTCAACCAGAAGAGTTGGTCCATATAACCCAAGGATAAGGGATGTGGGAGTAATTCTGGATATCGGAGTCCATGATATAGATATAATCTCTTTTATTTACGGAATGAAGATAAACCAGGTTTATGCCATAGCGGGTTCAGACATTCACTCCTTTGAGGATCATGCAACTATTCATCTACGCCTTAACCATTCATTCTCAGGACTTGTAGAGACTAACTGGCTCACCCCTCATAAAACTCGAAAGCTTACAGCAGTTGGTCTAAAGGGGGTTGCATATCTGGACTACCTTGATCAAAGTGTTGAGTTACATGACAATGGCTGGGTTCAGTCAGCGAGGGTAGAAAAAGCTGAGCCCCTGAAAAAAGAGCTTTCCCATTTTATCTGCTGTTCCAGAGATGGGACTTGCCCGAGCCCTTCAGGAGAAGAAGGAAAGCATGCTCTGGAAGTAGCTCTGGCAGCAATCCAATCATACAGGGAAGAAAAAATGATTGAAATCTGAAACTGCATCCAGATAAAGTAATCTCTATGAATTGCTCTTTAAACTGCCTTTAGTTACAGATTAAAAGTGACAACTCAGTAAAGGAGCAAGTAGTAATCATAAGGTTGATTGAGTGCTTAAGAAATTAGAGCAGAACAGAGATACATGTAGCCTTTATGTAACTCCCATAAACCATAATGGATGCAATCCTTTTTCACAGTAAGATGCGTCTGGACTTCAAGCAGGATCTTAGGGGAGATCGATCCTCATGGTGTAACACTGTAAATAAGCAAGAGTAGTTATATAACATAATCCTTATATTTAGGATGAATATCTAGAGTTTTTATAAAAAATTTTGGAAGTATGACTCAGAAAAAGGAACTGGGACAGCTTAAAGAATTCAGGTTTATGACCGATGATCAGGTGTGTAACTGATTAGAAAAAAAGATAATGATTAAGGATAATTTTTAAATCTAAAAAAGTAAAAGAGTTATCAATTAAAAGAAACATACTTAGTTTGGAAATAACGGAGAAAAGACCGACATAAAAGTCTTAAAGGAAAGATAAAAAGAAACTGCGGCTTGATAAAAAGGTCATTTTGATTTGTTAAACGAAATACTTGATCTAAAAACTACACAACCTTAACGAAAAATTATAATGTCGTGGGTCATATGGAATTTTTGAAAAAGATTAAAGAGAAATTTACTGGAAATCTTGACACGATTCTCAGCTTCACAGGATTCAGTTTAGGCTTATTCATTGTATCTTTATATTACCTGATTGGCTTAAACCAGCAGGACATCGGAATTGCTGTCCTTTCAGCCTGTTCAATCTATTTTGTCTTTAGAAAAAAGTTTAAAAATGAAGCCCCAATTTCCTCAGGAAAAGACAGATTAAAGAGTCTACTCAATCTTTCATTTTATCTTGTCTTTCTGATAAGTATTCTGATATATAGCATGAACCAGTATTACAGACCGCTTTCTTATTTTATACTGATATGCGTACTTGCAGGTATCATAGCCTCGGAAATTCTCTATGTAAAAGAAGGAGATAGAGCAGTTCCGATTCTGCTGCAAATATTCATGCTTTCAATTCTGATAAGATCCGGAATTTATTATAATTTCCCAAGCCTCATGGGCTATGACGCTTACTTTCATGCAGGAATGGCGAAATTGATTACTGAAACGGGGACTATCCCCCCAATAGAGATAAGCAGTAAATATTTCTATTATCCTCTTGCCCATATTTTTGTCTCGGTTACCCAGCTTATGGGGGGACTGGATGTCAAAGACGGCTTCTTTTATTCAATAGGGTTTGCCAATATTCTTTGCACAGCAGGAATTTACCTTATAGGAAAAAAAATTGAAGGCCCGCAGATGGGCTTACTTGCAGCTCTGTTAATAAATCTGAATAATCACAATATTGTTACAGGAATTACTAACATAACACCAGGTTCCCTGGTTCTCTGTTACTTTGTAATTATTCTCTACGCGATCTTCAGCGAAAAGCCGGATCTGGTGAAAACAGGCATTCTTCTTCTGACTACAATTCTAATGGTACTGACCCACCAGCTGACCACTTTTGTGGTTATTCTGGCTTTAATCTCGATTATAGTGGGAAAATACCTGCATAACCTACTTTATGGAAGTTCACCCACTTCAGAAAGTAGCTTTAATTACATCCTTTTCTTTGTAATTATCCTGCAAACGTACTGGATGTTTACATACGTCACCCTGGACACCTCATTTTTTGAGACGGTGTTCAGACCTCTTATGGAAGTGCTTCAGACGGGTTCCAACTACTCAGGTCAGGAGCTGATCATGGGATCCGCAACCAATCAAGACCCAATGGAAACGCTGATACTTCATATAAGCTACCTTGCCCTGCCGTTCTTCGCAATAGGAGGAGTATTAACTTGGTCCTCCCGCAGGGATGCCATAAAAATAAATAAGTTTTCAATTGCTCTGGTTGTTGCAATTCTGTATGGTTTAGCTTATGGAATTCCCTTACTTGGTATGAGAAATTTCCTGACAACCAGGTGGTTCCCATTGATAGCAGTATTTCTGGTATTGGTAGCTGCTTCATATATGTTAAAACTGGTAAGCCTGTTCAACTCCAAAAAAGTAAAAATCCCTGTTGTCTTCATCATAATTCTATTATTTTCATTTGTAATGGTGACCACACCAGGAATTAATAAAGACAACCCTCTTGTAGGAAAAGATACAACCGTAAGGAACCAGTTCAAGAACATTGAGATTCAGGCCGTGAAAACCTTGACTGGAATATATTCAGGAAGCATTTTAATGGACTCCCCTTATGATAGCTGTCTTTTTTATAGAGATCCGGGATACGATGTAAATAATGCAACATATTTCAATACTGAGCAGATAGCGTCGGGGGAAATAAGCGGAGATCACATGATACTGCTTAGAAGATCATCACTTGAAGAGCCCATATCCATAAATGACCCGGAGATATATGGAGTAAACACGATCAAGCCATTACCGAAAAAGTTTTTCAACAGTTTTGGTTCTCCTGAATATGAACTGGTATATGACAATGCAGAAGTAATAGCGTACATTAAAGAAAGTAAAGTCAAAAAATGAGATTCATCGGAAACTATTATATAAATCGCCTGAGTGAATGCACCTATTCACGACCAGTACTAAAATAATATATTAAAAAGGTTGACCCCCTTATGTCTAACTTCATTACTAATGTACTTAAACTAATATCAGGAAGTGTTACGGCACAAATTCTGGGTATACTTCTGATGCCCATAATCTCAAGAATTTATAATCCTGATGATTTTGGAATTTTTCAGCTATTCATGGCAATCTCAGGCATACTCGTGATAGCTTCTACTTTATCGTATCAATTTGCGATAATGCTACCAAAAACAGAAGAAGACGCTGCAAATGTTACCTTATTATGTACTTTACTGGTAATAATTACTTCTTTACTTACAGGCGCTATATTATTAGTTATTCCGATAAATATCGATGAGTTTTGCAAAACTCCTGGGATTTCAAAGTATTTGCTTCTCCTTCCGCCAGTAATATTCCTCAATGGGATGTTTTTTGTGCAAAACTACTGGCTCTCAAGAAAGACCCGATTCGGGGTCATCGCAGGGTCCAGAGTTTCTAACACCCTAACAACAAAGTTACTTCAAATAGGATTTGCAACGGCGAGTGTTACTCCATTAGGCCTGATAGGAGGATACACTGCAGGATACGCATTTGCAGACCTGGTCATGCTCAAAGGCGTAAAAAAAGATATCCAGATTTTCAAAAAGGTGTCAATAAGAAGAATGAAAGAGCTGGCTGTTCAGTACAAACACTTTCCTTTATTCAGTTTATGGTCATCTATCGCAAATACTATCTCCCCACAGGTACCTACCTTTTTGCTAACATACTATTACAGTACCTCGGTTGTAGGGCATTTCTCACTTGCAAATCAGGTTGTAAACCTGCCAATGGCGCTTATAGGTAGCGCTATAGGGCAGGTTTTTTTCCAGAAGGTAAGTGAGGTTAAGAACGGAAATGAGAAAGGAGATATGAAGACTATAGTTAGCGAGGTTTATAATAAGCTGATTTCAATAGGCCTTTTCCCTATGATACTCTTGACGATTATTGGAGAGCAGGTATTCGTTTTTGCTTTTGGAGAAAAATGGGATGTTGCGGGGACATATGTAAAAATCCTTATTCCCTGGATATTCCTCGTCTTCCTTTCTTCACCTATCACAACTCTTTATAACGTATTTGATAAACAGAAAGTCTGGCTCACTTTCAGCGTAGTTCTCCTTGTCACAAGGGTAATCGCGCTGGTAATCGGGGGAACTTATGGAACCCCTGAATTTTCCCTTGCTCTGTACAGTTTTACAGGAGCAGCATTCTGGCTCTGGAACAATGCTTATCTTCTGGGGCTTGCAGGAATTAGCAAGAAAGAAAGCATAGATGTTCTTGCGAAATATGCAGTAATAGGCCTCGTTGTTTCGATCCCGTTAATTCTGACAGAATTGGTTTCTTCGAGCTTTTATGTAATAATGTTTGTAGCTGTGATCGTAACAATTGCATATTACATAATAGCCCTTCATGAAGATCCCACGTTCAAAAAAATGTTTTCATCGTTTCTTGTAAAAGTAAAAAATAGGAGCTGAAAAAGAGAATCAAATATTCTCAGGAAGTAATATTCGTAGAAGCTACTATTTTAATGGCTTCTACAACCTTTTACAAAAAGAACTGAATGAGAATTGAGAATAATAGAGATGAAGATATAGAGATAAAGATTTGAGAAAAAATAGGGATCAAGTCTGCAGAACTGGTATGCATGCCAGAAAAATGTCGCGTATAGCCGGATAAAATTGCTCAGAATCCTTTAAATGTACTGATAATCGGATACAATTACTCAGAATCCTTTAATCCTTGAAGATTGAAGCGATATGGTATAAGATCGCAAAAAAAGTAATTAAATCCGATTTTGGGAAAAAATCCCAATTTCGGCTTTTTTGATTTTCCCGAATTATCGGGAAAAGAGCATCTTCTGTTTTATTATCATTCAGATTCTTCGTGCGTAGCCTGATATAATATCCTCATAAGGGAATACTTTTTGCTGCGCAGGGTAACTCTATAATAAGGGACAATCTTCGGAGAAAATCCCATAATAAAGTCCGTAAATCTAGGGATGTTTGCTGCCATCACATTCATGTATTCGAAATTTCTGGACTTCAGGTCGAGAAACTCGTTATAATAAAGAAGAGAATTTGGACCCATTCTGCCGAATTCAGGGTTAAGGGCTGAAGACCATGTAACAGTGCACTTCTTACCGTACAGGTTCAGATGAGATGCAATTGCTTCGCCTTCGGGAGTCTCTGAAACAAACATATAGCCTACATCTTTCTCCCGGATCAATTTAAATACCCTCTCAAAGAATTCCTTGGGCACAGGAGGTTCCAGATTTTGTTTATCATATACAAGAGAAAGCAGGTGATAATAAGTTTCAGGGTCGTTTGAGATTCTGGTTTTAAGTCCTGCTTCCTCAGCGCTCTTAAGTTCTCTACGGATTTTCCTCGAAAGATTGTCGTCTACATTTTCTTTAAGGTCCAGATGATGAGTATAATATACACTCGACTCCCATCCTTTCCAGGTAAACGGTCTTACGTCTTCAAGCCCTGGAGCAAGTGTAAGGGTAATACTTTCGAATCCCTGATTGCTGAGGAATTTTTGGAGAGCTCCAAGGATCTCGTGTGTGTCCTGCATACGTTTGCTAGCTTTAGAGCTGGCTCCCTCTTTTATAAGGGGACCGCTATAATCAGTCATATTACAGTTTGAAGATGCTACTTTCATCATACCTTTAATATTTTTAATGAAAATAGGACATCCGCCCACGAGTTCACCATTTCTAAAGCAACCGTAAATCCTTAAGTCTCTGGAAAGGACATCTCTGCAGATCCCCAGCCAGTCACTTGTGTGAAAGAGCGTGCCGGGTTGAGCTTTTTCCACAAGCAAATCCCATTCATTGTATTCAGACGGCGATAATTCTCTGACTTCAATTTCGTCCATTTTAAGCCCCGTTTGATAGATAATTTGTATAGTCAATAAATTATAATATTAGTAGAAAGATGAATTTCATGTATTCAGCCCTTGAGTCCTGATTTACAGACTCCATCTACCTGTTTCGCAACACTGTACCAGCTGTAATTTTCAGTAACATAACTTAAACCTTTTGACCCCATATTCGTTCTCAAGTCCTTATTTTCAAGCAGCTTCGAAACAGCCTCTGCAAGGGCTTCCGGGTTTTCAGGAGTGACGGAAAGACCTCCTTTTGAAGCCTCAAGAGCATCGGCAACTCCGCTGATATCACTTGCAACAACCGGCTTTCCGCAGGCCATATACTCGTACAATTTCAGAGGGGATAACCCTATTTTTGCATTCCTTGCCAGGATAAAGGGGGCGGCACAGATATCGCTTGCATTGATATAAACTGGTACTCGATCATAAGGAACCACACCCGTGAAAATAAATTTATCTTCAATAACGAGCTTTCGTGAAAGGTTTAAAAGTTCATTTCTCATAACCCCATCACCAACAATAAGAAAACGGCAATCAGGATATCTGGCGAGTATTGAAGGAGCTGCCTTTACCAGGTACTCGACTCCCTGCCATGGAGCAAGGTTTCCCACGAAACATACATAAGGAGTTTTTGGGTCAAGCCTAAGATCTTTTCTGCATGCATCCTGCTCAAGAGGTTTGAACAGTGAAGTGTTTGCTCCGTTGGGTACCACAGTTATTTTTTCGCCGGGAATATGGTAAATACTCTCAAGATTAGTTTTTATTCCAGGAGTCACTGCAATAATCTTATCCGAAAACCCGAGAGCGTTCTTCAGAACTAAAACCTTTAGCCTGGATTTTGCGGAAGAAAGAGATCTGGATAAAACTCCCGCTCTACTTTCCTGTAAAGATTTATCTTCGCCTATTTTTGATTCGAGGAGGCTGGTTTCATCCTCTGGAATTCCATTTAATTCGTAAACCAGAGCTTTGCACCGGCTTCGGCAAAAGAGCCCGGCAAGAAAACCAAAATTAGGATTTCTTGTATACAGCACATCAAACTTTTCGGAGCCAACCAGACTTGTAGAGCGCCGGAAATAATTGATTGTGAGAGTCAGCAGGCTTCCAGGACGTACGTAATGACGGTGGATATTTTCAAGATGCGAAAGAGTAGAACTATCAGTTGTGAAGATATGGATTTCATTTTCCAGCTTTGCCAGGTTGCTTACAAGTTCGTGCCTGTGAATAAGCGAGCCATCAGCCAGGTAGAGAGGCCACACTATGTCCAGAAAGAGCAGCTTCACACTATCACCTTTAGTCCCGTACTTCCATAAAATGATTTAGATTACTCATTGCTCTTCCTTCCTGGGTTCTGTAGAATTTCGACTTAAAATTCCCGAGACTCTGGAGAATAAAAATCCCAGACCCTGATTTTTATAATAGGTTCTTATCTCCATATCCTGGATTTTTTTCTCCCTTTTAATAGCCGAATTGAAGTATCCGTAGAAATACGCAATACCTGTGTAATATGGAGGCTTCAGAGAACGATAAAGAGTATTGAACAGAACCATAGCCAGACTTTTATCCACGTAATAAGCCATCCAGCCATTTTTAACGTATCCTTTCCAGAGTCCCTCTCCAGCGCTCGTTTTTCGGGTCTGGATCTCAATGACGTCAACATACTGCCTTAGCTGCCATCCCCTGAGAATTGCTTTTGTGTTGGAGATGGAATCAGGAGAAGGTTCTACCTGATAGCCTTCAGTCTCAAGGAAACAGGCTTTTCTCCAGAACCTGCCGGTGCCACGGGGCAGATTTTTATCTGAGACTTCCAGCGAAAGCTTGCCACCTATATCATAGTAAACCCCTCCGCTTGCAATCCCAAGCGAGGAATCTTTTTCAAATTCGTCAATCAATTTTCCAAAGTAGTTTTCTTCGAGTATAGTATCAGCATCAAGAAGACCTATGTAATCATACCCAATGCCGTTTTCCCTGCAATATTCCAGTGAATAATCAAATCCCTGTTTGCAGACGTAGCTGTAGTGAAAAGTTATATCTCTTGGCCTTGGAGGTAGCCTTATGCTCTGAATCCAGGAATATTTTGTTTTTAGATCTTCGAGAATATGAGGAGTATTATCTGTGCTTCCGTCGTCCACTATGATCCAGAGTGAAGGTTTTACTTTCTGCCGTATTACAGACTCAGAAACTTTAGGCAGATTTTGTTCTTCATTTCTTGCAGGTGTAATCAGCAGGTATTTTCCTTTAGAACCAGCGTCCATTTTCCCACCACCTGTAAATCTCTTCTCCACTTGTAATCCATGCTCCTTTGTCAGAACAGTACTGCAGTGCTTTTTTGTAGAGTTTGATCCAATCTTTTCGGAAACTGCACCCGAAAACGAAGTTGTGCCACAGCAGGGTAATGACTCCATTGAACCTTGCTGTTGTATCTATCAGGTCCTTTGTGCATCTCCAGGCTTCCTCAAAAGAGTCGTAAGCTTTGAAAAGAGCGACATCCATTACAGTAAGTGGAATCTCCAGGATGTTAATCTCCCGCTCTTTATTCAGATTATATGGTTTAAAAGGGTGGCACATGCCATTTCTGAAACCTACTGACTCGCTATATCCGAAAGTAGAGTCATAGCCAAAACCTGCATCTGCCAGTAATTCCCAGGTTTCCGGAGTTTTGAATCTGAGATAATGGTTGCGGAAACCCAGGACTTTTTTTCCCAGGACTTTTTCGAGTCTTTCCTTTTCACTTTTTAGCGATTCGAGATTGTCATATGAATAATACCCGCCGTGAAGACCGGCTTCCCATCCCCTATCGGAGATTTCCCCAAGACGGGTATCTAAATCTTCTATGTCATATCTGAATCTAACTGGATCTTCTCTGCTGGCGATAAAATAGAAAGAAGATTTCGCCCCAAAATCTTCCTCAAGATCCATGATTTCGGAAAAGTTAATGTAGGGCGAATATTCAGGCCCCTTAAATCGCCAGAGGAATGGAACTGCTAAACCCCGGAAATCCAGACTTTTCAGGCAGCAGACTGAAGACATCAGACTGTGAGAAAGAGGGGGATAAATATCATCCATATCATGAGTTAAACACACAGCAAAGGTTTTGTTTTCCGGGAATTCAACTTTCACCCCGTTTTCTACCAGGTATCTTGAAACCTCGGGTATAGAGGCGTTTCTTAGACTGTCTTTGGAGAAAAAGAAACGCCCATGTTCATCGAGCTCATTGGGATGATATTCTTCTTTCCGGGTAAAAAGGTCCCAGATTTCTGCTTTTTGCTTCAATAAATCATGCATGACTCTCATCCAGGACTGTAGTTACAGAAACCCCTTGCTTTTCCCTTCGCTTTTCTCCTGGAATCCCTTCGATGAGTTTTACCATGAATTCAGTTACATCAATTTTATCCTTAAGAAGGGCAGCCCTCTTGAGGCTCCAGGTTTTCTTAAGTTCAGGATCCCTAAGGAGTTCCAACGCCTTTTCCATAGCGGCTTCCGAGTCGCTGAAATTGAAGAGCAGACCATATTTCTCTTCAAGTTCCGAGAAATTTCCCATCGTTCCTGCAAGAGAGGAGACATAGATAGACGGGGTTCCAAGGATTGCGCTTTCGACAGCCATAGTTGCTCCTTCACCTGCACACAGTGTAGCATAATAAAGAAGACTATGGATTTTTTCAGGAGGAACCTTAATTCTATACCGGTCAAACTCTTCTGCCAGTTCTCCTTCTGAAGAAATGAAAACTTTCCCGAACTTTTCGAGTTCCTGGACAAATGCTAACTTATTGTTAATTCCGTGCTGTCCTACGTCATGGTGTGCGCCCCATGAAATGAAGCGCAGGATCACGAATGGCTCACCTACAGCTACACCGAGTTCCTTCAAAACCTCGGGATTCGGGGAGAAATAGGCTGGATGAAGATAAGCCAGTTCATGATATCCACGGTACCTGATTTGCTTTTTTCCTACGTCTTTTTTAAACGATGTAGGCGTACAGATAATGTCACAGAAAGGATAGGTCATTTTCTGGGCTAACTCTGCATGTTCAGTGTCATTAAAGATTATGGATTTCTTTCCCAGTGCCCATGCTACATGAGCAATAGGAGGAGAAAGAATACCCATAAGAAGGTCTGGATCAAACTTGCGAGCGATATTATAAAGTTTAGATTCTCTTACGAACCATTCTTCAAGCAGGTGGATTTTACCCTTCTTGACCTTGCTTAGAACCGTATGCGGGATATTATAAGCATCTAATAGTTCAATTACAACATCCTTATCTCTTGAGACAACCATGACCTGGTGACCTTTTTTTTCGAGATTCCAGATAGTATTTTTAAAAAAATGTACATGGGCAGGATGCCCTATATCAACGATGACCCTCAAGGTTTTTCACTCCCTAATGATATACCCGCTTATAAATTATAACTCAGGAAAAAGAACAGCATTTCTTAGAGGAAGGCAACGGTGGAAAGGAAAGTAAGAAAGATTAAATGCCGAATCTGTATCAGATAAGGCAGTATTTCAAGAGATCGGGAAGTCATTCTCCTTCATATAAAGGAGTAGTAGATTGAACCCTGATTCTTCTTAAGCCCCTTTTTTCCGAACCTTACTGTCAGACTTATTGTCCTTTAAATCCCCTGATACTGGCAACAGGATTACGGCAACAGCCCCCCTGGCTATAGCCCCACCCTATTACAGCGCCTCCTTAAACTTAAATTTTTGGTTCTGATAGGATCAATAACAAATACTATTAGAAGATAAATTGTTCGTAAATAAATAGTTTTTGGAAGTAAGTGTCTGAACTAAGATAGTTAAGAAACTAAAAGAACCGGAATTTCAAGTATTTAAACTTTATAAATGAAGAGGAATAACCCATTATGATTTCTTGAGATTTTGAGATATAAATATTGGGAGAAAGTAAAAGAAAAATCGTTAAAAAAATGAAAAAAAAATGGTTTGTTCAGGGGGTTAACCCTATAAAAATAATTTCCAAGCCTGCAAAAAGGAAGTTAGCAACAAAACAGATCAAAAGCGGATATATTCCAACATCAATAGAGTCTATTGAAAAGTGGTCTTCTTTTCTGGAAACCAGAAGCATTTCCTTTATTCCCACAAGAGCTATCAGTCCCAGAACTATTATCCTGTAATATTCAGGAATTCCAAAGTCTGTGTAAACAAAACAGACGCCCGAACCGGGAAAACTATTTCCCAGAGTTAGCTCTTCTGTACCCAGAATCGGCATTGAAAACACTACAAAATCCCCCGTTATAGGTAAATGTATTGTCAAACCATGTACTAAATTCTAATTGTAGAAACCTATAAACTGTCAAACTATATAAATATTTAAACCGACACGAAAAGGATAAATATATGAAAGTCTGAAATCGGAAACCTCAAGATATGGAAAAATATAAGAGAAACAGGCTATCAAAAAATAAATAAGAATTGGGATCGATTACCTGTTCAATTCCCGAAAAAGAGGTAAAGATTATGAAAGTTTCTGTTATAGGTTCAGGGTATGTGGGTTCGGTCACCGCAGCCTGCTTTGCAGAAGTAGGCCACGAAGTTATCTGCGTAGATATTGACAGAAAAAAAACAGAGCAAATAAACGCAGGTATTCCCCCCATTTATGAAGAAGGGCTTGAAGAGCTTTTACAAAAATATGCAGGAAAAAAGCTCATAGCAACTACTGATTATGAATTAGCAGTCAATGAAACAGACATCTCCTTTATCTGTGTGGGAACTCCTTCGGCAGAAGATGGGAGTATAGATCTTTCAATTGTCAGGGCAGCAGCAGCAAGTGTAGGTAAAGCCCTTGCAAAAAAAGAAGGTTATCATGTCGTGGTAGTAAAAAGCACAGTAGTTCCTGAAACCACAGAAAAATTCGTCCTCCCGATTCTTGAAGAAGCATCAGGAAAAACAGCCGGGAAAGATTTTGGGGTTGCAATGAATCCAGAATTCCTTAGGGAAGGGAAAGCAGTTCAGGATTTCATGAATCCAGATAAAATAGTAGTTGGAGCAATTGACAAAAGATCAGGAGATCTTGTTTCTGAGCTCTACCGGACCTTTAAATGTGAGGTCACGCGTACAGCTCCTGCAACTGCAGAGATGATAAAATATGCAAACAACTCCCTGCTCGCAACCAAGATCTCTTTTGCCAATGAAATAGGAAATATTTGCAAAAAACTGGGGATCGATACCTATGAGGTCATGGAAGCCGTAGGTAAAGACGTTAGAATTTCCCCTAAATTCCTGAATTCAGGAGCAGGTTTTGGAGGTTCGTGCTTCCCTAAAGACGTAAAAGCTCTTATAGGAAAAGCAAAGGCAATCGGCTACTCTCCTGTACTCCTTGAGTCAGTAATAGCTGTAAATGAGAGGCAGCCACTTCTTATGACCGAAATTCTGCAGAGGAAAATAGGAAACCCTGCGGATAGAAAGATTGCAGTTCTCGGCCTTGCCTTTAAAAATGAAACTGATGATATAAGAGAATCCAGAGCAATTCCTGTAATTGCTGAACTTCTCAGACTTGGGGCAAGAGTTTCGGCTTATGACCCGATGGCAGCTGAGAACATGAAGCGTATCTTTCCCACAATAGAATACTGCAATAAGGCCTCTGATGCTCTTAAAGATGCAGAAGCCTGCCTTGTGATGACAGAATGGGACGAGTTCAGGAACCTGGACTCCGAATTCCAAAAAATGAAAGGAAAAATAGTAATTGATGGAAGGCGGATAATTAAAGCGAAAAATGTGGATTATGAAGGACTCTGCTGGTGAGAACCAGCAGAGCTAACTCTTCTTTTAGATAACGACATTGTTTTTGGTTATTTTTCTCAAATTTATCTATCAATGATTTTTATATTACCTTGTTCTTCAGAGCTTTTTTGATTCTTTTGGTTCTTTTATATTCTTTTCTGCGGGAGTCTTATTAACTGCAAGGATTTCCCGCAAATATTCGAGTACATCATCTCTGAGGTTTTCATATTCAAGTGCAAAGTCCAGTATGCATTTTACATACCCGAGCCGATCTCCGGTGTCAAACCTTTTTCCTTTGAACCTGCAGGCGTAGATCATCTGGGACCTGTTCAGCAGCCTGATGCCGTCTGTGAGCTGGATCTCACTCCCTACGCCAGTTCCAGCCTGCTTTATACAGTCAAAAATCTCAGGCGTGAAGACATAGCGTCCGATTGCTCCTATATTGGAAGGCGCCGCTTCAGGTGCTGGTTTTTCTACTATATCTTCAAGCACGTACAGAGAGTCATCAAGAGGCCTGCCCTTTATAATTCCGTAGCTGTTTAGTTTCTCGTAAGGAACCTCTTCGACTGCGATTGTTGACCTTCCATATTTCTCAAAGTTCTCAATGAGCTGGGCAGTGCATGGCTTGTCATTGACGATAATGTCGTCTCCGAGAAGCACCGCAAAAGGTTCATTTCCGATATGGTTCTCTGCCCTGAGGACTGCATCTCCCAGACCATTGGGCTCTTTCTGGCGGATATAATGAATATCGACAAGGGAAGAGATATCCCTCACCAGCTTCAGCATTTCAGTCTGGTGTTTTTTCGCAAGGTGCATCTCCAGTTCAGGGGAGTCGTCGAAGTAGTCTTCGATGGCCCTCTTGCCCCTGCCTGTAATAATAATAATGTCTTCAATTCCTGAGGCAATAGCTTCCTCTACAACATACTGAATTACAGGCGTATCGATGATCGGGAGCATTTCCTTTGGCATAGACTTAGTGGCAGGCAGGAAACGAGTCCCGAGACCTGCTGCCGGAATAACTGCTTTTTTGACTTTCAAGATGGACACTCCAGAAAAAGGAGATATTTCATTTGAGTAATTTAGGATATGTGTTGTTTTACCTTACACTGCAATTATAATTAATTTTTCCCTATCTTGAAGGAGATAAGTCTACAAACTGATCCCAAAACTCAAAATTGCTTTTCCGAATCTCGAATTTGAATTATCAATCGAGTTTGTGACCATAAAAGTCTTTTTTGAACTCTTATTGATTTGAGAATAAAACTAGTGCTTAGATTTCAAAGTATATTCACAATCCTGGCTTTTAAATAGATCTATGGATCAATGAATTTCCTGCTAAGCAAGGGACTTATTTTTGAATCTAAGCACCAGTGTCATGACAATTTAATTCCTGGACATAGTTTTTGAGATTTCATCCTCAAACCATAAGTATTTAGAGTTAAATATGTGATCAATAACTAAAAGTTCTTGACACTAAGTTCTGATAAGCTGAATCAACGACTGTGTTTTCCGTAATGAAGATCTTTTCTTTGGGATAAAATCGTTCAAAAGGTGCTGCTTTGAGTTTTCGGTTAGAGCAAAAAGGTAATCGGAAATAAGGTTTGCAATCACCCCGTTGGTTTCTTATGGCATTATTCTGTCAAAAGACCTGAGCCCTGCTTCGACGTGTCTGACTTTAATCTGGGGGTTGGAAGTTTCAAGGCACCGGCAAGGACTGTGTTTGTGTCCCTGCACAAGAACAACATATGGCTTTTCTTCCAGCAAAATATTCTCGATTCCGACAATCATTTTTCAGTTTGTTCCCTATGTTTTCTCGAGACTATGTCCAAGTTGTATTTTGCCTCCGGGTGCCTGGGATATTCAAAAAGACCCACAAAACTTTGTTAAAATCTTTGTTAGAAATATATTTTGTATTACATATTTACAGACGAATAAATTGTATATCAAATGAAACGATATAACGAGGTCGGAAACAATAATTCGAAAAAATAATCGACAAGTAAAACTCATTGAAAGAATATGGAGTGTAAGAGCGAATAAAAAGAACTTAACCCAAGTGAACAGCTTGTGGGTAAGTAGTATTGATGATGAAGTAATCACAGGCTTCTCGCCAACAACTTCCACATATGCCTGGAAAGCTCACAAAGTTCTGCGGTTGCCATTGCTCCTAATTTTTATCGGCTTTTCGCAGCTTAAGGGTCGGATGTATGGGAGCCTCGTGGAAGACAGAGCCAACTTACAAAAAATATTTTTGGAACACGAGATGGATCACATATGTATCTTATGTATCTTCCTCATCATTCGATGTTTATGAATATAAATGAGCAGAACGAAGCCATTGTAATGTTCTTCTGAGTCAGGATTAATTTTTTACTTCATGAAATTACCATGAAACTTAAAATTTAGAGAGATGTAGAAAGTGATACTTCATAAATCAAAGATCCTTATGAAAATGCCTGTAGCAGGAGAGACCTTAAAAAAGAGGAAAATGTTTCACAGAAAAAGATAATATAGTCAGCGGGGAGTAAAAATATCTGAGGGGAAAATACGTGGGGGTATTTCCTGAGAGAAACAAAAATCTGTACTGGAAGTGGAATCTATATTCGATTCCTGTTCCTGCTACCATAACCCACATTTCAACCTCGTTTTTTGCAATTTCCAATAACAGATAAAATGGACTCAATTGAAATGAAATTAGAAATATTGGGAAGGTTAAATGGCTGGAACCAGAAAATTTCCTTCTGACCTGCTGCTTGTAGTAGCTCTTGTAATCCTTACAGATATCCTAGTAGTTGTACCTGTACTCAGCGGAAGCTTCATCCGCACAGCTCTTGGTCTACCTCTGATGCTTTTCCTGCCCGGGTATGCTCTGATTGCGGCGCTCTTTCCCGCAAAATCAGACCTTGACGGCACTGAAAGAACAGCTCTGTCCTTCGGGCTGAGTATTGCAGTAGTGCCCCTTATAGGGCTTGGCCTCAACTATACTCCCTGGGGGATAAGAATCCTGCCAATCCTGATAAGCCTGTCAGTATTCACATTAGCAATGTGCGGGCTTGCATACCTGAGGAGGGCAAAAC
>CAYSWX010000036.1:0-28078 GCA_964434965.1 uncultured Methanosarcinales archaeon
GTCCTCGGTATCTATAACCTCAAGTTCGGTCCCGATTTTATCTATTTCTTTTTTACTCCCTACAAGGACTACCTGTGCATATCCAAGTTCCTGAGCTTTCCATGCACTTTCAAGAGTTTTGGGGTTAGGTTCTCTTATTCCCATAGCGACTCTTGCTCTGTTTACCCGGGCTCGTGCTTCGATAGCCTCAAGGAGGGCATACATGCCGTTGTTTTCCATATCAATCCAGACTTTTGTTTAAGATTTGAAGTAGTTCAAAGAAAAACAAACCCACACATTAATTAATTTTGCCCCCCGAGTCCCGTCTCGGGAGGACGTGGTCCGTTTCACTCGCTGCGCTCGCTCAAGAAGACTAATTTATGGCTTAATAGAGTGAGATTAACTCAAGAGAACTGATTTATAAATTAATAGCAAAGTTCATTCAGAAGGACTTGTTTAGAGATACTGATATTTAGTTTCATTCGGGCAGATAAGCTTGCTGATATTAGGTTTTGTGTTAGAATAATGATTTATAGATATTTATCCTGAATTATCGGTATTTGAAGATTACAAAAGTACGGGATGGCTACTTAATAAAAAAATTGCAACATATAAAGTTAATAATGAGTTCCTTTTTTATTGGTATGGTTTAAGATGATGTCGGCAATTGAATGGGCTGAAAAATACCGGCCCCGGACCCTTGGAGATGTCGTGGGAAACAAGAAGGCAGTGCAGGATTTGAGGACATGGGCTGAGGAATGGCAGTCCGGGATTCCAGAAAAGAGGGCAGTGATTCTCTATGGGCCTGCAGGGATAGGGAAGACTTCAAGTGCTCATGCATTGGCAAGGGATATGGACTGGGAAGTTATTGAACTCAATGCAAGCGACCAGAGGACTGCAGGCGTTATTGAGAAAGTTGCTGGTTCTGCAGCGTCAATGAACACTTTTTTTGGGGGCAAGCGGCTTATTGTCCTTGATGAAGCTGATAATCTCCACGGGACTGCGGATAGAGGTGGGATGAGAGCTATTGCCGGAATCATAAAAGCCACACTTCAGCCGATAATACTTATTGCAAATGATATTTACGGGCTAACTCCCACAGTCCGGAATATCTGCCTGGAAATAAAGTTTGGGTCCGTACAGAGCCGCTCCATGGTCCCTGCTTTAAAGAAGGTTTGTGAAGCTGAGGGGATTTCTTGCAGCCAGGAAGTTGTCCTGCAGATTGCAGAAAATGCAGGAGGAGATTTCAGGAGTGCAATGAATGACCTTCAGGCTGCAGCGAGCGGAAAGGAAGCTCTCGAAATTGAGGATATCAGCACTGCAAGCAGGGATGTCAAAGAGAACATCTTTAAGGCTATGCAGAAGATCTTTAAAAGCACTGATTGTAAAAAGGCTCTTGAATCTTCATATGGGCTTGATGAAAGTCCCGAGGATCTTGTACACTGGATAGACGAAAACCTGCCTATCCAGTATGCCCGGAAGGATGGCGGTCTCGAAGATATAAGGACGGGTTTTGGATATCTTTCAAGGGCTGACCTTTATCTCGGGCGCGTAAAAAAGCGCCAGAACTACAGGATGTGGAGGTATGCCAGCATGCTCATGGTCTGTGGGGCTGCCCTTTCAAAGACAAGACCTTATCCTGGTTTTATTAAGTATCAGCAGCCTTCCCTCTGGAGAAGGCTCGGTCAGACGCGTTCCAGGCGTGACCTGCGGGATAATATTGCTTCAAAGATCGGGGAACATGGTTTTGAATCAATGCATTACTCAAGGAACAACCTTTTAGGTTTTTACGCGCTGATGTTGAAGGATGAGGAATATGCTGTTGAAGTTACAGCAAATCTCGGGCTTGAGCTTGAGGAGCTGACATACCTTTCAGGAAGCGCAAAAGCGAGCAAAAAACTCCAGAATATTTACGATGAAGCGCAGAAACTTCTCGATAAGAAAGGGGAAAATGCCGAAGAACCTGACTTTTTTAAGCTTCCTGCGCCTTCAGTAGACGATAAGCAGACAACTCTCAATTGCCCTGTTGATATTTCTGAGAAAGAACCGGAAGGTTCTGCCGGGAATCCCAAAACCCCTGATGTTCAGCCTTCGGAGAGAAAGCAGAAGACCCTTGACATGGGATTTGGCGCACCGCAAGAGATCCCTGAGAATAAAGAGGCTTCAGGAAAGAAACTGACCAAAAGTCCGAAAGCTGCAGAAAATAATTTATTCTCTCTTACTGAGCCCCTATCAGAAAAGAGACCCATTTCTGAATCTGCGGGGAAGAAAGCTTCTTTTATACCGTCAAAAAAGAAGGATCTGGCCAGTAACGAGCCTTCAAAACAGGGAGTAATTGATAAAGATTTACCTGCCGCGGATATGCAGGAAAATACAGGAGAGATTTTGAAAAAAGCTGAACCTAAAAACCAGAAAACACTTTTCGACTTTTAATTTTTTCTGGAATGCTTTCCGCCTGCTTTTCTTGTCCGTGTCTTCCAATCCAGAAAGTTTTCGGGCCAGAAAGGTTTTTTCACTTTTTACCTTTTTTAAAATTTATTATTAAACTGGAGTAATCGTTCTGAAATTTTTATTGATAATCATTGTTGCCGTGTAAAAGAGTATGAGGTTTTTTGTGAGCGGAACGACGGGGTTGACTTTGAATGAAAGAAGAAGTTGCTGGTGTGTTTGGGAAGTTTGGACTGAAATCCGCTCACAAATATTACTATGTAACTTCAGTTATAAATACTTTTTTAATATATTTAGTACATTCTATTTTCCGGTCTAATTTGTTTGATTTATTTCAGTCGAATAATCGTGCTTGCATCTGGGTATGCGCCAGTGATATTTTGATTTGTTTGATCCCAAACTCTTTTCCCTGTAATTTAAGTTGAGAAAAACTTTAGTAATGTTGGGAACTGGTGAGATAAAACTGGATAATGTTAAACAAAGTTGAGAAACGTTGGGAAAAAATCGTTAGAAAAGTTGTGAGCGGGCTTGGGAGTTTGGGGAATAGTTGGGGGAATAGTTGGGGGATATGGGTTTGGGGTTATACTATGGAAAAGAGACCCGCTCACTTAGCATGAGTAATTATTACATTCTATAAATAGCTTTCCACAATATTTAAAATAATTTATAATTTCTATCAAATAGTTTATTTTTCCTGAAACAGTTTCTCATGATGATGTTTTTCTGGAGTACACAGTCCGGTAAAGAATATCAGGACTTTTAATCACACTGAAGTAACAAAGATAAGAAACAATAGTACTGATAATTGGTTCATTTCATTTATATGCATTAAAATAATTTACTAACAAAAGTGGCATTGCTATCTATTTTATTATTTCAGGACCATATTCCAGCATAAATTGCGTATTACCTGATATTACTCTAAACTCTGAGTGACCTGTAAAACTGGCTTGAAAAATAGTGAGCTGACAGCAACAGAATTGTCAGGTAAACAGGTTACAATAAAGTAAGTATAAGATTTAGTATGAGCGGGTTGGGGAGTATGAATTGGGGTGTTGGGGGGTTGGGGTTATCTTACACAAAAGAGAGACCCGCTCACATATTACATCATGATAATCTTGTATAAATATATTTTGCTTGTATGCATTATGTTGGCAAAAATGCTAAATGAATGCCTATTATGGCAGGATTTTTCACACTCTCAATATGTTTTTCTTAACTTTAACTTTTGTCTCAGTCCTGGCCAGCTTTTTATCCAAAACATAAACAAGAATTATAAAGTATATAATGATTTCTCTTTACTGATGATCCTCTAAAGTCTACTTCAAACAAAAGACATATATATAACTAGTGACATTTTGGACTTGCATTTCAAGCAACTGCTTGCAAAGCAATCATCTTTATGTGATTAACAGCAAACTGGGCTCGTGGTCTAGTCGGTCATGACATCGCCTTTACACGGCGGGGATCCTGAGTTCGAATCTCAGCGGGCCCACTAAATTCTTTAAAAAGTATCCTTCTTGTTAAATAGAGGGGCTTTTTAGTTCTTTTCTTTAATGTTTTGATTTCTGGGTTCTTTTTTCTTATAACCAGGCAGTTTTTTATATAGAGTCGGTTCATTTTTGTATTCTATATAAACAGCAGGTCAATTTTTTATTTTAAAACTTAATACTTTATATAATACTGATATTGTTATATAGAAAGGAGAACGATAAAGACTTAGAATCTTTGTTACCGACAAAAAGATACGCTTTAATATATTTTGGAAGCGTAAATCCTTACAAAGATCACTTAAAATAACAGTGGGGGAGGAGTTAGTATTGAAGAGAAGAAGCAGGACAGATATCGCAGTGGATATTTTACGAGTGGCGATGAATGGTGCAAAGAAAACACATATCGTTTACGAAGTAAATCTCAACTTTAACATTGCTCAGAAGTATCTGGAAATGTTAAAAGAGAAAGAGCTTATCAGACACGAGAATGGTGTTTTCATCACAACCGATAAAGGAAAAGTTTTCCAGGAAATGGCTAAAGAACTTAAACTCTAAGTATCTCCTTTTTTCCTATTTCCATACTTTTTTACGTTTTTTATTTTTTATTATTCCATTATTTTTAGTCCAGTTTTGGGTTCAGTAATTTAGGTTCAGTAATAATCTTTCTGAATAATTATGCGCCCCCGTATATATAACGGCTTTTGGAAACATATATCCTATGAAGGTACTTTTTTTGAATTGCACACTTAAAAAATCGCCTCAGGTATCGAACACCCGTGCTCTTGTGGACAAGGCTGTAGCTATTTTTAAAGAACTTGGTGTTGAAAGTGAAGTCATAAGGGTTGTTGACCACGATATAGCTTTTGGGATTTCCTCAGATGAAGGGGGTGGAGATGAATGGCCCCTGATATTAAAAAAAATAAAGGCCTGTGATATCCTGATTATAGCAACCCCTATCTGGTTTGGGGTACTCTCTTCTGTGGCTAAGATGGTAATCGAGAGGCTGGATGGAACATATATGGAAGGAGATCCCGAAACCGGGCAGTATCCTCTCTATGGAAAGGTTGCAGGAGTTATCGTTACAGGAAATGAAGATGGAGCACATGATGTATGTTCTACCATACTCTTTAGCCTTACTCATCTCGGATGTACTGTGCCTCCAAATGTGGACTGTTACTGGGTTGGGGATGCAGGTCCAGGGCCCAGTTATATAGAAGCAGGAGGGGATAGGCACCTTTACACGAATCGGACAGTAAGATACATGGCACATAATCTTGTATATTTCGCAAAACTTATCAAAAAAAATCCTATCCCTACCAATCTGAAAAAGCTTGATGAGGAGGCAAAGACGGTAAGCGACTAATACAAGACTGGCCTGAAAACCCATACTTTGCTTTTGTTTTTTAAAAAACTTGCGTACACTTTTGTTGAGGGAATATTCTATTGATGGATATGGAGGGTATTGATGGATATGGAGGGTATTATTTGACTGAGGGGGATAAATCGATTATAAAACTTAAGGTTGCAGAAGCCGATCAACGGGATGTAGGGAAAGGAATTGTCCGGATTGATGAAAAATTTCGGGAGATGCTGGGCCTGAAGCCCTTTGATGTTGTGGAAATCAAAGGCGGAAAATCAACTTCTGCCCTTATAGGCCGTCCTTATCCCAGCGATTCCGGACTTGATATTGTCCGTATGGACGGGCTTATCCGTATGAATGCAAAGACGAGCATAGGAGAGCATGTGGAAATTAGAAAAGCTGAATGGAAAGAAGCAAAATATGTGACTCTGGCTCCTGTAACCAAGGGCATGCAGATCTATGCTCCGAGTGAGACACTCAAAGCTGTATTCATGAACCGTACTGTTTCAAAGGGGGATTTTATTTCCACCACCAGCTTAAGGAGGTCCCATGACAGGGATATGTTCAGCAAGGGGCTCATGTTCGAGGACTTTTTCCAGGACTTTTTCGGGCAGGGTTTCGGGCCTTCCTTCGGGCTCGGAGAGATAAAGCTTCAGGTGGTATCAACTTCCCCTCCCGGGATAGTAAAAATTACAGATTTGACGCAGGTAGAGCTTCTGCCGGAAGCTATGGAAATCCCTCCCGAGCAAACCATTCCTACTGTAATGTACGAAGACCTTGGGGGCATCAAGGACGCCATCTCCAAGGTCAGGGAAATGATAGAACTTCCCCTGAAACACCCGGAGCTCTTTGACAGGCTGGGGATCGATGCCCCCAAGGGAGTGTTGCTCCACGGCCCGCCCGGGACAGGCAAGACCATGCTTGCAAAGGCGGTTGCAAATGAGTCTGACGCCTACTTTATTTCCATAAACGGCCCGGAAATCATGTCCAAGTATTATGGTGAATCCGAAAAGGCTATCCGGGATATCTTTGAGGAAGCTGAAAAGAACGCCCCTGCAATTATCTTCCTGGATGAGATTGATTCTATTGCCCCTAAAAGAGCTGAGGTGACCGGTGAGGTGGAAAGGAGAGTAGTCGCTCAACTTCTTTCCCTGATGGACGGGCTTAAGACCCGCAAGAATGTGATTGTCATAGGGGCAACCAACCGACCTGAAGCCCTTGATATTGCACTCCGTCGTCCGGGAAGGTTTGACAGGGAGATTGAGCTGAGGGTCCCGGACACGGAAGGAAGGCTTGAGATCTTTCAGATCCATACAAGGGGCATGCCTCTTGCAGAAAACGTAAACTTGATGGATTTTTCCCGGATAACTTACGGGTTTGTGGGAGCCGACATTGCAGCACTCTGCAGGGAAGCAGCCATGAGCGCACTGAGGCGGATTTTGCCGAAAATTAACCTTAAAGAGCCTGAAATCCCAAAGGAGATCCTTGATTCCCTTCAGGTTACAAGGGAGGACTTTGAAAATGCCCTGAAAGATGTCCAGCCTTCTGCAATAAGAGAAATCCTTATAGAGGTCCCCAATGTCAGCTGGGACGACGTAGGTGGTCTGGAAAATGTCAAATCACTCCTGAAAGAAGCTGTGGAATGGCCGCTTAAAATTCCAGAATCTTACCGGGACATAGGGGTGGAGGCACCCAAAGGTGTGCTACTCTATGGACCTCCAGGCACTGGAAAGACCCTTATTGCAAAAGCCATTGCCCATGAATCCGACGCCAACTTCATCACAGCCAAAGGAAGCGACCTGCTCTCCAAGTGGTATGGGGAGTCTGAAAAGAGGATTGCGGAAGTTTTCATGCGGGCACGGCAGGTTGCTCCTGCTATTGTTTTCTTAGACGAACTGGATTCCCTCGCACCCGTCCGTGGGGTTTCTGCAGGAGAACCTCATGTGACAGCCAGGATCTTAAACCAGCTCCTTTCCGAAATGGACGGGCTTGAAGAACTTCGGAATGTCGTGGTGTTGGGTGCCACCAACCGCCCTGACATCATTGACCCTGCCCTGATCCGTCCCGGACGTTTTGATGAACTCATCCTGGTGCCTATTCCGGATGGTGGAGCCAGGAGGGAAATTTTCAAAGTGCACACGAGGAAGATGTCCCTCGGAAAGGATGTAGACATCGAAGAACTCGTATCTCTTACCGACCAGTATACAGGTGCTGATATAGCATCAGTGTGCAAAAAGGCAGGAAGGTTTGCGCTCCGGGAAGACATCCACGCAAAAAGCGTCAATCAGAAACACTTCCTGAAGGCAATTGAGGAAACAGGTCCTTCGGTTACTCCGGACACCATGAAATACTACGAGGCGATCAAAGGCGAATTGAGAAAGAGAAAATCAAAGGAAATAGAGAGTCCCTACTATATCTGAGTATAAATAGGCAAAAATGTTAAAAAGACTCTATTCTTCTATTTTTATTTTTTGTTCTGGTCCTGCTGTCCAAACCTGTTACCTCACTTATTTTTAGTCTTATTTAAATCTCTTATTGGCTCTCACAGTTCAGACTTTATTTTATGTATTGCTAATTATCTTATTTGTCCAACTTTATTTAGTCATTCTCTTCTTTTTCTCCACTCGAAACTCAATTTTTTCTTAATGTATTTGCGCTATTCTTCTTAAAAAATGGTTATTTATAAATATAATTACTTATTGACAACCTATTTCAAAGGACATTTCTGAAGTCAAATTAAGCGGCTTCGAAAGTCATTTATATATACACTTTTAAAAATATGTTAACCAATGCCATTAAATATCATAATTACTATCGGTAATATATATGCAGCTTCCAACACCCGAAGATCTTAAAAAAAGAAGAAATGAACTCGGGCTTACCCAGAGCGATCTGGCTAAAAGGGCAGGTGTAAGCCAGCCACTTATAGCCCGAATAGAATCGGGAGATGTAGATCCAAGGCTCTCAACGGTCAGGAAAATCCTTGATGCTTTTGAGGAAGCTGAAAAGGAACGGCAGATTATCATAAGGGACCTTATGCATTCCCCTGTCCTTCATGTTTCTCCTGAAGACTCAGTAGAAGAGGTGGTAAACCTTATGCATGTTCACGGTTTCTCACAGATTCCTGTGCTTGATAAGGGTATTCCGGTTGGAAGTGTTTCAGAGGATATGATTGTAAGACTGATGGGTGAGAGCAAGAAAAAATCTATCTCTCAGTTGAAAGTTTCGGGGATAATGGGGGAGGCGTTCCCTACAGTGTCTCCCGGTATCTCAATCTCAGTAGTTTCGCATATACTCGAAGGAAACCCTGCTGTACTTGTGGTAGAAAAAGGAACAGTCGTGGGCGTTGTGACAAAACATGATGTTATGAAGCTCCTTCAGGGCCAATGAGTTTATTCCTTTTTCCTTCTTCTTAAAATATCGAAATCTGAGGTTGAACGGGGAAAGCACATGAGTTATATAGTAGGATTCAATTAAACCTGAATCCTTAGTTTAATTTAGTGATCAACATATCTTAAATGATACTAAATGATGGCAAGTGTGGCCGAAAATGCATCAGGGCATGAAACACTGAGTAGCCCTCCTGGCACACTATATCTATGAAATTATTACCCTGGATTATTTCGGGGTTGTATGATTGAAAATAATAGGTTTACGTAAATCTACTAATAAAGAATAAACGAAAGTGAGTTAGTCATTTAAAAATGTGTGGAGCATAAAAAAATATGGATCTGGAAGATACCCTTCTCATGATGCCTGGTCCCGTACCTGTTGCACCAAGAGTCCTTAGGGCGATGTCAAAACCGATGATCAACCACCGGAGTGCCGAATTTGCCGGAATTTATACTGATTGCAGGGGAATTCTTGCAGATGTTTTTCAGACAAAAAATGACATCTTTTTATTAAGCGGCTCAGGGACTGCTGGAATGGAAGCTGCAGTCGGGTCTGTAGCCGGAAGCGGAGACAAAGTTATTGCCATAGAAAATGGAAAGTTCGGCCAGCGCTTCAAAGACCTTTCAGCTCTCTATGCTGACGTCGTGCCTCTTGAGTTTGAATGGGGCCTTCCTGTTGATCTTGATAAAGTTAAAGAAAAGCTTGAGGAAGGGGCAAAAGCCATTACCCTTGTCCACAACGAGACCTCTGCAGGTATCATGAATCCTGCTGCCGAAATTGGCAAACTTGCAAAAAAACACGATGCTCTTTTTATTATGGACGGTGTAACCTCCCTTGGAGGAGATGAGGTCAAAGTCGATGAATGGGGCGTTGACATTGCAGTTGTAGGTTCACAGAAATGCCTTGCAGCTCCTCCAGGAATGGCAGTCGTTTCCGTAAGTGAAAAAGCTTTTGAGGCTATGGGCAGTGTGAAGAAGAGGCCTTACTATAATGACCTCAAGGCATATAAAAAGAGCGGGGACAAGCCAAGACCTGAAACACCTTACACGCCTGCAATTCCTCTTTTCTATGCACTTCAGGAAGCACTTCATATCGTTAAAGAAGAAGGCATGGAGGCAAGGATCAAAAGGCACAGAACACTCTCCGAAGCTGTGAGAGCAGCAGCTGGCGCGATGAATGTCGAAATGTTCCCTCAGCTTAACGAGTACAGCCAGTACTCCAACACTATCACTGCAATGAAATCTCCTGCAGGGATTGACGGGGAAGATATCAAAAATGATATGAAGAAGCGCGGCGTAATTATCGCTGGCGGGCAGGAACGCCTGAAGAGCAAAATTTTCAGGATTGGAAGCATGGGGAATGTTACTGCAAGGGACGTCCTCTCTACCATCCAGCAACTGGAAATCGTGCTGAATAAGCGTGGTTGTATTGACAGTTTGGGAGCAGGTACTGAAGCTGCAATACACGTTATTGACAGGTTATGATAGGATTTAAAAAATCCTTCATTACCAAGGTTTATAAATGTTTCAGGAAAACCAGAATAATAAAACTGGAAGAATATCTCTTTAAATTTCGATCGGATTCACATGCTCACAATAGGAATTGCAGATACCACGTTTGCGCGCTACAATATGGGGCGTGCGGCAATCGACGAGATACAGAAAAATGTATCCGTACAGATAAAAAGGGTAACTGTGCCCGGGATAAAAGACCTTCCGGTAGCAGCCAAAAAACTCATCGAAGAAGATGGCTGCGATATCGTGATGGCTCTTGGAATGCCCGGCGGCAAGGAAAAAGATAAAATGTGCGCTCATGAAGCTTCTCAGGGTCTTATAATGGCCCAGCTCATGACCAATACCCATATTATCGAGGTCTTTGTCCATGAGGATGAAGGAAAAGACGAGAAAGAACTCGCTTTTCTCATGGACAGGAGGACCCGGGAACATGCCTTAAACGTGATAAAGCTGCTCTTCAAGCCTGAAAAACTGGTCAAGGAAGCCGGTACCGGTCAGAGGCAGGGTTTTGAAGATGCAGGCCCTTTGAAAATGTGAATAACTTTAATAACTTGTAATTAAAAACACGACTGGAGACCTTATTCGATGACTATCAGCCTAGGATTTGTTGTAGCTGAATTTAACAGAGATCTTACCTATCAGATGGAGCTGCTTGGAAGAGAGCATGCAGAGTTTCTGGGTGCAACAGTTAAAGAGACCATTCTCGTTCCCGGGGTCTTTGATATGCCTCTTGCAATCAAGAAGCTCTGTCAGAGGGAGGATATTGATGCAGTGGTTACCATAGGGTCGGTAATCGAAGGTGAGACCGACCATGACCAGGTGGTTATGCAGCATGCCGCAAGGAAGATTATGGATCTTTCCCTTGAGTTCAACAAGCCGGTAACGCTTGGAATTCCGGGTCCTGGTATGACCAGGATGGCTGCTCATGAACGTGTCGACTATGCCAAAAGGGCAGTCGAAGCTGCAGTGAAGCTTGTACGGCGGCTGTGAAATTCTTTAATGCCTCAATAAGCTAGCAAAATGTAACAAACCAGGACCATTCCTATGTCATCCGCAAGGCTTAAGCGTGTAGAAGAATCCGCAACGATCAGGATCTCCAATATTGCAACCAGAATGATTAAAGAGGGTACAGACGTTATCAACTTTAGCCTTGGCGAACCTGATTTCGATACTCCGAAAAATATCTGCGATGCTGCGGCAAAGGCTATGTATGAGGGTAAGACTCATTATGCTCCTTCTGCCGGCATTCCGGAATTAAGGGCAGCCATTGCCGAAAAAATGAAAACTGAAAATCGTCTGGATGTGACCGAAAAAGATGTGCTGGTCACCCCGGGCGCAAAGCAGGGGATTTTCGAAGTAATGATGAGTGTCCTTGACGACGGGGATCAGGCGCTCCTTTTTGACCCTGCTTGGGTAACTTATGATGCCTGCATCCGTTTTGCAGGTGCAGATACTGTATGGGTCCCGACAGTTCCTGAAAAAGGTTTCCTGCCTGACAATTTCGCCGAGTACATTAACAGCAAGACAAAGCTTATTGTCGTAAACAGCCCTGGCAACCCTACAGGTGGTGTATTCGGGAAAAAGACCCTCCAGTGCATTTCCGATCTTGCAATCGACCACGACCTTCTGGTAGTCTCAGACGAGATCTATGAGAAAATTATCTATGACCGGGAACATATCAGTATTGGCAGTTTCGATGGAATGCAGGAGAGGACCATTACTGTAAACGGTTTTTCCAAGGCATATGCAATGACCGGCTGGAGGCTTGGATACCTAACAGCTCCTCCTGAGATCTTTAAGCTTCTGCAGAAGATCCAGTCGCACTCAGTAAGCAGCGCCACTACCTTTGTCCAGTACGGAGGGCTTGAAGCTCTTCAGGGTCCCCAGGACGGAGTCAGGGCAATGGTAGACCGTTTTAAAATGCGCAGGGATATCCTCATTGACGGGCTGAATAAATTGGGGCTTGAGTGCAAGAAGCCGGACGGAGCTTTTTATGCCTTTGCCAATGTGAGCGAGTATGGGAACGGAACAGAGGTTGCTGAAAGGCTCCTGAAAGAAGCTCAGGTGGCAGTAACTCCGGGAATTGCTTTCGGGGCTTCTGGCGAGGACTTTATCCGGATTTCCTATGCAACATCCATTGATAGAATTCGTGAAGCTCTTGACAGACTTGAAAAAGTATTTGCATAAAATAGTATGCAGGCGGTATGGGTAAATTTACCCGTACCGTTTAAGGACTTCTTTTATAATTGCACCGGTACTGCAAAGGGGACATTCTTTTGAAAGCGGGATCCTGACTACTTTTGCAGGAAGCCCTCTTTTAGTAAGTTCTTTTTCCAGAAGTTCAACGTCAAAATGCTGGTCATAGCCAAGAGTAATGATATCCGGTCGTATCTCTTTCAGGGGTTCAAACATGTCCTTTTCACTGCCAAGAATGGCTTTGTCTACCGCTCCAAGTGCATCTACCATCTCAAGCCGCTGTTCCTCAGGAATTATTGGTTTTGGCTTATGAGTCACATTCGAATCCCTGGCAACAATTACGAAAAGCTCATCTCCAAGAGCCCTTGCCTGAGTCAGGAAATAAACATGTCCCGGATGGAGAATATCAAATGTCCCGGTAGCTAGTACACGCGTCAATAAATCACCTGGTCTCGGGTAATATCCTGCAAGCATAAGAAACTTACTGAAAATAGACTCAATTCCTGACTCGGAAAAATTTTATGTTATGCAATTTGTGAATAGGGTAAACTGTCACTGATTATTCCAAAAATTGTGTTTGTAATAACTAATATTCGATTACTATAAGTAATTTATATGGCTCCTAAATATGTCTATTAACTATTGAAATGGAAACCTGACAGCAATACTCTGAAGTCAGATAATACAAAGCCAGAATTTTTGAGTTCTCATAGAACTGGCTGTTACCCCAAGGATTATCACAAGTAATATATAATTCTGGCAAAAATTACCATCTAGATAAGTTTGTAGTAAGAGGAAACCCTTATGGTTAAAAAATCGGTTCATGAGATTAATAAAAAAATTGAAGATGGGAGTGTCAATGTAGTCACAGCCGAGGAAATGGTTGGAATCGTTGAAAACCTTGGCGTGGAAGGTGCTGCAAAGGAAGTGGATGTGGTTACTACAGGCACTTTCGGAGCCATGTGCTCTTCAGGTTTGATGCTTAATCTGGGTCATTCGGAACCCCCAATCAAGATTCAGAAAGTCTGGTTCAATAATGTGGAGGCATACAGCGGGGTCGCTGCTGTTGACGCTTACCTCGGAGCTGCCCAGAACTCTGAAACGCGCGGAATACAGTATGGTGGTGCGCACGTTATTGAAGACCTGCTGAGGGGAAAAGAAATCAATGTGCACGCAACTTCCTACGGGACAGACTGCTACCCCAGGAAAGTACTTGATACAACAATCACCCTTGATGACTTAAACGAAGCAGTTCTTCTCAATCCCAGGAACGCCTACCAGAAATATAATGCTGCAACAAACAGTTCCAAAAGGATCCTGAATACTTATATGGGCGAGCTTCTGCCTAATTTCGGGAACGTCACTTACTCAGGCGCAGGAGTGCTTTCTCCCTTATCAAACGATCCCAGCTATGAAACTATAGGGACAGGCACAAGGATTTTTCTCGGAGGTGCCCAGGGCTATGTTATAGGAAATGGAACTCAGCATTCTCCCTCAAGTGGTTTTGGGACCCTTATGCTTAAAGGAAACCTCAAGGAGATGAGCCCTGAGTATTTAAGAGCAGCCTCTTTTACAGGTTATGGGGCAACCCTTTACATGGGAGTTGGAATTCCTATCCCCATTCTAAACGAAAAGATCGCAGCTGCAACTGCAGTGCGTGATGAGGATATCAATACCAGTGTTCTGGATTATGCTGTGGGCAGCAGAGATAAGCCTGTGATAAGGCAGGTAAATTATGCCGAACTCAGGTCAGGCTCGGTGAAGATCGAAGGAAAGGATGTTCCAACCTCTTCACTTTCAAGCTTCAAGAATGCAAGAAAGATTGCAAATGAACTTAAAGACTGGGTGAAACATGGGAAATTCTTTATTAGCATGCCTGTGGAAAGACTTTGCAGCGAAGGCTCGGCAAAATCCATGAAGCAGACTCAGGCAGTACCTCTTGTAAAAGACGTTATGTCCGATTTCATTGTCACTATCAAAAAGGACCAGACTGTTCAGGACGCTGCAAAGAAGATCTGGGAAAATTCTTTCAATCACCTTGCAGTTGTTTCGGATACAGGTGAACTTGTAGGAATACTTACTGCCTGGGATATCTCAAAAGCCGTTGCAGAAAATATTTTTGATTCCGTAGAGAGCGTCATGACGAAAAAGGTCCTCACCTGCGCCCCGAACGAACCTGTAGACCTTGCAGCCCGCAGGCTTGACCGCTATGGTGTTTCGGCAATGCCCGTAATCGATACTCAGAGAAAGGTCCTCGGAATTATCACAAGCGACAATATAAGCAAGCTCTTTGCAAGGAGGTACTGAGCATGAAAATAAAGATCTGCATCCCTACGGAAAGGATACATGACCCCATTATCTCTGAGTCTATTATTGAAACAGGAATCCTGCTTAATATTATGGTCGCAAATATTGACTCGACTTACGGGGAACTGATTGCAGACGTTAAAGATTCCAGGTTTGATAAGATTAAAAATGCTCTTGAAGCGAGAGGAGCACTAGTTGCAATTCTGGATCAGCCCATTCACAGGGATGAGGAAGAATGTGTTGAATGTGGAGCCTGCATTTCAGTCTGTCCTATGAATGTTTATTCTTTTGATGAGAACTGGAGTCTCTGTGTGGACGAAAAGAAATGCATTCAGTGCGGCATGTGCATCAAAATGTGCCCGCACGGAGCTTTAAAGCTGGGAGAATGAAAAAACTGAGTCTCCATTTTTTTTCCTTTTTACTTTTCTCCCCATTTTTTTCTTTTTTCTTTTTTCAGTTTTTTATTCAGCCTGTAACATTCAAATAGGAGTATAGGAGTGGATACTGATTTCTATTTTGAAACTCCACTTATTTATAGGTTAAAACAAATATATATAATGTATAGTAAGATGATTAAAGGTGAATGTCACCTGCTGTCAGAAATGTCTGTGGTCTGAAGTTTTTTCTGCCAGAAGTTAATTTTAAAAGCTTATCAGCAACCTCCGCAAAAACAGGTTTTTCTCTGTTTTTTTCATTTTGGGAGATAAAACAGGTGAGGAAATCTTTACAAAGAAAGCTAATTAACAAATTGACTTTGGAATCCATAAAAAGGGGAGAAAACTATGAGAATCCTGGTGCTTTATTCAGGCGAACTTGGAAAAAAGGTTATTCAGAATCTTATCAACCCGTCCACTTTCTGCGTGTCGTGCGGTGAACTCTGCAACCACTGCCGCCAGGCAAGAAAATCTTATGCAAACCTGATTGTTGGAATTCATGAGTTTCCGGATGACCTGCCTCCGTTTATCGAAGAGCCCTCCCAATTCCTGCCTCCAAAGCTTACGGAATGCGACCTGATCCTTGCCATAGGGATCCATCCAGATCTCCTTGCCGCCCTTCCTGAAGTTGTGCAGAAAACTGGAGCAAAAGCCGTAATTGCCCCTGTTGAGGACTCAAAGAAGACTCCTGCCGGCGTCCTTGAGCAGCTCAGAAAAGAATTTGAAGCCACAGGTATAGAATTTGAGGCTCCAAAACCCTTCTGTGCCCTTGAAAAGACAGGAAAGTCGATCATAGACGCTTTCGTGGATCTCGGCTTTGGAAGGCCTGTGCTCAGGATAGAGATGAGCCCTGACGGGAAGATGTTCATAGGGGCAGGCGTGCTCAGGGACGCTCCCTGCGGTTCGACATGGTTTGTCGCAAAGAAGCTCGGATGGACAGATGTTTCTGGATATAAGGAAAGCATTTCCGGAGCCCACCATTCCTATCCCTGTACAGGAAGTATGGACAAAGATCCCCAGATTGGAGATACTATCCTGCACAAAGCCGGATATATAATCAGGGAGGCTGTGGAAGACGGAATGGAATGTGCAAGAAAAGAAAAGGCTAGATTTTCGGCAACCTGCAGCGATGAAGTTCAGGCTTTGCCTTCTGAAAATTAAAAAGAGAAAATATGAAGGCACCATTTTTCCGTGCCTTTCCTTCTTTACCTGGTAAAAAATCACCTGTTGGGTTAAGTATAAACACTTACGGTCGAGATTCCTTTTCCTTCTTGGGTATGGGAATTAATTTCTTCATAGGACTGTACTACTACAAACCCTTCTCCTCTGAAAACCATCTGGACGGATTCTCCAGTGCTTCTTCCAACGCTAGTTTTCAAGGAGAGATCACTTTTTGCATCCGGCTCAAGGCTCCCTGCCCAGGCAACTGTAGTATTGGGGTCAGTGAAGATCGGGCGCTCTCTGGTTACTCTGAAGGTCAAAGGCTCGTGGTGGGTGGTGATAGCAATTATTCCTGTTCCTTCAAGTTTTACACTATAAATATCACTTTCCATTACTCCTGAAAATTTTCTCATCATCCTGATTTCCCAGTTGATAGAGTCTTCAATGGCAAGAATATCATTGAAATTTACACAGATAGATTCTTTTTCAAGTTTCAGAATAGAGACTTTCTTTCCTTTGTCTGCAAGGTAAAGTTTTCCCACTCCTTCTGCTTTTATAAGACTGACTCCCTCTCCTCCAAGGGATATCTTTACTATCTTTCCAAGCCCGTGTTCAAGAGTTCCTTCTCGTGTAAACTTTATGTTCCCCGTGTATGCCGCCATGGAACCCATTCTGGTCCATACCACACCTCTGAGATTCACTCCCAGCAGATGGTCTCGTTCCAGTTCAAAAACTCCCTGCCCAGGAGTTCTTTCTCCTGTGTTTTTGATAAAATCTTCTAACAAATAGCTTCCCATCTTTTTCCCTTTGAGTATGGTTTTATTTTTTGATATTGTCTAAATAATTAATTAATTGTTTTTAATAAATATAAATAAGTATCCTCTATTTCTTTGTACTTTACTAACATGAGTTTTTGCACCTGAGCAAACTCTCCGTTATTTATATAATGCGTGCAAAACAATTGTAATAATATCAGATCTTGTTTTTCAGTTTTAATTTCAAGAGGCAAACCATGAAACCAAAGATCGATTCCACAAGTTTTGGTTCAATTATTGTAGAAGGAGAGACTTTTGATCAAGATATTCTTATCCGCCTTGATGGCAGGATAGAAAAACGGGAAAAAATGCTTTCAAAAGAGAAGTACGGGACTTCCCATAAAATTTCTCTCGAAGAAGCCGAGCATATATACGAGGACGGGACAGAAAAAATCATCATAGGAACCGGACAGACAGGGTTTGTGGAACTTTCTGAGGAAGCTGAAGATTTTTTCAGGGGAAAGAGATGCGGGATCGAATTGTTTCCAACTCCCTGGGCGATTGAACGATGGAACGAAATTGAGGGCAGGGTTTCTGCAATGTTTCATGTAACCTGCTAAAACAGCTCTTACCGGCGGTTAACTTCCATAAATATTTTTCTATTTTTTTGTCCATCTATAAGTTCCAGTTGTTTTGTCCGGCATTTTTTTTATCTGACCGTTCCAGGGCTTATTTATTCAAATATTTCTATCGCAGGTCCTTTTGAATGAATTCCCATCATTTCTTTTTTAGTTTCATTTGTTTTCTTTATATGTATTTCCATCTGCGGGAAGGGAATTTCAATTCCTTCTTTGCTATAAGCCTCAAAGATTCCGACGGTAAGATTATTCTTTACAGTTCCAATGTCTCCGGTCTTTGCCCAGGCCCTTAGTTGCAGATTTACGGAAGAGTTGGCAAGTTCGGTAGTGACTACTGAAGGTTCGGGGTCCTGAAGTATAAGAGGGTGTTCCCTCATAAGATCATGGGCTATCTTGATAGCTTTTTCGACATCTGAAGAGTAGCTAATACCCACATCCACGGAAGCCCGTCTTGTAGGCATGCGGGTCATATTGATTATTGAACTTCCCCAGAATAGCTGATTAGGAATTGTTATTAGCTGGTTGTCAGGTGTCAGGAGTTCTGTTGACATAATCCCTACTGACATTACTTTTCCTGTCTGCCCGTTTACAGTAACTGTTTCTCCCATGTCAACGGGCCTTGTTGAAGCAACCCACAATCCGGCGGCTATGTTCGTAAACGTGTCCTTCATACCAAGACTCAGTACCAGGCCTATAACTGTAGAAAGTCCTACTACATAACTGTCCACATCAAAACCGAGGCTCTTCAAAAATACCAGGGTAACTATGACATACAGAAATATACTCAGTAAATTTGTAATAAATTGCTTGGTGAGGTCAGGTAGCTTTGTTTTCTCAATTCCTTTCCTGAAAATACGTATAAGAAGTTTTACTGAAATAAACCCTGCAATCAGTACTGCTATTGCGAAAATTAGTCTGAACACTGTTATATCAGTAAATGGAATTACGTTTAACCATAAAGACATGTATACTGTTTATTGCTTTTTAACTCTATAAAGTTGTTTGCTGTATATGGGTCATGTCCCGGTCTAGAGTAAATTTCATTTTCTGGATTTCTGCACTTAATATCAGCTACCTGCTTTGTCAAGCTCTTCCTATTGAATGGATTTATACCTTTCTAATTATTTAGACCTGACACATAGTTCTTATAAAGGAGTAGTATGATTTTTCCTGTCAAAGAAAAATGAATTTTTTCAGTTTTTCAACTGTCTTTTAAGTTTACAGAATTTCGGGATAATGTAAAACCAACTCAAAAAAGTTTTTTAAACAATCATCCAGTTAACATTTTTTGCAGAAAAGAGAAATTTATCCCCTCCATGTTCTCTTTTCTTTTTCTCTTTTATATCATTCTATTCAAAATCTTGTTTGTTCCATTGTTATCTACTGAGTGATGATGATTTTTGGATGTATTATTACAGAGAATCCGATTTAGAGCCTATAAAATTATCTTTTGATAATAAATTCCATGAATGTATTTGTGTTGAGAATCCAAAAGGTGTAAACGTCATTTTAGACAACAGCGTCAATTGCAAAAACGAATATTGTATAATTAACTTTTACAGAAATATATCTACATCAGGGCCACGATTCTGTAACATCTCTGACGCATTACCGGAGCCTGAGTTTTACTGATTGTGGGCTCAGGGACATAAAGGAGAGGCTTACTGAAAGGGGAATTCTTCAACGGAATTGAATTAAAAAATACGGAATGCTACAGGATTGTAAATCAACTTTATTAAAAAATAAGGGGAATTGACCCCTGTAGAAGATATTTTTTGTAATCTTTTTCCTATCTTGCCACAAAGGTCTTTGCACCGAATTTGACTCTTACTCCTCTGCCTGTTAAGTAGCAGAGGAACAGGCTGCTGATTACTACCACTTTTATTGTCGCATAGATCAATACATATGGTATCAGCATTAGTAATAATCTTTTGTCTGTGGTGAAGAATGGACCAATGAATATGAGATACAGCAGTATAGAGAAAGCAATATACTGCATTCCACTCATCAGTACCAATGGGATGTTATCATACTGAAGGATAAAGTACGGTATTGACATGATCAGGATTATAGAGCAGATTCCCGTAACATATCCTGAGTAGTTGAATATCATCCAGATGTTTCTCACTGCCCACTTCTTATGGAGCCTCCATAACTGGAGATTTCCGTACCACCATCTCTTTCTCTGTTTGTACCACCCTCGAACAGTCTCAGGTGCGTTCGTGTAAACTATTGCTTTTGGTTCTTGAATAATCTTCATCGAGTTTTTAAGAACCTTGATTGTAAAATCTGAATCTTCTACGATGGTTTCGTTACTGAATCGAACCACGTCGCATACTCTGCGCCTGACAGCAGTAAGAGGGCCAGGGCATACGAGAATACTGTTGGACAAACCCTGAAGATGGCGGGTAATTTCCTGTTCTATGCGATATTCAATCATCTGGAAGTACTTCATGACTCGTTTTTTTCCGTGATCATCATGAATTAAAACATTTCCTGCCACCATCTGGGCTTCTTTATTCTCATTGAGACATTTCACCAAAGAACTCACCGCATTTGGTGCCATATACGAATCTGAATCTGTAAAGACCAGAATGTCTCCTTCTGCAATCTCAATCGCTTTATTTAGAGCGTTTGCTTTTCCTCCATTCACTTTTAAATCGAGAAGTTTTACAGGATATTTTGAAATAATCTCTGCAGTCCGGTCACTGGACCCGTCATTAACAACGATTATTTCCATTTTTCCTTTATAGTCCTGGTTAAGGATGGATTCAAGGCATTTGCCTATTGATTTCTCTTCATTGTAAGCCGGGGCTATAACGGAGACTAACATCGGCTCTTTCGGATCAGGATCTTTACCATCTTTAAGCAGGTATTTAGTCTGTCCCCTCTTCTTGTTCCACTCTGATAATACCTTCCATATCACAAAGAATGAAAGTGGCAACAATGAAGTTATGATAAAGAACCAGAGGTATACCTCCATTATATTGTTGACATTTATACTTCCAATAGTAGGATTATCGCTTTTCCCTGCTCCCACAGGGATAATTGAAAATCCAACCTGTCCTACAGATTCATATTGGGTTAACTGGGCCATGTCGTAGATTGCTTCTGGTTTGGTATTCACCTCTATATCGTCTATCCTGATTGTGATATTCATCTTATTAGTTGATGATAAGTAATCAGTGATAAACTGCTTTGTATATGGATTCCAGTCTTGTACGTGGAGCAGAATGGTTGTCGGATTCTCCTCCTTTATTTGCTTGGAAGCCTCCAGGAAACGGGGGTCTTCAAAGCTTTCCATTGTACGCCAGTTCCATGTATATTCGTTTCTAAAGGACCCGTCCGTTTCCAGGACAGGCAAGTGGGTTGAGATCCCATTGCTCTCGATTTCCTGTTTTAAGGACGCATCTATTACTCCGTTAATGGGTTCAAGCGGGAGGATGAATGCTACCGGAACAATCCCTGCTTTTTCAAAGACCTGCTTTCCCTTTTCTATGTTTTCTTTTATCTGCAATGGTGTTAGAGTTGAATAGTCTTCGTGTACCCATCCGTGCGTTGCCATAAGAACTCCTTTATCCTGCGCATCCTTCAGTGCATTGAGGAGTTCCGGTTCCTCAAGAATGGTGATACTTTCGGATGTACCATCGTTTAAGTGGTTAAATCCCGTATAGAGGAGTAATCCCACAGAAACGGTGATTAATACAGCCAGAAGTAATGAGGCAATCGGTATACATTTATTTATAAGATGATTGCCGGATAAGTCCGAAAACTTTTTCTCTCTCTTCTCTTTTCGGCTATATACGATATCTTGATTCACTGCTTTTGTTTTGTGAATTTTTGCAAAATCTCCGATAGGTTCCTTAATCATAATAACCCCCCCAAATCTTACCCCATCTGATTGCTTGATAGCTAACAGATATTAAATGGAGATTTCAAATGATGTTAGTATCTAGTTTTATCCTGAGTAATTTCGATTCATTCGATCCAATTTCTTTTTTGTTTTAATCTTCAGCAAATTCTTGAGGGCCATACTGTATCCTGCTTGAATTTAATCAGAAGCTTCCTTTGTCAGAATATAAGCGACCATTTCAGGGTTCAGCTTGCTTTCTCTTGCAACCTTTTCTTCTATTCTCTCAGCAGGTGTGCCCTCCATCTTCAGTTCTCTTATTTTTTCGATTACTGAGGATGGAATGCTGTAATATTCGTTAATGTCTTTCCTGTGTCCCCAGACATCTCCTTCAATAAGCTGGATTCTCTGCATCTCAAGGAACATTTCTATGGACTTTGAGACCGTGCGCCTGTAAGATTTAGGCAACTGAACAACCTCAATCTTTGGGCATGTTTCAACCAGTCCAAGGATGTCCTTGTTTGAAGGCCTGAAGGCCAGGTGAACAATACGCTCATTAGGATTAAGCGTAAAGATCTCTTCCTTTGAACTGGCAACTCTTATCCTCATATTTTTCCCCCACTGTTAAGTTCCCACTGTTACGTTACTTCTAGATTCAAGTTGGTTTGATTTTTTTAATTATTTAAGGTTAAAAAGAAAAAGTAAAGAAATTATACTTTTTCCGATGAAACTGGATAATTATACAGATGCGAAAGAGGAAACTTTTCCTCTCTTCACTTTTCCCTGAGCGGCTGAAAGGCACTCAAGTGTACAGTAAATTGCCTTTTCCTCCACCTTTTTCAGGACTACAAATTCATGCCCACAAATTGGGCATTTTTTACTTACATATTCCATAAATTTCCCCCACTTCCTTTTTTCTCCGCTATTAAGTTCTTTTATACTCAAACTTCGATATATAATATGTATACTTCTAATAAATAGTTATCTCATTAAACTAATATTAGTTAGATTGTATTCTGGGAACACTGATCATATATGATTTACTTAATTGGCATAATATAGCTAAAACTAGACTCAAAGTTGCGGTGGCGCACCCCTCAGCAAGCTGGTGGTATTTGACTGAAATGAACTGAGGAAAAGCTTATATTCAAAAGCTATTACCAAAAATTAGATCTCTAAATGCCTGGCTTGCCGAGAAGCAAAAACGGAACCATGTGTTTAGAAAAAAATCTAACAATACCTACTAAAAATCTAACAATATCTACTAAAGATGATTTAATAGAGACAGTGAACGCTTGTGAAAGCAAACTTGAAAAAGCAATTTTCTGGCTGGAATTTCCAGTGTACGGGATATTCGAAGAAAAAGAAGGAGTTTCTGAAAAGGCGAATATAGTTATTGACGCAAATCAGAAAGTAATCTTCTTCAAGAAATCTCCGGGACACAAGCTTCAAGTTATAAAGAAAATCATAGAGATTTTCAAGAGATAAATATGTCTAAAAAGGGAAGCTTTTAAAGTTTCTATTTAGTCATAATCCCAGAAATGGGTTTATGAACTGAGCTGGTTCGGAACTACTGACTATAAAGAAAAATTCTTATAAAGATAACCCCTATTTCTATTCATGATTTTTCTAAATTCTTTAGTAATGGGAAGGATATGTCTTTAAGTTTCTATAATACGGTTTGCTTTTTAATTTTCGTTAAAATTGTAAGTTAATTGCTGTAATTGTATATGAGGATGAAAAGATAACTGTCCTGTTTTTTAGAAAAGTTCGTGGCAAATAAGACTGAAGATCAGGATGTATGAATTTAATCTTTTAGAGAGTAAATCAAGAAAAATGCTCTCTACAATAAGAAAATATTCGTTCTGTAGTTTAGCGGGTTTAATCAGGCATATTTCCATCACCAAAAAGTATTGGATCTGATTAATTGCTCCCCAACCAGTTAAACACAGGATAAAACTTATTTGGAGAAAAAATAATATGAAAATTAATAAATATTCAATATGGTTCCTTGCTCTATTTTTATTCGTTGTGATGTTTACTTTTATTCCCAAAGGAGATACTAAGTATCCTCCAAATACTACTGAGTATTCCTCAAATACTACTTCGTACCTGTCAAATAATAATTCTAATACTACTACTACTAATAATACCTCGAACATGAAAAATGTAATACTCCAGATGACCGCAACATTAGAAAACAGTGATACTCAGCTACAGTTTAATTATGCTGAAAACCTGGGAGACGAGCGTGGTATTACATTTGGTTGTATAGGGTTTTGCACCGGAACTTATGACGGTAACAGCCTTATAAAACATTACACAGAATTGAATCCTGATAATACCCTGGCAAAATACATACCTGCCCTGGATAAAATAGATGCCGGCCCTCACGATGCAGCAGACGGAGACGGAAATCCTGACGTAGAGGGATTATCTGGTTTTATACAGGATGTTAATTCTTGTGATGATCCTCTTTTTAAAAAGGCTCAGATGGACATACTGGATGAATATTATTATAATCCTGCAATGGAAATTGCCGATTCGATAGGAGCAAAAAATCCACTTACTAAAGCTTTTATCTATGATATGTGCGTCCGGCATGGAGTGAACCAGACAAAACACATTATAAACAATGCTGGCACAACCCCTAAACAGGGAGCCGATGAAAACACATACCTCCGGAAATTAATTTTACTCAGGAATGAAAAATTAAAACAGGAAGGTATCGAAGACATAGACCGGAATCAAGGATATAATAACTTATTGAATAGTGGAAATGTTGATCTTAAGACCCCATTTAAGTTCGTTGCTTACGGAGATTATTTCATTATTGATGGGAACTTGGACCTGGGTGAATACCAGCAAGAAAATAAAGTTGAAGATGTAAATGAATCCTATAATGCTGAATAAGTAATAGACGTTCAGATCGAATGAGGTTAAATTTGATTGAATCACTCTTTTCTGGAGTGTTTAGCTATTAACTCATCGTGACAGCTCCCGCGAATAAATTCGCAGGCATCTATGGTATTTCAACCAATGCTATACTGCCCTAGAGCAACTGTTTATTCGTGTCTCGCTTCCATCGTTTCAAGTTTTACGTATGGAACTTCTCCATACAACCCCATACCTGGAGTTCAGAACAAAGTCAAGTGACCTTTATAGCATTTGCAGCTTCCAAAGCAGAGATTGACAATAAAGTATAGATTTGTAAGTAGAAAAACGTTGTCAATAAACATATTATGGGAGAAATTACGGCTGTATCCCGCCATTAAAATGACGGGGATTAGCCTTACATGCTCCTAAAACTCAGAATATGCTTCTGAAATCTGATCTTCTGAATAATAATTCAAGTTCATAAGCATGAAAACAACTTTTAGGAAAGTTAGTAAGTATATATAAAGTTGATTTGTTTTTTGATTTCTAACAAATACTTCATAATCTTCAATAGCCTTTTTTAATTAACCTTCCTCTGTAAAAGTTAATTTATTAATTAGAAGGATTAAAAACAAGAAATCTAAATAAATTTATATATAAAGATAACTCCTATTTCTATTCAGGAATTTTTCTAAATGTTTAAGCAGTAGGGGGATAAGTGTTGCGTTTCTATAATATGTTTTTATTTTTTGATTTTAGCTTAAAATCGCAAGTTACTTGCTGCAATTATATTTGTGATGATGTAAGTAAGACTTTCAGAATTTTTAAAAAATTTCATGCTAACTACTATTGAATGTCATATTGTGAAAATTTAATCTGTCACTCTGAAATAAATGCTCGTGACAATAAGAAAATATGTATTCTGTAGCGAGGACGGTTAAATCCATGCATATTTCCATGGCCAATAATGATTGGATTTGATCAATTGCTCCCCAATCAACTAAACTTCGGATAAAAATTATTTGGAGAAAAATAGTATGAGAAGTGATAAATATCTAACATGGATTTTTGCTCTATTTGTAGTGATGGCTACTGTTATGCCCACAGGAGCTGCTGAGTCCCCGTCAAATACTACCTCAAATATGAAAAATACAATACTCCAGATGACCACAACATTAGAAAACAGCGATACTCAGCTACAGTTTAATTATGCCGAAAACCTGGGAGACGGGCGTGGTATTACATTTGGATGCATTGGATTCTGCACCGGGACTTATGACGGGAATATTCTTATAAAACATTACACCGAATTGAATCCTGATAATGTCCTTGCTAAGTATATCCCTGCTCTCAATGCCATTGATGCAGGTCCGCATAATGAAGCAGGAGGAGATGGGAACCCTTCAATAGTAGGCTTAGACGGCTTCGTAAAAGATGTTAATTCATGTAATGATCCTCTTTTCAAACAGGCTCAGATGGATAAACTGGATGAATTCTACTATAATCCGGCTATGAGCCTCTCAGACAGCATAGGAGCTAAGTATCCACTCACTAGAGCATTCATCTATGACATGTGCGTTAGACACGGTGAGGACGGCGCGAGGAGCATTATAAATCAGGCTGGCACTACTCCAAAGCAAGGAGCAGACGAGACAGCATACCTTCAAAAACTATTCTCAATTAGGGATGCAAAATTAAAACAGGAAGGTTCTGGAGACGTAAACAGAGATCAAGGATATAAAAACGTTTTAAATAGTGGAAATGTTGATCTTAAGGCCCCATTTAAGTTCGTTGCTTATGGAGATTACTTTACTATTGATGGTAACTTAGATCTCGGCGAATCTCAACAAGAAAATAAAGTTGATGAGAACAATTCCAATGATGCCGTAATAATAGAAGTATCTGACAACCGCTTGCGTGAGGCTTCTCCTGATGTCGTCTACAAGAGTTCATCATTTATTGACGTAGGTGGAATTAACAGCGTCAGATACAGAGATGTAATGCAGTTTGACCTGAGTGAATATACCAGTGACTCCCAAATAAGTAATGCTGTCCTTTCTCTCTACTGGTATTATCCTGCAGGAAAGATAAGATCTCAGGATACTGTAATTGAGGTTTACAGGCCTGCTTCTGACTGGAACTCAGACCACGTAAGCTGGAATAAAAAGGACAAAGGCATTGCCTGGAAAAATCCCGGAGGAGACTGGTATGATAAAAATGGTATTTTGCAGGGAAATACCCCATATGCTACAATAACTATCAAGGGCAGCACTCTTCCTGACAACAGGTATTACGAGCTGGACGTAACCGACCTCGTAAAAGAGTATGTCAGCGGCAAATATGAAAATACGGGATTCCTGATAAAAGCCAGGACAGAGAGTAATAACTATATAGCTCTCTACAGCAGTGACTGGACAAACGAAAATCAGAGACCAAAGCTTAAAGTGACAAACAAAACATCTGTAACTCCTGTAGTGACTCTAAACGCAACACTTACTGGTGCAACGGATAATCGTCTGCGTGAAGCTTCTCCTGACATCGTCTACATGAGTTCACCATTTATTGACGTAGGTGGAATTAACAGTGTCAGATACAGAGATTTAATGCAGTTTGACCTGAGCGAATATACCGGTTCTGCCAGAGTTAGTAATGCTGTCCTTTCTTTCGACTGGTATTATTCAGCAGGAAAAACAAGATCTGAAGATACTGTAATTGAGGTTTACAGGCCTGCTTCTTCCTGGAACCCCAGTTACGTAAGCTGGAATAAAAAGGACAAAGGCATTGCCTGGAAAAATCCCGGAGGAGACTGGTATGATAAAAATGGTATTTTGCAGGGAAATACCCCATATGCTACAATAACTATCAAGGGCAGCACTCTTCCTGACAACAGGTATTACGAGCTGGACGTAACCGACCTCGTAAAAGAGTATATCGGCGGCAAATATGAAAATACGGGATTCCTGATAAAAGCCAGAACCGAGAGTAATAACTATATAGCTTTTTATAGCAGTGACTGGACAAACGAAAGTCAAATGCCAGAACTTCAACTGGCATATAGCTAAAGGCTCAGATATCCTTTAAGGAAGTATTCCGAAACCCTAGCTGCAGGAAACGTTGACTTTCCAATGCTTGCTTTTCGGAAAACACTTTTGTGCATAGTGTCAATGATGGTTGCCTTTGAAGGAAATGAGTGAGAGCATCATGAGAAGGAGCATTAGCTATGTTTGAATAACATCTAGTAGCTTCAGTGCAACTAAAATGTTAGAAGCGCAATGAGAAATCAATGTAGTCATGTCGGTGTACCTTGATTTATGTCCATAACTCGTAAGTTTTTGCTGAATTTCTGAAATATAATTATATATTGAGCTCATCCCAAAACTAGTTTTATTCTCAATTCTCCGAACCATTCAATCTTGACTTCATAGTCATAAGTTCGATTGATCACTTAGAATATAAGATCCAAAGAAGCAAATTTTGAGTTTTGGGATCGGCTCATTAAATGACATTAGATTTCCGTCTTTTCAATTGCGTAAGCCTATATGCTTAAACAACCGTATATGCGAGAGTATATGCCTGAAAAGAGCTCCAGCTTTATCCAATCAAATAAATCAATAAATCAATAAATAAATAAATAAATAAATAAATAAATAAATAAATAAATAAATAAATAAAT
>CAYSWX010000037.1:0-27914 GCA_964434965.1 uncultured Methanosarcinales archaeon
TGGGAAGGGAGCCCAGAATAAGGATTTTGGTATTTTCATCAAGAACTGGAGGAAAGCCTCTTTTTATCATGCTTAAAGGAATCTGGGTTTTAGGAATACTTTAATCTTTAGAATCGAAAAAGTGAATTCGTACTGAATTCTTATACCTGCTTAAATCTGTGTAATCTGTTCAAACACGTCCCTGTAATAGTTGAAAAGTTCCTTACCCAATTCAAGAGATCTTTTTTCAAAGCTTACCATCTCGTGGTTATAATATCTTCCGTCTTTTGAAATCATGGATAAAGAGAGAAAACGGTCAGTAACAATGCTGGAAGCAAGTTCGATTTTATCGTCACAAACAAAGAGGCATGTGTTTTCCATATTTATGAACTCCTCTCCCTCTTTCTTGTAGTCACGGACCAGTTTCCTGTATATTTGTTTTTCAAGAACAAGAGATACTTAAGGCACAAAAAAACTTCTAGTGAATTACATCGTAACAAATATAACACAAATTGAGAAACATGATAGAAGAGAACAATAAAAAGCTCACGTAGTAGAATTAAGTGCACTTAAGACCATCAAATGATCATTAACCGGAGGGTCATGCAGAAACACACGAATCGGTAGGAATAATCTGATGAAAAGCACGATTAAAAATACAAAAATCGATGAGAATGAAAACATCGGAAATCTACATAAAAAACAAAGAAGTAAAAGAGTATCAATAACTCAGCAGCCTTCAGGGCTTTGTTGAATATACAATGTTCCAATTTGTCGAATAATTTCAGTTTTCAAAACACCTTTTCCACGAAATAGGTGAGCCTGCATTCCTGTCGGCAAATTGCTCTTTAAGGAATGTATCCTGAGTAGGGGATGCAAATAAACCAGCAACAGGCTTTCATTTTTTGGGTATCAGCTCTATTGTTCTTTGTGAATTTCCTATCTTTATAGTATAGTTACCTGCCGGCATTGAAGAGGTGTCATAACTAAATTCAAATTTCCCTTTTGAGTCAGCTTTCAGTGTTTGAGAAACTGTGACTTTAAGATTTACAGAAGAGTGTTTTCTCTCCGCATCGCCGTCAATAAGGATTTTCTTGTAAGTCAAAGAGGGAACGTGCCCCTTAGATATGGTTGCAACCCCATCTGAGGCTTTGGATTGAAGATTTATCCATGCGAACTTTTTTACTCCCACATGCAGGTTCTTTACTCCATCCGCTTTGACAGTAAAATAGTTATCATTACCTGCCGGGACTTTTACATTTTCAAGTAAATATTGATACCTGCCCTCGGAAACTGGAATCTCCTGTTCAAAAGAAACCTCGGCCATGATACTCTCTTTCGGAGAGACTGTACCCTTTATTTTCAGTATATCCCCCACTGCAGGATTGGACGGAGAAATATTCCATTCAACCGCAGCCACTGCCGGAGAAATAAGCGAACAAAATAAAAGGAATGTAGACAATAAACAGAATACAAGCTTTTTGCTTTTTAATCCATTAGATTGTGTTATACATGTAGAATTTACATTTGTCAATGAAATTTTCATAATAAGAACCTCCAATTTTACTTAAACTGATGTGGGGCTGGTAACTTTCTTCTGAATTCCTTTAAACTTGACAGTTGACAAGTAGAATGATATTTAAATGCTCAAATGACTGTTTTTGTTATTATCCAGGGATTTTAAACGTACTCTCATTATGAATTTTTTTGACTTTATGTATTTCATGAACATAGTCTAATAATGAGAAATTATATACATTAGGAGATTACGTGGGTAAATATATTAGAGAAATATAGTTCCTAATAAACAGAGATCAAAATCATTATTTAGACAATGGATTTTGTTTTCTGTTTGGGTTATAAAAAAATATAATTTCTATTTAATATTAAATACGATTACCTTTTTAATAAACGCTCAAAACACAAAGAAAGACTAAGAAAAATCAAAGGAAACACAAAAAACAGGTGTATTTAAACCTTAAAAAACCAGGTACAATAAATGAAACATAGCAGAGATAACGCTCTATGTCATCTAAAAAAGTTGTAGAAATAATTTGCATTAAATAAAGAATTTCTACGATGTCCAGATATCCAATATTGAAGTAAAACCCTAAAGATGACCATTGGGTTACAAAATTTCTGCAATTTTATAGACAACAGTTGCAATGAAAACTACCAATAGTGGCCCAATCACCATATTCAAAGAACTTTCCACAGTTTTTCTCTGTAGCTCCGATACTGACAGGATATCCTTGAGCAAGAGAAATAGTATCAATGCAAATACAACTACGTATCCTAATTTAGGTATTCCCGGGGTATTTACCATTGAGACAGCACTGGATATCATACTTACTAACATTTTAACACCTCCGAATGCGTTTATCCCGTATAAGATCGTTGGGAAATTTCATGATTGCTATAATGTAAATGTGTTTCAACATCAGTAGTTAATTCCAATTTTTAGATATTTCGTGTTTTAAATTGAATATTATAGTATTGCGTGAAACTCATCAACACCATTGATTTATATGTAAGCATCAGAAGTAAATAAACTCGGTAGAATAAATTATCCTAAGATTTAATAGTTATATAAAATATTGACTATTTGAGGAAGAACAGAATATCTTCTTTAATGAATGAGCTTGTTTCAAAACTACCCTCAATCCTTCCATGCCAATTTGTTGGAGTGGAAAAATCAAGATCTTCAGAACTGAATAGAATGGATACTTTTGATCAAATACATGAATAAGCGGAATTTTGAAACAGGCTCAATAATATTTGTACCCTCTTCAAATTAAGTAGAATGGCCTCACATTTAACTCAATGAGTTTTTCTCAAATTATTTGAGCTAAGATGGTATATCAAATTTGTTGCCTACCTTATCATTCAGATATTAACTCGCATATTAACTCGCCCTTCGCAGACGTCTTCAAAAAATAATATTTTTTAATTATCATATTTTGAGAATTATTCGAAGACATGAATATATATCTAATCAAAAATTCGGAAAATGGATAAGTCGAAGTTTTCATCAAAAGCTCAAGATAGAAAATGGTGAAATGTTTCGACAACATATGTTTGGGTAACCAGGCGCTTTTCAAAAACGAATCTTCACTATTTCAAGTGAGTAACTTACATTCACTCCCTGAATGTTGAAGTGACATACATAAAGAAACATTTGTTATTGAAAATCACACTCTTGCTCGATTATTCCGTATTGACGCGGTTACATTTTAACTATGGAATTATTTTTAATCCGCCCAAAACAGCGAAGAGCTGAAAAAGCGAGGTCATTAAGGATTAAAAGAATTGATAGACCCCTCAGAATAGGATTAGATTTCAAGGAGTATTAAGCCTTATTTGCTTAATAAAATATAGTTTTAGTATTTATCCAATTAATTTGCAGATATTAAATGATCTATTTTAAATTTAGAGAGGTTAAATTCTTCAATTAATTGATTAGACATCTTTTTTCCTCGCTTTTATCATCGAATTCTGTAGTAATTAAAATGGCATTAGGCGACGTAGATATAAATAAAAAAGTATTTAAAAAAGTAAGGTAAAAAGTACTTATATTTATTAGTGCCTATTATTCGAGAGAATTATATGTCCATATAGTGATAAATTTTTTCAATTCCCTTTACGTATTTTGAACTTTTAGTTAATCTGAAAGGGAAATAATTGAAAAAGATATCAGCAAAATCATCATATTCTTCCGAATATTTGAGTTCAACGATACAGATTTCAAGGTCAACGTTTTTTTCACTAAAAGAGTTACCTGAAGATTCCAATTTATAATATTCCATACCTGAATCAATTGTAATTCTAAATCTATGATCCGCAGATTCGAAATACTTTCGATAGTAACGGTTGAGAAGAGTAAATTTTAACGATTTAAGATATTCGACGAATACATCCGGAATATCTGATTCCATGAATATCCTATGCTGTTTTTCCAGTGAATACTGACTATCCAGACAGAATGAATTTATAGGAAAACAGATTTTTCCTCCCAGAAGATTTCGTTTATATTTAAACTCCAGAACCGGACTTTTAATGACTCCAAAGAGATCCCCATACCAGCGAATTCGAGTTTTTAACCTTTTACTTAATCCATCAATATTATCAAAATAATTTGACATGCTGTAAGTGTCAAGATATATATTGTTTATAAACCTTGGAGAATGTAATTCAGTAAAAATTGCAGGATGTAATTTGACAACCGATTCGATATCATGTATGCTCATCCCATAAACTACCGCTTTTCGTTCATATCTGAAATTTTCGATTTTTTGAAAATTGTCAAGCAGAGTTTCATTCAACATATTTTGATCTCTCCAGGCTCATAAAATAAGAATAATCAGGAGTTCCTGATTCTCCATATATCTTTTCATAAACCCTGTTATGATCTCCGGCTATTTCACTTCCATCAATAAATAAACTCGAATCTACCTCAATTATATACGGAATAGTTATATTGTCGAGTTCAGTTGAAGAAGCCTCTGTCCTCCCAGGTCCGAATTCTTGTTTCTCCTGGAAGACAAGAAATCCAACATTACATGAAGAGATTTTTGCATTATCTATATTTACTGTGGATAGATCTTTACTGACTATGGCGACACTGCAATTCTTTAATTTTACCCCCGTAACTTTTAAGAAACTGGATTCTCCGGCGCTTAAACCCATATTCCCTACACCATCAATAAGGCATTCAGAGATATCGACCACGGAACCTGAGAAGTCCAAGGCAGAATTTTCGGAACTAATAAAAGACGAGTTGGAGATTGTTCCTTTCCCAAAAAACCCCCTAAAAGAGTCCGAATTCATACCATGAAATAACGAGTTTTCAATCACAAATTCTGACCTGATAATATCAAGTATATAGCTTCCTGCTGTATTATTAAGGAAATAGCAGTTCTCAATTATTACAGGCGATTCATAAAACGTAATAGCTCCATGCAACTGCCATCCTGACCTTGAGGGCGAGGAGAGATTACTGAAAATGACCCTGTTTAAGTACGATTTTTCATCTGCATTAAGAACCGCAATTCCCTGACCTGTTGAATCTGAAGATGTTATCACAAGTGGAGAATCTTCATTTCCAGATAGATAAACAGAAGAATATGAAAGTATCATAGAGCCATTTACTAGATCTAGTTTTGTGACATAATCATCCGAACATGTTACTACATATCCTTCAGGAATGATCAAGTCTTCTTTTATCTCCCATGTGCCAGGGATTATAAATATATTTTTACTTTCATTATCAAACACAAGGAAATCAAAAGTATTTGCATTAGGGTCTTTCCTTATAATGTCATTGGATAATAAATCTTCTGAACTATAGGGCCACATAAAAACGGATTCATTGCGTAGAAGGCTATGACCCAAAAATTTGTAATTCAACCTTAAATCTGGAATAGATTGAGAAGACCAGTTGAAATCTTCAGGCAGTATAAATTCGATTTTTTCATATTTCACAGTTTCAGATGGCATTTTTCCCTGCAAGATCTTTCCTTTGTCTCTTGGCTCAAAAATCTCTGAACCTTGAAAACTTACATTAGATATTTCAATTGGTATTGATTGTATATTTCCCACTTCAAGAATAATACTCCTGTTTCCTGTAGAATTGTAGAAATAAACTTGTGAACCTTTAGAGGGATTGAGCACAGTTCTAATATACTTTTGGTTATTGTAAAATACAGATGTTGAAAAAGAATAGAATGGACGATCTTTATGAAGGATATTGATGTTTTCTTGAAGCTCCTCATCTGTCTCGTATAATAGAGAATCTAAATAAGACTCCTGGGAAACTCTCTCAAGTTCCTGGACATATTTCTCAAAGAAAACCGTGTCCTCAAACAATGTACTTATAAATTCCTTATCAGTGTTACATTCCAACTCATTAATTTCCCATCCAGAATTGCTATCAAAACCAATAGGCTCTAATTTTGAAGTCACTGGATTATAATAAAACCTGAGATTATTCCAGTAGGTTCCGTGCTGACCTCCGAAAACATCTATAATCGCCACATATCTAGCAAGTTTATCAATATCAAATACTTGATTGACCTTTAGATTCCCATCTCTAAAAGATTCAAGTAAATCTTTTGCCGTAATAAATTGTTCAAATGTTTCAGGGTTCTTCATTACTTTTCCACTTTTGTACACATCGAAACTGGAAGAATTATAATAATCGATTGCCCCCTTTGTTCGCCCAACTTGCCTGAATAATAACACATCTGAAAAATAAAGTTCCTCGTCAAACCGAACAATAGGCCCTTCTGGATAATTATTATTTTCAATAAGTAAGCTATCAAAATGCTCTTCCAATGAATAGATACCTTTGTGTTTCCCATTTATCGTAACATCAACGAAAAAACAACGTAAAGAAATAATTCCTTCTCTTTCCAGTGCTTTCTGGAATAACCACTCGTTAATATAATTTCTTGTCCTTGGATTCTGAAGAACAAATTCCCTCATTCCTAAAAATGTATCGTTTCCTTGAACTTTAATGCGAAGAGACCATTTCTCGCTACCCCAATGATCTGGCCAATCGCCCTTTAGCCTTAAAAGCACATCAACAGTCTGATTGTTGCAATGTATTTTTGCAGGAACGTAATCCTCATCAGAAGAAACAAGAATGCCGTTTGCAATTGCAATCTCTCTTTTGTATGCCAGTTTCTGGAAATCATTGTTTTTTATGTCAATTGTTATCTCTTCAGGATTGGATGTGAGCCCTTTTATATAATTAACTGGAATTCTGTAGTTTTCGTGTAAAGCACCAGATAACATCGTCTGTGCATCGTAGGGGTCAAGATGGCATTTTGACAATATATTTTTAGCCATTTTTTCAGCAAAGGGTGATGGTTTGTCAATGGTCCCGAAAAAGCCAGAAATTCCCATTCCACCAAGGCAGCCCAGAAGGAGTACTAATAAAATAATTAGAAGATGGATTTTTGCACTGGACAAAAACTTATGCAATCTGGAAATTATCTGAATCTCCTTACGATTTCCCTTTTTAATCTGCATATTAAACCCACCTTTAAACTCCAAAAAATATCTGCTTTAATACATACCCAAGTTATCAAGGAAAGTGATTTTTATTGATTTAGAACTTGAATTCAGCTCATTTTTGAGAGATTCTATTTGCTCAAAGTTATCAAAGTTTACCAAAAAAGTAGATTCGAGCATTTCATTTGCTTCATCAAACCTTTTTAAATTCACGGAAGAACAATGTTTATTCAAAATTGATATAATCTGATTCAATTGTATTTTATCAGGACTTTGACTTGATATCGTTAGGTGTAAGTTCTGATCAAACTTAGGACTGCTTATGAGTTTTTTTCGTATTACGATAATTGAAAGAACCATGAAGGTACCAAGAACTGTAATAACTCGCTGATCTGCGCCCAGACCAAGACCAACAGCGATATTCAGAAAGAGAAAAGCTAACTCTTCAGGTTCTTTAACCGCAGTCCTAAACCTTACTATAGAAAGTGCTCCAACCAAGCCAAGAGAGAGAGCAAGTGAAGATTTGACAATAGTAATTATGAGCATAGTTGTCATGGCAATTATTATAAAATTTTTTGCAAATTGCCGCCTGTTGGAGAGGGCAGTACCATAACTAATGTATACCTGACTTAAGATAAAAGCCAAAACACCGGCTATTAGCATATTAACTGCAAATCCGACGACTGGAACTTGATAGCTCTGTGTGGTCAAGAAAGATTCAAATGTTGACATATCCGCTTGCAAGTTATTTCCCTCACAAATAAGGTGAAATTATCTTAATTGACAAAAGTAGGAAGTCTACCATTACTCACATGATTTAACATTCCAAATTCGTTTGAGCATATTCCATAATATTTAGACCAGATTACACGAATTTTTCCTACTAATGTGCATATATCTAAATAAGATAGAAGTAGATTAAGTGAGTAGAATAAATTTTTCTTAATCTAGATAACTAAAGGCTTTAATGATGATATAAAACCACGATTTTCAAATATTAAACGTATTATATTTTAATCTTTTTTGAATGCCTTCAGTTACGTGAGAAGATAGGATAAATCGCGTCCATTTCCACAACATTCATCCAAATTTTTAATATAATTGAGAGGTGAGAAAGACATAGATTTTGGGAATTGGGAAGAGGCAAAAATGAAAGTAGGCTTCGGGTACAAAATCGATTGCATTGGTCTTCGGTTAAAGAATATTTTCGCCTGAAGGCTATCGATTTTGTACTATACCTCTACCTATAATTTCGCCTTATTTTCCTAAAATCGATATCCTGTTCCAGTCCACAACGTGTTAAAATTTATGACAACTGTTGCGAGAATGTAGGCAATTTATCATGATTCCTCACTTAACTGAAGACGCATGAAATCGATTGCTATCAGGAGGAAAATTCCTTGACAGGTAACCAATGAACGGAGTCTAGGGACAAAATTAGAAAACGGAAAATGAAATGATCCCGGCTCAAAAAGGGGTCGTGGGGCGAGTCATTGATCACATCTGAAAAAACGAGCACAAACCCCATGTTTGAAATAAATATGGAGAGATTTGAAGGCTCTTGGTTTTCAGTAATTCACCCCACGACCAATTTTTATGCAGCCTCTAAATTTGGATACATAAAGAAGTAAAATTAATTCCATTTACTGTTCCTTTCCATTTCTAATGTCATTAACAGTTAAATTAACAGATGAAGGATTGTAGATTTGATTATCAAGATCTATTGGATGATAATCTATATAGGTATAATTTTCTTGATCATCCCAGGATTCTGAAACTCCTAATCCCAAATCAGCTGCATAAGATTGAACAATACCTTTTGCCTGTGAACCTACTTCTCTTCTTATATAATCTACCGCAACCGAGTCTGTAGCTACTGGATCTACTCCAAAGAAAAGAGTTTCAGGTGGCTGACCTCCAAATGAACTCCACAAAGTAGGTTTACCATAGTTTACATCAGGATTGCCCATTATACCATCACCTACAAATAACCTTGTCTTGTCTCTAAACACAGAATTATTATTAATATCTGCCAAAAGTTTTGCAAATGGATCTGCATCATGTGCGGGAGCTTCTCCACGAGCATTAGCAGTATAAGAGACGCTCCCAAAGTTATTTTTTAAACCAAACGTTACTCTTCCAATTCTTCTAGATGCATGTCCTTTTAACTGAGGCATATTAATTATATAGGTTGCATCGACGAATACCTGAGCAGGCCTTATTTTTTCATCATATGCTGTGCTTGTTGATGCGTATAACGAACTATCAGAAACATAACCAGTTACAAAAACATTTGGTCTTCCTTCAATATATGGTTCACAATTTTGATTTATGAAGTATTTAACTTCTTTATCCTCTATTCTTTCTCTAAACTGATCATGCACCGGTCTTGATGGATCAGTTATCCATATTTTATCTGAAGGAACACCGATAGATTTCAATCCTCTTATTACTGAATTTACAACTGCGGCATAATTAAGCATATTTATAGTCGAATTATCATTAAAATAAAACCCTCTTGAATAATTAGTATTATAATTAAAATTAACCTTTATTGCAACTGATTGCCCACTAGTATATGGAATGATCTTCCTCCATCCATCTTGAGGAGATGTTGTTCCGGTTAATTCCATTATACCTACATCTACCATTTTATCAATTTCAGCTTGATTCATATAGTTATTAGGATTTCCTTCTCCTTCCCAGGTAGAAGCATTTGAATTATGAACTGTTACAACTCTATGAGGTGAAGGTAAATCATATGCAGCAGGTGTTGCATATTCAATTTGGATAGCTTCAGATTCAATGGAAGAATTTATTCCAGATCCAGATTCAACGGGTGAGTTTGTTGGCCCATTATAGTAGTTAGCTACTAAAAATACTCCAAATCCAAATGTAGCAGCCAGAACTAATGTAAATAGAGATAATCTACCTAATTTAAAATCTTCAGTGAGAAACTTTTTAATTTTGATTATACATAAATAAAGTGGAGACGCTACTGCAAATGCTACAAATGTACTTAGATTTGCAGCAGCAGCTCTTTGACAAGGATAAACAATTCTTGAAGGTTTTGTTCCTGACTTATAGATTAACCAAAAAAAGCTTATAAGGGCCAGGAAAAAAAAACTGTACTTAATTTTGTGCCACGAATGCTTTATCCTATATTTCAAAGAAATTTTTTCAGAATGGCTAGAATTAGGAGAATAAGATTTATCGTGAGAATTATGACAATGATTAGTTTCATTCTTCATAGATATCGTCCATCATTACTGCTGGATATATATCAATGAGAAACATAAATAAATCCAGTAGAATGTATTTTCCTTATAATTGAGGACTTATACGGGGAAGCAGATTTTATAAATCAGATTAAAGTCCTCCTTAAATAGAGAATAGAATCAAAAAATCTTTGAATTGAATTATATTATTTAACTCAGAGCTGATCCCAAAACTCAAAAATCACTTCTTTGAACTCGATTTTGAAATAATTATTAGAGCTGCTGATCAATAAGTTGGTTCTGATACTCTATGAGTTTATAAATAAAAGTTGGTTTTTGGATAGGCTTTCAGTAAAGTACACTTTTGATTTGTGGATGGAATGTTTCCATCCATTTCTTTGAAAATGATAAATGATGTTGATATTCTGGTAAACTCATTTCTGATTATATTTCTCATCAGTTCTTTTGATTGAATAAATATGAAAGATTTCATCACTCTGGAATTGTGCTCATGTTTGATTAAAAAGTTAATTTCATCAAGAGTAATCTTTTGATCAATCGGAATTTGTCCCTTCTCCACCATAAAGGTAGTCTGAAATTAAGCAGGAAAAAGAGAATTTGAGGTAGCAAAATGCTTCTTCCCGCTATTTTGTATCTATGGAGAACAGGTTCTTGTAACATTCCTTAACTTGCTTTTTCAGATATAAGTCCCGAGCTCTTTCCTACCGTCCACTGAATTGAATTCATGTCAGTTTAGAGCTTGAAGAGTAAACGTTTTGAGATTTATACCTGAGCTTATATGTTCCTGTGAGGGGTAACTGCCACATAATAAATTATGGAAATACTGTTTAGACAATATTTGTATTAAGAACCTTAGTTTCAAAAACTATTTCATTTTATAGTGATCACTATCTACGAACAGAGTTCCAAAAAATCTGTAGTTTAAAGCTTGTTCAAATAGAGAGAGCTATGGGGTGTATGTAAATTTGATCGTTATCTGCACTAAGCCTGAGATAACAAAAATGAGCTCTGTTATTCCCAAAAGCACAAAAAAATGGGAAATGTGTTTTTAAATAAATAAAGAAAGGTCAAAAATCATGATTGTACATAAGATAATTTAATGAGGAAAAAAAGTGCTTAATTTAACAGAAAATCAGGCAGCTTTCAGCAAACAAGTACCTAAAAATCTAATAGCTAATGCTTTATACTTCATACTTAACGTCATAATAGGACTATTTCTAGTACCTTATTTTATAGACTCTCTTGGCATAGCAAGTTATGCACTTATACCTCTAGCCACTACTATTACAAGTTATGTAAACTTAATAGTCCAATCACTTAATACTTCAGTATCAAGATATTTAACAATTGATTTACAAAAAAAAGAATTTAAAAAAGCAAATATAACCTTCAATACTGCACTTTTTGGAACTCTTGGGGTTATATTGCTAATGATCCCTTTTATAGTGGTAATTTCTTACTATGCTCCATCGTTTTTTTCAATTCCAGAGAGCCAGGAAAATGCCGCAAGAATTCTTTTTCTTGGAGTTTTAGGTGCGTTTTTAGTACGGGCCTGGAGCAGTAACTTTGGAGTTTCTCTCTTTGCCTACAACCGCCTAGACCTCATGAACATAATAAATTCCATAAACATTCTGGTCCAAGTTGGATTGATTATATTATTATTCAAGCTGTATTCTCCAAACCTTATTTACATTGGAGCAGCTTATTTGATAGGGGCTATAGCTGCCTTTGCTGTCACGATATATTTTTCACGCAAAATCAACCCTTACCTAAAAGTAAACATATGGGATTTCCGCAGGTCAAAAGTTAAAGAAATTACAGAAATGGGTTGGTGGGTTATTATTAATGATATCGGAGCTTTACTCTTTCTTCATATAGACATCATAGTTGTAAACAAGTTGTTTGGTACTCTTGCAGGTGGAGAATACTCAATCGCTCTGACATGGAGTACATTTTTGCGCACTGTTGCAGGAATGCTTATAGGTGTCCTCACACCTATAATTTTCACCTATTATGCAAAGGAAAAAATAGAAGAACTGGTAAAATTATCAAGAACTACCGTGAAAATGATGGGATACGCAATGGCTCTTCCTATTGGCTACATTTGTGGCTTTGCTCCCGAACTACTCTCCTTGTGGGTAGGCCCAGAATTTTCAAAACTTTCTCCTTTAATGTTCATAATGCTCTCTCATCTTGTGATTAACCTCCCCGTAACACCTCTTTTTGCGATCAATGTATCATACAATAAGGTGAGAATCCCAGGAATTGTCACTTTTCTTATGGGAATAGGAAATTTTTTCCTGGCAATAATAATTCCGTATCTTACTGGTTGGGGATATTATGGAGTTGCGGCTGCAGGAGCCATTATGATGACTCTTAAAAATGCTTTATTCACCCCATGGTATACTGCTAAAGTTCTTGGGATCCCAAGAACCACATTCATAAGATCCATGTTACCAGGGGTCTTTGCCATGTTTATGGCTGTGGGGACATCTCGTCTGATGGCACATTATTTCCAAACTTCAGGATTTTTAGCTTTAACGATCGGGGGGATTACTTTGACTGTAATCTACCTATCATTAGTGTGGGTATTTGGCCTCAAACAATCAGAAAAGCAAACCGCAGAATCACTTGTACCATTTTAAATAAGGAGCTGGTTACATTTTTGTAGAATCCGTAAAAACTCCTCTGGTTCAGTCTATTATCCAGTAGAAATTTTCAAAGTGCTCCAGAAAATCTTAGAGTAAAGGTCAATAATATATCAATAAAAAAAATAATCCTGAGTCAGAAGGAGTAATTGACTTCAAAAGAGAACTAATTTCTTATCGTTTATACTTAGCTCATAAAAAAGGTTAAAAATACCAAAAAAAGAGTATGTTGTATCCTGAAATGATTTCGCAGATTCAAAACCATTAGAAAGTTCGATACCCAATACAACAGCAGGCAACTCAAAAGGTTAAAAGATGAGTAAATTCCAATCTCATTTTGGTACTGTGGATGATCATGTAATGAAACAAAATTGAAGTTGAAGTAGAATAGTGAGTCACCTGTAGATGAGATATAGTTGCAATAAAAGAAATATTAAAAGCGAAATAATTTTGGGATAAAACACCAATATAATAGATTCAAAACTAAAAAATAGGTAATCACGTTACCTGTACGTTTCTAATTGAAAATAGAAAGATAGATTCAAAATTGGTGTTATGGCTTACTATCCAACAATTCTTTTACTAACATTCCACTAACTAAGGCTTTTTCTTTTATAAACGGGATTTTGGATTGTAGTTCATTCTTAATTATATCACAGTTTTCCCAACAATCATAGATCATGGATATTAATTGATCATATTCAAAATTTTTAATATCTAATACATACTTATTTTGACCCAACATATCCCCAATTATTCCATGCATTTTATGACTGTAAGCAATTCCTACAGTTGGCACGAGCATTGATGTTGCTGCTATTGTAGCATGCATCCTCATTCCTACAAATAGATTACATTTACCTATTATTCCTTTCAATTCTCGTGCAGAATATTCATTATCCACAGTATATACGTTAGATTTATTTTTTACATTTTGAAGAATATCATACATTGGACGTCTATCATCACTACCAGAAGTATATACGTGAGGTACCATCAATATATTTACATTTAAATTTTCAATTAAATTATCGATAACTTTTGACATTGTACTTATAATTTTTTGTTGGTTAGTTTGTTCATCATTATTCAGAAAACGACTTATTAACCCACTTGGATTTATTCCAATTAAAGGTCTGTTTTCACTAATTCCTTCTTTTTTAAATATTTCTGAAATAATGAGTTCAGGCGCTGGATCTAAAAGGAAAGCTGGATCTGAAGTTACATAAATTTTGGGATTTGTTATATTATTATCCAGCAAATATTTTTTTGATAGTTCTTCTCTTACAATAATTAAATTAGTCCTATTAAGTATGAATTTAGAAATCATATTAAGAAATTTATTATTGAAATAACCGAGACTTTCCCCATAAAGGACTACTGGTTTATTTAAAGAGATTGCATACATAATGTTTAATAAAGGTGTTAAAGTACCAAGTCCACCCTCGCCACTTATAGTATCACCACCACTGTTAATTATGACATCACTATTATAATAGTGGTATAGCTTCCATTTTTTAGACAATGGGAGGTGAATTTGTAGATTTTGAAAAATACTTACGACCATACATTCCAATATATATACAAATGATAATGTCGTATCATAAGGATTTTTTGTAGAAATAATCCCTGGCCACCTTTCAATGTCTAGTTCTTTTGAACAAATAGTATCAGGTCCCATGAATTTGAATCGGGCATTCGGAATGTAATTCAAGATTGTACTGGTCGTTGATGAAACCAAAGCGCAATTTCCTTTGTTTGATATTCCCACATTTAACACCAGAATGTTTATCATATATACACCTCTGAACCATTGTTATTATAAATTAGATTAGATATTATCAAAGGACGACAATCACTCAAATTGAGGAAAACTCCCCGCTTATCTTTTAAAACACCATTTTTGACATTATAATATCTTAAAAACATAGACCCATTTATTGTATCACGACTAAAAAGAGCAGTTTCATCGATTAAATCACGTGAATAAGTAGCTTGGCTTAATAGAATCTGATCTCCAAAAAAATCAGTATTCACCATTTTTGGTTCATTATATTTTTTTAACCACTTAGCGCCAGCACTTTCCTGATCATGAACATAATATTGATCATATTGTTCACCATCAGAGTTTAGAAGAATAGAGCGAGGAACATCAAATATATTGTATGTAATTCCCGTAATAGAGAATAAATAAAGAACTAATACAATAATTATTGGAATAAATGGCTTGATTTTAACATATTTTGCTAAAATTATTGCACCAATTATAAAAAATGTAGACAAGAAAATTATTGTAAGTGTGTAAAGTCTTTCCATCCCATATCCTCTCGAAACAAAAGGAAGCATAATAATAACAATCAGCAAAAAAACACATAAAACAGAGAATATCGAATAAGTAACTTCAAATTTTTGCTTTAAAAACTCTGATTTTTCAATATAAATTTCTTGAAAAGACATTTGCTTATAATTAATGATTAAAGTGCTAATTCCAATAGCAATCAAAGAAAAATGCATCCATGTGAGCACAAACTCTATTTTATGAGGGATGTCTTTTTGACCGATATTTTTTCCTAAAACTGATTGGGCAGCTGCAGACCTAGCGTCTTCCAAGAAAAAGTGATGAATATTGAGAAAAATAGATTTTATAAAAAGAATCCCCGAACTAAAGGCTTTTTCAGTTATTAACGAATACCATAAAAAAATTAAGGCAAAAAATAGTATCCCATAAGTTAGACTAATTGGTTTCTTAAGCTGATATTTGGTAGACAGTAACTTAATTATAAGGAATGTGGAGATGATTAGGAAGAAGAATATATATGTTGTACTGTAATGTGAAACTACACAAGAAGCTGTAAATAAAAAAAGTAGATATTTCTTTTGTAGAGAAGTGACTTTATCGTCAAACAATATAAGTATGGCAAGCATAAAGAAAAGTATTGCAAGACTTGTTCGTGCATTGTATTCAGTCCATAAAAAAATCCAATGAAACATAAAAAAGCATGCCGCTAGAAATGCATAAAGATCTTCAATATATTTTTTTGAAATTGCATAGATAATAAGAGGAGATATTGAATAAATAATAGGAAAAAGAATCCGAAAGAGGAATTCTGGAGATATATTTAACATCGATTGACATATGGTAGGTAGCAAGGAAATACTTAATGTTGAATCCAGGGTAGAATAGGCAAATGGTTTCCAGTGTAAGTTATTTAGCGTTGTCTGAAAGAAATAGAATTCAGCGTGGGTATCTATTCCAATAAGATGATTTGATCTTAATGGCAACAAAATAATAATAGAGAAACTTATTAAATAGATAAAAATAGGATAGAGATTATTTGAGAATTTCTGATTATAAAGACAAATAAAGATCAAATAAATAGAGATTAAAAAAAATAGAATAAAAACCATCCTATTGTCATTAGTTGTATTCATCATATGAATTCCAAATGCGCCCAACGCTGGAAATAAAGATGGAACAAGTAAAAATGCTTTTTCAAACGTATTTAATCGAAGAGTCTCAAAATTCCGATTTAAGAGAAAGGATTTACAGGAATTCTCTTTTTTGTATAAAGATCCAATAGCTGATAATGTAATACATATAATATTAAATGATATTAAAAGAGAATTTGTAGATAAAGGTCTTTCATGACCATAAGATAACATGATGTTATTAAAAAACAATCCAAATAGCATAAGGATAGATAGGCTGACTCCCCAAGATAACAAAAATGTAACTAAGAAACTCGATTTGACATTAAGGATCTTTAGAAATAAAAATCCAGGAAGAAGTAGAAGAAATATAAATCCAAAGATTTGTCTGAGTATTGGAACATCATAAATAATTAGAATGTCAAAGAAGGCGCATAATAAAATTGTATATGAGAGTAGAGAAGTAAATTTAATTGTGTGTAACATTCAAAAACCCTCTAGATCAAATATTTTTTTGTATTTTTTGATTGCAGCATCGTATGTGAATTCATTTTTGACAAAATCCTGAGCGTTTAATATTATTTGATTGATGTTTGGACTATCTAATGCACGTAAAATATTTTTAGAGATACAATCTGATGAATTATTTTCCATAATAAATCCGTTTTCTTCATCACTTATCATGTTAAGAATTTGACCAACTTTTGTAGCAACAATTGGAGTGCCACATGTCATTGATTCGAGTGCTATTATTGGACCAGATTCCGTATATGAGGGAATGATCAATAATTTTAATTCGTTTAGATGCTCCGGAAGCTTATCATGAGGAACCCAGCCTAACAATTGTACTTTATCTTTTAAATCATGAAGCGCCAAGTAGTTTTCAATTTTTCCAAAAAGTGGACCATCTCCAGCAATTAAGAATTTGAAATCATTTTTATAGTGCAATATTTTGGGGATAGACTCTACAAAATTTAATACACCTTTTTCTCTATCCAGACGCCCCACATATCCTATCAGATTAAGCCTTGAATCAAATTTTTTTATTAATTTAAATTTGCTAAAATCTAGAAAATATTCATGAGCAATAACAATCTTAGAGGAATAATTTTCCAGGCCCCATTCTTTTATAAGTAATGGAGAATGCAAAATTATTTTATCACAAAGTATGCAATTTAAAGAAGTAATCTTTATTAAAAATCTTGAAAAAAGATCATTACTAAACCTAACAGTATAATCGACTGGAGCTAAAATTGCTGTTTTACCTAATAACTTAATAGAGATCATAGGCAAAATTAAGCCTTGTCCGCCAATAAAAAGTATATAAGTATCTACAGAATGCCTTACTTTTAAAACTTGATAAGAAATATGTAACTGTGTCAGTATATAATTTTTAATTCTTGAAATTATACTTTTTCCAGTTTCATGATAAATACCATAACAAGTAATTAGAGAGTTATCTTTAAATGAATGATATCCCTCGTTTCCAGTAATTAAAGAAAGATGATGTGACAAAGGATAAAAAATATCTAAAAGGTTTGACAATGGGATAACCCCAGCTGCACTGATTGGAAAAGTAACTACACAAAAATTTTTCTTTTGCATAAGTAACCACTCACGAAAGACAATTTAAATAAATTTTTTCAGTTTCGTCCGCAACTCGATCCCACGTAAATTTACTCAAGTTTTCCTTTGCATTCTTCCCCATATCTACTCTTAAATCTTCATTTTGCAAGAGGCATACCATTTTTTCTGCAAGATCTCTCTCATCCCCTCTTTTTGTAAATAATCCATTATATTCAGACTTAACAATTGAATTAAAAACTTCTAAATCGCTTACAATTAAAGGCAGTTCAAAAACAGAGGCTTCAAGCAGTACGATCCCAAAACCCTCAGAAAAAGAAGGAAGAATAAATAAATCAGATGCTTTATAGTAAAGTAATTTTAGCTCGTCTGAGACAAATCCTGTAAATCTTACTCTTTCATTAAGGCTCAGGTAATCTGTAAGCTTTTCAAGATCTTCTTTCATCATTCCTTTCCCTACAAACACCAGATAGGCATCTGGAACCTTCTGAATAACAATACTCATTGCCTTCAATAGAATATCTGGGGCTTTTCGGGGAGTAAGACCACCGGTAAAAAGTATTATTTTTTTATCAAGAGGAAGGTTTAATTTTTCTCTGCAATCTTCTTTTGAAAGGTTTACATTTAATTCCTCTAAATTGATACCGTTTGGAACGGCTCTTACTCTATTTTTTACTTTACACAAATGCTTTGATTTATCAATATAATGTTCGGAAGGAGTTAGTATTAAATTTGATTCTGAGAGTAATTTATCAGCAATAAAAGAGTCAAATAAGAATACACTAAATCTACGGATCACGCTTCCGAATCCGCCCATCCAATCCTCATGATATGTAGTAATTAATGCCTTTTTTCTTGTTTTGGCATAAAATAATGCTGTTAATGGAGCAGGCAAATTACCGATATGAGAATGAATTATATCTATATTAATATCTGAAAGTAAAGGATCATACATTAAATTAAGAGAAATAGGAGCCTCCCCAATCTTGAAAACCTGTTTATATCTATAGATCTTTATTTTACCATAATCTTCAATAGAATTTTTTGAATCAATTGAAGAGGTAAATATAAATACATCGTGATCTCTTTTTGCCATTTGAACTGCCAAATTATATACTACATTTTCAACCCCACCACCAATATATGATTTTATCGTCTTCCCAGTAAGTGGGTTTTTGTATGGAAATGCAGATGTAAAATATGCTATTTTCATAGATATCGACAACCACGCGAGTGAAAATGTTTAGCAAGTATTCTGCATGAAAAACACAATCAATAACCAACAATCAAATAAGATTATTTTTCTGAAATTTGCTAATTGAATCTTATTAAATATGGCAATTGATTTTGTATTTTCAGGCCGGATAGCTACAATTTTTAATTTAGTTTTACATTTGAAACTGCACATCTGACTTTACCGGACTTATCCCTGGGAATTTCATCAACAATCTCTACTTCAACGCAGATTTCATGTCCCATAACTTCTTTAATATCATGTTCAATTTGAGAGATCGTGTTCTGTGAGAATTCGGTACTTTTAACAAGTAACAGCCTTATCAAATCTTGTTTCTCCTGGATTGCCCTAAACTGTCCAACTCCTAAAATTCTCCTCATTATGGGTTCCCATATCATTGCAGGGAATACTCTCCCACTTGGCACCTGCATAAAAGAATCAGATCTGCCTTCGATTAATTTCATGAGAGGTAAGCCTCTTCCACATGGACAGATCTCATCACTCGGGATTCCTATATCTCCTATTTTATATCTGATTAAAGGCATTGCATAGTTATACAATCCAGTGTATACGATTTCCCCTCTTTCACCAGATGAAATGGTTTCCCCGTTCTCAATAAACTCCATTACAACAGCGTCTACATCCATGTGATATCCAGCATGTTCACTACATTCCCATGCTGTTCGATTTAATTCAACACACCCAAAATGATCAATCATCTCAACATCAAATACAGAATTTATGAACTTCCTGGTTTCTGAACCTAAAAGTTCAGATGTTCCAAATACTACTTTGGGATTAATATCTTTAATATCATTTTTTTCAACAGCTTCCGCTAATAATCGGATCGAAGATGTATACCCGTCAAGAGCATCTGGTTTAAATTTTGAAAGTATGTCGATCTGTTTATCAATTGATTCAAATACAGATATTTGAACTGGATTGAAAATTCCCAATTTTTGGAACCAACGCGGTTTTTGATAATGGTGTGGATCCCCAAAAACTACCCATCTACTTCTTAATTTTAATCCGTTTTCTATATGAGAACGTAAATTAATAGCTTTACTAAAATCGTTATCTGCTTCGCTAAGTACAACTTTCAAAGGGATTCCCGTCGAACCACTTGTCTCTGTGATGTGACACTGATTTAAATTGATACCTTTTGATATCTTTGATTCAAGTTTTTGTTCTCTAAGTTCTTCTTTTGTTGTAAAAGGAATTTTATTTAAATCATTTAGTGTCCTGATATCGTCAGGATGAACTCCTGCATCTTTTAATTTTCCATGATAAAACTCGGTATTATGATAAGCATGTTTAACTATTGAACGGAGTCTTTTAGTCTGTAATTCCTCAAGTTCCAAAGGTTTAAGCCACTGATTTTTTCGAGCCTCATGAAGTAATCTTAACTTATTTACTGATCCCATAAACTCCACTCCATTCTGAACTCTGGGCATATGACCCTATACCCCTTTCTTCTCTCTTACTCCGCAAATTCTGTTCAGCTATGAACCAATCTACAAACTTATTCAGGCCAGTCTTAATATCAAATAAAGGTGAATATCCAATAAGATTTTTTCCAAAATCAACATCAGCAAGTGTATTTTCTGCATCGCCCTTCTGCTTGCCAGCATTTATTATAGATGAGGTTGAACAGGTAATAGACCTTAAGTTTTCAATCAGGTCATTGAGGCTTATACGGTTTGAACTTCCGATATTCAGAACTTTGCCATCAGTGAATTTGTTATCAAGAAGCTTTTTATTTGCTTCGACAACGTCGTCGATGTAGGTGAAGTCTCTGGTCTGTTCTCCATCACCAAAAACAGTAATAGGTTCATTTGCGAGCATTTTTTTTGTGAATATAGAAATCGCAAGGTCAGGCCTCATCCTGGGCCCGTATACTGTAAAGTAACGCAATGAAGTAGTTGGAAGCCCATAAACTTCATAAAATAGTCTGCAGTAATGCTCCGCTGCAAGTTTACTGACACCATAAGGAGAAAACGGTTCTGTTGGATGCTGCTCATCAAAAGGCAGGTATTTTACTTTGCCATAAACAGAAGAAGATGATGCATTGATAACCTTTTTTACACCAGAATCAAGAGAAGCTTTGAGCACATTCAGGGTGCCCAGTACATTTACATCGTTTGGTTTAAATGGGTCTTCAACTGAGATCCTGACACCTGCCTGGGCAGCTTCATGGTAAACATAGTCTACTGTGCTGTCAATGACCTCTTTCATTCTGGCAAGATCGGTAACATCAGCATTGATAAAAGTTGTATTTCCACTGTTAAGGACAATATCTATGTTTTTCATTTTAAGGTCAACAGAATAGTAAGGATCAAGATTATCGACAATAATGACCTCATGACCATTCCTTGCGAGTCTCTCTGCAATATGTGACCCGATAAAGCCTGCTCCTCCAGTAACAACTATTTTTGACACTTAAACCAGCTCCCCATATAGTTTCATAGTTTTTTGCACAGTGTCTTTCCATGAATAATTTTCTACAACCTTTTTTCTCCCGTTTTCACCCAGACTCTTTGCTAAAACAGGATCTGACAATATTTGAGATGTTTTTTCTGCCAGAGTATATGGATCTTTTAAAGGAACAAGAAATCCACCGCCATCAACAATATCAACCAGATGCGGTAATTTCGTACATACAACAGGAACACCACATGCCATTGCTTCCAAAATAACTCTTGGAACGCCTTCTCTGAGGCTAGATAATAGCAAAACATTTGAGCTATGATATAGCTGAACAATTTCAGAATTTAGAACAAAATCTTTTATTGTAATACTATTTTGCAAATTCAATTCATTAATTCTTTCAATAATTTTTTCTTTTTGAGGTCCCCCTCCAACCATTGTCAGAGATACTTCAGGATGTTTCTGTTTTAGAAGATTAAATGCTTCAATTAAATATTCAACCCCTTTTCCAGGAACATATCTACCAATCCATAGCAGGTTTTTTTTGCCGTAATTTGGTTCTACAGGCGGAATGAAACGGTCAGTATCAATACCATTGTGGATTACAGCTATTTTTTCTGGTTTAACACCAAAGTCTATCATTTCACTTTTTTCAATGTCTGTATAACAAATGATTTTGTCAGCAGCGTCAAAGGTCATTTTTGCTACTGTTGCATTGTATATACGCTGAATCAACTTTGGAGCTCTTTGAGAGTTTAACCCTCCGTGTGTTGTAATTACCAGAGGAGACGAACCCATTTTCCGAAGTATTGCGCAAAGATTTGTTGAAAAACACAAATGGGAATGAGCATGTATTATATCGTAATTACGCATATTATTTAATAAGTCAGGAATCATATTAGGCGCAATAGAATTCCCAAATATTTGTATAAATGGCTTAAAGCTACGGACTTCATAGTTATAAACGGATGATAGTACAGGATTAAAATCAATACAAGTATAAACAGTTAAATTATGTCCCATATTTATCTGTTCTTTCGACATTTCATGAGCATGAAGTCCTACCCCTCCAATTACAGAGGGATACAGATCAGCTGCAACACGTAATATTCTCAAAGAATACCCCCCAAAGATGTATTACAATTGGATATTTAGACTTCAGTACAGAATTTCCCAAATTGTCGTAAATTTAGATTGTTTAAATAGTGTTTCAATTTCCGTAAATTGTAATTTATTCCATAATGTCATAAGACGAGAAAATATTGATAAATCTAAACGAGAATTTTTAGGATATAGTTCCCAGAGATGTATGTAAGCACTAACTAATCTTTTTTTATCTACTGCAAGTGCATTTCTTACAGGCTTCCCTAACACATTTTCCTCAAGAACCTCTCTCTATGACTCTCTCTTCCCAGGAATATCACCACTTATCACTCAAGTTTCTTAATAACTCTAGCCGGACGGCCAATTACAACTGTATAAGGTTCTACGTCTTTCATAACAACACTCCCGGCCCCAACAACACTATTTTCTCCAATTGTAACTCCTGCAAGAATTATACTACCAGGTGCAATCCATGCGCCACTTTTAATAGTTACAGGTTTTAGTTCCCTTGGACAATACTTTATTTTAAGATATGGAGAACATCTGGGATTAGAATGCGTAAAGATCATTGTTTCCATTCCAATACTGACGTAGTCTTGAATTGTGATTAATTCAGGGTATAGATCATCGAGGTTAACCCCAGGACCCAAATATACATGTTTTCCGATTTTTACACCCCTCATCCGCTGAAGTTTTGCAACTGTTTCATAATGTGGACAAATTTTAGCCACAGACTGCAAAATCCAACTAATTGCATAACGAGAATAAAATTTAATTACCCCTAATGAACCACTGTAACCATAATAGTCCATAACTTCTTTTTCGTTAATTTTTTCGGGGTATTCCATTAATGCGTTAATTTCCTCAAAGTATTCCATTCAGACTCCTGCCCTCGAGTTTTGAATCAGCAAACTTAATAAAACAATGAAAAATTAATATCCATTATAATCCGGCACGCATCTCAGTCATTGATCACTGAAGTTTCTTTAGAACCTTAGCTGGACAGCCAACTACAACTGTATAAGGTTCCACGTCTTTCATAACAACACTCCCAGATATAACAACACTATTTTCTCCAATTGTAACTCCTGCAAGAATTATACTGCCAGGTGCAATCCATGCGCCACTTTTAATAGTTACCGGCTTTAATTCCCTTGGATAATACTTTGTTTTAAGATAGGAAGAACAGGTAGGATTAGAATGAGTAAAGATCATTGTTTCCATTCCAATACTAACGTGGTCTTCGATTGTGATTAATTCAGGGTATAGATCATCGAGGTTAACCCCAGGACCCAAATATACATGTTTTCCAATTTTTGCACCCCTCATCCGTTGGAGTTTTGCAGATATTCCATAATGTGGGCAAATTTTAGCCACTGTTTGCAAAATCCAGCCAAATGCAAAAAGGAAATAAAATTTAATTACACCAAATGAACCAGTATAACCATAATACTCCATAACTTCCCTTATATTAATTTCTTCAGGTTCTTCCATAGATTCCCACTTTTAAATCCTAAAATGGACTTGCATCCAAATTTATCGTAACGAATCATCTTGACATTCCATGCTGCATAATCCCGTAAAAGTCATTTTTGCAACCCAGAATTACCTATGGATCAGATGCCTTCATTATATTCAGATGAAATGACTCTAAATAGAATTGACCTTGATTTTAAAGATGGAATTGCCAGCCGTTCAGAGATCAATGTTTCAGAGCGAAAAATTAAATAACTCCGAATTCAAAACTTTTCGTTAAAACTATTGAAAGTGACATCCACAACATATATTCCTAGTTTTACCCCCTAAAAGGATCAGAAAAAACCCCCACAACGTTTTATCAGTTAAACCGTAATAAGTTAAATCTTTTTAATAATATCCTCCCAATGTATACTTAAGATATAAAATTAAATGATATAAGGGTTTAAGAAACAGAAAGCCTGAAAAATGATCGACAATTATAACTTAGTGAAATAAAATACGGTATAAAAGAAAATAATGTAGAATTTAAGCCTAAATAAACCGATAATAGATAAATAAAGGGCTCAAAGCTATTTAAGCCAAATCCAGACTTCTTAATAATGAGGTAATGATTAAACAAAATATACACGCATTATCAAATATAAACAGACATGTATTTCAATTAGACAAATTGTTGACAAATTATAGACAAGTATAACTGAGAGAAAATAATCTGTTGTGAAAGAGCAAAGAGAGAAAAATTATAATTATTCATGATATAGTTAATAGCGCTCAATTAAACACCGCTTTGATATCTTCAAAAACAACAAACCATTCCTTCTAATTATAGAAATATGCTTTTAATTCTGCAGCAGACTTCCACTCCTTGTACATTTATAACGTTCCTGAGATTAGATATACAGTTTAATTATTCTCAAATGGAACTTTCAGAACTATTAGGAATCACAGGATCTGTTTTGTGTTCTGTAAATATATCAAAAAATATATTAAGAAGATTCTTGCTTTGGTTTAGATTTCTATCACGGCTTCCTCATAATTGAGTATCTGGTTGCTGTATTGTATATAGATCTATCAAATCGTTTTTGATCTGTGAAATCATTTCAGTATACAACAAACATTAATCAATACTGTCGAAATTAGACTAATTATTAAAAGAATCCTAATATCGAGAATTGTAGAAAAAGAGAATAATTTTAAGACATGCTCTTAGCACCAGGTTAAAAAAGTACATGAGATGGATTTATAATATCTATCCAGATCCTGGTCATTTTGCCACTTCACTGGATATATGAATGTCCTGCGTAAGATTTTGTGATTTAATCGATGAATCAGATAAATAGCTATAATCAGTTAAAATCTCTTTAATTGTAGTGAATTCAAATTCTTCTAACAATTTCTCGAATTTAGAGAGAGATGCATTAATTCCATAGTAAGCTACAAATTTAGAAAAAATAGGCAATTTAAATCTGGGGGTATTTGGATATGTTTCCCACGGATGAATATAAATTATTGCTGGCCTCTTTTTATTAACAAGCCTGATCCCCAATTTAAGGAACCAAAGTGGTAAGACACGAAGATAGAAACCACCTGCAATAGGGATATTTATACCAATTTTTAAAACAGTCATTGGGAACTCAATGATTTTACCATCAGGATCACTTTTCACAACATTTTCTTTAGAAGGTTTATAAATATTTACAGGTGCTTTGGGTTCACCATATAGCATTGTTTTTATAGGGAATATGCTGGAATCATACTTGAATCCGTATTTTTCCAGTATTTCAAAAGCCCACTTCGTAGAATTGTCTATCGAGAAACTTGGTGCACGGAATCCAACTGGCTTTTCACCAGTAATTGACTCTAGAATATCAACTGATCTTCGAATTTCATCTTCAAAAGCATCTTTCCCCAATTCATGGAGAGATTTATGCGAACAACCATGAGATTGAATTTCATGCCCTTTATCATAAATTTTTTTTATTAACTCATTATTTCTTTCAGCATAAGTACCAAGGACAGCAAAAGTTGCACTTACATTATATTTTTCTAATAAATCAATAATTGGCTTTACAGCTTCAACATCTTGATTTACTTTTTCAGAAGGAAGATATTTTGTAAGAAACTCATTAGAGTACCAGTGTTCGAGATCTATAACTAGTGCATTCTTCATTGTAAGTCCCCCCAGACATTGGAAATTTTTATAATTACATTTATGCTCTTGAGATGTTGCAGACTATTTTGATAGCGTTCTATATTGCTTGAAACACTAATTTAACTCTAAAAAATGAATACAGATATTAATTTTTTATAGACTCCCTGAGAATTCCTGCAATCGAATGCAACATAATCCCCGTAAATGCCATAAACATCCCGACTAAAGTTAGCAAAATCATCAAAATTGTCGGCCCGAAATTCAAACTTCCCCCCAGATAAAAAGTGCGGAGAAAACTCAGGCCCATATAAACTCCTCCCGTTCCTAAAACAATACCTGGAATCGTAAAATAATACAGTGGCCTGTTAAACTCCATATCGGTTAGAATTTTTAACAGAACTGTCAATCCATGCTTAATTGGATTTTCCGTAGAACCATTAACATCGTACCTTACCCCAATCTCCACCTCTTTTATCCTTAACCCAGCCTTTCCCGCATCTGATAGCATTTCACTTTCTATTGCCATACCATGTGAGTTAAAGCGGAAGATATGTTTGGTATACCCGGCAAAGGCACGAAAACCGCTCTGGGAATCTGTAATCTTGAGGCCTGAATTCAGGTTTGTAAACCTGTCAAGAATAGTCTGACCTATGCGACGGTAGATTGGCGTGTTAGTTTCCAAGCCGTATAAGTATCTACTGCCGTTAACCATATCAGCTTCGCCTTTGAAGATAGGGGCTACGAGTTTTGGAATATCGGCAGGATTGTGCTGGCCATCCGAGTCCATAGTTACAATTACATCGGAATCCTCAGAGGCTTCAAAGCCTGTCCTAAGGGCCATGCCTTTTCCCCTATTGACGGGATGCACAATCACTTCGGCACCGACTTTCCTTGCTACTTCGGCTGTCCTATCGAAGCTGCCGTCATCTACTACGATTATTCGGTCAGCATACTGTCTCGTGAGCAGGATAATGCTTCCTATAGATACCTCCTCATTAAAGGCTGGAAGGATAACGGTAACTTTCTGCGGAACAACCTCCCTTTTGCAAGAAGCATACTCCTGAGTAATAAATTGAGAACTGCTGCCAGGAAGCAATTCACTATTCACATTAGATGCCTCTATTGAAAAAAATGAATTATTGGACTCAATACTTAGCAAGCTTCTTAACCCCCTTACAAAAAGATGCCTAGTTTTAGAATTACATACTACTTCCCATAATTTTTTCAGCGTTATTTGAACCCATATCATCCATCACGATCACTCTACCAACGTATTTTTTCAATCAAGAAATAGTTCTGCGATCACATGGCTCTGATTGTATGCAGGCATTGCAGCAATTGCAAGAGTCAAGTACAAAACTCCCTTTCTTAGATGATAATTACCCAAATTTTCAAGCTACTAGAATTGGCCTGACATTCAAATTCATATTTCAATATATAGACAAATATTGAGGTTGTAGAAAAACATTAGAGAATAAATATTCCTTAATATAGAGAGATATAATATATCTCGGCGATAAGAAAATAAGTAGCCCCTGTTATTTGATTGATGCTCTTAAAACAGAATTTGAACAAATCTCACAAACAATCCCTTCCTAAACTCTTCATCTGATGACTCAGATTTT
>CAYSWX010000038.1:0-6383 GCA_964434965.1 uncultured Methanosarcinales archaeon
AGAGTCAAAGCAAAAGAAGCTCTTGACAGAATGCTTGCAGTAAAAGTAAAATAACTATTTAATTTTTTTTCTCGCTGCCGTTTTGCGTGTTTATTCTGCTGGTGGCGGTCTTTTTTATTTCTTCCTTATTTTTTTATCCAGTTTTATTCCTTTTTTAGCCTCTTCTTTACTTCGTTACTCTGAAAAGGCTTGTAATTCCTTTCTTTCTTTAATGCCGTAATTTATAGTTATACCCACTAAATTTGCCGAAATGCATTATACCCGTGCCTTCTCGCGCATGAATTTGATTCCATTTGGTTCATCATTTATTTTTTTTGAGTTTCCGCACTCCATACATGCAGGTCAAACTTCCCAATAATCCAAAACCGGGAGTAGAGTTATTTTTGCTCGATTCATTTCCGTTTGAACTATTAACATTATCAGATTCAGAATTATTTTTTTTTGAATTATTGAGTTCGGCAGCGTTTATATCTTCAGTTGTATTGGAGATTGCCCCTGTGCTTGGGGCAGTCATATCCGAATCTGCAAGAGGCCCTATGGCAACTTTGGTAGGATAGTTTATATAATATTTTCCTGCATTCACCGTAGCTGTAACTTTGTTTGTGGTTGTGTCAATTACAGAGACATTGTCGCTTCTGGCGTTTGCTACATATACCTTTTTTCCGTCTGGGGTAACTGCAACTCCTAAAGGAGTAGTTCCTACATTCACAGTGGCTGTAACATTGTTAGTTGCTGTGTCAATTATAGAAACAGTGTTACCGGGATCATTGTAGGAACCGGAGTTTGTCACATATGCCTTTTTTCCATCAGGACTAACTGCAACATCACAGGGACCGGCTCCTACAGACACGTTGGCTATAACAGTATTTGTTGCTGTATCAATCACAGAAACAGTGTTGGTGCCTGAATTAGTCACATACACTTTATTTCCATCAGGACTGACTGCAACTTCATAAGGACTGTCTCCTACAGGCACAGTGGTCGTGACTTTGTTTGTAATCGCGCCAATTACAGAAGTAGTATTGTTGAAAATGTTCGTAGCATAGATTTTTTTTCCATTAGGATTGATGGCAACATTACGAGTAATCAGCCCCACGTTAATCGGTTCCATTAAAGTGTTTGTTGCTGTGTCAATTATAGAGATATTGGTGTTATCGCGATCCGTCACATAAACCCTTGATCCTGTCGGATTGACTGCAACTTCCATAGGATAACTTCCTGCGTCCACCCTGGCACTAACTGTATTTGTTGCGGTGTCAATTACAGAGACAGTGGTGCTGGCTGGACCTGGGGTTGCCACATATACCTTTGTTCCTACAGGGTTGACTACAACATCTCTAGGCCAGCCTCCGACAGGCACCACAGCTGTAAGATTGTCAGTTGCAGTGTCAATTACAAAAACGGTTCCGATGTCGATTCCCCGACTCGTCACATATGCAAACGGAGCTGCACCTGCTGCGCACGCCAGTATTAAAATCGCAAGTGCAGTTATTCCAAAGGCTTTTATGAGGGTTCTTTCTTTGTGTGGTTTATTAGACATTGTCACAGGTGTGAGTGGAATTGAACAAGTGTCAATAGTTATTCCACTTTTTGAACCCCTGAATGTTTTCTCTTCTCCAATAATCTGTATCTCTGAGAAATTCATAATCCTTCATCCTGTTTATTCTTGCTCAGGTTGGAGGCTGCAAAAGCTCCAAAGAACCCGATTTATACTTCTCATTGAGGAATGGATCAGACGAAAGTCAAGAGTTAGGACAGTAGTAGGGTGTCTTAGATAAATGGAGGCAGATTAAAAGTGGAGGAAAGATTTTAGCGAACTGCTGAAATTACCTTTTCCTTTTTTGTTCTCCAGCTTTAAGCTATCAACTTTTCCTTCTCCGTTAGCCATATAATAGGACTCAGCAATCAATTTCTTTAGTTCTGGTGTTTCTTCAGTGAGATTTGCCATTCCCCTGATTCCATAATAAACTATGAAATAATCTTCTCTATCTTTAAGGAAAGAATTCTTGTACACCAGGAAATATCCTGATGTTTCTGGACTTATATACCCAGTTGCATTAAATGAGTAAGGACCATAAACGGGGCTCCAGGAGTTTTTAGCTTCACGCTTTTCAATTACTTCCAGAAGTTCTGCATTAATATTCAGCTCTTGAAGGGATACATTACCGTTTTCTTCCAGATACTCATAAAGGGTGTTTTCTCCTTTTAAAAATTTAGATTCATCGTCGAAGTACCAAACATTTATAAATTTTTCTCCAGAATAGTTTCCTGCATTACAATAAGGAGAAATTTTCGGAAAAAGTGATGTACAGTCCAGTTCATTCCCCTGCCAGGCTCCTGGTATGTACCATCCTGGCATGCCCTCTGAGGGGGGCAATCCTGGGCCTATTTTAATGAGGTCAAGCACAAGCCATACTCCGATAAGAACAACTATTAAAAATATTATGAATATTATCTTTTTTAGCATTCCTATTTCAAACCTTTTATTAAACATTCTACTTTACCCCCTAGCTCTGGTTATTCTTTGGAAGTCTTCTAAAATAAGGATATTTGCGCTTGGAATAATGGGACATCATGCGTGAAATCCTTGCCCTTGGTAGCCCTGTAAGAGCTTCCAAATCCTTTGTTGCTGCAACATCGACGTGATTGTTCACATAGGCTTCAGCGATCCTGAATTTGAAGATGTTGTAGGAGTGAAAACATCCTTGCATGCATATAGGCGATAATCAATAAACCATATATTCCTTTTGAGATATGTATAATTCCTAAAAACAATATATATTTATAGGATTACTCTATTTGCATTTTGATATATATGGCCAATTTAGATTTTTGCTATTATGGCTTTTGGAGCGATTTGCAGCCTCGTGGCAAGGATAAGGGCTGGTATTGTTTTCCCTGAAAGCCCGTAGAGCCTGTAATTGCTCAATAAAGAGAAGAAAGGAAGTTGGTCATGGCTAAATTGCCTGAATTAATATTCTTCAGTTAATCCCTTTCTCATGTATAGATAAACTAAAAATATTGTAATATAACCTCCTGCCAGACTTGCATTTGAACTAACTTCAATGTTCAATATGTATGCAAATATCATTAAAATAAGCCATAGGAAATAACCTATTAGATTACTTTTTATCCCTAAAATATCTTCGACTTTCTTTTTTTCGTTAATTACACCACTTGATGCGATATAATGCCCTGTGATTATAAAAAGAACAAGAACACCCATGAAGATCCAAGTAATTATTTGATTCTGAGAATAAAAATTAACTTCGAAACTCATTGTGATGACTACAAACACCCAAAAGTACCAAACTACTACCCCAACCAAAATTCCTATAATTTCTTCAAGTTTAGCTCTAAATATTTTCACATTACCTCACTCTCTAAATTTAATATTCTAAATGATTTTATATTAATGTCCATTTTGAAGAAAGAGAAATACAATAACTATTTAAAATATTAAATGATGATATTAGATAATATCACCATTAGTTGCATAGGAAAGATACATTATGGGTTTGACAGACTAATATAGTTCCATAAGGTATAGGAGGCAACTCTGTAATAATCAGGAACATATTTAGATACCAAAGGATTGGTTGGGAGTCCTAAATGCCACCCCCAGTTATGAGCATACCAGCCCCAAATACATCCCTCTTCATCGAGAAGGATTGAACTTGTCGGTCCAGTTAATAAAACTCCAAGTACTGCTCCAATAACAGCACCAGCTCCTCCACCAATTGCAGAACCAATTGCCGCTCCAGCTGCTGCAGGAGCACAGTCAGCTATAGAGTCAGAAGTGGAATCACTAATATGATAATGTTTTAGTTGAGTGCCAGATATATACCAAGTATCAAAAATTTCACCAGTATATGAATCATAATTCGGGTGAGGATACTTTATGCCAGATCCTTTAACAAATTTTACCCCATCCCACGTATATTTTGTGGCAGTGACAGCATTATCAGTGTCTTGCTGGGCAAAAGAATCATTAAATATTTCTTTCATCGAGCCTGGTTCAATAGGATTGTATATCGAAGTAACCGTATTAACTAATATTTCTTCCTGATACACATCAGTCTTAAATTTTCCATCAATTTCTGAAACTTTATAATTAATGTTAACTATTTCATCATTTGTCAGATTTTCAATTTTCATTTCTGCTTCAGTGTGTTCAGGATTAGATTCGAAGGTTATTAGTATATCACCAACTTGTAATATATTAGAAGTATCATTAATGTTAATAACCTTCAATTCCATTTCAGGCAACTTTGTGACTTCTATTTTTTCTTTATCAATTGATGATGAAGAAAACGATTCCACCTGTGCATTCACAGCCGGCACGAAAGCAATACTCACAAGAAGCATTGCTGCAAATATTGCACCTATTCCAATTTTGTTCTTACTCATTTTACTTCAACTCCTAAAGTTATTCTTCCCTAGGAGGCAGAATCAGGCAAGCTTAAATACACGCAAAGCTAACGTAGTCACTGCCTCTTAGGGCGTATTTTATGGAGTTCGGGTGATCTTGGAAAGCACATTTGAACTCCATAAATTCCTCTTAGTTAACTCCTTATAAGTTTTCTGTCCATTCCATCAAACTATCTGTTTTTCACACTCGTTTTGAATCTGAAATTGTTTCTTGACCTTTGATTGTTTGATGGTGTGGAGAGAAGATACATATATGAGGACAGTGCCCTAACTCATATTCTGGCATTCGCATCAAAGAAAAAATATGACAACTTAGAGCAATATTGATCTATGTGTTGTTAAGATCGATTGATTATTTACTGGCGTGCTATTATATGCTTTTCTAGCTACGTACAGCCTCATGGCAAAGAGATCTTGCCCACCCTCGTATGGTTTTCATCCCGCCATCCTCTCCGGGGCTGTAAATTTTGGATAAATTTTAATTTCTGGTACATTTGCTTCATTTATCAAAAACGCTAATAGTTTCAATGCTGTAGATTCAAGTGCAAGAGTCAGTTTCATGCCAATGAAGAATCCTCTGTGAGTTCAATAGCCCCATTTTTGGTATAAGCGGAGCTTTCATAATATATCACCAGAGGGGGATTTTACGTCCTTTTCAATAAAGCTTATGACTTTTTAAGGCGTTAACTGCTTATTAAGCCAAAAATAAAACTTAATTTTTTTAGGGGAATTTTTATCTTGGATTATTAACGAAAAAAAGAAGAAATAAGTTCAAGTTAATGGATTAATTTAAGAGGTCCCTATCCTTTTTTATTTCTTTGAGGTTTGCAGAAAAAATAACATGAAATAAGTGAGGCAGAGGGTCTCACATACTTTCATGCTAGCGAATTTTTCAGATTTTTTTCTTCAACACACAATATCCTGCAATAACCATAAACAACGGTAGAGAAACTGCTAGAACCATTTTAGCCTTTTTCATAGGCTCTTTTGCTATGCTGTCCTGTTCCGAGCCTGTCAGGGTTTTCAGAGTTTTCTGCAATTGAGTTTCCTCTTTTTCCTCTCCAGTGTACTCTGTTATTGCAAAGAAGGAATAACCAGGGGTTTTTGATTCAAAATAAACGTATTTTTCATCTTCCCCTATCTTTTCCGTATCAAGAGGCTTCCAGCCTTTATCATGCCATTGAAGGGTTATCAGGGATTCATTGACATTATTATTTTCAATCCATTTCTTTTCAACCTTAAACCCTACTAGTCCGTTTTTAAGGGAAGTAGGAAGTCCTGCTGCGTTTTCTCCTATCCAGATATTCACATGTTTGTATATTTTTCCAAAAGGAAGTTTTGGGACAAGAGTGGATTTGCCTTTAAGAACTTCTACAATTGCTGTTGTTTTCCTGAATGTCCTTTCAGCATCATATTCAATATACGTTATGCACGTAACGTTTTCCAGAAATTCATATTTAATGTGATAACCGCTTATCACATTTCTGGTAGCAAGCTCCTTCATAGCGATATTTGTTGCCGGTTCAGTGGAGACACCGCTTCCTATGTTGCTGGAACCTGAGTCAGAATCTGAACTTGAACCTGAATTAGAGCTTGAACTGGAATTCGGAGTAGAACTGGAGCTTAAACCTGAATTAGAGCTTGAACTGGAATTCGGGTTCTGAATGGAACTTGAACCTGAATTAGAGATTGAGCTGTCACTTCCTGCGCGGTTTCCTGTTTTTGAATCCTCAGTTTTTGAATCATCGGTTTTCGAATCTTCAGTTTTTGAATCCTCAGTTTTTGAATCATCGGTTTTCGAATGAACAGTTTTTGAATCTTCAGTTTTTGAATCCTCAGTTTTTGAATCTTCAGTTTTTGAATCATCCGTTGTTGAATCTTCAGTTTTTGAATCATCCGTTGTTGAATCTTCAGTTTTTGAATCATCCGTTGTTCCTGAATCATTCGTTGTT
>CAYSWX010000038.1:6483-25172 GCA_964434965.1 uncultured Methanosarcinales archaeon
CGTTGTTGAATCTTCAGTTTTTGAATCATCCGTTGTTCCTGAATCATTCGTTGTTGAATCGTCGGTTACTGAATTATCGGTTCCTGAACCTGAATCTCCTGAATCTGAGTCGTTATCCGAAACTACTGCACCCGAACTTCCGTTATCTCCAGATATTTCATCTGCAGCAGACGCCATATGGGGAGTCATTCCCGGAATTATTATTATCAGTAATATATATATTAAATATCTAAAAAAATGGGGTTTCATTTTTTTGCCTCCGCCCGCACTTCCATAAATAGAAATCTCTACTGTACCCGTAAGTCATTAACAATTTATTATATTATTCATAAGAAAAAAATTTGGAAACTATTTTTAATAAATTTTTCCCGACAAACCGCAGATTTAAAAAATTGATATTGTGCTTCGGGTTCACAATTGATCTGAATTTACCTGAGAGAGAAACAGACGGTAAGTAATGTCTTATGCAATACTTTGCCTGAAAGTCAGCTAAAATCCTTAACTCTCACCGCACATGCAGAGCTTTTTCATATGAACGCTCCAATCTTATTTTATTTGTATCTCCCTCTCTTCGCCTTGTGAAAATATCTAGAGTATCATACCATATATTTCTTCCCTGTGATTTGTAGTAAAAATAATCGGGTAATGGCTAAATCAGCAGATGTTGTTTACAATCGTTAGACACATTTTTGGCAAGATTTTAATACTTTATAATGCTGTTTCTTCTGATGTCTGCCGGAATACGAACATATCTGGAGCTTATGAGGTACGGAAACTGCTTGATGGCAGGTTTTGCAGCTGTAATCGGAACTTTGATAGCCTTTAATATTCTTATTTCCGGGTCTTTAAGTTCAGATTTTACCGGGTCTTTTCCTTTTCTTGATTCAGGTATCGTTTTTCTTGTAGTGTTTCTTATTTCAGGTGCAGGAAATGCTATCAATGATTACTTTGACATCAAAATAGATTCAATCAACCGTCCCGAAAGACCTATTCCATCCGGACGGGTAAAGGCAAAAGGGGCACTTTATTTTTCTTACTCTCTGTTTGCCATTGGTACTTTGCTAGCATTTTCTATAAATCCAGTCTGCGGGTTAATTGCCCTTTTCAATTCACTGCTCCTGGTCCTCTATGCAAAAACCCTTAAAAGCACACCCCTTTTAGGAAACCTGAGCATAGGCTATCTTACTGGTTCTGTCTTTTTGTTTGGAGCTTCGGTTTTCGGGCCTGGAGGAATTCGGGTTCTTTCTGTCCTATTTCTTCTGGCGGCTCTTGCAATTACAGCCCGGGAAATTGTAAAGGATATTGAGGATATGGAAGGAGATAGTAAGGAAGGAGCAGACACTCTTCCAATCAGGGTAGGTGCGAAAAAGGCAGGGTATCTCGCAGTGCTTATAGGTCTTCTTGCTGTACTTTTAAGCCCTCTCCCTTATTTCATGTTAATTCTAGGACCTCGCTACCTTTACCTTGTCTTTCTGGCAGACCTCGGGTTTCTTGCAGCCATTATACAGCTTCTAGTGCGGAATAACCCGACAAAATCCTCTAAAATGTTTAAAATAGCCATGTTCTTTGCCCTGATAGCTTTCATTGCCGGGGCATGAACTGTATAAATTTAAAAAACTCTATCTTGCTGGTCCGATTATTGCCTCTATCCTGTCTGATACAGAATTGTAAACAGGTAGATCCTGAATAGATTAACAAACCAATTTTAACAAACCATTTTTGGTTTTTCGGATATTTCAGGACCAAACCTGTTGAATTTCGGTAGGGTGTAGTCTCGATGTCTATGGTTTCGGTGCCTTTTTGAGTACTCAATTTGACAGAATACCTTTTCTGCAGAGTTACTCATTCAGCATACAGGTTTTCTTCCGGCTGCAAGTTCCATTGAAAAGGAATGGATATTTTCAAGTTCTCTTTCTATAACTTCTGCTGCCTCTTTTTCAACGTCATCCGCGGTACCTTTTTTCATGATCAGCTGGGCAGTTGCAATCTGAGGCTGGTCAATAGGAGTTCCGATTTCACTCAGGAGCCACACATACACCTCTGAGACATCAGGGACTTCTCTGTAAATCTCAGCTGCTATCCTGTGGGAGAGGAGATTATAGATTTTTCCTATGTGGCTGACAGGGTTTTTCCCTGCTGCAGCTTCACTGCTGACAGGGCGGTTTAAAGGAATTATCCCATTAACACGGTTTCCGCGTCCCACCTCTCCGCAGTCGGCATCTTCTGCAGAGGTTCCGGTAACTGTTGTGTAGATTCCTTCCATTCCCCTTCCCGGCATGTCCAGGGTGTTAAGAGAGGCAGTTGGTCTTGCACAAATGCAGGCTTCAAACTCAGCTCTTTCTTTTTCTGCGAACCCGGCAGTAAACTCTTCTATTCTGTCGTGCAGTTCTATCTTCTTTTTAAAATAGTCCTCTTCGGATTCAACATACCTGTCCACAAGAGGCGCAGCAACCGTCAGGTGCACATCCTCTTTATGCCGGAGTCCCATGACCTTTATGTCTTCTCCTGACTCCGGATATTCTTTCTTGAAACCTTTAGAGTTAAGGTAGCCCTCGGTCTCGAGGACAAGCCTTTCTGTAGGGCTTAGAGGCGCATATCCGACTGCTGCGGATGTATCATTTGCCCCGAGCACCTTCCCTCCCCTGCTAAATATATCCGTGAGTTCTGCAGAACCCCTTTTAAGTTCCACCTGGTAAATGAGATTCTCAGGGTCTACAAAACGGAGTTTTTCTGAGAGCCATTCTTTTGCCGTATCAACTGCAAGCCCGGAAACATCTATCTCAATTCCCTCGTATTCGAAGGTTGCTCTATCTCCGATTATCAGCCGCATAGGGCTTACAACCCTTCCCCCTCCGAATTTTCCTTCTACTTCCCCTGCAACAAGCATGCCTTTGTCTATATTATGGTGCAGAATGGTCCCGAAGGTCTCAAGGTATTTCTGGCTGAGGTTTACGGAAATCTGTTCCATTATTGAGTCGCAGATATAGTCCGGGTGACCGAGCCCTTTTCTTTCAACAACTTCCACCTTTTGTCGGTAAACTTCTGAAGTTTTCAACTCTTCTATAACAATATTTCTCAAACACTTTCCCCCCAGATTGCCCTTAAGGACGCAATAGATAATGATTTGATTTATTGTACGTGAAGATCGACAGATATATCGATAAAGCTCCTCTGGCTAATACTTTAACCGAATATTCAGACCTAAACTCATCAGTGCCTGGCTGATCCTGCTGGATTCCGTTAAATGAAGTCTACTTCTTCTGAATGACTCTTTTTATCCTTATCCTCCTGTTCTTTTCTACCTTCCGGGCCATGTTTTAGATATTCTTTTATCATCATAGGGAAGGTATTTGCAGGCACGAAGCGGACCCCAAGCTGCTCTGCCCATTTTTCAATTCCGTAGTCACTTGCAATAACAGCGGCATCAAGTTCTTTGGCAAGGATAAGGACGTCAATATCTGGTGCACTGTCAAGAATCCCATATCTTAGAGCTGCCCTGTACTTGTTTCTGAATTTGCCGATTATTCCCCCAATAACCTCTCTTTCAACCTCTTCTCTGTACTCTTTTTTCTTATTTTGCGGATTTTCCATAAAGAGGCATTCGGTTGCCGCTTCCCATATTGCATCCTCTGCAACTCCCATACCGCGGTTAATCCTCTCTCTCATGTAAGATACGTATTCGTGGAAGATCTGTGAAGTTACATCCACTCTATAGCGGTCAGGAGACTTTTTTACAAGCCAGGTATCTATCTTTGCCACTACTTCCCTATCACAGCCGTTACGGCTTGCAAATTCGTACATCTCCTTGTACACCGATGGATAGGGAACGTAACAGCTGATCCCGAAATGCAGGCGAGCCTCGGCTATAAGGTCAAGTATTGCTTTCATCCCTTCACAGAGGGATGTGTAACCCATAACCTCCCTTGTCTGCAGATCCGTAAGTGCTGTGGTGTCCAGCACAAATCTCTGCTTAAGCATTTTTTTTCGAGTCCTTTTGTGATCTTTTTTCCCTTCTTATGTATTGATCGAGGGGCAATAAAATTCTTTGTTTTATGTTATTATTCGCTTAATTTGATCAAAATGGATAACTGTATATAGTTCTAAAACAAATATTTACATAGGAAAGTTTAAACCAGAGCTGAAAAGCGGTTTGAAGCATATTTTTGGAAATTGTTTTCTAGGTTATTTCTTGCCTGAATGCGTTCAGCATTTCTTTGAAAACATTGCAATAAAAATTGCCATGTTTCTTCCCGTTTTGTATTTACTCAGTCTCGGAAAAAGCTTCTCTGCTGAAATCCGGAAATCTAACACTATCTGGCAGGGTGAAGGATTCGGATATAAGTATGAAATAATTGAGCTGGTAGAATCTGGGTAAATGGATTGGCTCGGTATTAATAGAAAACAGGCTAAAAATGGGGAATTGAATGAGTGCAAACGCGGAGAGTTTGAAACCTTTTGTAGACTCAGAACAGGGTTTTGTGAGGATTCCTCTTATGAAGGGAGGCAGCACAATGAAAGAATACTGTAATATCTGTGGTCGAGAACTGCTTGAAGATGTGCTGGTTGTGGATACCAGTCTCGATATGAAACCAATTCAGTTTAAGGATGTTCACGGAGAGAAGTCTGATCTGATCTGTATTGAATGTGCAATTGATTCTGTTGAAAACCCGCCTTTTGTATGTACAAGGTGCGGACAACCAATTGAGTTTAATGAAAAATTCTATGTATTCAGGGAAGCGACAACAAAACCTGGTGGTCCAAAAGTAGATTTCAAAGAGACATGTCTCGATGACAAATATATCTGCAGCACATGTTTCCATGAGACCATAAACTCTGAAGAGAACGAGATCTGACGAGAAAGTCTGGTATATCGCCTGCGGTGGAGTTCTGTTCTCTACCCCCTCATTTTTAATTGGCTGGACTTCTCAGTCTATTAATAAATGTAAAAATTCTTTACCGTAAAAACCGCATATTTTCATTAAACTTAAGAATGGATTCATTCCTGAATTTAATTTATTTTAAGTCTTAAGGGGGAAGCTGGTTGAACGGAAGCAGTGTTATTGAACTTGAGGATATGACATGGGGGCAGCAGGTGGAAGATTCTAAAAAGCCTGTTATTGTGATGTTTTACAGTCCTGTCTGTCCATATTGCAAAGCTATGGAACCATACTTTGAGGATTACGCCAGGGAATATAGAGGCTCGGCAGTTTTTGGCAGAATAAATATAGAAACAAACCCGTGGGCTGCAGAAAGATACGGGGTTCAGGGCACTCCTACTTTCAAGTTTTTCTGCCATGGGAAACCTGTGTGGGAACAGGTGGGGCAGGTCTATCCTTCCATACTGAAGAATGCAGTCCGGGATATGATTCAGTACGGAGAAGAATGCATAAGAAAAAGCACTCCAGTTGGACAGGACATCACAGGATACGTATGATATGCAGTGCGGGTCCTATTTGACCTGTTCTCTCATTCTCTTTTTTCTTTTCTCTTTCCTTTTTCTCTGTATATTTCTTTTTTTACCAGTCCGTACTCGTCAAAAGTGGTATTGATAGTGCTGAATATACTGAAGGCAGTACTCATGGATGTGGATACGTAAAGCGCGATCATGATTGAGATCTGGTACTTGATTGCAAGCATAGGACTTGCGCCTCCGAGGATCTGCCCTGTCATCATACCTGGAAGGAATACAACTCCTACAGTTGCAATATTGGCAAGGGTAGGCCTGAGTGCGGAGCGAAGGCATTTTCGAATATAAGGCATAAGGGCTTCATACATGCTTGCCCCTAGAGAAAGGTTGTATAGGTATCTGTTTTCGTTTCTGCGGATATCCTCGTAAAATTCCCCCATGCCAACAATGTTGCCTCTGAGTGAATTCCCAAGAATCATGCCTCCAATAGGGATCAGGTAGCGGGCTTCCAGCAGGTTTCCAAGGTCAAGCACGAATTCGTTGAAGTACAGAAGCACGCTTAAGTTTGCTGCCATAAAGGAAAGTATAACTGGCAGTAGCAGTTTTTCCATTTTAAGCTCTATGTTGCGTATGGTTGTGTAACTGGCAATTATAACCATTCCCAGAACCCATGCCAGGTTCAGAGCTCTATTGTTCAGATCGAAGACATAGGTTAAAAACACGCCTACCAGAACAAGCTGTACTGTCATTCTAGCAACTGCATCTATGGTTTTCCGGGAAATATGGAGTTTAATCCTGTAACTGATTGCCAGAGGAATCACAAGCAGAAAAAAGCAAAGTATCAGGGAGGATATTGATATATCGGGGCTTGTCATCTTATAATTCCTCTTTTTATTTTTATGCCGTTATTCTTATTATTCTTCTTGTTTGGTTATCTATATCTCTTTTTAAGACACAAACCTTTTAGATTCTAGGGAATGAAGTTACATTTTGGAATGGGTTCTATTTTCCGTGGATAGTCTTCAATTAGATCCTTTTTATCCTTAGTCTTCAATTAGATCCTTTTTTCCTATTTCCACAATTTCCATTTCCTCCCTTTCCCATTCTCGGTCGTGAGATATTATGAAAAGTGTCCAGTCTTTATGTTTTAGAAAGTTGTCGGCAACCTTTTTCTTAAGCTCAGAATCTAGAGCTGAGGTTGCTTCATCGAGAAGGAAAATATCTCTTTCAAGCAGTAAGGCTATCAAAATTCCTATTCTCTGCTTTTCTCCCCCTGAAAGGTTCTCAAAGTTTTTTTCGAGTATATCATTTTCCAGTTCGAGTTCGCTCATAAACATATGCAGCTTTTCAGGGTCCATTTTTTTCCTGTTGGGCCTGTAAGCATGAACTTCCTCAAGAAGGGCCTTTACAGGTCCTTCTCCCAGATCCGTATCCTGAGAAACATAGGCGACCTCTTTTCGGACCTGCCAGGCTACCTGAGGGCTTAAGGGCTTGCCCCTGTAATAAACCGAGCCTTCTGAAATCTTTTCAAACCCAAGAAGTATTTTGAACAGGGTTGATTTGCCGGTTCCTGATTTTCCTTTCATCAGTATTTTTTTTCTTTTCGGGATACTAAGAGAAAAATTAGAAATCACTTTTTTGCTTCCGAAGCTTATGCCGGCATTTTCATATCTTATTATCTCATCCTTCATTTTTGTCCCTGACTCTATTACTCTGACTCTATTGATCTCTATTAATACATCTCTAATATGTTTTCCTGCAGGTTTTTGTTTGCGTTTCTTTCAGTTAACATGAAAGTGCTTTCAAGTACTTTTATTTCTTTGTGCCTGCTATTCGAAGAATTTCATGTGCATTTTTTGTGGGGCAGGGTATCTTTCAGTTTCTTAAAGAGAAAGTTTATTTATACCGAGGTGTTCACATAAATCAGTATATAGTTACCTTGCGCGAAGATACTAACTGTTGTCCAAAGTTAAAAACAATGGTAGCAATGGTTATCCTGGAAATGTTATAGTCTCAGGATATTTTAAGATCTTTAACTTTGAGTTTAGATTTGTCTGCAGGACAACTGAATCCCAAATCTGTTAAGCCGATTATCACAGCACCGGTTTATTTATTAATAACATGCTGCTTATGCACGTTGATATCCTGCATATTTACTTGAGCACATACTTTAACACAAATTATGTTTCAATAATCTTGTAATAATCTTGTAATTTCTGAGGAACAAAAAATGGATTCTGGAGCTTCTGCTAAAAATCTTACGACTCCTGTTAAAGGAGCAAAAATAGTCCCGAATATGACCGTAGATGAGCTTGTGAGGGAGTACAGTGGCTGTGCATTTGGAGCAGGCAGGCTTGCTGAAGCCGTAGACATCTATTACGAGATGCTGGCTTCCAAGAATACTACGAAATTTTTTGGGCTTGCAGGAGCAATGACACCTGCAGGCATGAGAACTATTATTGCAGACCTGATCCGGGACGGATATATTGATGTGCTTGTTACAACAGGCGCCAATATGGTGCATGATACTGTTGAAGCTCTCGGTCTTCACCATTATAAAGGTTCAGACTGCGTAAACGATATTCAGCTCAGGCATGAATGTATTGACAGGATCTATGATGTTTACCTCCCTGACCAGCACTTTACCGACCTTGAAGAGTTTCTGCAGGGCGTTTATGCAGGGCTTCCAAAGGAAAATGTCTCTATTCGTCAGGTCCTTACTGAAATAGGCAAAAATCTGGACGATGACTCCTCAATCCTGAAAACCGCTGCCGAAATGGGGGTGCCTGTCTACTGCCCTGCTATTCAGGACTCCGTAATAGGGCTCCAGGGTTGGCTCTATAAGGAAGGAAACCCTCTGCATGTGGACGCTTTTGCAGATATGCACGAGTTCATAGATATCTGTTATGAGGCTGAAAGTGCAGGTGCAATGCTGCTTGGAGGGGGAGTTCCCAAGAACTATATATTGCAGTCAATGCTTGTGACTCCCAGCTCTTTTGAATATGCAATCCAGCTAACAATGGACCGCCCTGAAACCGGAGGCCTGAGTGGTGCGACTCTTGATGAAGCCCGGTCCTGGGGAAAGGTGGGGGAGGATGCAAAATCAGTAACTGTATATGCAGATTCAACTATTACTTTACCACTTATTGTTTCGGCTGTGAGGACGCGCCTTTCAAAGAGGTGATCTGATGGAAAGAAATACCTGCATGATACTTGCCCTGGACGTAACTGACCGGGAAGAAGCGCTGAAGATTGCAGAAGACGTCTGGGAATTCGTGGACGCAATAAAGGTAGGCTACCCTCTGGTCCTTGCAACAGGGCTTGACATAATAAGAGAGATTTCTGAATTTGCCCCTGTTATAGCTGACTTCAAGGTTGCCGATATCCCGAACACCAACCGTCTTATCTGTGACCAGGTGTTTGAAGCAGGAGCTGAGGCAGTTATTGTTCAGGGCTTCACAGGCAGAGACAGCCTTGATGTCTGCATTGAAGTTGCTTCCGAATATAGAAAGGACGTCTTCGTTGTGAGCGAAATGAGCCACCCGGGTGGAGCCGAGTTCATGCAGCCAGCAGCAGAGGCGATTGCAAAGATGGCGCTTGAAGCCGGAGCCTTCGGGCTTGTTGCCCCAGCCACGCGCCCGGAAAGGGTAAAGAAGATCAGGAAAATTATCGGAGATAAACTTACTATAATCTCTCCAGGCGTAGGCGCTCAGGGTGGAAAAGCTGCTGATGTAATTGCTGCAGGGGCAGACTGGGTGATTGTGGGCAGGAGCATCTATAAAGCAGAGTCTCCTAAAGAAGCTGCCCGCAAGATTGCAGAAGAGATTCAGGCTGAGCTCCGCGGAGAGTACTGAAGAACATTTATCTGGGAATGAACAATTCCCTTAAAATATTTTTCTAATTTCAAATACGTGCCTGTGATGAAAAATCTGGCTGATTTCATGATGAGCCCTATGAGTTCTGAGGCACGAAAATTTAATTCTCTGTATATGGAGAAATCCATTACTTGATGTTCTAAACACAGATGTTGAAGGCTTCTTAAACTTAGATAATCGTTGATAATTTGTTAAGTTATAAATCTTAGCTTATGAATTTTCAAGTTAAAGCTCCGGGAATACGAGATTTCCTAAACCATAATATTTTCTGCTGTCTTCACTATTACTCTGATTTCTTATGAAAGGGTACGGTAGCCCCATACTAAGTGGTTGATATTTCGGTATTAGAACTCCAAGCAAGGTTATTGAGTTCTTTTCTATACTGTACTCCATCGGGTTCAAGCCTTGTGCTGCAGGTGAAAAAAGAACACGAGACACCATTTGCAGGCATTTCGGAATAATATCCACCAATTAACCAGGAAGCACCTGTTTACCGCTCCGAAAAAATCCAAACTATTCTGAGTGTAAATATTGTGAAAATTTAAAAGTTGCCTGCTTTGCAGGCAGCTTCATATATCCTATGGTAACGAAGTCTGCAACAGCAAGGGCCGGTTGTACTGTAACAGAACCTATAATCCGGCCAGGTGCAGCAGGATTTTTGTTCTACTTTCACTGTGGCTGTAATACAGTATCTGTCGCTGTATCAATTATATCAAGAGTTCCGTCTCCTTTCGCCACATATGCCTTTATCCCGTCTGGGCTGACTACAACTCCTGCAGGATTGAGTCCTACAGGTATTGTAGCTACCACTGTGTTTGTGGTCATATCAATTACAGAAACAGTGCTGTTGCCGTAGTTTGTCACATACGCCTTTGACGGTTGTGTCATATTGGGAGCTGGTCCTGCCGGCGGTTGTGTCATATTTGCCTCTGGTTCTGCTGGCGGCTGTGTCACGTTTGTATCCGGTTTGGCCGGGCTGACTGCAACTCCTACAGGATGTGTTCCTACAGGTATTGTGGCTACTACTGTGTATGTGGCTGTATCAATTACAGAAACAGTATTATCGCCACTGTTTGTCACATATGCCATTGGTGGCTGTGTCATGTTTGCCTCTGGTCCAGCTGGCGGTTGTGTCATGTTTGTATCCGGTTTGGCCGGGCTGACTGCAACTCCTACAGGACGTGTTCCTACAGGTATTGTGGCTACCACTATGTTTGTGGCTGTATCAATTACAGAAACAGTATTATCGCCACTGTTTGTCACATATGCCATTGGCGGCTGTGTCATGTTTGCCTCTGGCGGTTGTGTCATATTGGCCTCTGGTTCTGCTAGCGGCTGCGTCATGCTGGTATTTAATCTGCACTGGCTGACTGCAACTCCCTTAGGAACTGTTCCTACAGGTATTGTGGCTACCACTGTGTTTGTGGCCGTATCAATTACAGAAACAGTATTATCACCACTGTTTGTCACATATACCATTGGTGGCTGTGTCATGTTTGCCTCTGGTCCAGCTGGCGGTTGTGTCATATTGGCCTCTGGTCCAGCTGGTGGCTGCATCATGCTGGTATTTAATCTGCACTGACTGACTGCAACTCCTACAGGACGTGTTCCCACAGGTATTGTGGCTACCACTGTGTTTGTGGCTGTATCAATTACAGAAACAGTATTGTCGCCGTAGTTTGTCACGTATGCCATTAGTGGTTGTGTCATATTTTTATCTGGTCCAGTTGGTGGCTGTGTCATGTTTGCCTCTGGTCCAGCTGGCGGTTGTGTCACGCTGGTATTTGACCTGCCAGGGCTGACTGCAACTCCCAAAGGATTACTTCCTACGGACACGGTATCTATTACAGTGTTTGTAGCCGTATCAATTACCGAGACACTATTGTTGTAGAAGTCTGTCACATAAGCTTTTGTTCCCGATGGGTTAACTGCAACTCTTCCAACACTAGCATTGTTATCTTTAGACGTCGTTTTTTCTGTTGGTGTTACTCCATCTGGTGTATCTTCGCTTGCTTCGCTTACTATAACAGCTGTCAATGGCATTACAAAAAAGAGAGCCAGCAAAATTACCAGTATCCCCTGTGTTCTATTAAATGTTTGTTTTCCCACTTATCATACACTCCCGGCTTTTGCTCAGTTTGGTTTAATTTTAACATATTCTTCGATTCGTTTCCCCTCGACAGATAAATTGTAGATGTCATTTTGCCAATTATAGCGCAATTTAGATTTATTCTTAAAAAATTATTTTATTGGTAAGTTCCGTCTACATTTTATATGCCGAAGCTACACGACAGATGGAAATAAGTTCAAATGTATTCGTAAACGGTATCAACAGAAAATTATTACCTGGGGGATATAATATATATAGAAATATAATTAAGAAACCAAATAATAAACTCTAAAAAGATCTACAAGTTTTACCAGAAATCGCTTTAATCGATTTGCTCGGGTGGAAAGTACAAAAAACTTCTTGTAATTGATAACCGGGCGCAATAAAATCTTTATTTCAGTCGAATATAATACCAATGTTAAAAGAGGCGCCTGAGTTCAAAAGAACAGCAGGTATTCTTTACTTTTAATATCAATATCCCCTCCTGAGAACAGCTATAAGTTCCTGTGCGTAGGGCATTCCTTCTTTGATCTTTGCGCAGACGGTGTCGATATCGTACTCGATTCGAATAAATTCGACTTCTCCACTCTCTGTATCAAGTACTGCACAACTTGCCCTGGCGTCTCCATCCCTTGGCTGCCCCACTGAACCCGGATTTATAATTGTCAGATCCCCGAGTTTTCTGTTCACGGGGATGTGAGAATGCCCTATTATCAGAAACTCTGATTCTATTGGCTCCATTGCCTCATTTATCATACTCCAAATTTCTTCATCTGAGGTTTCGGGTTTTATGTACTCGAACATGGAGCGTGGGCTTGCGTGGGTAAGGTAGAGTCTTTTCCCGTCGATTTCTTCTTTGATCAGGAGAGGAAGCTTCTGCAGATATTCTATTCTTAATGTGTCAAGGACTTTCTAGGTGTATTCTCTGGTCGCAACTGAGAGATGTCTGTATGTATGTCCGCACTGCCGGTCCACCTTAAAGGCTACAGCGTTATCATGGTTTCCTCTTATGGCCGGGATTTCCTTCTTACGCAGAAGATCAATGCATTTATCCGGGTCAGGTCCATAATCAACAATATCTCCGAGACAGAGAGCTCTATCATGAGGGATTTCCAGAACAGTCTGGAGGGCTTCATAGTTTGCATGAATATCGGCTATCAAAAGGAGTTTCATTTTTTCTTTCCCTTCTGTGTTTTTTCTCTTCTCTCTATTAATTGTAATTCATAGTACCTGACTCGAGGTATATTCGTGATCTGACTTTTGGATAAATACATGAATCAATGAATTTCACTAAATAGTGGGATTTCAGTTCTTATAGTCGAAGTTAACACATTATATATGCATTATGATCATAGTGGAAAAGTTCCTGTTTAACTTTCAACTCCGCTATTCTCGGAATAGCGCTGCAGTTTTTCTATATCATCTTGAATACTTTTTGCAGGATGGGCCATGGAGAAAGAGGATTATCGAGGTAAGGTGGGTTTCGATAGCCTTTATTGTCCAGACGATAATATAGCTTTAGAAATTTTCCCTGAGATCGAAGTACCTTCATTATCTTGCGTGCCCTTAGTACATAAGATCTCGAAAAGGCTGAACAGGCTCTCGTTAGAGGTTATGCATGGCAATTGCTGAAGCAATAGAGACACTTAAAGAGAAGCTGAATTTCTCAAAAATTGTGAATTCGTTTGAGAAAGTGGTGGATTTCTACACAGAATCAAATTATAGTTCCGAGGGGAATAATTCCGGGAAGGGGCAGGTAAACAATCCACAAAGCAATTCAGTCAGTAACTCTGCTAAAAATTCGAGTGCAACAAAGATCTCAGAATACGGAGAAGTCCCTCTTCTCAAGCTGATTGATGTCTGGAAAATCTACCCGATGGGAGAAATTGAGTTTGCAGCCCTCAGGGGGATAAATCTGGAGATCTATAAAGGGGAGTTCCTGGTGATCCTTGGCCCGAGCGGGAGCGGGAAAAGTACACTTATGAATCTACTCGGCTGCCTGGACTTGCCTTCAAAAGGCACGGTTCTTCTTAACTCAATTGATGTCTCAGAACTTGACGAATCAGAGCTTGCCAGAATCCGAGGGCAGATGGTAGGCTTCATTTTTCAGAGTTTCAACCTTATTCCCACCCTGAATACCTGGGAAAACGTACTTCTTCCTCTTGAATTCCAGGAAGAGAATATGCAAAATGCCCGGAAAAAAGTTGATTACCTGCTTGAAATAGTGGGGCTGTCAGACAAGAAACAAAACTTTCCATCTCAACTGTCTGGCGGGCAGAAACAAAGAGTTGCTATAGCACGTTCTCTTGCTGTGAACCCTCCTATAATCCTGGCAGACGAGCCTACAGGAAATCTGGATAGTAAGACTGGTGGCTATATCCTTGAATTTCTGTATAAACTACATAAAAAAGAAGGGAAGACTATCATCGTTGTGACCCATGACATGGAGATTGTAAACTATGCAACGAGAGTCTTGTATCTCAAGGATGGTAAGATAGAAAAAATCGAAAGGCGTTAGAAAAACGAACAGGGACAATAAAAGTATCAATCCCACAACAGGAAGGTTACAGGGTATCAGGAAGTTCTTCTACTATCGCAGGAAATCTTGAGAACGGAGACTAAACAATTGCTTCTTTCAATATTACGGGCACAGAGGATTTGGGAACAGCATCCAGTGCAGCAATAGTCACTGATGGAGACGTATATGGAGCTTCAAATTCAACAAATTATAGCCCATTGAAAGTCCAGATTGAGTACACAGATGCTAAAGGAGAATGAATAAAGGTTGATAAAGAGGTGGCAGTCCCAGCTTCAGGATTTGGTACCAGAAGCAGGTCAGAGGTACGAGATTTCCGAAGTAATGGTCCCTATTTAAGTCTGCTTTTTGTGGTAATTGTGACTGCAGGAGCAGGGATTTTCCTGTACCGCAAGAAAAAACATAACGCGAAAAGAGGCGGGATATAAAGCATCTGAAAATGACTTCGGTTAAGTAGTGTTGAGGTGTAATTTACTTCCAATTATTACTTTTATTTTTGTCTAATTTCCTTCTGAACTCTGACTTATTCTTTGACCTATTCTTACTGCTGTCTTACCATATTAGGTTCCAGGTTTTAATCTTTCAGAGAGATTTTTTGTTTTACCCTAAAAAAATAACTTAAAGGAAGTCCTTTTAACCCCGCAGGATAAATTACTGGGGCAGGTGAACTCTATATGAAAATAGCAGTGTGCGGGAAAGGAGGAAGCGGAAAGAGTACTATTTCAGCTCTCCTTGCAAAGCAGATGACAAAAACAAAAAACGTGCTTGTACTCGACATAGACGAGTCCAATTACGGGCTGCACAGCCAGCTTGGATTGGAAGCTCCGCGGGACCTTATGGGATATTTCGGAGGGAAAAAAGGGTTTAAGGAAAAGCAGAGGGCTGCTCCAAAGACCAGTTCCCTGGGAGGGCTGACTCAGATGGGGGCAAGCACAGGCCCGCAGTCCCGTTTTTTCATTGAAAGGTGGAGCTTTTCTGACCTGCCGCCGGAATTTGTGGAAGAAAAAGGAAATCTAAAGCTCATGGTTGTCGGCAAGATCCATGATTATGGAGAGGGATGTGCCTGTCCAATGGGGGTACTTACAAGGGAGTTTCTTGAAAATCTTGACCTCGGGCAAAACGATATCGTAATCGTGGATACCGAAGCCGGCACTGAACATTTCGGGCGCGGTGTCGATAAGGACTTTGACATCATCCTTGTAGTTATTGATCCCTCTTATGAGTCCCTCAAACTTTCAAATAAGTTCGATGAGTTTGGTGCACAATGTGGGTGTGGAGTTTATTTTGTGCTTAATAAGGTAGAGCCGGACATAAGGGAAGAGATGCTGGCTTCTGTCAATTGCGTGAATGTCGTTGCTGAGATTCCTGCAAAAAGAGAACTTTTTAAGGCATCCCTTAAAGGTGAAGAACTCAACCTTGAGCTTGAAGAGATTGTAAAGCTTGCAGAGTTTCTGGAAAAAAACAGGATCATTAAACTCTGAGAGTATATGCCCTGAGAATATAATCAGTACTCTTCTTAATTTGTATTCTTCTGATACTGGTTAATGAATTGAAAAAAAAGTAAATTTGAGAAATCCTTAATCGCTCAGTTGCGGTTCTGGAGTTATCTCCTTTTTGCGACTTCTGCAAGCTGTTCTCCAAGTTTTCTGCATCTCTCCAGTTCTCTGTCATATGGTCTGTACCGGACCTGAAGGCCGGGTTCAAGCACTTCTATTCCTGCGTTTTTTAATTCCTGTTCGATTGCTTTTACCGCTCCTCCTCCCCAGCCGTATGACCCAAATGCCATAGCTTTTTTCTTCTGGGGGCGCAGTCCTTTTAGGTATACAAGGAAATCCCCAACTGTTGGAAAGAGCCCGTTGTTCAGGGTTGGTGAGCCCACGGCAAAGGCGGCTGCATCGAGCATCTCTTTCATTATATGGCTCCGGCTGTTTTTCTGGAGATTAAGAAGCTTTACCTCAACTCCATTGGCACGGACAGCTTCAGCAATCTCATTTGCCATTATTTCCGTGCTGTTCCACATTGTGTCGTATATGACAAGCACTTTTTCCTTTACTTCCCCGTTAGCCCATGCTCTGTATGCATCAAGGACTTTTTTGAGGTCCTGCTTCCATATGATCCCGTGGGAAGGAGCTATCTGCAGAGGCTCTATTCCCAGTTTGTCCAGCAATTCCAGAAAGCGAAGGACAGGAATATGAAAGGGCATCAGTATGTTTGCATAATACTCGGCAGCATCAGGGATGACATCCCCTGCTTCGAAATCATACCTCTTTGAGGTAGCCACATGCTGCCCGAAACCATCGTTTGAGAAAAGGATCCTATCTTCTTTCAGAAAGGTTTCCATGCTGTCGGGCCAGTGCAGCATTGTAGCTTCGAGGAACATCAGGGTCTTGCCTCCAAGGTCCAGTTCGTCACCTGTTTTTACAATCTCAAGGTCCCAGTTCTCACTGCCAGAATCTTTGAAGTAGCCGTTGAGGATATCGACCCCCTTTCTTGTAATGAAGATCTTTGCATCGGTTTCTTTCTTAAGCTCTGCCAGGGAACCTGCATGGTCAAGTTCCATGTGGTTTACTATGATATAGTCGAGCTTTGAAGGATCAATAATCTGCCTTATACGCCCCAGCATCTCTCCTGCAAAGGGAGCCTTTACCGTATCAATGAGAGCAGTTTTTTCTCCTGTAATGAGGTAGGAGTTGTAGGTTGTTCCATCCGGAGTGGTAAACCCATGAAAGTCCCTGCCGTTCCAGTCAATTGCCCCTACCCAGTAAACTCCTCTGGCAAGTTCAACGGCTCCGCCTATTTTTTCAGTTTCCATATCCTTCCCTCTGTATTTTTCAGGTCTGCATTCGGAACCTGGTGATGTCTTCAAGGTAGCTGTCAATAAGCTCGTAATGGCTTCTTTCATACCCTGACAGCGTATGGAAGAAATTTCTCAGGTCTTCATCTTCGGCTCTTTTTGCCAGCTCGGAATAATAATCCTCACTTTTTCTCTCATGCCTCATGGCTGCAAGCAGAATGCCTGCATCTCCAAGAGTGATTTCTCCCATTTTTGTCCGGGCTGGATCGAACTCAGGGCTGAAAGACTGCCCACTGGCGCCTTCCATAATGAATGCAGGCAGTTCTTTTTTGTCACGGTATTCTTCGAGATAACCAAGATGCTTTACTTCTTCGCCTGCTAGATATTCATAAAGTTCCTTAAATTTTGGATTTTCCATCAGGGCAGCCTGCTGCATATAGAAGTCCCTTGCTTCTATTTCTCTCTTAATCGCAAGAGCCAGAGCTTCTTCAATTCCTTTAAGATTCCTTACTTCCTCTACTGTATTCTGATATGCGCTTTTCATACCTTTTACCCCCTTATTTTTCAGATTTCCCGGGTTTTAGAAGTCTTTAATTTCAGGTTTCCTTCTTTGCTTTGCGTTTCTTTTGTTCTTTAATTTTCAGGGTTATATCTTCAGTAGGCCGTTCAAGTCCGAATATATCATATATCTCATAGGGACTTGCAAGTACGGTTATGTTTTCCATTTGCGCAAGTTTTTCCGAGTTTGTAACATCTACTTCGCGCATACTTAGCTCAAATTCCCTGCCGCTTGGCGCAGCGGTTTTAACAGTTCCTCTTTTCTGGTCTACAGGCAGCATGAAAATAGGCGTTTTTCCTTTTGCAGTCTGAGAAACCGCATTAGTAACAAGGGTATCTGCAATCCCGTACACGATCTTTGCCACAGTGTTGGCAGTTGCCGGGGCTATGAGCAGGAAATCATAGTATCCCATCTGTAGCGGGCCTGCAATGAATGGGGAGTTGGGGCCTGCATCCACTTTGAAGTTAGGGAAATCATTCTGAATTTTGTCCCACAGATGATACCATTTCATTACAGTTTCCCCTTCTTTGGACAGGAAAACCATTGCCTCAACACCTGTTCTGTTCTTAATGTCCACCAGAATGCTGTAAGTTTCAATCATCTGGTCTCCAGAACCTGTAATTCCCCAAGCTATGCGTTTAACTTGTTTTCCTAACGATTCTACCAAGATAACACCTTCCTAGGTTTCAATCTAAACTCTGATGACTTATTATCCTGATTATTTGATCCTGATAGGATTTCTGAATCTCTAACCCCTGATCCAGCCTTACAGATTTACTTCTTATTTGCCTCTTCACTTTTACTTCTTATTTGCCTCTTCATTTAGAGTTTCAGGTGCAGGAGCAGGCTCCTCTAAGGCAGCTCTCTTCACGAGCTGGGTGGTCTGAATAAGCTTCTTAAGGGTTCTTCTAAGGCTCCGCATACCTTCCGAATCCTCTGAAACCCCTTCTGCCCCTTTATCCTTTGACCAGAAGGTCCCTCCCAGGTTTGCCCCAAAGGACCCCCCTCCAACAGGGATCATTTCATTAATCACATAAAAGTTCAGAATTGTCTGAATGGCAGGTTCCTGCCCGCCTATGCGGTCTCCTCCATCCGCAATTCCCATCCCGACCTTATTCAAAAAGACTTTAGGCTCTTTTGCAACGACAGCTCTGCAGCGGTCCATTATCGTTTTTGTCTGGGCGCTTACCGTTCCCTGATACACAGGAGTACCTATAATCCAGGCATCTGCCCATATCATTTTGTCGTATAGTTCAGCCGCAATATCGTCCTTATGGATGCAGCCTTCCTTTTTTCTAATACAGAAATCGCAGTGGATACAGAAGTTTAACTTTTTTCCTTTCGAAGAGAAGTATTCTGTCTCTGCACCATACTTCTCCTTTGCAATTTTCAGGGCTTCCTGAACCAG
>CAYSWX010000039.1:0-24960 GCA_964434965.1 uncultured Methanosarcinales archaeon
ACCGGAGACGCCTATGTGGACCACTCCAGTTTCGGGACTGCAATAATAGGAAGGGGCCTTGAAGATGCCGGCTTCAGGGTAGGAATAATTGCCCAGCCGCGCTGGGACAGCCCTGAAGACTTCAGAAAACTTGGAAAACCCAGGCTCTTTTTTTCCGTAAGCGCAGGAAACACGGACTCAATGGTCAGCAACCTGACTCCGGGCCTTAAGCCGCGAGATAAGGACGCATATTCCCCCGGAAGCAAAACAGGGCTTCGACCTAACCGCGCCGCGATAATTTATTCAAACAGAATAAAAGAAGCTTTCCCCGAGGCTCCAATAGTGCTCGGAGGAATTGAAGCTTCCCTGAGGCGCTTTGCTCATTACGATTATCTTTCGGACAAAGTAAGACAGGCGATTCTTGCCGACGCCCCTGCAGACCTTGTTGTCTACGGCATGGGAGAACTCCAGATTGTAGAAATTGCAAAACGTCTTCAAGCAGGAGAGGATATCCGGGTGATCAGAGACATCCCCGGCACTGTCTGGAAAATGGAAGTCAAAGCCTGGAAAGATCTCAAAGAAAAAGGAATAGCTAAGGGCATAGCTAAGGATACAGCCAAAGACATAGCTAAGGACACAGCTGAGGATGAAACTGAGGAAGCAGCCAGATTTTTCAGGGAATATATCGAAATCCCTTCGTTCTTCGAGGTTTCTCAGGATAAGGCGGCATTTGCAAAGGCTTTTCGCATATACTTCCTGGAACAGAACCCGGTCACCGGAAAAGGAATTGTCCAGCCTCACCCGAAAACCGTTATTGTGCAGAACAGGCCAATGCGGCCCCTGACAGACGCGGAACTTGACCACGTATATGAGCTGCCGTATACCGGCGAAGCCCACCCTTCTTATACCGAGCCCATTCCTGCCCTTGAGATGGTAAAATTCTCCCTGACAACACACAGGGGCTGTTTCGGCGGCTGTGCTTTTTGCGCCATTACCCAGCACCAGGGGCGCATGATCGCAAGCCGCAGCATTGAGTCCATCCTGCGGGAGGCAAAAAAGCTTACAGAAAAGCCGGACTTCAAAGGCATAATTAATGGAGTCGGAGGCCCCACTGCAAATATGTACGGCATGGAGTGCAGATCCTGGGAAAAGAAGGGAGCCTGTCTGGACAAAGCCTGCCTCTACCCCCGCGTATGCCCTGCCCTTGATACGAGCCATAAAAAACTGCTCGAATTGATGAAGCGCCTGCGCGAACTTCCAAGTGTCAGGCAGGTCTTTACAGGTTACGGAGTGCGCTACGACCTTGCCCTTGAGGACGAGGAATACCTCGAAGAACTATGTGCCCACCATATCAGCGGGCAGCTTCGAATTGCACCTGAACACTTCTCAAGGCGAGTAACCGATGCAATGTCCAAGCCAGGAAAGGAAGTTTATGAGAAATTTGCAGACAGGTTTGCTGCCTTTAACAAAAAATGCGGCAAGGAACAGTATATTGTAAACTACCTGATGTCGGGCCACCCTGGCTGCACTCTTAAAGATATGATCGAAATGGCAGAGTATGTGCGGGACCATGGAGGCTATACCGAGCAGGTTCAGGACTTCACTCCAACCCCCATGACAGTATCGACCTGCATGTATTACACAGGACTTGACCCGTTTACAGGCAAAAAAGTATACGTTGCAAGGGGCAAAAAAGAAAAAGCAATGCAAAGAGCCCTTATGCATTACAGGAGCCCCGCAAATTACGAGCTTGTGTATGAGGCTTTGGAAAAGGCAGGAAGACTCGACCTTGTGGGAAACGCTCATAAGTGTCTGATAAGGAGAAAAGAAAAACAGCGAAAGTGACGGACTTAGCAAGAACATGAAGGCTTCAAATAAACGAGATCGAAAAACCAGATTTTCAGGAAAATCCATGTCTTCCTCAAAATCCCTGGCACTCACGCCAGAAAGCCCTGAGTTTCCCACTTACCTGCCCGCAATAGGTATCCTGAGACCTTTCCTCGATCTCAATTACCATATTTGCCTCGCCGTCCCAGTTAAAGTGGGCAACTATGCCGTTGCCTTCAAGTACCCCGGAATTTCCAGGTGAAGTTTCGATCCCGTAGGCCTGGAGTTTTTTCTTCATGCAAGAAAAAATCTCTGGAGTCACATTTCTAAATTTGATGCCCTGACAGCCTTCAGTATCAATTTTTCTCTCGCCCATACTTATATCAGGCTCCCGGATTTCCTTTAAGAACCGTGGCACTGTCTTACGAATTGTTTTATTTTCATGGCCGCGACGTCGCAGCTGACAATAAACGGTTTTTCCGTGATTGTAATCGTAAGATTGGACTGGCCATCCCATTCAAAATCTGCCACAATTCCAGATCCTGATAATTCTCCTTTGTTTCCCGGCGGAACATTAATTCCTGCTCCCTGAAGCTTTTTCTTCATGCAATTAAATACCTCAGGTGGAACATTACGTAACTTTATTGGTTTACAACTCATGATCCTTCCCTCCTATAGAAATATCCAAAAGATTGTCACTCTTTTTTTCGTTAATTCTATAAAGTAATGAGGTTTCTTAAAGATTAAAATTCGGAGTTTTCACATCAATAAAGGGTAATTCAGAATTTATTAAGACATTTATAAAAGTTGATTAGGATTCTAGCATAAATGATTCATGGGAAACCTGTGTATAAGAGCCTTTCAAATATAAACCTGTTCACAAAGCGCTGAAAAAAGAAGCTGGAACTTGTTTGATTTTATATAATGCTTAAAAAAGAAAAATAAGATTTGAGATAAATCCTTATTTTTTATTGTTTGATATCAAACGAACTGAATCCCTTGTATTAAATAGATAGCTTGGAGGGTTTTCTAGAAGATCTCCAGCTTTAATCCTGAGGTATAAGCCTTCTTCATTGACATGATTAACAAAAAGCGACGAAAGATCCTTAGTCCTGATTTTCAATAAATAGCCTGCTCCTGTGAAGCTGTCACCTCTTGGACAGGAATTTAAGACCAAACCATCGGCAACATATTCATACCTTTCAGGAGAAACCGTAATTGGCCCTTCAACTAATAAACCATCACTAGTTTCCAGTAAAAGAGTAACAGAACCAAACACGTTATCGACAGGATAGGGTTTTCCAGAATTATCGTAGACATTATTCTCGTCATAAGTATGCTCATAGGTTCCAATACCTATAGTCACTATTCCTTTATTATCCACGTTTATCGAATTAGGACAGGAATATGGCTTAATGTCCATACAACCCAAAGCAGTTGGTACACAAGCAAATAAAAAAATCAACCCACATAATAATGCTAGAGATAATTTAACTCCTTTAATAGTTTCTACCTCCTTAAACGAAAAGAACAAAAAAAATCAGACACCCTATTTGCAAGAGTTTTAAATTAATGTTCATAAGCCTTATTAAATTTTTAGAATATATTCTTTTTCTTTTTATACGAAGATGATTATATAACTTATTAAAGAGTTTGAGGAATATGCGTCTCAAAAATGTAGCAGTAAAAAGCCATTTAGATTTCTTGAAATAGCATCACAAGATCAATTTCAGTAGTTCGCTAAAATCTTTCCACCGCTTTTACTACCTTCATTTATCTCAGACACTTCACTTCTTTTATGACTCTTAACGTTCGTCTAAGCCATTCCTCAATGAGACGTATAAATACTTCAAATCTGAATTTATCCTCGTCTATAACTTGAGGTCCTCTCTTGACAATTGTAAAGTGTTTTTTCTGAAGGTACAGCCATATATTTTTTAATAGGAAAGATATAAGCGCATAAAAGTACCTGATAGTTGCGTTTTTAGATGATGTCTTTGGTTTGACTACATTCCTCATCCTGTATGACGATTCAATAGCAAACCTTCTTCTGTAAACTGTACTGACCTTTCTTGGAGACCACTTGTCTCCAAAAACAACAAAACCAAGGTTCTAACATCCCTTTTTATCTCTTTTTCCTTTCAAATACTTGACATCAATAATAATGTCCAAAAGAATCATTTTCCTTGAGCTCTTCATGACATATTGTGCAGTCCGAGCCTTATTTCCATTCAAAAGCTGCTTCATTTTCTCTCCTCTCTTAACAACGGGAACTATGTGAGGAACACCATTATTTTGCAAAAATTCAAACAAGTCTACGGAATAGAACTCTCTACCAAGGCAGAGAATCTTGATTTTAAAATTCATTTTATTGATGAGATCAATAAAATAAGAAAGGTATTCGACCATTGTTTTGTCTTTTTCTACAGGAAGAACAGATACAGTAAACCGTTCATTCTTGTTAGTGATGTAAAGGGACATATATGAGTAAAAAGAGTTTGTTGATTTTTTAGCCTGGCCACGGATTACATATTTCTCGTTAGATGAGTCTGTTTTCCCATAATAAGGATCGTTGATGAGATCAACGGCAAATTCATAGCCTTTACCTGTTTTGAGATTTTTTAGAGGATTTTGAAGAAGAATATTTTCATTGGATCTGATCAATTCATCCATGTTTAGTTTCTTAAGATGGTAGCGTAAAGATGTTTCACAAGCAACAGCAGTATACTGTTTTGAGACAGAATGGACTGAATTCCTATCGACTGCCAAACTAACAACAGTACGCATAACGTCTTCACTTGTAAGTGAACCATTGATCTTGAGGGTTACATGAGATGTAAGAGGTTGTAATACAGAATCAATACAGTATTTTGAATTTAATTCAATTTTAGAGTCATTTCCGAGCTTATTTGTGAAAAAAGGCATAATGAGGCATTTTCTTCACATATAAAGATATCGAAAAGTCTCTGTAATGAGGAAATGAAAATTAGCGAAGCACTGAATTTGACTACTCCAAAATACCTTCAGGAAAAACTAAGCAAAGAGCTTAAATCATCTGGCAAATGTGAACATCAGAAACGATATAAAAAGTCGAGAAAATTTTCATCAATATTGACACAAAGTAAAAGGTGCGAGAAGTAAAAATTAGTGTCTAAGTAATTACTAAATGGAGATAAAATTCTTAAGGCGACATTAAGTCGCCTGATAAAAAGCCTATCTTAAGATTCATTCCATTGCCATTGCCACGAGTTCTACAATATCAATAATCTCGATATCTCTGCCTGCATCTCTAAGGTTCCTCACGCAGAGAGGGCAGGAGGTGACGAGGTAGTCCACGCCTTCTGGCACGTCTTCAATACGCTTTTTTGCAAGCTCAAGGGAGATATCTGGATATCCAATCCTTACTCCGCCCCCACCGCCGCAGCAGCGGGAGTTTTCTTTGATGTTTTTCATCTCTTTGAGGGTACAGATAGCCTGAATAACTTTTCTCGGGGCGTCATAGATCTTATTGTGCCTGCCCAGGTGGCAGGGGTCGTGGTAGGTGACTGTAAGGTCAAGGCGCTTCAGGTTCAGCTCTTCAAGGTGCTCGGCAAGGAACTCTGGGAGACTGATGACCCTGAGCTCTTCGGGATAGTTGTTCTTGAGAGTGGTATAACAGCCGGCACAACCCGTGATAATGGTATGAGCTCCCACTTTCCGGATCTGCTCAAGGTTATGCTCCATGATCTTTGCCGCATCTTCCCTGAAACCAGTCCTGAGGAGGGGAGAAGCACAGCACTGCTCATCCGGCAGGAGGGTTACCCCAAAGTGCTGCAAGACCTCAAAGGTCTTTTTTGCAAATTCAGGATAGCGATAGGAATCGAAACATCCCACAAAGTAGACATAATCAGCCTTCTCCGGGAGTTTTGAACGTTCATTATCAGAAAGCCAGTGCAGGCGGCTTCTTGTTTCCCCAAAGGAGTTACCCCTGGTAGTAATTGCAGCCTTCAGTTTTTCCTGGGCTTCGGTTGTCACACCGCATTTTACCAGCTGGGCACGGGCAGCTTCCACTACTTCAGGAGGGTTTGCTCCAGCAGGGCATTTGGCTGCGCATATCCCGCAGGTCGTGCAGGAAGCCAGGCTTGAGAGGACATCTTCTGAAGGCGGCTTTCCCTCAAGCAGGCTTTTAATGATAAGCATTCTTCCGCGCGTATTGGCAGATTCCCAGCCAACCACATCAAAGACAGGGCAGACTGAACGGCAGGTCCCGCACTGCACGCATTTATAAACAGAACGGCGGTCAATTTCAAAGGGCAGCTCTTTGCCTTTTTTCTCGCAGGTCTCATTTCCTTTCAATATCTCTGCCCTCCTAGTTTCTTTTTTTACTTCGTCCTTTCTTACTTCGTTTTTCATGATTTTCACAGCCCCAGTTTGCCCGGGTTCAGAATTCCCTTCGGGTCAAGGGCTTTCTTGATTGCACGCATTACTTCAATAGCAGGGCCCCACTGAGCTTCCATGTATTCAGCCCTTGCTGCACCCACGCCGTGCTCGGAACTGACCGTGCCCCCAAGTTCGATTGCAGTCCTGTGGACAAGGTCTGCGGCACGTTTAAGGCGGTCCCATTCGTCTTCATTCAGGACGTCAATGAAAAGGGCAAGGTGAAGGTTTCCGTCTCCGATGTGCCCGTACTTCATAGCAGGCAGGTTGAATTTCTCGGAGATCTCCTGTGCCTTTCTGAGCAGCTCCGGGATCTTCTTTATGGGGACCCCGACGTCTTCTCCGACATAAATCCTGCTTTTCGTGGGGTCAAGGCGGGAAACAGCAGCTCCGACAAGCTTTCTGGCTGCCCAGATGTCTGCCATTTCCTTTTCGCTTTCAGCAAGCTTTATGGAGATGGCAAGTGGAGAACAGACTTCTATTATCTGCTCTGCAGCCTCACGCGCTGAGTTTTCAGTGCCGTCAACCTCGAAAAGGATAACATCGCCCTCAGAAGGGAGCACGAGTTTAGGATCGTAGCGCTTAAGCACCTGCAGGGATACACGGTCAAGGATCTCACAGGCTGATGGAGTGACCCCGCTTGAAAAAGTCTTTACAACTGCTTCTCCTGCAATCTCAGCATTTCTAAACGAAGTGATTACAAGTTTTCGGGTCTTAGGGAGAGGAGCGATCTTCAGGTTGGCTTTTGTGACAATTCCAAGAGTGCCCTCAGAACCTACGATAAGCTGGGTCAGGTCATAGCCTGCAGCAGATTTCAACATTTTTGAGCCTGTGTGGATAACAGTCCCATCAGCAAGCACCACTTCCAGATCGCGGACGTAGTTTCTGGTTGTGCCGTACTTGACGCAGCGCATCCCACTTGCATTATAAGCTATCATGCCCCCGAGAGTGCACATCGCAGAACTGCCCGGGTTAGGGGGAAAGAAAAAACCGTATGGTTTTAAGGCGTCATTAAGGGCGTCCTGGATTACTCCGGGCTCCACGACTACCTGGATATTGTCAATATCGATTTCAAGAATGCGGTTCATTCCTGACATGTCCAGCACAATACCCCCACTGACAGGGACAGCTCCCCCGGCAAGTCCGGTGCCTGCTCCCCTTGCAGTCACAGGGATTTCATTTTCATATGCAAGCCTGACAATGCGGCTGACCTCATCGGTACTTTTCGGGCGTACCACGTAATCAGGCATCCCTTTAACCTGGGACGCATCAGAAGAATAACAATAAAGTTCAGAAGGCGAGACCGAAAGCCGCTCGCCAACAATTTTTCGAAGTTCTTCAGTTATATCCATTATAGACCTCAAATGTGGAATTCAGATGTGAAAAATAGAAATTTCTGTCACGGTTGAGACATAAATGAGAGATAATTTGCAGCAGATAATCAATATTAATAATATATAAGAATATACCATCCTTCTTCCTCCTGAGATCCATTTGAAATCCAGAGAGAACTTACAGATTTCCAAGTCAAGTGGAGATAAAGTAAAAGAAAAAGCAAGAAAAAAGAACTTTTTAAGAAAAAAATGCAGGGCAAACCTTTACATTCTGATAGACATAAGAGGACAAACATGACACAGTACTTTGAAATAGAAAATAGAGATGGAGCAGCACGTATAGGAAAACTCCTGCTCTCTCCCGAACTTCGCACTCCCTGTGCCCTGCATACGGCAGCACTTGGAGATCTTGAAAACCCGGGATCTGTTGTTGACGCAGGCAGCCTCTGGACTGTTAACCAAGAAGAACTTCAAGCACGTATAAAAAAAATCCGCGAAAAAACAGGGAAAGGAAGTCTCATAATCCTCCCACATCAGGCTTACCCGCCTGCCATTCCAGCCGAATCGCTCGGAAAAGTAGAAACCCCTACTGCCATCAGTAATGGAAATGCTGAAAACGAAGGTCCCACAGGTTCTCTTATCAGGACAGGAGGAGAGACGCAAAAGAGTGACCTTTACATAATTGAAGGGGCAGGAACTCTGGAAAACAACGCTCGCAGGTTTCTGGAAACTTTAATAGCCCTCAAAAGCCGCATCCCCCCAGATACTGCCCTGTACGCCCCAAACCTGGCACTCCCTGAAAACGCAGCAATGCTAGCCTACATGGGAATCGATGTGATGGACGATACAAAGGCAGAGGTTGCAGCATATTCTGATATCTATCTTACATCTGCGGGCAGTTTCTATCTTGATTCACTTATTGAATTCCCCTGCAGGTGCCGGGTCTGTACCTCCACCACGCCCGCAGAGCTAAGGGTTCTCCCAAAAGCTGAAAGGGCAAAGCTTCTTGCAGCCCACAATAGGGATGCTCTCGACGCCGAACTCGCCCTTGTAAGAGAAAAGATCAGGGCAGGGACACTGAGAGAGTATGTGGAAGGACAGTGCAGGGTAAGACCCTGGCTTACAGCTCTGCTGCGCCTTGGGGACTTTGAATACTCTTACCTCGAAGAAAGGGTCCCTGCTTTCCGGCAAAACCAGCTCCTTGCAGATACTTCAGAAGCCCTTTCAAGGATAGAAGTGGTCAGATTTGCACGCCGCATACAGGAAAGGTATACACCTCCGGACCTTGACATCCTTCTACTCCTTCCCTGTGCAGCCAGAAAACCCTATTCAACATCCCAGTCCCACCAGAAGTTCATACTTACCCTTGGCAAATACCGGAAGTTTGTCCATGAGGTAATCATAACCTCGCCCCTGGGAATCGTGCCCAGGGAACTGGAGCTGACATATCCGGCAGCCCATTACGATACTGCAGTCACCGGACACTGGGACGAAGAGGAAAAAGCCTGGGTTTCAGGGTGCCTTGAAGCCTATCTCTCAAAACACAGTTATAAGGCGATAGTTGCCCATGTTGAAGGAGCTTACAGAGAAATCTGCGAAAAGGTAACCGAAAAGTTGGGAATTGAAATAGTTTATACTGCAGGGGAAAGCCTCACGTCCTATGAATCTCTTTCGAACCTGAAAAATACCGTTGAATCTATCTGCACATCCGGAGATTTCAGTAGAAAAAGCCAGAATGCTGAAGAAGAAAAGAAAAATTTCGTAAAGGCAGTTGCAAATTATCAGTTTGAAGAGGGTGCAGAGCATCTCTTTTCAGAAGAAACCGTAAACCCTGTGGTTAAAGGACGTTTCCCGAAGTACCAGCTCTTTGCCGGAAAGAAACAGCTTGCAACTTTAATCCCGCAGTATGGGATGCTTGCCCTTTCTCCTGAAGGAGCTGAACTGATACTAAAAAGTGAGAGATATGTGGTAAAGATTGACGACTTTGTCCCACGCGGCTCCATTCTTGCCCCAGGCGTTCTTGAGGCAGACCCAGGAATAAGGACTAATGATGAGGTAATAGTTCTCGGGAAAAAAGCGCTCTGTGTAGGAAGAGCTGCAATGAGCGGAAGAGAAATGACAGAGTCAGGTAGAGGTGTTGCAGTAGACGTAAGGCATGTTAAAAAACTTTAATACAAATCTCCAAGAAAGAGCAGTTTTCCGAGAGAGCAGTTTTCCTTTCGAAGAAGTAGTGAACTACCTTCTTATGAGATAAAATGGTAGAAATATGGGTACAAATATATAATGATATTATGATAAGGCGGTTCACACCTGAGGATTTCCAGGAAATAGTCGAAATTGAGGAAGAGGCTTTTTCGGAGCATAACTCCCTGGTGTATATGAATTTTTACGAAATGGTTGGGGACGGCTTCCTGGTTGCAGAACATGATGGAAAAGTCGTTGGGTACGTAGTAGGTTACCGTTCAGCAGAAAACGAAGGACATATATTCTCAGTCGGCGTTAAAAAAGAATACCAGGGAAGAGGAATAGGTACAGAGCTGATTCATGCCATATGCGAGATCTTTGTCGCAAACGGGCTCAGATATGCAAGACTTGAAGTAAGAACCAGTAATACTAGTGCACAAAAATTATACAGATCAATAGGATTCGTACCCTGCTGGACTGAAAAAAAGTATTATTCAGATGGAGAAGACGGTATGGTTATGAAAATGCATCTGAACCCATACCGTCTACTGGTCTCAAAACAAAAATATCTCGAACTCTTACTCTCGGACAACGAATTCTTTACTACTATAAGGGGCCCTATCAGTTATTACCGATGAGCTTAATGACGGAATTCATAGAATCCCTCATATGGGCAGACGCTTCATCAAAAATTGGGTCATCCCGTGACATGAGAGTGGCAAGCTCGCCTCCTAAAATAAAAATTGCGCGCTTGTGATCCGCCTTGCTCCTGTGGATGTGGACTGGGCTTATCGATAAAGCTTTGTAGTCGTCGAATTCGTGCGTTACACCGTGCCTCTCAAAGTACCTCTTCATTTGAGCCATATATGTGTGCAGTTGTATCAGTTCTTCCTTGTGCATAGCGAACAGACCTACAATTTTACAAGATCAATTAAATATTATCTTGAACCGAATAAAAGAATTACCCGAGGAAATTTGCTTCCTACTTTTTACTAATAAACTTTTCTATATATTGTATATGAAAAATAATGAAAGATTATGGGGGAGAGTGTGAATTTTAGCACCATAGTGTGAAATCATGCCAAATCGTGGTGATTCCACCGCAGATCTACATAAACGTCACACATAAAATAAAAACAATGAGATAATATTCTAGCCGGGAATAATTATTCGATGAAGAAAGCCCGAAAAGATATGATTTTACCTGAAGAAGTAAAAAAGGAAGTAGAAAAGAAGTAAAAAAGGAAGTAGAAAAGAAGTAAAAAAGGAAGTAGAAAAGCCCCCTTAAAGCATGCTGGAGGTCAAAACTTCCATATCTGCAGGAACTTTAGCTAGATTTCCGATTTTTACTCCTATAAGATTTTTGATTGCGTTGCTCGAAGCGATATCAACAAGCCTCTGTGTGATTACACCATCAAAAACTACACTTTTCACATTGTCTCTGTAGTTCTTTAATCTGCTTGCAAGATCCCTGACCGCAATTTCCTCTATTACCTTATCTTCGGAGTCCAGAATCCTTGCCGTCAATGTACCTTTGAGAGCATCAACATGTGGTCTGAACCTTACAGCTTCCGGAGAAATTGGGGCTGGAACAGGTCTAGCAGGAGCCGGGGAAACCCTTACTGCCTCTCCACCAGGGACCTTCACAGCCTGACCTTTCTCAGCTGCAGGCTTTCCTCGTGGAACTCTGGTAACTGGAACTGCCCTCGCCATAACTGCAGGCTTTGCAACCAATCTCGCCTCAACTTTTTCTGCAGGGGCAGGAATTTTTTCAGCATGCCTTTCGGGGATTCTTTCTGTAACCTTTTCGAAAACTTTTTCAGGAGCTTTTTCAGGACCCTTTTCTTCTATTTCTTCAGGGAACTCCTCTTCATGAATCTCTGCCTTCGAAGATACCCTGTGAACCTTCACACGTTTGTGCAGCTTCTTTTCAGCAATCCTGGGAACGATTTCCGGCGTTCTCATCTTTCTTTTGGAAACGCGTTCCAGCCTGCAAGCACTGTCTTCAATTTCTTTTTCCGGAATCCCGTATTTCTCAATAATCTGTTCCACTGGAACCTTACGGCGGAGGGCTCTAATAATTTCTTTCTGAACCAGGTCTTCTACACATTTGCCATCTGGAGCACGGGCAACATAGTCAATGTCTGCCACCTGGAGAAGTTCGCGTATAATAAGTTCTCCACCCCGGTCTCCATCCGTGAAAGCAGTTACTGTTTTCTTTTTAGTAAGTTCAGCAACCTCAGGCGGAATGTTCGTTCCACCCACGCAGATGGTATTTTTTATGCCGTAGCGAAGCAGGTTCAGGATGTCAGCCCTGCCTTCAAGAATAATGATAGCATCCGAATTAAGCACATTCGGCCCGCAGGGTATTCTTGACTTACCGTAATAAGTCAGTTCGTCAACTCTGACGGACTGCCTGACCTCATCGGCAAGTTCCTGAGATTCAGGCACAGTCTCATCAAACATTTTCGTAAAGATGAGTTTTGCCCTTTCAATGATTTTTTTACGTTTTACAGCCCTTACATCTTCTACCTGGAAAACCTCGATTTTGGCACTGCAAGGACCTACCCTGTCAATTGTTTCTAGAGACGCGGCAAGAATGGATGTCTCCACCTTATCAAGACTGGAAGGAACGAAAATATTTCCTTTGGTCTTTCCACCTTTAGCAGTAACCATTACCTCGATCCTTCCGATCCTTCCGGTTTTCTGCAGGTCACGCAGATCAAGATCAGCTCCAAGAAGTCCTTCAGTCTGACCAAAAATTGCGCCTACGATATCAGGACGCTCAATAACCCCATCAGCATTGATTTTAGAGTGAATAATGTATTTTGTGGTATCCGTATTTTGCATGTGAATTCTCCCAGAACTATTATAATGAATTATCATGAAGGTATTTATTATGAAAGTTTTATTTATTATGAAAGTTTTTTTTCTTTTAAGTGATTTTTCTGGCTAATTGACAGGAATGGCCTTTATACACCCAGCATCTGGAGTACAATTCTTTCACCGACTTCAGGCCTGGTACTTTTCTGGAAGTACAAAACCATCCTCTATGTCCCTGAATACGTGCTGGAAACCATAAAGGGCCAGAGAACACAAAAATAATAGCAAAATCAGATTTAATACCGGACCAGGGACAATACACCCTTGAAAAGGCAGATTTCAGAACTAAAGATTAATTTGAACCGGAAAGATAAGTCCCGGACCACTGCAACTGCCTGTTATGCTTATGCCAGGAGAATTAAACCGACGGAATACTTCCTGACTATTGCTTGATGAAAGTACTTACCTGTAAGGTAAATCTCCAGACTCCAGTCTGATTTTAAATATCTTACAGATAGAGCTACTCTTTGACTTTCGACCAGAGTAAGCAGACACTGCAATATCTACAGAGACTTTCTGTACCTGCCCGAAGTTTCTCGCGCCCTAACATAAGCTTATTGATGGATCTGAAATAGCTCTCAGAGCCGTAAGTCAAATTATGTGTTTAGATTCAATCGCCTGATGTTTGAAGACTTCCAGAGATATTCCCATAGAGGGGATTAACCTGAGGCGTAAGTGGTTTAAGTGTCTATGACGCCTTTTTTTATCTTAAATAAGTATCCCTAAACGATAAGTGGTAAAGCAGTGAATTGAATGCATCAGGTTTATTGAAAGCATTTTTTGACTTTCACTTCATGGGTGATATTAATGTATAAGGTTTATTTTTAGATTTAAGGATATTAGCCCTGAATTGGTAATATGTATAATCTGAAATTTCTATTAAGTTTGCATACGTTAATACATGAAATTCTTTACGAATCCAGTAGTGATGAATGGATGAAATTGTTAATATATGAATGACCTGACAGAACAGCTCCAGCCCGCCTTAAAGCAAGATCGGCAAAACAGGAATTCTGTACGTCACATGTCTTAAATTCATATATTTAATGCCTGCAGGATTTAAGAACTTTGTGGTTCTTTATGAAGTTAGTTAAACCTGAATTTTTTAAATGATTCATGATAAATTTAAGGATAGTAACTTTCTGGGAAGATTTCTAAGATTCTAAAAAGTACTTTGTTGGAAAAATTTAGAAAAGTATTTATAAAACAAAAGACGTCTAAAAATTTGAACGAGCGAGACAAATACACTGTTTTATATACTAACCCCCCCACTCCCAACTCGCTCGTTCAGACCCCCCCCTTAAAACTATTTATGTCCCTATTATTTTCTGGAAAGCGTCTTAAAATGGGTATTTAAGTAAAAAAGCATATTTTTAAAGGAATTGTTTCAAAGTAGTCCCTTTTAAGGAGTTTCTAAAAGCCTTTTTTCCATTTAAAAACTTATAATAGGCGCGAAGCACCATTATGAAAAGCATGGGAAGCAATTCTGGCGTAAAGGATACTAAAAGTGAAATTTCTCGAACAGCAGGTGAAATTCAAGTAAAAATATCTGAAAATGCCTCCTCACATGCCCGGACAGAGAAAGAGCTTATAAATGTGATCATTATAGGAGGAGGAGCCTGTGGGATGGCAGCTGCTACCAAAATTCGAAGGCAGAGTAATTTCAATATAACCGTGCTTTCATGGGACTCCCACACAGCTTACAGTCACTGCGGAATTCCTTTCGTCCTGGGAAGGGAAATTGAGAGTTTTGAAAAACTGATTGTAAAACCTCCAGGCTTTTTCAGGGAAAACAAAATCGATGTAAAGCTGAATGAGAAAGTTAAGTCAATAGACCTGACCGGACAGGTCGTTATGACAGGAAAAGGGACCTATCCCTTTGACAATCTGGTAATTGCTACAGGAAGCCTGCCCTTCATATCTCGCAAAAGCCAGGCAAATATTTTACCTTATGGTATCTTTACGCTCAGAAGCCTTGATGATGGGAGGCTCTTTGGGAAAGCACTGGAAACTGCCCGGACAGTCTGTATCATAGGCGGGGGCACGATAGGAATTGAATGTGCATCAGCCATCACAAAGCGGGGGATTAAGACTATCCTTATGACCCGAAGTAAAGACCTGCTTTCCAGACAGTTTGATTCCGACATGTCTGCGATTGTCAGGGCACAGCTTGAAGCTCTCGGTGTGGAAGTTATAACAGGGGAACCTGTAGTTTTACCTGAAAACTTCTGGAAACAAAGAACCGTATTTATAAATGACAGGCAGGTCTCTGCAGACCTTGTGCTCCTAGCAACTGGTGTAAAGCCCGAAACCTGGCTTGCCAGAGAAGCAGGAATTACTATTGGAGAGGCAGGAGGAATAGTCGTAAATGAAATGCTTCAGGTAAATGCAGGAGGGAAGTTTCTCTCCCATGTGTACGCAGGGGGCGAATGTGCTGAAATTACTGATTTTATAACCGGGGAAACAAGGCTGAGCCAGCTGGGCACAACAGCACGGCGTATGGCAGATGTGATAGGAAACAATGTAACAGACAAATATTCCACTTTCGGACCCCTTGCTGATCCCTGGGTAGCCGTTGCCGGAGACTTGCAGTTCGGAGGAGTCGGGCTCACATCCAGTCAGGCCAAAAAACAGGGGATAAGGGTTGTATCAGGATTTTCCAGGGGGCGTACCAGAGCTTCTTACTATCCGGGGCGAAAAGACATCTACATAAAACTTCTTTTTAAAGGCAACTGCCTTGTAGGAGCGCAACTTGCAGGAGGAGAAGGCATAAAAGAAAGGATCGACGCCCTCTCTCTTGCGATAAGAAAGAAAACAACAATTAAAGACCTTCTTAGCCTTGAGACCTGCTATGCCCCTCCGGTTTCCATGCTTGTTGATCCCCTAATCCCGGCTGTAAAAACCGCAGTTAGGAATATGAGGGAAATTAAGGCAAATGAAAAGGATCTGGATGAGAAATAAGATTAAAGATACGGTTAAATCACAAATTAGGCAACTGAATGAAAGGCTGAATGAAAAATGAGAAAAAAGCTGAATGAAAGGCTGAGTAAAAAATTAAGTGAAACAACGGGGAGAGGGAAATGATAGAAATTGACGGTTCCTATGGAGAAGGAGGCGGGCAAGTAGTCAGAACTGCTGTTGCCCTTTCTGCACTTACTGGAGAAGAAATAAAGGTTACGAATATAAGGAAAAATAGACCAAATCCAGGCCTGAAACAGCAACACCTTAAAGCTCTGGAAACTGCAGCAAAGATCTGCAGGGCACGGGTTTCAGGTCTTTCTCCGGGTTCTTCGGAGTTATTTTTTGCTCCAGTGGAAATTAAGGGGGGTAAGTATAATATTGATATCGGAACCGCGGGAAGCATAACTCTGCTTTTGCAATGCATTATGCCAGCCCTGCCTTTTGCAAAAGAAAATGTCGAGTTAACAATTAGAGGTGGGACTGACGTAGCCTGGTCCCCTACAATAGATTACCTGCAGAATGTAACCTTCAAGGCACTTGAACAGCTTGGATATGCGGGCAGTGTAACCCTGAAAGAGCGCGGTTACTATCCCAGGGGAGGAGGAAGTGTCTCAGCTGTTTTTGAACCCTGTAAATTACATGGTTTTCATTTTCATAAGAATGAAGAAAATAAAAGAGCATGGGAAAACCTGACAGATGAAGAAGGTTTGAAAGGAAGCCAGAGCAAGAAGAGAAAAATCATGGGAATTTCACATGCATCGAACCTTCCGGACCATGTGCCATCTCGCCAGGCAGAAGCTGCTAAATCCCTGCTTCTTGAAGCTGGGTACGCTTCCCAGATTGATATCCGGTCCTGCGAATTTCTTTCCACAGGAAGCGGGATGACTCTCTGGACAGATTACTACGGAGGAAGTGCCCTTGGAAAGAAGGGGCTGCCTGCTGAGAAAGTGGGCAGTCGCGCTGCAGAAGAAATTATTGCAGAACTCAAAGCAGGAGCTGCCGTAGATATTCATCTAGCAGACCAGTTGATCCCATATATGGCACTTGCAGGCGACAGTTCCTACACGGTCCGAGAGCTGACACCGCATGCCGCAACAAATATCTGGGTCACAGAGCAGTTTCTCGATGTTAAGTTCAGGATAGAAGAAAAAGAAGGCCTTTTTGAAGTATCGGTAGACTGATAAAAGGATAAAGTGAGAAAAAGAAGAAAGAAAAAAATAACATTCAGAAAGTAAAAACAATAAGGAGAAATTAGTCCTCGAGTACAAACAGGTACTCTGGAGGAATCTTTTCTGCAAGTACTATGTAATCCGTTGCAAGTTTTAGAGAAATTCCATCTTCCTGAGCTCTAAAGGCATCAACCTGCAAGATCACAGGGCTTTCAGTATGAATCAGGGCAACTTCAGCTGCCTTTTCATATGTAGTGCTGAGATGTACATAGCGCTGTTTGATAGGGAAAATTCCGTTCTCAAGCAGGACATCGACTTCCTCAGGGCTTGCCCCGTAATACACGTAAGGAGTATCGCTTTCTTCGTAGTCAAGGTCAACGTTAACTGAATGCCCGTAACGAGCTCTTATCATGGACCCGCTGATCTGATATCTTCCCTTTTCATCGGACTCGACGAGGGCATAAAGGTATTCTTTTCTCATCCAGTTATAACGCCTTTTCATAACCTCACAGAAAGCATTAAGGTCCACCCAGCCGCACGTATCCATTTTAACCCCTGCAGATGCTGGGAAGTGTCGGAGAGTACCTGATACAAACCTGCCAAGTTTTTCCTCTCTGCTGTCGTCAAGCACATATCTACCAGGGCGTTTACACTGCTGACAGCTGCCTCCTCTAAAATAGCCGTGATCAGTGCATTTTCGAATCATGATATCACGTACATAATGAAACTTTACCATAAATAAGGTTTTGTTTTAATTAACTTTATTTCTTAAAACTGGTTTTTGAAAAGAGATTTTTAAGCTCTATCTTAAAACTTCCTACCCCTCCTTTCAGTTATCTTCTCAGGTATTAGCCAGACCTGCAGCTTTTTCCAGGGTTTTATAGAGGAAAAAGCCTGAGATAGAGAAAAAGGCAGCTCCGATGATTGTCGCTTTGAAACCGAAAAACTGGGAAAGAGCTCCTCCAAAGAGAGCTCCTGCAACTCCTGCAGCCCCTATCATTGAGTTAATCAACCCTGCTGCCGTAGCTTTATCAGGATTTAGCTCCAAAACCCTGCGGGTTGAGCCCACATAAAGAAAAGACCAGGAGCAGGCAATAACGAACATTCCGGGAATAACATAAAGATAGGAAGGGGCAAAAATGAAACTGACAAAGCCGACTTCTGAGAGCAGATAGCCTGCGCGGATTAACTTTTCATTTTCAAATGGATCAAGCATGCGCATTATCAGAAACTGGACTGCAGGATTTATAGCATAAATAACTCCTATCCAGAAAGCACTTGCTCCAAGCTCCCGGAGGTAAAGAGGAAAAATTGCCCAGACTCCAACAGCTCCTGTATGCCGCAGGAAGAGCGAAAAATACGTTCCAGAATTATTGAGCAGGGTATTCAGGGAAAAGTGAGAAACGCTCAACTTCGGCTTTTTAATATCTTTTAATCTAAGAGCCTGTAGAAAACAGAAAGCATAACAGAGAGATGAAAATAAAAAAAGCAGATCCATTCTTACTCCTATCAGACCTGCAGTAAAAAACCCCGCCATCCAGCCGAGAGAGCCTAAAGAAATAAATCTTCCCAGGCTCTTTTTCTGATAATGGACATAAGCTATAAGGGCTCCCGGATGAATCCCAACACTGAAACCGGCTAAAGCTCTTGCAAGCATGAGAGTAGAAGGGTCGGCGGCAAAGACCTGAAGGAAAAAAGCGGCTACAGCGAATCCAAAACCTCCGAGAAGCACGGTTCGCAGACGGTAAAGGTCAGCAAGCCTTCCAAAAATAAAGGAAGAAAGGAGGGTCATGGCAGAGTAAACCCCCACTATAAGTCCGACCTCAACATAAGAGGCACCCAGTGATTCAGCAAAAACGGGAATGAAAATCAGTGAGAGAACGTTAGCCATGTTTGAAAAGAACTGGACGTTATTTAACCTCGTCAAGCATATTCACACTATAAAGGCACTGGCATAACTTATTATATTTTCCTTAAATGAGTTAATTAAAAACATAGAAACCACTCACTCAAAGCACTCTCAGAATGAGCCGATCACCAAAAAATAATCTCACTTCGCATGTATATCAGCAAAAAATAATCTCATTTCGCGTGTATAATACTTTCACTCTGCATACGGTAATCTTTAGTAAGACACCTTACATACCGTATCAAGGGATCTTTAAAATGTATTGATCTTTAAAATGTATTGATCTTTAAAAGTAACCGAAAATGAGTGGACTTACCAAATAATATTTAATTTTCGAGGATATTCTTATTATAGATTAGCGAAAGGACGTATAGAGTCTGGTTATTTCTCTTATAAGATTGAGAGATATTTTACCTTAAACTTAAAAATATTTAATCTGAATTTTATATCAAGCCTTAATCTGAATATATTGAATTTCCAAAACACTTCACATATTCAAAACGCTTTGCGTCCTGAAATTAAAGCTCACATTAACACTCTTTCAGGGATAAATACCTGATTTTAAGGCAGGTACATACATCGAAGAAAATCACCACCAAACACTGAAAGTAAGCATCAACTATTCAAGGGAATAATATGACCGATATTGAAACAATTTACAAGAAGCTCAGCCACGTCATAAGTAAAGAGGATTTCCTGAAGCGCACACAGGAAAAAGTCGAGAACATGGGAGGGCTTTGTGATGAAGAAATGGCTGCCGTGCTGGTTGCTAATGAACTGGGATTCTCGGATGTTGGCAGAGACAGCATAAAAATAGAAAATATTACCCCTGAGAGCGGGCCTGTTAATTTTATTGCAAGAATTATTTCGGTTTTCGATGTTAAGGAGTTCACAAGGAACGATGGGACTATAGGCAGGGTAGGAAACCTTATCGTCGGAGATGAGACAGGGAAAGTAAAGTTAACCCTGTGGGACAACATGGCAGACCTGATTAAAACGGAAAAAGTAAAGGTAGGACAAACCATTCAAATCAGCGGATTTGCAAAGCAGGGATATTCCGGAGTGGAAGTTAACATCGGCAACAATGGAGTTCTAACAGAAAGTGAAGAAGAAATTGATGTAGTTTCAAGCAGCCAGAAAATAAAGGACATAAAAGATGGTATGGGAGACATCAACCTTACCGGAAAGGTTCTCGAGGTCTCCGAAGTAAGGACCTTCCAGCGCAAAGACGGCAACAGTGGAATGGTGGGAAACCTGTTGATTGGAGACGAAACAGGTACACTCAGAGTAACACTCTGGGACGAAAAAACTGAGTTTCTAAATCAAATTGAGCATGGGGATACTGTTGAGCTTGTCAATGCTTATGCCAGGGAAAATGCCTTTACCCAGAAAGTAGAGCTGCAGATAGGAAACCGGAGCATAATCAGGAAAAGTGAAAAGAAAGTCGAATACGAAGAGGAGTTTACCCCTATCGCAGATATAAAGGCTGACATGAATAATATTAATGTCTCAGGAAGGGTGCTTGATATATCAGAAATCCGGACTTTCGAGAAAAAAGACGGGTCTGTTGGGAGAGTAGGAAATGTCCTTCTGGGCGATTCTACAGGCAAAATAAGACTGACAATCTGGGATGAAAAAACCGATTTTCTTGAAGAAATTGATTTTGATGAGACAGTTGAAGTCCTTAACGCATATTCCCGGGAAAATACTTTCAGCCAGCAGGTTGAACTAAGCCTGGGAGCCAGAGGAATAATTCAAAGAAGTGAAAAAACAGTTGATTACAGAGAGAAATTTACTGACATAGCTGACATCATCCCTGGAGAAAATTATTCTGTACAGGGAAAAGTTTCCGAGATAGGAGAACTCAGGGAATTTGAAAAAGAAGACGGAACCGGAAATGTGGTCGCAAACCTGCAGATTAAGGACGAGACAGGCAGCATCCGGTTGACTCTCTGGGGAGAACAGGCCTATGTTATAGAAGACCTGGATATCGATTCAGAAATCCAGATCATTGACGCTTATGCCAGGTATGGGCTGAATGAAGAAATAGAATTAAGTGTTGGAAACAGGAGTAGAGTGATTATTCTCTGATCATTCACCTTTTTCTATTTACTTAAGCTCCCTTTATTTTATCTCTTATTTTATTTGAGTATTTATTTTTAGCATATTATTTATCTGCGCGATGCTGTATATAATTATACAGACGCTTATATATTTAGATAGGGTCCTTTCAAATCAGTGTTAAAACTAAGGATATAGAATGCTTATTTTCGACAATAGATGTGCAATTAACGTTTCCCCAATAAAGGTACACTCAAATAATCAATTTTTTTGAGAAATAATACATAAGAATCTTTAAAATAGATAAATGAACGTGATAAAAACTTTATTTGTTAATAATTTATGTTTATTTGAAAATAAGCCATTCGATGCCGTTTCAATCCATATGGAATTCAATGCTAAAAGCAAGGAAAAAGCAACATTTAATTTTATTAATAGAATTACCTAGGTACTTTAAATATCAAATAAACTGTTTAATGAATGTACTTTAATTGGGGAAGGACTGAAACTATACTTAATTGAGTAAATAAGGCTTAATAGCCCTTAAAAAACTGACCGTTTTTTGAGGGGTCTAATATTTAGAATATAGTACTTTTTTATTACTATTAGATTTTATGCCTATTTTTTACTGGATTACTATCAAATTCTGTTAAGCTTTTTGCATTATGTCTGTGGCTGGATTTTACTAAATTCTTTGAATATTTGATTACATATACCTGACATTCACAGTTATTCATCATATGGCCTCATTATGGTTTATGTTTCATTATTGCGAAAACCATTAGTTTATTAGGAAAATATAGACAGTTCTAAACCCGGATATTTTCAAGCAAAAAAGTAGAAAAGTAAGTTCCAGTGGAAATATAGGGGTTTGAAAATTTTCCTGTGAGAAAAATCAATAGCGTTCTAAATATAATAAAGAATGTTTTGCTTATATTAACATTTTTTTAAAAAGTTGGCTTTTCTTAAGTTGATTCTCCCTAATATTTTTTAGAGGTAATTAGATATTTTTCGTCTGTAACAAAAAACCTCCAGTGGAAATAAGGGGGTTGTGAAAAAATTCCTGCCGAACTTATAGAAATAGATCGCAACGAAGAAGGACAGCTCAGCTTTAAAAAAGAGTTTCAGCGCCTACTTTGAGAAAAAATAGATATCTACTAAAAAGAAATGCCGTTAGCATTATGTACCATTGACTCGTATATATTAAGTGTTAAAAAAAGGTCTCAGAAGTGCGGGAATTAGAGGAAAAAGAGCCGGAAAGATACTTGAACGAAAATTTTACCGATAACCGGCTTTTCAGGTTTTCCTTCCAGAGATATATCAAACGGGGAAGTTTAAAAGAGTCTGGAAGCTTTTTCCACAGGAAATTGAAAACCTGAATGGACTTTTAAGAATGAATTTGCCGGTTTTGGGTGCTGAGTAGGTAAAGGGGGAACTGCAGCCAATGGTACAATACCCTGAAAGGGAAACAGGTACTGATATTCACAACAGAGAAATTGAGAAAGAGGTCTCAGTTGCTGAAGTCATGAATAAAGCAGTTATAACAATGGATATTAACTCAGATATTCCTGCTATTGCAAAGGAAATGATAAATCGTGATGCAGGAAGCGTTATTATCACAGAAAACGGAAAAGCAATGGGGATCATCACTGAAAGAGACCTTGTAAAAGGCATCATTACTGAAAACAGAAAACCTGGTGATGTGGATGCAGGTGAAATCCTCTCCACCCCTCTGCTAACTGTGAACCCTGCAACCAGTATAATTGAAGCTGCTAAGCTCATGCTGAGAGCCAATGTTAAGAGACTGCCAGTCATGGAAAATGGTACAATCATAGGAGTCATTTCGAATACAGACATCCTGATGATAACACCCAGTCTCAGTACGATCCTCAAAGACCTTATTGATATGAACCGGGAAGCTCTCTTCTCCACAACCTCAATTGAAGAAGTTTCAGAGGAGCCCGCTACAGGAATATGTGAGTCCTGTTCCTATCACTCACCAGACCTAAAACTGGTTGACGGCAGATATTTATGCGAAAACTGCCGGCAGGCTGAGGGGGAGGACTATGAGTGAATTAAGGTCACCAGTGAACGAGGATCACGAGTGAAATATAAGTTTGAGATAATTTGAGATATAATTTGAGATAATTTAAGATAATTTGAGATCTTGACTTTCAAGTTTCTGTTTTAAAGAAAAGATAGGAAGGTAAATAATGAACGTCGGCGAGATTATGACAAATGGGCCTGTAAGCGTCAACGAAGGAGAATTCGTAACTCACGCCCGCCAGCTGATGCGTGATCATTTCCTTCGGGGTGTTGTTGTTGTTGATGAAGGAAACAGGCTTGTGGGCATGCTGAATGACCAGGATATTATGAATGTTACATCCACTCGCTCAAACGTTACAGTGAGCGGGTATGCAAGACAGTCCCCAACGGTCACTCCAGATATGGATGCCATGAAAGCTGCAAAGTTAATGGTGCAATCGAAACAGAACAGGGTTCCGGTTGTCAAATCAACAACAGACCATACGGTTGTGGGAATTCTCAGTGATGTGGATATTCTCAGAAACGTGGAGCTCCCCAAAATTTTTTCAAAAAACATAGAAGCCATTATGACAAAAAAAGTCAAAACCTGTTCTCCAGATGAAAGAGTCTCCAAAGTCTGGAACTATATGATAGAAACAGATTATACCGGCATTCCAGTAGTTTCAAAGAAAGGGGATCCTATTGGAATGATAACAAGAAGGGACATAATTAAATCAGGCGTTTTGAGGATGTCTGTAGAAGACGAAAGGGCAACAAGGCCAAACGAAAGTCCCAAAGTTGAGAGGATTATGTCTACTCCTGCTTATACTCTTTCAGAAAATGATTCCATTAGAAATGCTATTAAAATGATTGTCCAGCGCGATATAGGAAGAGTTACTGTTGTAAATGAGCAGGGCAAAATATCTGGAATCGCTGATAGACAAGATCTACTGGAGTCCATAGTTAAAGGGTGGACTGAATAATCCTGAGGCGCAAAGATAAAAGTTAGATTATCACGCAAAAGGATTATAATGATTAAAGATTATAATTTATAAAGATTACAGATTGGCAAATACGAGTCAGTGTTCAAAGAGTCAGTATTCAGAAAGATTCGAGAGAAAATTCGAGAGAAAATTCGAGAGAAGATTGCTTTAAGGCTTTGTCTGTCTCCAACACTAACTAGGGTCCTGAGGCTGCGATTAATGCCTCAGGAGAAATTCCTGCGAAATGCAGGTAGAGGAAAAACGGAAGATGAAAAAAGCAATTAACTGCAACTCGATTCGGTGATCCTATTGAGCAAAAATAAGCCATTTGTACCAGTCGAAAAGATGAATGTTCAGCCAAAACTGAACAAATCAAGCAAAAAACCACAGCAGAAAGACCCACACATGGTCAGCAGCATGGGCACAATGAGAATTGGCCCCGAATTTAAGTCCCGAATTTCAGAACATAAGGGAAAAATTCTTGCTCTGGCAACAAGGAATGTAGTAACCCTCCCTCCTACTGCAACCATAATGGAAGCAATCAAAATTATGACTGAAAGGAGATTCAGGCGTATTCCGATTACAAACGCAGGAACAGGAAGACTGGAAGGGGTAATTACTTCTGTTGATATTATTGATTTCCTTGGAGGCGGCAAAAGAAATCTCCTTGTCACAAACCGCTTCAAAGGCAACCTTCTGGCTGCAATAAATGAAGAGGTACGGCAGATCATGGATACTGATGTTGCATACATCTATGATCAGGCAGATTTTAAAGAAGCCGTTACAACAATGCTTGAAAGGAGAGTCGGAGGCCTGCCAATAGTAAACAATGAAATGCAGGTCGTCGCGATCTTTACTGAAAGAAACGCCGTGGAACTGATGGGCGGACTTGTGACAAATAAAACTGTTGACGAGTATATGACTAAAAATGTCACAATGGCAACAACAGATACTACTATAGGACAGGCGGCAAAAGTAATGGTACAGAACAGATTCCGAAGGCTTCCTGTGGTGAAGGACGGGATCTTTGCGGGAATAGTTACTGCCTCCGATATTGTTCATTTCCTGGGGAGAGGGGATGCATTCAGCAAACTCACAACAGGGAATATTCATGAGGCTCTGGACCAGCCTGTAGGCTCTATTGTTTCAAAAGAACTGATCTGGACCAGCCCTAGCACAGATATGGGGAAGGCTATGGAAATCATGCTCGAGAAAAAGATAGGTTCACT
>CAYSWX010000040.1:0-23112 GCA_964434965.1 uncultured Methanosarcinales archaeon
TTGCCACAACACAGGCTATTCCAGCATGCTTTAAAGCAAGAGGAGCCTGTTCTCTAGATGATCCGCACCCGAAATTGTCCCCTGAGACAATAATATCTCCGGGTTTTGCTTTATTTGAGAACTCAGGGTCAATACCCTCCATCGCATGAGCCGCAAAAACCTGCATATCTTTTGTCCGCAGGTATTTCCCTGGAATAATTACATCTGTATCTATATCGTTTCCGAATTTCCAGACCCGGCCTTTAATAGGGTTTTCCATCACATATCACCTGTGAAGTAGGATTTTTTAATAGTATATTTAGGTAGCGGACATAAAAAGGAAAAAAATAAAGGAGAAATTAAAAAGTAGCAGAAAAAACAGATGTGCAGAAGAACCATAACTGCACATTTACTGCTTTTGCATTTACTTTTAAACTGTATATACTCTTCAGACCTTTACTTCTTCTCCTTTTAATACTGCTTCTTCACGTACTCTTACTTCCTTAGTCGTATTCCCATAGCTTACGACATAAGCACCTGCAGGAGCAGTATCAAATTGGGTTTCCCCTGGAATAGGACCTTCGGTTGAGTAGGGCACAGTAAACTCATACCTGCCCTCAGAGTCAGAAGTCGCAGACTGAGAATACTCAAAGGTTCTTCCCTGACCTGTTAAAATTGTAGATTTTATATTAACAGTCTCGTTAGAGGAAGCTGTTCCTGTGATTTTTGCACCTTTGACATATTCGAAAATCTTGACGTAGCCAGTATCCACCTCGGGAATATTGTTTTTATATAGGGAATTATAGACCTGTTTGTACAAGACTTCTCCCTGGGTCTGATATGCCCATGTTTCATGGACAAGACGATACTGTTTCAAACCGTTTCCGTCCAGAATATGCAGTCTTGATTCCATAGAGTTAAAGTAACGTGTGGAAGGAATATTCACATATCCGTTATTTGTCAAGTAAGGCTGATAATATCCTTCAGTATCAAGAGTCCACTCAGGCATTGCACCAAATATATCTACAGCCATCCTCTCATCGGAAATAATGTAACGAGCTCCGATCTTATCCGGGTCAGGGTGGACGGCTTCAAGCACTGCAGTTGCTTCTTCTTCGGACTGAGATGTAAAAAAGGGTGCAGCCCCTGGAACGTTTGTTTCGTTAATGCTTCCTCTGCGTCCTCCAATACCAGCCTGGAATGGATTTGCGTTCGGCATCCTGTGGCCAATTGTTTCAATATAGTGCCCGTAATCCCACCAGGACATTACACCGTATGCAGTATCTGGATACTTGAAAAGCTCTCCGCTTTTGGGAGCTTCATAGATGGCATTGTAGTCCATGCCAGGGTCAGGGGTATAGGATTTAAGCCACAGGCAGGCTTCTATCCATGTATTATCGGGATCATTTGAACCATCTGACTGAAGCAGTGCGGCTCCATATACTGGATAGATAAGAGCAACTGCGATAATCAGGATAGCAATGATCTGCTCTATTCTGACAAACTTCAAGAAACCTGGGAAATCTGCCGGAGATTTTACAGTGGTTTTAAACTTCTCATCGAGCTGGTTCCATTTAACCTTTTCAAGAAGCAAGCCTCCTGCATAAGCACTGAGAATTGCTACATTAATGGAATAATAATATGCAAAACGGTTCTGCCCGTAAATTGCAAGGAGCATTAAAATACTCCAGATCAGAACCAGTACTTCTTCAGGCTTTGGTTTTCTGAATATGCTCACGAGAAGAATACCCATTCCAAGTAATGAGGCAAAAAAACCGGAGGCGGTAAAGTTATTAAAGGCTCTCGATAGAGTGAAAACACCACCATAATAAAACATAGAGCCAACTTCACCGATTGTAGAAGGGCCACCCGTCTGGACTTTAAACACAGTATTTGGAGCGCTTAAAATAAGAGAATATATTGAGGGTGATACAATTTTTGTTGCAAGCAGTCCAAGAACTCCGATTCCCAGTATTGCCAGGAGATAGTAGTAAGCTTTAAGGTTTCTCTTTTTAAATTCTCTTTCAATAAAGCTCAAAGCGGCAAAACCTGCCATTGCTCCAATAGCGGTTACAACATGGAGCCACGAATAATAATACAGTGAAAGACCCATTTCAGGGTGGACAAACGGAAGTATAAGTATTGCACTTACAAGAAATGTGGTCATACCAGTAAACCCAAGGTAATCACTTGACTCACCACGGAAATTATCAAGGACATACTGGATTACGGCGTAAATAAGAGTGACCAGTAAGAAAAGAGAAGCTCCAGGCCATGAAAGCTGATAAGCAGAATACATGACACCGGCAATAAGAGAATAAATCAGCGGCTCTTTAATGACAGCTACATTTTTATTCAATACATCTTCAAAACGAAGTTCTTTTTTCTTTGCAGTAATTATTGCCAGCATGAAAAACATCATGAAGAAAGCGCTGAACAAAGATTCCGCTACATGATGGTCTGTAAAACCAATCAGTGAGCGTTGCAAAAACTGCCCTGGTGCAAAAGCAATTAAAATTGCAGCAAGTATGCCTGTTTTATGGCCTCCGAGATATTTGCCAATGTAATAAACAGGAATAACCGTAAGGGCTCCTAAAACTGCAGGGAAATAAGCTCCTACAGTATTAACCAGATCCTGGCCTGGATTACCTAGTCCCAGAACAAGAGATGTTATGGCCATCATCTGGTCAAAAAGAGGGCCAAAATGGATGTAACTGCCATAAGGATAGTTAGTCATAGGACTGAAAAACATCCTGTTAGGGTAGTTTTCAAGAAGGACATTTAATGTCCGCATATGGTACCAGGCATCATTACTCATGAACTTTACAAACCCATTGGATAAAAACACGGAATCATAAGGACGCATTCTTATCCATAGGGCCATAAAACCAATTATCGCAACTGCCAGAGTGTAAGGCAAGCTGGATTTTATTTTTGACTTAAACGTTGATGCAGGATGATTCTCAGAATTCATAGTAGTTCCCTTTTAGAAGTAAATTTTTGCAGTCAAATATATAATTTATGTGAGAAGAAAGGAAAACAGGTTGTATTAATTCAATATAGATGCTTATAATTATATCCCAGCCCTGGCTGATTATATTACACAACTCTTTTCATCCCCACTAAGAGACACCTTTCAGGTAGAAAAGATAGTTTTCAAGAAGAATATTTAAAGTCCGCATATGGTACCAGGGACTGTCGTCCCCAAACCTTACAAACTTGCTGGCTAAAAACACATAATTAGAGAAACGTGCTCTAATCCATAGGGATATAATACCAATTATCGGAGCAGCCAGAATATAAGGCAAGATGGACTTTATTTTAGACTTCAACGTTGTTGCAGGATGACCCTGATAAATCATAATAATCCCTTCAGGAGTTTTATTTTGTAATAGGTACAAAATTACCATAGATATATAATTTGTGTGAGAAATTAACCAGCAATTCAAATGTGATGTAGTGTTCGGTTTTACTTATTACATAATTTCAATGTTCTCGCCGTAAAACTGGTTTGGATGGCCTCCGGGATTTATTCACTGGTCTTGCAGGAACAAAAATAGTTCCTTTATAGTGGATTATAGTGATCATCATTTTTTCTAACCGGCTTTCTCAAAGGCAATAATGCGTTTTCTAAAAGATCTGCAGTATACACAATTACATTTAGAGAAAAACGGAATATTAAAATATATTTTTTTAATAGTATATTAATTTAGCGGATAGGTTAAAGACATAAGAGGCAAATATTTTATAAATAAGTGACTGGTTCCTTCGAAAAGTTTCAGAGTAGAAGAGTCACAAAAAGGAAAAAAAATAGGTAAAAACTCAGTACAGATCCAGACTATATGCTTCAGACTGATTCAGACCTTTACTTCTTCTCCCTTTAATACTGCTTCTTCACTTACTCTTACTTCCTTAGTCGTATTCCCATAGCTTACAACATAAGCACCTGCAGGAGCAGTATCGAACTGGGTTTCCCCTGGGATAGGACCTTCGGTTGAATAGGGCACAGTAAACTCATACTTGCCCTCAGAGTCAGAAGTTATAGACTGAGAATACTCAAAGGTTCTTCCCTGACCTGTTAAAATTGTAGATTTTATATTAACAGTCTCGTTAGAGGAAGCTGTTCCTGTAATCTTTGCGCCCTTGACATATTCAAAAATCTTGACGTAGCCAGTATCTACTTCGGGAATGCTGCTTCCGTAAAGAAGATTATAGACCTTTTTATACCAGACTTCTTCCTGGGTCTGATAAGCCCAGGTCTCGTGGACAAGACGATATTGTTTCAGACCGTTTCCGTCCAGGATATGCAGCCTCGATAGCATAGAGTTAAAGTAACGTGTGGAAGGAAGATTCACATATCCGTTAGTTGTCCAGTAAGGCTGAGAATATCCTTCTGTATCAAGAGTCCAAGCAGATATTGCCGGCATAAATCCTATAGCCATCATCTCATCAGAAACAATGTAACGGGCTCCGGCTTTATCGGGGTCAGGGTGAACAGCTTCCAGCACTGCAGTTGCTTCTTCTTCGGATTGGGCAGTTAAAAAAGTTGCAGCCCCTGGCATATTTGTTTCGTTGATACTTCCCCTGCGTCCTCCTATTCCTGCCTGGAATGGATTTGCATTTGGCATCCTGTGGCCAATTGTTTCGATATAGTGCCCATAGTCCCACCATGACATAACCCCGTACGCAGTATCAGGATAATTGAACATTTCTCCGTTCTCAGGAGCTTCATAGATGGCATTATAATCCATTCCAGGATCAGGAGTATAGAATTTAAGCCACAAACAGGCTTCTATCCATGTATCATCAGGATCACCTCCGGCAATTTTCACATACTGCATTGAAGACCCGTATGCAGGATAGATGAAAGCAACTATGATAACCAGGATAACAATGATCTGCTCAAGTCTGACAAACTTCAAGAAACCCGGAATATCTGCCGGAGATTTTACAGTGTTTTTAAACTTCTTACCAAGTTCGTTCCATTTTACCTTTTCAAGCATCAAGCCTCCTACATAAGCACTGAGAACTGCTACATTTACGGAATAGTAGTAAGCAAAACGGACCTGACCGTAAATTGCAAGAAGCATTAAAATACTCCAAACAAGAACCAGTAGTTCTTCAGGCTTTGGTTTTCTGAACAGTTTTATGATCAGGATAAACATTCCGAGGAGAGAAGCAAAGAAACCTGAAGCTGTAAAGTTACTAAAGGCCCTTAACAGGGTAAAAACTCCCCCTTCGTAGAATATGGAAGCAACTTCTCGTATTGTAGAAGGTCCACCCGTATGAACTCGAAACACAGTCCCTGGAGAGCTTAAGATTAAAGAATAAATGGGCGGAGCTATAATTTTTAAAATTAATAGTCCTATAATGGCAATCCCAAATATTAGTAGAGGATAGTAATAAGGCTTGATTTGTTTCCTTTTGAACTCTCTTCCAATATAACTTAAAGTCACAAAAACTGCCATTGCTCCAACAGCGATGGCAACATGGAACCATGTATAATAATAAATTGAAAAGCCCATCTCAGGATGGATAAACGGGAGTATGAGTATGAAGCTTACTAAGAATGTGATTATGCCCGTAAACCCGAGGTAGTCACTTGACTCACCATGGAAGATATCAATTATATATTGTATTACAGCATAGACCACAATAACTAATGCAAAAAGAGACGCACCTGGCCACGAAAGCTGATACGCAGAATACATGACCCCAGCCATAATAGAATATGCTAGAGGCTCTTTGAGAACGCTGAAATTTTTAGTAGTTACATGTTTTAACTGCAGCTTTTTTTCCTTTGAAGAAATCAAAGCCAGCATGAAAAACATAATGAAAAAAGTACTGAACAAAGATTCCGCTACATGATGGTCAGTAGAACCAATAACTGAACGATGCAAAAACTGCCCGGGTGCAAAAGCAATTAAAATTGCGGCCAGTATCCCTGTTTTATGGCCTCCCAGATATTTACCGATGTAATAAACAGGAATGACTGTAAGAGCTCCAAGTACTGCCGGAAAATAAGCCCCTACCCAGTTAACCAGATCCGGGCTTGGATTACCCAATCCCAGAATTAGAGAGATTATAGCCATCATCTGGTCAAACAGAGGCCCGAAATGTATGTAGCTTCCGTAAGGATAGTTGGTCATAGGGTTGAAATACATCCTGTTGGGATAGTTTTCAAGGAGAACATTTAAGGTCCTCATATGGTACCAGGGGTCATTGCTTGTGAACTTTACAAAACCATTGGATAGGAATATTGAATCAGAAGGGCGTGTTCTGATCCAGAAAGATACAAAAGTGATCATTGCAACTGCAAGAGTATATGGCAAACTGGATTTGATATTAGACTTAAACGTTGATACGGGCCGGTCCTGAGAACTCATAGCAATCCCCTTCAGGAAGTACATGACTTAGATACAGAAAAGGAAATTTTACAGGTTATGTTAATTCTATTTAACAGTTTATAATAGTATCTCATATCTGGCCAGGGTATTCACAGTACCTTCAGAAAAACAGGATTTTTCCAGGCTTAAACGTTGATACTGGATAGTCCTGAGAACATATAGTAGCCCTTCTAAGACTAAATGACTTAGATAAGAAAAAGAAATTAAATAGATTGTATTAATTCTATGTAACGGTTTATAATTGTGTCCCACTTCTGGTCAGGAGCTTCGTAGTGCCTTTCACCCCCAAACTGATCCAGAACGGCTTTTCGAATAGACTCAACGTCCCCAGGCGGAACAAAAAAAGTCCCTTCATAATTAGCCATCGATTCTTTCAGGCCGCCTACTTCGGAAACAACAACAGGTTTTCCAAAGGACATGGCAATATGCGCAATCCCACTCTGAGAAGCCCTTAGATAAGGAAGGACCACAACATCTGCGGCGCTGAAGTACACATTTACTTTGTCGTCGGGAATGTATTCATCCACAACAGTGATCCTCTCAGAGTAAGGGGAAGCTTCGATCTGGTCAAGCAATTCTTTGCGGTCCTCCCAAATTTCCCCGACAATAAGCAACCTGCTTTTCTCGATGATTTCGGAAGGAAGCTGTTCGAAAGCCTTTATCAAATGAGGGATCCCTTTGTATTTCCGGATCAAGCCGAAAGAAAGGATAACAAACTCCTCTTTTATTGAGAGAGTTTCTTTTGCCTTTTTACTGTCAAGCACTTCTCCGTACTGGTCATAGAGCCCGTGAGGGATTACATGGATTTTTTCAGGGGCAATATCATACCTTTCGGCAACAAGCTGTTTATCGGACTCTGAATGGGTAATATAGGCATCAAGGTTTTTGCGCAGCAATTTCCCTGTTATTTTGGAGTATAAACGTATCGGGAGGATAGACTCTTCAAATGGGTCCACAACTTCGTGGAACTCTATTATTATTTTTGGTTTATTGAGCATACTTGCAAAGAGTTTGAGCAGGAGATGCATCTGGGCTACCGAAGATGTCCACCACTGTAAAATTATGACATCCGGATGTTGTTTTTTAATAAAATGGTATGCATCTGCCCAGGTAATAGGATTGTTATAATCCATGCCGTCAAAAACGGGGATTTTTGATGAGAAACTTAAACTGGATATATTTTTTCCCACATGTGATTTCCCAGGAAAAAGGAATGTGGGAAGTAATTGTCTGAAGCATATGATGGATACATCTCTTTTTACGGACATGGCATTTGCCAGACGGATCGTATAATAACTGATGCCACTTAAAAAACGTTTGGAAGGTCCGACTATGCAAATATCTGATGCGACTGTCATTCAAACTAACTATTGCATTATCTTTATATTAAACTTATGCACAACTTTAAGTAAGTTTAACCCAACAAATGATACGGTCAGAAATATATCCTCATTACTTTTTATAGATTGGATATATAGTAACTCCTGCGCGTTATGTTTATATAAAACTTGTGCATAAGTTTATATAAGTTAAGTTCAAACATTGAAAATTGCCAAGATATGTCCCCGCTACTTCCCGGATATTGGGGGAGTGGAAACTCTGCAAAAGAGATTAGTCCGCGGGCTATTTTAGTACTTTATCAAAGAAAAGGAACCGTGTAAAATATTCAGTGTAAAATATTCAGGTTGAAAATATTCTTCATAACATGGAAAATTTCCAAGAAAAGAAAGGTTGGAAGCCTGCAGGAAGCTGACAAGAGAGACATTATTTTCTGCATATATGGCATTTGTCAGGCTGATATTGTAATAACTGATACCATTTTAAAAAAGCTTGAGAAGCCCAACTATTGATATATTTCTGTTGGGTGCCGCATCTTAACTATCACATTATCTTTATATTAAGCTAATTCATTAGACCTTAAGGAGAGGTTTTCTTATTGAAGATCGCACAGGTTTGCCCCAGATATTCTCCAGATATTGGAGGAGTTGAAACCGATGTCAAAGAAATTAGCGAAAGACTGGTTTTAGAGGGCCACGAGGTAGAAGTAATAACTACAGATTCCAGCGGAAAATTGAAAAAAAAAGACGTAATAAATGGGGTAAAGGTTACAAGATTCAAATCATTTGCCCCTGGAAACGCGTATTACTTTGCCCCACAAATATACATGTATCTGAAGAATCATCACTATGATGTCATTCATGCGCATAGTTATCATGCGCTTCCTGCTCTTTTGGCAGCTCTAAGTGAACGTAAAAAAAAGTTTGTATTTTCCCCTTATTATCATCGTGGAGGGCACACCCCATTCAGGAATTTACTCCACAAACCCTACAAACTCTTTGGAAAAAAGATATTTTCTCGTGCTGATGCTGTTATATGTATATCGGAATATGAAAAAGGACTGGTAGAGTCTGATTTTAATGTTACTGGCAAAATCAAAAAAATTACAAACGGGATTAATTTATCAGAATTTGAAAATCTGAAACCACAAAAAAATGCAAGTGATGAAAAAATAATTCTTTATGTGGGACGCCTTGAAGAATACAAAGGAGTGCAGTATATTGTAGATTGTCTACCAGGACTTGACAACTGCAGATTAAAGATTGTAGGAAAAGGACCATATGAAGATGAAATTCGCTTGCTTGCAGAGAAACTAAAAGTTTCTGATAGGATTCAATGGTTAAAGGATATTCCAAGGCAAAAACTTGTTGAATGCTACTTTTCAGCAGATGTATTTGTAATGCTCTCAAGGAAGGAATCTTACGGCATAACTGTGGCTGAGGCACTGATTTCAGGTACACCGTGTATTGTAGCCGATGAAAGTGCACTGAGTGAATTTATAGATGGGGAGCAGTGTTTGGGAATTGATTATCCAATCGACATCAATGAACTTACAAAGAAAATAAAGCTTCAAATATTCAGAGAAAAAATGATTGGCAAAATGAATAATAAGTTCCTGTCATGGGAAAATGTTGTGGAACAGGTGCTTTTAATGTATAAACAATGAGATAGAAAACACAGTAAAAGGAAAAGAAGAGAATATTTAATGCTGAGTTTCAACTTGAAAACTAACCCTGATGGATGTGGAGTGAAACTGTTTACAGCAAATGGCCAAAATGAAATCATACAAGCCCATTGAGAGTGATGTAAAATGGACAAATATGGCGAAGAATACTTTGATAAAACTCACAAAATAGTAAGATTTCTGGTTCCAAAGATGCAGCTCCTATGGATAAGATGGGTGAAAACAGTCCGGAAGTACCGCTCCTCCGGAAGACTGCTTGATATTGGTTGTGGGGAAGGGTATTTTTTACACTATGCTGAAAGGGTTTATGAAACATATGGGATGGATATCTCAGAATACTGCGTTAATGAAACCCTGAGCAGGACAAATAAAAGTACAGTTTCGACAGGAGACATAACAAAAATCAATTATGCAGATAAATATTTTGATATAGTTACGTGTTTTGACATAATGGAACATGTAAGTAATTATGAAGACGCACTTCAGGAATGTAATCGTATTTTGAAAGAAAGGGGAATATTGGTTATGAGGGTGCCTAATACCTCCTCTCTTGGCCATAAGTGGAAAAAAGAAGAATGGTTTGCCTATAAAGACGAAACCCATGTTAACTTGCTTCCGAAGGAAAAATGGTTAGAAGTGATCAAAAAACAAGGATTCGAAATAAGTGAAGTGCTATATGATGGTTTGTGGGACAGCCCTTATTTTAAGCAAGTTCCTACATTCATCCAAACTATTTTCATAAAGGTCCCGTTCATATTTTTGGTTTTTATAGGTTTCAAGCTTCCAGAAAAATATGGAGAAAATGTGTGTATACTTGCACAAAAATAAGCACTTTTAAGCACTTATATTTATTGATTAACTGTACTTACAACCACATATAAAAATTTTTATTGTATATCTGAATGAACTTTAGAGGAAGCATAATTAATATTAATAAAAGAGTAATTCTCAAAATTAACTCTTTAATATATACTCATAACTCATAAAATTGGCTCATTTAATAGGACTCAAGTAATCAAGAAAATAAATGGTGATAGTTTATAATTGGCCTAAAAAAATCTTTGGAATTTGGAGCATTAATAAATGGTCAACAGTACAAGCAAAAAATCAAGCCTTCTTAAAACGGTTCTCGAATCGATGGATGAAGCAAATCCAAAAGCATGCATAATTACATCGAATTTCCCACCTTACCCGGAAAAAGTCCCCAACTTCAGAGGCGGAATTTCGGAAGAGCTTACAGAACTTTTTGAGAGCCTCAACAAGAAGAATGTTCCATGCATCATCATATCTTTATCTCTTTTCGGTCTATCACCTGAGCATCCTCAGATAAAGAGAGTTGGAAAATACATTCCTTATACGGAAAGCAAACTTCGCCAGATTCTCTATCCTGCTTATGAGTTCTTCAACCCTATTATCTTCTTGAGAATGGTTTCCATTTTAAGAAAAGAGAAACCTTCTGTTGCTCTGATAGGGCAAACATATCAATTCTCAGTTGCTCCGCACCTCGCCTGTATGGTTACAGGGGTTAAAAGAATAGTTAGCTTTGACTGGATATGTCCTGGTTATCCTAAAGAGAAAGCATGTTCAGTAACTGAAAGGATCAAAGAGTGTGGAAATTGTATATCTGGATCTGATAATGTTCTCTTAAAATTTATAATCGGTATTTTTTCATCATTTATGTTTCTGGTGAAAAGGAAACTATGGAACAGCTCATATAGGATAACCGTTCAAAGCGATTACCACATTGAACTTTTCAAAGATTGGGGGCTCGATGTCAACAAGTTTGTAATGGCCCCTCCAACCTCTACGATCCGAGAAGACGATACTTTTACTGCCGAACTATTGAAAATTAAGGAGGAAGGAAAAGCCTTATGTTTTGTAGGACGTCTGACTAAAGAAAAAGGATTTGATATTCTACTTGAGGCTTTCAAGATCTGCAAGTCAGACAATCAGAGGGATATAAAGTTATTTGTCGCAGGAACTGGGGAGCTTATGAAAGAAACGGAGGATGTAGAATATCTTGGATGGGTTACAAAAGACAAGCTAGGAAGTGTATATAAAATTGCTGACTTAATAGTTGTTCCTACAGTCGTGCCTGAAGTACATCCAGCAGTTGTTGACAATGCACTTGAATATGGGAAAAAAATAGTAGCTTTTAACGTAGGAGCTCTGAAGAAAATAATAGGAAATCGCGGAGTGCTTATTGATGAGATTAGTGAAGAAAAACTGGCTAAAAGTATCTGTGAAAATATCTGAATTCTTAAGAATCTGTCACTATAGTCTTTGATGCAACCTATTACACGCATTAACGCTCATATTCTCTTAGATGGTGGAGAAGGAACAAATTATTATTAATCTAAAGGTAACTCTTGATGAACTTGACTTTTTAATCGCATCCTTTTCAAATTCAATGGAGAATTTTCCAACCTGAAAAATATGGAACAATTTTGTCATATAGTTATAAAGTTGAATGTGCCTTTTGAGCATGTTTTTATGACTTAATTACATTTTTAACTTTTCACCAAATATGTGAAATTTACTTTTTACCCATACAATTTGAAGAGGAGACCCATATTCCAAATAATTAATCAATTTTCAGATTATGGAAAATGGTTCTGAAACTTTACTAATTTTTGAGAATTAAATTGTTTTTGGGATGAGCTCTCATATTACATGATCATTCCAAGTACCAAAATGTAATTGGAATTTACTCAATGTTTAATATTTGCGGCAGTTACTGTTGTATCGTTTATTGAACTTTTAAATGTTTTTGAATCTGCGAAATCATTTCAGGATACAACAGCTTATTTATTCATGAGAATATAATTTAAACTCCTCATCAAAAAACCATTTTGCCTGGACATAAGATAATGCCGGTATTGTACCATCATACCCCCCAGGTCTTATAATACACTTATCCAATAATTCGTTTAATAATCTATCATTAAAACCATTTTCTAATATTTGTTTTGAATATTTAGAGAAAGAAACTCCTGCCTGATCTACCTCTCTTCTCGTATTACTTAACGCCCTTGTACTTAATGCAAAATGAAATATCAGCCCACAGATATTTTGCCCAAATACACCATCCTTCGGTGTAAAATCGACCCAAGAATTAAGTGGAATATTGAACTTTGGCCCGAGTCTATTGATGTCTATAAAGTGATTAGCTGCTACACCGTTATCGCATCCTCCAGGACAATAGACAGACCTGACTAATCCATTCTTAATTAGAAATAATTTAGAAAAGTTTTTGAATTCACTAAATAGTTTTAAATATCTACTTGAGCTTAAAGGTCTGTTCGATCTTCTTGTAAATCCTATCTGTTCTGACACAATTTTAGCTAAGGGCGTTTTCATTACCCTATAAAAATTGTTTGTACATGTAAAATTATCATTATCATATAAAGTAAAAGAGTTAGATTTATAACCATTTTTATTTTGCCACTTACCGCTACATATTTTAAAATAACTATTTGATAGCCCTGTATCACAACCAACCGAGGAACAATTATATTTTTCTAGTAAGAAAATTGGAAAAGTAAGCCAATGTTTGCTTATAGGAAACACATCTGCATCAATCATACAGACATATCTTTCATTTACATGTTTAATAGCCTCATCCAACAATAGCCCTACATCGGCGTCATTTTTGTTATGTCTATGCGCCTGCAATACTGTGACATCAGGGCTCTTTCCCCAATAATCGGTAATTTTTTGATAAGATCCATCCTTAGACTCGTCGTCGATAATATATATATGCTGAGAGATTTTTTCATTTTTATTATCATTTATTTTTTTAATGCAAAATTTTAAAAATTCATAACTTTCCCAATGTGGAATGATAATTCCGCAATTCATTGTGCTTTTATCTATGTTTTCAAATATCAAACCTAATATTCTTATATGGTCATCGTTTTTATTTGGAGTAACACCATATTTTTTTACTTTTTTATCACTTGATACTAAACGGTCAGATGGTATTGGAGGAATATTAAATCCATATATTCTAGACAAATGAATTAACATGTCCCAGCATAAACTATTATAATCACTTATTTTTAATATGATTACTACTCTATTCTTTGTAATACGAAGTAACTCATTAATTATGTTTACTGGCTCAAATATATCATTAAAAGTTTCGTTGAAGAACGCATATTCAACGGAATCATCTTCATACGGTATCATTGAACATTTAAGGTTCTTCAAACTAAAGGAAGTAGCATTTGGAAAGCTATTTAATAAATTTGGATGCTCATGATCAATATTCAAACTCAAGCATTTTGCATCCTCTGGAATATGCAACGATATAAATGGGTATTCCCATATTCCAGACCAATAATTGGAGGGAATCCGAATCTTATATTTATATAGACTATAAAATGGTAGATTTAAATCACCAAAATTTGCCCATTTTATATTTGTTACCTTATAAGTTTTCAATTTTCTCACCACTTATTTAAGATTATGATCTTTTCCATTTTGATTGTTTCCGAACTTCCGTCTCTTTAAGCGCATAAGGTTCTTCTGTTATCATATTATGTGCTTAAACTTAATCGAATGAATAAGAGGTTCTAATTAAAAATCACAATCAACTGACTTAGTAGCTTAGTGGAATTAGATTTATGCACTTAAATATTGGGAGCTCAGGAGGTTATTTCACCGCAGGTCTAAATGTATCAGGGGCTATTTTATTTATAATTGAATTTATATCAAATTTGAAGAGAATATGTTTTTTTTAGATATCCTACAGTAGGTCTCACCAATAGTACACTTAGGGGAATGTCTGAGAAATTTGCAGACTTACTTAACTTGGAATCGTGAAATTGACGCCAAGAGTCTAAACCAAAATTTATTGGCGTAAAACAAACAGCATACCAGTAACTTGCAAGAACACTGGAAAAAGCAGGTTCAGGATAAATATTCATTTTTAAATTCGCATCTTGTAACTTTTCTAGCCACGCTTTCGCACCAAGCTTAAAATTTTCGGCGCCCCGAAATCTGTAATAACTTAGAGCCTCATGAATTTCAAGTTCAGCTTTTGTCGGAGCAATGCCTAATTGACTAATCTGTGAGAGCCTTATTTTATTAGCCACTTCTTTAGAGATATTTTGATTTGTAGTAGATTCATGCACCCTAAAATGTAAGAGGATTTCAGGAAGATTAGCGAATCTCAATTCGTTTACTGCTCTAACCCATAGTCCGTAGTCTTCAGCATAAGTTTGATCCTTATTATACCATAATCCATTTTCACAAAAAGCATTCTTCCGGAGAATCACACTTGGATGGGCCACTGCGGGTTCAAATAACAGTTTAGATTTAATACTTTCGTGTTCGCATGGGACTTTCACAGTATATTTCAAGAACTTGTGAAGTACTTTAATCCACGTTCCAGAGATCCCTATTTCAGGATTATTATCCATAAATTTGACCTGATTCTCCAACCTATGTGGTAGACTAATATCATCTGCATCCATTCTCGCGATATATTCACCTTTCGCAAGAGAAATACCTTTATTAAGAGATTGAACCAAACCCTGCCTTCCTTGATAAAAAGCCTTTATTCTATTGTCAGATTGCTGACGTTGATCAAGAAAACGACGCGTTTCATCAGTAGGATCATCACATATTATAATAAATTCAAAGTCTTTGAATGTTTGAGTTAAAATACTATCGACTGATTCTTGAAGGTATCTATCTCCTTTGTAAACTGGCATTAGAACTGTAACTTTAGGGTATGCCAAATTATATCACCTTCATTTCACGGAAAGCCATTTCAAAACGTTTATGCCATGTGTGATCCCGTAAACAGCGCTTATGTCCTGCTTGACGAATTTTTTCACGTTCTTCATCATGCTCCAGATAGTATTTGATCTTAGCAGCCATATCTTCTTTATCAATATAACAAACAATTTCTTCATCAATTTTGAAAAATTCCTCAAGTTCCTCCATATATTCTACCATATAAAATCCACCACTCATAGGAACTTCAAAATCTCGAAGCCTTACCTGCAAAATTCGATTTTCGGATTCATGAGTATTGCCACACGTGGAAAAACCTAAGTTGATCTTGGAACGGCTATACATCTGGATCATTTCTTTATCACTTAATACACCACCTAATATTGATGAAGGTAATGTTATCTTTGAAGAACACTTGCCCATATTGAGATCTTCATGAATTTTATTCTTTATTTCCTTTCCAACTAACTGCCAGCCTGACGATGTCATAAGTTTTTTACCAATTAGAGGGGCGATGGATAGCAGATGAGTACTTTTCCCATTTATTCCTGAAGAGTGGCTTTTCCAACCCCATCCCCAGACCCGTACATCGATTCCATTATCCAGCAAGTATTTGATTAAAGCTGGTCTGTCTCCATATGCTTGCCCTACAAAAGTAACATCAAATTCAACAGGTAAATTATATTGCTTATAGATATTCGGATTTGCTGCTTCCTGACAGTAGATAGGATTTGCACCCATAGCCACATAATCCTTAATTCTAAATTTTTCAGGTACCAAACACCAGTCATAATGTGGAGAGATTTCTGATACCAGATGTAACTGATAAGATCCATTACAGTACCAATTGACTGTTTTTATCCCCATTTCTTTAATCTCATCTATCGCCTCGGGAAGTACACAGGCATCATAAAAATAACTGAAAAATAAATCTATATGTTTTTCGGAATTAGCTGCCTTAATTTGCCGAAGTAATTCTTTAGTAACTTTAGGCCTATTTTTGCAAATAAAGGATTTTTGAGCAGCATTTTCAGGATTGAGATTTTGAAAAGTTTCACTTAAATTGTATTGAAATTCTACTACATCATGTCCTAAATCTACAAGAGGTTGATATAAATTGTTGCGCCAGAGGTTTGACTGAAATGATGAATTAGGAGTTGTATCAGAAGCATAAAAAATTCTCATGTTTTATCACCTATAAGCTTTAGGTATAGATTTTCATACTGCTTTGCAATTTTCTCCCAGGTAAAAGAATTTTTCCATGATGTATATCCGCTATCCGAAAGAAACTTTCGTTTATCAGTATCTTGATATATATTTTCAAGGACCTCAATTGATTTTTTGACTTCTGCTCTTACGAATCCATTTGCAAACTTTAACGTTGGCAAAAGTTCACCGCCATTTGTCCATTCAATAATCTCCTTAGAATTACCGACATCTGTAACTAAAAAAGGAGTCTTTGAAGCCATAGCTTCAAATAGGACTATTGGAGAGCATTCTAAATTTGATGGGAAAAGAAAAAGATCTGCTTCATGATATGCGGCAACAGTTTCCAATCTAGAAAGGGATTTTACTATTATCTTTTTATCAGATAATTTTGAAGAAGGATTATATTTGTATATTTTTTCAGCTAAAAGACAACTTCTGGTACAACCACCAAAACTATTGGCAACTATCAAAAAAGTAGCATTATTTATTTTTGCTTTTTTAAAAATATTTATCGCTTCTTTATGTCCTTTCATACCTGTATGAGATCCAACATGTAATATCAGAAAATGACCAGAAGGAATATTTAGCTTATCTCTAATGTTAATATTAAGCTTATTTTCAAATTCATCCCCTCCAGCTCCATTTGGGATAATTATGCCATTATTTGCCCCGGATTCTCGAGCAAAATTGATATCACGATAATCATTAGACAAATATACACATGCATCATATAATTTTATCCATTGCTTCATATTTTCATAGTAATCTTTGTAAGCCGGTAAAAACAATCCAGAATATCCGCATGGTACTAATACTTTTTTTCCTCTTATTTTGTCCAGAATTGGCAACATCAAATCAGTTGTCCACTGTTGGGCAGCATAATTCATTATAACGTCAAACTTGGAATTTTGAAGAAATAATTGGTAATTATTTGTTTCACCATGATATCCTCTTACCATGTTCCCAGAAATTTCAAAATCTACTATTTTCACCCCTTTATGGACAGATTCAGTTCGATCAATCAAGCGTGTTGTGGCTACAGTCACATCATGACCTAACTGCACCAATCGTTCTGAAAGTTGTTTGACAACTTCTTGTGCCCCCCCTACACTCGGGTAATAATATTCAACAGTTAGAAGAATTTTCATATGCATGATTATATCCTCTTCAAAACGAGTGTAAAGCTTTCACTTTTAACTTAAAGGCTTTAGATGCCTTATTTTTTACATTTTATGTACTGAATTAGAACCTATTAACGAATATTGATATATTGAATTGGAAATAAACAGTTGTATTAATAACATATTGTTGACCATACACGGGAAAACATATATATTTATCTTACACAGATGTGCTGATAAGATGTTATTACAACAATTTTTCAATTAAGGACCTACATGACTAAATATACCAAGATTCTTGAATGATGCAGACTAATGTCATAATCCTTTAATCGATCATCAAATGCAATCAAAACTTTGCTTTTAAAACAATTGTTTGCCGATAAAGAGGGTGGTTATTATAAAAATGTTCTTTTAAATATCCCATCGGATTTGGAACTCCAAATATATTTTTGGAAACAACAGGTTCACACAACCAAATATTTTCCACAGTGAAGCGGCCATCACAAACTAATTTTGCTATAGTAAATGGAGTAAACCAAAAACGATGGTCTGAATTTATTGATTCTGTATTGTGATATGAATATTTAATATTTGAAATTGAAAATGCATTTGGCACTGTGATAATTAATTCATTAATAACACCCTTGAATTTTCTATGAATATCACTAAGGAAACTGGCAGGATTACCAATATGCTCAATAACTTCTGGGATTAACAAATAGTCCCAATTTGTTTTCGTAATCTCACCATATTCTCTGGTTCCATCTAACTTTGTTATATCTGCACAAATTAAATCAGGATAACCCATTTTTTTAAGGATATTAATCCCTTCTTGAGAGATATCTACCCCAACACACTTTTTTGATGAATTATATATCCGTGAATGCAACCACTGATTAGACTTTATTTTTTCATTCAACAGATCAACATGATCACAACATCCCAGATGAATTACATTTTTATCTTTTACTATATTCTCTAACAAATCTAATCGGCTGTAGGGGCAACTTCCTGATGTAAATTTGAATTTGAATGCGGTTGAAAATGATTCCCCATTAAAGTACAGATAATCCTGTTCTGAAGGTTTCATGCGTTTTCTCCGTCAAAATTATTGATCCAATTGGCCAACTTTGAATAATTTTTCTCACTACAAAAGGATTCTAAATACAATTTATAACAATTATTTGAGAATAGATTATAATTATCTCTGATAATGTCAATAGCATTGTTCAGTTCTTCTATGGTCTCGATATGTACACCAATCTTATAGTGATTTACTAAATCCTTCATATTTGTATTACCCATTGAAATAATGGGTTTCTTGATCCTGAGAAATTCGACCAACTGTCCAGATGCATGTGAGATCAAGTAGCCATTTTTGTCATATTCAGAGTAAGTTTCATAACCAACAAAGCCGACATCACAATAATTCACAATGTTACTTAAAGAATCTCCATTTACACTGAAATCAGAGATAATAGGGCAATATTTTTTGTCAACTAATAATTTCTTTAGCCAGTTGTTAATATGCCCATGAAATATCAAACGATATCGATTATTGCTTTTTTGGAAATGATCTAATAATTTATCACTACATTTTATATTACCTGGGCCCAATTGGATAAGCACGGGGAATTTCACAGATTCTGAAAGTAAAAAAGGCTCCACTTTTTTTAATGATATTGGTAAATAAAATATATTTAATGCATCCTCTTTGATATTCAAAACATCCCTTAACAGAGATTCTCTTGATTGATCCTGGATAATCAAATAAGGATTTTTCAGTTGTGATTTTTTTTGTAGAGATAAATAAAACTTTACTCTTCTTTTTTTCAAAAAATAAGGTTCATATGGATAGATATCATAACTCCAATGAATAATTTTATTCTTTCTAAATATATATGAAGAACATAAAAAGGCATATTGATCAAAAGCAATCACAAGGTCATATTTATTAGAAATTAACATCAAATTAATTATGTCTTTGAAATTTAATACTGTGTTTTTTATAAATGAAAGAATGGAATTAGGAAACATAATATCCCGAATTAGATCTCGAGTCCTAAAATGAAAATAATCAATATGATGATACTTCCCAAATTCATTAACAAAATCCCACAGTGGAGGATACATGTTTACATCTTTCTTTTGAAATCCAATAACCAAAATATTTTTAGTTTTCATGATCACAACTCTTGATATGAAATGATCGTATCATCTTGCACCTGAACAGTACAAATTTCAGTTACCTTAACCCAATTTTGAGGTATTATATAGGAATTTCTCCGTTTTCTCCAAAATAATTCTCCCTCACTACCCATTCTAATAATCTCTCGTCATTTGAAACTTCATGCTGATGGTAGAGATACCCTTTAAACCAACCCAACCGAAATTGGTCATGAGGTCGCATGCCTGTACTAATAAGCCCATTTACTTGCATTCTCAAATGGTGGATTTGGCGTAATATTGATGTACGGATTGTCCTTCTGGGGTCAACTTTATGTTTCTGCCTTATGGATGAATAAGAATCTGAGATCCCCTGTATATATCCCCGTTTAAAAATATAATCGAACGTCATCCTTTTTGCAGGTACGAGATGATATACCGATGCCTTTGGGTTAAAAACCGTTTTCTGCCCTGATCTAAGAATTTCTCCAGATACTGCCGATTCTCCATCTCCCCGATATCGTAGAAACTCATCGGGCATACCGTCCGGATGAAAACCCCCAACCCTGATGAGGACCTCTTTGCGGATAGAAAAATTACATCCCCATACAAAATGAGGATAGATTTCATGTATTTTATTTCCAAAATCTAAAACACTATACATTCCATTAGCCTGACCGAGTGGAGTATTTCCCCACAGTAGTTCGACCCATTGGGGAGGAGGAACTTCATAGTTAGGGAGATTATTTCCTCCAACCAGTGCTACGGATGGATCTTCAAAAGACTCGTTTATCCCTTCTAACCATGTTGGAAACGCCTCAATATCATCATCAGCATAAACCAAAATATCGGCAGTGGATTCCTTAAGTCCCTTGTGCCTCCCAACATGAAGCCCGGGAGTTTTTTCATAAAAATATTTCAAGTTTTTAAGCTTATTCTGAAATGAATTGACTACCTCTTTAGTATTATCAGTTGAACCGTTATCTACCACTATAACTTCAAACTCTTCTTTAGGAAAATTTTGTTTTGTTATTGATTCCAGTGCTTTATACAAGTATTTTGCACGGTTTCTTGTAGGTATAATTACGGAGAGATACATTAATTATCACTTAAGAAGTCGAGTCTTCAGATTTGTGCCCAGTAAAGGTTTGGAAGTCTTCCTTCATGTTTAGCGACAGGGGAAATGTCTTCCATGACAACACGCTGAACGCCCTCAGCCCAACCAATATCATGCATAACTACAAGTGCGCCAGGATTTAATTTTGGGATCCAGAGATCAACATCTTTTTTTACTCCCTCATAGGAGTGATCCCCATCTATGAATATGAAATCAATTTTTTTATCAAAATTTTTGGCGACATCGTAACTCCAACCTCTCAGCGGTCTTATGATATGATCATATTTCACGGTATTTTTACTAAATTCGCCAAATGTATCCCTGATACCCTCTGACATTGCATTATTTTCCCAGGTATCTATACAATATAAACTACTATCATTGGCACCATTTTTCATCATCCCTTCAGCAATAAAACAAGATGATGAACCAAAATAAGATCCAATTTCAACAAAGACACCGTGTTTTTTGGAGGCGAGTTGATATAGTTTCAATTTTTCTTGTTTAGTTAAATGCGTATATATCTGATCTATAGAGTGTAAAGATTTGTTTTCAATCAACTTATTGTATTTATGTTCAAGCAGCTTGCTAGTAAACTTCAGATCAAAGTTCTTTACTACTAATGTACTTTTTTGCAACATTTTTCCCCCTCATTTCTTTGTGAATTCTGCAATAATTATTCCAGAACGTTTTCTTTTTGCCTCCCAATGATTTTTGAAAATTAATCCGTCTAAGGAAGAACCAAATTTGCTCATCCCTTTCTGAATAAGATTCAATTTATGGAAGTATCTTTTTTCCCATGTAACTCCAGAAAATTTTTGTAGTTGATAATGAAATGTACCTGTGCCCCTTCCATCCCAAAACCTGTCATCATAATGTAAACTCGTAAATTCAAAACCATATTTTTCGGCATAATTGCGCAAGCTTTTTTCAGAAAAATGATATGTATGTCTGGGAACATCTTCCACGTAAGCTTTTTTTCCGTAAAGGCTTTCCGAATTGGTGACCAAAAAAATAAATTTACCGTATTTTTTAAGTATTCTTGAAACCTCTTCAAAATAAATACTTGGTGTATGTAAGTGTTCAAAAACTGCCCAGGCTGTAATTATATCAAATTCTGAATCCTTGAAATTACAATCTTGCAGAAGCTTATTAATAAAGAAAATTTCTTTAGAATTAACTTTATCTGAAAAGAAGTCAACCCCATATAATTCAATATGTGGATATAATTTTTTAAGATAAATTAAAAAATCTCCCCTTGCACAACCAATGTCTAGCACTTTTTCTGAAGTTAACTTTGGCAGATATTCCGTCTGTAAAAGATAACGCTCAATGTGCTCATTAGAATCTCTATCATCATGATAATTTTTTGGATAATAAACTGACATTGAGTCTTGCGTGGGCCTGGGATTTACATATACTAAGCCACAATTTACACATTCCACTACAGGGAACTCAAACTGGTTTAACCACAACCAGGTATCAGGCTTTCGATATCTTACCTTGTATTCTGCACATCCGCAAAAATCACATGAAACGTGTTCTAGAACAATATTTTGTGGAACGTTTTTGCATCTCATTTTCATAATACTCCTGTAGTTATAATTATGTTGATCTCGTAAGAATCCTGGCAACTAAAGTGCAAAAACTGAAAAGTGAACTATTGAGGGATAATAATGTGTTCAAATTGGGGGTTATCTATTCGATTGTGTTTTTATCAGATCCCATTTACCATACACCCCAATCCGGGGATAATTTGGATCTTAAATTGATTAGGTAATCTGAAATTTTGAGAGATGTCATAGACATTCCAATCCCATCATTCTCATCATATACTATCTACCTCATTAGAATGAGAGGAAATGATTCCCCACTTAAAGTCCATACAGAATAGCCCATATTCTTTAGTTATCAACTGACCTGTGCCATAAAAATCTGAGCCTTCTATGTTAAAAAATACTAAATCATCTACTTTATCTAAATAAACACCAGCACTGTGGATCGTAGTAGAGACTTGAAGACTCCATCTACCAGGAGTAAGACAAATATTATTAACTTCCAAAGTTACCCACTCCATGCTTTTTCTTGGTTTCTCTATTTTGGTGGCACACATCCAGGTAGCAGCACTTGAAACCCGTTGGCTGTATTCAGATTGAAATCCGACTCCAACTTCTGATCCTTCGTGTTCAGATAAACCTTCTACCAAAATAGATATTTTCAGATTTTCTCCAGTTAAAAATGTCTCTCTAGGAATATTGTCTGAACCAGACAGTATCACTTTTTTTAGAACAGTTTTCCCCTTACTATATGGATTAAATCTTTCCGAAAGATCAAATATTCCAA
>CAYSWX010000041.1:0-9351 GCA_964434965.1 uncultured Methanosarcinales archaeon
TATAGTTCTCTAATATTATTTTCCGATCCTTATATATACCACAAAGAATTAATATTCGGAAAATGTCGCTTGAAGAAAAAAAAGAAGAACAGGATAATTCCAGGGAAAGCTTTTCGGAATCCCTTGAAGAAAACCGGGATGAAGAGCAGACCTCTCTTCCCTTTGATATCCCTGATTTTGAGACCCTTCTTAAAAAGCAGGGATATGCCCTGGCAGGTCGTCATTCAGCAGTAAAAACCTGTCTATGGCTCAGAAAAGCCATGAACGACGAGGGTTTTTGTTATAAATCAAAATTTTATGGCGTTCAGTCCCACCGCTGCCTTCAGATGACTCCAACTCTCATATGCAATCAGCGATGTCTTTTTTGCTGGCGCCCAACTGAAGTTCCGGTCCCTGCGCCAGGAGAATGGGACTCTCCTGAAAAAATAGTAGAGGAAAGCATTGCTTGCCAGCGTAAATTGATTACAGGTTTTGGCGGCTCCCCAAATGCACTCCGAGAACGCTGGCTTGAAGGCAATGAACCGAATAATGTTGCGATCTCTTTGTCCGGAGAGCCAACTTTTTATCCTTACCTTCCGGAACTAATTGAGGAATACAAAAAAAGAGGTTTTACTACTTTTCTGGTAACAAACGGAACTGTCCCTTCTATGCTTGAAAAGGTCAATCCTTCCCAGTTATACATGAGCCTTGATGCTCCTGACCTCGAAACCTATCTCAGGGTCTGCCAGCCAAAATCTCCTGCACTCTGGGACAGGATCAACGAGTCTCTGGACATAATGAAAGAAAAATACTCAAGAACAGTCATCCGGACCACCCTTGTTAAGGGTGAAAACATGTCCAATCCAAAAGGTTATGCAGAGCTGATTAAAAAAGCCTCACCCGATTTTATTGAAATAAAAGCTTACATGCACCTAGGTTTCTCACGCCTTCGCCTGGACCGATCTGCAATGCCGACACATGCAGAAGTGCTAGAATTCTCAAAAGAACTTGCAAAGCACATCGGGTATGAAATCGCAGATGATTCCGAAATAAGCCGGGTTGTCCTGCTTTCGAAGGACGGACGAAAATCTCCTGTTAAAAAGGCTTCTTGCCAGGGTTAAAACCTCATTGTTTTATTTCTGGCTTTCACCTTTTACCCTTCTTTTTTCTTATCCTTATTTACCTGATCATTTCTCTTTTTCAGGTTCTCTCCATCTTTCAAGAAATCGATTTTTTGAAGACCAGCACACAGGAAAACTTTTATAGCAGTATGAATCTATAAACTAAGTTGGGGATAGAAACAAATATAAACCTAAGTTTCAATTAGGATATGATCCTGTCAGGGGTTAATTTAATCCAAATTAAATAAATTTTTAACTATTACATGCAGTCTGAGTAAGATTATGTCTCATATCTAGTGCGATCAAAAGAATGCGAAACCTGTCAGGTTTGCGCAGCATAAATGCAAGCTTTAGCGAATGGCTTAGCGGCTTGCTGAGATGCCGGCTTCTGAAAGATGTATTTCTCTCTCAGGTTCTTCGCGTTCCAGACGGTTTTATACCCGGATTTCGGGTGAGACAGGAACTCACTGTGTGATTTATCCTTATTAAATCCTCCAGTTATCCGTTGTATGCAACCGATATGCTAAACAAACATTCTACTGGATAACTAAGTTTGCTATGACTAAGTTTGCTATGACCAGATTTACCTAGCCAAGTTTGCTATGATACTGGATATTACCAATTTGAAGATTTATTTACATACATTAAATCAATTTAAAGTTTCAATTTGCTAAGAAACATACGATAATCACGATCATATTGCTTTATTCATCGGGGAATTTTAAAAATGACTGAACAATCCGCACACGAAAAGTACGAATTTAAAAAGAAGCTTGAGGGCCTCAGGGATAAGAAAGGAAGGAGCACTGAGCTTATTTCCCTCTACATTCCTTCTGACAAGCAGATTTTTGATGTCACAAACCAGTTAAAAGATGAGCATGGTCAGGCTGCGAACATCAAGTCCAAGCTTACGAGGACAAATGTGCAGGGAGCAATTGAATCTCTGCTCTCAAGGCTCAGATACCTGGACAAAGTACCTGAGAACGGTATAGTATACTTTACAGGTGCTGTGGATATCGGAGCCAACAAGACAAGCATGGAAAGTGAGGTAATCGTTCCTCCAGATCCCATTACCGTCTACAAGTATCACTGTGACTCATCTTTCTACCTTGAGCCTCTTGAGGATATGCTCAAGGATAAAAACACCTACGGGCTTCTGGTTCTTGACCGTAGAGAAGCAACTGTAGGGCTTCTTGTGGGTAAAAGAATAGAGCCCTTCCGCAACCTGACTTCTACAGTTCCTGGAAAGCAGAGGAAAGGAGGTCAGAGTGCCCACCGTTTCCAGCAGCTCAGGCTTATTGCAATCCATGACTTCTACAAGAGAATAGGGGATGCTGCAAGTGATGTCTTCATGGCTGTTGACCACAAAGATCTCAAAGGTGTCCTGATAGGAGGCCCCTCTCCGACAAAGGAAGAGTTCTATGCAGGGGAGTTCCTGCACCACGAGCTCATGAAGAAAATCCTGGGGCTCTTTGATACGGCATACACTGACGAATCCGGGCTTTCCGAGCTTGTTAATGCTGCAGGGGATAAGCTCCAGGACCTCGAGCTCATGGGACAGAAAAATGCTGTCAGAGACTTTTTCAAGGAACTGATTGCCGATTCGGGTAAGGTAGCCTATGGAGAAGCTCAGGTCAGGGCAAATCTTGAGATCAATGCGGTGGATGTGCTTCTACTCTCCGAAGACCTGCGTGCAGAAAGAGTTACTACTAGGTGTAGCGTCTGCGGATATGAAAATAAGTGGACACGGCGCTGGAAACCCGGAGAACCTGCTCCTGAAGCCGGAAACTGTCCCAAGTGTGGCTCTTCTCTTGAGGTTACTGAGGTTAAGGACGTTGTTGACGAATTCTCAGAACTAGCCGATAAGAGCAATTCAAAGGTAGTTTTTGTTTCCACAGACTTTGATGAGGGTTCCCAGCTCATGAACGCTTTTGGAGGCATAGCTGCAATTCTGAGGTACAGTACCGGAGTCTGATCCCACTCAGGGGCAAAGTCCCCTACCCAGCAATTTTTTACCCAATGCTTTTTTAATCAAATTGCCCTTTAGATCAGTGGATCAGGAGTTGTAAATTAAAATATTACATCAGTTCAGATCCGTAGATCAACATTAATTGATCAGTAGGTCAGAATTGACAGACTATCAGAATTGACAGACTATCAGAATTGACAGACTATCAGAATTGACAGAATTATATGAGGATTAATCAAGCAATTTCAGTTTTTTACAGGTAATTTATAAAGGTGATTTATCTTGTTCCTGGAACTCAAAGCTCAGGCTACATCAATCTTAAAAGAAGCTATTCAAAAGGTCGGGTTTGAGGTTGAGGATTCCGAACTTCAATTCGAAACCTCTCCTCATGCTGACCTTTCAAGCAGAGCCGCATTCAGGCTTGCAGGCATTCACAAGCAAAACCCAAAAGATCTGGCATCACGTATCGTTTCTGCAGTTGAAATTCCTGAAAGCTCCTATATAGGAGAAGTGAGTGCTGCAGGTCCTTATATCAATTTCTTTGCAGGCAGGAATTACCTTGACAGGACAGTAACCGCTGTCCGGGAAGAGAAAGAAAAATTCGGCTGTGGAGCTCCAAAGGACAGAATTCTCCTTGAGCATACCTCAGCGAACCCAAACGGCCCTCTTCATGTCGGACATATCCGCAACTCAATTATCGGAGATACCCTTGCCCGCATCCTCAGACGTGCAGGATATGATGTGGAGGTCCAGTATTACGTTAACGATATGGGCAGACAGATCGCTGTAGTTTCCTGGGCGTGTGAGCGCTTTGAACTTGACCTTTCAAGAAAGTCCGATGCTGCAATTGCTGACGTATATATCAAAGCCAATGTAGAGCTGGACAAAAATCCAGATTACGTAAAAGAAATCGATGCTATTATGGAAAAGGTGGAAGCCGGGGATGTCAGGACTATCGAGCATTTTGACAGGGCAGTTTCCCTGGCTATTGCAGGAATCAAGGAGACCCTGCTTCGCTTAAACGTTGTCCATGATAAGTTCGTGAGTGAGTCCAGTTTCCTTAAATCAGGGGCAGTACACGATATTGTTGAACGCATCAAGGCTACAGGCAGGACTAAAATGGACAAAGGAGCTCTTGTGGTTGACCTTTCAGATTACGGGTTTGAAAAGACCCTTGTTATCCAGCGTTCAAACGGTACCTCTCTTTATACAACCCGTGACCTCGCCTACCATGAATGGAAAGCCGGGCAGGCAGACCGCATAATTGATATTTTCGGAGCCGACCACAAGCTTATTTCCGGCCAGCTCAGGGCTACTCTAAATTCTATCGGGATTAAAGAACCAGAGGTCGTAATTTTCGAGTTCGTCTCTCTGCCGGAAGGTTCCATGAGCACACGCCGTGGCCAGTTCATAAGCGCAGATGACCTTTTTGACAGGGTCACTGAAGCTGCATTTGAGCAGGTAGAAACCCGCCGCCCTGAAACTTCAACTGAGTTTAAGAAACAGGTTGCGGAAATGGTTGGAATAGGTGCAGTCCGCTATGATATCATGAGGGTTTCCCCCGAAAAATCCACGGTCTTCAACTGGAAAGAAGCTCTTGATTTTGAGAAGCAAGGAGCCCCTTACATCCAGTATTCTCATGCCCGTTCTTGCAGCATCCTTGAGAAAGCAAAAGAGGAAGCAGCCTGGAATCCTGAAGAAGAGATTAACCCCTCTCTCCTTGTCGAGGACAGTGAAATCGATCTTATCAAGAAGATGGCAATGTTTGACAGCATAATCGATCTTGGAGCCCGCGAACTCAAACCTCATATCCTTGCGATCTATGCCCGTGAACTTGCAGATGCCTTCAACCAGTTCTACCGTTTCGTCCCGGTTATCGCAGCAGAGGATGAAAAAGTCAGGGCAGCAAGGCTTGCCCTGGTGGACTGTGCAAGGCTCGTCCTTGCGAACTCTCTTGACACCCTGGGGATAGGCGCCCCTGAATCAATGTAAAAAGAAGTAATTGAGAAAGGATCGGAATAAGAGATAAAAGAGAAACAGTAAAAGCAATCCTTTTTCCTTTCTTTTTCTTTCTCTTCTTTTTTAATTTCTTCTTTTTTATTTACTACCTTGATTCATTTTGATTTGTTATTTTGATTTGCTATTTTGATCTTCCTTTCGAAAAGTGATATATAGTAGCAGCGGTAGATTTTTGTATAGGACATCTTCTAGAAAAACATACTATCTTAGGTCGTAAACTGGTATTACTCTACAAATTGCCGTTGCAGAGATAAATATGATCACGATGAACGAAGCTTTCCGGAAATTCTTGAGTGAACAGGAAGATAGCTTAAACTCTGATGCCTTCCTGGACTGTGAAGATGCGATTCTTCTTTACGAGGAATTCCTTGAACTGAATGCTGAGGATTACCTGTCAGAAGAAGACAGGGCCCTTTGTGCTGCCCAACAAGAGCGCGAAAACAAAAACTACTTTGATGTTTGTAGCCTGGAACAACTTAACCCCGATGGAATCAAGGATTTCCTTGACGACTACGTTATTGAGGTTGGCGGAGGCAAAAAATTTATTGGGACCGCGGCAAAGGTTCTCAATACTTTTTTTGAATGGGCACTGGAAAAGGGTTACATTGAAGAGAAATCATTTGAGGCAAATAAAGAAGTGCTTGCGAAGTATAAGAAAAGGTATTGAGTTCCTAAGAGCAGAGAAATCTTTGTTTTATTTTGCGCTTTGCAGCTTTTACTTTTCCATTTCCTTTTCCTATACTTCACAAATTTTGCCATGTTTTAATATTTGCTTCAAATTTTTGCTTTCACTTTTGACAAATGCCTTTAATAACTATCAACGAAACTTTCTTGAAGATATCAAAAGTCCCACATATCATCTAATTTAAGAGGTTTTTTCTGGAGAACTAGCTGGCTTAAAAACCTTCTGACTCCTGGAAGAATAAGTTTCTCCTTTGATGTCTGCCAGGTATTCCAGAGCACTTACCCCGTTCACTGACAGAGGGTACTTTTCTTTGTTTCTGTATTCCAGAATCGTTTTTAGTAGTGGATATTCATCAATATTTTCGTTGTCATATCTTGAAACTTTAAGTAGACACCTCGAAATAAGAGGATTTTCAAAGTACCTTCCCCACACAGGGTTATTCACTTTTTGATCATAGTAGCTGTGAGCGAATGTCCTGTAATAATCGAGCTTTTCATATATTGAGCGCTTTTCGATGTTTTTGAGGTTCAGGAAATCGGTAGTGCAATCGATTTCTTTAAGTATCTCCAGTTCTCCTGAAAACAGGCAGTCTCTGGCGTATTTTTTGTAAAGGTACACGTTTATCCTGTATTTTACTGGGACTCTTAAAAAGAACTCCATCAATTCGGTGTCCCATAATGGAATTCTCCATTCGTATCCAAAAAACTCATAGACTCTGACCGAATTGGTGATAAATTTTGCCTGCCTTTCATTAGAATCAAAATATTCTATTGCATTTGCAAATGTTTCATTGTCTTTAATTTCAAGTCCTGATATTGATTTGCTTATCCTCTGCTTTAAGATCTTTTCGAGCTCCTGCCCATATGGCCATAGGTTATAATGTTTTTTCAGAGAGGCTGCCAGATAGGCTTCTGAATCGAAACTCGTCGTATCTGGAATATGGCATCCGTATCCAGTGTGCCCTGGGACGAATACTGAATTTTCTGGAATTTTCCCCTGGGTCTTTAGCTCCTTTACGGCAGGAAAGTCCTGCATGTGCGGGAGAGATGACAGGTTTCCAGCCCATATCCTGAATAAGTCGGCTTCTTTTGAATTATACTCTTCGTGCCATTTTTTCACTGTGGATTCTACGAAAATCCATTCATATCCAAGGGCTTCTGCAACACGTTTGCTTATTTCTGCCTCCCTACATCCTTTTCTTCCGTAACTCATACATATAACATCATTGACTCCGAGCCTCTTCAGCATTGCAACAATAATGCGTGAATCAAGTCCTCCGCTTAAAGGTACTACGATCCTTTTTCCCTGCTTGATGGTGCTTTCTACAAGCCGTGAAAAGGAGTTTACAAAAGCTTGATCAAGTATTTCGAGCAATCTGGCCTCAGGCAGTTCGTAATAGTCTCCATGTAAAAATTTAAAATAACAGCAGGACTTCAAGTTCTTTTCATTTTTCTGATAGAGCAAAAATTCCCTATTTCTTATCTGTTTTATGTCGTCAAAGAGAGTCTCGTTACCTGTTACATATCCTGCAACCATGAATTCGGCTGCTTTTTCCTCATTCAGGTTCTGATTAATTTTATCTCTTAAATAGTATGCACTGTCTGATACGATAAAACTATTTTCTGTTTTTATGTAAAACAAAGGAATGCTTCTTGTTTTATCAACAGCGCAAAATATAATATCTTTAGTTTCGGCAACAAATGCAAACTCCCCATTTAATTTCTCAAGAAAATCTTCGGTTTCTTTTTCTTTTCCCTGCCCTTCTTTACAGATTGAAGTTAATATCAACTCAGCAAGTTTTTCCGGACTCAGAAGTTTATTTTCAAAAAAGACATTTCCTTTTAAATAACATTTTGCTTCCCTGAATTTTATCTTTTTCCAGGGATAATACTCATTTAATAGTTTTATTTCATTTTTCATTATTCATACCCCCAATATTTTTAGTTGAAGACACAATTATGGTTGAATGCTAAGGATTATTTCAACAATATCAGAAAGGGCTGAAAGTGTGAAATCCTGACCCTGGTATGTTTCTGGATTATCTGTATCTGGATCTTTTATTCCCCGTCATTTTTCCCCCAAGAACGTTTCAGGGCAAAGTTCGTATATTTCTTTACACTGTATGTTTCAACTACTTTAAATTCTTTTCCACGTCCCAACAATTACATAATTTATATTAAATCACTTAAAAAATTTAGTATGTACTTAGTATCTAATAATTTTTGAGCTGGAGATAGTTGACGAAGTTGCAAAAAGGAAATGCAAGGGGCATTAAAAACGTACAATATCCCTTATTTTTGTAAAAGACTATCCACAAAAATTCTCAAAATTTAATGTTGATATTCTGAATATATATTAACATGATCTGTATATACTCATGGGAACTTTGATTAAAGTTGCCTAAATTAATTGTGAATATTTATATTTTCTTATTTTTATGTTAACTCTTCTTTTATTTTAGTTAAATTCATTCTCTAATTAAAGAGGTTTTTTTGCTGGAGATCCAGCTGGCTTGAAAATCTTCTTACTTCTGGACGAATAAGTTTTTCTCTTAATGCCTGCCAGGTATTCCAGAGCACTTACCCCGTTCACTGATAGAGGATATTTTTCTTCGTTTCTGTATTCCAGAATCGTTTTTAGTAGCGGATATTCATCAATATTTTCGTTGTCATATCTTGAAACTTTAATTCGAAGTCTCGAAATAAGAGGATGTTTAAAGTACCTTCCCCACATAGGGTTATCCACTTTTTCATCGTAATAGCTATGAACAAATGTCCTGTAATAATCGAGCTTTTCATATATTGAGCGCTTTTCGATGTTTTTGAGGTTCAGGAAATCGGTCGTGCAATCGATTTCTTTAAGTATTTCCAGCTCCCCTGAAAACAGACAGTCTCTGGCGTATTTCTTGTAAAGGTCCTGGTTTACTCTGAACTCTATGGGAATTCTTAAAAATAATTTAACCAGTTCGGTATCCCATAACGGAGTTCTCCATTCGTATCCGAAAAACTCATAGACTCTGACTGAGTTAATTATAAATTTTGGCTGCCTTTCATTAAAATCAAAGTATTCTATTGCGTTTGCAAACGTTTCGTTGTCTTTGATTTCCAGTCCTGATATTACTCTGCTTATCCTCTCTTTGAAGATACTTTCAATCTCTTGCCCATATGGCCATTTCCAGAGATTATAATGTTTTTTCAGAGAGGCTGCCAGATAGGCTTCTGAATCGAAACTCATTGAATTGTTGAGGCAGTATTCGGGAATATGGCCGCCTGAGAGCATATCTCCTGTGTGGCCTGGAATGAACACTGAATTTTCTGGAATTTTTCCCTGGATCTTTAGCTCTTTTACTGCAGGGAAATCTTGCATGTGTGGAAGAGATGACAGGTTTCCAGCCCATATCCTGAATAAGTCGGCTTCCTTTGAATTATACTCTTCGTGCCATTTTTTCGCTGTGTCCTCTACAAAAATCCATTCATACCCAAGTGCTTCTGCCACATGTTTGCTTATTTCTGCCTCCCTACAGCCTTTTCTTCCGTAACTCATACATATAACATCATTGACTCCGAGCCTCTTCAGCA
>CAYSWX010000041.1:9451-22615 GCA_964434965.1 uncultured Methanosarcinales archaeon
CCTTTTCTTCCGTAACTCATACATATAACATCATTGACTCCGAGCCTCTTCAGCATTGCAACAATAATGCGTGAATCAAGTCCTCCGCTTAAAGGTACTACGATCCTTTTTCCCTGCTTGATGGTGCTTTCTACAAGCCGTGAAAAGGAGTTTACAAAAGCTTGATCAAGTATTTCGAGCAATCTGGCCTCAGGCAGTTCGTAATAGTCTCCATGTAAAAATTTAAAATAACAGCAGGACTTCAAGTTCTTTTCATTTTTCTGATAGAGCAAAAATTCCCTATTTCTTATCTGTTTTATGTCGTCAAAGAGAGTCTCGTTACCTGTTACATATCCTGCAACCATGAATTCGGCTGCTTTTTCCTCATTCAGGTTCTGATTAATTTTATCTCTTAAATAGTATGCACTGTCTGATACGATAAAACTATTTTCTGTTTTTATGTAAAACAAAGGAATGCTTCTTGTTTTATCAACAGCGCAAAATATAATATCTTTAGTTTCGGCAACAAATGCAAACTCCCCATTTAATTTCTCAAGAAAATCTTCGGTTTCTTTTTCTTTTCCCTGCCCTTCTTTACAGATTGAAGTTAATATCAACTCAGCAAGTTTTTCCGGACTCAGAAGTTTATTTTCAAAAAATATATTTCCTTTTAGATAGCATCTGGTTCCCTTGAGTTTTATCTCTTTCCAGGGATAATACTCATTAAGTAGTTTTATTTCGTTTTTCATAATTCAGACCCTCAAAATTGAACACCTTAGAGAATGTAGTGAATTCTGGAAGTGTAAAATCCTGGCCTTAATCTGTTTCTGGATTAGATATGATCTATATCTTATTTTCAGACTTATTTTGGACCTTGCTTCTCGTTTTAATCTCCGAAAAGCCCAGCTTCAGAAAAAATTCTACTTGAGACTATTTTTCATTGAGTCTACTTTTCAGAGCTTAAGAATCATGCTTACTTTCAATATAAGGTAATGTACCTTTGAAGGAAAATAATATCCCTCTATTTTCCCCCAGTAAAGCCCCTATCTGGATATCTTCCTCCGTTAAACATTGATTTATTTCTCTCTAATTGTCATCTTTTTCCCCGCGGAACGTTTCAGGGAAAAACTCCTAAACTTCCTTTTTTATATTATCTTCTACCTTAAATTTCTTTTTATGTTCTATAATTTCAATACTTTATATATAATTTATATAATTTATATAACTTATATAATTTATATAATTTGTAAATTCATATAATACATCGTATTTTAGCGGCGGTTCTTTTAAATTTATTATCTAGAGTAATTCCAATACTTATAATACTCGATTGGTCTTACATACCACTATGCAGGAGATCACTTTTATTGATGGAGGTAGCCTCCCCACACCTGAAGGTCTTACAAGGGAATGGGTGAAAGCTGCAGCCGAAACCCGAACTGAAGATGAAAAACTCTTTTCTCTGGTAAGGGAGGCTTTCCGGAGAAAAATAGACATTGGAGTTCATGTTCCAACTTATCCGCAGTTCAGGGATATGATCGGACAATTTCTGGACATAATCAGAGATGAGAAGAACTGTTATGAGCCTTATGTCGTAAAAGAAGAGAACGCAAAAATTCTTGAGCTGGAGATAATTGACGAAGTTGCAAAACATTATAGGGAAGAGACAGGAGAGACTCTGGAGGTAAGAGTTTGCGTTGCAGGTCCTACTGACCTTTACCTTCAGGCTTTCGGAGCAACTGCTTTTGCAGATGCATATCATGTTATGGCTCTGGATATTGAAAACTTCATAAAGCAGGCTTTTAAAGCTGCTAAGAACTTTAAAATCAAGGTTATTGCTCTGGATGAACCAAGCCTTGGAATGAATGATAGAATCCAGTTTTCTGACTCTGACATCATATCTGCCCTTACTATGGCTTCTGCCCACGCACGAAAACAGGGAGCAGATGTGGAGATTCATCTGCACTCTCCATTAAAATACAAACTAGTTTGCGAAACTCCAATCAATGTTATTGGGTTCGAATATGCTGCAACACCATCTTACATAGACCTTATGGACAAAAAAGTTCTGGAGAACTCAAACACTTACATCAGGCTCGGGGTTTCGAGGACTGATATTTCCAGCCTTATAGGCATTGTTAATGAGACCTATGAAGTCAATGCCTGGAAAGAAAAACAATACATGCAAAAGATCGTCACTGACATTGAAACCCCTGAGCTTGTAAAAAAACGGCTTGAGAAAGCCTACTCCATTCTCGGAGACTGTATAAGATATGCAAGTCCGGACTGCGGGCTGGCATTCTGGCCGGATCAGGAACTAGCTTTCAGGCTGCTTGAAAATACAGCAAAAGGTGTCAACGCATTTAATGCAACGCATTCCATTAAGGGATGAAAAACCGTGAATATATCCGGAAAAATGGATTAAAAAGGGATAAATCAGGAAAAATTGATTGACCAATGTATAAATAGATGAATTGTTTTTCTTTGGGAAGATGCTTTCCTAGCACTTCTCCTCTGTTTTTTAATAATTCTACTGTCTTTCCAATAATGATAAATTCTTAGAGGTCTACTAGAGAGCATGCAAGAAATCATCTTTGACGATATAGGAAGCTATCCCCTACCTGAAGGGGTCAGCAGGGAATGGGTTCAGAATGCCTTCAAAACGAGAGCAGAAGATGAGAAACTTTTTACTGTACTCAATGATGCCTTTCAGCAGAAAATCGATGCAGGTGTAGAAGTTCCTACTTATCCCCAATATCAGGACATGAATGAGCAGTTCCTGAAAGTTATCCGGGACTCTAACTGCACCGAGGGTCCTTTTGAGGTGAAACTGGAGTGCGCAAGGATTGAAGAGCTTGAAGCCATAGAAACGGTCGCAAAAACATATAAAGAAAAATTCGGGGAGACCCTAAAGGTCCGGATCTGCGTGACCGGCCCAACCGAACTTTACCTGAAAGAGTTTGGAGGTACGCGGTATACGGACATATATTCTCTTTTTGCAAAAAGCATAAACAAGTTCGTCAGGAACTCGATGAAATCTGCAAAACACTTTAAGATCGCAACTGTTTCGATTGACGAGCCAAGCATAGGATTAAACCCTGAACTCTCCTTTGACGAAAACGACATTATCTCTGCCCTTACTGAAGCTTCCAAGGCAGCAAGCAAATGGGGAGCTGATGTGGAGATCCACCTTCATTCACCTCTCTATTACAATTATGCCTGCGAGACCCCTACAATCAATGTGATAGGTGTAGAATCTGCTGGCACTCCTTCCTACCTGGAGCTTATTGATAAAAAGGTGCTTGAAGATACCGATTCTTTTTTGAGACTCGGAATTGCAAGAACGGATATTTATTCCCTTGCAGGAATTCTCAATGAGAAGTACTGTACCAATATCTGGAAAGATCAGCAGTACATCCATGAAATAGTTTCTCAGCTGGAAACCCCGGAAGTGATCGCAAAAAGGTTGAAGCTGGCTTACAGACGTTTTGGAAGCCAGATTAAATATGTGGGTCCTGACTGTGGTCTGGGTGCATGGCCTAACCAGAGGATAGCTTTTATCCTGCTTTCGAACGTTGCTCAAGGTGTCAAGAATTTCAGGGAAAATCTCTAAAATTTCAGGGAAAATTTCTAAACCCTGAAAACCTTTTATTTTTGACAACTTAATCAGAAATTTTCGGAGAATACTCTGGGTAAGAATTTTCTGATAAGGATTCTCTGGACAAGAATACTCTGAACTATATTCAGTTCTTCTTTTTCCAGTAGAAACTCTACTGAACTTCTTAAATCTACTAAAATTAGCCAACTGATCTCAATGCACAGTAGAAATAAAGGGGTGGTATTTTCCGTCAGTTTTCCGGTAGGATAAGGTTTCTAGGCCTGCTAAGGCTTCTAGATAAGTTCGTATTCTATTTATATTTTTAGACACTCTTCTGTGAGTTTTAGAAATTTGTTCATGAGCGCCATTAGTATTTTAATCATTCAGCCTTCCGTGCCTTCTATCGATTTCATCCATCATATCCAGCATTTTACGAATAGAAGTTCGGATAGCATCTGATTGGCTTACGAACTTCTTGTTATCTCCCACATGCTTGTTAAGGTCATCCAGGAGTTCCTGAGGAATTTCCACGCTTACTTTTGGCATCAGGGTCGCACTCCATTTTTTTTCTTCTTTTTATTTTTAATTTTTGTCTTTCCTGATTGATAACTTCTTCCTTCAACTCAGAATGCAATGTTCAGGGGAGCATGGTTAGAGTTCTCATATCAATTGCTCTCATATCAATTATTTCTTAAGGCTTTCAAAATACTCTCTTGAGTTAAGTTATTTCAATAATGTGAGTCAGGTTACTTCAGTGATCTGAGACTGAGTATAAGATTTAGATAAAAGGTTTGAATAAATATTGAGCAAGTTTCCAAAAAGAGATATGAAAAGAACACTTTATAATTTCGAGAATTCTCAAAAAAGCTGTGAGTAGCGGGCCCGAAGGGATTTGAACCCCCGGCCTATGGATTAAGAGTCCATCGCTCTGCCTGACTAAGCTACGGGCCCACACATTATTGTTCTCATTTTATGAGCGACTCTCAGAACGTATCTCTAATATTTATAGATTGCGCCTTGTACGGGCACTCTTCCAACTTCTTTGCATCTAGACTAAAGTATTTTTCCCTATATTTAGCTGAATCTCCTGGGGACTTCTCTTTTATATTAAGGCATCTCTTTTTATTGTAAATTGAACTTTTATTCTGGATGGTTTTATTTTTTATATTAGTTATTAATAATATCTCATTACTTGTCCTGTTTTTGGAGCAAGATACATGAACTCCGGAAATCAGTTTTCAGGTAGTGTCCTAACTTCCTTATTTTTTCTTTTTTTACGTGAATTAAAGCAAAACGTTATATACAAGCGGATATGAGTATGACCAATTAATTGACTTATTCGAAGCTCTATTGGGGATTAGTTCGCCGTAATAGATTAAGTAGAATGTGTACTTCCTGAATTTGGTTTTTCAAGTTTGGACTTTTAAGTACTGCTTTTACTCTTTTCTGTTCTATCGATGGGGCTTTCATAAGCTGATTAATAGAAGTCAAAGGAATGAATCTAATGTTTAGAGAAGAAAGTCGCTCTGTGCCCGTTGAAGAGGGCGAAACTTACGACGTAACTATTCAGGATATTGCTCGCCAGGGAGACGGCATTGCCCGTATCGAAGGCTTTGTGGTTTTTGTCCCGAATACCAGTGTAGGTGACGAAGTCCAGATTAAGGTCGAAAGGGTACTTCCGAAATTTGCATTTGCAAGCGTTGTTGAGTAAGTTTGGGTTTGAGAGAGTATTAATTTCAAATTTTGTTAAGTAACTTAAAGGAATGGTTTTCATGTTCAGAGAAGAAAGTCGCCCAGTCCCTGTCGAAGAGGGTGGAGTCTACGATGTTACAATTCAGGACATTGCTCGCCAGGGAGACGGCATTGCTCGTATTGAGGGTTTTGTAGTCTTTGTCCCTAACACCAGTGTTGGTGACGAAGTTAAGATTAAGGTCGAAAGGGTTCTTCCCAAGTTTGCATTTGCAAGTGTTGTTGAGTAACTCGGCAAGGTTATTAAGCTCATATTAAATATTTAACTAAATTAATTAAAGGAATGGTTTTCATGTTCAGAGAAGAAAGTCGCTCAATCCCTGTCGAAGAGGGTGTAGTCTACGATGTTACAATTCAGGACATTGCTCGTCAGGGAGACGGCATCGCTCGTATAGAAGGTTTTGTAATCTTTGTCCCGGGCACAAAGGTCGGCGATGAAGTTCGCATTAAGGTCGAAAGAGTGCTTCCGAAATTTGCATTTGCAAGTGTTGTTGAGTAAACCTGGTTGAGAAAATCACCTGGTTATATTAAGTTTTAATCTGATTAAAGGAGTGCTTTTAATGTTCAGAGAAGAAAGTCGCTCAGTCCCTGTTGAAGAGGGTGAAGTCTACGATGTTACAATTCAGGACATCGCTCGTCAGGGAGACGGCATTGCCCGCATAGAGGGTTTTGTGATTTTTGTCCCGGGCACCAAAGTAGGCGACGAGGTAAGGATTAAAATCGAAAGGGTACTTCCAAAATACGGTTTTGCCAGCCTTGTTGAATAAGCAGGGAAATTAAAAATCAATAAGAAAGCAGGCTGAAAAATGATTTATTTATAATTTTTCAGTCTTTTCATTCATAATTTCAGAATCTCACTAATTTCCGGCTTTGAGAACATGCCGGAATCTCTTTTTCATTATATGGTCTTTTAGTCCGTACGCAATCTCTTGCCAGGCTTCTTATTGGGGCTTCTGTTAGTGAACATACGATGATGTTATATAATATATGTTCAATCATACTTTGAAACCCAATTGGCAAAGTTTTTATATATGCCACAAAAACAAATTGTTTACGGCTTTCTTCAATCGATAGCCGGGGACAGTAACCCGGAGTGATTTCTAGTGATGCGTTTTATCAAGTACCACCCCCGGTCCAACACTTTTGTGATTGAAAAAAGGGCTTTTCTGGAAGAAGACGTTGTGCTGGACGGCAACGTTATTGTCGGGCAGGAAGTGAAGTTCTGGAAAAATCTCATAGTATCCGGCAGGCTTGAACTCGGGAAAGGTTCGATTGTTCAGGGCAACGTGAAAGCTGAAAGTGCCCTCGTCTGTTCAGCAGCAAAAGTTCTGGGGAATATAAAAACAGTTTCCGAACTTGTTCTTCTTGATAGAGCAAGGATAAATATTGCAGCCTGTGAAGGGGATATCCGTGTAAGGCCTGGCTGCTCTCTCGGTTCAGTAAAAGCTGGAGGAACCCTTGAGCTTGTGGGAATGGTTGCTGTTAGAAAAGTAGAGCCATTGACAAAAGTAATTATCCGGGCCGAAAAATGATTTCCGGCTCGTTCGATATTTATTTTGCATTTTTTATAGCAAATCATCTGCTGAACCGTTCCTCTTCCAGAAGTTTGAGGATGCGATCCCTTAAGCGATTTACTTCCGGACTGGTTCGGCTTCGCGGGCGGGGCAATTCTACTTTTACGATTTCCTTTATCCTTCCTGGTCTTGAAGTCATAACTACTATCCTGTCAGAGAGGACCACAGCTTCATCCACGCTGTGAGTTACAAAAAGGAATGTCACATGTTTTTGTTCCCATATCTTCAGGAGCTCATCCTGGAGTATGTTTCGAGTCTGAGCGTCAAGAGCTCCGAAGGGTTCGTCCATAAGGAGGACCTCAGGCTCGTTAGCAAGGGCTCTTGCAATGGCTGCTCTCTGCTGCATACCTCCTGACAGCTCATGCGGATAACTGTTTTTAAACTGACCCAGGCCCACAAGTTCCAAATATTTTTCCACCTTTTTCCGAGCTTCATCCTTTTTAATTCCCTGCATTTCCAGCCCAAAAATGATGTTGTCTATAACGGTTCTCCAGGGAAAAAGGGAATATTGCTGGAAAACCATACCTCTTTTAGGGTCAGGGCCTGTTATAGGAACCCCATTGAGTGTTATTTCTCCTGAGGTAAGGGTCTCAAGCCCTGCAGTTATTCGAAGCAGCGTTGTTTTCCCACAGCCCGAAGGTCCGAGGAGGCAGATAAACTCTCCATCCTGCACATCAAAACTTATATCATGCAGAGCTTCGGTCCCGGACCCATCTTCTTTTTTGGTGAAGATACGCGAAACGTTTTTTATATTTAATCTACCCATTTTTACATCACAGTCCCTGACTTCCATCTGAGCAGTTTTTCATCCACGTAGTATCTGAAGAAGCGGTCTATGAAAAGACCTATGAACCCCAGCAGGAGCATATAGACGAGTACGAAATCCATTCTATGCAGGTAGTAATTGTGCCATATCTGGTACCCAAGCCCTGTGTTGCTTACTCCAAACATCTCTGCTGCTACAAGGCACATCCAGCCTACACCCATTGCAATTCTGATCCCTGCAGCAATTGAAGGCAAGGCTGAGGGTATTGCAATAAAACGGATAAGGTCTATGTTCCGGGTACAGCCGAGAACCTTTGCTGCCTCAACATAAACCCTGGGTACATTTTTGAAACCAGTATAGGTATTAATGATAATAGGAAAGATCATTCCTGCAAACACAACAAAACCTGCTGCTTGATGTGTAAGCCCAAACCATACTATTGCAAAAGGAATCCAGGCAAGAGGGGGAATCGGACGCAAGATTTCTATTATGGGGTCTAATGCCCTGTTTGCTGTTTTGAACCATCCCATGGCTATTCCAAGAGGAATACCAAGTATAAATGCGGCCACGATACCAATTGAAAAATGAAGTAAACTTGTCAGCATATCAGTATAAATCAGTCCATTTTTCACAATCACGGAAAAAGAGATTACCACATCATAAAAACTCGGCAGAAGCAGTTTGTTCTGTACGATCCTATCCGCTACAAGTTGCCATATGGCAACTGCGAATATAAGTGATAATACTTCAACTCCTTTTTCTTCGATTGTTCTTATGAAATTAATTTTCATGTCTAATAAAAAGGATTCTTAGTTTTTTATCTTTCCGGCAGTTTCTCGTTTTTAGAACAGATTTAAGTTCAAACTGCCCCTTTTATAGCCGGGGCAGCTGAACTCCTTCAAAAATTTATTTTAACATTCTTTTTCATTATTTATTTACAGCTTCTTCGTAAAAGCTAGTATTAAATATTTCTTCTTCTGTTAGAGGTTTCTGGATGTACCCGAGTTCATACTGAATGTTTGCATAACTGACAGATGAATTCTCAATTATTGCAGGATCTGTGATCCATTTTCCATCCCATTCCTTAAGAGAAGCCTTTACAATATCTACATTTTCTGTAGTCTTGTTAGAATATATTTGAGCAGCTTCATCCACATGTGCCTTGTTGTACTCAGTTGCATTGATATGAGTCTTTACAATCTGCTCCACAATATCTGGCTGCTCTTTAATAAGTTTTCCACTTACTAGGAGTACGCAGCAGGCATGGTTAGGACTCATTTCTCCAGATTGTACAATAATGCGCCCATTACCTTCTTTTTCAATAACGGTAGGGGATGGATGAGGCAGGAAGACTGCATCGACCTGTTTGGCTGAAATAGCGGTAACAGCATCTCCTGGAGTCATTCCAACAATTGTCACGTCTTTTTCAGGGTCAAGTCCATTTTCTTTGAGCCATTCTCTGAGCAGGGTGTCCTGAATTGTTGCTGTCGGGAAAGTAGCAATTTTAAGCCCCTTCAGATCTTTAGGGCTTTTATACTCGTGCTCTGGCCTGAGGACAAGACTTGAACCGTTTATCTGTACAGGTTCAATGATCTTTGCATCAAGACCCTGGCTGAGGGCTGTAATAGCAGGAGCTGCTCCAACATAGGCTACGTCAAGGTCTCCGGCCATCATAGCCTGCATTTCAGGGGCACCTGTCGGAAACTGGTATTCGTTTATTTTTTTAATCCCGTAAGGTGCAAGATCTTCTTGCCACCATCCTTTCTCATAAGCAGTCATATATGCAATCTGATGGGTACTCGGCTGGTAGCCGAAGCTCAGTTCAGTAATTGCAGGGGCCTCTGTAGTTACATTTTCATCTGTCCCTTCGTTCTTGGATGCGCAACCTGATACAAGGATGGATGCGACTATCAGTAAAGCAAGGATAAGTATGCTTGATTTTCTCAAAATTTCACCTCAATAATTCCTCTTCTAACATTATGGTCTTACATGCTAAATAAGATCTACTGGGATAGGATTCTCTTCGGGAAAATCTTGCGGATTTTTCACCCATTTTTTGCTGGCTTTTTACAAATTTATTCAACAAGCTATCCCCTCCCATTCTTTCATTTCTTGCTTGAAAGATTAATTCCCATGTAAATTAAGAGCAGTCTCTTACGCGCTAATATTCTTCAAAATTGGCTATATATACTTTCTCAAATACCTTCCTATTATGACCCAAATGTATTAATACTTCTGGATGTATTTCTCATTTAGGAATAAAACCCCTGTAAAACGTAAATCTTTCGTATTTATTAAAATCTTTTACAGGATCTGAGGTTGAATTTAATGAACGTTGCAGACAAAGTCATCAAATCCGCATTTGAGTCTGACGAAGTGTTTCAGAAAACACTCTCCGCTGCCATTAAGGAAGACCTTAACCTGACTGCGGTGGATTTTGCGAAAAAGGCCAACATCCCCCCGAGCACCCTCTACAAGATCCTATCGGGTAACCGGGACCCTAACATAAAAACCCTTCGTCAGATTGTAAAAACGATCCGTGATATCAAGGAGTCAGATAGTGGAGAATTTATCGCTGTAATTGCAGCCAGATCTGTACTTGACAATATAGTGGAAACAAAGAAAAAGATCGGTGGCAGGCTTGTCACTATCAGGGAGTACTCGGCAACCTCTATGGAAGATGCAATTATCTCAGCTGTAAACGCCGAAAGAGATGGAGCAAAAGCACTGGTCTGTGCTCCCATCGTGGGCCCTACCGTGGAAAAAATCCTGAACATCCCAGTTACAACAATAGCCCCTAAGAACAGCCTGATAGATGCCATCGAACGCGCGATTAAGAAAATGGAATAAAACTTAATCGCTAAAACTTAATAACTAAAACTTAATATCTTCAAAAATAAAAAAAGGACCCGCGTTAAATGAAAAACGCGGGAATTTAAGTTTCTTTTTCGTTTGGATTTCCTTATCTCAGTTTTTTGTCGTTTTTATCTTTTCAGGTTTGCTGACTTAACAAGTTCGTCCACCTTAGCCTGGAGAGTTGCCACAGTCCAGCCGCCCTTCGTAAACATATAAGCTATTCCGCCGGCCAATAACAGGATAATACCTATAAGAGAGTAAAGCAGCATAGAAGACTTTTCTTTTACCGTGTAGGTAGCTTCCTGACCTCCTACTTTAACAGTATAGGTGCCTGGAGTCTCTTCGGCATGTTTGAAGGTTACTGTTGTGTTTTTACCCACATCAAGTGATATCTTCTGGGAATCAACTGAACTTTCGTTCACAAACAATTCCACATTATAATCGCCTGCAGCATTACCCTTATTTTCGGCATCAATGGTGATCGTTGCTTCCTTTCCGGCCCTGACTTCTATCGGATCGATTACAAGGTTGGAGAACTCGAAGATAGCTTCATAGTCTTTTACATCGACCTCAACGTTTTTGTCAAGGAATCCCTCTCCTATGGCGCTGACCTTGATTTTACCGACTTCCTCTGTAGCATACTTAATCTGTCCTTTGGAGTCGGTTTTTCCAATATTATTACCATTGACTGAGACGTTTACACCTTCAATCGGTTTTCCTCCTATTGTTTTCAAAGCCTCTATTGTGATTGTGTCTCCTACATATACTTTTTCAGGAGTAACATTGAGGCTCATTTTCTCTTTCGGAGGAATAACTTTCATATTCTTGTTTGCTGTAGTGTACCCTTCTTTCTCTGCAGTAATCTTGAAAGTTCCTTCCTTTTCGGCTGTGTACTGAACAATCCCATCTGCATTGGTTTTACCTGCGCTGGTCGCGTTGACCTTGACATTAATACCTTCTATCGGTTTATCGCCTGCAGTCACTCCGATATCAAAAGTATCGCCTACTACAATTTCGTTAGGTAAGTTGATCTTGAGTTCTTTGCTGGCGTTGCCTTCAGATTCGACTTCAACGAAGGGGTAGAACCTGAGAATATCGTCATCAGCCGTCTTGAACTTTATATCGCCCATGACGTCTACTGTTTCGTCCTCACCAAGCCCGATGTCACCGTCATTCTTCATTGTAATGCCGCTTTCTGAGACGCTGGTGACCTCCATCTCATCGAAAGTATCTGCATCATTTATTTCGATGTATTTATCCGAGATCTGGAAGATTCCCTGTGTGAAGACAGCTGAGGTCTCCTGACCTGCAAAAACCGTACCGAAGTGGACAATGATTATTGGTACGTCTTCTGCCTTTCCAATAGTGCCTTCATAAATGAAGTCCTGGCCAGAAGTAACGAATTCGTCATCCACCACTTTTCCGTCCTTTTCAAGCTGGACCCAGACGCTATTTCCGTTAATATCGACTTCTTTGATCTGCAGAGAATAACCTTCCTCAAGCGCAAGGGAAGAACCAGAATAAAAGGACTCTTTGTCATCGCTGTCTGTAAGGACTTCGGAAAGGACCTTATCCGAAAGAAGGCTCACACCGTCAATATTCCCTTTAACGGCACCTTTGGGATATCCTGCAAAGTATTTCTTTGCCATGAAACCGACAACTGTGAAATTGCCCCATTCACCGTGTTCAAATTCAACAGCCTGGGGTGAGGACGTGTAGACCAGCGCTCCGTCAGGAATATTTCTGTCCTTTAAGTTAGTAATTTCCAGCTTCTCGGTTCCTATTCCCTCATCTATATTATAATAGAAGCCTTCAAAGTTGTAGGGCGTCCATGTTGGAAGAGAATTCCCATTGGCAGCTTTATCGTAGACCGTTCCCCTTAGTTCATAAACTCCTTTCTCAGAGGTATCAAGGACCGGGGCAAAGCGCAGTTTGCCGTCATCTGCGACCTGAATCTTTATCTTGCCCATGAGGTCGATTGTTTCACCTTTGTCAAGACCTATATCGTCCCCGTTCTCCATTTTTATTTCACTGCTGCTGAGGGACTTTACTTCCATTTCCCCGTAGGTATCTCCGTTTGCAAGTTCCAGATAAGTGTCTGAGACCTGGAAGATACCCTCTATGAAGACAGCTGAGGTCTCCTGCCCTGCAAAAACCGTGCCGAAATGGGCAATGATTATTGGTACATCTTCTGCGTCTCCGATGTCGGTTTTATAAACATAGTCTTGGTCCGAGGTGATGAAGTCGTCATCTACCACATTTCCATCCTTCTCAAGCTGGACCCAGACGCTCTTTCCGTTAACATCGACTTCCACAATGTTCAGGGAATAACCGTCTTCAAGTTCAAAGGAATCTCCTGAATATGCGGATTTTTTGTCATCACTGTCTATCAGGATCTTGGAAAGTATACCGTCGGATATCAGGCTTACGTCATCCCCTATAACAGTGGAGTTGCCTTTACTGTAGCCTGCAAAGTACTTCTCTGCCATGAATCCTATTATCTGATATGAACCCCATTTATTGTGTTCAAAGTCGGTTTCAGTAGGCCTTGTACTGTACTCGATGTCCCCTGCTTTTATGTTTCTTTTTATATCCTTGATGGTCATCTCTTCAGAAGACACTCCAGAATCAAGGTCATAATA
>CAYSWX010000042.1:0-21769 GCA_964434965.1 uncultured Methanosarcinales archaeon
CTGTCTACTTCATCCCGTACTATCAGGGCTTTACGCGGCTCTGAGGGGAGTTCTCCAAGTTTGGGGTCGAATTTCAGGAAAGCTTCCCTTACTTCTTCAGGCGTGGGTTTTTCTCTCAAGCCCGCCCATATAGCTTCTGTGTGCCCGTCGATTACAGGGACTCTGTTACAGGAAGCACTGACCTTCACATCCGCCGGCACGATTTCTGAGCCATTGAATTCCCCGAGGAGCTTTAAGGGTTCAGTCTCCATCTTCTTCTCTTCGCTTCCTATGTAGGGGATTATATTATCATAGATTGCCATTGCCGAAACTCCGGAAAACCCTGCTCCGGAAATCGCCTGCATTGTGGCCACCTGTATGGTTTCAAGCCCGAACTGCATGAGAGGCTTTAAGGTAATTGTCATGACAATTGTGGAACAGTTAGGATTTGTAATAATGTATCCGTCCCAGCCCCTTGTGTCCTGCTGGACTTCTATGAGTCCCAGGTGTTCGGGGTTTACTTCAGGAATTACTAGAGGAATATCTTTTTCCATCCTGTAGGACGATGCATTGCTTGCGACTGCAAACCCGGCTTTTGCAAACTCGGGTTCAACTGTAAGGGCAAGATCTGCAGGAAGAGCCGAAAAGACCACGTCCGCATCAACGGCTTTCGGGTCTACAGGGACAACCTCTATGTTTTCGACGCTTTCCGGCATTGCTGTGTCTAGCCTCCAGCCTGCCGCTTCTCTATACGTTTTGCCGGCGCTCCTTTCGGATGCTGCAAGGGCTGTTATCTCAAACCATGGGTGGTTTGCAAGTGCTTCTACAAATCTCTGCCCTACAGCGCCTGTGGCACCTAAAATACCCGCTTTAACTGTTGCCATCTAAAAAAATGCCTCCGGAGAGTAAGAAATGATTTGATAAAAGAGAAAAAGAAAAAATGGAATAAATAAGTTATTCCATCTTGATCTCTGTTTTTTATTCCTGTACTTTGATTGCCTGGTTCGGGCATGCTTCTTCACATGCACCGCACTCTACACATTCATCCTGGTCAACAACTGCAATTCCCTTTTCTTCATCGAGGGTGATTGCCTCAGAGGGACATTCATCGACACAGGATCCACATCCAGAACATTCATCTGCGTTAACTAATGCTGGCATATTTTTCACACTCCTTTTGATTTACTCGATATGTACCAGGAAATTATATCGGGGCGTTTTTGAAACTTCCATAGAATATCGAAAAAATGATCATAACGCCATTATTCAGATAAACATAAAAACTTATCGCTTTTTAGCAAAAAGCAATTTTCAAGAATCGGAATGAGTCAGGCTTACGCTTTCAAAATTTTGTTTTTAAAAGTGCGGAGATATAAGAAAAAATGAGAAAATATGTTTGTTAACATACAGAATCATGTAATGCAATTCCAGAATCTGTAAGGCGGTACATCCCTTCTTCAAATTTAAGGAACCCTTCTTTGAGAAGGAAATCCATATGGAACTTAAAGAAGAAATCGTTTAAGCCTGACTCTTCCTTTAGCTGTTTTTCGGTTTTTCCAAAGATACCGATTGTCCTAAGGAGCTTCCTTCTTGCAGGGTTTACGGAAACTTTTTCCATCATCATGTGTTCCATTTTGACAGCTTCGCCTTCTGTAGGTCCTCCTTTGGAGGAGAAATACGCATCAAGTTCGTCAATTTCATCGTTCATGATCGAGACTCCACTTCTTTTTTAGTATAAGTTTCTCTTATCTTTTGTTTTCTTTACTGATTGAAACCTTACTTTTAATTGATATCCGCGTTTTTTCATTCTTTTGCCGAAGCTGATCCCATTTTCATTTCTTTTTCATGATCCCGCTGATTTTCGTAAGTGTACCGTGTGTTTTCTGTTCTTTTTTCTCAAAAACTGCGTTTTTCTCTTTTAGTTTCTCTTCAAGTGTGCTCTCTACTATTCCTATAAGCCTATCTTTAGGGACTTTTGTAATCGCGGAGAGAAGCCTCAGTTCGAGCTTTTCATTTTTGCGAGGGCTAAATTCCACCTGCGGAGATTCTTCTGAAGAAGTTACACTGCCTTTGATCATGGAATCCGGGAGTTTAAGGGAAAGTTTAATATGCCCTATAAATTCAGGGTTAATTTCCTTCACTCTGTCCCTAATCTCCTGAAGGCTCTCTTCTATAAAGTTCCCGCCTTCTTCAGGGTTAAGCCCGAAGGATGTGAGGGCATAGAGGACCGAATGAGATGAGACTTCTGACATTTCAATTGAGTTTTTCTTATCCTGATAAGGCTTCCCAACTCCTGGCAGTGCAAGATGGCTGATAAGATCCTCAAACTGTTTGTCTCCCAGTTTTGCTGAAAACTTCAGGATCCTGGCTTCAGGGTTCAGTTCGATGAGCATCTTTTCTGTTGCCATAACTATTTCTGCAGGCGCTACGTCCACTTTATTTATGCCCAGGATTTCAGCTTCCTTTACCTGGGTCTCGATAAACTTTGGAATTTCTTTTGCCTCAGTGCCAAAACGTCCGGGGTCTACAAGGGTCACAACAGGAGTAAATGATAATTCGGAAAGCCCCATTGCTTCGATTTCTTCCCTTATCTGTCCGGGAAAAGCAATTCCTGTTGGCTCGATAATTACAACATCGGGTCTGAACTCTTCTTCAAGAGTCTGAAGCGTATATTGCATACTGATTTTTAGTGTACAGCAAATGCAGCCGCTTGTCAGCTCCTGAGTCATAATTCCAGGGCTTTTAAGTGTCTCTCCATCAAGCCCTATTTCCCCTATTTCATTTACGATAATTGCAGTTCGCTTTCCGGCGTCGCTAATCTGCTTGCTAATCCTCTTAATTGCAGTTGTTTTCCCGCTTCCGAGAAAACCTCCTATGATCATGACTTTCATGTTTTTCCTGTCCTCATTACCTGAAAATAATTCTGTATCGGGCTGACAAATATAATACTTTACTTATATATATAAAATCGGTAAAGCCTTCTTTCTGGAGGGCAGATCATCTGGTTACGAAATTTTTCTTTTTTCAGCAAGCGGATTTGAAAGGCTTGAAAAGGGATTATATCAGAGGAAAATTTCAGTTTTTGAACTTCTGGGTGGAAGTTTTCAAAAAGGAAGTGCTTCCGGAAAATTGTCTCCGGACGAAAATCTTTCAAAGCTTTGGAAGCACCTGAAGTCCGAGTTCTGTTAGCCTGTAAACCCCTTTTTTGTCCTGAAAGAGAAAATCAGCATTTATCAGAATCTCTATATGGAATTTTAAAGCAGCTTCATCTAGGCCCGTTTCTTTAAGAAGCTCCTCTTTCCTTTTTCCTAAAAAGCAAACCTCCCGCATTATGTCTCTGCGAGTCTGGCTGGAAGCCGCATAGTAAGTCTTCTCACATTTTTCCTGCAGCAATTCTTTCTCGGTTTTTACCCGTGAGTCCAGAAAAAGGTCAATTTCATCTTTTTCTTCTATCATTTATGCCCTCCTTGCCGTAAAAAACATCTTTTGAAACTCAGGATGGTTAATATATATTCATTTTGATTTTGTTCCTGGTTTTTTCTTTTCATTGCGCAAGCAGGTCAAAAGTTGCGTAAGGCGGGGGAAAAATTACAAAATTGAAATTTGTATCATTTTGGAACCACTCCAAACACTAATGATAAAATTCCCTGATGCTAAAGCTCCCAAAAGCAACTTCTTCATGTGAAAATTTCTTGAAAAATAGGCTTGCGTTCCCATCCAAAAACCTGGAAGTTTCGAACGGTATTTGAGATGCTTTTATTTTATCTGGGAAGAGATATTGAGGTACTGGACTCACGGGTTGCGAGTTTTAGTTTAGTTTCTTTATTTCTTCTATCCCTTTCTTGTGTGGAGTAGATCTTGTGTTATTTGTGGGTGTTGAAGGGATGAGAACGCAAGTTCTACTATGTATTCTTGGTATATAACACTTTTGTAAATTTACGTAACACATAATGTTATTGAAATTCTGTATCATTATCACACAATTGTAATTTTAAATCACGGAACTAATATTATAATATCTATATAACTCCCTATGAACCGTACAAAATCAAAAATAAATACCTTATTCAAACAAACTTTTTCTCTGAATTTAAGAACTGTTCTGGCATAAATACGCCTGGGTGTACCGGAGGAGAATTTAACATCCATCCCCATTATTCAAGCAGACCGAATATAATTAGAAAATTAGACTATACTTAGAGATTAGAAATCGATAGATTATACTTAAAAGATAATAAATTTGAGAATTTCAGAAAAAATAGAATGTGCTGGTAAGTCCAGCATACTTATAGTCCTTTGTCTTAGTTTTATATCTATCGTTATTTTATTTACCCTGAGAATACTCTACTTCATTGCCTTCGTCATCAACAATTTTCATTTTGCCGTCTTTCATGCTCATTTCAGAAACTACTTTTCCCGACACATCATAAGCAGTCCAGAAATAGGTTTCTCCGTTTTCGGACCATAAATACTCAATCTTGGAGAATTCCTCATCTTCTAGGTTTGTTTCATAAACGGCTTTGCACATCGGGATTCCATCAATGGTTTCTATCCCGGTGATTTTCATTGTAACTTCTTCGCCTGTCTGGGGATTGGTTGTTTTCCAGGAAGAACCCACGGCGCACCAGTCGCTGGAATCTCCGGAGGATTTCATTTCCACTTCAACTTTCTCTCCTTCCTCTTCTTCTTCTCCTCCTGTGTCCTTAGCAGAATCTTCTTCGTGGACTTCAACCGACTCTTCAGAAACATTCGCATCTTTTTCGCTGCTTTCACTGCACCCCGAGGAAACAGCAAAAATAGCACACATAAGTATTACAAGTAATGATAACCACTTCTTAATCATAACTCCTATTCCTCCTCGATTTATTTTAAAAATTAAGTGATTTTTCTTTTATTTATATATGCTTATTTTGATTTTATCGGGAAAAACAGGCTTTTTTTCTATTCTAAAATATTAAATTAATGTGCCAAGAAAAAACGTTCCGTATTTCAAACCTGGTTTCAGACTGCTTAAATTATATTCACAGAATAATTTATATACTATCTCGTGAAGATCACAAAAAGGCCGGAACTAAAGGAAAATATTCGTTCTGAGGGACATTTAGATGCAAGGTACACCAATAACACCGGAATTAAAAGCTTTCCTTATCTCAATAGGTTCCGTTTCTGTGGACCCTTCACTTATTCCCAGGGCTCGAGGTTCTACTGCAGGGCCAGGGGCAGGGACCAGCTCCGTTTTTTTCAGGGCAGGAGAAAAGCGGGTAAGGCTCAGTGTGAATAAGAATTCTCCCCTTTCCATTACAGCAGCAGGGGATGACGGCACAGTCGCGCTTCTACACGAAGGAAAAGAACTCGCCAGAGGAAAACTTGAGCCTGCCCCTGCACACTGCCCTGAACAGGCTTTTATTACACTCTGCGAGAGATGCATTTTTGACTGCAAATACTGCCCTGTGCCCAAACTTCAGGGGCATGTCAAAAGTGAGGAAGAAGTCCTGAGTATAGTGGATGATGTCCTGCGGGCAGGAACTCTCAAAGCCATCTCTATTACCTCTGGTGTCGAGACCTCAATCGAAGAAGAGGTAGAGCGTGTACTCAAACTTCTCCCTGCCCTCATAAAATACAATGTCCCCATAGGGGTTTCTGTATATCCTACAGAGGGCTGTTCCCAAAAATTCTATGATGCCGGGGTTGCCGAAGTCAAATATAATGTCGAGACCATGGACAGAGAGATTTTCCAGAAGGTCTGTGGGTGCCTTTCCCTTGATTACATTCTGGACCGTCTTAAAGAAGCTGTGGAAATTTTTGGGAAAAATAGGGTTTTCAGTAATTTCATAGTAGGACTTGGTGAAAGTGATGAAACTGTCCGGAGTGGAGTTGAAACTCTTGCAAAGATAGGTGTAATTCCTGTCCTGCGGCCTGTAAATCCTCACCCCCTCAGGTCCGGAGACTGTTTTACCGAGCGTCCTTCACCTGAACGCCTTTTGAAGCTTGCGAAAATAGAAGCCGAAATCCTGAAGAAGTATGGGCTTGACCCTTCACTTGCAATGACCATGTGCCTTAAATGCACTGGTTGCGACCTTGTGCCCGTTGTAGATTTCTGATTCAGTAATTATGTATTTCTGATTCAGTAATTATGCAGTGCAGGTTTTTGATTCATAGAGTCACCTCTTCTGAGTTGACGAGCCTGACTTTTAATTTTCACTTTTTTGATAATTCTTCCACTTTTATAATTTTAAAAATTATTTTTAGACTTTTCTTTTTCTTCCTTTTCTCCAAAGAGAAACCCCTCCATTTCCACTGGAAACTTCTGTATATTCTTTTTTTTGATATCACTATTTCTTTTTCATCTATGCCTTTTTGTTTTTTCCTATATGTCTTTTAATCATTTCCTGAATTTATCGCTGTAAATGAGGTTTTTTCTTTTCTCTTTTCATTATTCCCATTCGATAGAATGACTCCGTCTATGTAGCTTTACACAAAAAATATCTATATTTTGTGCAGGTGTCCATTATGTTAAGGTCTTCTCATTATATTTCATTACTTAACTTTTCACTGTTCTGTACGAGTCTTCCTGCACATCTTTTACGGTTTATTTGAGTGTCGTCCTTTTAACCCTGAGGAGTATCAATCTCATACTTTTCTCTTTTCAGTAGAAATCTGAATAGCCCCAAATTTCTACTGGAATCTACATATAAACTGAACGTTCTTTATCTGATATATACAGAAACAGGGTTTGGATCTGATAATCTGTCAATATACTGAGGACTCATTTCGAAAAAGGAGTTTCTACTGTTCGGAGTCTCTCATTTACTTATCTTCATTAAAGTCTATTACATAACCCCGGTCATATGAGATTGTCCGACAATTATTGATAGTAATAATGAAGTGCTAAATAGAAAGCAAATGAAACCTTTAAATCAAAAAAGAAGGAATTCTATTATTACCGAAGGTAATTGTCGGACAACCTGATATTTCAGGGGCTGTAAGTTAAAAGGAACAGAAAAGCAAAGGAGCATTGAAACTGCTTATCAAGTTAAACTGAATGAATCATGTGTTCCAACTTAATATATTATTTAAGTTTCGTTTATTTTTTCTTAAACTTAGTTGAAGTTCTGAGGTTCAATCTTAAATTTTGTTCTTTATTTATCTGAGGGAAATATCTTCTAAAAAATAGAATATCCTCCATTTCTACTGGAAATGATGGAAGGAAATTTTCCTTAAAAGCAAATTTCCCGTTCCTTCATGCCTTAAATTAAGATTTCAGCCAATGTTATTAATCACTGAATTAATTAATACTATTGTTTGCCTTAAATTCCCAGGTTTCAGGTATTTATCCCATTTTTGATATTTCTTCTGCAGTCATACCTTCATGGACGATTTTAGAAATCCTTCTCACAAGACCAGTTGGGTCTTCTGCCTGGAATACATTTCTTCCTATTGCAACACCACGCCCACCTGCTTCAAGGGAACCTTCGATCATTTCCAGAAGTTCCTTTTCCGAGCCCATTTTGGGGCCGCCTGCAATAATTACCGGTACAGGGCATCCGTTGACAACTTCTTTGAAAGTTTCCGGGCTTCCTGTGTAGTTTGTTTTGACAATATCTGCTCCAAGTTCAGCGCCGATCCGTGCTGCATGCTTTACCACATCAACATCGTATTCGGAACGGACCTTTTTCCCGCGCGGATACATCATTGCAAGGAGAGGAATCCCCCATTCATCACATTTTCCTGCAACATAGCCGAGACCCTGCAGCATCTCAAATTCATCTTCAGCCCCTACGTTAATATGAACAGATACGGCGTCAGCTCCGACTCTTATAGCTTCTTCCACAGTTGTTACAAGGACTTTATGGTTAGGGTCAAGGGCAAGTGAGGTTGAAGCTGAAAGGTGGATTATCAGACCTACATCATGTCCATATCCTCTGTGCCCGTGTTTGGCAAGCCCCATGTGTCCGAGTACTGCATTCGCTCCGCCTTCCGCAACCTTATTTACGGCGTCCTGAAGGTTTGTAAGCCCTGAGATGGGTCCTGCACCGACTCCATGGTCCATGGGTATGATAATAGTATTACGTGTATTTCTGTTGAAAATACGTTCCATCCTTACGGATTTTCCTATTGTACTCATAGGCTGAGATATAAGGATCAGGAGATATATACTTTATCTATATATTTTCAAAAGATATCTCCCTTTTAACTTCAAAAACCTGTCTTTTTCTGTATATTTAGTTTGTATTTTCGTTCTGGTAGATACCTGAATAACCTTCCTCTACTTCGGTATTAAGAGTATAGAAAAGGAGTTGCATTATCCTGGCGTTTTTCTTCAACCTGAAACCTGCTGAGTTATAAACTACAAGCATAGATTCACTGCGTCCCCTGTAACCTGCATCCCATACTGCGGTTTCAAGGGTTGCCCCGCATCGAATAAGGCTTGATCTCGGCTTTGCAATTGCAGCAAGGTTCATGGGAATATTTACGATTTCATTAAATATGACTTTATAAATTCCCCCTGGAAGGTGAATCCAGTCGTCGCTCCCAAATTCCAGGGATTTTGCGTCGGGGACTTTCCTTTCGGAGTTATCAAAATCAACAGCTCCAGCACCTTCTATTGTTTTTATCTCTTTCAGGGTAAGTTCAAGGCCATTGGGCTGGATCTGGGTTTCAATGTCGACCGCATTTTCAAGCAAGGGGGGGTTTGCTCGTATGAGTTTTCTCAGTTCGTTGCTGGATAAAAGAGTCATGGAAAACTGTAATTGTATGGATTCTTTATTACCATTTCGGATTCTTTAAACTCCCTATCTTCTTTCGATATATCTTCTTGTTTTTCTCTTTATTTTTTTACTCAATTTTTATATAACTTGATACTATTATTTTCACTATTATTCTGTGTAAGCATTTATGAAAAGGTTTATTCTTTGAGGGTTAATACCTTAGGCAAAATAGATGCTTGGTTATAGTCTTGATGCCATCAGGTTAATATTTTTTTATTATGTTCATTGAAGAAGGTTAAAAAGAGGCTGTTAAATATGAAAAAGAGACTGATCACGTGTGGGATTATTTCTATTTTTTTCCTTGTTTTGATCACAGGCTTTTCCCTGGCTACCGCGGATGATCTATGGGCTCTATCTTCAACAAATGATACAGAAGGTCATTCCCAGGAGATTGTAATCACTGAAAATTCAGGAGAAGATCTAACAAATTATCAGGTTCCTATTTCTCTGAATTCTTCTAACTTCAATTTTTCACAGGCAAAAACAGATGGTTCTGACCTCAGTTTTTCTTCCCAGGGAAAAACTCTCAATTACTGGATCGAAACCTGGGACCCAAAAACTGATAAAGCTCTTATCTGGGTCAAAATCCCGTCTCTCCCTGCAAATATGGACACTGTGCTTCTTATGGAGTACGGAAATCCTGCAGCTGAAGCAATGAGTAATGGAGAAAAAACATTTGAATTTTTTGATGATTTTGAGGGAGATACGCTCCAGGGGCGTGTATGGTACTCCGAATGTGCAGGCGGAGGATTTGTTGAAGTCAAAAATGGTGTCTGCAAAGTGACAGTTCCTGTACCTCATGCTTATGATTCTTCTCTTATCTACACTAAGAAAAATTTTGATATTAATTCCATGTTCGTGGTTAAAAGAATGAAAGTTACAACAGGGAAAGATGAAAGAGGCCCTCTGCTGAGACAGGGTTTTATAGACCAGGTCGACAGCAGGAAAAACGAAATCATGCACCAGACAGAATCTGCCAATGAGACTCGGGTGCGCTGGGAGACGATTTACAGTAAAGAGAAGTTTAACTCATTTGACATAACTGATGTCCAGGTCCCTGAAGGACAATGGTACACCTCGGGAATTGCCTGGTATGAAGAAAACGATACACGTCATGTAGCATGGTTTGAGAATGGAATTCGGGATTCAAAGATGGATTATTCTTCTAATGATTACATTACAAACTTCCCTATGCATGTCTATCTTTATGCAGAGTCTGATTCCGATGCCTCAAAGAACACAGGATATATGGCTATAGACTATGCTTTTATCCGCAAATTTGTTGAATCAGAGCCAACTGTAAGTTTCGCTTCTGGCCAGATAAAAACTGAAATCTCTTCCGATGATGATAATTCTGAACCCAATTATGTTTCTAAATCTGAAACTACCTCCTCGGAATCCATTAACACTTCTTCGGGATCTGAAAATGCCTCTGAGGTTTCAGTTACCGAAGAAACCCCTGAAGATACTGTAAAGGTGCAGGAAAATCAGAGTGGAAATACTACTAAATCCCAGGAAACTCTTTTCCCGGAATATCAGGTCGATGTCTCCGGAGTTAAACTTTCTTCTCCATACATGTTTGATTTTCCCGTCCTTATCAAGGAGCTTGAAGCCTCAGGAATTGATACTATTTTTCTGAGTATGAACGGTCCGGACGTCTGGCAGTATGAACGTTTTGTAAAAATGGCTCATGAGAAAGGGATATCAGTTCATGCAGTTCTTCTTGAAGATATCAACTGTACATCAGAAACGGCTACGAGCATTTCCCGTTCTTCCCTGAATGCTATCCTTGATTATAATCAGAAGTCACTCGCTCCTTTCGATGGAGTTGACATTTACGTCAAAACGTCTCCTGATTCAGGTGCAAAAGACAGTTGTATGGATTATGAACCTCTTTTTGAGCTTGCACGTGAAAGAGCCGGAGCAAATGTATCCATATCAGCAAGCCTTCCGTCCGGTTATACTGCATCAGAGATTGAAAATATTACTCCTCTGGTAGATTTCTTCATTATCAGGGCTTACCATGGGGCTAAAGACCTTAATTCTACAGAGGCTATTGTAGATACTATTGCACCCGAGATGGGTGAGATAAGAGGTGCGAGCTCAAAAGGAATAATTGAAATTTCCGTAGAAGAAGGCTTTGAAGATAAGCTCTCAATACAGAACCTTTTTGCTAGTTTTGAGAACTACTATAAAGAAGATTCAACTTTTAAGGGAGTTTCAATTTCTGATTATGATACATACACAGCCCTACCTGTAAAGGCTGAGCCCAAAGAAAAGAAGCTACCAATACCAGGATTCGGAGTTCTTTCTATACTGTTTGCAGGGTTAGGAGTGTTTGTTTTTCTTAGAGTGAAGAGAAAGTGAACCAAAAATAAAAAAGTGGAAGCCATGCAGGAGAAAAACAGAATAAATGAAGAAATAAGTGAAATAAGTGAAAAACTTTTCTCTTTTTCCTTCCTTTTTTAGCCCTTTATTTCCTTCTTTTTTTATTGACCGGTTTGTTGAAATTGATTAAGAGCTCCGCACAATCTTTAACAATTTTTTAGCCATGTTTTTCATATGCACTGGTTTATTTTTTTCAATAAGAGAAACGTTTTTATTCTGATTGGTAGTTTATACTTTTGTGTAAAAATGTTTAATATCCAATATTTAAAATTTGAATGGGGGTTCTAGCATTAAAGTTCTCGGATTGGTGGGAAGTCCTAAAGTTGATGGTAATACCGCAAAACTTGTGAATGCAATTCTCGAAGGAGCTGCAGAAAATGGGGCTGAAACCGTAATTTATAATCTTGCTTCTCTTGACATCAAAGGTTGTGATGCCTGCCACAGGTGCCAAGAGAATGGCTGCTGCGTTATAGACGATGATATGCAGGAGCTTTATCAACAAATTGAAGAAGCAGATGCTGTTGTACTCGGCTCTCCTGTATATATGTGGCAGATGACAGCCCAGACAAAACTCCTTATTGACCGCATGACAGCTTTCTTAAGGCCGAATTTTTCGAGCAGGCTCGATAATAAAAAACTTATTCTTGTCTTTACTCAGGGAATTCCTGATAGGGACGCTTTTGAACCATATTTTAAATATACAGCGGGTCTTCTCTACTATCTGGGTTTTGATGTTCTTGAGACAATCGTTGCAGCAGGTACCGATAATCTTGAAGTCACCTTCAGGCCCAAGCTGCTGGAAAAATCAAGGGACCTTGGAAAACTGATATCGGCTTCGCATCTTCCGGGCCCGCAGTATAGAAGAGTTGAGTCAAGTTTGACGTCTTCACTCTGAAATCTTCTATTAGCATGAAAGTGCTTTCAAGTACTTTCAAGTACTTTTATTTTTTGTGCCTGTTATTAGAAGTATTTCATGTGCTTTTTATCTATTTTATAGAGGATGTTTTATAGGAAAAATCCTTATCCAGCCAGATTTTTTCTGAAATTTTTTTAGGAATTCTTTTATACCTTTGTTGAATCATCTATCTAATCTTTTTATTTTCTTTTCCGGAGGAGGTATTTAAATGAAAGTTTTAGGATTAATTGGAAGTCCAAGAGTAGACGGAAACACCGCAAAACTTGTAAACGCAATTCTCGAAGGGGCTGCAGAAAACGGCGCTGAGGTAAGAGCTTACAACCTTTCCAAACTGGATATCAACCCCTGTGAAGGTTGTATGAACTGCAGAACCGGAGGTAAATGCGTAATCGATGATGATATGCAGCAGCTTTATGAAAAAGTCCAGGCAGCTGATGCTGTTGTGCTCGGCTCTCCCCTATATATGTGGGAGATTACAGCCCAGACCAAACTCTTCGTAGACAGGCTGGTTGCATTGCTCAATCCTGATCTTTCCTCCCGTCTTAAGGTTCCCAAAAAACTCGTCCTGGCTTATACCCAGGGTGCCCCAGATCCAGATGCCTTTAAACATTATTTTGCCCATTTAGAAGGCCTTTTTTCCTTTATGAACTTCGATGTCAAAGGAAGTATAGTTGCAGCAGGGACCTACAATCCCGAAGATATCCTTCAACAACCTGAAATCCTTGCACAAGCAAAAGAAATTGGAAAAAACCTGTAAAACGTAAAAAGAGATTTTCTATAAACGTTTTGCCATGGGGATCTATTTTCCATTTTTTATTCTGGAAAAATAATAAAAGAAAGTAATCTGATGTGGAAATTAATCTGACATGGAAAATAATTTGAGGCCTTAAATCCTGGAAGCAGGAAAGGATCTTTTATGCCTCATTTTTCTGCCGGCTCAAATCCGAGCCTTTTACTCTGGATTTTATGTTCCTTTTTCAGCAGGGTTTATATGTTTGATATCTTCATCTAAAGAAAGTTTAACAAAATCAATTCTGGTCTTCAATCTCAATTTTATCCTTTCCAAAAAGACTCAAAACGGAGCCCCCAATTCATGATCCCCCTTTTAAGTGCAGGAAAAATAGCTCTCGGAAGCATTACAAGCGCAAAGATGCGTTCAACCCTTACAGTGATTGGAATAGTTATCGGAGTTGCGGCTGTGATTGCAAACGTGTCCCTCGGGGCGAGTTTCAACCAGTACTTTACGAATGAAGTAAACAACATCGGCTCAAATTTTATTTATATTCAGGGAATGCAGCCAAAGATCTTCTATGACAACCAGCTGAAGATAGTTGAAAACACGCCGGGGGTTTCAGGAGTTTCGCCTTTGAAGTCACAGACTGCTGAAGTTACGTTCATGTCCGAGACCAAAAGCATTATGGTAAGCGGGGTAGGGGAGGATTACGATGAAGTTGCGAAGACCCGGCTTGGGGAAGGTTCCTTTATTAATGACAATGATAAGTATGTTGCAATCGTCGGGAATGATGTTGCAAACGAGAAATTCGGCAGGAACCTTTCAGTCCGAAACTCCATAGATATAACCTTTAGAGTAGGGGAAAACAAGAAAATCACAAAAACTTTCAAGGTCAAGGGAATTATAAAGAACCCTGAAAACACAATGGTGCAGGCTTACAACGATAACGAAGCCGTCCTTATCCCTATTGGTGTCATGAACGAGATCCTTGGTGAAACGGATTACGGAGGGGTTTTTGCAATGGCTGAAGACCCTGCAACTATTCAGGACACCTCGGATGAGGTGGACAGGCGGCTTGCCCGAAGCTTTGGGATTTCCGAAAGGGACCTTGATGATAAAGATTCAAGACCCTACATGATGGTGAACCAGGCTGAGGTTTTAGAGCAGACTGACATGATGGCAGCAGCCCTCAGCTCTTTCCTGACAGCCGTTGCCCTGATTTCCCTTCTGGTAGGTTCTATAGGGATCATGAACATCATGCTCGTAAGCGTTACAGAAAGGACAAGAGAGATAGGAGTGCTCAAGTCTCTCGGCTTCACCGGCTTTGACATCCTTTTCCTTTTTATGATAGAATCTATTCTTCTTGGAGTCTTTGGGGGCATCATCGGAGGCGCAGTCGGAATTTTAGGCGCTTACAGCGTGGAAAGCCTCCTTTCTCTTCCCGTAGTGTTTCCCTTAAGCCTGATCTTTGCCGGATTTATCGTTGCTGTTGCTGTCGGCTTTGTCTCTGGTGTCTATCCTGCACGAAAAGCTGCAAAAATGAAACCTGTGGACTCTCTCAGATATGAATAATACAAACATAGGATTTCCTGAACTTAGTATTCCCTGAATGGCCTATAATTATTGAAAAAAGAGCTTGAAATCGATCATTACCAGGAAAAACAGCCCAAACCCTATCTGGACAGGAATATTTCCCTTGCCCGGAAAATTAATTTTTCCTATATAATTAAGTTATATTAAATTACATATATAAAGGGGGTTTGCGACCGGTGCAGAACAAAATTGAGAAGTCTGAAGAGGAGTGGAAGAAGGTTCTCACTCCTGAGCAATACTATGTCCTGAGGCAGAAAGGCACAGAAAGACCCTTTTCCGGCGACCTGTACTACAATAAAGAAAAAGGGGTCTATACCTGCGCTGCCTGCGGGCAAGAGCTTTTCTCGTCCAATACCAAATTTGAATCCGGAACCGGCTGGCCAAGTTTCTATGATGTGATGTCCAGTGACAGGGTCAGGCTTCAGGAAGATACCAGCTATTTCATGAAAAGGATCGAAGTGGTTTGTTCCCGTTGCGGAAGCCACCTTGGGCACGTTTTTGAAGATGGGCCTGCACCAACCGGAAAGCGCTACTGTATTAATTCTGTCTCTCTTGGCTTCAAGAAGGAAGAAGAAACAGGAAAGTAAAAGTGGTAAAAGAGCAAAATTGCAAAGATTACAGAACCTTCAGAGTATCAGAGTTCCAAAGTCCAGAGTTTCAGGGCAATTTCAGATCGGGGAAAGGAGGACCTGGTAAATTTGAAACTTGAGAAAATTTATGCCGAAATAGGGGGATTTTTAATTTTTCTGGTTCTTTATCTTGCTTTTTTCAACTTATTATTCCGTTTTGAAGGAGCCGAATATCCTGTTTATGCGCCAGGAACTCTTATATTTGCTTTTATTGGATACTGGCTGGGTGGACTTCTTTACGATAAATATCTGAGGAAACCAGGGTGAAAAAGAAACAGGACACGACCAGGGGAAATAGATACTTTTTATTTCAACAAAAGTTGCTTCCAAATTGGAAAATGGACAGGATTCTCACCCTTGATGAGTGCAAGATTCCAGTATGGATAAGTAAGGAGTAAATGGAAACTTTCAATTTTAATATTTCAACTTTACAGCGGTAGTTCTCGAATAAGTCTGGATAATTATCTGAGTTTTGCACAAAAATAACAGTTCTAAATGGATTGCTTTATCCAAAATAAGGAAAGGGTTTAATGAAGTTGGATGAAATTCAATTGTTCTTTTAAAATTAGAGGGCAATTTGAAATAATTAAAAAAACTCAAAATTTATAAAGATTTTCTCCGTTGTATAAAATCAGGTGTTTAACATGGATGAACTGAATATTCGGGAAGCTGACAGGCTGGAAGTAACAATCCTTATGGACAACTACACAGACATGCTGGTAACAGAAAATACCAGTGTGTGCAGAAGACCGCAGTTTCCTCTCCCTCAAATCCTTCTTGCAGAACACGGGTTTTCCTGCTTAATCAAAGTTTATGCCGGAGCTGAGGAACATACCGTGTTGATGGATGCAGCCGTAACTCCTGCCTGCCTTTTGAATAATATAGAACTTCTGAAGGCTGACCCTGAAAGCATCGAGTCCATAGTTCTGAGTCACGGGCACCCTGACCATTTTCTCGGGCTTGCCGGGCTCTTGAAGTTCATATGTGAGAAAAAGAATAACGGAGATACACCTAAAATCCCGCTTATTCTTCATCCCGACGCTTTTCTTGAACGCCGCCTTAATATTCCTGCAATAGGGCGTCAGGTTCCAATACCCGTACTCAACGAAGATGTAATGAAAGAAGCCGGTGCTGTTTTAGTAAAGTCTGAAAAAGCTTTTCCAATTGCTGATGGCCTTATCTGCACAACAGGAGAGATTGAGCGCAAAATCCCATTCGAAAAAGGGTTCCCATGGGCTGAAGCAAATGTTGATGGTAACTGGATAACTGACCCTTTCCGGGATGACCAGGGACTTGTGATCAAATTGAAGGGTAAAGGGCTTGTTGTTATCAGCGGATGCGCCCATGCAGGGATCATCAATACCGTTGAACATGCAAAGAAAATAACAGGAACTGATAAAGTTCATGCAGTCCTTGGAGGTTTCCACTTAACCGGTAATATTTTTGACCCGATAATTCAGTCTACAATTGATGAAATGCAAAAGATAAGGCCTGATCACGTTGTGCCAATGCACTGCACGGGCTGGAAAGCAATAAACAGGTTTGCAGAAGAGATGCCGGATCAATTCCTGCTCAATACTGTCGGCACGACCTATGTTTTTACTGGAAATCCTTGAGCTAAAGGAAATTATAAAGTAGATGGGCCGAATATTTAATATACGGCCTTAATTTTTCTAGTTTTCCACAAATTTCAATCTCTAACTAAACAACTTCAAAGAGTGCTATAATTCAACAAATGAACGGACATGTGAGTTTAAGAGTTTCTCTCCTCTCTTTTTTTTATAGTTGAGGTAGGATTTCTTTTACATTTAGTATATACAGCAATGGCGTTAAAACTGATACTGTCCTGAAGAAATATCTTGCATCATAGTAAGATGTCATCTCATTTGTTTTCATCAAAATTAATTCAATCAATAAACAGATTATAGCGATATAAATTATAATAACTCTCTTTTTTAAGAAAAGGAAACCCGAAACTATTACTTTCAGTTCGATTGTTTACTTCAGGGCTTGCCAACTGTATAACATAACAATTTATTTCAATAGTTGATGTTTAAATCATTTTTTTGTCAGTTCTATAAAAAAAGAGAAATGTCAGAGTTTCAGATGGCTGAAAGTGACTGACAAAAAATAAGTTTACATACAGTGGTATCAACATGAAGGTCTAAACCAGAAGCTTTAGTCAATCAACAAGCTTCAGTCAATCAACAAAATAGACATGGGTTCAGGTTGTCCTTTGATTGGGAATTCTATTGGCATACCTGATTCTGCAGCTGTTTTCTTCATATTGATTCCAACTGCATGTTCCGGAATTCTTGCCATATTTGAATGGAGACATATCCCCTTTTCAATGTTGCATTTTTCGCACAGCCTGCAAGAACCGTTAACAAATGCAACTGCAAAGGTAAAACCTTCATTAAAAGCTGCCTTTTCAAGCTCTAGCATTGAGAACGCCATTTTCTTGCTATAGTCAAAATAATCTGACCAAAACTTTGCTGCTTTTTCTCTTGTTTCCTCAGGTTCGGTAGGGTCAAGCCAGGTTTTGTAGGAGGCTTTTGCAATCTCTTCATCTGCGACTGCGGGAGACCTGAACTTGACAAGCATCGCATACCTGTACTCGCCAAGTATCTCTCGAAACTCGTCAACTGTGGGAACATGAGGCGGACAGGTTAGTTTTTTTCCGTATCCTATGCAGCCTCTGCACTTTAAGACAACCCTCTTCTCTACGAAGACCTTGTATGTGGGGATTATTTTTGCTTCTACTGCATCAAGTTCCATAGCTTTTTTTACAAGGAAGTCAAGTTCCTCAGGTTTTGTGTCTCGAAATGACATATTTATTCCTTCTCAAAGCTTTTTTAACTCAAAGGTGATTTTCGGATTTTCATCTACCGCTATTCAATTCGAGTCAATTACTACTCAAATATATAAATATTTTTCTAATTTTATTAATGTATGTTTTATTTTTTTTCTTTCCTGTTATATTTTGGCAGCATACGGTAGTGTAGCGACAAATCTGTAAAATATGATTAACTCTTAATCCTTTTTTGACTCTTCGCTGTTTTCTGTAGGTTGAAAATAATTGCTTAGTTCGAAAGTAGTCAAGCCAAAAATATAAACAGCAAGCTTGAATTTGGTATTAAATAACAGGCATCTGTAAATTTTACAGACGCTGCTGTAATATTTCGGAAATAAATGTAAGTTACTCATTATATACAGCGAATAGCCAGAATTTTCATCAGGTATGAAATTTTTAAAATTGGAGAATAACCAGAAAAAATTAATGAGATTCTGAAAATTACCCTGGATAACTACTCTCAAAACTTCATTAAAGTCTCGTTAAGACCCTGATATGTCTATCCATGTCTTTCCATGTAGAAATTTTTAAGAGCTCCAATTTTTCATAAAATTTATCATAAATCCTAACGATCTACTGCACAGATGTTGAAAGCAATCATTTTTGATGTGGATGGGGTGCTTGTCGACTCCATGCGTTTTCAGGCTGAGGCCTGGGTTAAGACTTTCAAGGAAGTGGGTATCAACGTCAGCAAGGAAGATATTTACGAGCTTGAGGGTTCAAATAACTTAGGGCTGATCAAATTGGTCTTTGAAAAGGCAGGAAAAGAGCCCGAGCCCTGGCACTATGAGCAGTTACCTGTAAAAAAACGCGAAGTTCTCGAGTTTGACCGCATAAAACCCTTTGAAGGCATTCCTTCCTGTCTCAATCAACTGAAAAAACATTTCAGGCTTGCAATGGTTTCGGGGTCGAACTTTGATATCGTCAGTAAATTTTCAAATTCTTTTTTTCCAGACTGTTTCGAGGTCATTATTACTGGAGGTGACCTTGCGCGTGGAAAACCTTGTCCTGACCCATACCTTAAGGCGCTTGAGAAACTCGCTCTGGATAATAATGAGTGCATTGTAGTTGAAAATGCCCCACTTGGAATTACTGCCGCCAAAAGAGCTGGTATTTATTGTGTTGCGGTTGCAAGTATGCTCGAACCTGAAAAGGTGAAACATGCAGATCTGGTGTTTGAGAACCATGCTGCTCTGCTCGACTACCTCAAGAGCCTTATACCAGAAGAACCGAAAACCGAATGAGCCTCGGATTTCTGATGATACCTCTCTATCAAGCCTGTGTAGCTGGCTGAAGAATTAAAGGGCATTCAAGCGCGTTGAAGAGATTTTTCAGGAAACTTTTTTCCCAACCTCTTTTTCCAGTAATTCTCTTATCGCTTTGGGACCTTCAAGCTCAGCTGCAAGCTGCTGCAACCTTTCTACTTTGTTCCTATATTTCTCATCTTCAAGGACTTCCCGGATGCATTCCAGAATCACCTCCGGTGGAGTGGGATAGCTTAGCATCCTTCCATAGCCTTCTTCTTCAATTACTGCAGCATTATTCTCCTGTTCGCTGTGTCCTTCATCCGGGAAAGAGAGGATGGGAACCCCAAAGCTCAAAGCCTCCATCATTGTACTGTGCCCTCCAGGAGCTATCACGGCATCCGAACTCTTGATATACGGAAAAGTATCTTCTACAAACCTGAGAAGCTGAACATTTTTCGGAATATCCTTGAACTTTGAGGGGTCAAGGTTTGGTCCTGAAATGAGCGTATAGTTAATTCCGGGGTCGAGTGCAGCAGTAGTGAGCACTTTCATGAAAATCGGTTCCCTATACCCGAAGCCTCCGATCAGGGAAACAATATGAGGTTTTTCAAGAGGGATCTGGTCTACTTCTTCGTACTTCTTCCTTACAAGGGGACCGCTGTAGAACAGCTTTTCCCGGAGCTTTGGGGCAAAATCCAGATTTTTCCTGCAAACTGTATAGGGTAGGGGGTAATCAGGAATAATTATTTTGTCGGTTTTTTCAAAGACCTCTTTGTAGAACTTTTTTGTTAGCTCTCCGATAAGCCTGATCGGAACTCCCCTGTTTTTGAAAAACTCTTCCATATTTGACTGGTTGATAATCAGATGCACAGGAATCTTAAGGATCATAGCAGCAAGAGTCCCCAGGTAGTAGCTGTCTGAAACCACCACGTCCGGTTTGAAGTCTCTGATTATCTTGAGGACCTTTGGGCCCCCGAGAAGCTGGGCGTTTTTGAGGGTTGCTTCAATTGAGCCTGCCAGGTCAAGCCCTCCAGCCTTTCCAACCAGTTTTATTTCCGAGGGGATTTCCTGTGCCAGATATCCGGTCTTTTCTACCAGATCCTTCGAGTAACCGTAAGCCCCGAATTTGATCTCATGCCCTGCGGCCAGAAGTTCTTTTCCAAGCGCAAGGCAGCGGCTGGTATGGCCAAGCCCTTCTCCACATATGAAAATCATTATTCTCATTCCGACTTCCTCCCTTTTCAGAATATACTTCTCTAATTCATTTTCTCCTGACCTTTTTCCAGTCAGATTCCCTGTATACTCTTTTCTTTAAATCAAAGTTTAACTGTATAGTATGATTCAAGGTGAAAGTTCTTCTAAATGTAATGGAAGTATGACTGTGAATTTAATTCTCTCGAATACTTAGCCTCTGCCTTAGGATGAAGTTTCAAAATCCCTTTATGAAATACAGAATGAAAATGAGATCTGGAATACAGACTGAAAATGAGGCGTGAAATACAAATAAAAGAGGAGATCCAGAGCTAAAACCTGATCAGAAAGGAAGTAACATGGGGGAGTTAATAGCTCCTTATTGATGGCACGTTTTTGAGTCTATTCGTATATTTTTTGTCCCACGCTACTATTGATAGTATTCTTCAATTGCATATATATTTTTCTTTTCTTCTATGTAATTTCGCCGATTTTTCGATTATTATGCTTTAAAATATGTTTCTTATATATTTTCATATTGATTATTCTTTTAATTTGTATTTGAACTCAAAGCCAAATTGATGCAAGGAAAACAATGCCATCATTATTAATGAGCAAATGAACGAAACAGATATAAAAGAAGTTAATAAATAATCAAGAATACCAGTTTCCTGAAAGTTTATGTTCATAAATGGAAATATACTGATTCTTTCATTATATATTGGATAGAAGTAATAACAACTGGCACCACAAGCATCATCCAGCAATAGATGAGAAGAGAAAGCAGCTTCTCCAAAAAGGCCTAGATATATTGCCTTAGCAACTTTTCTGTATGCCACATATCCTGCAAGTGTTCCGAACAGGATTGCAGAAAAACTGAATATAAGTGAATGTGTTGGGATGGAGCCAATCCAGCAGTATTGGATAATGCCATTTACGAGATAATTATAAATGACCATGATGTCTGGAAGCAGTGTGCAGAAACTGCCTACGAATGCTAGTAACAATAAATGCCTTGAATCACCATAAGTAGCTCCCTTATGAAAAATTGGTCTGACAGCAGCATACACAGCGACAGCATTGACACAGAATACAAAGAATAGAATATGTACAACTGGATAAGGCATAGCAAGCCACTCTTTTTAATTATATCCGTTTTGGTTGGTAATTTTTTTATTTATTGATTTTTGTCACCTGTTTAGCATACAATGCTTACTTAAAAGTAATGATATCTATAAAACTATTAGAGAAAATATACTCAGAAACAACTCTCTCGATCACATGCAGTCTGTATTCTACAGGTAAATTCTAAAATGTGAGTTTACAATAGTGTTTTTGAGATCTCTCATATCCTCAAAAGTTCAATGGTACCTACAATATCTCAAATTCAACTAGGCTTGAAGTTCTCTTTTTCAAAAAATCTGAGTCATCAGATGAAGAGTTTAGGAAGGGATTGTTTGTGAGATTTGTT
>CAYSWX010000043.1:0-20946 GCA_964434965.1 uncultured Methanosarcinales archaeon
ATCAAAGCCCGGCATACTTTTGTTTTCTTTCTCTCCGGATTCCTGATTAACTTCTGAGCTTGTATTATCCATATCTTCAGTGTTGTCTGAATTATCAATTTCAGTTACGGTTTCCTCAGGAGTGGTATTTGTCTTTCCTGTTACTGCAAAGAAAGAATATCCAGGGACATCTGCTGTGAAGTACAGATATTTGCTATCTTCCTTTAACGGGCTTGCAGACAGCTGTTCCCATTTTTTGTCGCTGTACCTGTTCAGGGTAATTGAATCCTTATCTATCTTTTTATCCTGGACCCAGGACTTTTCAACTTTGAAACAGATGGTTGGATTATCTATATTTTTAGAGGTTGCAAACCCGCTGTTTCCTACCCAGACATTGAAGTATTTGTAGACCTCTTCTTCAGAAAGGCCGGAGACAAGCGTAGATTTACTCTTTAACTGCTCAACAATTGTTGTTGTCTTACCAACTGTCTTCTTTGCGTCCAAGCTCACATACACAACGCAGGTTGCATTCTTTGTGAAATCAAATTTTATGGGTTTTCCGTTGGTAATGAAGACCTGCGAGAGTTCCTTTACTTCAACATTCCTTGCAGGTTCTGGTGAGCCGCCACCTCCACCACCTCCTCCGCTTCTGTGGCTGCGTCCTCCACTTGAGTCATCATCGTCATCAGAGTTGCTAGCCAGCACAGTTATAACAGCAGTTTTTGAATTCGTGCTGTTTCCGTTACTTACTGTCAGGTTAACAATATAGGTTCCTGGTGCAGAATAAGTGTGTGTTGGGCTTGGCACGATTGAAGTAGTTTTGTCTCCAAAGTCCCATATCCTGGATGTTGGAAGTCCAGCTGATATATCAGTGAATGTTACATTCAGCGGTGCAAATCCAGTTGTGGGATTACAGTTGAAATTTGCAGTCACATTAAAAAATATTAGGGGTTGAACCCAGGATGAATTGCCCAGATCTCCCATGTGATAGAATTTTCCACCCTTCTGGTAGTTATAATTTAGAATTGAATCCAGTCTCGATGTTGAAGTTTGATACGGTCCGGTAATGGTTGGAGTAATTGAATGTCCATATAAAACCAGTACGTACCCATATTTTATTGCTTCATCAATTCCATATTGTATAGACTCCAGACTAACATTGGACTGGTCATCTATTTCGACAGCATACACAAGTCGAGAATTGTCCCACTTGTAATACGCGGCTGATTCATTTACATTAACTGTACCGAAATTAGTTGTTCTAAGTGTCCGGAAATATGGAGCTAGTAATGCATCAGTATCGTTAGTTCTACTTCCATATGGATATGCAAAGGAATAAGGATAACCATAACCGGTTATTTCTGCGATGTTAGGGAGTATTTCCTGATCCAGCAACTCTTGAGAAGTGTGATTCTTTAGGAAAACAACTGGATCTTCGTGATTGAACCCGTGACCAGCGATTTCCCATCCAGCTGAATGTAGTGCATACAGTTCAGTTAGTGTACCCTCACCCCAATCACTTAATTTATTTACATTCATAGTGCATGTAGCATTATATTTCTTAAAAATTGTTAAATTTTGATAACACGGATCAACATTTTGCACATCATCCCATGAAAGAGCAATACCTCCGGTATGACCCGTAGTAACTATAATTGTTTTAGTCATCGAGTGACTGGAAAAGCCATTTGTTACCGTTAGAGTAACTGTATAAGTTCCTGGTGTTGTATATGTATGAGTGACGTTTGCGGTACTGCTTTTAGACCCGTCACCAAAATCGAGTAGTTCAGAAGTCTGGTTGATGCTGTAATCCGAAAAACTCACACTTTCCCCGACTATCACACTATCTTTAGAAACCGTGAAATTTGCAGTTACATTAGAATATATGGAAGGTTGAACCCAGGATGAATTACCCAGATCTCCTATTTGATAGAATTTTCCACCTTTATTATAGGTATAATTCAGAATTGCTTCCAGTTTTGATCTTGAAGTTTGATAATCTCCGGTAACATTAGAAGTAATTGTATGCCCATATAACAGCAGTACATATTCATTTGCAATTGCGTAATCAATCCCATCTTGTATGGACTCTAAGCTAACACCAGAGTTGTCATCTATTTCAACAGCATACAGAACTGGAGTATCTTCCCACTTATAATAAGCATCTGATTTATTTACATCCTGTCCTCCATTCATAGTTTCGAATTCCGTCGATCTGAGTGTCCGGAAGTACGGAGTCAGTAATGCATCAGTATCGTTATTATTACTCCCATATGGATATGCAAAGGAATAAGGATAGCCATAACCAGTTAGTGCTGCAATGTTAGGGAATATTTCCTGATTCAGCCACTCACCAGAAGTGTGATTCTTTAGAAAAGCAATTGAGTCTTCGTGAGTGTGCCCGTGTGCAGCTACCTCCCATCCAGCCTGGTGCAGCGCATTCAGGTTATTTTTTGTACTCTGTCCGGAGTTGCTTAGATCATTTGTGTTTACGTTGATAGTACATGTAGCATTATACGTCTTAAATAGTTGCAAATTTTGATAACACGGATCAATATTTATTACATCGTCCCATGATAGAGCAATACCCCCGGTATGACCCGTAGCTGCATTGGCAGTACCAGCCAGACTGATTACTAGTATGAGAAATAATCCATATTTTACACATGATTTAAAATTCTGGGATTTCATCGAGATCAGACCTCTTTGATGAAGACAATATCGAATGTTTTTTCCTTAAACAATGATTCAAAGTCTCCTTCGTTTCGATTCTAATGTAAAAGCTTCTTTTTTTGGCGAATGAGGTATCATTATTCTTTCTTTAGCTTGATGCAATGTCATTATTTCCTCCGAGTATGCACTGTTGTGAACCCCGTTTTAGACCCTGATGTACTCAAAAATGATCCTTTAGCCAGAACATCCTGCCTTAAAAATACGCGCAGTCTGGTTTAGAAAGTCAATATTACTCTATAAACAGTATCATTATTCCGCAAACAGTATCAACTTGTTTGTACAGTATATGATATAACATTCTAATATTTATACTTAAGTTGAACCGGTTTACATCCTGATTCGCAATTACTTCACAAAAAATCCATACCGTTCCGAGTGTAAACGTTCGTGTTTAGGCTGCATGATATATCGTGTTTAGGCTGCATGATATATTTAGAATTTATAACCAATGTCAGAGCGGAAAAATACAAAAAAACTGTCCCTGTAGTATACGCCCACTTAATCACGAAAAATTGGTATTGTAAAAGACCTATCTGAATCAACTTCAGTTGTGTCCATGAGTTATTGAACCGGAACTAATAACCGGTTAATCCCAGAATCTATCTCCTATTTTTGTTTTCGAGCTTTTTATCCCGAAAAGATCAAGAAGATTTTTATCCTACAGTCCGGTGTATTCTGTTCTTGATCAGGAACAGAATTAAAGAAGAGGATTATATAGAGCAAACTTTAACATATACGGGACTAAAGAAATACGCCTTGAATAATTCATTAAATTACTAACTTTTACTAAATCAATAACTTAACCAAATTATTTATTAGTTGAGGTATTAACCCTTACATGTTATAAATATTTCAAAGTTCGTGGACTGTAAATTATTGGCTCCATATATAATATCAAATTCAGGGAAGGCCTAAATTGAAGTGGATCAAAAAGCTCTTCGGAAAGCAGGAAAGTTCACACGAGATAAGTATTTCCAGCGAAGTCAGTTTTGATGAACTGCCTGTGTGGCTGGGAGAAAATTCTCAAAATATATCTTCTGAAATAGAAAAGGATGTCTCAGGCCTTTTTAGAGAACTTGAGGCTGCAATTTCTGAACTTAAAGAAAGCAATGACAGGCTTCTGGAAGCAAAAGTTGAGGGAGATTTTGACATAAGAGTTGTAAAGCGAGCGAAGAGTAACCGTGAAAATGTGACGAAACAGGTCGGAGTATTCATAGATAAGCTCGAGATTCCGGAAAATATGGATTTCAGGGCTCTTAAAGGGTTTCATGAAGCAGCTATGCAGAACCTGAACACCTGCCTTGAAAATATGAACCGGAGCTTCAGATACACAAGACCTGTCTTCCCCGAGGAATCAAAAGATGTTACTGACAGCCTTGGCAAGCTGGGTCAGGTCCTCAACGAGCTAAGGAAAACAATCCTGAACCACAGAAAGGAAATGGAATCTATTGAAGCAGCTTCTGAATGTATGAATGAGGTCAGGGAATTATCGTCCTTAATAAAAACTGAAACTCTGGAATTGGAATCTAAAAACCGGAAAATTCAGTCTCTAAGAGATGAAATCTCCAGAACCGGTAAAGCTCTCGAAGAGTTCAAACAGGGGGAAGCCTGGCAGAATCTGCAGAACCTCCAGGGGGAATTTGCTCTGGCAGGAGAAAGACTGAAAAAAACCGAAACAGGCCTGAACTCCCTTATCCTGCCTTTTTCAGGCAACCTCTCAAGAATAAAGAAACTCCATGAAAGCGGCAAATATACTTTAAAGCCAGAGGTAAAGAAGCAGCTTGATATCTGCCTTGAAGCTCCTGTCAACCTTGAACCTTCTTTTTTCCCTGAGCTACAGAAGGTTTTCGAAGACCCTGCCCTTGATATACAGACTCAGAAGAAAGAAAAAGCTCTGGCACAGGTAAGGTCTGCAATCTCGGGCTTTGAGGAGAAGAAAAGAGAATATATAGAAGCCCGAAAGACATTTGAAGCCAAAAAATCCGAACTAGCAATCTTGGATACCGGAGGACTTGCCGGACTTGAGCATAAGGAAACAGAACTTCTCGCAAGAGCCCGCCTGCTTGAAGACGAAATCGAAAGTTCCGAAAAGAAACTGGCTGCCTTAAAAGAAGAGCTCAAAATAAGAGAAGAAAAACTTCAGGCCATGGTTGCCACAATTGACAGCAACGTGAAAATCCAATTCCTGCCCTGAAATCCCGGAATATTCTAACCTATTTTTTTCACGTGTTTTTTCCATTTCAGAATTTCTTTTTTATCTTCAAGGCCGCTCTCATTTGTCTTTTTATTTTTTTCATCTCAGTTGTCTTATCAGTTAATCTTAACTGTTTATCTTATCTGTCTACCTAGTGAATTTATAATTCATTAGATCTTTAATTTTATTCTGGGAATTTAATCTTGTGGGGACCGAGGGCTTTTTTCAGATCATACCTGTTGCCGTGCTTTTTGTGTAACTGCTGGAAGCTTTTCGGGGAATTTTAAATAGCTGATGTGCTGGTCACTATGGATAAGGTATTGTTGCGTTTATTTATTAGTGTCTGTCTGGTCTCTGTTTTTCTGTCAGGAGCTATGATCTTCTGTTTTTCAGACATGCCGAGGGCTTCCGCAGTTGAATCAATTCTAGCTGAAAATGATAGTGGGAATGGCAGTGGAAACAGCAGTGAAAACAGCAGTATTTCCCTGATAGAAACTGGAGGGCAAGCCGCGTTTTCTTCCGGAGAATCTTTAAGCCCTGCACAGAAGAAACTCTCAGGTGACCTGATGCAGCTCTGTGACGAGCGATGTCTTTCCGGGGAAGAGTCTTCAGCGATTCTGCGGGCCCGTATGATAAAGCTGGGGCAGTTAAGTCCGGCAGATCCCGTTTCGAGAAGGGAAACCAGTTCCACAGAAAACCCGGAAAATCCTGACGGTTCAGAAAAGAATGCCAGCGAATCTTCTTTCTCTTCGGCTGAAAAGGTTTATGTGTATATTTATCTGGAGCCTTCTGCAAACAGCAGCATGCTTGACGGGTGTTGTGAGATTGCGGAAAGGGATGAAGAAAATCATCTCGTGGTAGCATGGGTTCCGCTCGAATCCATTGAGATTATTGCTTCTCTTCCTGAAGTAAGAAATATTCAAACGGTCCTTCCTCCTTTTGTCAGGCAGAAAAACACAGTTTCAGAGGGAGACTTAATTCTTAAGTCTTACAACCTCAGGGAGTCTTATGGTGTAAACGGGACGGGAATAAAAATCGGCATCATGTCTGATGGTGTGGATAACCTTGAGGATGCGCAGGCTACAGGTGATATTTCATCTGATGTTCATGTCCTGAGCAATAAGATCGGAGGAATTGAAGGCACTGCCATGATTGAAATTGTTCAGGATATCGCTCCAGGGGCAGAACTGTATTTTCACGACTGCGGGTCAAGCAGGCTTGAGTTCAACATGGCAGTCGATGCCCTTGTTAACGAAGGGTGCACTGTAATTTCCGATGATATAGGCTGGCTATCTGAACCTTTCTTTGAAGACGGAATAGTTGCAGAACATGTAAAAGAGGTCATAAAAGAACATGACCTTCTTTACGTAAGTTCTGCAGGGAACTCCGGAGATAGCCATTACCAGGGTCTTTTCTATGACAATGGGAATGGCTGGCACGATTTCAGCAGTGGCCATGGAGAGTCAAAGAACCTGCAGCTAGAGATACAGCCTTCGGGAGAGGTATGGGTTTTTCTCCAGTGGGACGACAAATGGGATTATTCGGGAAATAACTATGATCTTTACCTTAAAAACGGGGAAACTTCAGAGATCATCGAATCAAGTGAAGTTTACCAGGACGGAGACAATCTGCCTCTTGAATACATAATGTATACCAATGAGGGAAAAAACACCCTTAAAGCTTCTATCGAGATTAAAAAGACCTCAGGGGAGGCAAGAGAACTTGAGCTCTACATCTACTACTGGCCGGGAGTAACAATTAATCCTGAAAACATCGTTGCCGAAGACTCGATTTTCGGGCACCCTGCCCTGCCTGAAGTAGTAACCGTAGGAGCGGTCGGGACCGGAGAATCCGGAGATTACGAAATCGAGTACTTCTCTTCCATTGGCCCGGCTACGATTTTCTATCCTTCTCCGGAAGTTCGTCTGAAAGCTGACCTTTCAGGGCCTGATGGCGTAAGCGTTACAGGTACAGACGGGATTTCAGATCAGTTTTACGGTACAAGCGCCTCTTCCCCACATGTTGCAGCTATTGCAGCCCTTGTATGGAGCGCTTTTCCGGAAAAATCAGCTATGGATATCCGGCGGCTTCTTTATACTTCTTCAACAGACCTCGGTAAACCCGGATATGATCCCATTTTCGGATATGGGCTTGTGGACGCTTTCAGGATGTATGAACAGGCGTCAGGAGCTCCTTCTATTTTGATTGTAAAAACCGACGGAAGCGGGGATTATTCTTCAATCTCTGAGGCAATAAACGGCAGCAGGCCAGGAGATTCCATTCTTGTATATCCGGGAGTGTACAGGGAAAATATAGATGTCCCCTGGTCCCTTAATTTAAGTTCTGTTTCCGAAAAACCTGAGGATACAATTCTCGAAGCTGAAAACTTCGAAGAACCTGTTTTTCATGTGACCGCAAATTCTGCAAACATCAGCGGGTTCAGTATAAATGGCTCTTCAAGGAATGGCTCTTCAAGGGCTGGCATTTCTCTCGAAAGTGCAGGTACATGTATCCTTGCGAATAACAGAGTGTCAGGCTGCAGTTATGGGGTTCTTCTTGAGGAGTCATTTAATAACACTCTTAAGGGAAATAATATCTCAAATAATATGGAAGGTCTCAGGTTAACAGATTCTTCCCTGAACACTATCCTCGAAAATGAATTTGATAATTATATCAATGTCAATGAAAGTTTCAGTCAAAACTCCCCCGGAGGAGCAGGGCTTTCAAACATCTGGAATACGGCTACAGAGGTAAGCTATCTCTTTAACGGCGGTATCTACAAGAGCCTATATGGAAATTTCTACTCGGACTATCAGGGGCAGGACGCAGATGGCAGCGGGATAGGAGATTTTCCTTATGGCAGCGACTCCTTTCCGCTTATTGCCAAATTGGAATCATACTCCACAGGGTTTGAGATCGGGAATATAACTCCTGCCCAGGGTCCTATCTCTTTTGAAGGTGATACTCTGGAATTCAGTGTAAGGTCCACGAGAAACTGCACTTTCAGCTGGTTGATAAACGGATTCCTTACGCAGACAAACGAGTCCACTTCTTCTGCGGTTCTTTCAATAAATACTGGCAAATTGAGAGACATTATTACCGAAAGAAACAGTGCCGCCGCACAAAACAGCACTGTCACCCCTCTTAGAGATGAATACAATCTGACAGTTATTGCAGTAAACAGTTCTTCAAGCCTGCAACACAGCTGGAACTGGACCATCTACCCTGTAGAAAAGGGGATGGGCACATCTGAAAACATAAGTGATGATAAAGTTGTCAGGAGCAGTAGTTTGGGAGGGGGAGGCGATAAGAACAGCAGGGTTGGGAGCGGAGAAAACGGTGGAATTTCTGTTTCTCCCGAGCCATCAAGTAATATCGAAAAAAAGGAACTGGCACAGAATTCATCTTTCGCAGTCGCTGCTCAGAAGCAGAGTGAGCCTTTGCAGTTCTCCTCTCATACTGCCGCGCAGAATAACTCGCCTGAAACAGGTTCGGAAGGGGCTCCGGAAATCTGGGTTACGCGCGAAAATGAAAGTAACTCAACAGAAGGGGGCAGCGAAGATAGCAGGGATATTTCATCCCTCAACTTCGGGATATGTATTATTCTTATGCTTGCAGGAGCCCTGTGGATTAAAAAGAAGTGAGATGCAGATCGAAAAATTTGGGTGAAAACTGCATATTGGCTGGTTCGGATTTCAACTCTTGACTCTGACCCCCGGCAACTTCATTCACCATACTGAACCTTTTTTCAAAATTCTTCTATTTTTTCTTACTTCTATTTCTTTTTTCTTCAACTTCTATTTCTTCTTTCTTCAACTTCTTTCTGCTTTTTGGGGAGGGCCGCCAGACAAGCTGGCGGAAGTTTCTATGTTATGGGAATCAAAAACCGATTTTTTGGAATAAAAACGTGTTATTTGGAAACTCTTTTAAAGGAGCATCCGGTTACCTGATAGTATATTTTTGATTCCTGTACAGGTTTTATATTTTGATTTTATTGTATACTTTAAGATCTGCCGGCAGTTTTGAATGCCACCTTTAAATATGGATTTGTAAAAAGGTTCTTGATTAGAGAGGATTCCTAATGACAGAAGCGCTTTACTTTCTTGACTGTTACCTGAAAGAATTCGAAGCAACCGTTGAAAAAGTGACGGAAGGCAAGTATATTGTCCTTGACCGCACGGCTTTCTATCCTGAGAGCGGTGGGCAGCCCAATGATGCCGGAAAGTTGATTCGAGAGGGTGATGGGGCTGAGTTTGAGGTTGTTTATGTTGGCAAGTTCAATGGGGACATTAGCCATGAGATAGCCCAGGCAAGTGAAAACACAGATTCAGGCCTGAAAGCCGGGGACAGAGTAAAAGGGGTCATTGACTGGGACCGCCGCTACAGGCATATGCGCATGCATACTGCAACCCATGTGATTGCAAATGTGATTGAAAAAGAAGCCGGAGCCCAGATTACCGGGAACCAGCTCGGGCTTGACCAGAGCCGGGTGGATTTCAGCCTTGAAGCTTTTGACAGGGACAAATTTTCCGAATACGAAAAAATAGCAAATGAAGTAATAGCCGGAAACCATCCTGTAAACCTCTACCTTGTCAGCCGCAGGGAAGCTGAAGAAAAACTTTCAAGGCTTACCACGCTTGCCAAAGGTTTCTCAGAAGAGATAACTGAAGTCCGTCTTGTTGAAATTGAAGGTGTGACAATTGAAACATGTGGCGGGACGCACCTGAAAAATACAGGAGAGATAAAGAAAATCAAAATCGAGAAACTCCAGAACAAAGGGAAAAGCAACAGGAGAATGTATTTTACGCTGGGGGACTGAATAGTGTTGCTTCTTCAATTCAGCCCTACTTTTCTTTTTTCAGGATTTTTTAAGAACATTCATCCTGATTTCTCAATCTCAAGTACGATATTATTCTATCTTGAATCCAGGATGATATTATTCTATTCTGGGTCTGATTTATGCCTGATATAACTCCTGATGATGAAATACAATATTATTTAGTCATGTTTATATATTAGATGTTCATTAATACTTTGTAGATCTTTTCTTACTATAATATAATCCTATCCTGTAAAAATGGTTATGCTGTTTTAAGAATATGGTGACATTAAACTATGAGTGGTATCAGGAATATCACTGAAAAGGAAGGAGACGAAGAAGATTTAATTGCAGCTCATGAATGGGTGCAGTTACAGGAAAAACTTAAACTGCTTAGCTGGGCAGTCGAATCCTCAAATATCGCTCTCGTAACTACGGATTTTGAAGGAAACCTGAAATATGTGAATCCTGTAGTGCCCAAAATGTGGGGATATGAAGTTGAAGAACTTCTTGGGCATCCTGCTTCTTGGTTCTGGAAATATCCCTCCGAAGTGATGAAGGTCGGAGACGAGTGCAGGGCCAGAGGGGAATGGGCGGGTGAACTGGTTGCCAGAAGAAAAAACGGGACGTTCTTCGATGCGCACGTATCTTTTAATCTATTAAGGGACGGTGATGGAAAAGTTATTGGGCTTGTAGGCTCGCTTTTTGACATCACTGAACGCAAGCGGGCAGAGAATGAATTGATAAAAAGAACTGAAGAGCTTTCACTGGCAAAACAGAGGCTCGATATGGCACTTGAGGCCGCAGGGATGGTGACCTGGGAATGGGACTTTCTCAACAATAGAATAACATGTGACGACAACCTATTTCGTCTGTCGGGAATATCGAAAGAAGAGTTTCTCCAGACTCATGATAATTTACTTGAACTTGCTAATAGAGCTCTGCCCCCTGAAGATAATATACGGATGCAGAATTTATTATGGGAAGTTATAGACGGAAAAACTGACAACTACGATTTTGAACATAATTTATTCCATCCTGATGGGACAATCCACCATTTTATGGTTAAAGGGAAAGCTCAGCGGAGCCCGGAGGGTAAATTTTTACATTTTATCGGGATAGCAATTGATGTCACGAAGCAGAAAATTGCTGAAGATGCTCTGAGGAGAAGTGAGTCCAATCTAGCCAGAGCCCAGGTAATGGCTCATCTTGGCAGTTATTCCCTTGACCTCCAGACAGGGAAAATTTTCTGGTCAGAGGGACTTAAAGCTATATGGGGCTATGAACCCGATCAAATGCTTTCGTTAGAAATGGCTGCTTCCCGGATTCATCCTGATGACAGGAAATGCATTTATGAAGCATTGCAAACTGCAGTAAAGGAGAAACATCAATTCAATTCTGAGTTCCGGATTGTAAGGCCTGACGGTTCGGTTCGCTATGTACATGACCGGGGAGAAATCAGCCTTGATGAGAACGGAAATCCGGTCTGGATGTTCGGGACACTTCAGGACATTACGGATAGAAAACTCATAGAAGAACAGCTTTTTAAAGCAAAAGAAGCAGCAGAAATTGCAAATAGGGCAAAAGGAGATTTTCTTGCAAACGTTAGCCACGAAATACGCACTCCAATGAATGCGGTTCTGGGGATGCTTGATTTACTGCTGGAAACCGATCTTACAGATGAACAACGAGAGTACCTTCAGCTTGCACATGTCTCTGCAGAGTCTCTCATTTCCACAATTGATGATGTGCTTGATTTTTCAAAAATAGAACAAAACAAAATCGAGCTTGAACAGATAGATTTCAATCTTAAAAACCTTATATCTCACGTCATTAACCTGTTGTCCGGAAAAACAGGTTCAAGCGGGTTAAAACTGGCTTATTATATTGAAGAGAGCCTGCCGTCCTCCTTCGTGGGAGATCCGGTTCGTCTCAAACAGGTTCTGTTCAACCTTCTTGGTAATGCAATAAAGTTTACTAAAGAAGGAGAAGTTGCCCTTTCAGTTGAGAAATACAGGTCATCTGACAGAGGTTATCTATCACCGAATTCTAATGAAGGGGAAGAAATGTCACTTCTTTTCAAGGTCCAGGACACCGGAATTGGGATCCCTCCTGAAAAGCTAGATAAAATCTTCGATGCGTTCACCCAGGTTGATGCTTCTGTCACAAGGAAGTATGGTGGAACCGGGCTCGGGCTTTCAATTTCTTTCCGGCTTGTCGAGCTTATGGGCGGTAGGATCTGGGTGGAGAGCGAGGTAGGGAAAGGAAGTACTTTCTATTTCACGGTCAGGGTAAAAAGAGGATCGAATGAAGAAGATTATGAGCAGGAATGCAGGCTTCTGGAAAATTCGATCAAACTTATGAAAAATAAAGAGCTGGATGGATGCGAGATCTCATCCGGAAAAAACCTGAATATCCTTCTTGCCGAGGATCACCCGATAAACCAGAAACTAATTTTAAGTCTCCTTAAGAAAAAAGGGCATAACATTAGCATTGTTACTAACGGGAAGGACGCGCTTGATATCCTCTCAGTACAGGATTTTGATGCAGTGCTGATGGACGTCCAGATGCCTGGCATTGACGGGCTTGAAGCTACTCGAAAGATAAGAGATCCTTCTTCAGAAGTAAGATGGCACGAAATCCCTATAATAGCCCTTACTGCCAGGGCTCTGAAAGAAGATAACGATAAATGTATCGAGGCAGGTATGAACTATTATATTTCCAAGCCTCTGAAAAAAGAAAAACTCTTCAAGGTGCTGGATGGTATCAGGCCAAGAGAAATTACTCTCAAGACAACAGCATCTGGTGGGCGATCTGAATTCTCTCATTCAGGCGAGAAAACGATATCTGCCTGTAAGGAAAAAGTATTTTCTAATATAACTGGAAACTCCTCGGATAGGGAAAGCATAACTCCTAATTTTTCAGAAGATCAGGTCTTTAACCTGGAAGAGTTACTTGAAAGGACAGATGGTGATAAGACACTTTTAAAGGAAATGGTTGGACTTTTCCTTGAGACATCACCTGAGTTACTTGATTCTATAGATAAAGCTATAAGAAAAGGAGAAACTGAGGATCTCAGGCAAAGTGCACACGTTTTAAAAAGTGCAGCCGGAAGTATAGGAGCAAACAGGGTCTTCAGGGCTGCTTATGACCTTGAGCAGGCCGGAAGAGAAAACGAAGTGGGGTCTGCTATCAATAAATTTGGAGAACTTAAATTCCGGCTTGAAGAACTTGAGCCGGTCCTAATAAGGTATCTGGAAAGCCAGGCATGTTAGTTTGGCTGACAGCATTTCTTTTCCGGCTTTCAATAGGAGGCAAGCTTATGAAAGTTCTGATTGCTGAAGATGAACCGATCTCAAATATGTGGCTTAAAAATATGTTGACAAGATGTGGTTGTGAAGTCATTTCCACACAAAATGGATGCGAAGCCTGGGCGGTCTTGAAAGGAGGCGATCCTCCCGGAGTTGTAATTCTCGACTGGGAGATGCCAAAAATGAAAGGTATAGAGGTCTGCGAAAAAATAAGGAACGATCCCCGGATAAGCAGCACATATATAATTCTTATGACCGGCAGAGACCTGAATGATGACCGTGAGGTGGTTTTTAAGGCAGGTGCGGATGATTTCCTCAAGAAGCCTTTTGATAACCAGAAACTAAAAACAAAACTGGAAACTGCCAGAAGCACTCTGGGAATCTGATTTAGATCTCATGTTATAAAAAAGTGGGTATGTTTTTGCTCTCCGTTTTTCGAAATTACTTTGTCTAAGAGATGGAAAAACCCTGATTAAATAAGTCACTTTGCTTCTTCATCCTGCCAGATCCCAAAAGTATTATTCTCGGTATCCATACAGATTGCAAGATAACCCCATCCAGGAACAGCAGTTTTTTGCATCAGTATTTTGCCTCCGAGTTCTTCTATCTTCCCTAGATATTCATCCACCGAAGAAACTCCAATATAATTCATTATTCTCTGGTCTGCCGTTTCTCTTTTTCCAAGTCCTCCGCCAGGTCCGGGTTCCCCTTTGAGCCCTTCAGTTTCAATCAGATAGTAATCCATTGTTTCCAGAGGCTTCTCAAACTTCCAGCCAAACAATCTGGAGTAAAAATTCTTTGCCCTCTCAGAATCATCTGCCGGAATATCAAAGTGAACTATTGTTGGCATTTTATCCCCTATAATACTGGACCTTGAAGGATTTAGTTTTTAAGGTGCAGAAATTACCAGATGATTATTTCTTAATTCCCATATTTTCTGGTTTACTGATGTTTATTCCAGAACTTCTTTAATGTTCCAACAAATGTTCCAAAAAGGCAAAGTACACTGGCGAGAAAAAGCAGTAAAGCCTTGAGTTTTCCATATAATAGGCTCTGAGATTTCCGGATAACAGGTATAAAACAAGAAAGTAGGATAAATCTGATAAATAAGTCAGGATAACAGGTAAGATTTAGTCTGTTATCCCTCTTTTTTATCCTGAGGTTCTCTCAAAATATCTTCTCAGGGATCTTTAAACAAAAATTTCTCAGCTAATCTTGAAGAGCACGGGAAGAAAAGCTGCATAAAGGACCATCAATGCTACCCCTTCCCATCTTTTTATTTCCCAGTCTGTGCCGATAAAGATGAGCAGGATCGCGCTTATGAATATCATGACTGGAGTCGTAAAGAAGAGGCTTATATCCGCAACGGCTATGGGGAAGAGAAGCCCGGAAACCCCGAGGATCATAAGCACGTTTGTGATGTTCGAACCTATTATATTACCAAGAGCAATATTTCCGTAACCCTGCCTTGCTGCGGATACCGTCACCGCAAGCTCCGGAAGGGATGTCCCTACTGCAACCAGAGTTGTTCCTATGATAGTGTCCGGAACCTTCAGGAGTTCTGCAAAAAATATTGACTCGTCAACGAAACATTTTGCCCCTATTATAATAGCTGTACAGCTTAATATAAGGGTAAAGATATCTTTTGCAAAACCGTCTTTTAACTGTTTGTTTTCTTCACCTGTCTCCGAGTTCTTATCATGGTTTGAACCGTTGTTTATACCATTGATTTTTTGCTTTGCACTGTTAATATATTGGAACTTGACAAAATACTTTATAAATTCTTTAAAATAAATTTTTCCTTCATATTTTTCTGCTTCTTCAAAAAGGAAAAATGTGTATGCGATATATAGCAGTATGAATATGCCGGACTCTATTTTCGATAATTCTCCATTGAGCGCAAAAACAAAGAAAAGCACAGCTGCAAAGAGCATTATATAGCCGTCTCTTTTGAGCATCTCAACTTCGGTTTTCATCGGAGACAGAAATGCAGCAAGCCCCACAATCAAACCTATATTTACAATGTTTGAGCCTACTACGTTTCCTACTACTATACCACTTGCCTGCTGGAGTGAAGCAACTATAGAAGAAGCAAGTTCTGGAATTGATGTTCCTACCGCCACAAGGGTCAGCCCTATAACAAATTCCGAAACTCCAAGCTTTTTGGCAATCGCTGAGGCAGACTTTACGAAATAGTCTGAGCCCTTAACAAGGAAAATCAGACCAAGTAAAAGAATAAGAAAATTTGTTATGATCATATAATAACGTCTTATCTATTTTTTATTTACTCTATTATTGATTTGGACTTTACTTTGCAGAACTCTTATTAAAGGTTTTCAGTTAAAAAGGAAAATTAGAAATTTTGCCTATTCATGAAGCTGAGATTTTTCAGCTATGGATGGAATGTTCCCGCTGATGACCATGCAGGTATAGAATAACAACCTTTCAGTCTGGTAGCAGAGACAATGAATAGGGCTTCAGACGAGCCAAACATCAGGTATTTATTTCATAATTAATATCCGGTTACATACGGCTTTTGTTACATATGGCTTTTTTTCTTCATGGCTTCTGAGATCAGGTTGCTTTCAAGGAAGTTTTTCTTCATAAGTAGTAAATCTATTTCCTGAAAGAGTGTTTTTTCCAGTTCAATAGCCATATTCAAGAGGCTTTTCTTTTATTTATCAAGCTTTCGACCGGGTCCTATCAAGGGCTTAAACTCAAATTGGAGTTATTTAACAACTTTTCCGACTCCTTTGCTACCAGCTCACCATATTAATAAAAACAAAGAGCTTCTGAACCAAAATAGTCATCTTCTAACAAACGTTTTAGTTGAATTATTTTTTATATTATTTATTGCATAATACTGAATGGAGGGTGGGCACTTTAAGGGAAAAAGTAATGACTGCCACAATCCTGCAGGGTGAACTTATCAAAAGGAATCCTATCCAGGTTGAGAAGTCTATTACAGGCACAGATTATCCGATAGTCTCAGGGTGTAAAGCTAAAAGAGATGCCCTGTAACAACGCCGGAGGATAAAAATCAGCTGTGGTGTTGGACCTTATGTGAGGTCTGCCTTTAGGGACCTTTAAGGAATACAGATTCCTCTTCTGAGATTGCTAGAAAGCTCGAACATTTAGAGCGAAGACAACCGATTAAACACTGAATTTGTACGAGAATTCACAATATCAAATTCAGTAAAGGTCCAGAAGGCGTTCGAAGGTCCGAGAGAAAACAAACAAACCATGGGGGAATTTTATGCAAACCAGTCCTATTGAAGTTCAGAAAGCTTTAAAGAGTATGCATTATCCTGCAAAGAAAAAAGATCTTATTGAACATGCTAAGAAACACAAAGCCAGCAAGGAAGTAATGGAAGTCCTTGGGGACCTTCCCGACCATGAATACACCAATGCTGCAGATGTCAGCAGGGAATTCTCAGGCAAGTAACTCTACTAAGATTTAACTTTATTTTTCAACTTTCACTTTTTATGTTTCTTTTTTTCAGTACTCTTTTTTTCAGTACGTTTCTTAAATATTACTTAGATCTTGCTCAAATTATTGATTTTAGTTCTGTTCCTTCAAGTTATTGATTCGAGCTCTCTTTCTAATTTTGTTATATCAAACCATACCCTGAACAGTTCACCCCTTCCGGTATCCCTTACGTCGATTTCTACAGGTTCGACCAGTGTATCTTTAACTGCTTTCCATTCTTCCCTGCTGATATCAACAATTTCCCAGGGACCGGCAGAACTGTCTTTTATTCTGTCTCTGGAAAGTTGTAACAGCAGATGCTTCTTTTCCACAGGAGTAAGATCTTCTATACCCTTTACTTCATTCTCGCTGATAGTAGTTTCCCCTAATCTGGACTTAACGACCATTGTTTCTCCTGGCTCGTTTCTTGCTTTTTTTTTCATGAATTTGCCTTCCTCTTCCATGAATTCGCCTCCCCTTCCTTTGTTTAGATATAATCAGGGAATGGGTCTGAAGGTTCTGGGATCAAGGTAAATGTTTCTCTGACAGTAACTGCAGATGGTCTCGAGATGGTTCCCTGCAAGAAGGGCCCTCTCTACATCTTCTTCCGGTGAGATATACTGTGTCATCTCCTCTCCACAATAAGGGCACTTTATTTTCAACCAGTCCAGTTTTGTAAGCTGCCTTATGCTCTGCAGAAGTTTTCCCAGAGCATCCTCATAGACTTCAGGGTAAAAATTAATCGGCTGGAGATGGCGTATAAGGACAGGCAGTTCAATTCCTGACTCTACCAGAGGAATTATTAACTGGTCAACTCCTACAGCCAGCCCTATCTCCTGATTCACTTCCGGGGATAGTACTCCTTCCTGTGTGATAATCGGAATAACGCAGTCTGACTGGCGGATACCAAAGCGTATTCTTTCAGCAAGAGAAATAATTCGGGCTTTCCTGTACAGAGATGAAAAGCTCTCAAGTTCCACTGCCCACAGAGCTCTTGCCAGTTCCTGGGCGAGCAGTTCGTCCTGCTCACAATGAGATATGTAAACCTTTGTGATCATGCCTGCTGTACTTGACCTGTATTATTTTGTTTTTCTGGACTTATGTTTTGGCTCAGTTTCTGGTTCTGGTTCAGGTATTGGTTCGGGTGGAGGCGCTGGTTGCGGCTCCGGATAAGGTATTGGTTCAGGCTGGAAAGATGGTTTTTTGTCTTCCTTTTCCAAAAATAACTCCCCCTCTATCAATTGTACTACTTTCTGAATAATTTATTTTCCTGGTTCAGTCAGTGGCTAGCATGACGCTTGTGGCTTTAATTACTGCGTAGACCTCGTGACCTTCTTTTAAACCCAGGTTTTCAGCTGAACTTTTTGTGATAATGGAAGTGATCTCGGCGCCGCCCGGAAGCTCGACTACGATTTCCGAGTTAACTGATCCGTGTGTTATGCTCTTGACTTTACCTTTTAGGACATTGCGTGCGCTTATTTTCATTCATATCTCCCAATTCTGGTTTTTTATTTGTCAATTTTTATTTATTAATCAATAAGGTTAGTGTTGTGAATTATAGATGCATAGGAATCTAAAGTTCTGAACTTAAATTCTGAATTATGAGCCTTAGTTCTTTATCTACAAATTCAAACGTTCATTATGCAAGGGTACTTTGCCTCAAAAAATTTCTTCAAAAACCCTTCCGGGTGGAAAAAGGTAGCTGAGGCAGTATCCATTGTATAATTAACTCTCAAAAAACAGATGGAAGAGTTATTTCGATTGCTGCAAATCAAATTGCAGTTTAAATAAAAGTTATATCGAAGTGACGCATCTTTCCATGCAATTAATTTACGAGGCATACAATGAAAGTTAGAAGTGCATCTTTAGTTATGGTTTTACTCCTTACTATAGGAGTTATTACCGCTGTCTCCTTCTCGCTCGGCTGTACTGAGCAGGAAGAAGCTCCTGCTGAGCCTTCAGAAAATACTTCTGTCGAACCTGCGGAAAATACTCCCACTGAGCCTGCAGGAAATACTTCTGTCGAACCCACAGAGAACACTTCTGCTAAACTCTTAGAGAACACTTCTGCTGAACCCGTAGAGAGCACTACTGCCGAATCTGCAGAAACCATTCCTGCCGTATCTTCCGGAAGTTCAGGAAGTTCAGGAAGCTCTGAAAGCACCGAAAACATTATAGAGGGACTTGAACCAATTTCTGCTGACAATATCACCAATGTTGAATGGCAGTGGACCAGTTTCCAGGACTCTGATAGCCCTGATACCCAGATAACGGTGCCTGACCCCGAGAACTATACGCTTGCCCTCTTTGCTGACGGCACATATTATATCAAAGCAGACTGCAACAGTGGTAGCGGAACTTATACCCTGGAAGGAAACAGTCTCATCCTTGGTCCGGCTGCCATTACGCTTATGGCATGCGGGCCTGAGTCTATGGATGGAGAATATCTGTCTCTTTTACCCACGGTAGAGGCAGCAGCTCTTGAGGATGGAAAGCTTGTCCTTTACCCCGGAAATGAAGGTGACAAAATGTTCTTTGTCAATGGAGGAGAGGCAAAGCAGTAAACTTGAATTTCAATTAAATTCGTTAGATTGAGGCTCGAAATTTTATAGAGCCTCACTTCTACTTTTTGAGATTAATACAGGATTTTTCAGAATTCTTTTTTAAAAGCGATGTCTTCTGTGATTTTACAATTGTATCTTCAATGATTGATGTATCACTTATGAGAAATGTGGAAAACTAATGAAGTGAAAGAAAATCGCATACAAATAAAAAATTCTCATTATGTTGTCTGAAGTCTTGAAAAGGTCAAATATATCTATATTGATATCTTGAAATATGAAGCAGGGTGGGAAAAACGTCTTTCCGACCTGAAATCCGAATTTAAGAAGCGTCCCGCTTTTCTTGAAATCGTGAGTGAGTTATGATATATCTTTCTCTTATTTTTTCATTCTTGGGTCACTTACTGAACTTGGCCGGAACAACCTGAATTTTACTGAAAAAATCGAATTTGACCTGTCTTCCTTTATATCAGAAATCTCATTATTCTTCTTCGCCAGTCTGGTTGGATTTGATCAGTTCATTTTTTTGTTTGAAGGCAGGTGGTTGGTAAAATTATTTGGATCTCTGATGGTCGAATTTCTTCTTTCTTTATTTCAATCAAACATCCCGCCACTTGCTGCAGGATGTTCCCGTGAGATTTTGATTTGAAGTTTACCTTCATATTTTCTGAAATTCCATCCAAGGAAGTCAAAACCGCGATCAATATGAGTAATAAGAGTATTTTCTTCCGATAATTCCAAACTTCTTTTTTTAAGAAGGTCTCTGATAAGTCCCTTAATTTCTCTGGCTAATTTTTCAGAGCTGGCAGTTACCACAAAATCATCAGCGTATCTGACAAAGTTTACCTCTTGACATCTCACTATAAAGTTGCCTTTCTTACTTTTACCTGTACTGTATCTGGTAAACAACAATTGTTCTATGCTGTCTAAAGCTATGTTCACCATAATGGACGATATGATTCCTTTCAGTAGAGTCCCATTTTTTTTGGGGTTCTGATAATATTTATAAACAAAAATTTCCTTAAAAAATTGGTTTCTAACAGATCTGTCTCTCAAAATATTGTTTATTAGCCATTGATGGTTGATTTTGTCGAAACAACCTTTGATGTTCCCTTTCAGAATCCATTGTGCAGAGTTTTTATTGCAGAGACAGGTAAACATCTGTTCACAGGCATCCTGTGAGTTTCTTAGTTTGGTTTGTGTTGTAGACCATCTTTCACAATTTACTCCAATCGTTTCCTTGCTTTCATTCCGGGTAACTGTCCTTCCCGCTAAGGTCTCTGAATTACTTATATCCATAAGTTTACTCCAATTATTTACTGTCAACAATAATAATACAAGCAAAAAACCACACTTATTTTTTTTATATAATGTAAGTATATGTTATCACTCATATATATTTTTTGAGTAAGTTATGGACTAATTGGACTGGAGTCTTCTACGTGTCCTCTTTCCCACGAACCCTCTTAACCCCTGTATCCGGTCTGTTTGAGTTTAATATAATTTTTAATTAATTATTCAAAGTGACCGAACCCTGGCAATGAGCAAAGATCAATACTGAAAAATCAACCTGTGCTTTAAGTTCAATTGATCAAAAAATCTGGGACCTGTTTTTTTCAGTATCTCAAACCTTTTAGCCACGCAAACCGAAATCATCGCATGCCCCTAAAAGTACTCACAAAATTGAAATTTCGTTGCTGGTAAAATTTATTTAAATTTCTGATATTGCCATCCGTAAAACCGCTTCGTGACTATTACTTTTCTTCCCCAATCTTCTTCATCAGATTCCAACAACTTTAAAAGCAATGCCCTGTATCAAAATGTGAATTTCAATCCTTTAAGATCAGGTTAACAATTCCTGATTTACTTCTGAAGCCGGG
>CAYSWX010000044.1:0-19562 GCA_964434965.1 uncultured Methanosarcinales archaeon
TCTTCCGGAAAGCCGCAGAGTTTTGACCGAAAGAAAAGTGTAAAAGCACACTGAATGTAGAACTGGGTTTTGTTCAATTCGGAGGCTAATTGAATGAATGTAATTTCTATTAGCCTTCTTGATATTTGAGTTTCCATAGTCAAATTCTTGCTGATCCTGGGATGTTACAGTTCAATCCTACTTTCCGCAGATGTCCTTTCAATTTTCACAATTTTTCTTGCTATCGTTTTTTCTGAAAAACTCCATGTTTACCCAAACGTATGTTTTTGATCTTTTCCTAAATTTGCGGCTTTTTGCCTTCATTGAAAACTTCCAGTAGTCGTTTCCCTAAGCTTCAGTTGAGATAATAACTGCAAATTATCGAATAATTCTCCAAAAACGATACCATGAAAAATGTTATTTTTTTGAAGACATCTGCGGAAAGACAGTTCAATGCTAAAAAATGTGATTAAATTGCTTCGATATCTTTCTGATTATATTTACTCTCATATTAGTTGTACAGTTGTCAGAATGCTCAGCTGAATAGAAGGTTTCTTTACTTACATATATATTTAAATACTTCTTACAATTATAGTTATAGTCACCATATTATAATCCTATTTATTATATATATAATTAGGCGATGGTGATTGTATATGTCTCCAGTAGGTTCAGATTCGGATACGACGAGTCAAAGAAATTTTTTAAATAAATTTGCTGAGGATGATGATTTAAAATCAAAAGAAATTAGCAAATTAACAGATGATCTTCCAGTTGCCGTTTTCAGGGTATCGAGAGAGTCTTCATGGGCAATCAGTTACATAAATAAAAATGTAATGGAGTTGACCGGTTATTCTAGGATGGATTTTCTTGACAAAAAATTGTTCTGGCATGATATTATTTATCCAGAGGACCTGCCTCTCGTCAATAAAGTTATCAAGAATGCGATGAAAAATAAAACTCCTTATCAGGTTGAATACCGGGTCAAAAAAGTAGATGGCAGTACGGTATTTATTCAGGAACAGGCTCGTCCAGTGGGGGATGACAAGGGACATATCACTTATGTCGATGGGGTATTTTTAGACGTAACTTCTCATAAAATACAACGTGAAGAATCTCAAAGTATGATTGTTAGCAGCATACCTGAGCCATCGCTCGCATTTTATTTGGATGCCTCCGGAAAAATAAAATATATCAATGATTATTTTGTTAAAGTTTGTAAGTTACGGAGTGCTGATGAAGTTATTGGAGTATCGCCTATCGTATTGATGGAGAGCAGCTCTAAAAAAGCTCTTGCTGAAAAAGTCCTGGAAACTGGAGAAGGGATCTATAACCTAGAAAGAGCTCTCAAGCTTAAGGCACAGGAGAAACCACTATTTACAGTAACTTCCTCTGTGCCAATTAGAAGTGAAGTCGGCACTATTGTTGGCAGTCTCACAGTCATAACTGATATGACAGAGATGAAAGAGAAAGAAAAGGAAGTTCAGGATCTTTTAGATTACACCAACAGTTGCCTGAAGGACCTTGGGGAAGGTATCCGGAAGATCAGTGAAGGAGATCTTGAGATTTACCTTGAAAAAATTAAGGATGATGATTTTGGCAAGACCTTTGATGAGTTCAATAAGCTTGTTACTAATTTGAAATCAGTCATTGAAAATATCCTGGCAAATATGCTCACAACCCTGGAAGAAGCTCAGCAGTCCAATGAAGCTGTCAGCCAGATGAACTTGGGAATGCAACAGGTTTCAACCGCCGCAGAACAGATCGCAACCGGATCTGAGAATCTCTCAAGACATGCAGGCACGGCAGCCTCTGATATAAAAGCTTCTCAGGAGATCTTTAAAAGGCTCAGCGATTCTTCTGCTAAGTCCGCAAGCTATGCTTCTCAGGCAGGTAAAACAAGTGACGAGGCCCAGGGTCTCAGTAATAAGGGTCTTGAGGAAGTTGAGCAGCTTGTTGCAGAAATCTCCAATCTTGGGGCAATTATTCAATCACTTGACGATGCTGTCAATAACATCGGGGCTGTCACTGGTAAAATCAAATCAATTGCTGACCAGACCAATCTCCTTGCATTAAATGCAGCTATAGAAGCCGCAAGAGCCGGTGAATACGGTAGAGGATTTGCTGTTGTTGCCGATGAGGTCAGAAAACTTGCTGCAGAGTCAAGGAAGAGTACTGATGATATAAATGTAATTGTTACAAATGTCCAGAAAGAGACCAAGAAAGTGACTGAAGCCATTAACATCGCAGACAATCAGGCTAAAACCGGAAGCAAAAACATTAAAGAGGCTTTGAGTAAAGGTCAGGAGATTGCCACCGCAGTTGCCACTATAAATTCCATGCTTGTCGAGCTGGATAAGCTTTCTGATGAAGGTCTGGAAAAGGTTGAAAATATTGAGAAAAGCATCAGTGAGACTGCATCTACAGCTGAAGAAAATGCCGCAAGCAGTGAAGAAACCTCTGCTGCAATCCAGGAACAGACAGCTGCTATGCAGCAGGTAAGTACCTCGGTACAGAATGTCAGCGAGCTTGGTCAGAAAACTATAAATATAATTTTAGAAAACTTTAAAGTTTCGGGGGAACTGAAAAACAGTCATAGTTCTTCCGGAAAGCCGCAGAGTTTTGACCGAAAGAAAAGTGTAAAAGCACACTGAACGTCGAATTTTGCAATATCGGGATGTGATATTTTTCCATCCTGAAATTACTTTTTTGATTCTAGCTGGCTAATTACTGAGATTCAAACTCAGGATCTCTGCCGTGTGAAGGCTGGTAATTCGCAACACATGCTCTGTGTTTGACGAACCTAATGTGACAGGCCTTTCGTTCTCATTAAATGAGGAATTTAATCACTAGGGCACTGTTCCATAAAATTAAAAATCAAGAATAAGGCACATATGATTAATGCGCCTTACGAGTTTTTGACAATATGAGTCCTGCAATAATTAAGATTAAAACACAGAAATAACTCATATCAATAGACCCTACATTCGGTACATTACTGTCTGGAAATGATACATTAACAGTTTCACATACAGCTCCATAAGTTTGAGACTGCGCAGTAATCCTTGCCGTGTAAGTTTTTCCGGGATAATTGGTGACTATAAATGAGTCCGTTACTACTCCTGTAGGTTTACTCACTTTATCATTAGTACCTGAGATTCCAGACGGCACAAATGTTTTTCCATCACTCATAGTACCCAGTACAAAATTTAGATTGCTGGACTGTGATGAGGAATCATAATAACTTGCATTAATATAAGCTGCTGTATTGTTTATCTGTTTATATGTGCAATTTGTACTGATCACAGTCTGCATTGGAGGTATTTCAGATGTGTCACCCGAAGGTATTTCAGATACGTCACCTGAAGGTGGTATTGTAATTGTATATTGATCAAGATCAGGTGTCAATGTGCTGGTGTACTTTTTCCCATCCAGATCAATTGTTACAATTTTATATTTGACACCCTGAGTCAAATGGAAATTTGCTTTACCTTCTTTATTTGTCCAGGCAAAAAAATTTGGTTTTTCATTACCTGGGTCATTATCTGGTGAATAAATCTGAACTTCACACCCATAAATCCTCTCATTTGAATCAGTACAAACATATAACTGTACGTAGTGTGGTTCTGAATAATCAGGTGCTTTAACCATTTTTAAATTCATTTCAGTGTTTGTCCCTGTCATATTTACTGGTAATTCAGGACTGTTATGGTAGCCTGTTGCTGAAGCAGTTAAACAGTACGTGCCTTTTCCATTGTTCACAGTGAACTGGTAAAGCCCGTCAACATCAGTAATTTGAGTGCCACTCCACGTAGTATTTGATAATTTTATTACAGCACTCTGAATAGGTTGGCCTGTAGTTGTATCTGTTAAATATCCATATACACCGGGATAAACTGTAGCCGATGTCTTACCGCCTACTGTGAACAAACTTACAGGGCTGTTGTATACCCATGAATTATGAACGTCATCATGTGCACCGATTTTTATAGCAAACGATCCATCGTAGCTTATCGGTACATTTGCAGATGTTTGTGGAGTGTTAAGACTATATATTAAGTGAGAAGAGTCAAATTTTGATGTGCTGTTATATACATTAATGGAATAACTGGTTGCATTTAAATATGTCCAGCTTATACTTACGTATCCGTTAACAGTTGCAATTGTACTGCCTTTAGCTGGAAAAGTAACTGAAGTTGCTACAGAACCATTGTAAACAGGCAAATTTTCTGTACCCTTTTCTGGAACATAACCATTATCTTTTGTACCCCTGGAGCTTGAATAGGAGTCGGTCACAGTATTGCCGGTTGATGTAATATCCATACCATTAATTCCATCATATGCAGGGCTGTTGTAGAATATATTATTTGAAACAGTGCCTTTGCCTGAACAGGCGCCATTAGCCGGATCTTGATAAATTGTATTTAATTGAAGTGTTGAAAACGTATTATCATAAATATTAAGGCCTGTTACATCCCCTCCCATTACTTCCACACCAGCGTTACCAGAACCAGCATCAGAGTAGAAAGTATTCCTGTAAATTTGAACGTTTTTCGTATTATGAATTTTAATGCAAGAATTTATAAAAGTGCCCCAGCAGTTATTGAATATTGATATTCCATCACCGCAAGACCATGCATCAAAACTGTCATGACCGGGTTTACACACTGTATTATACACCTGAACATTGTTAGTGTTTTTACTACAGTAAATAAAGTCACCCATACTGTATTGCATTTTTAAGTCGTGAATAACTGCATTTGAACAGCCACGTAAATAAACTCCTTTTTGAGCCTCCCTGTACTTGTTGCTTGCTGAGTGCATTTTACTTAATGATTCCCAACCACCATCAATTAAGAAATTTGAAATTTCAATGTCCGAAATGCCTTCACAGCTAATAATATCTTGAGTTTCAAAATTAGAGCTAGGATTATCACAATAGATTACTGTCGCACCAATTCCATTTCCGTTAAGGGTTACCCCAGATTTCATGATTATAGGTGAACTTATGTGAAACGTGGTTGATGCAAGCTGTACAGTGTCGCCTGAATTCGCTGATTGTATGGCAGCGTTAATAACATTCTGGTCGTCTGAGCCTGCAGGACTAAAGGAAGTTCCCGGGCCTACATCGATAACTGCACCTGAGCAATTTGCTGAAAAAAAACAGATAAATATTAAAAAAGAAATAAATAGAGTCTTGGTGTCCATACCTATACTTGCCTTTCCTAGAGTCTTACTCTCTCCTATTTTTTATTTTCGCTGCCTTTTATATTCTCAAAGTTAATAAACAAATTTTAAAATTAGTTACTAAATAAAGAAAATTCATTACTTGATTTGAAGTGCCATATCAGCAATCATTTGTTGCCGATCTTATTTAACTTTTTCCAGATGTAATTCTGCTGTTAGTCGATATGCATTTGAGCTCATTATCCTTACGTAACCCTAAATCCCAAATTTCAATTTTAGGAATGTAATAGAAGTATGAACCTTTGAATCATGTTAAGGTTGTACAATCTTAAGAAAAATATGACCTTGAAGAAAGAGTCGGATCTTTAGAAAAGTAAGTCTATAAAGGCTCTAAATCAAAAAAAGCAAATAAAGAAAAGTGGGCCCGCTGAGATTCGAACTCAGGACCTCCGCCGTGTGAAGGGTTTATTTCAGTCAATACCCCGCTAGCTTGCTGCAAGGTGCACCAGAGCAACTTTGATTTGAATAGATGAAATAATTGAACATTTTAAGGTCTTTGTTCTATATTTCAAATGTATGTATTTTTTAGGTGTTGACTTAGCATGGTCATACAAATCAATTTTCGTTTATGCCGACTCTTCCTGGGCCATCTCCGGCCACATCAAATAAGCGCCGACAAAAAAGCAAATCGCCCCAATCATAGTGAAAGCAGTGGCCCACAGCGCTAGATTGTTAAAAATTGGATTAGGCCTGATAAAAGCCAGAAATGCCGAAATTAAGAATGCAACACATCCCGCAAAATTAATAATCGTAATCCACCAGTCAATGTTGCGACTGCGCCAGCACCACCAGCGATGACAAACTTCAAATATTGCGAGCGTACCGGAGATCTGGAAGAAAATAGAGCCAACCATGTCCGGTACCCAGATCAACAGGTCTTGCCCTATCCAGCCCAGATTGAGAAAAGCATCAAACGTGTTGAAGTTGAACATAATTGTTCCCAGAAATTGGGTAAATGTAACCCAAAAATCAATTCGAACCGGCTGCCAGGCCAACCATTTGCGTTTGGCGTTTTGGACATCACCGCCAACGGTAGTCTCGGCGTTGATAGACTGATGATATTGGGAATAACCGGCAGAGGTAAAGAAGATCGAACCGATGAAAAAAATCAGGTTGAGAATGAGATACCTTTTGAACCCGGTCAGAAATAAAACGCTGCCCAGTACAAAGTGGCTGGCGCCAATCATGAACAAAACGGCGATCCACCAGTTTAACGAGGTGGGGTGCCAAAGCAGGTATTTGGATCGTTTTTTTTCCGCTGCTTCAGGGCCTGGTTCCGGACCGAACTGCTTGCGATGTCGCCGGGAGGTTCTGACATCCACAGTGCCATCAGGCCGGCGGTGGACAATGCGGGTAACAAAGGGACCCACATACTGTGACTCGATATGTTCCCACGTATCTGGAAAATGGATATAGCCTCGTTTAATTGAAGTTGACATAAGCGTTTATCTCTCCGATTTAGCTGTCAACCAGCCAGGCATGGTCAGATTCCAGTGGATAGTATTATGCCCTGGTTCTTTGGGGTGTTTGAATCCCACTCTTCTCACATCTCCATAAAACCGTTGGTGATAGTATTGTCAGCTGAGGTTATCATCACGCAAAAGAGATGAAGACAGTTTCCCCATAAGCTCATCTACTGAAGGTTCGGTGCCAGATCCTCTCTTTATTCACTTTTTCCCATCATGACCTTTAATGCTTATGTTCCAGGTATCATCTGCCATCAGAATCACACTACAATCATGAAATAATTACCAACACACAACTACAAATAAAGTTTTTACTCCTGGACTATATACCTTTAGGAATTAAAATTTCGAAACATTTCATTTCGATTGTTATTGTCTATCCTGTGAATGTTTCTTCCTGTAGATTGCCTCCACTACGACGCGGATAGAGGCCTCATAGCTAAACTGGTAACTCCTGAGGAATTGTCGGGTTTCTTGAATAAGGTCTTGGATGCGCTTAACGTTCTTCGAGAGAATGGAGATTTTTCATACAATAAAACTGTTGAGGATGTAAAAAGAATGTACCAGATAAATAGTAATTCTGTAGCTGCATTTGCAGAGGAATGCGTTGAATCTGGTCATGGAGGCACCTCTAAGCAGATAATGTATGAAGAGTACGAAAAATGGTGTAAAATAAATGACATAGGACCTGTGAAAAATAATGTCTTTGGAAAATACTTCAAAGACTTAGGATTCACCTATTCAAGAGAATCCACAGGTGATAGAGAATATTATTGGGATGGAGTTACTGTAATATCTGAAGAATGATTTTCATCCTGAGAAAGTATCTATCCACCCGGCTTTCCGCAGATGTCCTTTCAATTTTCACAATTTTTTCTGTTATCGTTTTTCTGAAAAACTACCTTGGTCACTCAAACATATACTTTTGATATTTTCCTAAATTTGCGGCTTTTTGCCTTCATTGAAAACTTCCAGCAGCCATTTCACTAAGCTTCAGTTGAGATAATAACTGCAAATTTTAGAATAATTCTCGAAAAACGATGGCAGGAAAAATGTTATTTTTTTGAAGACATCTGCGGAAAGACAGATCCACAGTAAAAATGTGTCTAAGTGTCTAAGATAAGTTACTATTAATGAGATTTAAGAATTATAATATTGTAGAAGTAAAAATATAAAATATATAAATGTAACCCAGACACCCAGACAAACTGTGGATATAAATGGTTCAAATGCCTGTAGGCCTACTGAATTTTATAGTTGGTTTCAATTCTTGTGATAAGACTTTTAGATCGAAGTATGACGTTACAAAATATTTGCCGTGAATCGATCAATTAACTTTCAAATAACTTTTTTCTTGATACTCATTGAGAATTATTAATGTGACTTCTGACATTAAATCCATGACTAGCGAACAAAAGTCGTAAATTTTCTTATCATCTACTGCGATACTGAATTCTCCATGTGCAATGTCGTTTCGAACTTTCACGAAAAAGTTTAGATCTGATTCATATTTTGAATCTAAGCGTCTACTAAAATTGAAACATTCAAATATATTTTTAATTACTTTAAAGTTAAGATTTGAAGATCCGGGCAAATTTCGAGTAATTGCTATAGTATCATTTGACATACATTCAAATAACTTACCTACAAGTTTACATTTTGTTGCAAATTCTTTTCGTTCACTTCTCAATTGTACTTGGGAGTCAATAGTATGAGTTAAAATATTTATACTGATTTCACTAGTTTTTAAATGGAGATTATTAATCTCTTCTGTATAAAATTCAAAGCTTTTTCCAACAAAACCTTCCCATATAGAATAAAGAGAAGCAACAGAATATTTTTTTATAAGCACCAGTTCTCTTTGGTTTAATCTATCTGATTTGATCAACTTTTTGATTACTGCAATTTCACCTACACGCCAATTTATTTCATGCTCTAAGTTCTCTTTTAGTCTTGACATATCAGTAGCTCTTATTGGAAATTCTCAAATATTCTAATAGCTCTCCATATCCTTTTTTTCACTCTATTTTTACTGCTTGCAGCTGAACCCATATAAGTGTTAAATTCACGGTCGTTTTTAATTTCTTCTATTTTATGTTTAAGAGCACTGTTATTCTTTTCATAATAGTCAATATTATTTGCAACGCCTATGGTTATGCCTTCATATAGACTAGTAGAAAATCCCGAATTTGATGCTAAAAATATTTCACTTCCATAATTAGATAACAGATGAATTGTTCTTACAAACAGGTTTTTGAACTTATCATAATCAAATTCAGGATTTTCTACTGCTTTTTTCATAAATTTAGTCATATAATTAGAAAGTCCTTCATTGATTTCGTCCCAATCAAAAACAAGAGATGTAAATCTTAACACAAGTTCATCAAGGTACATTTGATCAACTTTGGATTTGGTAATTTTAACTAGCTCAATGAATTCTGGAATACTTGACATTTCTGCTAAGTATTCATTAAATTTTGGGGAGGTGCCTCTAAAAATACAATTCCGAATTTCTTGTTCTGTTAAAGGTGTTCCACCAGTGTTGAGTCTGTTGAACAATTCATATCTCAAATCCATTGCACTATTCCATCTAATTATTTCGACACGGCAAACTGCTCTTTTTATGTTTATAATAAATTTAAATGGAAAAGTCTCAACATTAAACCCTTCCAATTCATCAATTAATTCCCCTTCAGACATTATCCATTTATTTTTTCTCTGATCGGATTTAAGCAAACCAAAAAATGATAATACAGTAGAGACTCTCTGTAGACCGTCGACTAACTCCCATTTTCCATTAGCATCTTCAGCAACAAAAATTGGAGGAATTGGTATGCCCAGCACTAAAGATTCAAGAAATCTTGTTTGTTGTTCTTTTGACCATCTAAAAAGTCTTTGAAACTCTGGATTAATAATTAATTCACCATCTTCATATACGCTCATTATTTCTCCAAAAGACATGTCTAAACGTTCTGTTTGAAGACTGTTTCTGGTTTCTTCAATTCGTCGGCTTAGAGTGCTTTTCTCTTCATCAGATTTAATCGTCCCATTTGCGCTCATAAAATCACATTATTTTAGAGATTTGACAATTTTAATTTTAATTTTAATTTTGTATAATAAAAAGAATATATAAGTTTCAAAAATTCTTTAAAAATTCAAATACATGCAAAAACTCATGTAAAAAACTCATTCAAAATAAATTCGAAATATAATGCAAATCATGTGATGGGTGTACAAAAAGATTACTAAAGAGGATCAATAGAAAAGAGTTAAAAGATATGTGCACTATCACCATTATTAAATGTAGAGTTTCTTACTTATTATGGAACTGCTGCTTAGTCCTTGAACCTTTTGCATCACTGCCAAAATTCCACCGAGCTTTTCTAATTTTGTTTATTCTTTTATTCGGTGAAATCACCAAGATCACGATACTCAAAAAAAGATTTCATAAGATGTTAAGATAGGGCATATTAGTGTCAGTTTTCCTTTCTTCTTTTCTAAATGACACAAAATAAAAAGTTACTTAAATATTTGGTAACCTTTATTTGATGTTATAGAGGTAGAAAGATGAAGTTATTAGGTAAGTCAAAGGTCATGAAACATAAGGTAAAACCAGAGCTCACATATCCTTTAGTGAGGCTTCCGCAATCTGAAGTTGGTCTTGCAGGAGAGACTGCACACATTTTCAAAGCGGAATACAATGGTAAGCCGGTTTATGTGATTTCTTTGGATGAAGAGTTCAATGGTGAACTAAAAGTTACACAACCCGAAGTAAAATCTGACCTTGAAGCAAGAATAGAAGCATTAGAAAAGGAAGTCTATAAAGACTCTAAATCCAAAAAAGAGGAAAATAAAGAATAAACAGAGAGTGGGCCCGCTGAGATTCGAACTCAGGACCTCCGCCGTGTGAAGGCGACGTCATAACCGTCTAGACCACGAGCCCATGCATTGAAATTGAAAACTAATAAGAGTTAAGCAACCATAAAATAGAACTTCTTATCTATAAGCTTATCGCTTGCGGGCTGATTTTGGGCTTACCCGGACCTGTTATGCAATTACTTTTTATGTTTCTGCCGCAGGATTTTTCCGTTTTTTGTGTTTTTTGAGGGTTTTGAAGGATGGAGAGATGTATGCTGGGATCTTTTCTTTGAGGTTGAAATTTCCAATCCTGTTTCGGAAAGTTTCATTCAGGCGATAAGGTATAAAAGTAAAAAAGTAATAATGTTCCTAACTACAGAAATAATTTTATTGCATGGTTTTTATGATCGAAATTCTGAAAATCCTCTTCACAATACCGTTTTTGCTCTACGCATGCTGCACAGACCTGAAGGAACGCAGAGTCTCTAATAAGTTATGGAAGTACATGCTTGCGTCGGGTTCAGTCTTTGTGGTCTATGAAGTTTTTACCGGTGGTATTCCTTACATTAAATCTCTTATTCTTTCGAGTGTTATTGTTTTTATTTCGATTTATATCCTTTTCCATCTTGGGGCCTTCGGAGGTGGAGACGCAAAAGGTTTGATAGTACTTTCAATCTTATTCCCTCTCTATCCGGTTTTCCAGTTATCAGAAAAGGTCTATCCTCTGCTTGGTTTGCCTCCGGTAGGGCTTTTTACCTTCACGGTACTGGAAAATGCTCTCCTGGTAACTGTCCTCGTACCTCTCGGGATGTTCTGCTACAACCTCCTGCACTTCTCGCCTGAAATGTTCAAAAAGCCTTTCTACATGTTTCTCGGGTACAGGACTGAGGTTTCCTCTCTCAAATATAAGGAACATCTGGGACTGCTAGAAAAATTCGAGCTTGACGAAAACGGGGCTGTCACCAGGAAGTTTGCACGGACAGGGCTTGATTTTAATGCAAATGAGAAGCCTGAACTTGAAGAATACTTAAAAAAAGGGCTAATCGAAAAAGAAATCTGGGTTACTCCGGGCCTGCCTTTTATGCTCTCAATTACAGCAGGCTTCATAATCGCAGTCGTTTTCGGGGATTTGATCTTTTACACCGTCTTCAGTTTTCTCGGGGGCTGAACTTCTTCGGAATAAACCCAAAGCTTGCGGAAGTTTCAGGTTACAGAACCGGAAACCTTTTTCTTCCTTTTTTTTACCTTTTTTGCACGACAAGCAGCCCGTAGAGTATGGTTTCTGCAATCGGAGGGTTATCAGGAGTTCCTTTTGCAATCCTTTCTTCCGGATAGCCGAGGTTTTCGCAGGTATAAAGCTCAGCTTCTATCCCAAGCTCTTTAAGAATCTCTGCAACCTCACGGGAACCGAATGTCTCTTCCGGCAGCAGAAAGATGTTTCTTCCATTCTTCAATTCCTGGATCAGTTCGGCTTTCGCAGGCTCAAAATCCCTGCCGTGGGCTGTTATTGCACAGAGGTTCGTCAGATTTACTTTCGTGCGGGCACAGGCTGCCTGCATTGAAGAAATTCCCGGAATAACGGTATCATTTTCCCCTGCAAATTTCCCGAGCCCGGAAAACATGGGGTCTCCCGTAGATAGGACAACGGCATCTGCAGGCAGGAGGTGAAGAGACTTATAGTCCTTAATTGTTTTTGCTTCGCAGGTAATATATTCCTGTGCGAGTTCAATCGCTCTTTTTGCACCGTAGACCGCTGAAGCTTTCCTTATTGCCCTAATCCCTTCTTCCGTAAGCATGCCGGGCCCGACCCCGACTCCTACCACTATCATAGTTTTTCTTCCCCTCTGTCAGGTTTTATTTTTGCTTTAATTCTTTTACTTCTCACTTTTACTGTCCATAAGGACAGACCCGTCCCTGTCAATTACAACAATTCTTGCACCCTTGCCTTTTTCGACTGCCATTTCAAAGGCTTCTTTCAGGCGTTCGTGCTCCGGAGCTTTTTCAAGCATCTCAACAACGGTTGCATACCCGCTGCCTTCAAGCATTTCAGGGTTTCCCCATTTCAGGACAAGGCCGGGAAGCCCGCAGATAATGACATCTCCTGAAGAATAATCGAGCCCTTCTGAGATCCTGCTCCCTACCATAACAACGGTATATTCAGGAAAAAGCATGTGAGAATACTTCATTCCTATCCGTCCTGTAGTTAAAACCACTTTGTCCGTACAGCGGATGAGGTCTCCTTTCATTTCTCCGAGATGGTCGTTCCAGGGTTCAACAAAACCTGTACTCCCAAGAACAGAAATCCCGCCTTCAACTCCTATCCTGCTGTTCAGAGTCTCTTTCCCGATCCTTTCCCCTTCAGGAATTGAAATCGTGACCTCAACTCCCTGCAAACCCAGTTCCTCTACAGCCTCTTTCACTGCTGCTGTTATCTGTTCCATGGGGTTTGGGTTTATAGCTGGCTTACCCCTTGGGACCTGAAGCCCGTCCCTTCTTACAACCCCTATGCCTTTTCCTCCGAGGATGTGAATTCCCTCAACTTCTCTGGCTTCGCCAACAAATTCCAGCCCGCGTGTGATATCGGACTCATGGTCATTGGGGACCTTCTTTACAACTGCGTGTCCGGAGGAAGACTCACTGACTTTAAGGTGGGCTCTCAGTCCTACCGGGGTAGGGACGGATACGCTGTCAATCTTTTTCTTAAGGGAAAGAACAGCGGCTTTTGCAGCAGCACTGGCTGTGGTTCCTGTAGTATATCCTCTCTTGAGGACAGACCCGTCGCTCAGGACCACGACCATACCTGATGCCACCTTTTTTTCAAGCTCTTCCCTGGGCAGCCCTGTACGGGCAATCCATTCTTCAGGGATCTTGAAATTGTTAACAGGATCTATCATGGAAGAATACTCGGAGGTTTTTTATTATAAATGTATTGACCTGAAAAACGAGATAAATTAGATGAGAAAGACTCAACATAGCTAACATCCGAATACACTAATATCCAAATATGCCAATCTAGTGTAAAATTACCTCACAATAATAGAAAAACAACATCTATTATGGATAAATCATGGCAATGATAGAAAAGATTGGCATCATTCCAGGAGTGGGATTTTTTCGTTTTTCTGGAAGTTGGGGTATTTCTCTTGGGGGTTTGAATGGGGGGTGACCATTCTTTGTTGGGGTTTGGGGTGTGAAAAATAGCCTTTTGGAATGATGCCTCTGCGTCAGTACTAAGCTGACATTTACCCTCAATATCATTTATATTATATAAAACTATAGGAAATAAAGATAGATTTCCAGTGAAACTCTTTTGATTCCTTAATAAATAACTATTAATTTCTTTTTCTATATATTCCCGTGCACGATTATATTTTTATACACACGTCTCTCCAGCTAAACAACTTATTTTTTCTTAAATATTAAAACTTTTTTCTTACTAAGTTTACGTTGTTTATTGGGTCCTTGCAAACATTCTGTCCAGTTCCCCTTTCGTAAAGGTTATAACTGTCGGTCTTCCGTGCGGACAGGAGTAGGGGGTTTCAGCTGTTTTAAGCTGCTCTATCAAATCTTCCATCTGCTTTGGTGTACAGGCTGCCCCTCCTTTAATCGCTGCCCTGCAAGCAAGGGTCTTGCTCACCTTTTCCAAAATCCCTGTCTCTTTTTTGATTTTTCCTTCAGCCAGCAGGTCCGATATCACATCATGGATAATATCGGTATCCTCAAGCCGTCCGAAAACTTCCGGCACAAAGGTGACAACATAGGTATTGTCCCCAAATTCCGAAATTCCAAAGCCGTACTCTTCAAGGTAGGGTATGTATTCTTCCATCAGCACCTTTTCTTTCGGGGTGAGTTCTATCATTACAGGAGTGATCAACTCCTGCACCCTGGATTTTTTGCTTTTCAGGATCTGCTCATAAAGAATACGCTCATGAGCTGCGTGCTGGTCGATAACTATAAGGTCTTCCCCTTTTTCAGCGAGGATATACATCCTGGAAACCTGACCTATGATACGAATGTCTTCTAGAAGGTCAGTATTTGCTGTTTGCTTCGGCTTCTGGATTTGTTTTTCCTCTACACTTATTTTTTCGCTTATTTTCTCCTCTGTCTTCGTACTTCCATTCTCTCCTCCCTTTTCTCCCTCTTTTTCTTCCTCCTTCCTATCTTTACTCTCTCCTCCCTTCTGCTCTTTACTCTCTGCTGTAAACTCAAGAAGGCGCTCGGATTTTTTCAGCCGTCTTTCAGTGTCCTTTACAGGATAGGTGTAAGCTTCGGTTTTATCTCTCAGGATTCTATTCCCGCTTTCCAGAATGCTGGCCTTTTCTGAAATCGCTGAAACCCCAGGTTCACTTACAGTTTCTTTTCCGGCTGCTTTCCCTATCTCTTCTTTCACTTTCTTGTCAGACAGTACTCTTCGGGTTCCAGGTGTCTGAATTTTTCCTGCAGATTCCGGGACCTCAAAGGTTTTCTGTAGCACCTTTCCTTCCTTTTCCCTTATCTCGGGGGCAAGCCCGTTTTCCGAAAGGACCTTTTCAACTGCACGAATAACTGCATCTCCGACCTCCTTTTCCCTGCTGAAGCGGACTTCGGCTTTTCGGGGGTGGACATTTACATCTACTTCTCCCGGATCGAGGGTAAGGGCAAGGACTGCTACAGGATAGCGGCCTTTTGGCATTTTTGTGTAATATCCTTCACGGACGGCTGTGTTGATGGTTTTTGAGGTTACAGGGCGGGTATTTACAAAGAGAAATAACTGGTCGCTATCTCCTCTGTTCACTTCGGGTTTTGATATGTAGCCCCTGATTTCAAATTCTTCTGTCCTGTACTCCAGAAGGAGCATTGACCTGGCAGTTTCAGGTCCGAGCAGGTTTACCATACTGTTAAAACGGTCGTTTGACCCCGTATTCCTGAGGACTGGCTTTCCTTCGCTGAGCAGGGTAAAGGAAATTCCCGGATTTGCCAGAGCAAGTCTCATAACAGTATCAGTGATATGGGCAAGTTCGGTACGGTCGGTTTTCAGGTACTTTCGCCTTGCAGGTGTGTTGTAGAAGAGGTCTTTTACATGAACTGACGTTCCCGGAGCTGTGCCTGCATCAGAAGTCTCCTCTATTTTTCCTCCATGGATTATGATTTTCGTGCCTGCAATCTCTTTCGGGGGGCGGGTAAGAATTTCCACCTTAGCAATGGCGGTTATGGAGGCGAGAGCTTCACCCCTGAAGCCCATTGTAGAGATCGTATCCAGGTCTTCTATCTTTGTGAGTTTGCTTGTTGCATGTTTTTTATACGCAAGGAGAGCATCGTCTCTGCTCATCCCGCAGCCGTTGTCCCGGATAAGGATAGAATGTTTTCCTCCTTTCTCAACTTCGATGCGGATTTCTGTTGCTCCGGCATCAATTGAGTTGTCTACGAGTTCCTTTACCACTGACGCAGGGCGCTCTATCACTTCCCCGGCTGCGATCTTATTTATCGTGTCCTTATCAAGAATCCGGATTTTATTTCCCTGTTTTTCCATCTTCTCTTCCAGCTTTTTCTCGGCTTCTTTTCTTGTTTGCTCTTCACACATATTTTCAAACTGCTCTTTCATCTGTCCATCCATCTTCTCTTCTATCTTCTCTTCTAACCGACTTTCTAGCTGAATGTCTATTTCTTCTATCCGTTTTTCCTCTCATTCTGTCAGTTTTTCTGCCTATTTCTTTTAACCAAGCAGCTTTTTCAGCTCATGAAGCTTGTTCATGGCTTCTATTGGCGTCATCTCGTCCACATTCATCTTTTTGAGGACTGCTTCTACAGGACTCAGCCCTTTTTCCCTCTCCGAATTTCCACTACTGCTCCCCGGGTCAAAAAGCAGCATCTGGGTATAGCGGGCTGTTGCTTTTCCTTTTCTCTTTTTCCCGTTTTCGCTCTCTTCAGCTTCCTCAAGCACATTTTCCTTTTCGAGTTCCCTGAGGATCTCATTTGCCCTTTCTATAACTTTTTCCGGGACTCCGGCAAGCCTTGCAACATGGATCCCGTAACTTCTGTCTGTTGCTCCTGGTACGATTTTTCGCAGGAAAACCAGCTCGTGGCCTTCTTCTTTTACTGCAATGTGGTAATTTTTTACCCGTTTTAATTTCTCCTCAAGGGCTGTAAGCTGGTGGTAATGGGTTGCAAAAAGAGCCCTTACGCCTACTTTTCCCCTGTTGTGCAGAAACTCAACAACTGCTTTTGCAATGCTGTACCCATCATAAGTGCTTGTCCCCCTGCCAATTTCGTCGAGCAGCACAAGGCTTTTTGGGCTTGCGTTGTTCAGGATATTTGCAAGCTCAACCATCTCGACCATAAACGTGCTCTGCCCGCTTGCAAGGTCGTCAAAAGCCCCTATCCTTGTAAAAACCTGGTCGATAACGCCTATGGAAGCATAGGATGCCGGGACAAAAGAGCCTGTCTGAGCCATAATCGCAATAAGGGCTGTCTGGCGCATATAGGTGGATTTTCCTGCCATGTTCGGGCCCGTAACCAGCAAAAACTGGTTCTCTTTGCAGTCCATTTCGGTATCGTTTGGGACAAAACCGCCTGATACCGTACTTTCTACTACTGGATGCCTCCCGTCCCTGATAAGGATCTTGCAGTCATCGGTAAGCTGCGGGCGTGTATAATTGTTATTCTCTGCAACCTCGGCAAGGTCTGCAAGGACATCAAGGGTGCCTATTCTTTCTGCTGTTTCCTGGAGTCTCTTTGAATGGGCTGAAAGGGTTTCTGTGATTTCAGTGAAGATTTCATACTCCAGAGCCACAGCTTTATCGTTTGCTGTCAGGATCAGGCTTTCTTTTTCTTTAAGTTCCGGTGTAAAGAAGCGCTCTGCATTTGCCATGGTCTGCTTTCTTATATAATCGTCAGGCACCTGGCTGCTGTTTGCATTTGTAACTTCGATATAATATCCAAAAACCTTATTGTATCCTACTTTGAGTGACTTGATCCCTGTCCTGTCTTTTTCTTTCTGCTGGAAGGCTGCAATCCACTTTTTACTGTTGCTTGAAATGTCCCTGAGCTCGTCAAGTTCCTCGCTGAACCCGTATTTTATCATTCCGCCTTCCCGGACACTTACAGGAGGCTCTTCAACAATAGCATTTTCGATCATTTCAGCCAGTTCTTCCAGCTCTGAGAATGCTGCAAGCCCTTCTGCAATTTCTTTTAATATCTCTGCACCGGCTTTTTCCAGAAGGCAGTCCCGGATAGAGGGCACGGAATCAAGGGATTTTTTCAGGGCTACAAGGTCCCTTGCATTGGCGTTTCCATACACTATCCTGCCTACAAGGCGTTCAATGTCCCTCACGTCTGAAAGCCAGTCCCGGATATCGTAGCGGAGCAGAGGGTCTCCTGCCAGCTCTTCTACCGCATCAAGCCTGAGGTTGATTTCTTCTACGGAAAGGAGCGGCTTTAAGAGCCACTTTTTCAGGATGCGACTCCCCATAGGTGTCCGCGTGCAGTTCAGGGTCCTGTAAAGGGAATTCTGATCTCCATCATCCCGCACGTTTTTCACTATTTCCAGGTTGCGGAGGGTAACAGAGTCAAGAATCATGAACTCGGTGTTTGAGTAGGTTCTGAGTGTATTGATATGTGTAAGGTCCCTCATCTGGGTTGTTTTTGCATATTCAAGAGCAGCCCAGGCAGAATAGACTGCAAGTTCCAGTTTTTCACAGCCCATACCCTCGAGGGTCGAAACTCTGAAATGTTTTTTCAGTTTTTCTCCGGCTTCTTCTATTCCAAAGATTTCTGGCGCAAATTCCTGCACGATTGTCTGTTCCTTTAACCTGTCAACGAGCTCCGAATTTCCATACAGGGACGGAGGAAGGATGCATTCAGAAGGCCGCATGCGGGCAAGTTCAGTGAGTAATTTTTCGAAATCTTCTGAGTCTGTAAACTGGGTTGTAAGGAACTCTCCTGTTGAGATGTCCAGGAAGGAGATCCCGAATTCCATTTCCCTGCTTTTTCCGGATTTCCCTACCTCTCTTCCTGCAACTGCCATCAAGTAGTTATTTGACGCGTCTGAGAACATGGAAGAATCTATTGCTGTTCCTGGGGTTACCACCCTGACAACCCCCCTTTTCACAACCCCTTTTGCCTGCTTCGGGTCTTCGAGCTGTTCACAGATAGCTACCTTGTACCCTTTGTTTATCAGCCTTGGGAGGTATGTGTCAATGGCGTGGTAAGGAATTCCTGCAAGTGGCATTCTCTCCCCTGACCTGTCCTTTCCCCGGGCTGTCAATGTAATCTCAAGCTCTTTTGCAATGGTTTTTGCGTCTTCCCCGAAGGATTCGTAGAAGTCTCCCATCCGGAAGAAGATCAGGGTGTCAGGGTACGCCTGTTTGGCTTCGTAGTACTGGCGCATTGCAGGTGTCATCATTTCAGTCATTTTTTACTCACTGTAAACCTTGAATCTATAAATCTTGTTGAATATTGGTGTTTGAATATGTAATTTGGTGTTTGAATATGGGATGGATCTTTGGGTCTGAAATGGGAGTAAGTGGATAAACGGATGATTATATTAACTGATCAACCCGGCTTTTTCTCGCATGTCAGCTTGAATAGAATTTGATGATATCAGTTTAAATCTGAGTTTGAATCTCTGGATATTTGTTTGAATATCGGTTAAAAATACTATGCCTTTATCTTGAATCATGCTTCTTATATATAATTTAATAATTCGATATTGTAAGCCTGATCAAAGGAGGGAATTGCCCTGAGCCGCGAAAAGTTAGTTGAGGTTTGTCCTGTATGCGGGAATTCGGATGTATATTATGAGGTTGGCGGGTATGCAGGTACGGTCTACCACTGCAAAGAATGCGGGTATGTTGGAGCCTTTGTTGTCGAGGCTAATGAGGAAATGATTGAGAAAATCAAAGAGAAATATCAGCGGGAGAAGGAGAACGGGAAAAACTAATATAATTATATTTTTATCCTTTATATTTTTACTCTACTCCTTTAAATCATTCTGGAAACTCTGGGGCACTATTTGAAATTTTTTCTATAATTTTG
>CAYSWX010000045.1:0-19148 GCA_964434965.1 uncultured Methanosarcinales archaeon
GGATAATATTGAAAGTAGGATAATATTGAAAGTAGGATAATATTGAAAGTAGGATAATATTGAAAGATTTTAAATCTTTCAAGTATCTTAATTTGTTATCCAGATCCTTTAAACTGAAAGTTTTAAAGGGTCTGGAAGGACTCCCTTTACTTTAGATAATAAAAATATCTAGCTAGCGAAAGCTATCAAGTCATGGGGTATAAAGGAATAAAAAGGAATAAAGGGATACTCTATAAATTCTCAATGATGATGTTTGATTTTTCGTAAACTTTCGTTTTCAAAAGTCTCTTAAGAAACGTCTCTTAAGATTTTTATTCGTAATTCTTAGTAGCCTTCAGGATTCAGGTCTGGACTTTTTGTCAGCGTCCAATCTTATTAGTCCAGAATTATTTACAGATGTTTTTACTTGACTAAGAAGTGTGAGATAAGGTAATAACTTATATATTTTTGGTGGTTGTAATCTTTTTAGCTTTAGCACTAATAGGAGACTGAAGGGTGAAACTGGAACTTATAGAGTTGATTTTTCTTTCCGATAAGCGAAAACAATTACTTCTTTTTCTCAGAAGCGGGCCCAAAAACATGGACGAAATTACGGAAGCCCTTCAGGTAACTTCTACTTCCATCCTGCCCCAGATTAAAAAATTAAAAGATATGTCCCTGGTCGTTCAGGAGGACAGGTCGTATACACTCTCGCTCATAGGAACAGTTCTCGTCGAAAAAATGCAGCCACTTGTTAGCACTATAGAGATTTTTGAAGATAACTTTGAGTACTGGTCGGAAAAGGATCTTCAGGGCATCCCTCTTTCGTTCAAGAAAAGGCTCGGAGAACTGGGCAAATGCAAATTGATTCAGCCTGACCTTGACCGCATGTTCGAACTTGCCCAGGAGGTTGTAGAAAACCTGTCCGGTTCAAGTTATGTTTTTGAAGCTATAGCCTACTTCCATCCGCCTATGATTTCTCTCTGCCAGGAACTTGCAAAAAAAGGAGTTGAGTTCTCCTTCCTGATGTCTGAATCTGTCTACGAACGGTATTATACAGGTTATCCGGAAGATTTCCGGAATATGCTGGATCTTAAAAATGTAAAGTTTTTCCAGTACTCGGGCGATCTGAAGATTGCAAGTCTTACAGTTACCGACAAATTCTTCATGATTTCACTTTTCCCAAAGAATCAAAAGCATTTTGACAGGGAGAGCCTTATATGCTATGAGCCGTCTGCGCTGAAGCTGGGTACTGACCTTTTCAATGAGCTGCTGCTTGATTCAACGCAGGTTGCCGAAATTCCTCCTAAATAACTGAAGTTCTAACCGAAAGATTTTTGCAGGCATGTACGGAGTATAATGAGAACTTTTCAGGGAGATTACTACAGGCAAATTTGCATGGGTATCGGACAGATATATTGTAAATTTGCAAAAACGGAGGAAGTTTTATTAAAGTTTTTTACGAGCAGAGAGCAGCTTACAGTAATCAGCTCAAATTTCTGATGTTTGCAGGTATGTTGTTGATCCTGGTCTTTTATGTCTTTTCTCTTATGGGGCTTTTCGGCTTTGGTGCGGGTTCTGAGGCAAGGTACGCTTTACCTCTTATCCTTTTCACTTACCTTGCAACAATGTGGAGTTTCTTTGGCGTGAAATTCCTGATTACCTGTGACAGTGTGGTTGCAGTTTTTCCGCCTTTCAGGTACAGTATTCCTTTTTCCGATATCAGCTCGGTTGAGACAATTAACGAGTTCCCCTGGTATATGGGATGGGGCATATGGGACCGTAATTTTGTTTTTGCGGGAAAACATGCAAAAGCTATAGCAATCAGGAAAGAAAGGGGATTTTTCAGGACTGTTATCCTTGTTTCGGAGAACTCTGATGAGTTCAGAAGCAAAGTGGAAACGGCCACCAGATTCTTTTCAGGTTACCTATTTTATTGAGAGCCCTGGCTGTTTTTCTTTTAACTGGCAGGTATCCATTATTAAGATGGGCTCTCTTAAGCCGGTTTTTCATGCTCACTATTTTTCCGGAATGATTTTTCGCTGATAGTTTGTTCAGACTTCAGTTTTATTTCCCTTTTATTGCTGCTTTTGTTACTCTGCCTTTTTACTTCTCTGCTTCATTTTTTCTGCAATATCAATACCGAGCCGCTTGCATTCCTGCAAGTCCTTATCCGTAGGCTTGTGAAGGATCCGGAGTACAGGGTCTACAACAGTCATTCCCAGCTCCCTCATCTTTTCGGCTATCATTATGGGCGCTTCTCCGCTCCACCCGTAAGACCCGAAAGCAGCTCCCAGCTTGCCCTGCGGGTTAGTGGAAACAAGGGTTTCATCCATAAACTTCTCCATGGGCAGCAGCATCTTGTAGTAAAAAGTCGAAGAACCAACTGCGATTGCTTCTGCTTCATTTAGTTCTTCGGGCTTTACATCATAGAAACTGACAACCTTTACATCCACATTCTTTGATTCAATCCCGTTCCCTATTGCTTCAGCCATAGCTTTTGTATTCCCTGAGGTACTCAGATAAACTACTATTGCTTTCAACCTCTATCCCCCTCTAGCGATGTAATAAATATGATTTTAAGTCAGTCCCGGACAAGGAGAGTAAAAACCGGCACTTGCGTATCTAAAGCTCAGAGCTGGAAGGTATAACCCTGGCTTTTCTGGCTCCCCAATTCTACATTATTTATAAAATTTGTTTTAAATAAGGATTTCGTCATCAGAATACAGTTCCAGTTTCAGACGGTTTGTCTTCATAAAAAGTCTGCTTCTATCCGGATAGGGGCTATATAGTTTACTACCTGAAGGGCAACGCTTTCAAGGAAATTGCGGACATTATTTGGAATCCTGTCCACAGTACGGGAAGCAAAATTCAGGCTGCCTATTATCTCTCCCCTGTGCTTCATAGGGATTACTGCGACTGCAGTGATCTTTTCTTTCGTTAACAGATCTGCCATTTCTTCCGAAAAAAAGCTCAGTTTATAAATGGGCTTCTCAGTCCAGACCTGCTTTGCTTCCGGAGAGTCTATTCTATATGCATAAACTTTTTTCACAAACTCTGAAGAAAGCCCTCTGTGCGCCACAAGGTTAATCTGGTCCAGAAGCTCGTCTTTGAGGTATATGCCTCCTGCATCTATCTCTTTTACCTTCATGCAGGCATCAAGGATAAAATTGAGCATAGTCTGGAGGTTCCATGTGGTGCTCAGGGCTAACCCTAGCTCCCTCTGAATCTCGAGCATTTCCTGGACTTCTTTTCTTTCTGTAACATCAACGACTATTCCCTGGAGATGAGTTACATTGCCTTCGCTGTCCCGCTGGATGTATGTCTTCTCTTCAACCCAGCGAACCTTGCCGCCCCCTGTAAGAATTCTGTATTCCATCTCAAAAGAGGCGTATCCTTCTCGAATAGAGCGTGCAAGGCTTTCATAGACCGACTTGATATCCTCCCTGTGGACTATGTCTCCGTAAAGGATTCCTCCCGAAATGAAGTCTTCTACAGTATATCCAAATTGAGTTACATTTTCTGAAACGAACTCTACAGGCCAGTTTTCCATATTCTTCCAGAGGAAAGCTACTGCTGAGCTTTTGTTTATTATCGTTTTCAGCAGTTTCTGCATTTCAAGGGATTTTCTCAGGGCTTCTTCGACGTTTTTTCGTGAAGTTATGTCCAGCACTATCCCCTGAAAACAGGTCACATTCCCATCTCCCTCCCTCTGGATAAAGGTTCTTTCATTTACCCAGCGAAGGTCTCCGGCTTTTGTAAAAATCCTGTATTCGGAATTGAAGCTTACTTCCCCTTTCTGAATATTTCTATTGAGTTCTTCTTCAACCCTTTTCAGGTCATCGGGATGTATTATCTTTCCGTACAGAATTTTCTGTGACATAAAATCGTCAACTGTATATCCAAACTGTACCACATTATCCGAAACAAAAGTTGCAGGCCAGTATTTTTCGTCCTTCCACAGGAAGACCACTGCAGGGCTGTTGTTGATTATTGTGGTCAGCACCTTCTGCATCTTAAGGACTTTTTCCAGTTTTTCTTCGCTTCTTTTCTGCTCGGTGATATCAAGCACAACTCCCTGAAAATAGGTAACTTCACCTTTCGGGTCTCTCTGGATGAAGGTCCTTTCATTAACCCAGCGTATCTTCCCGTTTTTTGAAAAAATCCTGTATTCCATATTGAAATCCGGAGCCCCTATTCTAATTCTTTTTTCAAGCTCCTCTTCAACTTTTTTGAGATCATCAGGGTGTATAATATCCCCGTAAAGCACCCTGCCTGAGATAAAGTCCTCTACCGTGTATCCTAAGTTCACTACATTTTCGGAAACAAACTCCGCAGGCCATTTTCCTTCGTTTTTCCAGAGAAATAATACTACCTGACTGTTATTGATTATAGTTTTCAGGGCTTCTTCCCTTTCCAGAGTTGCATGGAGGGCTTTCCCCCTCTCGCCGTCCGCAGCATCTGCTACTCTGGTATAAGTATTCAGTCCCTGCTTGTTTTCTGAACTTTCCCCACTCATTTCTTCCAACCGCCTGCATAGGAATATTCTCAATTGTTCCATCCGGATTTTTCAATAGTCTCTTTAGGAATAATACTCTTGAAACTGTCTGCCATGATAACTGCAAATTCAACTGTTTCCGAATTTGCCTATCAATATAGCATATTTGCCGTCTACAGTTTCGCTCCTAACTTTTGGTTCGCTGTCTTTTATATAATTGCGTTTTTATCAAATATCAGTTTTTTTGGTCTCGGAATCTTTCCGGAATTCGGCACTGGAATGTAAGGTTCAGAAAGTCCAAATCTACAAAAAGGCTCTAAATTGTGCCGAAATAAAACTTCAGGCTTTGAAATGAGAAAAAAGCGAAGGTAAAAGAATAAATTTGGTGAACGGTACAACCCTTTTGTGGTTAGATTTTGTGGTGTGGTGGTTGGGTGTGATCTTGTAGATGTGTAGGTAAGGGCAGATCCGTTCACTACGCTAAAATCAAAATCCATGACTGGCTATATAAATATTTGGATACCATTATATTAAATTGCCTTTTTGTGATATAAATTATCAGTTTTGTGGCTTAAATTGTGGTTTTTTTTCCAGATTTTGTCCTTATATTGTTAAAATATAGCATTATTTTTCTTCAACTCACTTTTTCTGTAATTTTTCTCCAGCTTCTTTACAGTTTTTCTTCCCCAACCTGTTTATACTATGAAGTTTTTTCCTATCTATACATTACAACGGATTATATTCATCGTTTTCAATATAAAGATCAAAAAGGAAGATCACCAGGAGATTCACAATGAGAAGTGCCATTATCAAAGAGGGGCCTGAACGCGCCGCTAACCGTTCCCTTCTTAAGGCAACAGGGGTTACGGACTCTGAAATGAAGAAGCCGTTCATTGCGGTTGTCAATTCATGGAATGACATAGTCCCCGGTCATATTCACCTGAATAAACTTGCTGAAGCTGTAAAAGCAGGGATCAGGAATGCTGGGGGAGTTCCTTTTGAGTTCCATACCATAGCGGTTTGCGACGGGATTGCAATGGGCCATGAGGGTATGAAATATTCTCTCCCAAGCAGGGAAGTTATAGAGGACACAATAGAACTGATGGTTAAAGCCCACCAGTTTGACGGCATAGTCCTTATCCCCACATGTGATAAGATCGTCCCGGGGCACCTTATGGCAGCAGGCAGGCTTAATATTCCTGCCATTGTTGTGACCGGAGGTCCAATGCTCCCCGGATATGTGGACGATAAATACACGGACCTTATTTCAGTCTTCGAAGGTGTCGGCGCCTACAGCGCAGGCAAAATCTCCGAAGCCGAGCTTAAAAGGCTTGAAAACCTTTCCTGTGCAGGAGCGGGATCCTGTGCCGGGATGTTTACTGCAAATACAATGGCATGCATGACCGAAGCCCTGGGACTGAGCCTTCCAGGCTGTGCAACCGCCCATGCTGTTGACGCAAAAAAAATGCGCATTGCCAAGGAATCCGGAGAGCGCATTGTGGAGCTTGTAAAAAAGAACATTACCCCAAGGCAGATTGTTACCAGCAAGTCTTTTGAAAATGCCATAATGGTCGATATGGCAGTCGGAGGGAGTACAAACACCACTCTGCATCTTCCTGCCCTTGCCCATGAGTTCGGGCTTGAACTGCTCCTTGAAACCTTTGACGAACTGAGCAGAAAAACTCCTCATCTGATTTCCCTCAGACCCGGCGGCCCGAATTTTATGCTTCACTTTGACAGGGCAGGCGGGGTTGAAGCGGTCATGCAGAGGCTGGCTTCAAAGCTCCACCTTGACCAGCTTACAGTCAACGGCAAAACTATCGGTGAAAACCTGGAAGAGTTTGAAATCATTAACCCAAAGCTGAACAAAGAGATTATTGCAACCCTTGAAAAGCCAGTCCATGCCGAAGGAGGAATTGCAGTCCTCAAAGGCAGCCTTGCTCCCGACGGAGCTGTTGTCAAGCAGGCTGCGGTTGACCTCAAAATGTGTGTACACACAGGTCCTGCAAGAGTTTATGATTGTGAAGAAGATGCCATGAAGAGCATTCTTGCAGGCGATATTAAGCCCGGAGATATTGTCGTCATCCGCTATGAAGGTCCCAAAGGAGGCCCTGGAATGCGTGAGATGCTTGCAGCTACAGCTGCGATTGGAGGTATGGGTCTTCTTGAATCCGTGGCTCTGATAACTGACGGTCGCTTCTCTGGAGGAACCCGAGGGCCGTGTATAGGGCATGTCTCTCCTGAAGCCAGTGAGGGAGGCCCGATAGGTCTTGTAAAAGACGGCGACCTTATAGAAATCAACATTCCTGAAAGGGCCCTGAACTTGAAAATTTCTGAAGAAGAGCTCGAAAAACGTAGAGCTGCCTTTGTCCCTGCCAAAAAAGAAGTCACAGGTTACCTTGCAAGGTACCAGCGTGCTGTCCATTCCGCAAACACTGGCGGGATAGTGGACTAAAACTGTCAAATGCTCTATTTCATGGAGGGAAAAAACCTCCATTTTTTCTCTTTTTTGAATTCAGGCAATTTCTTTCAGGACAATTTCATTCAGACAATTTTTTCAGGGTCTCAATTTTCCATTTTTCTGCTCGAAGATATGCCATCCTTTGCAGTGCTCAACCTGTCTTCTGGAAACGTTTATAGTTTCTAGGAACTATTCTTTATATTGCCTTTTTATTCAAAGCCATTCACGCAAAATCATTCTTTAATGAAAATTCACTAAGAAATTCAGGAGGACGAAGTTCTGGAAGTGGAGGGTTTGTGTTCAATCTGCGGGCGCCCAGCTAAGCTTTATACCTGCCATTTATGTGGAAAACTCGTATGCAGCCAGTGTATGGACCTTAGAAAAGGTGTCTGTATCAATTGTGCAGGCGGAAGGAAAGGTTCTGCATCCGGCTCAGGAGATACCGGTGTATTTAAGTAAATCCATGAAAGCAGACAGCCAAAAATAAGTCCTCAAAATTAAGTCCATTAAAAAAGGACAGGTTTGTCAAAAATGTAATTCGAGGTGTTGAAGCCTTTTTTACTTATATTAGCTTACCAGCCGTGAATCTCTCCTTCAGGTTCTTCCTCATCACGGTAAAAACGAAATTCTTTTTTATCGGCGTCCTCTACAAATACAAACTTTTCTTCAATTCCCACTTTTGCAAACGTAAGAGCATCATCTCCATCTCTTACAGCCGGCAGGATATCCACGTCCACATGGTCCTGAATGCTGCTCTCAGGAAGAAAAGCCGTAATGATAAACCAGTCAATACCCCCCGTATAATTACTGCTCACATATCGGCTCTGGTCTGGCAGGATATTCGTAGCTTTCTGATGCATTTAGGTCCCATCAGCCCGATAAGCTATAAACCGAATGGTATGTTTTGTCTTATTTTTTTAAAGTTAATTGTTTTAGAGCTGGTGCTGCTGTTTATTCATCTTTCTTCCACTGTGAATCTTATAACGAATTCAGTTCCAGGATCTCGTTTGAGTTCAATTTCGCCTTCTAACTGATCTACAAGTGTGGTTACAAGTTGTATGCCAAGACTTTCAGGGTTTTCCAGATCAAAACTTTCAGGCACACCAATCCCATTATCTGATACTGTTAGGATGAAACTGTTGCTCTTTAAGGCTTCATTATTGTTTCCTGCCCTATTGTCTTTACTTTCCTGAAATTCTTCTCTACAAATTTTGATTTGAATTTCCCCATTGTCTTTTCCGTGGGAAAATGCATGTTTAAGAGAGTTAGAAACAAGTTCATTGATGATTATGCCTAACGGGACTGCAGTATCCATGTCAAGGAAAATATTCTCTTCCAGACTCATGTTTAAGCTAGTACTGGCATTTCCAAGCTTGTATGTCTGGAATAGATTCTTAACTAGTTCTTCAACATACGACGAAAAGTTTAGTGTATCGAGCCCTCCACCTTTGTACAGTTCCTCATGGATAAGGGCCATAGATATTACTCTATCCTGACTTTCCTTGAAGGCTTCAAGAACTTCTGAATCATTTACATATTCTCTATTGTTGAATTTTTCAGCCTGGAGATCAAGCAGGGAGGAAATTACCTGCAGGTTATTCTTGATCCGGTGATGGATTTCTTTTTTGCGGGCAGTTTCGATATTTTCAAGGAACTTTTCTGTCTCTTTTCTTTCGGTAACATCGTAAATCGTACCCTGGTAGAATTCAGGCCTTCCATCCTCTCGCTGAATTTTCTGGTAAACCTCATTTATCCATCTGACTCTTCCGTCCCTGCGCTTTATACGAAATTCTATTTCTTCGTAACCTACGGATTGAGGACTTCGAATTTTTTCCTCTTCTTTGAGAACAAAAGAGAGGTCATCAGGAAGGATTATGTCTTTCCATTTTACCCAGGACATGAACTCCTCTTCGCTATACCCGGTAATCTCTTCAACAGCGCCATGCAGGAATATAGGAACAAAGTTTTCATCTAGCTGGAAAGCAATTCCATGAAAATTCTTTATGAAAGAGCGGTATTTTCTCTCACTCGCTTCAACCTTTTCTATTGCAAGTTTCCATTCCGTAATATTTTTAATTACTCCTATAGCTCTGTATACTTTTCCTTCGTCATTTTTTATCCAGATTCCAGAGTTTTCAGCATAGGTATAGTTCCCATCTTTTTTTCTGAACCTGAATTCTACTCGAAACTTATTCTCTCCCTCAAAAGACTTCCTGAGGCTATCAAGCAGTTCTCTCCTATCGTCAGGGTGCACATACTCTATTAAGACCGATTTGTCCAAATTCTCGAACTCTTCCGTGTCATACCCTGTTACTTCCAGGATGGCTCCTGTAAATCTGAGTTCACATGTTTCAAGATTGAAATCAAATACAATCTGCCCTGTCTGCTCAGTTGCTATACGATATCTTTCCTCATTTTCTCGAAGCTGAACTTTTGCAAGCTTGGCACTCGTAATATCTTTTAGTACGCCGATGGCCCCGTAAGACTGACCTTCATGATCCGTAAGGCAGACCCCGCTGTTTTCTACATAAATACAGGTCCCATCTTTTTTTCTCAACCTTAATTCTTCCTTAAATTTGCCGCCTGTTTTTCTTACTTTCTGAAACTCTTCATCTACAGGATTTCTATTTATGGGATAGATGTTTTTGATCCAGACGTCCTTTCCCAGCTCATTGAATTCTTTAAATCCATATCCTGTAACTTCTTCTATGGCACCAGCCCAACTGCTCTTATCTGTTCTTAAATCATATTCATATACAATTTGCCCTGTCTGCTCTGTAACAACCCTGTATCTTTCCTCACGTTTCCGAAGTTCTTTTTCTGCTTTTTTACTTTCAGTTATATCTCTGGCAATAACTGAGATAGCAGTCAGCCTTCCAGAGGCATCGTAAACCGGAGAAAGAGTTAATGAGACATTTATTATCCTGCCATCCTTTCTTAACCGTAAAGTCTCATAATGGTGGATCCTATCTCCCTGTCGAATCAGTTCAGCTAATTCTTTTGTTTCTTCAACTAATATGGGTGGCTCCAGGATGGATACGTGCTTTCCAAGAATTTCTTTAGCTGAGTAACCGTAAATTTGCTCTGCACCTTTATTCCAGCTAGTAATTATTCCATCAAATGATTCAGTTACAATAGCATCGTTTGATGATTCTACGATATTTGCCAGATTCCGTATTTTTTCTTCTGACTTTTTATTTCTGGAACTTTCGATCTGTTCCCACCTTCCCTCCCTTTTAATCAAAGCAAATCGGTGGTTGAGGACCACATCGAGAATCTCTGTTGCGTTGCATCTGTCAAGAGAATAGGTGCATAGAAACATCATCTGGTAGTTGCCTATGATACTGTCCAGTTTCTTTTCATAATCAGCAAAATTACCCCAATCCTTTTTTTCCAGGTGGAAAATATTTTCGGTCAGTCTCAAGCCTTCATAGCCATTATTTAATGCCTCGTCGAGTTTTTTTCCCCAGCCGTTTAATGCCCTCTCCAAATCGGAAATACCTTCATTTACCCATCCGTGACCGTACGGAATAATTTCGATTTGTCCTTTTTCAAAATAGACATCAACATCTGTAATAGCTGTTCTCAGAGCTTCTTTTGCCCCTTTTACTTCAGAGCTTTGTGTGACCCATATGCAAAACTCATTATTCTCTAGCCCGGCTTTGAAATATGGAATAACTATCTCCATCAAATCTTCTTTTGTCTGGTAGAACTGGCAGAAATGCATTCCCCAGGGCACATCCCCAATAATATCAATACCAGACTTTCTCAGGCTTTCTCCCATTTTACACCTCCTCCGACTTGAGGATATAAATGCAAAAATTTAGTTGTCTATAATGGTATGCGGTATCTGTCTCTCCTTGTTTCTGAATTTCAGCTCTTCTCTATTCTGTTTCTTGGGAAGCAGTTACCGAAAACCGTATGCACAAGAATATCTTTACTCTTTTTCAGATATAGGGGTGTGCTCGATTTTAGTATTTAATCAACGCTCACCCTCAAAAGCCTGTTTTATATGTTATAGTTGCACAGCAAAAATCAATACTCTAAAAGCTGAACAAGGAGCATTTAGTTTGTATTTAAAAGGTACTTATCGTGAATTTACTCTTTACAGTATAACAGTTCATTTATATGATGTTAATTGATTAGCCAATCCCAAAAATCAATGTTATCTCCCTTGAATCTTGTATTTTGAGTAACCAATCAAATTTCTTATAGCGAAAACAATCCTGAAAACCCTGTAAAGGATAAAAATAGGTTTTGGGATCAGCTTAATCGCTTCACCATTTTTTAGTAGCTCCCCATATAATGTAACACTCTTGTAATTGGTATAAAATAACTATTCAACTGCCCATTAAATCTTATTGCCCATTAATTTTAACTTGATCTAATGCACTCGCAGTTCATGAGGCATCTATTCGATATCTTCAACGACAGAGGATCTAGATTTCAGGCACTTGAATTTGTTGTTCGTTTTGTCTCTTCTATCCTCTTAAAGGTCAGTCCCAAGTTAGAGCAGATTTCTTTTTTAATCCTGGTCTTCCTTCTTCGTGTTTTTTGATCTGATCTCCCGCTCTGTAGTCGCAATGGCGTATGCCTCGCCGGCTTCATTCGCCAATGATGTAGCGGTCAGCCACACTTCCACGATCAGACCTTCTTTGGTGAGCCTCTGGGTGCGGTAAGGTTCCAGAATCTTAGTTTGACTAAGCTTCTTCAAGACTTTCATCTCTTCTTCTTTCCGGGTCTTCGGGACCAGGCTGCTAATATTCATCGTCAGTGCCTCAGCTTCGCTCCAGCCGTACATCTTTTCTGCCATCGGATTCCAGGCCAGGATGTTGCCTCCCATATCCTGTAATGTTATAGCATCGTTCGCATCATGCACTACTGCCGCCAGGAGGTGTATGGTCTCGGACTCCTTCAGAATTTCCCTCGCCCTTTTCATTTCGGTAATATCTGTAAAGGTGATCACAGCGCCCTCTATAAAGTTTTCAAGGGTTCGATAGGGCCGGATGCGAAGCAAATACCACGTGCCCTTCCTGGTCTGGACTTCAATATCTTTGGAAGTCAGAGTATCCAGTACCTCCTTTATGTCCTCTACCAGGTGGTCATAATCCGACAGGTTCGAGACGATGTGCCCAACAGGCCGTCCTACGTCAGTCGGGATCAGATTGATTACCTGTGTAACTGCAGGAGTGAAGCGCACGATGCGCAATTGATAATCTACAAAAATAGTGCCTATATCTGTACCTGCCATCAGGTTATTCATATCATTAATGGCTTGAGACAGATCTGCCACCTTATTTTGCAGTTCGGTATTGACTGTAGTCAATTCCTCGTTGACTGACTGCAGTTCCTCCTTGGAAGTTTCCAGCTCCTCATTTGTGGATTGCAGTTCTTCGTTGATTGACTGCATTTCTTCATTGGAGGATTTGAGTTCTTCATTGGAGGTTTCCAGTTCTTCGCTGTAAGCTTTGATACGTTCTTCTTTTACCTGCAGTTCTCGCTTCAACTCTAAGATGCACGCATCAACTCCCTTTGAGGTCTCACAGGTGCCTTCACCGGAATCTGCCGCAGGTACCTTTTCTGTCTGGCTCTGCTCCCATTCAGGTAATTCCTCAAAAGTGATTAAGAAAAGGTTTGGCCCAACGGCAGCATCAGGCCCTCTTTCCACAGGTCGTAACGCCAGATTGATTGTAGTGAAATCACCGTTGGTTTTGACACGTAGTCCGGAGTTGAATACCGGCTCTTTACGTCTCACTGCATCGTGTAGGGCCATGGTCAACTTCTGTTGCAACCCCTCGCGGGCCATCTTCAGGATATTCAGGCCAGCCTCACCGGGAGCCGGTTCCAGGTACATGCCAGTACGGCCATGAATATAGAGAATATCGCCGGTTTCGTTGACAAGAACACCAACAGGGGCGTAATATTGCAACATAGTTCGTTCGGTCAGCTCGCGCAGTTGAGTTTTGCCTTCTAAGGGAGCTTTACCGGAAGGTTTTTTTGTCTCTTTGCTTTCCAGTCTTGACGGAATAAATGTCCCTATAGGGGGGAGTCCACTGCTAACATCTTTTTTGCGATACAGCTTCGACTTGCGGTCCAGAGTGTCAAAAAGGCTCTCTAACTCGCCCACTGTCTCGGAGGGGCCAAGGAAGAGAAATCCTCTGGGGTTCAATGAATAATGAAATAGGGGGATGAGTTTCTTTTGCAGTTCCCTGTCCATATAGATCAGCACGTTGCGACAGCTGAGTAGATCAAGCCTGGAGAACGGCGGGTCTTTAATAATATCCTGCTCGGAAAAAATCATCATATCACGGATACTTTTCTGGATGCGGTAATTGCCTTCTGAATCCCTGGTAAAGAAGCGCTCCAGCCTTTCCGGTGAGATATCAATAGAGATGGTGGTAGGATAGACGCCGCTGCGGGCTTTTTCTATGGCCTTCTTGTCAATATCGGTTGCGAAGATTTGTACCTTGAATATCTGTTTCAACATCTCCATCTGTTCTTGGAGCAGTATGCCTATTGAATAGGCTTCTTCACCTGTAGAGCAGCCGGGCACCCATATCCGTATCGTTGAGTCTAGATGCTTGTCGGTAAAAAGATTCTGGATGACTTTTTTCTGGAAAGCCTCAAACGCCGTGGGATTGCGGAAGAAACTGGTGACGCCGATTAAGAGGTCATGAAAAAGTACTTCCACTTCAGCAGATTTTTGCTCTAAATGGCGCACATACTCGTCCATACTCTTGATATTCTGGATGGCCATACGTCGCTCAATACGACGGTTGATGGTGTTCTGCTTGTAATGGGAAAAATCGTGCCCTGTCTGGATGCGCAGAAGGTTGAATATCTTTTTCATCGCATCTTCGGCCCTGGGAACTATATGGGGTCTTTTTCCAAAGACCTGGTTGGCATAAGCAATGAGCTGAGCAGGCATCTCGGCAGGCGTTAGAATGTAGTCTGCCAGACCTGTGGCAATGGCGCTGCGCGGCATGCCGTCGTACTCGCTGGATTCTGGACTCTGTACCATTACCATGCCGCCCTCAGTCTTGATCGACTGTATCCCCAGTGTGCCGTCGCTACCTGTACCCGAAAGCACGATGCCCATGGCCATCTCTTGTTTGCTCTGAGCCAGGGAACGGAAGAACAAGTCAATTGGCAGGCGATGACCGCGCGGTTCGGCTGGCTTTTGCAGCTGCAGCGTACCATAATCAAGAACCATGTCATAGTTAGGCGGGATGACATATACACAGTCTGGATGGACAATCATACTGTCCTTTGCCTCATAAACCGGCATCTGTGTATAGTGCCTGATCAGATCAGAGAGGATACTCTTGTGAGTTGGGTCCAGGTGCTGCACCAGAACAAAGGCCATGCCGAGCCCGGTGTTGTCTGGAATAGCTGAAAAGAAGGCTTCGAATGCGGCAAGTCCTCCAGCTGATGCGCCAATGCCCACGATGGGAAATTCCTCTTTTTGGGATTTATTTGAGTCTGCATCTGGAACAGGCTGGTTATTAACGGAAGTTTCTTCTGCAGAATGCAGTTTTTCCTTTTCTGACGTTTGTATATCCCCTTTGCCTGTGGCCGTTTTCTCGGTCATATCTCGCCTTAAAATGTAGTCCAATAAAATCTCCTTCTCCTGACAAGTACAGAAGTTACTACTAATGTCTGAAATTACTAATGTCTGAAATTTTTAATCATTAAGGAATAACACAAATTTAACTTCTAACTTTAAATTCTAAATTTCAGTTTGGGAATTGATCTATAGTTCCATTTCCCCCAAAGCCATTCTTGGTAACAAAACCCCTTGATATTATATTTGAATCATTCCTAAATTCTTTAAAAGCAGAATTTACCTCAAGAAGTCACTAATCAAAGGAACTCTTTTTTTCTTAAGGTCTATCCTTGTGGTATGCATATCCTTCTGAAATATTGTTCAGAAATTATCGGAACTTCATCGGTTATGTTATTAACTACTTAATTGTGAAATATATACATGCAATTACAGTATAAAAGATTAACAGATACTATCTTTAACAGATAATAGTCTCTATTTTTTTTCAGAAATATCAAGTTAGTTCTTTACATTCCTATTCGTGGTCAATTTTCCAAAATTCCTTCACTAATCTCAAAGTGAGATGATATACGGAAAATCATGGAAAATAGTTCTGAAACTTACTGATTTGAGAATAAAATTGGTTTTGGGACGAGCTCATATAATATTAACTCAATATTATAAGAGTACTAATATATCAAAACTAGAATTCGAAACCATAATCTTTTTTATGTGGGGAGTTAAATGAAAGCTCATTATAATATATTTATGATAAATCAAAATAAAATATTTAAATCAGTAATTGATTTAGTCACTATCATCATCCTTTATATATTGCTACTGGCGCTACTTGTGGGGGTGGCAAATATCCTCCTAGATATCAAATCAATTCTATTTGGGACTCTTGGAGGTGGTTTTGGTCAGATAGTATCCAGCGTCCTCACAATTTTTGTTCTTATTGACCTTTTCAAGACTTTTGTTGATTTTCGTGAACATGAAGAAATCAGAATTACATATGTAACCGATGCTACGATTTTAATAGTCATGCGTGAAATCGCGGCAGGGGTATACTCCCAAAGATTTGATTATCAATTTATTTTAGGCTTATCGACATTGCTGTTGATATTGGGTATAGTAAGGGCTCTATCTGTCAAATACCCCCCAAAATAATAATTTCTCCCCCTTCATTTGATATGGTAGACTACTACACATAAGAGACATTTTAAGATCATCTTAAATGGTCTTAAAGAAATGAGAATTAAATATTTTTGAGGAGATGGTCGAAAATCCGGTCATTCAGCGTAATCAGGTACTTCAAAAAGAACAGGGCACTTCTCTTTTAATAGTATGAGGAGTTCTTCGTCTAATTTTGTATCATAAAGTGTTTTCACTTTAGAAAGCTGGTCAAGTGACAAATGATCAGCCCTTTTAAGGTTAGCCCCTTCAAGTTTAGCTCCCTCAAGCTTAGCCGCTAAAAGGATAGCTCCTTTAAGGTTAGCTCCTTTAAGATTAGCTCCTTTAAGGTTAGCCATAAAAAGGTTAGCCATAAAAAGATCAGCCTCTTTAAGGTCCGCCCCTTCAAGATCCGTCCCTTTAAGGTTAGCTCCTTTAAGGTTAGCCCCTTCAAGTTTAGCTCCTTTAAGGTTAGCCCCTTTAAGATCCGCCCCTTCAAGTTTAGCCCATCTAAGGTTAACCTCTAAAAGGTCAGCTCCTTCAAGCTTAGCCCCTTCAAGGTTAGCTCCCTTAAGGTCAGCTCCTTTAAGGTTAGCCTTTTCAAGGTTAGCCTTTTCAAGGTTAGCCTTTTCAAGGTTAGCTCCCTCAAGCTTAGCCCACTCAAGGTTAGCCTTTTCAAGGTTAGCCCACTCAAGATGAGCCTTTTCAAGGTTAGCCCTTTCAAGGTTAGCCCTTTCAAGGTTAGCTTTTTCAAGCTTAGCCCACTCAAGGTTAGCTTCTTTAATGTTAGCTCCTCCAAGGTTAGCTTTTTCAAGCTTAGCCCACTCAAGGTTAGCCTTTTCAAGGTTAGCCTTTTCAAGGTTAGCCCTTTCAAGGTTAGCCTTTTCAAGGTTAGCCCACTTAAGATTAGCTTCTTTAAGGTTAGCCTCTAGAAGGTTAGCTCCTCGAAGGTCTTTTCTCTCTGGAACATCCATTTACAATCAATCGGCTTTGAACTAAAATAAACATTACTATACCAGGAAGATATTTTCTGCACTTCAGGGTTTAGTTTTTAAAATTGTATAGATTTACAGTCTCGGCCTATAAGACATTTTATGGTTATGAAAAGCTTTTAATGTCTTGCATTTATGATCCTAAAGGCCTTTGGTTCCCTGATTCTTAAGGATCTGCAGCTCTCTGATCATCGGGGAAGTTTCCATCAACGCAGCTTGCTGCGGGGTATTCAACTGAAATAACTCAAATTTACTCCTTTTTATCTTGTCTTTGAGTAACCAATTGAGTTTCTAACCATGACAACAACCTTAAATGGTAATTTCTAAGAACAAAAATAGTTTTAGGATAAGCTCATTATATTAATTGCAGTTTTTGTTTTTTGGAATAAATTATTTTTTAAGCTGGAAATGTACATTAAAAGGAGGAACCTTTATGGAAACTTTTGAAGGGCTTGTTTATGTAAAATATGGACGGATCGGAAGCAAAAGTGAAGGTCCAGATTATTATCTTCAGACCTGGGACAGGGAGTATCTGCTGAAGCATGGGGATAGAGGTCCATGGGAAATGGACTATTACCTTGAATTTTTCTGCCGCAAATTTGTTGAAGTTACTGGCGAACTTGATAAAGAGACAAATATAATGAAAGTGACAATGGCCAGGGAAATCTGTGTAGAGCATATCCCTAAAAAGATGGGGTAAAGTTAACCCGATTTTCCGCAGATCTTTTCTTAGGACTTACGCATTTGAGGATCAATCAAGCACATGAGATTAAAGTTAAGTGTTCATAAGATCAGACTATTTCGGTATATCATTAGCTGCGGTTATCCTGCAGCCAGGATATTCTCAGGGATATTTTTTGCAGCTCTTCTATTCTTTGCTGTTTGACTTTTACCGAGCTTGTTGTGTATTTGTATCACTGGTCTCATGGACAATCCCGAAGTGTTTTATCCCGAAGAGAATAGAATAAAACGGATTTTGTGGATGTATTGGTACTTACCGCTACAGTATCTGCTGGAAGCTTTTACGTGTATCTTGGTTATTACAGGGGTCTTCTGGCTGAGTCCCTGAAGAACCCCTGGAAGCTCAATTCATGCCATTCTAAGAGGTATGTAAAAAGGGCGTTTACGTCCCTTAATGGGTAATCACCGATGGTTTTTGCTACATAATTCAAATCGAATAGTAATTATTCCTTAGTTCCAATGTATCCTCCATCATTATCTCTTCTTTCTTTCTTGAAAAAAATCAAATGATTATCTTCTTGGGAGTCAAGTCCAACCATTTCCCAGCCATCTTTTCCTAATTTATCCAAAACATCGGAAAGTAGTTTTCCAGTTAGAGAGACTGGTTGACTCTCAGAGAATTTGAGAGTATATATGTCTTCGTATGACCTACCAGTCGTTAAATAGCAATACTCAAATCTATTCATTTTATCCCCCTCCCTGTTTATTTTTGAATATTTTCTATTTTTACTTATTGCATTCACTTTTCAGGATATCAAAGTTGCGTCAGAGTGGCATCTGGAACTGTGAAGCCAGGATGCCATCAAGGTCATTAATGGCTGCTCGCTGTTGAGATAATCCGAGAAGAGTAAGGTGTGTATGGGTAATTGGGTGGAGTCGAAGAGAAAGTTATGGAAGGTACTCAAAAGTGGTCATATTTTTCTGAAATAATAAAAAATAAAATTAAAATTGAAGTAGAATAATTATTCATTAATCAAAATATTTTTCGAAACTTTCATACATATTAAACACGTCACTCATACACTTATCAGATAGCTTTTTATATCTTTCCACATCGGCTGTATGTATGGGTTCACTTGCTAATGTTTTCATCTTAGTCACTATAGACAAAAGATCATCAGTTACCCGTTCAGGCAATATCTCACGTACCTCAACAGCAACCCCTATAAAATTTCTAGCATACCTTCTAAACATTTCCTCAAAAACACTGTACCCATCATACTCACCACGAGTCTTCCAATCGAAGTAAAATTCTAAAAGAGCTTTTTTTACCACAGATTTCGCAATTATAAACTGCTCTTCTTTGTCGTTTCTAGCATCTAGCAACCGATCAATCTCAGAATATATAATACCCCACATAAACGGTAGTTATATCACTAATTCATTAAATACCTGCACGATGCTTTATATGCTCATATCCTTTACTTATTTAACAAATTTTAAAACAACGAAAAAAAAGAAGGGTAATGCAGGAAAGATAAGATAAACCATTTCAATATCTTATTCTTTATTATAGCCATTACCTCACTCCTCTATCTAAAACACAATACTCTTGGCAAGCACTCATGTACTTGATTTTACTTTCCAGATGCGTAACCCCTACTTATCTCTGGATTAAAGACGGTTACGAGGGCAAGAGAATTATTCTTACTCAAAATAGTCAGACTGCTAATTTAAGAGCAATTAAATTTTATGGTCATACCGAGGATTGGCTGAGTATTCAAGCTTAAACCAGCAGGTTAATCGGGTGTCTGGTTG
>CAYSWX010000046.1:0-18914 GCA_964434965.1 uncultured Methanosarcinales archaeon
CAGACTTTGCCCTTTACCACTCCCGTAAAGGACAGGATGTAGTCCAGCCCGGCCAAAAAGGTACCATCAGCAGGAACTTCGGAAGCGTTTCAGGCAAAAACTGTGTAATCGTTGACGATGTAATTACCACAGGTTCAACCACAATGGAAGTCATTGAACAGCTGCGCGAAATGGACGCAAAGCCCAAAGTAGTGGTGGTTCTTGTGGACAAAAAAGGTGCAGATACAATCGCCAACGTTCCTATCCAGTCCCTGGTAAGGATTGTTCGCGTGGACTGAAAATATTGAAAGATAAAACCGAAGTAAATCTCTTTTACATGGAAAGCCTTTCAAAATGAAGGGTTTTCCAAAAATTCATACTTTTTTAAAGGATAGAAAATCATAATATTTTTCGTTCTGCAACACGGCTTGTTAAGAAGAAATGAGTAAAGACTACTAAAAGCCTTTTTACTCAACTTCAGTAGATGCAATCTTTTCTGCAAGTTTTGAGAGCACCTCGGTCCTCATTCCTTCCACAAACTTGATACTGCCGACAACAAGATGCCCGCCTCCACTGACTCCGGCGCCTTTCATTTCTTCGCGAAGCTCCCTGACAATTCTAGGGATATTCATAAGCACGCCTTTTGAACGGATGACAGCAAAGTCAGGTCCGTAACCAATAGTGACCACAGGCTTGTCCGGGTTCCTTTTGGTAAGCACATCATGCACTTCCCCGGAGGTCTTACCCGGTGGCGGGAAGGTAAATTTCTGGGCATAGTTTTCGACATCTATTACATTCATAATAGCGCCATTCGCCAGTATATGGGACTTGACATTAAAGAGACAGGTATCAAGCTGTTCTGCTATCATGGCATTTGCCTGCTCACAAAGCAGAGACACCAGATTGTTATGGACTTTGTGATCTCCCAGATCCAGGATATCATCGATAAGACCTTTTCCACTACTGAATTTAAGCCAGAACTGTTCATAATCCAGAGCCAGAGCCATATCTTTTAACTCTTCAAGAGAATAGCGGTCCGATACAAGAGAGATATATCTTCCAGCCTCCGGAGCTTCAGAACGGTCGCCTACCGCCGAAACAGCAGGAAGGTGCTTTATCGTATCACTGACGGCTGGGTTAATCATACGGGCGACCTCTACACAGAGCATGCCTGCAGTAACCCCGAAATCTCCTCCTACATGAGCAGGGTTAACATGCCCTATAAGGTACTGGTCAACTATTTCATCAGGGTGGTGGTGGTCAATGACAAGCATGTCGATTCCGTAGACATTTGCCTGTCGCATTGCAGGCACATCTTCTTCTGTTGAACCGTTGTCTACCTGAATAATAAGAGGCATTTTCTGTCCATGCCTGGCATAATCTTCAAGTGCAAAGGAAATGTCCCTTGTAACATCAGCAAGCTCATAAAAAGGAGCCTTTGAAGGAGCCCGTTTGTAGAAATAGTACTCAGCATCAGTCCCGCCGATTTCTGTAATAAGGGGAAGGATTGCACGTTCAATGGCGATTGCAGAAGTTATCCCATCCGCATCGGCATGATGTCTGAGTATAATAGGTGTCGAATGAAGGATTGCCTTTTTGATCTCTTTGGCGACATGGAGCATTCTTGGCTTGAGCTTTTCCATGATCTCGCTTTCAATCAGGAAAGGAATATCAGCAGGTGAAGCTTTCTCGTCTATTACTCTCTCGACCCTGTCCTTGACAGCAGCCTCTTTTTCTCCAGTCAGAAGTTTCATGCTCATGACTTCAATCTGGACCTGCTCATCTCTCGGAGTCACTTCTCCCGTGATCGAGACAATCATGCCTGCATCGATGTGAGGGTAAGACCGCTTCCCTGCACTCTCAAAAGCCGCACACGGAATAAAGCCTCCTTCATCGCTTATGGTGAAAATTGTCGGACCACTGGTCTGTTTTACCTGAATAACCTCTCCTTCAATCCTGACGAGCCTGCCTTTCATGCTGATGTCTATCTGGGAAGAATTCTTAAGCGGAAGCTCTTTTTCAAGCTCAATTGTCTCGTATTTTGTAAGAGATTTCGGGATAAGATCCAGCTTCCCTCCGGCTTTAATACTTTTCACCAGAACGATTAAAGCATCCCCTACTTCAGGCTGGGTTCCAATATTACTGGAATGCATAAGCCCTCTTACATGAGGGTTAAGGTCCACAAAAGCCCCAAAAGAAGCAATACTGCCCACCACACCGTGATACAGTTTTCCTGCTTCCACATCTTTAAGGTCACAGGACTCATCCAGAGCATAAACATACTGGGAACGTGAACATGCAGTGCAGATCTCTTCATCTGCATCCTGTGGGTTATGAATTCTTGCTCCACAAACCTTGCAGGTATAGATTTTTCCAAGCCCATTACAGGCTTCACAGGATCTGGTAACTTCGATGTTCCCCTTGCCTTTACATTTCTCGCATACTGCACCATTTTTCAAGAGACTGTTAATATCTTTTCCTGAAATTTTCATGAAATCAACTGATTTTGACTTGCCTTTTCCCTTGCAGAGAGGGCAAACTTCAGTTGAAATAACTTCGTAGCCACGCCCGTGGCAGTCTGGACATTCTTTACTCATTAATATCAACACCAGTGGTTCTTCCGAACCTGCGTTTTCTTAACCTCACAATATTTTAGAATTCAAATTTCTTTTTGAACTCTGTACACTTATTATGTTCTGTGCCGACCCTCAGTCTACTGGTAACTGCAAGGTCTTCCCCCGGCCCGGAATCAGCGCCTACCGGCTCATTATATTTCTGCATACATCCTGTATTTCGGTTCAATATCTTGTGTATGCAAGATATAAGTATTTGTCAGCATGCTATTTTGTATAGCGTCTACAGATACCCAGAACTTTCAGGATTCTGAGGCGGTTTCTGTCATATTCAGATAATCTATAAGATTAAAGACGGTGACTGCAATCCATTTAAAATTGGAACGAAGGTTGATGTGAGAACTTATATAGATACACAGATATTTTAGATAGACGACAGAATTTAAAAATTTTTAATATATAACCGCGCACATTCAATAAATTTTTAATAATTCCTCAAATAAAGGATACTTAATTATTATCAAATTCAATTTTAAGATCAAGGGATAGAAGGGAATAAAATTATGGTTGATTTTATCGGTGGATCGTTGCTTCCTGTATTAATAGTTGTAATATTAATAATCTCACAGTCTATAAAAATGGTTAATGAATACGAACGGGTTGTTATTTTCAGACTCGGCCGCCTCAGTGGAGTAAAGGGACCCGGTATCTTTCTGATTATACCTATTATTGATAAAGCCATAAAAATCGACCTGAGAGTCGTTGCAATCGATGTCCCCAAACAGGCAGTCATCACAAGGGATAATGTTACAGTTGAAGTGGATGCCGTTGTCTATTACAAAGTAGTGGAGCCCGGGGCTGCAATTACCCAGGTTGAAAACTATATGTTTGCAACTTCAACTCTTTCCCAGACCACGCTTAGAGACGTACTTGGACAAATGGAACTTGACGAGTTACTTTCCGAAAGAGAAAACATCAACAAGCAGATTCAGGAACTGCTGGATGCTTACACCGACCCCTGGGGGATCAAGGTTACAGGAGTGACTATCCGGGACGTAGCCCTGCCTGAAACAATGAAAAGAGCAATCGCAAAGCAGGCTGAAGCCGAAAGGGAAAAACGTGCCAGGATCATCCTTGCAGAAGGAGAATTCCAGGCTGCAGAAAGGATGAAAGATGCTGCCAATATTTATCAGGGACTTCCTGCTGCCATCAAGTTAAGGGAACTTCAGACTCTTGCCGAGATTGCCAGGGAGAAAAACCTTATCGTGGTTACGCAATCTCAAACCCTTGAAACCGGAAATATAGCCGCCCTTTCTCAGGCTATATCCGGAAAGAAAGAACAGTAAAAGCAGATAAAAAAATTGTAAATGAGTGTAAAGGCGAGAAAGGAACAGTAATTATGCAAATGGAAAGGGCCTTCCAGCCCCTATTTATTTTATTTCTTTGCATCACTCTTACAGCTGTTTTTGTGACTTCTGCAGAAGCATCACCTGAAAATAGAGTGCTTGTACTCGAAATAAACGAAGCTATTACCCCGGCATCTGACAATTTGGTAGATGACGCAATACAAAGAGCTGAGAATGGGAACTTTGAGGCTCTTGTAATTACTCTGGATACTCCTGGCGGGGGGCTGGAAGAGACTCAAATAATAATAAAGGCAATTGAGAACACGACTGTTCCTGTATTAGGGTACGTGCCTGAGAGTGGAAAAGCCTGGTCTGCTGGAACTCTCATCCTTATGGGGACCGATATTGCTGCAATGGCTCCATTTACAGTTATAGGATCAGCACAGCCAGTGCAGATGTCTGCAGAGGGGACAAAACCCATAGAGGACGAGAAAATAATAAATGCACTCGTTAAATTTTCGACTGAAACGGCAAGAAAACACGGGAGAAACGAGACATTTGCAGAAGAAGTAATTACCAAGAACCTGAACCTTAACGACGAAGAAGCCCTGGAAGAAGGAGTGATCGAATATAGAGCATCTTCCGTTCCGGACCTGCTGGTTCAGGTTGATGGGGAGATTGTAAAAGGCAGGGAACTGCACACTGCAAATGCAGAAATAGAGACCTATGAACCTCCGTTTTCCCTTTCCTTCCTGGCACTCATTTCAAGCCCGATCCTGTCCTCCCTTCTTCTGACAATAGGGCTCTACGGGATCATCTTCGGGATTTCAAACCCAGGGGTGGGAGCAGAAATATTTGGAATTATTGCAATAGTACTGGGGCTGATAGGCACAGGATTCGATATTAATATAGCAGCACTTTTCCTTATAATTATAGGAATAGGGCTTCTGATCCTTGAAATTCAGTCTCCGGGTTATGGGATTTTCGGGCTTGCCGGGCTTATCAGCCTGGTAATAGGGAGCATCTTCCTTATACCGATGGGAAGTGAGAATATTTACACACCGGAGTTCAGGAAACTGATGACACTGACAGTTGTTCTCCCCACAATCGTTTTCGGGTTATTCCTTGTATTTGCGATATATAAAGTCGCAGAAATAAGGAAGAAAAAGCCAGTTATTGGAGCTATAATAGGAGATACTGCCCAAACCATAGATCCCATAGGGCCTAAAAAAAGAGGATTTGTCCGGTATAAAGGAGAGTACTGGAAAGCCAGATCCGAAGAAGAAATAGGAGTTGATCAGGACGTTGAGATAATTGGAAAAGAAAGGGAAGTGCTTCTTGTAAAAAGAAAAATCTAACACTTCCTCTCTTTTCTGCATTTCTTTTGCCCTTCAACTGATTTTCCTAATTTCACCTTAATTTTTTCTATTGCTCTTAATCTTCTCAAGAACTCTGTATTTTTTATTGATAGCTTCTTCAGCCGCCCTGTCAATTGCGTTTCTCATCTCCTCGAAATCCCGCGGGTTCTCTTCCCCGTGAACCTTTTTGACAGGAGTATAGGCCGATTCTCTGAATCTGGGTGCAAAGTCCCGAGTTTCCCCATTAACGATAATTTCAGCCCCGTTTCCTTCTTCCACACGACCTATGATGTCAATCTCGACACCGGCAGCCCGGACTGTTTCAAGGATCTCACCGGCATATTCCGGAGGAACAATAACCAGAAGGGCATCAAGAGATACACCGAGATAGTCGATTTTAAGGAGCTCAAGCATGGAAAGCACCTTTGGATTAACAAGGGCTCTCATTTTTTCTTCTTCAAAAACCATTTTTACTTTTGCAGTCTTTGAGATTTCCCGTGCATCCCCACGTATTCCGCCATTGGTGACATCAGTCATGGAATGGACTTTCCTGTACAGCCCGGAATTCAGGAGAGCTTCGCAGGCTTCAAGAAAACGGATGTTAATGGTCTCTTCCACCACATCATGCATCCCGTAATAAAGTGCAGTTGTGGAAATAGTACCTCCGCCTGCACCTTCTGTCATAAGGACAAGATCTCCTGCCTTTGTCTGGTTGCGTGAGGTAAGGGAAGATGTTACGCCAACGGCTCCAACGCCTCCGGTCATTCTGTCACCTATGACCATGTCCCCTCCTATCCGGAGAGTGCTTCCGGTAATAAGAGGTATTCCGGTAAGCTCTGAAACAGTGGTTATTCCTGCAATGTGGTCGAATATTTTTGCCACGTCCCCATCGTCTGCTACATGAATATCTGAAAGCATGGCAAGGGGGCGGGCTCCCATTGAATAGACATCACGCAGAGCTGCCCTGGCTACGTGAAAACCCGAAAGGAACGGAAAATCACTTAGGCGGGAATGTATGCCGTCAATTGTAACAACCAGGTATTCATCCCCTATTTTCACGACTCCGGAGTCATCAAGCTGGGAACTGTCAACTACGGCACCGGTATTGCCTATGACTTCCCCAAGCTTGGAATGGACGTAAAAGTCCCCTGTACCTCTCGAGCCTACTCCGAACTCTCCCATAACAACTCCTGAAATAGTGGGATTTAATACGTCTCCCTCGGTGTGAAGAGTCGCTTTTGCTTCACAAATAACCGCAGCCGCAATTTCATGAGCCCTGTCTGAGCTTATGTTCTTGATTTCAAGTATTCTTGAAGCGAGCTGTGCCTCAAGCCCGGTCTCATTTGAGGGATCTTTTCTAAGAGCCCGTTTTGCATAGCCTTCTATATCCATATTAACCATCCTTTTGCAGGTATCTGTCGCTGCTTTTTAAGGTGCAGGGCAGGATAATTTGAAATTAAATTGTTGGTTTCTTAATTGAATTTTGAATAATGCTAAATAACCAGGAACCCAACCTTAGACGCCTAAAAAATGATAGAATAAAGATTCGGTAACAAAACCGCAGTACCCTGTCAGATTTGCTTCAATTTTATACTTCAACACATTTCAACGAAGTTTTTCAAAATCTTCAATCCTACGGCTCCACTTTTTTCAGGGTGGAACTGGGTACCCATAACATTACCTTTAGAGTTCACCACTGAAGCAGAATATTCCAGTCCGTATTCGCATGACGCAAGGGTATTCTCTGCAGCCGTATCCACATAGTACGAGTGTACGAAATACACGAAAGAACCGTCGGGAATACCTCTAAACAGAGGGTGCTCCTGTTTGATCCTGATGTTGTTCCAGCCCATGTGGGGCACTTTTAGTTCAGACTTTGGAAAACGAAGTACCCTACCCTGAATAAGGTTGAGTCCAGCGGTCAGCCTGCCTTCTTCAGAAGAACTCATCAGAACCTGCTGTCCGAGACAGATCCCAAGCATTGGTTTTCCCGAATCTGCAAATTTCTCAATAGTCTCTTTGAGAGGGACCAGATACTTCATTGCATCTATGAAAGCACCGACTCCAGGGAGAATAATACCGTCTGCTGCCAGGATCTCATCAGGGTTCCCGGAGATTATGGGACTTGCTCCGACGTGTTCAAGCCCCTTTTGAACACTTCTTAGATTTCCAAGCCCGTAATCGATAATCACGATCCTTTTCATAGTTTTAACAAACAAAGTTAAGATAGATTAAGTTTACGAACAAAGAATTTCTAAAATGAGAGAAAAAAATATTAAGTAAGGAAAAAATTAGAAAAATATACCTGAAAAATATAAAAGTAAATATTTCAGGTCAGTATCTATCTGCAGAAAGGTTACAGGGCCTTTTCTCCTGTTCAAAAATCACCTTGTTCTTGCCACAGCGAACGCATTTGTAACGTTTTTCGAGCACCGTTGGCAAACAGCATAGCGCTCCGCTTTTTCGTTTCCATTCGTGCAGTCCTAAAAGACACAAAAAATTTCGTCTATGGTCCGATTCACTTGGCTCATCAGAACATTCTTGAGTCAAAAACCTATTTCCCTCGCTTTAGTCAGTAAGGTTGTTTTGCGATATTAAGGAGTTTTATGCACAAAGGAACTATATAAACATATAGTTATAAGGGACAAATATAAGAAAGCATGCCAGAAAAGAAGAGTTTCAGTTACAATATCGAAAAGATATAAATAGAATGGTAGAATATTTAGAGAATGTTGTGAAGTTAATCAATTTACAGAATCTAAAAGAGGGGGAAACATGAGGGGGTTTCACCTATTCAGACGCAATGAAAAAGCAATGGAATTACCAATTAATATCGTTGTGATGCTCGTCGTAGCTATGGTAGCTCTTGCAACGCTTATCTCAATAATACCGACTCCTACAAAGGAAATGTCAGTCTTCGTTGAAAGTACAGGACCCGTAGGAAGGCTTCAGCAAGGAAACTCGATAATAGTAAGTTCCACTACTGCACAGAACTCGTTTGCCGTATCAGCAGTTGTAAAAGTGACAGATAAAGACGGAAACCCGGTTAGAGGTGCAAACGTTATTCTTAAAGGACTTGGAGGGGTGGCCTCAAACACAACTGACATTACCGGGGTCACTGTGCTGACAACCACAGGAGATGCACTGGTAAAGCTTGACCCTAACCAGAATGAAGGGACAATGGACCTGAAAATCCAGGCAGACGGTTTCTATGACTACGAGAAAAAAGATGCAGTTATGATAATCAAGACTCGCTAAATTAACACACAGCAGAGATAAGACCTGGAGAGGCTGCATATGCCGCCTGAAAGCTTAAAAGAGAACGAAAAAGGAACTGTAGGGCTCCCAATAAGGATTGTAGTTCTTTCGATAGTTGGATTTATCGGTTTTTGTGCGATTCTCTCCGCCATTTCAGAGGCCCCAAAACCTCCGGAATCCTTGTATGCGGTATCAAATATAAGCACATTTTCACTCAATTCCGGAGGAACGGAGTCCAGTTTTAGCCTGGAAATAAGCGTGCTTGACAGAGAAAAACGCGGGGTTGCAGAGGCAAACGTAATTGCCTGGAGTCCGGACAGAAAGAAAGCTTATTCAGGTATCACGGATTCTGATGGAAACGTGGTGATAAGGATCTCTAACCCTGAACTGCCTCTAGGAAAAGCAGAAGGATATATTTCAATAAAAGTGATGAGAAGCGGATACTCAGATTTTAATGAAGAGTATTTTGTAAAGATAAAAAGAAGTTAAAACTTCAAACGTTTTTCTTTTAAAATATTCATTCCTCAAGATTCATTTCTCTTTAGAATTTTCTATATAATTGAGAGATATAAATCATTGCAAAATGCTATTGTTATTAACCATAAACCATAGACCACAGAATGCCATAAAACCTCCACAAAGGTATACCAGTTTTCTGTGTGTAGGCTGCGAAATTACTTCCGTCCCCCTGGAAAAAGAGGAGGATACGGATAAAAGAAATCCAAAGTCTGCTATCCAGTGCCCAATAACGAATGCAATTACTGCAAGGATGCCTGTAAGATACTCCTCAAGGAGAATCGCACTGCCTGCCGTTAACCACCATGCAACAAAAAAAGGGTTCAATGCTGAGGTTATAATTCCTGCGGATACTGTACCTGAGAAAGGGTTCAATGCCGAAGTTATGATTCCTGAAGACATGGGACCTGAGGAAAGGTTCAGGCTGCTGGCTGAGATAAAGACATCCATTGTAGAGGCTTCTTTTGCTTTTTTGATCATAAAAAGCCCGAAGACCACCATTATAAAGCCGCCTGCAATAGCCAGATACGAAATTATTAACTGATTGAGAAAAGATGCTGCACCTATCAGAATAAGCATGAAGAAGGCAAATTCTACAAGGGCATGACCCATAAATATCGAAGGCCCTGCTCTCCAGCCTTTATGAAAAGATGCCCCAATTGTTGCAAACATCATGGGCCCGGGAATAATAGCTGCAGATATGCCAACTGTAAAGCCTAAAATAAGAGCTTCAATCAATTCAATTATGATGCCACCCCGAAAAAATATCTTAATATATAAATGTAATAAGTATTCATATAAAAATGTATTGAGACTGATCAAAAATAGCGTTTATAATATCAGTCAGGAAAAGAGGTTTCAAGTTACCATAACTGATTTGGTAATAAAATTTGCCAGTTTTTGTTCCAAATTGGCAATTATATAAACCGCCAGGAAGAGATAATTCATTACAAATTATTTTATTTTTACACATAATGTTAATTATTTATTTAGTTAGTTAATTATTTACTTATTTAAATTGTCAGGCACTTACCACCAGAGTATAGTGATTAGTGCCAATTGCCTATTCAGTATTAATCCGTTGGCGATTTTTGTTTCCGGTTCACCATGAAAAACTTCAAAAGTACAGCTCCTGCCATAACTACCGCAAGCCCGATTGAAAAGTAAGGAGACCTTACTATATCCCATCGGCCAGACCAGATAAGAAGTCCCGTAAGGAAAAGGACTGAAGAACCAGCGATTCCTGAGATTTCTACCGGGACCTTTATGGAGCCAAGGGTAAAACGGTCTCGATTTTCAAGAAATTCAATACGCGATTCAAGTTTTCTTATATATTCTTCCGATGCACTCTCCTTACCTTTCATGCTCCTCACTTCACCATCCAGTTTTTCAATCTCTGGCTCAAGGCTGCCGTGCACAAAATCAGAAAGTTCGGATATTGAAGCCTGTAAAGCATGAATGCTTTCGGAAAGGCTGGAAAAGAGAGTACTTATCTCTTTTATTCTGTAAATGACCCCTGATACCTCGGAAGAGCTATCAAGAGAAATCATTGAAGCATTTGAAGATCCTGAAGAAGGGAGTACAGAGCTGAAGGCAAAATTTGAAATATTATCTTGAGTTATCGATGGAGCAGTTTCTGAAAGCAAAGGATTACCCGGAAGAGGAAAAGGAGCTTCAGGAGAGATAGAAGGGCTCAGCGGAGTGACTGAAGAGTTTGTAGCATTTCCAGAAGCTACTTCCGGAAAAGAATCCGAAGAAATTCCTGAATGAGCTTTTCCAGCCTGTAAATTTTGAGGCATTTCAAGAGATAAGCGACGTTCAACTGCTCTCAAACGCTTTTCAAAACTTCTGATATTTTGGTCAAAGACTTCGATTCTTCCCTGTAGATCTTCTCTTATTTCAGGCTCTGCCTGATATGCTTTACTCAATTGGACCATAACCCCCTGAAATTTCTACTATAAAATCAGATCCAGACTGTATATAAATTTTTTGAACTGGTTGTAGAAAATATAAAAAGTGTAATTGAAAAAAGAATAGACAGGAATTCATTATAAACCGAAGAATATAATCCAGCACTTACAAAGGCATCTCTATAGTTATTTTAATACAAACTGCGGTTTAATTGAACCTGCATCAGGGAAAAAAGTAATAAAAAGGAAGATTAGAGAGATCTGACCTCTACAAAACCTCCGCTGTCCTGAGCTTCCATAATTTCCATCGCAAGATCCGAATTTATCCTGAGTTTCACATCGCCATGCCGGCTAACAGTTGCACTGAAAAGATATTCGTCTTCAATAAAGACCTCCACATCCCTTCCTGAAAGCTCTGGAACCCCAAGGATAAGGTGTTTTTTAGTCCTTTCGATAATAGGATGAACCGGGGGGACAGGAGCACTTATCTCGGGCACCGTTTCTCTGGCTTTTTCCGGAAAAGCTTTACGTTCAGCCCCGCGCTTCAGTCCTTTTGTTCTTTTTGGAGCTTCAGCTTCCATCTCCCTTACATCAATATGAAGACCAAGTATATTCTCAATCCTGTCAATCACATTTCCGCCTTTGCCGATAACCTTCCTCATGTCTTCGTCGTAAACCTTTACGATCGCACTGTCGTCTGAAGTCATTTCCACTTCAACAGGACCTGTTGCATACCTGCCAATAACGTTCCTGATCTCTTCTTCGGCAAGCTTCCAGGCAGGCTTACGGCTTTCCCTGGGAGCGCCAATTGGCATGACCACAACCTGTTCTCCATATGTATAAATCTCATACTCGACCTTGCCTGTTTCGAAATCAGCAATGGTAATTACCGGCCTTGCAAGATCCTGTTCGGTCATCCCATGAGGAACCTTGACCGTAAAGGCAAGCACAAGAACCTTTGCAACCTCTCCTTTATCGATGAAAATTACGGTATCCACTACCTGCGGAATCACACCCAGTTCAACCCTTCCTATGAGACGCTGGATTGCATCCACAGCCCGGGTTGCATGTACTACCCCGATCATTCCGACTCCTGCAAGGCGCATGTCCGCAAAGATCAGAAAGTCCCCGGTTTTCCGTACTTCATCATAGATGGTATAGTCCGGCCTGACCAGAAGCAAAAGGTCAGCGGTGTTTTCCATTCTTCCATTCAGGGGAGAGTACTGAGTGATCTCAGCAGGCACCTGCAGGTCCCTTGGAGATTCCATGGTCTTGACTACCTGCCCATGGTCGTTCAGATACCGCGCAACTCCGGCAGCAAACGTGGACTTCCCGGCTCCTGGAGGCCCTGCAATAAGAATTCCGCGCTGGCTTATTATCCGCTCTTTCAGCTTATCGCTCAGGCGGTAGTGCTCAAGGTCAACAACAACTGTAGGCCTGACGACAGTAATCTCCATATCATCGGAAAAAGGAGGATGTGCAATTGCAACCCTCATGTTTCGGATTTGCAGGACCGTAGCCCCACTTGAAGACATTTCGATGAAAGACTCAGGGTCAAGCCTTGCCCTCTCAACAAGTTCTTTTGAGATGCTGGAAAGTTCATGAGAACTTACAGGTTCATCCCTTATCCGTACATAACGCACCTGCCCTACAGGCCCCTTCTTGGCCATAGGAGAAACCCCAGTTTTGAGGTGTACGGACATCGTATCCTCGGTAAAGAAGTGTTCTACTTTAAGAGGACCTAACTCCAAGGGGTCCAGAACTTTGGGATGCATATACTCGACATCGAGCCCCTTTGCCCTGGATATCAGAGCCTGTACGCGGTCTTCACTTAAGAACAGACCCCCAACATCAAGAGCCGTCTGCCGTATAAGGGCATCTACCCTTCCTTCTTTAGAAAGCTTGATCTCCTCAAGAGTAGGTTGAATCCCGCTGAATTTAAGGTGAATATCCCCCCTGTCTGCCAGCTTACGAAGTTCCGAAAGCTCTTCAAGCCCTTTAAATCCTATTTCTCTGCCCTTGTTTGCCTGGGCCTCAAGTTCCGATACTACAGCTTCGGGGATTATAACTTCAGCACTCCCGAACTCACCACTTTTAATTCGGGACGAGAGCCTCCCGTCAATAATCACGCTTGTATCCGGAACGATTCTCCATATCCGCTTCTCATCAGCCATATAAATGGATATAGAGCCAGAAAGTATATAATATAATCCTTAGCGGTTTCCATAGATTACCCAATACCTATTTAAATGATGAGATAATATTATTACTGATAGTAATAATTAGGTGATAAATTATACGTGTTAAGCATATTAAAGACCCTATGGAAATATTAAAAGAATTTTGTGGAAGTAGTAACATATCTTCAGTTAGTCAAGAGATAGTTGAAGAATATATCATGGATATGACTATTGAGAACGTGAAGCTCAATACATTGTTATACAACGTTAAAATAATAAAGTATTTCTTATCTAACGTAAAAACCGATCTGGACAAATTAGACGTTAAAGATAGTAAACAGCTACAAGCAGCGCTTCAGAACAAAGATTGTAATTAACTGAGAGGATTTGCCATAATTAAACTACTTTGCCTTTCTGGCAGAAATACATTGAAGGAGTGCCGTCTCCGAGATTGTATTCTTTCCAGACCGCGCAGGCGTAACATATGCATTGTTCATCAGGGTTAAGATCCTGACAGGTAGCTTTACCCGTTGAACAGTATATTCCCGGGACGTTTTGAGGTTCGGGAACCTCTCCTTCTCGTGCACTTCCCAATTCCTTTGTTAAGCTGTTAAGTTTATCTTTTGCACATTTGCTGTCAGCCTGGACAGGACACTTTGGGCACATACATTTTTTGATATTTTCTACAGTGTATGGAATTTTAGAATTACCACTCATATTCATATTATCCCCCGAATAATATTAATGAAAAAATATTCATTTCATATCTTGGGTTTAGAACATAAAAGCCTTTTCAGTTTTCAGAAAGATTATAACTTATGCGGTTGGACTGAAATAGCAGTTTTTAATATGCCTGTAAATTCAACCCTGTAAATCCTGTTGTGTACCTGTATTATATATCGGTTTACCTAAATTATACAAAGATTGATTTCCGAGTAATATCGATTGGTGGGGGATGAAATGATTTTTGAAATAAATGTAATTGAGACTATTCAGAGAACACCTGACATAAAGAGCATAAGGTTTGAGAAGCCTCAGGGATTTCATTACCTTGCAGGCCAGTATATATTCGTGACTCTGGGTCACGGTCCTGATGAGATGACAAAACACTTTACATTGTCCAGTAGCCCTACTGAAGACTTTCTCGAGATTACCAAGAGACTGACAGGCCATCCCTTTTCAAATGCTCTGGCAAGCCTGAGTTCAGGTGATAAAGTTTCTCTTAATGGGGCTTATGGCGATTTTACCTTCCAGGGCGAGTATGATAAGGTAGGCATGCTGTCAGGAGGCATAGGTATAACTCCATTACGAAGTATGATCAAATACTCAATTGATAAGAAGCTAAGTGTCAATATAATCCTGCTTTACTCCAATAGATTTGAGGATGATATAGCCTTCAGAAATGAACTGGAGAATATACAGACTGAAAACTCAAACATAAAAATAGTTGAAACAATTACCAAACCCGGTACAGGCTGGAAAGGAGTATCAGGCAGGATCAATGCTGAGATGGTCAAAAAATTTGTACCGGATTTCATGGAACGCGCATTCTATACCAGCGGTCCGCAGAAAATGGTAGATTCAATGGCCTCTCTTTTAAAGGAGCTGGGAGTTCAGGAGAAACAGATTAGGCAAGAATATTTTCCCGGTTATGATTGATTTGTGAGTAAAATCTAAAAAAGGTGAGGTTTCAAAACCTCATTATTTCAGGTTCTGCCTTAATTCCTTCTTTTGTTCTTGATCTGGTATATGCCATTGCCTGTGCTGTTTCTATTTCCAGAAATACTGTGCAATCTTCAATTCTTATCTGGACAAAAACATTAGTGAATTTTGGCTTTTGCCCTCTCTTTTTCTCACCCGAGAGGACAATATCAGTTTTAACATACGGTATCAGCTAAGTAAAAGTAGAGCACCTGAATATAGATGAATGGCATTAATCAAGCTACTTTGGAAGCATATCATAAAGTATAAAAGCTTGTCTTTGTCTTAAGTTCCAACAGCAACTGACCATCCTTTATCTCATATCTGTAAACGTTCAGGGGTTTCTTTGCAGGTCCATTAATCACTGAGCCATCTGTGATTTTAAAGCGTGAATAATGCCAGGGGCAAGTAAGGACTTCCCCTTCCAAAGTCCCTTCTGCTAGGGGTGCCCCTGCATGAGTACACCTACCATCAAGGCAGTAAAACTGGCCATTTAAATTGATAACTAGAAACTCCTGCTCCTTCAGATAGAATCTCTTCATATTTCCAGCGGGAACATCATTCGTATTACATAGTTTTAGGTACATCTGCATCCCTGCCCTTGCTGGCGACAAAAGATGATATTTCTTTATACCTGTTCAAATATTCGCACACAGCGGTTACAAACTCCGCATGGCTCCAGAATAGTGGAGAAACACTCAAAGGTGCTCCAGTATTGGGGTTTATCTGTTCCCCCATTACCCCTGAGGGTTGAGCGTGTTTTGTAGCCCATAAAAGCAGATCTAAGCCTTCTTTGAGCTGATCTAGCCTAGAAACCCTGGCAATGTGCCACCTAGCTAGCCAGAGGGTGCATATGAACCATGGGTTTCCTGCAACATTATTAGAGACACGGAAGTATCCATCATTTTCATAGCGTGCAACGCCTCCAATATCAGTTTTTATCCAGAGTTTATCCGCAACTTCCCTCATTGTACCCTCGACGACTTCGTCAGATGCATCGAAAACTTTGAATAAGAAGACTCCTGACAGGCTGCTGTCTATGGTCATATCCTGAGACCCATCCTCATTAATCGCTCTAGCAAATCTGTGCATATTGCTATTATAAAGATAGGTGATCATTGCTTTTCTTAGACCTTCTGCAGCACTGCTCAAAACCTCATAACGATCTCTATCAAAGAAGACCTTTGCAAAATTAGCAGCAGCTACTAAGCCAGCATAGACTGCAGAGACGGTCCAGGTAAATGTCCCTATTTTTTCCTCCCATAAATCGAAGGATGGCCTGGGAAGCCCTGTTTTGGGATCAATATAATCCAGAAGAAACTCTGAAGCTTTTACCACAAGATTATCGTAAACTTTCGCTATGAATTCGATATCATTGTGGCTCTCAAAGTGCTTCCAAAGGGCATAGAGAACGATAGCAGTCTCATCTTCCTGAATTGGAAGCTGAATTCTGCCGTTTTGGTCGATGGACGCGAGCCAGCTGCTGCCTAAAGAGCCATCTGGGGCATACTTGTGATGGAAATACCCCTTAGTAGTTATCGTCTTATTGCAGAACTGGAAAAATAGTCTGGAGACATCCTGAAAGCCTGCCAAGTCCCAGGCATTGGCTATGAGAGCTCCATCCCTCATCCAGATATATGCATAGGTATCTCTATTGAATTGAAGGTTATCTGAATCACATGAGGCAATTATGCCACCGCCGTTATCCATGCCTGCTCTCATTATCAGCAATGATTCCTTGAACATTCTTGTTATCTCGCTGGGCAAAATGTTAAGGTTTAATCCCTTCTTGTTCACCCAAGCGGCAAAATAGTTTTCAGTCTCCAGGAGCAGTTGTTCTACGCCAGTCCTTTTAATCCTGGAGTCCAGATTCTGGACATCATTTAAGTCCTGACCACAGGCTATCCAGTAATAGAGTAATTCATATGACTGGGGCGCCAGATCAAGCTCAAAAGAAATCGTCGAGTCTACAGATCCCTGGGAAATGGGGAATCCGCCCAGTAGTCCATCCTCCGCATCTACCCAGGTGCCTGCCATACCGGGTATCTCTTTGACTCCGGTAGCAAACTGATATATCCCTTTGCCTTGACTAGTGATACCATCAATAAGGAAGTAGCGTTTACGCTTATAATGGATTATAGAGTTTAGGTCAGAGTCATACATTGCGGTATCGCCAAAATCGTCGCCGTATATGTGAAAGTCATGACTGAAGAAGATCCTGACTTTCCTCTGTGAATCCTCGTTGTTATGAATTATCAATTTCTTAAGGTAAGCATCCAAATAATTATGGACTCCTTCATTAGTTTCTATAGTGATGCCAAACTCCGGGTGGCTAGCTCTGGTCCTGCTGACCAGGGTTTCTGGCATGTATTCCATCTTAATATCCCAGCTACCATCGACCCATCTGAATTTTTCATCTACCCAAATGCCATTCCTAAAAATATGGCCTCCTACATGATTCTCCAGGCCGATTTGGGGATAATATAGATCCCTGATTCTTGATTCCCTATCAAAAGCGATAGCCAAACTGCCATTACCTATTATAGTCTCTCTTGGCATATTCTGTCTCTTAAAAACAATCTATACTTAATTATCCGCTTCATGAAGATATAAAGCTACAGGAGCAGTTCAAGCTTGGAGAGTTTAACAAGAGATTATTTTATCTCAGGTATAGTAGCTTATTTGGCGTAGATTATTTTGAGAATGAGCTAAAATAAGTGAGGTCATACGGAAGAGAACCAAGTTAGCAATATTTTACAATGAACTGCTTACATGCGTGCCTATTATTCCAAACATGATACCTAAAATCTTTGATAACTTTCTTGCCTATGATTTGATACCCAAGGATATGCGAAAAAAGATTAAATGAGCTCATCCCGAAACTCGTTTTAATATCAACTATCAGAATTACTCAGGATTGCTTTCACAATCAGAAGCTCTATTGGTCACTTAATATAATGCCCAGAGAAGTAAACTTTGAGTTTTGGGATTGACTCACTTACATATCCCTGGCTCTTGAGATCTCCTTTTATGGATACTGGAAGCGAAAAACCACATATAAGTTAGGATATTATTGCAAGCAAATTTTCTAAAGTTCCGTATTCTTGAAGCATTAATAAATTCAGAAGAACCACTGACTACACGCGACATTGAAAGAATCACAGGTGTTCAATATACCTTAATTTCCAGTGCAATGTCACGTTATCAAAAGATCCACAAGAAGAATGGAAAAGTAATTAAACTTCCTTACAGCGGTTAGCTAAAAAGGGTCCTAATGGTCTTTACAGGTACAAGATTACACAGAAAGAATAGAAGCATATTTCCAATATCTACAAAGAATCAGGCATGGGTTTAGCCTGAAAAGGGTTGGAAAAATTCAACATATGGAGCCTATGGTAAATTTCCATGTGGTCCAATAAAGACAGTAGAAGACCTTGAATTGCGACCTAAACAGCTATTACCCTATTATGTGATAACGCAAGCGGGTAAAGAGTTTGGGCTTGATAAGGTAGAATACGCACTATATATTGAAAACCGTATGAAGCAACTTAGAAGGGAAGCTGAGTTGACTTGATGCCAACATTTTATGGTATAGACCTTTACACAAATTCTGGCATTTAATAATGTTTTATTATATAGACCTGTTATTTTGAATAGACAGCTCAAAATAGCATCTATTTATTCACACATTTTATGGTATATATTGCGTACAGATCAGTCTTTCAAAATTCCCTATATTATATTTCCGAGCCATCCGACTACATACACAGGTGCAAAACAAAGACCTGTTAAAACAAGGCACTTTGAGTGCCCAGAATAATTAACATTGGCAACAAGTTACCCGCTCATTAAATAATATGTAGAAGCCAAGGCTTAATACATACCTGATACTTATAAACTTCTTATATTTAAAACGCCTGACTTTATCAACTAGATAATATAGTAAAACTTGATTGCAAAAATCTCTAGCTTCCCAAAATTATTTATACATATAAACTTTGAGGTATTCCTTAAATTATATAATAAAACTTCTGCTGCTTTTTTTGGATGAATGAAGTTAGAAAAGCACGATTAGTAAAAAATAAAGTTAAAA
>CAYSWX010000047.1:0-17925 GCA_964434965.1 uncultured Methanosarcinales archaeon
ATTCCTGTTATTAATGCAACTTTGGGCAACCCTTTCACTCCATTCCTTTTTTAAATTTCTAATAAATTCTGAATTCAACTTATAATTAAATTTGCCATGTTCCCTTATATAGCTCATTTTCATAATCTGTTTTCCATATACCATTTGACTGTCTGTTCCAGAGAGGTATCAAAATTATACTTGGGTTTCCAACCCATTTTTTCCAGTTTACTGCCTTCAAGGGAGTACCGGAAATCGTGGCCTTTTTTTTCATGATTTCATTGACAATCACAGGGTCACAGATATCGCCTTTAACAAAAGAGTAGTTCGGGTTGTCTTCAAGGTCTTCAAGGTTTGCGGGATTTCCGGTGTAGGTCCGTTTGTCGAGGTTTACAATTTGATAGCCCGGATATTTTTTCAGCATATAACGGATAAAATTGCTGCCTATGAATCCGCAGCCGCCTGTTACCAGCAGTTTCAATTCGGTCACCTTTTTTTATGGAGGTATGGATAATTTTTAAGGGGAACATTTCAAGTAATCAGAAATTCATTCTGGCGTTTTTTAATTCCGGCAGGATATTATCTTTCTCTGAAAGTTTTGCATCTTTCTCAGGTATTTTCCAGTCAATATTTAGTGAGGGGTCGTTGTAGATGATACCGGCTTCGGCTTCCGGGTGATAGTATTCGTCACATTTGTAGGCAAAAACGGCAGTTTCGCTCAGGACGGAAAAACCGTGAGCAAAGCCTTTTGGAATTAAAAACTGTTTTTTGTTTTCGCCGGAGAGTTCTACTCCTACCCATTTTCCAAAAGTTGGTGAGTCCTTTCTCAGGTCTACGGCAACATCATATACTCTGCCTTCCAGAACTCTTACAATTTTTGTCTGGCTATAAGGGGCTAATTGATAATGAAGTCCCCTGATAACACCATATGAAGATTTGGATTCGTTGTCCTGGACGAAGTTGTATTCTTTTCCGATTAAAGATTCCAGTGTCTTTTTATTATAACTTTCAAAAAAATTGTCTCGGCCATCGTTGAACACATTTGGTTCAAGAATTAAAGTGTCTTTTATCTTAGTTTTTATCAGGTTCATCTATTTGCCTCACTTTATTTTTTTCAGGCCGGTTGAGGGACTTCACAACTCTATTAATTTTTAAATAAAAACATCTTGTAATTATTTAAGTTATTTGGTTTGTAATTATTATCTATCGATCTTGCTTTTTTTGATTATTTTCTTTTTAATTATAATCTTGTTTTTTTATAGTTTGTAAAAAATTTTATAAGATATCTTGAACTTAACCTTCTCAAATTAATTTCCATATGTTATAAGGATTTTCGAAGCAATATTAACAAAGTGCTTTTTTAATATTTTATGGGGAAAAAGGTGCAAACTATGTTAATTTTTGGGAAACTAGTCTGCACTCCTAACAAAAGGATACTTTATGATATAATCGAGGTTATCTATAATAAGGTGTGATTTCAAACTACAGTGAATTTTGATCTATATTATATATACAGGGAGATGGCACAAAATGAAGAATACTTCTGGATTATGTGGGAGGTTGGGTTGAGGTATGCTATTATTTTCATTCCTCTATCAAAGCTTGGAATGGAGCATGTCAAAACTGCAGGATATGTCGGAAAAAGCAGAAAAGTTTGGACTTTCTGAAGGAGAGGAAATGTGTGAGTTATAGATGATTTAGATGTTCTCAGTTTTTTTCTTGGCATGAAAGTATGGAACAAAATTGGCTCCCTATGCTCCTTTTTTGCAGGAGCTGAGGTAATCGTGCATTCCCCGAACCTTTGCAGGGGCATGGCTTTTAAGACCGGGTTTGCAGCAGCCGAGGGTGCAGATATTATAGTAACAATGGACTCGAACGGCCAGCACAACCCTGCGGATATCCCGAAGCTCGTTGCCCCAATCCTCAAAGGCGAAGCTGATATGGTAAATGGGAGCCGTTATTTGAATGGTCATGCCACGGACACACCCGCTTACCGTCGCATAGACCAGACTATTCTTGGCAAAGCCACGGTTGTGAATTCCGGCATAAAAATTACCGATTCACAGAGCGGGTTTCGCGCCTTTTCCGCTTCAATAAAGGACACTTTCCGCTTCAATGAGCAAGGACATGGCAATAGAAAGCGAGATGCTTGCAGATGCAGGCAGGTATGGGTTAAGGGTAAAATAGGTGCCAATAGGTGTCAGGTATGACGTTGACGGCTCGACTGAACATCCGATAACGCACGGGCTTACTGTTCTATTAAAGATCATCAAGGATATGGAATACAGTAAACCTCTCTTCAGTAAACCTCTCTTATACTTTACACTGCCCGGTTTTCTTCTCGGGGCGGTTGGGTTGTACACGGGGCTCACTTTTCTACGGAATTTTTATCTCGGCTGGAGCCTTCACTTCGGGCCTACCATGCTGATGATCCTGCTCACTCTTGTCGGAGTTTTTATGTCTTTTACCGTAATTCTCTTGCATTCGATATCTGGTCTTATCATGCATTTAAAGTAACTGAGGCGGGCACGGGCTTATTCAATACTTTAAGGCAGAGGTTACTGAATAGGTCTTTAGCTTGTAAATTCAGGCAGGTTGGATCTTAAATTTAGGTCCTGTATGACACAGGTCAATAGGAATTCTGAAAAACTGTGTTCCAAGGGAGCCAGAAGTCCATATGCTTTTACCTTATGACCGGCTTTGACTTTCAGCTTGCAGTTTTTTCTTAGTTTCAGTCTTATTATTTTTTCCTGGAAGTTCATGCTCCAACTCCGGACACATTTTCTGAAGGTCTCCCTTGCCTTGAAGATGTGTGCATTATCCTCAGAAAATTATTGTAGTCCTGCCAATTTGCAGGACTGACTATGAGAGCCGAACTTGTTTAATTGTTTTTCTTTCCTGGTTGTTCAGGCATTCAACTTGAGTATTTACTCAAATTTATTTATCGATCTTTATTTAATTAGTTCTTTAATATCTATAGCTCAATTTCTATTTTTACCACTCCCTTTATATATCGCCAAGACCTTTTAATTTTATTTAATAATCAGTCTATTATTTGGGGTTGTTTGAATGGACAAAGAACTGCTTATGAGCAGGAGTTCCCGGCCATTAACAAAAAAACAGGAAAATTCGGGTGTAAAAGGGGCACTCCAATAAAAAAGTAGGTTCCTTCCTGACTGCGATGTGAAACATCAATCTACAACAGATCCCTCCTCTAAGGGATGTCAGGCTCCAGAATAAAAGGACTCTCAAGCTTGCCAGGTAACATTCAAAATTACTTTCTAATTTCTCTCTGAATAGTCAGGAAAAAAGGAAGAAGAAAAGTAATTGAGAACAATTGAGAATCCTCCGAAAAAATGCCGTAAAATACGGTCAAGCTTTACAAAGAGTTGATCTGATAATGTCTAAAATAGTGATTACAGGTGGTGCAGGTTTCATAGGCTCTCATATCGCAGAAAAACTTGCAAAAGATGGTCATGAGATCATTATTGTTGATAATCTTGATCCTTACTATTCTGTTGACCTTAAAATGAAAAATATAGATATTGTCCTTAACAGTGGAAATGCCACTTTTATCAATGCTGATATTACCGATCTTTCAAGAATGAAAGATATCATTGACAGCACAGTAGACTATGTTTACCATGAAGCTGCCCAGGCAGGTGTCAGGATCTCAGTTGAAGACCCATTTAAACCAAACGATGTAAATGTACTGGGCACCCTGAATGTGCTCAAAGCTTCTCTTGATGCGGGTGTAAAAAAGGTTATCAATGCATCATCTTCTTCTGTTTACGGTAAAGTAAAATATCTGCCTTTTGATGAGCAGCATCCAACTGAGCCCGTATCTCCGTATGGTGTCAGCAAATTAGCTGCAGAGCACTACTGCAGGGTATTTTATGAAGTATATGGTCTTCCCACCACTTCGTTACGTTATTTTACCGTATACGGCCCAAGAATGAGGCCTGACCTCGCAATCTCAATCTTCACCCGAAAAATGCTCGCAAATGAACCTATTACTGTTTTTGGTGACGGAGAACAGACCAGAGACTTCACCTACATCGACGACGTTGTAGAAGCGAACAAAAGGCTTCTCAACAACAAAGTAACCAATGGAAAGGTTTTGAATATCGGTGGAGGAAACCGGATTAGTGTAAATGACCTGATAGAAAACTTAAGGTCCATTACCGGTTCCACATCTGAAGTAATTTATTCAGGTAAGCAAAAAGGAGATGCTGAAGATACACTGGCAGCTGTTGATCTCGGAAATAAGATGATAGGATACAGCCCATTATTCAATATCACTAAAGGTCTGAATAAATTCGTAAATTGGTTCAGAGTTGAAGGAAACATACATGGATTCGTTAAACAGGTCGATCTCACATCAGCTGGCTCACAAAAACCAATGGTTTAACCTGTTTTAATATCGAATCTAATATCAAATTTGTGTCATAAACCATCTTAATTTTTATTATTTTATCACTTCATTTTTTATTTTTTAACATCTTCCGGGACTGGGGAAAACAAAAATCGATTTTTGAAACTTAGTAATGAGATATATAATTCTGCTCCATACATTAATCCTCTCGCTTGAGACTCACTCTATAACTTCTAAATTAGTCCTCTTGAGCGCAGCTCATGCAAGAATTTGTTTAATTCACCCCTGAATTAGTCTGCTTGAGCGAGCGCAGCGAGTGAAACAGACCTTGTGCTGTTGCGATTACATCGCAACTCCCAGAAAATCTTCGATTTCCTGCGATCCCAAAGCAAAATTCGGGTGGTACAATTCGGGATAATAAAGTTTATCTTCTCTTAAGCAAAATAAGTCTCATATGCAGAAGCGTGCCGAGATCAAAGTATATGGCCGAGTCCAAAAAGCAGGTTTTAGAGACTTTATTGATGAGATTGCTTTTAATCTGAACCTCAATGGATATGTTAAAAACCTTGATGATGGAACGGTGCAGGTTGTCTGTGAGGGAGACGAAGCCGCTATTAGCGAATTGCTCAAAAAAATTAATGTCACTCAATATCCTATCCGGGTAGAAAATATTGAGGTGATTTACAAAAAGCCAACTGGTGAATATAAAATATTTGAGCTTATCAGAGACGAAGACCTGACAACAGCAACATATGAGAGAATGGATGTAGCTGCGCGGTATATCCGAGAAATGAATTCAAACATATGCCAGAAGATGGATTTTCTCGGCGGGAAAATTGATGTCCTTGGTGGAAAAATGGATTCTCTCGGCGGGAAAATGGACTCACTCGGCGGGAAAATGGACTCACTCGGGGGGAAAGTGGATTTTCTCGGCGGGAAGATCGACGTGCTGGGAGGAAAGATTGATTCTCTTGGTGGGAAGATTGATGTATTTGGCGGAAAAGTGGATTCATTTGGCGGGAAGATTGATGTGCTGGGCAATAAAATCGATCTGGCCAGGGTGGAAATCACATCTGAAATCCGAGTTAGCCGTGAGGGTCTCAAGTCTCATCTTGATGAAAGGATCTCAACCATAGAACGCGAATTATCCCTTATTAAATCAAAAGTTATTACCTGAATAAAGCTGAGCAAAATATATACTGATAAAAATTCCGGCACACTAATAATTGTTTTTTTCAATTTTGCGCGCCTTAAATTTTCTGTATTTTCTTTTTGATTCTTCCGGAGTGGAAATAATTATAATTTAAAAGTGGGTAGATTTTCAGTTAAATCTAACTCTCTCTAAGCCCGCTTTCAAGCCCTGAATTTTTTCCCTCCCAGGGGTCAGTGCCTTCTCTTCATTATCGAAATTTCTTCAGTTCCAGATTGACTTGACTTCAAGATTATCGCATTCTCTAAGGCTGTTGGGGAAATTGATTTTTGAGGAATTACCTGTTGAAATGTCATACTTTTTATGTTTTTCATGGAGATTTGAATTCACCTATTATCTCTTTTACCTGTTTATCGGCTTGTAATATATACAAATAATATACGCAGATGATCAAACCTGAAACTATAACAAGGACGGTCTGATTTATTTCTGCAATCTTCAGGGCTACCAGGAATGCTCCTGCAGGGATAAAGAGGACCAGGTTTGAGAATACTATTTTCAGGGTTTTTGAGGTCTTTACTCCTGAGTAATACATCATTTTCAGGCACATGTATCCATACACTATAATTCCCGATGCGGAGAAAAGGATAAGGGCTAGACGTGCGCTTCCGAGAATACCACCAATTGTAAGGGACAGAAAGCGGGTTGTAAGGTTGAAAAAGTTATAACTGAAGCCGAAATGGTGTTCTTCTACAACCAGGTATATCGTGCTTAAAGGGGAGGAAATAAACCATATAAAAGCCCAGAGGCTCAGGATCTGGGCGTAAACACCTGCTTCTGTCCAGGCCTTTCCGAAAATCACGGTAAAGACGTCTCCTCCAACAATTGTGAGAATCAATATCGGAAACATGCCTATAATTACAAGCATCCTGAAAACACTTTCGGCAAGAGTGCTAAGAGTTCCCTCAGATACAGCTCTTGATGCCCTCTGGTAAAATACCTGTGAAATCGAACTGCCAATAAAACTCATTGGTAGCTGGAGCAGGCGGAACCCAAGGGAATAAAAGCCAACTACTGCTGGAGTAAAAAAAGCTGAAAGGAGAAAAGCCGGAAGCTGCCAGGAGATAGAGTTCATAAGGGCAGACCAGCTGTCTATAAGTGGAAGGTTGCGGTGCCGTATAGCTCCTTCATATATCATTTTCCAGCTCAGGCTCTTTTTTATCAGGTTTCTGTCATCTCTCCATATCTGTCCTCCAAGCACAAACGTAGCTACAGACTGTCCTGCAAGGCTGCCGCCAATTAAACCGGCTGAGGTTGGGGGTCTTCCCGCAAGCCCGAGGGCTATCTGGGTCGCGGTTGTAGAAACTGAACTGGAAATCCTTGAGAAAGACAACCTCTTAAAGAGTTTCGTTCTTGAGTTCCAGTGATTCAGCGCGAGAAAAATTCCATTTACGAACACGAACGGAGGTACAAGCCAGAGATAGCTCTCTATTTGAGGGGCATTTAAAAGGTCAACTATCTGGGCTTTGAAATACCAGATAAACGGCACGGTTAAGACGGTTACAGACAGAGCTACGAGGATGCTAAGAACTAAAAGGTTTACTGCTTCCTTGTCTGCTTCTGGCAGCATTATAGAATAGTCATACCTCAGGCATGAAATAACGCTTATAATGCTGGTGATGGATACATACAGGGCCCAGACTCCAAAATCCTCAGGTCCGTAAAGGCGGGTCAGAACAGGGGCTGCCAGAATCGTAAGGATCTGAGCAAAAGTTGTTCCTCCTGCGAGTGTCAGTACATCAGATACAAAACTTGCCTTTTTTTCACTATTTGATGGCTTTTCTACTGATTCTGCTGCCTTTTCATCCATAGCTGGTACCCTATTGAAGGAAGTCGTTTTTGGGCAAGGTAACTGAAAACTTTTAGCTCCGGAAGCGGACTGTTTAAGTCCTACGGGTACATTTTCCTATTAAAACCTTAAATCTTCATAATTTCAGTACCCCTCAATTTTTAACGATTTTTTACCCGATGCCTTTTTCTCTCCCTTTCCAATTCCATATACACAAATTATCCTTTATATACTCATATGGCTCAACAGCACCCTTTTCCCAGTAGTGACAACCTGTAATTCTCGCTTACCAGAGAACTATAGTTATCTCTAACGGGTAAAATAATTATTAATATTTCAACAGAAAGTCACTGTTAACTCTTTAACAGCTCAAACCCTTTCTGTCAACATCAACCAGATTAATCACTTAAGACAGCCGTATTTCCTGCAAAAAAGAGTTTTCTTCAAGCTGCCGATGTTGATGTTGTTTTCCTTTTTATTTAGTAACTATGATTTCAGTAGTAATTCTTCAGTAGTAATTCTTCAGTAGTAATATATCAACATTTATTTAGATCCCGGATTCAACCTGACTGGTCCACCAGTTATATATTTCCTCTCCACTGGTAATCCAGGCATTTTTCCCGGCGCAGTACTCAATAACTTTTTCGTAATATTTAAGAGTCTCTCCCTCAATGCATGTGTTATTATGCCAGAGGATGGTGATCACACCATTATATTTCTCAGCCGTATTGATGAGATGCTTCGTACATTCCCAGGCTTTCTTAACATTAAGGCGCATGTAATCTCTCAAAAGTGAACGGTCCATAATCACCAGTGGGATCTCCATAATATCGATCTGGCGCCCCTCATTTAAATTAAAAGGTCTGAAAGGATGGCACATCCCATTTCTAAAGCCTGCGCAATCCGAATATCCGAGTGTGGTATCGTATTTGAAGCCTGCTTTGCTCAGTAATTCCCATGTATCAGGTACTCTGAACCTTAGGTAGTGATTTCTGTACCCTATAACCTTTTTTCCTAAAGTTTCCTCAAGCCGCCTTTTTTTCTCTTTGATATCTTCCAGGCTGTTGTAAGACTCGTGCCCACCATGCAGGCCAACTTCCCATCCGCTGTCGGATATAAATCCAAGTTCGGACTCAAGATCTTTAATATTGTAATTAAAGTCCATTTCTTCAGGGGTCAGGGCAAGAAAATAGAAACTGGATTTTGCATCATACTTTTCTTCCAGAGCAAGTATTTCCCTGAAGTTCCAGCAAGGGTTCCATTTCCTGTTAACTCTTGAGAAAGGAGCTTTCATTGCTTCGACAAGTTTCCCTTTGGCAAGAGCTTTGACAGAATCGACAATCGGACGTGACGGGTAAATCGCATCGATGTCATGTGTGAGGCAGACAGCAAACTTCTTTCCGTCCGGATACTGCGGTTTCAGCCCGTTTTCTACCAGAAATTCAGAAACCCTTGGCTCAAAAATATTCCTGTGACTGCTCAGATAATAAGGGAATCTCTCATAAGCGTCGCGAAAGGTTACGCTGTACTCTTCTTTCCTTGTAAAGAGATCCCAGAGTTCTTCGTTTTCCTTAAGTTTGTCAAACATAATTTTCGCCTTATTTCCCAAATATAAAAGACAAATTAATGTTTTAAAAAGGGGAATTTTTCCCCTTCATTTAATTTTATGTGAGTTTTTGTCTCCCCTCCCAATCCCCTTGTAAACAAACCCCTTTCCAATAAATTCATCCGGCTCAATGACATTTCTTCCGTCAACAATAACCGGGTTTGCTTTTGCAGTTATCTTCTTTACCCAATCAGCTTTCAAGCCAGAGTACGCACTGTGCCCTGCAAGTATCACTACAGCGTCTGCGCCTTTTACAACCTCTTCGAGGTTATCCGAAATCTCAACACTAGGATAATTGACAACGTAATGGTCGTGTACCATAACGCTTGCCCCGGCTTTCAGGCAGAGGTTCCTGTATGGCTCTGAAGGTGTGTTTCTGGCATCGTCTGAGTCTTTAATAAATGCCCATCCGAGCATTGCAACCTTTGAGCCTTTCATCTTCTTACCAAGCCTCTCAAGGGCTGCAACAGTCAGGTTATACATGTGTGTAGGCATGAAGTCATTGACTTTTCTTGCAAGCACGTAGATAGAATCTGCACCTTCAGGATAGTCCAGTTCTCCCTTTCCAATCTTAACTCCCCTTTCCAGGTGGTATGTGTCTTTGGTCAGGCAGTGGCCTCCAACTCCTGCTCCGGGCCAGAGGATAGCTCTTGTAATACCCTCACCTTTTAAGCTGTCAACTCCTGTCCTGACATCATAGACATTTATACCCATAGCTTCACAGTAAAGGGCAAGCTGGTTGATTGCTGCAATCTGAAGGTCGCGGAATGTGTTTTCTGCGGTTTTTGTAACCTCGGCTGCAGTTGCACTCATTGGAATTACCTTCCCGACAGTGAGCACGGGTGAGTACAGCTCAACAGCCCTCTTTGTGCTTGCTTCATTAATTCCACCCACGATTCTGTCATGTTCCCTTATGTTCTTCAGAAGCCTGCCTACCATCACCCTTTCAGGGGCGTGCGCAAGAGCAAAATCTTCGCCTGCTTTTAATCCGGATTCTTCCTCAAGGATCTGTTTTGCCATTCCTTCGGTTGTTCCGGGAGTAATTGTGGATTCAAGGACTACAAGCATACCCGGTCTAAGGTATTTTCCTACGTTTCTGATCCCATCTATAAGGGCGCTGAAATCGGGTTCCAGATCTTTGGGATTTGCAAAAGGAGTCTGAATTGCAAGTGTAACTGCATCAAGTTCGGAGATTCTTGAGAAATCAGGTGTGCACTCGAACTTGCCTGCTTTTACAACCTTTCCAATAAGCTCTTCAAGACCCGGCTCTTCTCCTTTGAGTGGGCTTTCTCCCCTGTTGAGCATATCAATTTTGTATCCTGAGCTTTTTGAGCTGCGCTGGAAGCCGAGGACTTTATCAAAACAAGGAGCATCTGCGAAAAGGACAGCAGCAGGGATTCCTACATATCCCATGCCAAGCACACCTATCTTTTTTATAGAGCCGCGTTCCTTTAGAAGTTTTTCTAATTTGCTCATAATTATCACTTTCCGATATTGTTTTTTAAAATATTCTTCTCTTTTTCCCTGAGGTTTTTGGATTTTTGTTTCATTTACAATTTATCTTTTGTGTGGTTTATTTCCCTACTTCAATCAGTCTTTCTTCTTCGTAAGACCTGATGGCTGACATTGCTACTTCAAGCGCGTGTTTTCCTTCTTCACCAGAGGGGCTGGACTCTTTACCTGTCTGAATACAGTCTATGAAATAGGTAAGTTCGTTTTTCAGTGGTTCACTTGGCTCGACTTTTGCTTTTCTTATCCAGCCGTTGTCATGTAGCTCAACAGTCTGGTCAATGTAGTCAAGATAGGCTACACCCTTGACCCCTATTGCTGTCAGATGCCTTACCTTATGAGGAGTCAGCCAGTTAGTTTCTACAACACCTGCAAAGTTGTGGTCCATACGCAGGATAATTGAGGCATGGTCTTCAAAAGAGTGTATATCTGCACCTGCAATGGCGTAAACCCCTTTTATCTTCTTGCCGTAAAGATATGAGATGATATCTATATCATGGACACCGATGTCCATAATTACGCCAACGTCTCTTATCCTCGGGTTATAGGGACCTACTCTCCTTGTGGAAATAGATACTATCTTGCCCAGAATTCCTGAATTTATGATCTCTTTGAGCCTTATGACTGCAGGGTTGAAACGTTCAATATGACCTACCATGAGTACTTTTCCTGCTTTTTTTGCAGCTTCAATCATGAGGTCTGCATTTTCAACCGTGTCTGCAATTGGTTTTTCAACAAGAACATGAAGGCCTGCTTCCAGGGCATCAAGGACTACCTGTTTATGCAGTTTTGTGGGCACAACAACACTTACTGCATCAAGGCCTTCAGCAAACATTTTTTTGTAATCTGTAAAGGCTTTCGTTTTAAACTGGGCAGCCATGGCTTCGACCCTGTTCTGGTCTACATCCGATATTCCGGCAAGCTTCACGCCCTCCATCTCGCTGTAGATTCTGACGTGATTCTGACCCATGGCACCTGTGCCTATTACTCCTACTCTGATCAAGGTTTCACTTCCTGTTTTAAAAATGCGGTCACTGCCTGGAAATTAATCAAGCTTTTGCATAGAATTCTTTGACTCCCTCAATTATCTTCTGTACATCGTCTCTGGATAAAGCCGGATGTACGGGAAGGGAAAGAACTTCTTCTACTGCTTTCTCCGAAACAGGCAGGGAATCCCTGTAACCCAGTTCTTTGTAATAGGGTTGTTTGTGGATGGGTATCGGGTAATGAACTCCTGTACCTATGCCTTTTTCTTTCAGGAAATCTGCCAGTTTATCTCTCTGTGTAGCTCTTATTGTATACTGGTGGAAAACGTGAGTACAGCCGGGTTTTACTATTGGGAGCACAATCCCTGAAACACCTTTAAGTCCGGCTGAAAGCATGGCTGCATTTTTCTGCCTGGCAGCATTAAACCCATCCAGTTTTCCTAGCTGTACAAGTCCAATCGCGGCTGCAATGTCAGTCATGCGCAGGTTAAAGCCCAGCATTTCATGCAGGTAACGGACTTTAGAGCCATGTGCCCTGATCATCTTTGATTTTTCTGCAATTTCCCTGTCATTGGTTGTAATTATTCCGCCTTCGCTTGTAGTCATGTTTTTTGTCGGGTAAAAGCTGAATGCTCCTGTCCCGAAACTGCCTACCTTCTTCCCAAGACATTCTGCACCATGGGCTTGGCAGGCGTCTTCTATCACGACAAGTTTGTGGTCTTCAGCGATTTCCATTATGGCTTTCATATCGGCCGACTGCCCGTAAAGATGGACAGGAATAATGGCTTTTGTTTTTGAAGTGATCTTTTCCTTAATTTTTTCAGGGTCTATGTTGTATGTATCCGGTTTGATGTCTGCAAAAACAGGTTTTGCTCCGGTGTAAAGGACGCTGTTTGCAGTGGCAATAAATGTAAAAGGACTTGTAATTACTTCTGCTCCCTTTCCAATGTTGTGGGCGAGAAGTGCGATGTGCAGAGCTGCAGTACCGGAGTTTACAGTAACTGCATATTCACAGCCCATGTGCTCGGAAAAAGCAAGCTCAAATTCATCTACTTTTGGTCCCTGTGCAATCATACCTGAGCTCAGGACCTTCGTTACTGCATCAATCTCTTCCTTGCCCAGCAGGGGTTTGGCGATTGGGATCATTTTCGGACCTCTTATTAATTAATCTTAATAATTCTTTATTTAACTTCTTTTGATTTTTCAATATCTTATTAATCTTAATAATTCTTTATTTAACTTCTTTCTATTTTTCAATATCTTATATGATATTCAATTTTTTGAGATCTTCGGGGAGTTCCTGTATTTTGGCAGGCACACCGAGAGCCAGTTTCCATGGGGGCACGTCTTTTGTTACAAGTGCTCCACCGGCAACCATTGCTCCTTCTCCTATCTCCACTCCTGGGAGTAGAGTCGCGTTAGCTCCGATAGATGCTCCTTTTCTCAAAACAGGGCCTTTAAGTTCGTACTTCTTACGGATAGGATATTTATCATTGGCAAGAACAGCACATGGTCCAATAAATACATTGTCTTCGATAACCACATTCGTTGGAATATATACGTTTCCTTGGATACTGACGTTGTTCCCTATCTTTACGTTTCCATCTACGATAACGTTCGTTCCGATAAGTACATTGTCTCCTATTTGTGTGTTTTCCCTGATCATTACATTATGTCCGGTTTTGAAGTTTCTCCCAGTTTTTACACTGGAGAATATTGTAGAACCTGCTCTGATTATCGAGTTTGGGCCTATAGTGCAGCCAGGAAAATCGAAGTCCTCTATTTCCATATTTTTTGTGAGAATTTCCATGAGGACTTTGTGTTCTGGATACCCTAGTATTACTTTTTCCAGAACCACTGTATCTTTTCCAATCACGGAGTTGCCGTAAATCTTGGAAGAATCATGGATCTTGAATTGTTTTGGATTCATATTGTTCCCCTTTTCGTATACTACATTCATTCGATATATTTCGAACGGGATCAAAACACATTTAATATTTTAAGTATATTTACTGTATGTGTTTGTTTTTCTGTTCCGGACTACCATACTATTTATTGTTCCATTTTGCCCGGGACAATTGCTATTTCCCTATGCCTGTACTCACTCCCTTCAGTTTAGTAACTATATGAATTTTTTAGTTTGAATACACTTTATAATTATTTAACTGATTTGGTTTATCTATCTATCTGCTTCTTCTCTTATTTTTTTTGATAAATCTACTTAACTTTTCGCATCCATTTTCCCATAGATTGTCCTGAGTCTGCATCTACAGTCCTTTGCCATTATTTTCGTACTGCCTTTCTTGATATTTCTTTTTGATCCTTCTATAATACTGTTTTTCACTGCCAATCCTCTACAATAATAATTTTATATAACAGTAATCTGATTTAAAAATTATCTAATCTGATCAAAAGTCTTTTTTAATCTCCTTTTTGATAATATGCTAATTATTCTATTCTGGAGGATTTTACAGGGTATGCATTGTTGTAATGTATACTTCCAGTTTTTTACAGACAAAAATAGTATTATATGTTTTCGAATCCAAAGCATATCTAAAAGCTATAACTGATCTCCCATGTGTTTGATATTTATATATTAACTTTTTTATTCGACTCAGTTGTCAAAAATGTTTCAAAAATCAATATCCCCCACCGTCTTTTTTAATTCTATCTTTACTTTTTTGTTTAAGTTCAGGGAATTAAAGGGAGAGGGTTTTTATATCTGATTGCACATTTGATTCTTTTATACGTCAATCAACTAAAGGAGTTCTAAATACGCTTAGTTTAATTTCATCAACTTCTGCTTCTTCTGGTGCACTAAAAATTACTACCACGCCAGGAGTTCATGAAGGCGCATCAGTAGCCGTAGCGGCATTGATTCTACTGTTACTTCTCAGAGATTTCCTTCCCCTGTCAAAGAATTGGGATGATTCTGTGAAAACTTCTTTGAATATGGGAATCCTTCCGCTCCTTTTTTCTTTCGGTGCAGTTATTCTTTACAAGCTTGTAGCTCTCTTCTAATTTTTTGAGGGCTCTTCCATCTCTTGAACGTAAAGCATCGATATATAATATTTTTGTTAGTGAGCTCGTTTCAAAACTTCTCCTGTAGCTTTTCCCAATAAATACAGAATGTTGCTATTATCACTAATGCCCTGAATATTCTGTCCAATCTTTCATACCTTATGATAATTCTTCTGAATCCTGTTTTTATCCTTGAGAAAAACCTTTCTACTGCTGATCTTTTCGCATACGATTCTCTACTAAATCTTCTAGGTCTTCCTCTTTTTCTTCTCCTTCTGTTTCTTTTGTTTTCAGGAATAGAAGCTTTGATTCTTCTCCTGCGCAGGTACTCTCGTACCTGCGTATCATCGTAAATTGAATCTGCTACTATTTCTTCTGGTCTTGTTATTGGTCTGTATCCAGCCCTAACCTTTATTGCTCCAATAGTCTCTTCAAACCTATAAGGATCATATTCTGTTCCAGAACCAATAACAATGCTTAATGGAAGACCTTCTGAGGTTACAGCTGCATGAATCTTTATTCCTTTTCTCTTTTTGAATCCATTATATTCTACACTTTCTCCCCTTTTTTGCTTCTACAAAACTGCTATCTATTGTAACAATTTCAAGGGAGAGTTGTCCATTCTGATAAGAGTCATCTATGAGAGAATTAAGGATCCTATCCCAAACACCTTCTTCAGACCATCTTTTTAGTCGTCTCCAAGCAGTTACGTAAAATCCGTATTGTTTGGGCATATCTCGCCATTGACAACCTGTAACAAGAACATAAAGAATTCCGTTAATGATCTGACGATCATTTACTCTCTTCCTCCCAACCTTCGGTTGTGGAGGAAGGTGTGAGTGAATATGAGCCCATTGAGCATCAGTAAGCTCTTCGAAATGTATGCTAATCCTCTATATAATATAAAATCAAATAATGAGTCAATCCCAAAACTCAAAGTTTACTTCTCTGGGCATTATATTAAGTGACCAATAGAGCTTCTGATTGTGAAAGCAATCCTGAGTAATTCTGATAGTTGATATTAAAACGAGTTTCGGGATGAGCTCAATATATAATTTTGAAACAGGCTCAGTAATATTTGTAAAAATTCATTTATCATTATAAAAATAATCTTACTATCTCGCTCTGCTTTCTCACTTTTCTATTTTGTCCGTTCTTTCTTTTCTCAGTTTCCACTCTCTTGCCTTTTCTCCTCTTTAGGAAACATCAACACAGGATACGGGATATATTTGGAGGAGCAAACCTTGAAAATGCTGTACATTCTAAACAAATAAATTTAAAGAAGATGGGGAATAACCCCAAAGAGAAAGACATTTGTGAAACCGTGGATCATTGCGACCAGAGGGAGGCTTCGGGTTTTGTAGAACATATATCCTATAATAAAACTTACTAAGAAAGCGTAGAAAATTTCAACTATGTTTCCATATCCCGAACTCATCAGTCCAAACAGGATGCTTGTCATAATTATGCCTCTCCGGCTTCCGAGAAACACTTCAAGCCTGTTCTGCAGAATTGACCTGAAGATGAGTTCTTCAACAAGACCTACTAAAAAGACCATAACAAGGGTAAGCATCAAAAGGCTGATTATTGAAAGATCAGGAATTAAGTAGTCTGTCTCTATTATCAGGTATTCTCCGACTCCAATAAGGAGACCGATAACTATCGAGAGTGGAATATAGATGCCTATTCTTTTGAAGGTTATTCCAAGTTGTTCCCTTGTAAAGCCCTGGCTGGTGAGTGCGATGGTTACTGGAATTGTGAGTAGTCCATAGATAAAGACAAACAAATAAAGGGTAATATCATAAAACGCTGGCATTGAGATATTTACAAGTCGCAGGATCGGCAGCAGGATTAGGGCCTGGTAGGTCTTCTGGATCTCCACGTTTTTTATATATAGTGTGGAAAGAGAAAGCCCAATAAGGAGGGCTGCATATATCTCCATGGCTTCTATAATCCTTCCGGAATATATCATAAATTCCGCAACGGCGATAGCTAAGACCGGAACAATAAGGTAAAGCCCTTTGTTTCTTATTGCAGGCTCTGATGCTGACCTGTTTTCAGGCACATATTTTCCCCGGTATTCAGGGGTTTTCATCTCCTGATTATCATATATCTCCATCTTCAGGCCCCCTTGGTAACATTTATCCAGAGGCGCAGATCCTCATAAGGTACTTCCTTTTCGGTATCATTGAAAAGCAGGAACTGAAGCTCCATATTTTTTCCTTCAATAGAGGGTTTTATCTCAAGCGGTTCTTCCAGGGTCGTATTGTCGTCAAGCTGTATATGTCTCAGGTTCTCAGGCAGAGCCAGTGATTTATTTTCGAGCCTGACATCCAGTGTATAGTTTACTGCTCTGTGTTCATGGTTTGCGACCCCTATTATGACTGTCCCACTTTCTCCCTGTACATACTCCGTAGTATAATTATCAGCTTTTCCTTCGGGCCCGAGAATATAGAATTCTGTAAATGGTTCATGTTCGTGGGGAACGATGGTTACATAAGCCACGGTTCCTACAAGGGCCAGAACGGATATTGCCAGAAATACCCTGAGGGTTTTTTCTGTTGAAGACTCTGGTTTTCCCAGAACTTCAACTAACAGAGAACGGGTAGAAGTTTTGAAAGAGACTCCAAAGGTTTTGTCTTCTGGAAGCATTCTCCTGCGGACGTATGCAGCTGCACACGTCAGGATGATAAGCACAGAGAGGCTTGCAAGAAGAGGCATTTCTCTTATCCCGAATGATGTACTATTAAGTACAAGTCCTACAAGAGGGACGATTGCGACACTCATTCCTACAGAAAGTGCTGCCCTCTCAATTCCTTCAAGTCCATTTTTTGTTGGAAATAGTAAGGCTACAAGGGCATACCCTGGCAGAAATAATACCAGTGGTAGGCCAAGGACTGTGCGAATAAAACTCTCACTAAGTACAGGAATAAGTACAAAAATATCCGTAAGAATTACGAGACCTACCACAAACAGCAGGTCAGATGGAAACTTCTGGTTTCCGGCCATATGACTCCTCATAAAACTGTTTTAATGTTTTTCTGGCTTCCCAGTTTTACTTTTCGTGTATTCAGGCTATTCTGCCTATTTCATTATCAATATACAGGATTTTCAGTAAGTCTTTTGGACATTTTTCCGGCTGGTCTGCCATAATCTCCTATTGGATGAATGAGAACCGGAAAAATAGGTATTTGCTCCTATGTTTCAATTCAGGAACTTTCTTTTTTGTATAGTAAAGCTCCTGTTCCTGAATAATCCATATTATCTCAATAATGATTTTAATTCGAGTAGATCAAATTATCTTTTTGTATAAAATATCTTCCCTTTTCCTGTCTATTATTATAAATATGTATTTCTTCTTTACAATCTTTCTGAGATATTTTACGGTTCAGGTTAAATTTAACAATTATTTTTTAATGATCCTCCTGAATAAATCTATTCTTTTTTTTT
>CAYSWX010000048.1:0-4924 GCA_964434965.1 uncultured Methanosarcinales archaeon
AGTGTTTTTTGGAAAAAAATATAAGTCATTAGCTAAAAAATAGCGCATGAGTGTTGCACTAAGTCCCCATTAAGGTTTTCTCCTGGGAGAAAGAAAGGACTTTTGCCAATAAAGGTTGCTTCCTAAGAAGGATGAAGGAGAGATGCTCCAGCATACTTAAGAAGCTTCTAGGGGAGATGGAATAAAATGAAGATATCACTGATTGACCTGGCGTTCCTATCTGAAAAAAGGAAAGATGTATTGCTCCTGCTGGAAGAAGGACCAAAAACAGGCGACGAAATAAAAACAGCCCTTAACGTAAATTCGACTTCGATTATGCCCCAGATCAAAAAGCTAAAAGAAGGGCGCCTGATAGTGCAAGATGAAAGAAACGCCTACAAGCTCTCAGATATGGGAGAAATAGTTGTTGAGAAGATGGGACCTCTGCTGGATACGGTTAGAGTTTTCGAGGAGAACTATGATTACTGGATCAACCACGATTTTACCGCAATTCCCGAGCACCTCCTTAACAGGATAGACGAACTAGGAAACTACTTTATGCTTGAAGCCGACCTTAACCGGCTTTTTGAAGTTCCCGAGGACTTTAAGAATAACCTGCTGGAGTCAAAGAATATAAAAATATTTCTTTCATACTTTAATCCCCTCTATATAGAGATATATTCCGAGCTAATAAGAAAAGAAGCAGAGATGTGCCTTATCCTCACAAGACCAGTCTTTGATAGGATGAAAAAAGACTATCTAGAAGACCTGAAAATGCTCCTTGAATCAAAGAATGTGGAAGTCTATGTCTGCGACAAAAATGTAACACTTAAAGACGTCGTAACAGAACGTTTCTGCTCACTTGTGCTCTTTGATAAAAAAGGAAAGTTTGACCATCAACGGTTAATGAGCTTTGATGAAAGCGCACTTAAATGGTGTGAAGAACTGTTTTCATATTATAAAGGTATGTCCAGCCGGCTGGAGAAAATATAAACACGATCTGAGGCACCAGCGTCAGTCAATGCTGAGAGAATGGAAAAGGTTCAGCCTATAGCCTCCGGCACAGGACGCCAAGAAAATAGAAATGAGTAAGATAAACACTTTTTACTCTGAAATTGCCCGGTCACAGGATTAAGATAAAAAAGGTTAAATGTGACCAGTGGACCAAATATCTTTTCCGGCTAAAATAACCTACATTTATATTTTATTTATATAGATATTCTCTGTTTTGCAGGTTTTAAAGTCTTTGGACTGCTAATACTATCTAAAGCTAGAATCTAATTAAAGCTAGAATCTAATCGTTGACAGTTGAATAAATCTTTAAATTGTGTGGTATTTTTTTTAGAAGTTGTGTACTCAAAGGTACCTACTATTTAAACTGAGCTGGTACTGTTTACCTTAAATCTGTCTATAATCCTTTATTCTCCCAGATATTTGTCGATCAAAGATCTGAACCTGTGAATATCTATGGGTTTTGAGATATAATCCACGCATCCCATTTCGATAAAGTGTTCCTCGCTTCCTTTCATAGCATGAGCTGTAACAGCTATCACAGGGATATTTGCAGTCGCTGGGTTCTTTTTTATCCTATCCAGAACCTCAAGCCCGTCCATTTTTGGAAGCTGCATATCGAGAAGAACAATATCGAACTTTTTCTCAGCAAGGCGTTCAAGAGCCTTTATTCCGTCCTCTGCTTCGGTTACGTGGTGCCCGTAAAACTCAAGGAGGTCCAGGATCAATTCCATATTCATGGGGTTATCTTCGACAATCAGAATTTCTTTCATCATCACGCCTCTTCAGCATAGCTAATTGTTTTATCCTATTAATTAATTCTTTTCTTCCGAAAGTTCCCTTTTTCATAATAGAGATGAGACTTCCTTTAAGTTCGCCATTTAATTCTTTGATATTTTTCTCAGTAAACTCCGCTGCTGTACACACAATTAAAGGAATATCTTTTGTCCTTTCGTCTGCTCTCATGCGGAAAATAATCTCAAATCCGCTGATTTCCGGCATCAGCAGGTCGAGAATAAGAATGTCCGGCTGTTGGCCGGAAAAGAGTTTGCCAAGACCTTCCTGCCCGCTATAAGCTTTTGCTACCTCAAAGCCTTCGGACTCAATCATTGAACTCAGCAGTTCCACCGCGTTCACATCGTCATCAATAATAAGAATCCTTGGCTCTTCAAACTTGAATTTGCCTGTGATTGCTCTTAAGGAGTCCAGCAGTTCGATTCTTTTAATGGGTTTTGTAAAAGAATTAACTGCCCCAAGAGCAACCCCCAGCTCGTTATTGTCTGTCACTGAAATGATAAGTACAGGGATGCGAGCTGTCTCAGGGTCACCCTTCAGCTGCCTCATGACATCCCAGCCATTAGTATCAGGAAGAAAAATATCGAGCGTAATAATATCAGGCTTCAGGTTCTTTGCAACATTCAGAACATCTTTACCTGTATATAAAGAAGCTGTACTGTATCCGTCTTCCCTGAGAATAACTGAAATCAATTCATTGGAATTTCTGTCGTCATCAACTACAAGAACAAGACTCCGGGTTTCATGAACCGTTTCAGGAAGACGGATCTCAGAAAGCTCAGTCCCGTCCCGCAGGTCTTTATCATACTTTTTCGTGGGAAAAGTAGCCGAATTACTCATATCAAAATTTATCAATCCTTCTTTAAGGTCTTTTGTTTCGACTTTTCGAGGTTCAGAAAGTCTGGTGAGAGGAATCGTAAATATAAAAGTACTTCCCTTTCCAGCTTCACTTTCAACCCAGATCTTCCCACCATGAAGTTCCACAAGGTTCTTAACGAGAGAAAGCCCAAGCCCTGTTCCGCAGTATTGCCTGGAAGATGACGAATCGATCTGAGTAAAGGGCTGGAAAAGTTTTTTATGGTCTTCAGGAGAAATACCTATTCCAGTATCTATAACTGAAAAAATAGCTCTGCTTCCGCTTTTTTTACATTGGATAGAGATACCACCTCTTTCCGGGGTAAACTTTATCGCGTTGCTTACAAGGTTATAAAGGATCTGGATAAGACGGCTTCTGTCAGCCTGAATATCTCCAAAACCCTGATCTAACTTAAAGTCTATTTCAATATATTTTGCCTGTGCGAGGGGGGAGAGAACAGCTTTTACCTCATCGAAAACCGGGTCAATGGAAAATGTGCTGTAGCGAAGGTCCATTTTTCCGGCTTCTACCTTTGAAAGGTCAAGAATATCATTTATAAGACCCAGCAGGTGTTTTCCACTGACAGAGATATTAGTAACATATTTAAACTGTTTTTCATTGAGTTCTCCAAAAATTTCTTCGAGCAGGATGTCCGAAAAACCGATGATAGAGTTAAGAGGCGTCCGCAGTTCGTGACTCATATTGGCAAGGAACTCACTCTTTGTACAGCTGGCAGCCTCAGCTTCCAGTTTTGCCTGAAGGAGCTTTTCTTCGGAGCGTTTGTGCGCTGTAATATCAAGCCCTGTTTGCAGGATTCCTGTTGCTTTTCCATTTTCATCTTTTATCAGATTTGCACAGATCATCCAGACTTTTCCATCTGGAGTGATTACCTCTCCAGATTCCTCTTTTCCGGACTCAAGTGCCTTTTGCGCGAGAGACTTTCCAGAAACAGCATCTGACATAAGGGAGAATTCACCGTATCTGTGTCCAGTAATGTTTTCAAGCTTAAGACCTGAATGATCCAGAGCAGCCCTGTTTGCCCAGATGATTCTCATCTCAAGATCCATAAAGATTACAAGCTCGCTGAGAGAGTTTAGAATTACCCTTTTTTCATGTTCCTTGGTTTTAAATTTGTTAGAACTTTGTTTCAAACGGTCAATCATCCCGTTTATTCCGTTAGCCAGCCTTGAAAGCTCATCATCCCCCTCTATAATGCAGTGTTCTGAGAAGTCTTCATCCTTTCCCACTTTTTTTACAAATTTGTCAATGACAACAATTCGGGACACAACTTCCCTGTCAAGGAGAAACTTACAGCCTGCTCCAACCATGAGACCTGAAAACAGGAGGAAAATTACGATATACCTGAGCGTGTTTCTACCTTTTTCATGGATGACCCCATCAACATCAGTACAAACCATAATGGTTGGGTTTCCGTGAATGTCTTCATGAACAAAATAACCTGCTGACCCGCATCCATCTTCGGGATTTACAACAGCCCTGTTCCCATTTTCGAAGAAGGCTCGCTGAAGATCCTCTGGCGCATTATTGGCACTGTAAAGCAAAACCGGGTAGCCAGTAATATTCTGAACAGACTCAACGAAACCAGAATCCAGATTCTTCCCCAGTATTATCGTACCGATTGTCTCATTGTTGTCCGATGCTGCAGATACAGAGCGGCAGGAAACAATTACAGGTTCGTTTTTTAGCATGAGTGTCCCTTTTAGTGGATTCATGCCCTCTCTGCATAGAAGGCTCCCATCATTTATTTTCGGGCCAACTTCAGAAATTATAGAGTCTTTGGAAGCATTACCTGCGTTTTCTGAGTCCGAAATCTGGGAATGTATTATCTTTCCGGAGTTATTGACAAAAAAAATAAAGTCACAGCCGCTCAGAGTAAAAAGATCAGTAAATAAACTCTCGTCAAGGTCTTCTGGATTCTGACTTCGCATAAAGACCCTGATATCTTCCCTTGAAGAAAGAGCAGAGTTTGTTTCATCCAGTTCAACAACCTTGGAATCAATTATGTTATGTACATTTTCCACATTACTGATTGCCTCTTTTTCCTCCAGGTCGGAAAAACTCGAATCGAGGATGCTCTGGGATGCAAAAATAACAATCGAAGTAAGAAGAGCAAAAATTATGTAGATAATAACAAAAATTTTCTTACTGACATTCATATTCTGGACTCGACAGGGTTGAAACTGAATAGGGACTTATGTATTAGTTATAACTGAATAGGGACTTATGTATTAGTTATAACTGAATAGGGACTTATGTATTAGT
>CAYSWX010000048.1:5024-17850 GCA_964434965.1 uncultured Methanosarcinales archaeon
TATAATAGACAGATGTATGTAAATTACTATAGATAGATATAAGCGACATATATATAAATAATACCTGCGCACATAATATAAAAGTTTGCCTAAAGTTTTACATAAATAAGTAAAATAAGACTTTATTAGTCGAAATAAGTATTTAAATTGAATATTACATGGAAAATATCTTAAACAATATTTAGAGAAATATTATGTAAAGAATTTTGTAATTACATTGCTTGCCTTCACAACCTATTAATTGTCTATAAGTTTATTTCTCCAGCCTTCTCTACAAGTTGTACATTGAGCCATTTCTGTGTTCTACGTGAATTTATTCTTTAATCCAGCTTCAATATCACCATTTAAAGAATCTGGATGCCCATTTTACATTTTTTCTCAGGAGATATTTTCTCAGTTCATCAACCACAAGCAGGAGAACTGCAAAAGGAACTGAAAGCAGTATGTACCTGATATCAATGGGTGTTGTGTTGAAAATCAGATTGGCAAAAGGGTTCAAGATAATGAAAGCAAGAATAAGGAGTTCACTTACGATTCCAAAGAGAACAAAGCGGTTGCTGAATAAACCCATTGAGAAGACAGACTGAAACCTGGTTCTTGAGGCAAAAACATTGGCAATCTGGCAGATTACCACGGCTGAAAAGAAAGCCGTTATTGCCTTCATATAAAGGGGATTGATGTTTGCAAGCTGCTCACCGAAAGTCCAGCCCCCTTCAAAAAGGACGACAAAATAACAGAAGAACCCTGCCGCAGCTTCTATAGGTCCCTTTAATCCATAAGCTGTAAAAAGCACCTGAGGAGTTAACAATTTTTCATCCCTGGGTCTTGGAGGTCTTTTCATAATACCTTCTTCTCCTTTTTCCTCCCCAAGAGCAAGCGCAGGTATCATATCCGTACCAAGATCAATTGCCAGAATAAGCTGTACTGGCATAGGAAGAGGCAGGGCAAAAAGGATGAAAGCTATAAAAGGCAGAACTTCAGGAATAGTATGGGTAATGATATACACTATAAACTTTTTTATGTTATCGAAAACGGTTCTTCCTTCTTCTACAGCATTTACTATCGTAGCAAAATTGTCATCCAGAAGCACCATATCTGCAGCCTCACGGGCCACATCTGTGCCGCTTCCCATAGCGACCCCCATGTCTGAATTCTTGATAGCCGGGGCATCGTTAACCCCGTCTCCGGTCATGGTAACGATCTCTCCTTCTGCCTGGAAGAGCTGTACAATTTTCAATTTCTGGACCGGAGAGGTACGGGCAAAAACAATGCTTGGGTTTTTGAGCCGTGAAGCAAGCTCTGTGCGGGAAAGGGATTTCAACTCGTCTCCGGTGATAATTTCAGGTTTTCCTGGACCTGCAAGTCCTACATCCCTTGCAATTGACTCTGCGGTAACCGGGTGATCACCTGTGATCATAACAACCTTAATTCCGGCGGCATGGCATCTTGCAATAGCTTCTCTGGTCTCAGGGCGTGGTGGGTCTACAATCCCAATAAAACCCAGAAAAATAAAATCACTGATATATTCTTTAAGATCTTCTGCCTGCCTGAATGCAAGAGCAATTACCCGTTCTCCTTTTTCTGCCAGTCTCAGGTGCCTGTCCAGAAGTTCTTCTTGCTCGATTTCATTCAGTCTCCTGACTCTTCCTGATTCCATAACCGATGTGCACATATGCACAACTATCTCAGGAGCGCCTTTAAGGTATACATCAAGTTCGCCTTCTGGAGTACGGCAGATAACCTCCATACGCCGGGAAAGAGAATCAAAAGGAAACTCCTCGAGCCTTGGATATTCTTGATGGATTTTTTTTAGATCTATTAAATTGTTAGCAAAAACAAGAAGCGCTCCTTCTGTTGGATCACCGGTATATCCGGGAGGCGCTTCGTAAAGTTTCGCATTGTTGCAGAGCCCTGCAACCCTTATAAAAACCGGAGGGATCTTCTCCGTGTCCCCGCCGGGACTTTCAGTAGCAGAAACTCCTTCTTCTCCTGAGTAGGCAATTCTATCAGAATCAGCAACTTTCTCAAAGGAGACTTTTTCTATACTATCTTCCGAATCCTGCCATTCATCCCATTCTTGAGGAATTAAAGAGCCCTCAAGCTCCAGATTTTCAAACCCTACGATAAGAGAACTTACTGCCATCCTGTTCTGAGTCAGGGTACCCGTTTTGTCTGTACATATGACAGTAGTTGAGCCGAGAGTTTCTACAGACTCGAGCTGTTTTATAAGGGCATTTCGGGAAGCCATTCTTCTGGAAGCAAGGCTGAGGGCAAGCGTGACTGTTGGCAATAGTCCTTCAGGAATATTTGCAACAATGATTCCTATAGCAAAGATCAGGCTTGCAAGAAAGATATCCTTGAGAAAAAACGCAAGCAAGAAAAAGGTAATTCCAAGGAAAATAGCAATTATTGAAATAATCTTTATGAAACGGTTAAGCTCTTTTCGGAGAGGTGTTTCAATGGAGGAAGTCAGCTCCGTAAGTGTCGCCAGGCTTCCAATCTGAGTATCATGCCCGGTTGCGAAAATAACCGCTTTGCCGTTTCCGCTCAGTACAAGAGTTCCGGAAAAGACCATGTTCCGGCACTCCAGCATATTTGAATGAGGGCATTCAAGAGAGCGAAGCTGTGGCTCAGATTCCCCTGTCAGGGCAGAATTGTCCACTTTCAGGGAATTAATTTCAATCAAACGCCCATCTGCGGGGACCTTATCTCCCTCTTCAAGAAGGATAACATCCCCTACCACAAGCTCCGATGCCAGAGCATCCCTTACATTTCCATCCCTCAGGACTTTTGCATGTGGAGGGAGAAGCTGCCTGAAGCTTTCCATTGTCTTTGCAGCCTGGTATTCCTGCACAAACGTGAAAGTCCCATTCAGGAAAAAGACTCCGACCAGAGCAATCCCTATATAAATGTTTCCCTTTCCTGGATCAAAATGTTCGCCAAAGAAAGCTAGAATAGCCCCTACAGCCAGCAGGATGGAGAATAAGTTACGGAACTGCCGGACATATCGATTAAATATGCTTTCCTTTCCAATTTCTTCAAGGACATTTGGACCGCATTCCCTGAGCCGACGGGCAGCTTCCTGTCCACTGAGCCCGTTTTCATTAACATCTAATCTCTGCAGGAATTCATAAAGAGAAATAAGATGCTCATCACCCTGCGGAGAACATACACGATTTCTGCCTCCAGCTGATTCTTTATCCATCGAACCCCTTATAGTTCAATGTGACACAAGAATAAGAAACTTAACGTTAAGAGTCTCCATAATTCCAGAAAAAACGATCATAGGAGACACAGCCAAAAGTCACAATCCATTAAGGAGTAAAAACCTGGAGATTAAAGCCCTTATGAAGATAATAAAACAGTTAATAAGGTCAAAATTTATTGCTTGATTTATCAAAGAAAAGACTGAAAAAAATTCCTGGCAATTAGTTTTTATAATTTGCTAACTAAAAAAAATGCCTGCATTCTAATGAGGGTTTAAGAGAATTATTTTTACTTTGATAATTCTCACTCCCTGCAAAGCAAGAAAAATGGTTATTCAGGACTATCTATTTCCATTTATCAAAAAATACAGTTTTTTAATATGTTTAGAACTCTGGATACTCTAGACGGGAGTTTCAAACATTTTTGATTGAAAAGCTCTATATAATATCGTCAAGTAGATAATAAAATTGTAATTAAAATAAATGTACAAGGATAAAAGAAAAAAGGTATGACTGATATGAGCGAATTCACATTAAAAACAAGACTTTTAGCCGCACTGAAAGGCGAACCTGTTGACAAAGTACCTGTCTGCTCCGTAACCCAGACCGGAATTGTAGAACTCATGGACGAAGTCGGTGCCCCCTGGCCTGAATCCCACACAGACCCTGAACTGATGGCAAAGCTGGCAATCGCCAACTACGAGCTCAGTGGGCTTGAAGCTGTAAGGGTCCCTTACTGCCTTACCGTTCTGGTCGAAGCTATGGACTGTGAGATCAACATGGGTACTAAGAACAGGCAGCCCTCGGTTACCGGTCATCCCTATCCCAAAGACCTTGAAGGCGCAGCAGTTCCTGCAGACCTTCTGCAGAGAGGAAGAATTCCAGCAGTCCTCGAAGCAATCAAGATCGTCAGGGAAAAAGTCGGCCCTGATGTGCCAATCGTTGGCGGGATGGAAGGCCCTATCACAGTCGCATCCGACCTTGTAAGTGTAAAATCCTTCATGAAATGGTCTATTAAAAAACTTGACCTCTTCGAACAATCTCTGGACCTTGCAACTGAAGCTGCAGTTGTCTATGCAAATGCATTGGTAGACGCTGGTGCAGACGTTGTTGCCATTGCAGACCCTGTCGCCTCTCCGGACCTTATGAGCCCTGACTGCTTCAAGCAGTACCTCCAGCCAAGGCTTCAGAAGTTCTCCTCCAGCGTGAACTCAGTTACAGTCCTGCATATTTGCGGCAATGTAAACCCTGTCCTTGACTACATGGCAGACTGCGGCTTTGAAGGCCTCAGCGTTGAAGAAAAGATTGGCAGCGCAAAGAACGCAAAGGAAATTATCGGAAACAGGGCCAGATTTGTCGGAAATATCTCCAGTCCATTTACCCTGTTGCCCGGACCTGTTGACAAGATCAAAGCCGAATCAAAGCAGGCTCTTGAAGACGGCGTTGATGTGCTCGCACCAGGCTGTGGAATTGCACCAATGACCCCTGTTTCTAACATTAAAGCTATGGTAGAAGCAAGGGACGAGTATTACGCCTGAGAAAACACAAATTTTTTATTTTTTTACGGGCAAGTCCGGGCAAAAAATATCAAGCTCTGGACATCATGCCCGATTCACTTTTTTAACTTTGCCGGGAAGGGGCTTCAGGGACGGTTATGCCTAAACCGGGGTTCGATAAGCTGTCATTTCAGGGAGCTCAATCCAGGCAGATAATTCAACAAACTTACAGAAATGGCTTATTTAGCATACTACTTATTGAAAATTATTAGAGATATAAACCGTTGAAATGATTAGTCGAGAAAATCTTAAACTTTTTTGAAGGAGGTTAAGATATGAGGACAGGAGTTGCAATTGACCTGGGTACCAGTGGATTCAGGGCCCATAAAATTGACCTGGAGAACGGTGAGATTAAGAAAACCGTAATTACTCTCCGGAACCCTTTACCAGGAGCAAACGTAATGGACCACCTTGACTTTGCAATCCATTACGGGCTTGATAAAGCCCACGGGCTCTCGGCAACAGCGGTAAAAAATATCCTTAATGAGCTGGGAGTAAATCCCGAAGAGATGGAAAAGTTCTCAATTTGCGGAAACCCTATCCAGCTTTCTATCTTTCAGGGGATTCCAATTGAAGACCTGGCATATGCGGGAGAACGTAAGAAACAAAAGTATCATATTGAAGAGCAGAACAGAGATGCCCGGATCGTACCTCTGTCCGATATCGCAGGATTTGAAGAGTTTAAGAACTGTAAATTGTTAGTACCACCGGCAATAAAACACGAGGTCGGAGCCGATGCACTTGCCCTCATTGTAAAAGCAGGCATGATAGAAAGCGACGAGATTGCAATTGCCACCGACTATGGTACAAACGCCGAAATGGCCCTTAAATCAAAAGGGATTATCTATACAGGGTCGGCTGCTGCCGGACCTGCTCTCGAAGGCCAGGAAATCGAATACGGATCCATTGCGTCTCCGCATACCATATGTGATGTCGAATTTGAAGGGAATAACCTGCGCTGCTATGTTCTTGACAGAGCCATGAAAACTGCAAGAGGAGATCTCATAAACCCAAAGACAGGAGAAGTCGTGGAAAAGGGGGAGATCACTGCAAAAGGCATTACAGGCACGGGAGTTATTGCCCTTATAGAAGCCGGGATGAGGAACAAATTAATAGTCCTTCCAAAAATTCAGACTCCAGAAGGCATCATCCATCTTCAGGACGGCATCAAGTTCACAGAAAAAGACCTTATCGCAGCCGGTAGGGCGATAGGCGCGCTCCGGGCAGGCCACATTACCCTCTGCGCAGCTGCAGGCATTGAGATGGAAGACCTCAAAATAGCCCACATGTCAGGGGCTGCCGGGACTTACATGGACGCTGCAAAAGCCCATCATGTAGGGATGATCCCTTACAATGCAAATTATGTTTCTCAAATAGGGAACACCTCTCTTACAGTCGCCCGGGAAATTCTTCATTCTGAAGACAGGCTTTGGGAACTGCAGGCAATTGCAAAGGAAATCCTTGGCACGCATGTGATGTTTGCAACATCAGAAGCTTTTAAGGAAGCGTATATGCTTGAACTTGCCTACTGGAACGAGGGAATGGCATTCAAGATGCTTCAGAAGTTCCTGAAAAAGAAAAAACTGCCAATGATCAGCGAGCCTTCAACTATCATGAAAATCGACCGTAAGGTAGAAAGAGACATTCCCGAACTGGGAAAAGAAGGGCTCGAAGTGCTTGAGAAAGTCGGGACCTACCTTACCATGGTCATTGAGGACTGCCAGGGCTGCAAGAAGTGTGCAAAGGTATGCCCGAATGGAGCCCTCAGAATGGAGGACAACGGGCTTGTCAGAATAAGGACAGATCTCTGTGACGGAGCAAACTGCCAGCGCTGCCTGCACGCCTGCCCGGATGACAGGTTCAAATGGGAAAAACTGACAGTTGAAGGAATCTGAGAAGTAAACGGAATCCAGGAAGTAATTTTTCCTTTTATTTCCTTTTTTGCGGGCTTTAATTATTTTTTATTTCCTGTTTTACCGGCAAAATACTTTAAGAGACAAAATAAAAATTTTGCCAAATCCCAATTAGAGATAGAAAAATATACTTAGAGGATAGAAAAATATACAATAATATTCCTGAACAAAAAGAAGGTTTGACACTACTTTTTTATGAACAATAGAAGGAAAAGGAATATACGCAGAACGCGGCGGAAAATGGAGGAAAGAAAGTGGAAGTCATTGTTGTTGGAGGTTTCCTGGGAAGCGGGAAGACGACCACCATTATCAATATGGGGAAATATCTCGCAGAGAAGGGAAAAAAAGTTGCCATTATAGTAAACGAGATAGGAGAGATAGGGATTGACGGCGATGTAATAAAGAGGTTCGGTTTCGACACCAAGGAAATTACAAGCGGATGCATCTGCTGTTCCCTGAAAGTCGGGCTGAGGACAACAATGAACCACCTGACAAAAGAATACAAGCCTGATATCATAATGATCGAGCCCACAGGAATTGCTTTCCCGAATGTTATCAGGAACGAAATAGAGCTGATGAACCTCGGTGAAGAATTGAAAATCGCCCCACTTGTGACCCTGATTGACGGCAGCCGCTTTAAGTACCTGATGAAAGAGGTGAAAGAATTTGCCATGAGGCAGATTATAGATGCCGAAATTCTGGGAATAAACAAGGTAGATCTTATCGAACCTATCAGGATACCTATCCTCGAAGCTTCGGTTCAGCAGCTGAATCCTGAAGCAAGGGTGGTTTTGCTTTCAGGAAAGGATACTGGGGAAAGATTTGAAAATTTCATGCAGGAAATTCTACCTGAGATAAAAGAAGTTCCGGAAAAAGTCCAGGCAACCGCTGATGCAGAAGAGACGTCCAGAATTGCCGGACCACAGGAAACAGAAGATTCCATTAAAGCCTCCGGGGTTGGCAGTTATTCTGCAGAGTTTGCAATTAAAGGCGGAGAAAACCTGAGCACGGAAACAGCCAGAGAACTTACAACCGAATTGATGAATGCGATAAAGGCAAAGGTTCTGAAATTAAACCCCGAATTTGTAGGGCACATAAAACTCTTCCTTGACAATGGCCTGGAAACCGTGAAGCAGAGCGTAACTATCTATTACGAAGAACCCCAGGAAGATGTAATTAAGTCAAAAGAAAGAGCCCTCCCCACATTTAAAATTCTCTCTGCGGTTTCAAACGTTGACAGAGAAGCTCTGAAAGATGCTGTAAACAGCTCTGTAAAAGAGGCTTTTGAAAAAAGAGGAATACATGTACATAAAACAGGACATGAACATAATCACAATGTACATGAGGAACATGGGCATCATGAGCATAAACATCACGAAAACGTACAGAGAATCGTGAATATTAGAGGCAGAAAAGAGTAAAAAGATAAAAAAGAGCAAAAAAGGACATGGCGGGTAACATTAAAGTATTCTCCTTGCCCCGCCCTGCTAAAACGTATTTTCTGATATTTATAACTGGATGCCGAAATAATTGCCAGAAATAGTTCTGGAATACAACTATCAATTTTAATTTATTTTCTCCGAGCGTTCTATATAGTATTGTGCAAGTTCATTGCCCCATTCAAGAGCACTCGGGGTAAAACTCATGATTTTCCTGTGATCGAACTCTCCATCTTTTCCAAAGAGCTTCAGCAGCATAAAAGTGTCCGCAACCATAAAAGAAGATGGTCTTAATTTTCCGGAATAAATGTAAAGAGACACCTTATTTTTCAAGCAGGTATTATATTCGTCTTCAAAGTCGTTTTTCAACCTGCTGTAGACCTTCTCATCAAGGATAAGATTTACTTTAGCTCCGTTTTTTGCACAGCTTGCCTGGATTGAAGGACAATCAGGGCAGAAGTACGAGTAGAAGGACGTAAGGGTTTTTGAGCTGTAAAGCCTTTCCCGCAAATGACCTGGGAACTCAAAGAGGTGATCCAGGTCAGGTTCATCCAGAGTGCATTTCCCCAGCATATCAATTTTCTGTATAAGGTGCTTTGGGATTGGCGATCTGTCATGTTTTGACCAATAGTCCTTATTTCCGTCAAAAACATCCAGAAGAGAGGTGAGAGGGATCATCTTCTCGACTACCACTTCTCCGATATCTGAGAGTTCATAGACATTTCCCTTCTGTACAATGATATCCATATCTTTCAATTTTTTTATCTGCGGCATTACCGCACATGCTTTCACATTAAGAATTTCCTTGATCTCATCAATATGCATAGGACCATCAGCTAACTGAATAAGGAGATTCTTTCTTTTTTCAGAGAAGAAAATCAAGTCTATAAGGGAACTCATTTTTTTATCAGCTTCCAATTATATATTTAGTAAGTTAATCCGGACAACCTTTTTTCCGGACTTTTGCCCTAAACCCGTTTCATTCTCCGGGAATGATAGTTTCCGCCTTTAGTTAAAAGTGGTAATTATAAACCCGGGGTTTTAACAGTGTGAACCATATTAAACTGTATAGCATTTTGAGACTTTAGCTCTAATTATAGTATCCTTTGCATTAAAGAATAACCATCGATACATCTTCGATATAAAATTATAATCTAAACGTAGAAATCTTTCAGGACCAGAAAACATAAATAAGATAATATAGGAGTTAGGTTCAATATAAATTTGCAATCGTTATTTAAAAGGGCATATAATATTTAAATTATCATATTAAACATGAAATCAAAAGTTATAAAACAAATGTCAGAGATATTTTCTGGTTTTCAGTATCAAAAGAAACAAAATACCCAAATTTATACCGAATCGTATAAATGAGGTGAGTTCAACAGTGCTGGGCAACAGGCTGATCTTCATACTTGAGATTTAATTTGTAGTTCTCGATCAGGTAGTGGGGGGAGTCATTGATCAAATATGAAAAAACGAGCACATACTCCATGCTTGAAAAAGACATGGGGTAAGTTCCTAGTTTTCAGCAACTCACCTCATTACCCTCGATTATTACCTTCAAATATTCAATACCCCCCATTTTTACAGGCTTTTACAATTTACAGGCTTTTGCAATATTCAATAATCACTGTTTTTTCAAAGCCAGGTAAATTTCAATCCCTGGCAAAAATATAAAGGAAATAATATTTTAGATGGGGAGGAAAAAGTGGCATTGAATAAAAAGAGGCGTCGATTAAGCTATATACGATAGCGTTAATCTGTCAATAGTGACCATTTAAGCCTGAAAGGAAAAACGACCTGTACTGAATACAGGAGAAAATTCCGGTATGTACCGCGGCTGGAAGATACTGATTTTCAGGAAAATGGCCATTTTGTGGATTAAGGAGTATATTAGTGGATTTAGAGAATTGACGGACTGTGGAACCCGTTAATGATCTAAGAAAAAAGAAATCCGGAAGAACAGATTGAAAACTGGCTATCCGGTCTTTCATAAAAAAAGGAGATTTTTCAATGGCAAAAGAAGACATTCTGAACGCATTAGCTGATGCTGTCGTTGAAGGTGACGACGAACTTGCAGAAGAATTCGCACAGAAAGCCCTCGATGAGGACCTCGATGCATATGAAGCAATCGTTGACGGTCTCGCAAAGGGTATGAAGATTATCAGTGACATGTATGAGAAAGGAGAAGCCTTTGTCCCCAGTCTCCTGCTTGCAGCAGATGCGATGTACGCCGGAATGGACATCCTTACCCCTTACATTAAAGTAGACGGAACCTCCGCCCCCAAGAATGTTATCATAGGTACCGTAGAAGGGGACGTACACGATATCGGCAAGAACCTTGTCAAGACAATGATGACTGCAGCCGGCTTCAACATGATCGACCTCGGCTGTGACGTCCCTCTTGATAAATTTGCAGAAGCTGCAAAAGAGAATAAGGCAACTGCAATCTCGATGAGCACACTTATGACCACAACAATGGGCGGCATGGAAACTGTTATCGAGCAGCTCCAGGAAGAAGGTATTAGAGACTCCCTTGTTGTCATGGTCGGTGGTGCACCTGTTTCAAAGAACTTTGCAGACAACATTGGTGCAGACGGGACAGCTCTTGATGCAAGCATGGCAGTCGAGACTCTTACTTCACTTGTAAGTGAACTTCCTGCTGATGTCTGGAGCGACTCGGCAATTGCAGCAAGCAAGATGAAGTACAAAGAATCACTCGCTCAGAAAGGAAACAAGGAAAAGATCGACATTGGTCTGGTAACCGCCGAGAAAGTCCTTGCAGAATTCGACTCTGTCGTGCCCAAGTTCACAGAGAACATGACCAAGGCAGAAAGGTTCACCTCAGCATTCCAGGACAAGAAAGTCGACAGGCTGCCGGTCGCACCCCTTGCCTGTGGTGTTTCCAGGAAATTCGTGCCCTGCACCTATAAGGACTACTCCACAAATGCAGAAGCCTATGCAGCCAGTGTAGAAGCAGGTATCAAGTACTTCAACATGGACACCTTCGTGGGTCTGACCGACCTTTGTGTTGACGCAGCGGACTTCGGTGCAACCGTCAGGTACCCCGAAGAAGACACTCCTGCAGCAGTCGGCCACCTTGAAGACTACGAGAAACTCGAAATCCCCGAGCTTAAGGAAGGCACACGTGCCTACAACCTGATCCAGGGCAACAAGCTCGCAACCGAGAAGGCACATGCCCTCGGAGCACCCATGACAGCCCTGATTGAAGGCCCAATGGTGGCTCTGACCCAGATCATGGGAGCAACCCGTGTCCTCTCCGACCTCAGGACCAACCCTGACGTCGTCCTCAAGGCACTTGACAAGACCACAACCTACGTAGAAGAAATCATGAAGGGCATGTTCGAAGAAGCCCAGCCTGACAACCTCTGTATGGTAACCCTCTGGACCAACAACGTCATCCTCAGCGCTGACGAATACATGAAGTCCGAAGGGCAGGTCATGCAGAACAGGCTTGCCCCACTCTGGGCCAAGTACAACAAGCCTGTTGTGATCCACAACTGTTCCGACGCCCCGCACTGGGACCTCATCCACAAGTGGAACACAAAGTACTACAGCTACACCTTCTACCCCGACGAGGTCAACAAAGGATCCAAGGATCACAGGTACCTGATCAGCAACCACGGAAAGGAAACCATGTTCGGTGGAGAAGTCAGCCCGATCGTCTTCCTGGACAACAGCCCAGAAGGCCTCGAAGCCATGAAGGCAGACACAATGGCCCTCCAGGAAAGCGTCCTGAAGACCCTCAAGGAGAACGGAATGCAGTCCAAGTACATGATCTCCACTGGTTGTGAAGTTCCGCCAGGAGCACCCTGCGACTCAATCACTGCCCAGACATACACTGTGGCACAGAAGGGTCCAGAACTCTACAAGAAGATCATGGGATAAACCTGTTGGAACCATTCATTGAAAAAAACGAACCTGGTTTGCCAGGAACAGGATGAGCTACTGGCTCATCCTCCCTTTATTTATTAAAAAAAGAATCAGGTTCTCCCTATTCCTGCGCCCTCTGCCTCAAAAAAGTGCAAGCGAACTAAAAACGGCGGAAAAGGTATTGGGAAAAAAAGAAAAAAGAATTAAAAACGAATATAAACACATCTGGGCCGAAAAACGCAAAAAAATAAGCAGAAAATAGTGGGGAACCTTCTTTTCTGGTGAAAGAGGTGAAACTGGATGAGAAATCAGAAAGTGCCTGAACCTGAGAGAAGAAGGTATTATTCGAGTCCTGCATACCCTGCAGCCTATAAACAGGGACTGAATTATTCCTCTCAAAGCTTCCTGTTTCGTTATTCGGTTATTGAAGCGAGTACTGCAAAATATGAATCGACCTACGTACAAGGATCGATAGAATATACAGACATAAATATGGATTCCAGATACTCCGATCTTCTCGCAGAAGCGAACATTACAATGGAGTCTCCAGATACTTACCTTGAATGTACGGTAAATTTCTCCGAATTATCAGATATTCAGACTTCAGTTAAGAAAAAAAACTACAGAACGATAACCTCCAAATAACCTTCAAAAAACCAGCAATATCTCCAAACCCCCCAGATATTAGCCTGAGGAAGCAGGTCAAAAAAGCAGAAATCGCAGCAAATGAGGGAAGAATATGGCAAGCGAACTAAAAACGCCGGGAAGCACAAGCCTTGAAAGCCAGGACGGAATGGCAAAACTGGCACGGACAA
>CAYSWX010000049.1:0-17341 GCA_964434965.1 uncultured Methanosarcinales archaeon
ATAAAAATTCAGGAAAATATATAATAAGAGACGCCTCAACCGAAGACATACCCGGAATGCTTGAGGTTTTTAACTATTATATTGAAAACAGTTTTGCGGCCTATATTGAAAATTCAGTGGGACCCGAGTTTTTTCAAGTTATTCAGAGCGAAAAAGATCAGGTCAAAGATGAGCATTTCCCTTTCTACGTGATTGAAGAAAATAGCAAAATAATAGGTATAGGAGCCCTCAGACCATACTTCCCATTCCCGAATTTCCGGCATACTGGTATAGTTTCCTATTTTATCCTGCCTGGACATACAAGAAAAGGGCTTGGATCGAGAATGCTGGAAAAACTCTGTATGGAAGCCGGTGAAAAAAAGATGAAAAGCCTCCTTGCAAATGTATCCTCAAGAAACGAAGCCAGCCTGAACTTTCATCTGAAACACGGTTTTATTGAATGCGGAAGATTAAGAAAAATCGGAACCAAATTTGGGAAATATTTTGATATTATATGGTTTCAGAAGTTTCTTGAGTAAGATCAAAATAAAAAACAATTGGATAGAGAATATTAAAAAGAACCTGCAAGAGGCAGATAATCAACGTTTCCTCTACCCATGTCATAAGCTGTTTCACAAATTCCATCGTAATCGGCATCTTGATGTGTCTGGCTGAAACCATTTCCGTCAGGTGAACCCCAGTAATTCCCACCAAGGAAAGATTTTCCAACAATGTTAGTGCCCGGGTTTTTACTCACATTCCATATATTGCCTGAACTTTTATCATCGAAATATACGTTTTTCGAATTATTCAAGTAGTTATCATAGATTGTGTTATAACTAGAGTTCAAAATATAGATACCGTATCCTGAATTCGAAACTACTCTATTGGCATTAAGCGTGTTACTGCTGGAAGAGCTTAGAGAGATACCGTATAATGTGTTCAGGTTTACATAATTACCTGTCAATACGTTTTTTTCGGAAGCCTTCAGATATATGCCAATTTTATTGTTTTGTGCTTCATTGTCAATTAGTGTGTTATTAATGCTAAGGGAGTTAATCCAGATCCCATAATTGCTGTTAGATGCCTTATTTCTGGCAATCGTATTAAGACTGGAATTATACAAAAGAATAGAAACATCACTGTAAGACGCTGTGTTGTTAATCAATTCATTTTCAATGGAATTCCACAAACTAATTCCATACTTACCATTATTTAATGCAGTATTGTTGTCAAGTGTATTTTCATTTGAAGCTTTCAGGTAGATGCCGACATTATTGTACAATGCCCTGTTTCTATTCAGAGTATTGTTATTGCTTGAAGAATCTACCCATATACCATAGCTGCTGTAAGATGCCGTGTTATTGCTCAGGTTGTTTCTGCTGGAATTATGCAGAATAATACAGACATTGCTGCTGTTTGAGGCAATATTGTCTTTTAACGTATTTTCGCTGGAATCCCACAGATTGATGCAGGATCCAGAGCAATTTAATGCCATACTGCTGACGACTGAATTTTTGCTGGAAGCTTTCAGATAAATTCCTATCTTATTATCTGCTTCAGTATTATTATCCAGTATATTGTCTATGGAAGAATCTACCCACATACCGTAACTGCTTTTAGAAACCCTGTTGTTGAGAATCGTGTTTCCGCTTGAGTTACGCAGAAGGATGCAGGCATTACTATATGATATATTATTGTTGTCAAGAATATTTTTGCCTGAAAAATCCAGACGAATACCAAATCCTGGATTTAAACTAGAATTATTTCCGGCTGCCAAAGTAGAATTACCGGAATTCTGGAAAGAGCCCTGGGATACAAGCAATTCATTGTTTTCAATTCGGCAATCTTCCACCCCATAAAGATGGATTCCAGCATGTGGAGAAATTATACTTCCGGAGATACAGAACCCGTTGATCCCCACCCCATTTGCTGTGACAGAGAAAACATCTTTTGAGTTACTGGCTGACTGAACTATTGTATCTGAAGGGCTGCCGGAAGCTGAAATTAAAGCGAGGTCTTCCACATCTACTTTAACGTTTTCCACATAAACTCCCGGGTAAACTAAAATTGTATCCCCAGGAGAGGATATATCAACCGCAGCCTGGATTGAGGAAAAATCTGCAGGTTTGCCTGTGCCATTATTCACTGTAATTACAGTGGAATTTGATTCTTTGAGTGGAAGATAATCTATAACTCCACTGCCTTCAATATTGTATTTAGAGTCAAAAATACCATCAAAATCACGGTCTCTAACACCTCTCGGATAGACCGTACCATCAGGAGTTCCCCAGAAGTTTCCGCCAAGATAAGAACCACCTACAATGTTTGTGCTTTCGGATCTTGTTGTGTTCCAGAGATTTTCCCCTGCGATCAATTCGGATTCCACATTTACAGTGTTATTGAAATAGTTATTGTAAATAAGATTACTGGAAGTTCCGTAGATTCGCAGGCCCATCTGATTATTAGATTTTAATATATTGTCCCTCAGAAGGTTTCCATTTGACTCGCCTGTGAGAGAAACACCCTCGGCGTTTTCCAAGACGGTGTTATTTTCCAGGATGTTGCTGGGAGAATCAAAAAGTGAAATTCCACTATTACAGTACGAAATTGAACTGTTTCTTACGGTATTATTCGAGCTCCCACTGAGGCTGATTCCTGTCAGGCTATATGAAATGTTATTGTCCGCCAATGTGTTATCTGAGCTGAACATGTAAAGATCAATGCCACAACTGTTGTTCGATAGAGTATTGTGTTCAACGAAGCAATTAGTAACTCCAAAAAAATGAATTCCAGCAGCTGAATCCGATCCTCTTATAGTAAATCCTTTAATTCCCACTTCATTTGCCCAGATACCAAAAACATCTTTTGAATTATCAGCTGCCTGAATTATGGTATCCGAAGGGTTAGCAGATTCCGAAAGAACAGTCAGAGATTTATTAATCTCGATATTTTCCGTGTAAATGCCAGGTTTAACAATGATTTCATCGCCTGAATTTGCAGCATTTACTGCAGCTTGAATAGATGTGAAATCTCCAGCATGATCTGTACTGTTACTTACTGTAATTGCAATTGCTGCTGCATTTCCTGCAACCGCGAAATTGAACGCGAGAACCGCAATAAAAAAGATTATGCCTTTTCTGTGTATTGGATGCATGGTAAACTCCGTAACAAAAGTTTTGAATACCCTGATGAAACTTCTTGTAATCATCTGAATTAATGGCCGAATGTACAGAAATTCAGGTGAGAAAATTTGTCTAAAGCGCTGCAGGAGAGAACAAAACTGCTGGAAAAACTGCCCAGTCAGGATTGTACGGTTGATTCACCTGCTAACTTTAGACTTTGCAAAGATCTTGAAACCAAGATCAGAAAAAAAATCAAATACTCACTGAAAATTTCTAATTTTACTATCATCAGATTTATTAAAACGACTGCTTCGATGTTCTCAGAAACATAAAGACAACGTTTTAAGTAGTGGCGTCAGAGATTTGAAATTTAATTACTATGTAAAAAAATGATACAGTTATATAAAATTAACTCAGAATGTGGAAAGTTAGTCTTTTGAATGCCTTATTTGCCATGAATATTGCTTATTATTGGTCAAGTTTGAATAATTAATAACACTTTCAAAAAAATTATAGCTTAATTTTAATCTTAACCTAGAAGAAAGACAATATTAAAAGATATTAAATGACCGGAATACATACTTAAACCTGTGGAATCAGAGGATTACCTTCAAACACTTGAGACGTCTAATAAAATTACTGATGATAACTCCTTATTTAATTAATTTTCAGCTTAACAAAAAACCGGAATTAATGAAAAAGCAGATACCGGCTTACAGATACCAGTTTACAATACCTTGCGTATCACTCTTTTTTGTTTTCTATTAAATAGAAAATGCGAAACTCACAAAGTTTTAATAATTTCTTGAAAAACAGGGAAAATTAAAATAGAATAATTAGAATATAAATAGATGGTGGGGAGTTAATTTAAGGGGAAAGAGAGCTTTGCTACCTTAAAATTCATTTTATTTATTCACTTCCGGCTGCAAACAAAGATCGGATAAAATATATGGATCGATCCGAAATTTCAATCGGGGATTTGCTAACGGACACGAAAGCACATTATATTCCTAATGCATAACTAGCTGTCTTGAGGCTCTTTTTGAGATTGCAGGACTGGAAAAAGACTTCAATGAAAACAATCGATGTGAGTGATTAGAGCACTTAAGCTGCCGGGAGAAGGATAAAAATGCCAGAACAGCCAAAAAAGTCCAGGAGTCTTATACCTCTTTACATAATGATTGTTTTATTTTATACAGTTGTCGCATTTCAGGGAGGAGAGGATTAGGTCCTTTCGGAATCCGTATCTCAGGAATCTGATTTTCAGGTAGATCTCACTGAAGGTGTAAATTATAAAATATGGATTGAGAATCCTGACGGTCCCGAGGAGATAAATGTGACAATAAGCAACGGTTCCTACATTGCGTTCCAAAATACATTTGTATTGACACATTCCGGAAAAAGCTACCTTCCTTACCATCCGGAATTTACCGTGAAAGAAAATGGGATTTATTATGTGCACGCTAAACCGCTTAATCCCGGGACATTTAATCTGAAAATCAAAAAACCCGGAATTTCGGGGCTGCAATAATTAAAGTGTTCCGGGAAGATGGGTGTCCCCGATTAATTGGTTGCTATTATTCTGGTAACATGGGACGACAAAAAGAGAAATAAAAAGGTAATTTCAACACTCTGAGCCTGACCACAGCACATAAGCTTCAACTATTTCCTGACCTTCAAGGAAAATAAGCCCATGCTCTTTGCCATACTCTTTTGATTTTTCTTTTGAAAGGGCTTTTCCGCTCTCATCATCCAGCATTTCACAGACAACCATTGCAGGGGTAATTCCTGCCATGCGGGCAAGAGCAACCGAAAGCTCGGTCTGACCCATGCGTTCATCGAGAAGCCCTTCGGCAGCCCTGAGGAGAGCCACATGCCCTGGAGTCCTGAACTCATTTCCAAAACGTACTCCGTTTCCGGAAAGGGATTCTTCCGTGATCTCCCCTATTTTCCTGATTGTAAGAGCTCTTTCAATATCAGGGATTCCTGTCCTTGTATCTCTGTGGTTGACCCAGATGGAAAAAGAAGAATGTGCATCATATTTAAGGTCTCCTTCTTTTTCAACAACTTCCCCAAGGGAGGCGCTGGTTTTGCTTGCTTCACGGACAAGGTCTGCCATAAAGGGCAATTTGAGCTGCTTTGACGCCACAGGGTCCACTGCCACGCAGATAAGCCCACCTGCATCTTTCCGCATCCATTTCACATCCGTGTAAGTGACCGCCTTTGCAGGGATTACAAGGTCTGTTTCTCCTTCCCTGGAATCCGAGTCATAGATCTGGATCATTTTTCCGGCACGCAGAGCTTCCAGTGCTCTGTTAATGTTTTCATTACCATACTTCAGGCATTCGTATACCGTGCTCTCACTCATTTCTGTCCCTCCACACCCTGCTTTTTTAGCTGTGTCACAATTCTGTCTCCATCTTTTAATTTCAGGGCATCCCTGAGTTTTACCGGTGCAATAATCTCGATTAAATCCGATGGGTAATGCGTCCTATCAGGGACAACAACCGCAGCTTCTATGCCCCCTACTCGGATAGGATAACAATTTCCGCCCCCGAAAGTGCGCTCTCCGTCATTGAAGCCTTCTATCCGGACTGCAGGCATTTCTCGCAGCCTGTTTCGAAGAGCTGAGCTGCTATCAGAAAGCTGCACGTTAAGGGTTCCGGGGAAAGGTACAAAGTGCAGTTTTTCTTCAAATTGCTTCCTGTACCCAGGGATGTTTATATAGTACTGCCCTTCACCAAGGCCATTAACAACGTTTCCTTCAAGTTCCAGAGTATCGGGCTCTGAAGAAAAGATCCTGCTGTATTCGACATATTCATTTTTCAGGATTTCAATCCCTTTTTCTGTCATTTTTATCAACTGGCCACCGGGAACCAGTTCTCTTTCGATTAACCGCTCTTCCTCAAGCTGCTTTAGCTTTCGTGCTGCGGTTTTGGAACTGTCCCCCGTATGCTTGTGAAACTCACTCGAAGAGACCTTAACATTTTTATTTACTGCTCCAATGAGGGCAAGTTTCTTAAGGTATTCAATGTCCGGCACTGTCGGCACCTGTATCGCCTTAATTTTGAGATGCGTCTCAATTATGAGATAGTAGACTACGCATTTCAATATAATAAAACTTTTGATATCGAGAAGGACAATAGGAAACAGGAAGTAGTATTCCCGATATATAAAAAGGTTTTATTACACATTTTTGAAAAGATTACCGGAGAAGTTAAGTATTTAGTATCTTGAATCCATCTATTGATTAGACTATGATGAGAGAAATTGAAGTCGAATGTCCCTCATGTTCTCCTAAAGAAGAAGTAGGGCATGAAGTTCTTAAAGAAGGGCAGAGCCCGCTTGTCCGCTGTCTGGAATGTGGACAGGTACATGCAGCGAAGATAAAAACCCCAAAATCAGTCAGTTTGAAGGTTATAGTTAGCAAGCAGGATATTTCAAACACCTACAAAACCAAAATTGATTCCGAAACCATCCTTCAAGTAGATGATGAACTGGTTGTGGATGACGAAGAAACAGGCTTAGTGTGCCCCATCCTTATTACAGCCCTTGATGCGGGAGGAAAAAGGGTCAGAGTAGCTAAGGCAGAAAATACCGAAACAATATGGGGAAGAGCCATCGATGAGGTGACCGTAAAGTTTTCTGCACAGGCAGGAACTGAAAAAACAGAAGTAATCGAAAAACGTGTTCCCGGAGATTATGAATTTGTTGTGGGAGCAGAAGAAAAAGTTGGAAATACCCGCCTTTTCATCAACAAAATAAAGGTTAGAGATGGAATATTCAGATCCAGAAAAGGCGACGTTGTACTTGCAAAATATGTGAAAAGAATTTTTGCCAGAAAGAAGGGGGATAGTTCTGGTCAACGCAGTTTCAGAAAAGGACCGTGGTGAGGATAGAAAAAAAAGAGAGAAAGAAGAAGAATTTGAAAAGCTCCGCAAGCTCCTTGTAGAAGGGCTTGAAGGTTTCATACTGGACGAAAAAGTTATCAGGGCCATGCTCCGTGTTCCCAGACACATGTTTATTCCGGAATATGAGCAGAGGGCAGCTTACATTGACAGACCCCTGGAAATAGGCTACGGGCAAACAATATCTGCCCCTCATATGGTTGCAATCATGTGTGAGATCCTGGAGCTAGCCGAAGGACATAAAGTCCTGGAAATTGGGGCAGGTTCCGGATATAATGCTGCAGTGATGGCAGAGCTCGTAGGAAAAAAAGGGCATGTTTACACAGTGGAACGGATAGAACATCTTGTAAATTTTGCAAGGGAGAACTTGAAGGAGACAGGGTACGATAATGTTACAGTCTTACTTGAGAACGGGTCAATGGGTTATCCCAGGTATGCACCTTACGACAGGATAGCTGTAACATGTGCAGCTCCTTATATCCCCGAGACTCTGCTAGAACAGTTGAAACCCGGAGGTATAATGGTAATTCCCGTAGGGAGTTATTCTCAGGAGCTCATAAGGGTTAAAAAAGACAGCAATGGAAATATACACAAAAAGAAAAAAGGTGAAGTTATCTTCGTGCCAATGCTTGGTAAGCACGGCTTCCGCAAAATTTAAGAAAGATAAATTTTGGGCTAAAAAACCTTAGATATGGCTTAAGAGTCTTCGTTAATAAACTGAAAAGAATTAACAAAGTATTAATAAGTGTGAAATTAACTAATGGATATGGACATCAATATATACGAGGATTTTGAAGAAATTCGTGTCAAAGATGTCTATATAGTCGATGTCTTCAGTGACCCCACCCCTGTAGTACTTCTTGAGAACATGAAAGGAGAGATGCTCCCGATATATATTGGACATCTGGAAGCCCTTTCAATAGGAAATGTTCTTAAAAACATCTCCCCTCCTCGCCCCATGACGCACGACCTTCTGATCAATATTTTTGACCGTCTGGGAATAAAAATTGAGGGGGTAATGATCGATGACAAGGTGGACAGAGTCTATTATGCCCGCCTCCTGATAAGAAAAGATAATAACATAATGCAGTTTGATGCAAGGCCAAGCGACTGCATTGCCATGGCACTTCGGGTTGGAGCTCCAATAAGAATTAGAAAGAAAGTGCTGGAATGTTCTGAAATAGAGATGTCCAGGCTTGAAGGTGCACGAGTGATGAACATTTTTGGTTAAGTCCTCGATTTTTTTACAGAAAACCGGGTAGTCTATCTCTGCCCTGAACATTCATTACTCTATTTCTGCGTTTTCTAACAGCTCCTGTCATTTCCAGGAGTTTTTGCATTTTCCAGCAGCCTGCCGCTTTTTGGACTTTTCCCGGTGTAATTTCAATAAGCTTTTAATAAAAGTTAACTTCATTATCCCTTAGATGCTCACCAAAAGAATCATACCATGCCTTGATGTAACCCTTGACAGAGCAGGCGGCTGTGTTGTCAAGGGCGTGGAGTTTGTGGACCTGAAGGAGGCCGGAGACCCTGTGGAACTCGCCAAGCGTTATAATGAAGACGGCGCAGACGAACTTGTTTTTCTGGATATCACTGCTTCTGCTCACGGCAGGGAAACCATGATCGATGTGATAGAAAGGACTGCAGACGAAGTCTTCATACCTCTCACTGTTGGAGGAGGGATCAGTTCGATTGATGCTATCCGCCAGATCCTCAGGGCAGGTGCTGATAAGGTTTCTGTCAACACCTCAGCAGTGAAGAACCCTAATTTTATTAAAGAAGCTTCCGACATATTCGGAGCCCAGTGCATTGTTACTGCTATTGACTGTAGGCGGAATACAGATGTAAAGAACAACCCTGATAAGACCATTCTGGAGCTGGAAGATGGGACTCCTGCCTGGTATGAAGTGGTAATTTATGGAGGCAGGAAAGCTACAGGGATTGATGCCGTGCAGTGGGCAAGAAGAGCAGAAGAGCTGGGTTCCGGAGAAATCCTGCTTACAAGCATGGATAGGGACGGAACATGTTCAGGCTATGACATCCCTATCACAAGAAAACTCTCAGAAGAACTGGATGTCCCTATTATCGCTTCTGGAGGAGTCGGAAACCCGCAGCATATCTACGAAGGGTTTTCTGAAGGAAAAGCCGATGCCGCCCTTGCAGCAAGTATCTTCCACTTCGGCGAATATTCAATACAGGAAGTTAAAGAGTACCTCAAAGAGAAAGGAATCCCTGTAAGGCTCTAAACTCCGGAAAAAAGCAGCAGGGCACCTATCCGTACAGGCATTTATCCGTATGGGATATTACAGGCAGACATTTATCCGGGTATATCAGTTTAGACCTTAAAAAATAGTCAAATAGAAGATTGGCAGAGGAGAGAGAATATGGAAATTTCTGAGTTTCAGAAACTTATGTATGAACTCTATGCCCACAATGACAAAAGGAGAGGCGGAAAGGCTACAATGCTCTGGCTGGTTGAGGAGATAGGAGAACTTGCCGAAGCTATTCGCAGGGAAGAACCTGAGAACATAGAAGAAGAACTTGCGGACTGCTTTGCCTGGATAGGAGCTCTTGCCAACCTTTACGGAGTCGATCTTGAAGAGGCATTCCTTAAAAAATACCCCGGGGTCTGTCCTACCTGCAGGCTAAAGCCCTGTATTTGCACTGACTGAGTACAGGCATGGCAGCACTTCCTGGACGTAGGAAACCTCACATTTAGAACCTTTATTTTTTGGATCTTTACTTATCAGATATATGTTTTCCGGACTTCAGTTTATTCGGGCCTTTATCCCTGTAGATATTTTCTTTGTGTTATTATATTAACACTCAAATAATTTGAGATACTTTTTTATTTATCAGAGTTAATCTATTATATGAAATTTATCTGAATTTTTTATTTATGGGGGCAATAGAAGATGTCAGAAACACAAACTATGGAAGCTCTTGAAGGGTTACTGTTGAAGATCCTGAACAATACAGGCGAGGACTTTGTACTTAAGGCTCAGAAAATTGAGAAAGGAAAGTACAAAAAAAGCCGCAATGCTCCAGAAAAAATCGGACCTTATGAGGAAAAGAGCTTTGAGCTCATTGCCTGCGAAGGAAGCTGTGAGGGCGGGGCAGACATTGAAGGCTGGATTAAATACGGAATCGGGTGCTCAGAAGGGTATTTCAAGATACACTTTAAGCACATAGGAAAGGAAGACAAAGTCATCTATTCATGCGAGTCCCACATGCATGATGGAAAAATACTCTGCGAAACTTCAAAAGATAAGAAAAACAACAGGATTGTGACCTGGATAATAGGACCAAAGGTGTAACTCAAAAAAGTATTCTACCGGATAAAATCCGATAGCTCTCCAACCCACACCCTTCTATTATTTTTTAGAACTACTATTACAGGCCAGTTCTGGATATTTTGAGATAAATCGTTTCTTAAGGAGTAATCAGTTTACCACAGGACAGTTTATCATCGGAAGGCTTTTTTCGCACTTTCTGATTTCAGTTTCTGATCTTCACGAAAGAAAGGATGCCAAAGCTTAATTAAGAGTATACTCTGTAATCCCATCTGATGAAGCCTGCAAAACCTGAACTGCTGGCTCCAGCCGGTGGCATGGAAGCTTTTATGGCAGCTGTAGAAAACGGAGCCAATGCTGTATACCTCGGAGCCAGGGCTTTCAGCGCCCGGGGATATGCATCCAATTTTTCAGATGAAGAGCTTGAAAAAGCTATTGACTACGCCCATCTCAGAGGCGTGAAGATATACGTAACCGTGAATACCCTGCTCAAAGAAGAAGAAATGGAAAGTGCTCTTATTCTGCTCTCTCGCCTGAGAGAGATGGGGGTAGACGCAATTATCATTCAGGACCTTGGGCTTATTTCCCTTTCAAGAAAATACCTGCCTGACCTTCCCCTGCATGCAAGTACGCAGATGACCCTGCACAACGGTGAAGGAGTCAGGTTTGTAAAAGACCTTGGGATCGAAAGAGTTGTACTCTCTAGGGAAGTTTCACTTGAAGACATCAGAAAAATAAAAGAAAAAAATGCCGTAGAGATCGAGGTTTTCATACATGGGGCTCTCTGTATTTCATATTCGGGACAGTGCCTACTGAGCAGCTTGATAGGAGGAAGGAGCGGGAACAGGGGATACTGCGCTCAACCGTGCCGGAAAAAGTACAGGCTGTATTGCGACGGCAAGCAGATCAAAACCAGCGGCAGTTATCTTTTGAGCCCGAAAGACCTTAACACGACCTCAGACCTCGGAGCCATTATAGAAGCCGGGATCGAGTCTTTCAAAATTGAAGGCAGGATGAAAAGACCTGAATATGTTGCAGGAGTTGTCAGGACCTACCGCCGCCTGATTGACAGATACCTGAAAGACCCTGCCGGATACTCTGTTTCCGAAGAAGAACGGGAAACTCTTACTCAGCTTTTTAACCGCGGCTTTACCTCAGGTTACTTTTTTGGAAATCCGCGCGGAAAACTTATGAGCCGGGAAAACCCGCATAACCGCGGGATTCCTGCTGGCACGGTCATAAGTTATGACAGGCACAAAAAACAGCTTCGTGTAAAACTCTCAAACTCCCTCCGCCTGGGAGACGGAATAATGGTAGAAAATGCCGAGACACGGCCTGAAGACAAAGGAAAAATCATATCCTCTATGTACACTGAAAAAGGCCCGGTCTACAGCGCAGGAAAAGGCGACGCCGTAGAAATTCCCTTTGACTCAAGAGCGCCATCAGGAAGCACGGTCTACAGGACGCATGATAAGAAGCTCATGGATTCTCTGAAAAAAGAAAGCGAATCCGGAACCCTGAGACCAAAGATCCCAATATCTCTTGCAGTAACCATTACTAAAGGGAAACCTGCCAGACTCGAAGTAAAGGACAGCGATTCAAATGTGGTGACCGTTGAATCCGGATATCTTGTAGAAAAGGCAGAGAAATTGCCAACCTCAAAATCCCAGATAGAAAAGCAGCTCACCAAGCTTGGAAACACTCTTTTTGAGGCATCTGAACTTAACATAAGTACGGAAGGAGATGTTTTCATTCCCGTAGGGCAGTTGAATGATCTGAGGACAAAGGCAGTCTCTCAGCTTGAAGACCTGCGCATATCAAAATGGAAGCGGATGCCTCTTGAGAATATACAGCTCCCTGCACCCGGAGAAAAAAAGGCAGAAAAAATAAAGGAAACAGGAACAACAGGAAGATTAGAGGAAAAAAGGAATGAAGATGGAATAAAAGCGCAGAATCTTCCAGAAAAGCCCTTACTTTCGGTTTCCGTGTATTCTCTTGAAGGGCTTGAAGGAGCTCTTGCAGGCGGGGCAGACTGTGTTTATTTTGGAGAAGGGCTTTTTAGAAAGCCAAAAGCAGCCGAAAAAGAGAAAAAACCCGAAGGAGAAGAGATTTCCAGCAAGAGGCTAGATTCGGTTTTTGAAAGCTCCGTTCTGAAAACAAGAGCTGAAGGGAGGAAAATCTATTTCAATACTCCGAAAATAGTGAAGGACTCTGAGATTAAATATGTCGAAGAACTTCTATTTCATGCAGAGAAATTCGGAGCTGACGGGGTCCTTGTTTCAAACCTGGGGACGTTTAACCTCGCAAAAGAAAAAGGGATACCTTGCATTGCAGACAGTCCCCTGAATATATATAACGGTTATACCTTAGCCCTCCTTCTGGAAAAAGGTGCAGAAATGGCTGTCCTTTCTCCTGAATTGACTCTTGAAGAGCTCAAAGAAGTGGCTTTTTACGGGCCCGCAGAATGCATTGTTCACGGCCGCCTCGAACTGATGGAGTCCGAACACTGCCTTGCAGGTGGGCTTCTCGGGAAAGGGGGAAAACAGTGCAGTGCTCCCTGTAGCTCAGGAAACTTTAAGCTGGTAGATGAGAAGAATTACGAGTTTCCCCTGCTCATGGACTACCAGTGCAGGACTCATCTCCTAAACTCAAGATCCCTTTGCATGATTGAATATGTCCCTGCACTTATCGAAAGTGGGGTTTCAAGCCTGAGAATCGAGACTCTGGGAATGGGAGATACAGAAGAAATTAAAAGAATTACGGAAAAATACAGGAAAGCTATTGACGCATATTATAAGCCCAGAGACAGGGCAAAGGAAAAATGTGAAAACCTGGGGAAGGGTTTTACCACAGGTCATTACTTCAGGGGCGTGCAGTAAGAGATTATGTAAGGTGAAAAGGAATGGAAGAACGTATATTTTCTGGACAGAAAAAACCGAAAATCTTCCTTTCAGGCTCAATCCGGGGAGGAAGACAGTTACTTGAGACATACCGGTTTATGTACGACACCCTCGGAGAAGCAGGAGCAGAAGTGCTCAGCTAGCATGTTGCAGACCCTGAGCTTGAAGAAAAGGAATCAAAAATGACTGAACAGGAGATCTATAATCGAGATATGGGTCTGCTATCAAAAAGCGATGCGCTCATTGGAGAGGTGACAGTACCGTCAACAGGAGTAGGCTATGAAATATGCAGGGCACTTGTCCGGAAAATCCCAGTCCTCTGCCTTCACAGGCCTGATGCGGCAGTTTCGGCAATGGTGCTCGGGAACCCTGATCCCTTGACGGAGGTCCGGGCTTATTCAAACAATGCAGAACTTAAAGAAATTATTGTTGAATTTGTCCTAGCTCTTTGAGGAAAAAAGCGCTGTAAAATAGCGTTTCCTCCATAAATAAAAAAGGTCAGAAGCCATTTTCTATCACATCTGATATAAATTTCTAAAACACCATAAATGTTTCATAAAACTTAGTGATAAATATAAATAATTTGAACCCTATGTATAATTTATGGTAGTTGAATTTACCGAAATATTAGTATTGATTCTGGCAGTCATAGCAGCATTTGTGCTGTATAAGGTTCTCAAGACTGCCACCAGCCTTGCAATAAATGCAGTGCTTGGAGTCTTAACTCTGATCGTAGCAAAATTTTTGCTGGGACTTGAAATTGCAATCACCTGGATAGCAGTTCTGATCTGTGCAATTGGAGGAATTTTTGGAGCCCTTGTAATAATCGTGCTCAATTACCTTAAGCTCGCTTTTGTATGAAAACAGAAAATTTCAGATATTTAATGTCATGTAGAGGATCTGGAACGGCAGAAGAAGGGAGTGAAAGATTCAGAAAAAATCTGAATTGAGATCAAAGTTTCCGGAAAACTCCCCTGATCATATGCCGTTGATAGGATTTACCTCTAAAAGTTTTCTCTTTTATTATGTTTTCCAGCTCAAGGACTTCAAATCCGCAGAAAAGTTCCTTTACCTCTTCTCTGGTAAAATAATGGTAAATTATACCATTTTTCCGGGAAAAAGTTTTTTCTTCAAATAGGTTTGAAGGTTCTCCTCCACAACGCATATCCTCACAGCCAAAAGCCTCGAAAAAAATAAAGCCTCCTGAGTTGAGCAGGCGAGAGAATTCCATGACGGCAACTTCCCGCTCTTCTTTGAAAAGATGCTGGAGTACCCCATAACAGATTATTCCGTCAAATGACCCGGATTTGAAAGGGAGGGCATGCACACTTGCCCCAACGTGTTCTGCAAACCTGCAACTTCTTGCAAGCTGCGTGCGGGAACTTCCAAGAGCTGTTAAAGAAACGTCAGCCCCAATTACAGAATAATGCTTTGAAAGCTCTCCAAGGTACCTCCCGTTTCCTGAGCCTGCGTCCAGAATTCTCGCTTCCGGGACAAGGTAAGACTGAAGGCTCCGTATAGATGCAGGGCCTCCCCATTTGAGATGGGTATATTCCTTATCCCAGGCAAGAAAGTGCGTTTTTGAAGAAACTGAAGATCTTTCCATTAACCTATCTATCTCCTTTATTTCTACCGTGCCGTTCTTCAGGCCCGCTTCTCAGGGCTGTATGTTGAAGCTTCCCTGAACCGGATTATCAGGAAACCCTCTTCAAAAGAAGATAAGAACCAGCCAGCTTTAGGGCCCGAGCTCTGCCCAAGAATTGAGGTGTAAATCGCTTTGAAAAGGTCTTTAGGGTCTACCCGTAGAGACTGCACATTTAATTTTTCTGCAATCAACCGGTTCAGCTCAGAGCCTTCTTCTTTTGCAGAGTAGACCAGCATATGGTATTCTTCTCCAGTGATTTTTCCTCTTGCTTCGACAATGTCTGCAAATGCCCCAAGGAAGGCTTTCTGGAGTTCAGAAAGGGTTGCTACCTGTACCGGCACATTTTCTTTTACGTTAAATTTCGCAAACGGAGGGGCATAGAGTTCAAGCCATCTTGATACATTATCCACAAGTTCCCTTATGCATTTTTCGTCTTCAGTTGAAAAACCTGAGCGCTTCACAATCTGCAGGATCTGCTCGAAATTTCCTCTGGCAACCTGGAAAATAGTTACCATTTGCTTGAAAGGGATTTCAGGATGGCAGATACCGGTAGCCCGGGAAAGTTCGTAAATCCTCTTCACAAAGTCTCCGAGGGACGGGTCATTATCCCGGAACTTCTCCCTGAGCCGCTCGTATTCGTCAACCATATTGAGAAGAGGCTGCCCCGGGTCGAATTGAATGTGCTTTTCAGGCTTTGTGCGGATGATCAGGTAGCGGAGAACTTCAGGAGGCACAACCTCAAGCATATCCGAAATCGAGACAACAACCCCTGTGGAAGAAGACATTGCCCCCTGTTTCCCGAGCATTATCCACTCGTAGACTATAGGGTAAGGAGGCTCATGCCCGAAGATTTCCCTGACTATCCGTTTGCCGGTATCATAAGAGCCGCCTCTTGAGGCATGGTCTTTTCCGAAAGGCTCAACAGTTACTCCAAGCACAGCCCAGCGGGCAGGCCAGTCCACTCTCCAGGTAAGCTTGCCCCCTCCTGCCATAGGAACTGTCCCTGAGTGCCCGCAGGAGCAGACATAATCCACAGTTTCGGCTTTCAGATCAAACCCAGTTACCTTTGTGGTCGTGATTTTCCCGCATTCATTACAGCGGGGATTGAATGGACTCCATTCTTCAGCCACAGTTTTGCCTGAAACCTCCTCAAGGATCTTTGCAATCTCATCTCTTTTTACAAGGGCGATTTTTATCGCCTCTGTATACATCCCTGCCCTGTACATTTCGTCTGCCCTGTAAACTTCAGGATTGATGCCCAGGCGACTCAGGGCTTCAAGGAAAGGTTTCAGAAAGTGCTCGGCATAGTTCGCACATTCCCCGCAGGGGCAGGGAACTTCGGAAATAGGTTTTCCAACATGTTCAGCATAACTTTCGGGAAGGAAAGGATAAACCTTACGCAGAGGGTCGTAGTTGTCTGCAATATAGATAAAACTGGCATCTGCTCCCCTATCAAGAAGAGCTCGATAAGCAGCATCAGCAGTCACTACCTCTCTCATATTGCCTATATGGATGTGTCCTGAGGGAGTGATTCCTGTAGCAACAAGGTGTTTGTCACTCTTATTAAACACGTCTCCGGCTATGACGTCTGCCCAATGAATTGTGTCAGCCATAAGTTCTCACCAGAATTTTGGTAACTGTAGAGTCAGATATGAAAACAAGAAATCAGGATCTGTTTATGTATATAGTTACAGGTTGGGTTTTCTGCATAATTATCGTATCAACTAATAAACTTTGGGCTAGCAATGATAAAATCTCCGGAACAAATCGACTTTACTGTATCAAAATACATAAATCAAAAAAATAGAAAATGAAAAAAGAAAGGGAAAAAAGAGAGCATTGACTCAAAGAGACAAAAAAGGAAAAAAGTAATGGAGGTTCAAAGGCAAATCTTCACAGGAGTCTGTAGAATTACGGAGACTTAAAATGGCACTTCAAAAGCAAATCAAGTAAATTTGATTTACCAAAAGATAGATGCACATAAAAATATATAAATTTATCGCATTTAGTAGATTACGTCCATAAAAGAAGATAAGTAAAGAACAACCTGGCTGAAAACAAGCTTTATGGAGATCAGGATTGACACTCTGGAGCGGGGGAAGAAAATACTGCATATTAGAAAAACGAGGAAAAAAGACTGCATAAAAATAAAATTTGACCTATAAGAGATTCAATCAAAAACATTAACAGAAATATGAAAATAGAAGCAAGAAGACAATTGTCATATCAAGGAAGAACTTTCAACTCCATTAATACCTCATGAGCTATTATCAGGTACTACGGATCACGAATCTGTTATACAGAAAGGATCATTCCACCCTGCCGAGTTTAATATAGAAGGAGGCAGGCATATACCCAGAACTCAGGGTTATGCCTGATACTCCTTCAGTGGTCTTCTTTAATTGACCGTTTTTTAATCGATTTTTACTTTACTGAGTCTGTTTTCTGAAGAGATTGCAGGAATTAATCTTGATGTCGAGCAGTTTCTCGA
>CAYSWX010000050.1:0-12332 GCA_964434965.1 uncultured Methanosarcinales archaeon
ATAATTTTTTAGAAACGAAGAGAATATATTGGATAAATTCTAACTATGTTAAACTCTGTGATGTTACAAATTAAAATAATTGTGTTAAACAGATTCTGAACACGGTTGAGCTTAAACTTATAAGAGGTTTTTAAAAATGACTGAGAAACTCGGAATTCTGGCCATCGGCCACGGGAGCAAACTGCCTTACAACAAGGAAGTAGTCACCCAGATCGCAGATTACATCGCACAGAAGCACACTGATGTTGTTGTCAGAGCAGGATTTATGGAAAACAGCGAACCAACCCTTGAAGAGGCAATTGCAGGTTTTTCAGGCACAGGAGTAACAAAGATTTCAGCAGTACCTGTTTTCCTGGCTTCAGGCGTCCACATTACAAAAGACATCCCCGAAATCCTGAGCCTTGACAAAGACGGCTGTGGAACCATTAAAATCGATGGAAAAGAAGTCCCCCTCTGTTATGCAAAGCCTCTTGGGGCTGACGAACTGATAGCTGACCTCGTCTTCAAGAGGGTACAGGAGTCCCTGTAGATCTGAAGATCCTGGTCCGGTTTTTAATATGGGCCTGCTCCGGAAAAAGCTCGCCGTGCTCGACCTTACACACGGCGGCATTCCAATAGCAAAAAAACTTGCAGCCCTGGGAAATGATGTGTCCGGGGTAGACGTTTACGGGACCGTGGACCCGGCGCTACTCGGGGAGCTTGAGGAAAAATACGGCATCCGCTGCTCAAAAGCTCCCCTTCCCATTTCCGAATTTGACTTCCTTGTAGTGCCCGTACACCTTGATCCCGCTTATTCTATGATAGCGGAAGCCAGAGCAGAAGGAAAAAAAATAGTTTCCCACCACGAAATTGTAGGAGAAATCCTCAAAAAAGATCCGGGGCTTTCCGGCACAAAAATAATTGAGGTAACCGGGGTAAAAGCAAAAACAAGTACTGCTTCTCTGCTCGCTGACATGCTCTCCCGCAGGTTCAAAGTCGTACTCCATACCTCGCGCGGACTTGAAGTCTGGGAAGAAGGCTTTCCTTCACTAATTCATAGGGGCCTGAGCATTACTCCGGGAAGTATCCTCACAGCCGTTGAAAAAAGCCTTGAGGCAGGGATCAGGCCTGAATTCTACATCTTTGAGATCTCCATCGGAGGCACGGGTACCGCAGATTTTGGGATTCTTACAACTCTTTCCCCTGATTACGGGATTGCAAATAACACAGCCCTTGCAAGCGATGCAAAACTCCAGCTTATCCTTAATGCAAAACCTGGAAGTACCCTTCTTCTCAATGCCGGGGCAGAAAAAGCCCTTGAGGCTGCAAAAGGAATCCAGGCAGAGGTTCTTACCTTTAAAGACCCGTTTTATGCAGAGGCGAATGTAAAGGTTTCTGATCTTCCTGACTTTGTTCTGGAAACTGAATCTGTTAACGTAAAATCTTGCACTGTTCAGGAACCAGCAGCTCTTCCGCAATCCTCATCAATCCAGGCGTCAGCTATTCAGACATCAGCTATTCAGACGTCGTCAACTCCTTCAGAACAGTCAAACACTCCCGAAGTTTCAGGTTCTACCCTGCATTTTCTCAACAGAGGACAGGAAATCTTTTCAGCTTCCCTGCGCCCAGGATACAACAATTTGGCATACAGGACAGCTTTTGTTGCAGCCTCTGCTACAGCTCTCGAACTTGGGGTTGAGATAAAAGATGTGGTTTCTGTGCTTGAAGAATTCAGGGGGCTTTCAGGCAGGATGCAGGAAAAGGAGCTTAATGGAGTTGCTTTGATTGATAACTCCAACTCAGGAATGGACATCCTTTCTGCGGAAAAAGCCCTTGAGTACGCTCTCCTGAAGAAAAAGGACGAGAGAAAAAGGAGTATAATCCTTATCCTCGGAGAAGAAGCATCCCAGGTCTGTGAAGGGTTACCTCCTGCCTCAGTTCAGGGATTTGTAGAAAAGTTCGGTGCAAAATGCAGGCATATCATACTTGTCGGAGAAAGGATGCGGGCAGTGACTGCTAAAAACACTTCTTATGCAGGCAGCCTTCCGGAAGGGCTTTTGAAAGTTTCAGAACTTGCAGGAACAGAAGATATAATTCTTTCTTCCGTGAAATGTTTCCGCTGAGCACTGCCCATAGGGGGATCTCAAATGCATGATGTTCCTTCGAAATTCCTTATTTTGACCGGGAAAACAGGCAGGTGTTCCGGGCCAGTTTGTGGGCCTTTCGAAGGAGTTTTTATGATACAATTTTATACAGGGTCTTCCAATCTGTATTCGTTTCCATCGCTTGTTTAACTCTCATGACTATATAACTACCAGTTATTTACTAACACTTATTTAACTACCACTTAACTTCAACTGATCCTGCTTCCGGATACATTTCCCGTTCAGGCAGGGGTTAATTGCCCTGCGGGATTCCGGGATTCCCCGGGTGAAAACCGTATCGATATTCATATAATCAGAAAGAGGATTTGTTATGACTCAAAAAGAGATTTCAATCATTCACCCCCGCCCGAGTTCAATCGTTGCGGCTCTTTATACCCTCAGGGACTTAAATGTCGATGTTGCAATCCTGCACGGACCCCCTGGTTGTTCTTTCAAGCATGCAAGGCTGCTTGAAGAAGACGGCATCCATGTAGTTACCACAGGGCTTGACGAAAACGGTTTTGTTTTCGGTGGGCATGACCGTCTTGTACAGGTAATCAACAAGTCAATTGATCTATTCAACCCGAAAATCCTGGGCGTTGTCGGGACCTGCGCCAGCATGATCATAGGAGAGGAAATGCATGAAGCCGTGCTCGAAGCAAACCCGGATATCCCTGTAATTGAAGTTGAAGTGCACGCAGGCTATCACAACAACACAAAAGGCGTGATCTTTGCCCTCGAATCCGCACTCGATGCAGGGATAATTGACCATAAAGAGTTCGAGCGCCAGGAATACCTCCTCCAGAAAGCCACAGAGGTTGAAAAAAGGTTTGGGGCTGCAAGCAAAGAATACCTCGCTCCCTCCAGGGGAGACGTCAAATATAAGGTTGCCAGGCGGGTTATTGAACTCCTCAAGGAAGGGAAAAAAGGGCTTGTCATAATGAACGCCAAAAAAGAAACCGGCTATATGTTTGCAGATATAACCCTTGCAGTCAACGAGGTTGCAGCTGCTCTCGGGAAAAAGGAAAACCTGGTCAATATGGCAAATATCGACCCTGAGCTCGGGCTTCCGCGGGTCAGGCAGCATGCAGAATATATTATGCGTGACTTCAAAGCACATGGGGTTGAGATTCACGAAATTATCGGTGGAATGGACGAATACCCTGTTGCAGGGGAAAAGGTCAGCAAGCTGATAAAAGAAAAATACAGCGACTATGATTTCGCGGTTATCACAGGTGTTCCGCACGCAATCCCTATGGATAACCTGCGGCACATGGAATTGATCTCGAGTACGAATGGCCCGAGGCAGGTCCTTCCCTTAAAAGAGATGGGGCATGAGCACGTCATGGTTGAAATCGACCTCCACCCAAAGACCCTTGGAGTCAGCGAGATAGTGGAATCCGAGTTTGGAGCCACATTAAGGGAAGTTGCAAAGGAAGCCTGAAAAGAAAGAGTCAGGATAAAAAGCAGAATTATCAGGACAAAACCTGGATACTCGGGACAAAGCAGAATTGTCAGGATAAGGCCAGGATTACTCAGATAACAGGAGGGAGACCCTTTGAAAAAACAAAAGATCATTGCAATTTACGGAAAAGGCGGCATAGGTAAGTCGAGCACAGCTTCAAACGTTGCAGCTGCCTGTGCGGAAGCGGGCAAGAAAGTTATGATCATAGGCTGCGACCCAAAAAGCGATTCTTCAATAACCCTTCTTGGAGGGCGGAGAATTCCGACAATCCTTGACCTCCTCCGCGAAGGTGTGGATGTTAAGGAAAAAGATATTGTCTTTGAAGGGTATGCAGGCGTGAAATGCGTGGAAGCCGGAGGTCCGGAACCCGGTATCGGCTGTGCAGGGCGTGGGATTATAGTTGCAATCCAGAAATTAAAAAGTGTCTCGGAAGACCTCCTGAAAGAACAGGACCTCATCATCTACGATGTGCCGGGAGATATCGTCTGCGGCGGGTTCGTTGCCCCTGTCAGGAAGGGTTTTGTAAATGAGGCATATGTACTGACCTCAGGAGAGTACATGCCCCTTTATGCAGCAAACAACATCTGTAAAGGGCTTTCAAAAATCGGGATGCCTCTTAGCGGGGTAATCTGCAATTCCAGAAACGCAAGCAGGGAAGAAGAAATTGTTCAAAAGTTTTCTGAGGAAATCGGCAGCCAGTTAATGGCTTTTATTCCAAAGCGGCAGGAAGTACAGGACTGGGAAAGGGAGGGGTACTCTGTTATGGAGAAAGCCCCGGACTCTGATATTGCTGAGGTCTACCGTCAGCTTGGAAAAGCAATCCTTGAAAACGAAAAGAAGGTCATGGCGGACCACCTGAGCGATGAGCGGTTAAGGGAACTGACAAAGTGAACGGAAAGAACTGGAATATTAAAAACAAACTGTAAAACCAGTAAAAAATAGCTGTGCCGCAGTTAAACAGAGAAACCAGATCAGGGGTATTGAAAGCATGTCCCAAAGCAACCAACCCGGCGGAAAAGAGGCAGGGAGCATTCCCAGAGTCCTGATTTCTGCAGACCGCTCTTCCTCAGGCAAGACCACTATTTCCATGGGGCTCATGGCTGCCCTTGTCTCACGAGGGTATAAAGTCCAGCCCTTCAAGGTCGCCCTTGACTATATCGACCCCAGTTATCACACCGAAATCACTGGCAGGTTCTGCAGGAACCTTGACGGATACCTGATGGATGAGCAGGGGATTCTTGATGTTTACACCCATGCCTGTGAAACCGGAGGTGGGGCTGACATTGCAATTATCGAAGGTGTCCGCGGGCTTTACGAGGGTTTTGAAAGTTTAAGCGACCTTGGGAGCACAGCTCAGATTGCAAAAATCCTTAAATGCCCTGTAGTTTTCGTAATCAACGCCCGCAGCATCACCCGTTCCGCTGCTGCCCTTATAGGCGGTTATAAGAACTTCGACCCTGATGTTGAGATTGCAGGAGTAATTCTCAATAATATCGGAGGCCGCCGCCACGCACAGAAGGCAAAAGAGGCAATAGAATACTATACTGGCGTGCAGGTTATAGGAATAATTCCACGTGACCCCTCCATGCAGATTTCCATGCGGCACCTCGGGCTTATGCCAGCTCTCGAAGGCAGGCGGAGGCTTGGAGACGGAGGATTTGAGGACAGGCTTCACGGAATTGAAGAGATTATCAATAAAGGAATTGATGTAGGCCGTTTCCTGGAAATCGCAGGAAGCGCAAAGCCCCTGGAAGGTCTGGAAAACAGTATTTTTTCCCTTGCTGTCAATGAGGGCTCTCCAAAGCCAAGGATAGGGGTTGCCCTTGATGAAGCTTTTAATTTTTACTACCACGACAATATAGACCTGCTGGAACTTGCAGGTGCGGAAATTGTTTACTTCAGCCCTGTAAACGATCCCGCGCTTCCTGATGTTGACGGGCTCTATATAGGAGGCGGCTACCCGGAACTTTTTGCAGCCGAACTCGAAGCCAACGAGACTATGCGGAAAGCCATCAAAGAAGCCTCTGCTGCAGGCATGCCCATATATGCCGAGTGCGGCGGGCTCATGTACCTTACGGAAAAAATCAGTACCGGAGTCCCAGGGAAAGGCACTTACCATGATGCTTCCATGCCCGAGTCCACCTATTCAATGGTTGGAGCACTTCCCGGCCACACAATTATGGGGCAGACAAGGGTTGTCAGTTACAACATAGGGACTCTTGAGAGAGACTGCCCTATAGGAAAAAAAGGCAGCAGCTTCAAAGGGCATGAATTCCATCACTCCGAAATCCTGGAAACCCCGGATGATGCGGAATTTGCAATAAACCTTTCACGCGGCACCGGAATAAAAGGTGACAGGGACGGGCTTATTGTTAAAAATACCATTGGCTCTTACGCCCACCTGCACGGAGTTGCATACAGGGAACTTGCAGGTTCACTTGTAGAAGCTGCCCGTAAGTTCAGGGATTCCAGGGCTTCCAGGTAAATGTATGAAAAAACAGCAGGCATAATCCGTTTTTCTACCTGAAGCATGACGCAATTAAGTAATATTTCGTGAATATGTGATGATACTGAGGGATGCCGCAAACTTTAGATGTCGAGGGCAGCTTTCCTTTGAAGGTAGAAAAAATAATATTATATTAAGCCAGATTATTATATACCAGTTATTAATAAGGGTCGGATTCTTAAAATCCATAATGAAAATCCGGCTCTTTACAAATCAGATTGTTAAAAGTCAGAATCTTATGAAATAAATACTTATAAAACTTATTTTCATTTTATTTTCTTCTCAGGTGAACCTATTGAAAACACAACTTAAAGGGGACCGGGTCCTTGCAGGAAAGGAAGCGGTAGCCGAACTTTACAAAACAGGTTATTTCGGGCGTCCAAAAGATGACGGGCTTGAGCTCTCGCTTGTGGAGGCTGCGTACCTTCAGTCCAGAGGAAAACTCGATATCTGGCTTGAAGGAAAACTGCTGGACTTCAGGGCATTTTTCGAACAGGCTTCTTTGAGGCAGCAGAATTTTGAGCTTAAGTATATCGTTTATAAGGACCTCAAAGAACGGGGATATTATGTCCAGCCTTCAGCTGTGGACTTCAGGGTATACCCGAGAGGCAGCCATCCAGGAAAAAGCGCGGCAAAAATCTTTGTTCATGTACTGTCCGAAAGGCAGCTCCTTCCTGTGAGGCTTTTGCAAGAAGCGGTCGCTTCGGCAGAAAATGTGCACAAGCAGTTTATCCTGGCTGTCGTGGACGAAGAAAGCGACCTTACATTTTACGAAATTAAATCAGCTGCTCCAAAAGGGGAGATGCCTGAGCCCTTCCCTGCGGTCAAAACCGATGCAACCTTCCTTGAAGATAGAGTGATAGCCTGGGATGCCGAGGCTTCCGGAGCTCTTTATTCAAGAGGTTTCTACGGGAAAATGCTCGACCCTGAAAGGCTGCAGCTCTCCCTTGTTGAGTCCCTCTACCTTTTTTCCAGAGGGGTTATAGTTGTCAGGGACAGGAAAGGAAAGGTCTTTTCATTTGAAGAGTTCGTTGAAAAAGCCTCTGAAATCGAAGGTTCTTTCCTGAGGAAATACAGCGCTTATAAAACCCTTCGGGACTCAGGGCATGTGGTCAAGACAGGTTTTAAGTTCGGGACCCATTTCAGGGTCTACAGGAAAGTCGAGTCCATAGAAAAAATACCTCATTCCGAGTACCTTGTAAACGTTATCCCTGCAGATTACGAGTTCAGGCTACCTGTGATGTCCGGGGCTGTCAGGCTTGCAAACAGCGTGCGCAAAAGAATGCTCTTTGCAGTAGAGAAAGGGGAAGAAGTCGAGTACCTGGATATAGGCAGGGTCAAAATGTGATCCTGTATTGATCTCATATTGATCCTATTTGTTTTTGTATTGTTTCGGCAGAACCGAATGAATAATTGACCTTAATTATTGCCTATTACTGGCTGTAACTGGCTTTATTGTTGACCTGAATAAACACACTCAACCTTCTCAAGGGTTCGTAAAAACCGGGTTTTCATCGAAGGTGAAGTATAGATGTGGGATATTATTGCAGTGGACATATCGGGAAGGCACAGGATAGAAGGTGGTTACTACATGGTCTGTGCAGCAGCAGCTCTCACGGTTTCTGCCGACCATATTGAAAAGGTAAAACAGGTGAAAATTCTGCCAGTCTGGCTTAAAAGAGCACCAGGTCTGCTTGATGTTGTCCAGTTAATTGAGGATACAGCAAATCAGCTTTCCTTTGAAGGCACGATTGTGGCAGAGAAAGGGGATATGTATAACCAGCCCCTCTGGGTGCCAGAAAGCATGTTTTCCCGGGCGTTTAAGTATCAGGAGTCAATAGCTGAAAGAAGGGCTATCGAACTTGCTCATCATATATCTTTAAGCACTCGAAATTTACTCATTAAAGAACTTAATATTGAGGCGTAAAAATTTCAGCAGAACGTAAAACAGAATCAGAAAACCGGGTAATTCTCGTAAAGAGAACAAACCCGCGTGCTGACCCTGAACGCAGCGAATATCTCTTTGAGGAACTGAGAGAGCTTGCAAGAGCCGCAGGCTATGTACCTGTAGGGGAGCTTACCCAGACAAGGTTTCCTGATTCCAGGTACCAGCTCGGGAAGGGAAAGATAGAGGAACTTTCAGAACTTGTGAGACAAAAGAGAGCTGGAAAGGTAATTTTCTATAACAGGCTTTCCACAATTCAGCTTTTTAATATTTCGGAAATCTGCGAGTGCCAGGTAATAGATAAGTTCCAGCTTATTCTTGAGATATTTGCAAAAAGGGCTACCACACGCCGCTCTAAATTGCAGGTTGAACTTGCCAGGCTAAGGTATGAGGTCCCAAGGGCAAGAGCTATTGTTTCTCTCGTGAAAAAAGAGGAAAGGGCAGGTTTCATGGGGCTTGGGGACTATGAGGACGCCTACGAACAGGACTTAAAGAAAAGGATAACAAGGATTGAAAGTGAACTTGAGTCTGCCGGAAAAGATGATGAGTCCCTGCGGACTTTCCGGCACAGGAAAGGCTTTTCTCTTGTCGCCCTTGCAGGCTATACCAATGCTGGAAAAAGCACACTTTTCAATGCTATTGTTGATGAAAGCGTTGAAGCCCAGAATATGCTTTTTACAACCCTTGTGCCCACTACGCGGGCCCTTGACCTGGGTGGAAGGAAAGCCCTTTTGACAGATACCGTGGGGTTTATAGAGGAGCTTCCGCACTGGCTGGTCGATGCCTTTAAGTCCACCCTTGATGAGATTTTTCTCTCTGACCTCATCCTGCTGGTAGTCGATGTAAGTGAAAAACCCGATATAATCCTGCAGAAACTTTCCACTTCCCACGATACTCTCTGGGACAGCATCCAGGGAGTTCCCGTAATCACAGTTCTTAACAAAACTGACCTGCTTGAGGAATCCGAACTGGAAGCTGTCATGGAAGAAATAGGCTATATGGCGCCCAATCCCGTATTCGTATCTGCAAAAGGAAAAATCGGCATGCAGGAATTAAAAGCTGAAATAATCAAACATCTCCCTGCCTGGTCTTTCTATTCCTTTTCTCTCCCTAATTCGGAAAAAGGGATGTCGGTTCTCTCCTGGCTGTACGACGAAGGCATTGTACACAGGGTTGAGTACGGAGAGCGGATTTCAGTGGATTATGAAGCCAGAACAGATATAATCAACAGGATAAAATCTCTGGAGCTCAATCCTGACTAGCAAGGTTGAATAAGGTTTTTAATGCCTTTTCAGGCAATACGGAATAATGATAAGCTATTCCAATTTTATAAAAATCATTGGCATATTACCCCTATCTTTGCCAACATTTTTCTTCCCAGAAAGTTTTTTGCATGACTAGAATATTGTTCGTATGTGTACGAAAGACATTTATACTCCAAAGTCATTTGTTTATTTGCGAACGGGTGTCTACTGAAGATATCAGACCCTCCTAATATCCTAAACTACCCCTACACCAGATTTTTTTATGAGTGTGCCCGTTCGTTATTCCTCCTTTGTTTTATTTCTTTCTTCTACAACGATCGAATTTTGAGGATTTAGTTATTTTCTGGATTTATCTCTTAACCTTCTTTTGAATTCAGCTAGAAGCTTTTTTGAATCTGGCTAGAAGCTTAATTCTTTGGCTTTGTAGAGATCTTTGGAATAATAGGGTCCTTCCAAATCAATGTTAAAACTAAGGATATAGAATGCTTATTTTCGACAATGGATGTGCAATTAAAGTTTCCCCAATAAAGGTACACTCAAATAATCAATTTTTTTGAGAAATAATACATAAGAATCTTTAAAATAGATAAATGAACGTGATAAAAACTTTATTTGTTAATAATTTATGTTTATTTGAAAATAAGCCATTCGATGCCGTTTCAATCCATATGGAATTCAATGCTAAAAGCAAGGAAAAAGCAACATTTAATTTTATTAATAGAATTACCTAGGTACTTTAAATATCAAATAAACTGTTTAATGAATGTACCTTAATTGGGGAAGGACTGACACTATAATTAATTGAGTAAAATAAGGCTTAATAGCCCTAGAAAACTGACCGTTTTTTGAGGGGTCTAAATAATGATATTCTATTAATTTAGGGAGAATCTGAGCGGAACTTGACCATCTCTCTGTTAAAGTCGCCTGTGCCCGTTATAGAGAGGTTTTCTACAAAACTGAAATTTCTATTTTTGATATACTGAAAGGAAAAAATGGGAACCAATTGAGAAACTGAATATAAAAAGAAGAAGGTTCTATTTGTTAAAGCACATTTTATCTGATGAAAAAAAATAAATGCGTAGAGGAGGACATTTATGGATTACTCGGATTGTATTTATGTTGCCAGCTGTGTTTTCACACAAAATTATCCTGAACTAAGTATACAGATCCAGAAGTATCTAGAACAACGGTTCAATATGCAGATTATAAGGTGTTGTGTACCAAATTATAAAATAAAAGAATTTGAAGACAGCATGCCGGATTGGATGCGCCAACAATGGAAAAATCTTCCATCATATCAGGAGTTTTCAAATGAAAATACGATGATCTACGTTTGCCATAATTGTTCAGCAATTTTACAGGAGACACAACCACAGATTAAACTGCTTTCTTTGTGGGAATTGATTTTAGACGATGCAGACTTTCCATTCCCAGATTATCACCATGAAGAAATGACAATACAGGATTGCTGGCGGTCTTACGATAATCGTAATGAACAAGAAGCCGTTAGATCTTTGCTCATGAAAATGAATATTGATACGGTAGAATTAGAAGAAAATTATGAGAAAACGCAGTTTTGCGGCATTTCTCTATACCAGCCTTCTCCGAAAAGGAATTTAATCCTTGCGCCGGAAAGATTTGTAAAAAATGCAGAAGGGAAGTTCTTTCCGCATTCAGATGAAGAGAAACTGAAGCTTATGCACACATACTGTCGAAAGATAAAAACAGAAAGAGTTGTAGCTTATTGCCATTATTGTGTAAAAGGACTTAAATTGGGCGGAAAAGATGCAAAACATATTGCTGAGCTCCTGTTTCCTTTGGAATGACAATTATAACAGGTACTGATTACAGCAATTGATGCAACAGGATTTACGTTCCGATTCAGGTTGTTATTCCTAGAGAACAGGGAAGCTCCTTCGGAGCTTCCTGAAAACTTCAATATCAATTGACATGGCGAAAAAGGTAATTCTTTGATGTAAAATCATTCAAAGGCAGACCATGAAATCAAACTTATTTAGATTGTAATTTGTTCGTGCGCGTGCGAAAAGTTTTTATTTTATACTGCATTAATTATTAATGCGAACTGGTTTTTCTTCCTAGAGGTATTGCCTCCATGTTTGGAATGTGAACCTAAAATCCTTAGATCCCACAGCCGTTCGTTGATTATTTTTTTCACTTTATTTTTTTCTCACTTTTTCTCTTACTAGTTTTCACATTACTTTTTGCATTGTTTTTCCCCATCTTCCTGTGACTCGGGGGTCTTATAGCGCGCCTGTTTTCTTTCGTTTTTCTTCTTTTCCGTTTCAAAATTTATATAACTTCGGCCAGCATTTTTATATTATCATGAAATTCGATCTTCACGTACATTCCGAGCATTCAAGAGATAGTAATTCAAGCCATAGAGACATCATTGAGATTGCATGCAAAAGGAGGCTTGACGGGTTTGCTATCTGTGACCACGACACTGTGGAAGGCGGTCTTGCCTGTGCGGAAAAAACCGTGGAACTCGGTCTTGAAATTACAGTGATTCCAGGTGTGGAAGTGAGTTCTTCTAAAGGGCATATCCTGGTTCTTGGAGTCAGGGAAAACATTGAGCCTTTGTTGAGCCCGGAAGAAACGATCCTGAAGGCAAGGAAGCTTGGCGGCACGGTTATTATCCCTCACCCGTTCAAGCGGAGTTCCCACGGGATAGGAAGTTTTGAAGGGCTTGATATCGATGCAGTTGAGGTATTCAATTCTCGATGCCTCTTTAATTCAGCCAACCGGAAAGCCCTGGAAGAGGCAAAAAGGCTCGGAATACCAGGAGTTGCGGGAAGCGACTCCCATATTCCCGAAATGGTAGGGCAGGCGTACACTGAAATCAACGCTTCTGGGAATACAGTGAAAGATGTGTTAAGAGCGATAAGGGAAGGAAAAGTTGCCCCTGCAGGGAAAAATACGCCCACCCCAATTATCCTTAAACAGATGTCAGGAAGCGCAAAACGGAAAATAACGAAAAAGTTTTTTGGAAGATCTTAAAGGACTATCA
>CAYSWX010000050.1:12432-12674 GCA_964434965.1 uncultured Methanosarcinales archaeon
AGCGCAAAACGGAAAATAACGAAAAAGTTTTTTGGAAGATCTTAAAGGACTATCAAGTTTAAATGGTTTAGAGTTGGAGCCTACAAAAGAAGGCGGAAAAGGAAAAATGAGTTTAAAAGAGCCTTATTTATGACAAACAAATTATAAGCCGATTTTGATTTCTCTTCATCTATACATTTTTCTGGATTTGTTGGGTTTATTACCCTGATTAATTTTCAGAATTTGTTTTACGAATTTGTTTC
>CAYSWX010000050.1:12774-15421 GCA_964434965.1 uncultured Methanosarcinales archaeon
TGAATTTGTTTCTGAATTTGTTTCTGAATTTGTTTCTGAATTTGTTTCTGAATTTGTTTCTGAATTTTTTCTGGAGTCGTTTTCTTGAGGTTTAAATTATTAGATTAGTTTTCATGATCAGTCATTTATATAATGCTTATAATATATTACAATGGGATTGATATCTTGAACCTTTGATTCGACAAATGGGTTTTAAGAACCGGGGAAATTTGACTTAAAATGAGTCATGGTATCAGGGGGTTTAGTATTGGAAAATATTGCTGTTGGAGAATGTATACATTTGCTATCGCAAATTGAGGATAAGGCTCTTGACCAATTCTGGAAAGATACTTCTGCAGGCAAATATCCGATAATCGATCTTGAAGGTAATATGAGTTATTCACTTTCTGATCAGGATGGTCTGCTTTTTATTAGAAACGATTTTAAGGCTTCGACTTACGAAGAGTACGAATTCGTCTTCGGAAACCTTTTCCTGCCGGACACGATTCAGGAACTCCTTTCAGGAGATAAAGTGCTGCTTTTAATGGTGTACAGAAAAACAACCCGGAACCTTTTATTATCCAAACTTGACGCAGACACCGGATACATGCTTGACCTGCCTCACGGGCTCTACTCTTTTTTTGTACTTGTTCTGGACGCAGGAGCAAGGGACCTTTTAGATTCCAGAATCTATGCCGTTGGCATCTCCTGCAAAGAAAACCTAAACCGTCCGGAGCTCGAGAAGTTTTATCTAGAACATCCTGCTGACATCCTGGAATTCGTAGATCCAGCCCCTATAGAAATTAAACGCGGGGGACCTTTCTGCCTCAACCTGATTGTAATAGACACTGAAAAAATCCCTGACTGCTGCCTGCTTTTTTCCGAATTATTGCAGGAAGAAGAAGAACCTTCACCAACCCCTTTGAAATAAAAATTAATATATAGTTTCCAGTTTCAGTATTTCTAAATGCAGCTAAAAACCGAATACAAAAAAGTGGAACCCTACATTACAAAAGACGGTTCAACCATCCGCGAACTCATGCACCCCTCAGTCCACGGCAATTCAAAACAGAGCCTTGCCGAAGCCACCGTGCCTGCCGGAGGAAAAACACTGCTTCATAAACATGCGGCGGCTGAAGAAATCTACCATCTCACGGAAGGCAGCGGGATAATGACTCTCGGTTCGGAAGAATTCAAAGTCAGGATAGGGGATACTGTCTGCATCCCGCCGGGAACTCCGCACAGGATAAGGAACGCCGGAAAAAAGCCGCTGAAAATTCTCTGCTGCTGTGCGCCGGCGTATTCGCATGAGGATACGGAACTGATGGAATGATCAGTTATTAAAGAATGATCAGTTATTAAAAAGAGATATTTGATATATACAGGAACTTTTTGAGAAGCAAAAGGAGAAAAACAGATTTTACTGGAATAAAGGAAAAGAGAGCTGGTATTTGTGGATTGAATATGTTAGTATTTCTGCAAAGTCGAATTAAGTGGTTAATATACCTAAAATTCCCCAAAAGTATCCACTGTTAGAGCAACCGTCATTCAGATTTAAATCCATAGACATATCATATTCAGAAGCAATGGCAGCTACATGAAAGATTTTTCGGTTTTGTAGGGATTCGACTGGAATATACGCTCGAAGAATATTGCCCTCCTTTTCCATGTCTTTTTCATCTATAGTGAGATTCCAGAGACTCTCTTTCTGAGTGGCAATATAATAAGTATATTCTGCAGTACTATTCTCATTAATCTCCCCCACAAGTTCCATTTCCAGAAGCACAGAGCCTTCGACAACACGCGATTCCAGCCGTAATATGTCAATGTTGTCGTGCCCAGCAAGTTTAGGTTCCGTATAACCAGAGTAACTGACATCACCTGAAGGATCGTCTATACAAAATTCCAGATCAGCTTTTTCAGATGAATAATACAAATAAATTGATAAAATTAGTCCCGCTATTACCAATATGTAAGCAACAGTTCTATTGTGAACTCTAAAATTAGGAATTATGGGTTTATAAAATCTTGAAAGCGCTATTACCAGAATAATGCCCCCAAATACTCCTGCAACTACTCCGCGTATCCAGAGATCAAAATCCAGCAGGTATAATGTAAGAACAAAAGAAATGATTCCGGTTAATCCGCCCAAAAGGCCTATTCCCAATCGTCTATAAATCACGTAGGATATCGCAAAAGCAGTCCAAAATGGAATAAATGTAAGAATAAATACAAACAATAATATTCCATCAAGGGTGGGGGCATTTGTCATATATTGCCTCTTTCAATTTGAACAACTTTCACTAAATATCTGTGTTTAGAGTATTACTATATGATACTCTTGCTCTACTACATAACAATTTTCATATTGTTTAATGGATTGATTTTAAAATGGAAAATGTTTTGATTTTTCTCCAAATTATCGTCTTTTCCTCTCTCAATTCATAAATTTAACATTGAAAGCCAGAACCTTGCTGGGTTTGTTGATGGTAAAATTGGTTTTTCTTTATCTTTGCAGGCAAGACCGCTCGCAGGCGAGCGGGACAAGAACGGTTCGGTATAGTGAGTAACGTTTCACGGATCGAAAAATATCTTCTTATCCAAAAAAGGGTTTTTAAATTCGCATAATATAGGAAACCCCGCCAGCTTGTCTGGCGGCCCTTCACAA
>CAYSWX010000051.1:0-15166 GCA_964434965.1 uncultured Methanosarcinales archaeon
ATTTTTGAGCTCAGTAGAGCTCATGAAATCTGAATTCTCAGAAGAGATCGTGAAGTTTGAACTGGTACTTACCCAGTTTGCCGCCGTAATTGCCTGCGGAAATCTTCTTGATTCCGGGGACAGTTACTGCAGCTTCTATTCCGGTTTTCATGGCTGCTTTTATGCTTGCTTCATCAAGCCCGTTAATGACAATTTCATATACAGCATTGACATCGGCAGGAATTTCAGTGTTTTCCACTTTGTCCTTTATGGAGGGGCAGAACTTTTCATTTGCAGTAGCTTTCAGGAATTTATACTTGTTTGCTCCGGACTTGGACCCGCTTGCAACAATGCCTCCAGGGAAGGGGGTAATTGTGCCTTCAAGTTCTGCAATTGCATCTACAGCGGCTTCGGCTGCGGTCAGGGCACTCATCTGTGAGTCTCCGAAGATAAAGAAGTTTCCGCCTGCAATTCCGGCTATTGCTCCAATGTTATCTTCAGTCACAAAGTCTCCTTCCATGATCGGGACTTTGTACACTTTGCGGCCTGCAACCTGGGCTTCGGACTCCATGCCGTCTGCGAAGAATTTGAGTTTAAAGCCGACATTAAACTGTTTCTCAGCCTCAGGCAGCCCGTTAAAGACTGCTGTTGTAGGAGCGGTAAGTACACACTGCCCTATCCTTTCGAGCAGCTGTTCTTCGAGAGCTTCATATTTGAAAGTACAGATCTGAACATAAACTCCAGGTCTCCCGTCAGGAGTCTCACTGGGGCTTGCGAATCTTTCAATTCCCGCTTCAGCAGGGCACATTATAACTGATGTCCCAAAACCAGTAGCTTCAGTGGCTGCTACCTGAGCCCAGCGCTTTGTGACTGCTGTTATGAGCACTCGTGAAATCTTGATCGGAAACGCTTCTGCATATGTATCTTCAATTTCTACTCCGTTAATTTCCATGAAATTCCCCTAGTTTACTTTTCGTTGTTTCTTTTTATAATATCAAGGCTTGATGTCTGCTATAAACAGCATGTTTCAGTTCGGTTTAGAATGCTTTAGACATTACTTTAGTCTGCTTTAACATATTTGCATCAGTACATGTCAGCATATTCCAGTCCAGCATGTTCCAGTGCAGTCCATCCAGTCCTTTATCTTTAGCCTGCTTTAGAATATTCTTGAACTATTTATACTGTTTTAAACCTATATGTTTTAAAATCTATGCTGTTTTAAATTGGTCTTTCCATGCTGATTGCAAATGCTCGGCTTTATTTTTTATGCCTTACAGAAAAAGTCACATATTTACAGTGTCACTTAATCCTAGTTACAGTGTCACTTAATCCTAGGCATACACTTAAAGTTTTATGGTTTTATTCTCTCTGATTTTATTGACCGGTTTCAAGCGTTAGTTTTTTGCCTGTAATCGATTAGCTAATGAATGTCTATTATAATATTTAAATTAAATATATAATTTTTCGAAGGAAAGAAATCAAAAAAAGTTGGATGGTATTTTAAGGATGATATTTTAGAATGAATTAAAAAATAAATTATTCAAACTAAATAAAAATTAATTTTAAGTGTATCTTAAAGAGAATGGTTTTGAGAGATGATTTTTAAGAGAATGGTTTTGTTACTCTTAAATTACTTTGTCCCCTTTGAGAACCGTTTTTATAAGGAGATCACCAGTAAAAGTATCTAATATTATAGTGCGTCCGTAGTTTTTCCCAATATCTTCAGCTACGATCGACACTCCCAATTTTCTCATAGTTTCTCTCGCACTTTTTATGTTTCTCTCACCTATGTTCAAGTGTGATTTTTCAAACATTCTCGCTCCCCCAACAATTTTTGCCTCAAGTCTTTTTCTGGAACCTCCTCCTTTAATTATTTCGTCTACAAGATACTCTATTCCCGCGTCTGTAAATTTGGCGGGATTATCTTTTATCCTTGCATCTTTTATATTCGGAAGCATAGTGTGGAGAAGGCCTCCTATTTTTTCCTGTTTATCATAGATTGTTATTCCTAGGCAGGATCCCAGTCCGGAGGTTTTAATTTTTATAGGGCTTCTGGCTATTGCACAGTCCCCTATCCCTACCATAACTATGCCTGAATCGGCCAATTTGTAAAAACCTCCTTAGATTTCATAATTATCATAATTGCTGGTTTAGCAGTTTCTGGTTTGTGTTATACCGGTTCCTGTTCTGCTAGTTCTAATGTGATAAACAGATAATACAGTAAATTAGGAATTAATACAGTAAATTAGGAATTAATACAGTAAATTAGGGATTTTGATCAATCATTGAGCTGATTATTCTTAATAGACGGTTAAGAGATTCTGGATCAAGTAAAGTCAGTACATTCCCTTTGATCCTTTTTTCTTTTATCAGAAACTCTGCATCAAGTATGAGTGCAAAATCTGCTATGTAACCCATTTCTGTAATCGCTGAATTGAAAATGGAGTCAGACATATCATATAATACATAAGGAGTTGAGATCGAAAGATTAAGTTTCAAAAACTCCGCAAGAGAAGTTATGTAGGTCCCTGCAAGGATATGACTGATTTCTTCAATCAACGACAGATTTAAAGAATCTGTCAGATCTATTTTTTCGTCATCGTCTGAGAGATTCAGACAGAGACTTCTTGCACTGTTTTCAGGGAAAAATATAAGGATATAACCATTGAGGTTTTCTTTTATACGCATTAATGTGCCCAGCACCGGGGATTCTGAAAAGCCTGTTATTTTCGGTATGTCTTCGATTAATCCGAACCTTGTATCGAGAATTCTAGTACATACAAGACTGTTTGTGAGTCTGGAAAGAGAGACTGCTGAGTTTCCTATCCCAATATTCCCTATTTCTTTCAGCGCTCCATATTCAAATTCGCTCAAGCTTGTGATCTCTTCCATGAACTTCCCCCTTAAATTTTCTTCCGCTTTCCTGCTTCAGCTTTTCAGACTTTTAATTTTCTTTTGTTTTTTCAATTTTTTAGATTTTCCGGATCCTGTTAAGGATTTCTCTAAATATAATTACTTTAAATCTTCTTAGTTTCCTTAATATAAAGGCGTTCTCTTGAATTGTAAGGCTTAAAGTGATTTGAGGCGGCTCCCAGTAATGTTTCGGCTTTTCCTATCACAAAGAATCCTCCTCTATTCAATGCCTTATGAAAATTAAGCTGCAATTGTTCTTGAACTTCCTTTTTAAAATATATCATAACATTTCGGCAGATTATAAGGTCAAAACGGTCTGTACAGGATTCTGATATCATATCATGCCGTTTAAAACGTATCATACTTTTTAACTGGTCGGAAACCTGGTATGTCTCGCTCCGTTTCACAAAATAGTTTTCTTTTGTACTCTCATCCACGTTTTTAAGTACATTTTCACGGTAAACCCCTTTTTGGGCGTTTTCAAGGCTTAAAGTGTCAATATCAGTACCTATAATGCTTATTCTAAATTTATCAAAGTCTCTCCCAAGAACTCTATGCAGCAAAATGGCAAGAGAATAGGCTTCTTCTCCTGTTGCACAGCCCGCACTCCAGATGCGGATTGATTTTATTATTGAATCTGATCTGGATTTTATCAGAAAAGGAATAACTTCTTTTTCAATTACCTCAAAGGTTTCAGGGTTTCGGAAAAATTCACTGACATTTATTGTAAGGGCTTTAATAAGATATTCGTATTCTTCTGAGTCCTTTTTCAGTAGCCTGAGGTATTCTCCGTAGTTCTCTGAACTGGTAGCTCTGACCCGGACATTAACTCTTCGTTTAAAATGGGCTTCTTTATATTGATCACAGTTAAAACCAGTACTTTCCGTAATCGCTCTTTTTAATAATTCGAATCCCACGTCTTCCTCAAGATTCCTGCCTATCTTTATTTTCTCTTTATCTGTCTGTACTCTATATTTATTTAGTTTCATTCACGTTCATTTCACCTGCATGCGTTTACTCTCTTATCATTGCCCTCACAACTCTCTTAAATTATATCTCAGGTTATGGAGTTTATGTCAAGAATTAAAATGACAGTTCCGTCTCCCATAATTGTTGCTCCTGCAAATCCCCTGGTTTTTTCAAGCAACCTGCTCTTGAAGTTTTTTATAATTACTTCCTGCTTTCCAAGCAGTGAGTCTACGACGAGTCCTATGTATTGTCCGGCTTTTTCAACTATAACAACAACCAGTTTTTCTTCATTCTGTGCGGCAGGTAATTGGAACAGTTTACGTAATCTCAGCAGGGGAAGTGCTTTTCCATTTATCACAGCAACCTCTTCACAACTGATGTGCCGTACTGCTTCATTTTCGATTGAAGTACTTTTTACTATACTGGTAAAAGGAATCGCATACCTTTCCATTCCAACCTTTACAAGCATAGCTTGATAAAGAGAGATTGTTATGGGTAACCTCAGTTCGAACCTTGACCCTGATCCGAGCTTTGATTCTACTTTTATGGAGCCACCGAGCCGTTCAATTCGGTTCTTTACAATATCCATTCCGACCCCTCTGCCTGAAAGATCTGTGATAATGCTGGCAGTACTGAGTCCTGGTGTGAAAATTAGCTGTACTAATTCTCTCTCCGAAAGCTTTTCAGCTTCCTCTCTTGAAACGAGTCTTTTTTGCAGTGCAGCTTTTCGGATTTCTTCTGCATCTATGCCTCTTCCATCGTCCTCTATCCTGATAAGAACATAGTTTTGCTGCCTTGAAGCTGTAATCATTATATTGCCGGTTTCCTCTTTCCCGAGCTCCACACGCTTTTCAGGAGTTTCTATTCCATGATCAACTGCATTTCTTAACAGGTGTACCAGAGGATCTCCAATTTCTTCTATAATGGCTCTATCGAGCTTGATTTCTTTTCCTTTTATTATAAAATCAATTTTTTTATTTTGCACCTTTGCAAGATCCCTTATCATTCTGGGAAAAATATTGGTTATATGATCCAGAGGTATCATTCTTATCTCTAACACTTCTTCTTGAAGCTCCCTGGTCAGCTTCTGGTAATCGGAAAGTGCAAACTCCAGATCCTTTGATCTCGAATCCCTTGTAAGCTCTTTTACCCTGCTTCTGTTTATTACGAGCTCACCAACAAGATTCATCAGCTTATCTAACTGCTCCGTGCTGATCCTTGAACTCTGTATTTTTGGGCCCTGCTTCTTTGAATTCTGTATTCTTGAGCTTTGTATGTTTTTTACTTCTGAATCCGATCCGTGCCACGTAAAGCTCTCTTTTTCTTTTTGTTCATCGTTTTCTTTTTGCTCATCGTTTATACTTTCAAGTTTTTTTTCTTCTATTCTCTCTTCTTTTTCTGCCTTCTTATCTTCTTCATCCTCTCTTTTTTGATGGGCAGCTTCTTCTGAGGAATTATTTATAGTCCTGAGAGTTTTCAAAATCTTTTCAGCATCAGGACAAGAGGTATCATCTTCACTTCGATTGTTTTTTCTCTCTTCTGTTTTATTTTTCATGCCTGTGCAGATGTCCTCAACAAGTCCCTCAAGAGAGTCCAGACACTCGAAAATGATGTCGATTAAAAAAGAATCAAGGGTTAGCTTTCCTGTACGGAATTTATCAATCAGGCTTTCCATCTCATGTGTCAGTTCAACAATCTGTTTGAACCCCATGGTTGCAGCCATGCCTTTGAAAGTATGAGTTGAGCGGAATAGTACATTCATCTGCTCCGTATTTTCAGGGTTCTGTTCGAGCGCCAGCAGGGAATCGCTCATTTCTTTGATATTTTTTTCAGATTCAGACCTGAAAATGCCCATATACTTTGACATGTCCATGATTTTGCCTGCCTTTTGTAAACATTTATAATCCTGATAATTGCCTGAATTATAATCCTGTAAATTACCTGAATTTCCGGTAAATAAAAAAATATTAAATTATTCTACTTTAAAGTTCATTTGATTATTCTGATAAGTTCTTCAGCCATTTTATCCAGAGGGAGGACGAGGTCTGCCAGGTTTCGTTTTACAATCTCTCCAGGCATTCCATATACCACACATGAACTTTAGGCTTCTGCTATTACTTTACCACCCATCTTTTTGATCTCTTCAGCTCCATCTGCTCCATCACAGTTCATTCCCGTAAGGATAAGGGAAGTAACTCTGGGTCCGTAAATAGGTGCAACTGATCTGAAAAGGTATTTGCTGAAGGTCTGGACCCCAATTCTTTAGGTCCGCAAGATAGATGCACCACCTCTTCCTCAAAGCCGTTTATTTTATTCCGTGCAATTTCCATATGATTATTAGCCGGGGCTATAAGCACAGTTCCTTCCTCTACTCTATCTCCTTCTTGCGCCTCTTTTACCCTGAGGGCTGACTTTGCATCAAGCCTTTTAGATAAAGATGCCGTAAAACCCGGAGGCATGTGCTGTACTACAAGAACTGCAGCTGGAATCTCAGCAGGAAATGAGCCTATGAGCTTTTCCAGAGCCCTGGGCCCTCCTGTGGACGCACCTATAACCAGCCCATTTCTTACATGGGATACTTTATCCCGAAGCCTGTTCTCTTTTTTCTTACTGTTTCCAGGACTTGAGAATTCTAAATCTCGCATGCACCTCAGGTTTTTAAGATTAGCTTTTGAAGCTGCTCTGGCTGAGAATCCCCGAAGGCTTTTCAATTACATCCACTGCTCCACATTCTAAAGCTGTAAGGTTAATTTCTTCAGCTCTTTCCCCCAAAGCTTACACTATAACTACAGGAGTTGGGAATTCTTTCATTATGTATGAAAGTGTCTTAAGGCCGTCAAAGACAGGCATTATATTATCTAGAAGTACTACATCGGGCTTAAGTCTCTTGATTTTTTCAATTCCGTTCTTTCCGTTGACCGCAGTTCCAATAACACTGATATTCGGATCCTGATTAAGAATATCGGAAAGAACTTTTCGAATCAAAGCAGAATCATCCACTATGAGAGCGCGGATAATCATGTCAAGCACTTTCTGTTGTTTGGTTCAGCAAAGTTAATTTGGTTTGGCAAAGTTAATTTGGTTTGACAAGGTTAATCAGGTTCAGCAGGATTAATTTGGTTTGGCAAGGTTAATTTGGTTCGGCAATTTTTCTAATTACATCAAGCATGCCATCTGGCTCAAAAGGCTTTACTATAAAGCCCATAGCACCTATTTTCATAGACTCGGTTATCAGAGCCTGCTGCCCAAGAGAAGAACACATTACTACTTTTGCATCAGGATCTATTAAAAGAAGTTTTTGTAATGCCTCCTTACCGTCCATATCTGGCATTATTATATCCATTAACACAAGGTCAGGTTTTACCTCCAGGTATGTCTGAACTGCTTCTTCCCCATCACCTACCGCGGCAACCACCTCGTGTCCGTGCTTTAGGAGGATGTCTCTAATTACCATTCGCATAAATTCGGCATCGTCCACGATCATTACTCTTGCCATCCATACACCTCTTATTTTTGCTAATTAAGTGACAATGTGTGTAGTATTCCCTTCTACTTCAAATCCAGAGCTTTTTAGAAGTGTTCTGACCCCATTTTCTCTTTTGAACAATCTCAAATTCAGTATAATCGTGCCGAGTTTGTAATTACGTTTTCTTTTTATCCAAGTTTGTAATTACATTGCTATTTTATTCTTCAGCATTGGTTCAATTGAAAATTATATCGAAAATGTCAACTGTAGAATCTCTATTAAGATAGTTATCGAAGAATTTCTGTTGAGGCAGTAACTGAATGGTTTCTTTGAAAATACAATCGGAGAATTTTTGGAGAATATACATATAGGTTAACATAAGCTGTTAACGCAAGTTTTCCTGTTCATATCAATCTTTCATTTTAATATGAAAAAGTATATACGAGATCAGCTATATTAAACTTTTTTAATTCTCTTTATCAAATTTTCTAGTTTTAAATCCGTCTTAATTTTGGCATGTTTGAATGTCAACACTCTATTATGAACGTTAACACTCTATCCTAAAACTTGTTACACTTCTCTTTTACATATTAATGTAGTAATATAAATGATAATAAATAGCTTTGAATTCTCAACAAATAACTTTATATTCTACAGAAATTCATATTATCTTTATTAAGTCGGGGAATTTACTTCTATTTATTATATAAAGGATCAACACTGGGACTAAATGTCTTCTTTTTGTCACTGAATTCACTCTATTTGGTGTTAAAATTTAGTTGTGAGTGTTTGAATACTAGCCTGTAGATTCCAACCGATTTGCCTTTAACTCTTACAAGTTATGTTTGAAATACAAATACAGAAAAAATTTGCTTTCTATATACTTTCTATATAATATCTACAAGCGTATTTAATGGGATTTTTACCAGGATTAGTATCTATGTAAGAATTATCTCTTTCAGAGAATAGTTCAAGCAAATACAGGAGTTGATTAATACAGGAGTGATTAAATGCCCGAAATCCTGATTGTTGAAGATAACCTGCTTAACCTGGTTATTGAATCAGACCTTCTGAAATCCTGTGGATTTGAGCCAAAGAAGGCAAAAAATGGCTTTGAAGCGCTGGAAATTCTCAGTAAGGTCAAAGTTGATCTTGTACTTATGGATATGGAACTTCCAAAGATGAACGGTCTTGAACTGCTTCAGTGGATAAAATGCAACCCTGACACACAAAGCATAAAAGTGGTTGCCGTCACTGGGCATTGTGATCCTGAAAGTAAACAAGAATTCCTTAAAGCCGGATGCCATGCTGTTCTTTCCAAACCTATAAATTTTGATAGTTTTGGATCGCAGGTCAAAGAGTTTCTCACGGTAAAGAGTTCTTCTATTGAGTTTTCCTGAGTAATAATCTCGGAAGGAGCATTCTTGATGAGTGTCGACTTCTTGCTTTTCTATTATTTGAGGTTTCCACTCTTTTAAATTTTCTATTATTTGAGGTTTTCACTCTTTTAAAGAATCATAATATTTATGAATTCCTAAATAATCTATATTGAGTAGTTGTTGGGAAATCTGGATAATACATTTTACAAATGTATGTTTTTCTGTCCTTTAGCAGGCACTTTCTGTATGTATAGTTCGGTTGCAGGATAGAAAGGCTAGAGAATCTAAGAATCTGGAAGCACGGGTGAAAATAGATGTATAAAAGCACAAAAATGGGGCATGTAGTGATAGGGTTTGCCCTACTCCTGGTTTTGATCTTTTTTGTAGGGTATACGGGTTATCAGGGCATGAACGAAGTCGAGAAGAAGACCCGTGCTATCCAGAATATGACTTTTATCATGAATAATATGCAGGACGCCATGCAAGCTGAGGAAAGCTACATTATTCACAGCGATCCCGCTTACAAAGAAGAGGTTTATTATCATCTCAGTCTTGTGCCCACACAGGCAGCGATATCCAAAGAGATATACATAGGCTATCTTGACCCGGCTAACCGCGACAGAATGGACCTCGTCCTTGCAGCTTCCAACAATTTCAGGGAGGCTTTTAGCAAATATGTTGAAGCTGATGACGAACAGGCAGATGTCAGAGATAAACTTGTTAATGATAGTGAAATTCTAATAACAAACGTAGATGAGCTTTCTAAAAACCAGATGCTCCAGTATAGAGAGGAGTTTGAGGCTGGTTATTCAAATGAAACTCTCGAGAAAAAGTTTTCCAACGCCGAAAGTGCTCAAAGGATCATTGTATTGACAATGAAAGCCCAAAATGAGTATCAAAATTATGCTATGAACCCTGACCAGCAATATGCAGATAATTTTGATACATTTATGGAAGAAATTATTGAACTTTCTACAGACTTAAATGGGAGAATGGAAAGGCCGGAAAATATTGCCGCAGGAAAGGAAATACTTACAAGTGCGGAAAATTTCCGGGATGATTTCAAACTGTTTAAGGTTCTGGAAGAAAGAAAAGCTCTCGAAGAGGAAAATATGACAGCTATAGCTGCACAGGTTGGAGAAGTAGCTGCAGCTGCCAGTGCTGATCAGAAAGAAAAACTGAATACGCTGATCGTGAACTCTGTTAATAAGATCTTTCTGGTAACTTTTCTTTCAATGCTTATTGGTGCTTTACTTGTTTTTGTGATCTTGAACATCTACAGAAAGCCTATCTACGAACTGCTTGAAGCTGCTTCAAGGGTCTCTGAAGGAGACCTTGATGTTGATATTAAAGGTTCCTCGAGAAGCGAGATCTCCCAGCTTTCAGAGGCTTTTAAAGCAATGGTTGAAAATTTGCGCAGTTTGATTAAAGGAATTCAGGAGGGTTCACTGCACCTTGCCACACTCTCAGAAGAAATGTCTGCCTCTTCCGAAGAAGTGGCATCTGCATCAAGGAGGATTTCAGAAACCGCAGCTGAAATCTCTAACGGGGCAGAGATGCAGAGTACAAAAATTGTTGATATAACTCATGCAATGCAGGATATGGCTCACAATATCCAGGAAGTTGCGGATAATACCCAGAAGGTTTCTAAAAGTACAAATCTGGTGAATGATACTGTTCATAATATTGGGAACGTTTCCAGAGATGTCCTGTTAAAGATGGACCTTATCCGTTCTTCAGTCGATGAAACTGAAGTTGTTATAAAGGAACTTGATTCTAAGTCTCAGCAGATCAATGATATAATAACTCTGATAACCAGAATCGCAGACCAGACCAATATGCTTGCACTGAATGCCGCAATTGAAGCTGCACGGGCAGGTGAACACGGCAGAGGATTCTCAGTTGTAGCTGATGAAGTCCGCAAACTTGCTGAAGAATCCGGAGTCGCAGCCCAAAATATTTCCAGGCTGGTTGATGAAATCAGGGAGAGTATCAGTGATACAGTGGAAAGCATAAACTCAAGTAAAAAGAACGTGAAGAACGGCTCGGTATCTGTTAGTGAAGAAGTTGAGATGGTTGCCGGAATTGTCTCCACAATCAATGAAATCACAAATATGATAGAGGATGTTGCAGCCGCTACAGAAGAACAGTCCGCATCCATTGAAGAAATTACCTCTACACTGGAAGATATATCCTCCATATCGGAGCAGTCAGCCGCAGGAACTCAAGAAACTGCCGCAGCCCTGGAAGAACAGAGTGCTTCCATGTCTGAACTTGCCAGCATGGCAAATGACCTCTCTGTCCTTGGGGAAAAGATGAAAAAAGCCACTGAAAAATTCAAACTTGGCAATTTAAAATGAGGACAGGGAAATATTTCTAGCTAAGTATGTATGGATGAATATGGTTAGCTAAGTATGTATGGATGAATATGGTTAGCTAAGTAGCTGGCTAAATATGACTGGGTAAAATCCTTAAATTGACCTTGAGGGATTGAAATGTTTGAGGAAAGAGCAGATAAAGAAGTTTCTTCACTTTCTGATGAATGGATTCAGTTAGTAGTTTTTGAACTGTCAGGAGAGGAATTCGGGGTTGATATAATGCAGGCCTCCGAGATCATGCCGGTTTCAAAAATCACCAGGGTTCCTCAGGCTCCGGAATGTGTGAAAGGACTAATTAACCTTAGGGGAAAAATTATCGTAGTAATAGATCTCAACAGGCGTCTTGGTTTCAGCCCCAGAGAAAGTGACAGCCTATCCAGAATTATTATAGTAAAAGTTGGGGATACAACAATCGGAATGCTTGTTAACTCCGTAAGTGGAGTATTGAAACTGCCACTTTCTTCTATTGAATCGACTCCGGATATGATTAAATCGAAGATTAATTCGGAATACTTGACAGGAGTCGGAAAAGTGGGGCGCAGGCTTCTTATCCTCCTGAACCTTGCAAAAGTACTTGGAGAAGCGGAAGTTGATGAACTCAGCCAGCTTTCTTCTTCCGCTTCATCCTCTTCATTCTCTTCTTCTGACAAGCTTCCTGAGGAGAATATTTAAAGCTTTTAGTAAGATCTAAAATTTTATAGTGAAACCTAAAATTTTATAGTACTATCCTACGGACAAATTTTTATTGTGAATAATTCACTGCTCGCGGTTTCAGAAGAAATTTATAATTTCAGAAGAGATTTATAGTTTCAGAAGAAATTTAGACACGTATGCATCCTGCCCTTATTTTCCTTTTTTCCCTTATAGCAATACTGCTTCTTACAGCAAAATTCAGGCTTCACCCTTTCCTTAGCCTTGTTCTCGTATCTCTTTTAACAGGAGTGCTTGCAGGAGAACCTATGGGTGCGATCGAAGCGGTAACTAAGGGACTTGGCAGTGTTTTTTCCCGTTTTGCTATTATTATCACCTGTGGGAGTATCATCGGCATTTTGCTCCAGAAGACAGGTGGAATGTCTTTGATAGCTTCTGACATTATGCGCTTTTCCAGAAACCCTCTACTTGCCCTGAGCATTCTTGGTTTTCTTTTTTCCGTGCCACTGATGTGCTATATCCTTGCCTACGTCATCTTTATTCCGATAGCAAAAGAGTTGGCTTCCAGGCTTAATTACCCCTATATTTCCACTGCAACTGCACTTGCACTCGGAGCTGTTGCCTCATTTAATCTGGTGTATCCTTCCCCTGTAATTATCTCGGCAGCAGAAGAACTTTCGGCAAACACGGATACACTTATTCTTCTAGGACTTTTCATTGCTGTTCCAACTTCCACTGCAGGTTATCTCTATACTAGAAAATTTAGGAATGAAGGAATAATAAAGGAAAAAGGTATTGAAGTGCAGAAGGATGAGGTACAAAGAGAATACGGGTTGCAAAAAGAAGGAATGCTGAGAAGAGAAACTGGAATGCTAGGCCGGTTTGATGCTTATGCACCGATCTTTCTTCCTTTACTTCTGATCCTTTTGCGGGCTGGTTTTGAGAATCCCCACCCCCTGTTTGCTTTTCTGGGAAACCCGAATGTTGCCCTTCTTATAGGGGTTCTTCTCTCTATTTTTTCCGGCAGAGTGCTGGAGTTTGGAATGGTCAGGGCCCTCGTTGAAAAAGGGGTCCGGAGAAGTGGTGTTGTCCTTCTTGACCTGTGCGGAGGTGGAGCCCTTGGTGCAACTCTTGCTATGACAGGGGCAGGAGAAGCCCTTGGCAGGTTCTTCCTGCAGATTAACCTTCCTCATATACTTGTGCCTTTTCTTGTTGCAGCAGCCCTTCAAACCGTACAGGGGTCAAGGGTTGTAACAATGCTTGTCGCACCATCCCTTTTGCTCCCTCTGGTCCCGGAACTTGGTCTTCCTGCGGAAATCCTGATTCTTTCGATGGCTTCAGGTACATTCTTGTTTTCACATGTCAATGATCCATTCTTCTGGATTTTCGGAGAGCTGGCAGAACTTGAACCTTCCGAGGTTTTCAGGTCAAATACGCTTGGAAACGCTCTGATGGGAGTGGTAAGCTTCTTGCTGGTTTTCGGAGTATATGTTTTCTTCTACTGAATTTTTCATGTCCGTTTTTTCATACTTTCTAGACTTCTATATTCATCTGGCCTCTTCAAATTTTGATATGCTCCAAATATTTCTCTGTAATTTGGCATATGATAAACATTAAATACCAGTTTTTTATATTTCTTTACATGAACAAGCAGAATTATCCCGAGTTTACAGGTCTTGAACTCTCCCCGAGGAAGGTAGATTACCTCAAATATATTTTTGAAAAAACAGGTACTGTAAAAACTACTGATATTTCCTCATGCCTGCAGGTCGACCCTTCAACAACGAGCAAGACCTTAAATGAACTTGCAACTGCTGGCTACCTGAATCATGTTCCATACAGGGGTGTGGACCTGACAGAACTGGGAAAGGCATATGCAGAATTTCTTGTCAGGAGACACAGGATTTTGAGCCTTCTCTTTACTCACTATGGTCTCTCAACAGAGGAAGCATGTGCTGAAGTTTCTCGTTTTGAAGCTTTTGTTTCAAGGGATGCCGTAAATAAAATCTGTAATTCAATGGGTCATCCAATGGTTGGTGTCTGTGGAGAAATCAGCCACAAGAAATGCTTTCATGAAGAGCATTGTCATTAATTTCCCAGTATGAACAAAGGGTTGAATAAAGTCTTCCATTCAGTTTTGTGATAAATTTGGAGTTGTGCCAAATAATTTCAGAAATTACTTTGATTTTTGTATCTATACCAAATTTTTCCCTCACTCATATCAGCCTTATTTCGATCTCTTCCAGAATAAAATTTACTGAATGATGTGGAAATGACATAAAAAAAGGAGCCCAATTATGAAATTAAAAATCATATCTATATTAGTGCTTTTGATTGTCGGTCTGAGCATTTTTGTCAGTGGCTGTACAGATTCCGGAGACTCGGGGAATAATGGGAGTACAGGGCAGGAAGCTGAAATATCAGGTACTGACGAGCCCATAACAGTTGCTGTAAGCGTTGTTCCTCAAGCTGAGTTTGTAGAAAAAGTAGGAGGAGACAAAGTAAAAACAGTAGTTATAGTCCCATCTGGAGCAGATCCTCATACCTATGAACCTTCCCCAAAGGAAGTCCAGGAAATCAGCAAAGCCAGGATGTTAGTAACAGTCGGGGCTGGGATGCCTTTTGAGGAAGGTTGGATTAACAATTTCGAGTCGACGAATAGTGGTACTCTTATTGTAAATTGCTCCAAAGGGATTGAATTAAAAGAGCTTGAAGGACATCACCATGAAGGGGAGGAAGAAGGGGAAAAAGATGCCGGGATTGAAGCCGGGGACGAAGAACAAAGCGATGAGGATCACGAAGAACTGGACCCACATATCTGGACATCTCCTGCAAACGCAAAAATAATGGTCGAAGATATTTATGAAGGACTTGCGGAACTCGACCCTGAAAACGAATCTTATTATGCCCAGAATAGAGATGCTTACCTTAAAGAGCTGGACGCTCTTGACGCGAGGATCCGGGAAAAGCTGGAAGGAAAAGAGGGAAGTAATTTCATGGTTTATCACCCCTCCTGGGGCTATTTTGCATCCGACTACGGACTTAACATGATTTCTGTTGAGATTGAAGGAAAAGAGCCGAGTGCTCAGGATCTTACAAAGCTTGTGGATCTTGCAAAGGAAAAGAATGTCAAAGTTATCTTTGTTCAGGCTAACTTCAGTACGCGGAGTGCGGAAGTTTTAGCTAAGGAAATCGGAGGCGAAGTTGTGGCTGTTGATCCCCTTGCAAAAGATTACGTTGCAAACATGGACAAAGTATCCGATATCTTTGCTAGAAATCTTGTGTAAGATCACGTTGAGGTTCTTGTTCAAGTTCTATATCTAAATATAAAAAGAGCATAATTCGGGGTAAGATAAAAACGATAATCTGAAGGAAAGGTAATGGAGAAGGTTGTAGAGCTAGAGGATGTCTGGATCCGCTATGGAAACCAG
>CAYSWX010000052.1:0-15087 GCA_964434965.1 uncultured Methanosarcinales archaeon
GATTCTGCTTTTCGTTTATTAAAGAAAGCAGCCGATGATATAGATCATAATAGATATAAAAAAGCCTTTGAAAACCTTGATAAGGTTGAAAAGATCGAAAAAGAAGTGAATAACCCTGAGATCTCATATCATCTTCTGTTTTTTAAAGGTTTTGCAAAATACAGAATTAATGAACTCGAAGAGTCGCTTTCACTTTTCGGAAAGGCGTTGGAAATTAGCTGGGATCTTTTTTCGAAAGAACCGGAAAAAGAAGATTACCGGTCTTTTATGCGAGACACGATTGGAAGTATTGGAGATATCCTTCTGAAGTTCGAAGATCCTATTAAAGCAAAAGAGTATATCTTTCCAATGAAAGGGACTTTTGAAAAAGTAATTCCGGGTTTTGAGAAGTTATTGGAGTCAGATCCCGAAAATCCGGAGTACCTGGAAGATTTCCTGGAAACGATCGAACACATAGGGCTCTGTTTTGAAGCCGCAGAATTGATCGAAGATGCAGTTCCACTTTTTGATATAAAATTCGATCTCATTGAGAAATTGCTCAAAAGTGAAACTGAAATGTCCGAACACCTCAGCAGCCTTGATGATTCTCTTATGAATTTTGGAAGGATGTGTGAAGAAGAGGAATATTTAGAAGAGGGTTATATAGAAGAGGCAAAGCGCGTTTATGATCGGGCAATAGATATTTACAGAAAAGTCCTCGATAAAGACCCTGAAAACTCCGAAACCAAAGTTTACCTGAGTTACATATACCGTTACCTGGCAGGTATGTATTCGGACCAGGAAAATCTCGTACAGGCAGAGGAATGTTATAAAGAAGCATTGGGCCTGCTTGAAAGCGAGATCGAAAAAGAGCCTGAAAATATTCCGGTTTCTGAAAATATTGAAGTTTCCGAAAACACTCCAGTTCCCAAAAATATTCCTTTTTCGATGGCCATTGCAGATATGTACAAAGATTCAGGCTTAATATTTTCAGATACGGAAGATACCACAAAGGCCGGGGGCTACTATACGAAGGCGAGGGAAACTTTCCGGGGACTGATGGATAAATACCCGCATCTGCTTGGAGCCGATAAAAACCTTGCCAGCTCTTTAGACGAACTGGCAGAGCTGTTTTCGGAGATCGGAGACTTCAAAAGTGCAGAAATCTGTTATAAGGACGAACAGCATATCTATGAAAACCTGCTGCAAAAAGAACCTGAAAACCCTGAAAATCCTGAATATTCTCTGAAGCTTTCCGATATCTACCGGGAGCTTGGGGACCTTTTTGCGGAAGAGGAAGAAATCGAAAAAGCAAGGGCTTATTATGATAAGGAAATCGAAATCTACGAAAACCTTCACCCAACAGAAGCAGATAAACTCATGTTAGAAGCTAATAAGGCCGATACCTGGAACCAGATCGGAAGGCTGTATGCGGAAGAAGAGCCTGAAACTGCAGTGCAATACCACGAAAGGGCTCTCCCTGTATTTCAAGAAGCCTTCGAATCTGATCCCAGGAACGAATTTTTCCATGAGGAGCTGCTCGAAACCCTGACAAGTCTGGGTGTGCTGTTCAAAGAGAGCAAAGAGTTCGAAAAAGCAATCCAGATGTATGAAAAAATCATGGAAGTCCAGAAAAAGCTCCTTGAGCTGATGTCTCCGGCAGGCTGCCATGATACGGACCATGACCACGATATGGATCACGACCATGAAATGAACCATGAGCATGCTCTGGAACATTGCCATAATCTGGATATAGAAACTACATACTTTGAACTTGGAGTGCTGCACTCCGAAATTGGGGACGAGGAAAAAGCCAGTGCCTACCACAGGCAGGCTCTTGAAAGATTTGAACAAATAATTGCTGAACAGTCTGAAGACCCGAAACTCCTGATCCTTAAATCAGGTAGCGCATTCTTTTTAGGAGTGGAACTCCTTGAAAAACTGGAGTCAGAAAAGAAAGACTCAAGTATTGCAAGAAAATACTATGAGCTTGCCCTCAGAACCATTGAACAATTATATGAAGCCTACCCAACGAACCTGAAGCTTCAGGAGATGCTTGCCAGTTTTGCCGAACAAATCGGGGACATATACAGGGATGCCGATAAACTGGAAGAAACAATCAAAGAATACGAATATGCATACAGAAGCCTCAAAATCCTGTATGAAAACGACCCTGAAAACCCAAAGCACCTCCATCATATGCTTGGAGCTCTGAATAATATCGGGATCGGATATTCGGTTACGGATCAGCAGGAAAAAGGAAAAGAGTGCTTTGAAAAAGCCCTTGCCCTTAACGAAAGCCTGGCAAAATCCAACCCGGAAGATCTTGATCCCCTTAAAAGAAATTTTTTGCTTTTCAGCAACTACGCAAATCTTCTTGAAGAACTGGGAGATTCCGAAACTGCAAAAGAATACCTTAAAAAAGCTAAAGAGATCGACGCAAAACTGGCTGAAAAAGACCTCGAATGGGATTCCTCGCTCGAAGAGTTTTGATCTCGAAATCATGAAAATCTGCGGGCACTCACTGCCCCATCCAATTTTTTATCAGCCTCTGAAAAGAGCCCGGCTGTGCTGTCCTGCAGGGGTAAAGGACGGGTTTATTCCTGAAGAGCGGCTTGCCAGCGACCACAGGTTAACTGAAGAACTCATATTCCAGTCAAAAAAGCCGAAATAGGGCTTAAAAGGGTTGAAAAGGAAAAGTTCAAAAAAATAGCAGTGGATATAAAGAAATATAAGAAATTTACGGGGAAGCCGTAAGATAAAGCGTGTTTTGAAACTTATTTTTATGTAGGTAAGATTTATCCGGGATAAGAGATCTCAACTGATATCCGCATTATTTTCCGAATTTCTGGTTATTGGACGGAATTTTGAGTTGCAACTTACCATTATTCTTTTCCATCTGACAGCGCAATGCCTAAAAGTAAAAACCCCTTTCTTAATTATACTTTTACTGATAAAGGGATGTTAATTCGAATTCTTTTTCATACGGAGGTACGCATACGGCAAGTAAAGTCTATTTTGCAGACATGAGGGCAAAGAACCCCCAGCAAAACACGATAAGCAAGATCCAGAAGCTTTTTGACGAAGCAGGGTTTGTCGAACTGCTTGGAGCAGAAGACCTGACCGCAATCAAGATCCATTTCGGAGAATACGGGAACGACGGCTACATCAACCCGGTATTTGTCCGGCAGGTTGTGGATAAGATCAGGGCAGCCGGAGCAAAACCGTTTATCACGGACACTAACACCCTCTACTCCGGGAGCCGGCATAATGCGGTTGACCACCTGACAACAGCCATTGAGCATGGTTTTGATTATTCCGTAGTCCGAGCTCCGCTTATTATTTCGGACGGGCTGAAAAGCCAGAACATAGCAAAGGTTGAGATTGATCAGGAGCATTTCAAGTCTGTAAAGATAGGGGCAGATATCGTTGCTGCGGAATCGATGATTGTAATGTCTCACTTCAAAGGGCATATTGTTGCAGGCTTCGGAGGGTCTATAAAGAACCTGGCAATGGGCTGTGCACCTGCTGCCGGAAAGAGAGACCAGCATTTTCCGACAAGCCCGCAGGTCAATGAAGAGATGTGCATAGGCTGCGGGAAGTGTGTCGAAATCTGCCCGGCAGGAGCAGCCGCTTTTGAAGGTGAACTTTCAAGGATTGAAGTTGAAACCTGTGTAAGCTGCGGGCAGTGCATGGAAGTCTGTCCGGCAGGTGCCATTGATATAGACTGGGAAAATGACATCCCGGCTTTCCTTGAGTATATGACAGAATATGCATACGGGGCAGTAAAAGGAAAAGAAGGCAGGGTTGGTTATATCAATTTCCTGCTCAAAATCACTCCTGACTGCGACTGTGTGCCATGGAGCGATGCTCCTCTAGTCCCTGATATAGGAATACTTGCATCAACAGACCCAGTTGCACTGGATCAGGCAAGCTATGACCTTGTCAACAGACAGAAAGGGCTTGTGGGCTCTGCTCTGCAGTGCAATCACGAAGCAGGGGCTGACAAGTTCAAAGGGACATGGCCTAAAGTTGACGGCACTCACCAGCTTGAATACGCCGAAAAAATAGGGCTTGGGAGCAGGGAATACGAGCTGATTGAGATTTGAGTAAGCGGTTTTTGATTTTTTTGATAAACTCAATCTCATTATTTTTTTAATTTATTTCGTTTTTAAGTTTTTGAGATCTCAGTGATGGAGATGTATCTCAGTGATGGAGATATAGTTCAACAGGTCACATGGAACATTGCAATAGTTTTTCCTTTGCTTTTGTTCCAGATTTTTATCGCTTTTGGGGTAGGAAATAGTTTAACCTTGCAGTCTTTTTTCCTGAAATATTTCTTTGCTTTTTTCGAAAGCTCTACGTACCCGGTTTGCCCAGTTCCCATGATGAGCTTCCTCGCCCCCTCTTCGTAGATATACTTCGCTTCCGCAAGCGAGACTTTATGAGAAGTCCCATAGACTTTTTTTGAGAGTTTTTTCCTGCGTTTATCTACCTGACCGTCCAGGCGGATAAGGATGTCGTACTCATGGTTTTTCCCCCTGATAGTTATCGAACCAAAACTTGTGGAACTTATTTTTGGTCTCATATTTCCCCCTTTCAAAACAAAAGATCTTCTCAGGATGTAGAAAAAACCTCCGCAGAAGAGAATGCTTCAGATAATATTATTTTACAGGTAATATTGTTTATGAGACCACAGACTTATTATCCTGCAGAAAACAAATGAACAGGGGACAACATTATTACACCTTCTTCCATAATCGCAGATTCCGGAAAAGGGATTTCACAGGAACAGAGGATTTTTTATAATGATTCACGAAGCCATGTTTTATGAAAAGCTTGCAGAAAATGAAGTGAAATGCAGCCTCTGTGCCCACAGGTGCAGGATCAAACCCGGAAAGCGGGGCATCTGCGGAGTAAGGGAAAACTGTGAAGGTTCGCTTTTCTCCCTTGTCTACGGAGGAGCAGCAAGCGAAGCTGTGGCGAATATAGAACAGAAGCCCTTTTACCACTATTACCCAGGGTCTACGGCATACTCAGTCGGGACCATAGGCTGCAACTTCAGGTGCAGGCACTGCCAGAACTGGAGGATTTCGCAGGCAGCTCTGGAGGACTCATTCCTGGAAACCCGCAGCCCCTCCCAGCTCGTCAGGCAGGCTAAAATGGCGGGCTGCCAGTCGGTTTCCTGGACTTACAATGAACCAACCGTATGGTACGAGTATACTTATGACGGGGCGAAACTTGCAAAGGAAACAGGCCTTGGGACAAGCTATGTGACCAACGGCTACATCACACCTGAAGCCCTCGAAAAAATTGCCCCTTATCTGGATGCCTTCAGCGTGGACATCAAAAGTTTTTCCGAAGAATTTTACCGGAGCGTTTGCAATGCAAAACTATCTCCTGTACTAAAAACCACAATGCTTGCAAAGCAGCTTGGAATCCATGTTGAGGTAGTAAACCTGATAATACCCACTCACAACGATTCTCCTGAAGAAATAAGGGAACTTTCCCGGTGGGTTTACGAAAAACTGGGGAGAGATACACCTCTTCATTTCAACCGCTTCTACCCACACTACAAAATGACAGAACTTCCTCCAACACCATTGGAAACTCTGGACATGGCACGTTCGATTGCAATTGAGGAAGGGATGCGTTTTGTGTATGTCGGCAATTTGCCGGGCCACCCCCATGAACATACCTACTGTCCCGAATGCGGGACCTTGTTGATTGCGAGAGGGTTTTTTGAAGTCCAGGAATATAACCTTACCTTGGAAAAGACCTGCCCGAAATGTGGGGAGAAGATTCCTATCGTGGGCGAATATACCGGAAGCAGTAACCATCTTCCGGATACCGAAAACAGGTAAACCAAGAATCTCCCCCTTTAATCAAGTTTAGTTGATTTATTCTCAAATCCATTTTTTAAAAAGATACATATAGCAGATTCCCCCAGTTAATATAGGATATAATATTACCCAATTTTACTGGAGATGAATATGAGTGACCATCTGGGAATACGATGTTAAAGAGATCAGGTTCAGTGAGTGGTCAAAGGCAAAAGAAGACCTCAACAACCTTGGAGTTGAAGGCTGGGAACTGATCAAGTTTTCAAATGAAATCGACGAAAACGGCATGACCACGGCTGTTTTCAAAAGGCCTGTTGATTATGTTGATGCAGCCTTCTAAAACTTTTTTTCATTTATTATCTCTTGCTTTTTTCTCATAATAAGAAGTTCTGAAGAATTTACTTTTTTCTCTTTCAAGCTCATTTTTCTCTCTGAATCCTAAACTACTTTTTCACCGGCATGAAATTGCCTTTTCAATCCATTGCCAGTGCATAATGGTATTAAAATAATAATTTTAGTTAACAGCGTTTACAGATATTAATATAAAGAAACACTTTTATGTTAACAAATATTACAATATTTTATTAAAATAATAATTGTAGAGCCACATGCATCATGAATTGTTTAAAGATTTGAGTATCTCTGGAATTTTGCTCTCCTTCAGCCATTCCTTAAAAGAATGAATGGTCAGCAGATTCCAGATATACTTTATTCCAGAACCTTTCCATCAAAATGCCGAATTGAATTGCTTCCAGTTAAGCTGCAATTCCCTGGCTCCGTGGCTCAATTAAATGGTTTCAAAGTTAACTGTCATTCTATCGGTCCAAATCCTGTCAATCTTTCGTTTGTTAAGTATTCTCCCACCATAAATTGAGGATTATTTATGAATCGTAATTTCAAGTTAATCCTGACAATCTGCATGCTGCTTGCCGTAATCGGGGCAAGTGCCTGCATAGGCGAAGAAAAGGAAGGGACTGCACAGAGTGCAGGTCCCGGAAAAAGTTCCCAGGAGCTTGTCGTGGGTATAGGCACTGATGTCAGCAGCTGGTACCTTGACGCATTTGCGGCTGGTGACGCCCGGTTTGTATGGTCTCAGGTATATGAAACCCTTGTAAGGCTTGATTCAGACCTTAACATTATTCCCGGGCTTGCGGAGTCCTGGGAAACACCTGATAACGGCAAAACATGGATCTTCCACCTGCAAAAAAATGTTACATTCCACGACGGGACGCCCTTTGATGCGGATTCGGTTGTTTTCTCTTATTCCAACAAGTCTTACGTAAGGCAGGCGGTCTTAAAGCCTGTCCAGAGCGTGGAAGCCATTGACAGCCATACTGTGAAATTTATCCTGGCAAAACCCATGCCTCTGCCTTACTACCTGACCCATGTAGCCTGGCCTGTAATGGGTCCCGGCTGCCTTGACGCAGAAGGGAACTTTGTCAAACCGGTAGGAACAGGACCTTTCAGGTTTGAAGGGCAGACAAAGGACCAGGAAGTAGTGCTCACAAGAAATGATGCCTACTGGGGAGAAAAATCGCTGCTGGATAAAGTAACTTTTAAGGTGATCCCTGAAGCCGCTACAAGGGTAATTGCCCTTGAGACCAGGGAAGTTGACATGATAATCAAGGTCCCTGAATATGATGTCCAGAGGCTAAAAGCCGAAGAGGGTATCCAGGTCCACAGGAAACTTACGACCTTTACAGACTTCCTGCAGTTCAACTGCGACAACTCCCCCTTTAATGACACGAGAGTACGCCAGAGTGTTGCTTATGCAATCGATACTGAAGCACTCGTAAACGAAGTGCTTGAAGGCATAGGGGAACCGGCAGGCGGAAGGCCCTACTCCCCTGTAATGATGTACTCAGACCCTGACCTTAAAACATACACACAGGACCTTGAAAAAGCCAGGTCTCTCCTTGAGGAAGCCGGATGGAAAGATTCTGACGGGGACAGGATAAGGGATAAAGACGGAAAACCCCTGCAAACGACCCTGATAGTGAGTAAGGGAGTCTGGGCAGCAAGGCATAACCCAATGGCTCAGGTTGTGCAGGGAACCCTTCGGGAAATAGGGATGGATATAGAAATCCAGGTGCTTGATGAAGGGGCCATAAACAAAATCGAAAGCACAGGGGACTTTGGTATGATACTGAGAAGCGGCTATTTCGTCTGGGGTCCCTACCCGAAGCACTTCTTTGTGCACCATTCTGCAAACCCGTATTCGCATTACCACAATGAGACCTATGACCAGCTCGTAAATGCAGCCGATATGACTATTGATACACAGGAACAAGAAAAACTCTACCATTCCCTGCAGGCCTTTGTGATAGAAGAAGTCCCGGCTTTTTACCTTGTTCATGAGGAAAAGATCGTTGCAACCGGCCCTTCGGTAAAAGGCTATACCATAAGCTCTGAAGACCCCTGGCTGAACCTTTCAGGGGTCTATCTGGAAAGAAAGTGAGCTTAGAGTTCATGAAAATATAAAGCTGGGAAAACGAAAGCTGGAATGCTGTAAAGCTGGGAAAATGTAACGTTTGGAAGATACCCATGTGGGAATATATAGCAAAGCGTCTGGCTATGGTCTCTGTCGTAATCGCGGGAGTTACGCTTGTAGCTTTTTCTGCGATGTACCTTGCTCCCGGCGACCCTGCAGAGGTTATCGCCCTGGCAAGGTACGGGGAAGACCTTAGCGCCAGCCAGGTCGAAACCCTGAGGGAGGTAGAAGGGCTTGATGCTCCAGTGCATGTTCAGTACCTTATATGGCTTGGCCACCTGCTTCGGCTTGACCTTGGAAAATCACTTGTGACATCGGAAGATGTCCTCACCGAAATCCTCCATAAACTGCCTGCAACTGTAGAACTTGCAACTGCCAGCCTGCTGATTTCCCTCCTGATAGCCCTGCCTGCGGGAATTCTGAGCGCACTCCGGAAAAATACCCTTCTTGACAGTGGCTGCATGTTTGTTTCTCTGTTAGGGGTTTCTATTCCAAATTTCTGGCTTGGGCTTCTCCTTATCTGGCTTTTTGCCCTGACACTCCACATGCTTCCCAGTTACGGTTACGGAGGTTTGAAGCACATTGTCCTTCCTGCCGTTACTCTTGGCACTTCACTGGCTGCCGTTACTGCCAGGCTGACCCGCGCAAGCCTTCTTGAAGTTATGGGGCAGGAATATATCGTGGCTGCCCGTGCCAGGGGGCTTGACGAACATACTATCCTTTTCAGGCATGCCCTGAAAAATGCTCTTCTCCCGGTTGTCACATTTGCAGGAATGCAGTTTGGCTACCTTCTTGGAGGAGCCGTGGTTGTAGAAACAATCTTTTCCTGGCCCGGCATTGGAAAACTCCTCGTTGACTCGATTTTTGCGATGGACTTTTCCATGGTCCAGGGCTGTGTCCTTTGTATAGCGGTGCTCTTTTCCCTCTCCAGCCTTGCCGTTGATATCCTGTATGCAGTGCTTGACCCGAGGATAAGATATGACAGACATGATTGAAAAAACAGAGATTACAGAAAAGTCATACCCGGCAGAAAAAAGGCTGAGGTTAGGGGAGTTTGGAAATAACAGGCTTGCAGTTTCAGGCCTCCTGCTCATCGCGATCCTATGCGTTCTTGCGCTCTTTGCCCCCGAAATCGCCCCTCACGACCCCTTTGTTCAGAGGCTTGACAGCAGGCTTCTTTTCCCTTCTCCAGAATACCCTTTCGGGACAGATGAACTTGGGCGCTGTATATTTTCGAGGGTCATTTACGGTACGCGCATTTCTCTTGGAATCGGGCTTCTTGTAGTTGCAGCAACGTCTGTTGCAGGCACAGCTATAGGGTTAATTTCAGGGTACAGGGGAGGCCTGCTCGATGAAGTAATAATGAGAGGAGTGGACATCGTGATGGCTTTTCCCAACATAATACTTGCCCTTGTGATTGCAGGGCTGCTGGGCCCGGGCTTTTTAAGTGTTGTCCTTGCCCTTGCCTTTACCCACTGGCCTGCTTATGCCAGGCTTGTACGCGGGCAGGTGCTTTCTCTCAGAAAGAGAGCTTTTGTGGAGGCTGCAAGGGCTCTCAGGCCTTCAAGTTTCTACATTATGAGAAAACATATCCTCCCAAACTGCATGGAACCTGTAATCGTGCTTGGGACACTTGAGATTGCACATGTTATTATTTTTGCTTCAGCCCTGAGCTTCCTCGGGCTAGGGATCCAGTCTCCTGTTCCGGAATGGGGCTCCATGCTCAAAGCCGGGATCCCGTACCTCCGTACAGCTCCCCACCTCACCTTTTTCCCGGGCCTGATGATCATATTCACAGTCTTTGCGTTCAACTTTGCAGGAGACGGTTTGAGGGACAGCCCTAGGCAGCCTGCTAACCAGGAGGTGCTCGCAGGGTGAGTACTTCTCTTCTCTCAATAGAAGACCTGAATGTCTCTTTCAAAACCTCAAAAGGCATTGTAAAAGCCAATGAAGGCATTTCCCTTGAGGTAAGGGAGGGAGAAATTCTGGGGCTTATCGGGGAAACAGGCTGTGGAAAAACCACCCTTGGAAAAGCCATTTTGAGGCTGCTTTCAGGGAATGCAAAACTTGATGGAAAAATAGTCTACAGAGGTACTGACCTACTCACCCTGACCGAGAAAAAAATGAGGCTCTTCCGAGGAAAGGAAATAGGAATAATGCTCCAGAACCCTTCAGCCTGCCTCAATCCTGTCCTTTCTGCAGGAAGCCAGATTGCAGAAATCTACCGCTACCACGAAGGTATGGAAAAAAAGGAAGCTGAAAAGAAAGCAGGAGAGATGCTTGAGCTTGTGGGAATAAATTCTTTGAGAAAGGACGACTATCCCCACCAGTTCAGCGGCGGGATGCTGCAGAGGATTATGGTTGCAATAGGGCTTGCCCTCAGGCCCGGGCTCCTTATCGCAGACGAACCTACAAAAGGGCTTGACCCGGATACGAAAGTTCAGATTGCGGAACTGATTTCCGGGCTTGTCCGCAAAGAAAATGCTTCCATGCTCCTTATCACACATGACCTTGAACTTGCAGGCAGGCTCGCGGATAGAATTGCAGTCATGTACGCCGGAGAAATTGTTGAAATCGGAAAAGCGGGCGCGGTAATTTCCAATCCGGAACATCCTTACACCCTTGACCTGCTGCACTCGCTTCCCGAAAAAGGCCTCAGAACTGTTTCAGGTCAGCCTCCCAGCCTTGTTTCCCCTCCTACCGGCTGCAGGTATCATCCGCGCTGCAGTTTCCGGCTTGAGGACTGCTCACATGTACATCCGGCACTTCTGGAACCTGAGAGGGAACGCTTTACCCGCTGCTTCATCTCAGAAAATAGCAGGAGAAAGGATACTTTAGCACAGCCGCTCCTTAATGCACAGCCTGTAATCAGGTTTGCAGAGGAGGGAACATGGTATTGTTGAAGATAGAAAACCTGAAAAAGTACTATTATTCGGGGCTGTTCAAAAAAGAGGTCAACAGGGCGGTTGATGGAGTCAGCTTTGAGATATATAAAGGGGAAACCCTCGGGCTTGTCGGAAAAAGCGGGTGTGGGAAATCCACCCTTGGGAGAACGGTTTTGGGGCTGCTGGAGCCCACTGCTGGCAGGGTTCTTTTTGATGGGCAGGACATCTCAGGCCTCAAAGGCAGAGCCCTGAAAAACCTTGGGACAAAAATGCAGATTATTTTCCAGAACCCGGAATCCTGCCTGAATCCGAGGATGAAAATCTATGATGCCATTGCTGAACCCCTGAGGCTTCACGGTCTCTGTGAGAGGGATGAGGAGCGGGTGAGGATTCAGGACCTTATCGAGGCCGTTTCCCTGAGCGAGGAACTGCTTTTCCGATATCCCCAAGAACTGAGTGGAGGCCAGATCCAGAGGGTTGCAATAGCCAGGGTACTTGGCCTGAACCCCAGGTTCATAGTTGCTGATGAGCCCACATCAATGCTTGACCCGCTTGTCCAGGCACAGATCCTTGTTCTTTTAAAAAAATTGCAAATCGAGCACGGGATCAGTTTTCTATTTATCTCGCACGATATACAGGTAGTGGAATGGATGAGTGATAAAGTCGCTTTTATGGAGGAAGGAAAAATTGTCGGTTTCAGGTAGTGCTGCAGTACTAGAATTCTGTAACCATGTGCCTGATTTTCCCGTTTCTACTTTAATATATTTTAATTCTCTAGCTTACTTTTACATTAAAATATACTGTAGATTATAATTTACATATTATAATTAGTTGGATCAGAAAGATAAGTAAAAGAAAATGAACAGGAAAATATATGGATAGGAGAAATGATATGGAAAATAAAGCCAATGGTGTGGGAAATAAATCTCAGAATCAAACTGAAATACCTGTTGACCTGATGCAAAAGCCTGAGATAGATGCCGACCGATTTTTCAAGCTGTTTGATTCATCTATCCAGGGCTTAAGAGAGTGCAGGCTCATTGCTGCGGCTTTTGAGCTCGGGGCTTTTGAAGCTCTTAAGGTTCCGCTATCTACCGGGGCTCTGGCTGAAAAGCTTGGCTGCGACCCTCTGCTCATGCCTCATTTCTGTGAATCTCTCCACAGCCTGGGTCTCCTTGACAGGTTTGAGGAAGGGGTGCATGAGGAAGAGGAAAAGATTCAGAGCGTGAAAAAAGGCTCAGATGAAGGCGAAGGTAGAGGAGAATCCGAAGGAGGGTCTGAGAACCATAACCCTGAAGCTGGAACAAAAAATGTCGGAGCAGTGTACCAGGTCTCAGAACTCAGTGCAACGTATTTTCTTGGAAGCTCTCTATTTTCTCAGCAGCATTACCTTGCCGAAAGGCTCAGGAATGTTGAACGCTGGAACCGCCTTCCACAGATTATGAAGCAGGGGCCTGATATTGTAGAGAAAGGGCTTTTTTTTGGAGAAATTGTCCACTGCATGGCTGAAAACGCTCGCTGCGGCCTGCTTCAAGAAACAGTAGGGGTTGTCCAGGAAAACGTTGATTTTACAAATGTCAAAAAGCTGCTTGACCTTGGAGGAGGACACGGGCTATATGCAATCGCTTTTGCAGAACTGAATAAAGACCTTCAGGCTTTTGTTTTCGACCTTCCCCCTGTTACGAAAGAAACAAGGTATTTCATAGATAAGTATGGGTCTTCAAAAGTCGATATTATTCCGGGAGACTTTTTTAAGGATGAAATCGGAAGCGAGTACGACCTTATTTTCTCTTCCTTTAACCCCGGAGGAAAAGTGCCTTCCCTTATCCCCAAGATTGCCGGAGCCTTAAAGACCGGAGGAGTTTTCGTAACCAGGCAGGTCCCTGATGAGAATATGAAGTCCAGCCCTCTCCTCAGCCTTGACTGGAACCTCTGGACTTTTGAAGACGTGAAAAAAGGAGGGTCAGGCTACAGTTTTGAAAACAGCGTTCCCTTTAACGAATACATAGAGATGCTTGGCAACTACGGGCTTGAAGTCTTCCGCGCCCTTGACATGAAAGACGGGTCAAGGATCGTGTTTGCATGGAAAGTAGACTGAGTTTTGCGGGGAAAATAAAGTAATTTTTCCCTGCCTTTTTCTGCTGCGGAGAGACTGAAGCCAGCCTGTTTTCCTGTTCCAGAAAAGAGTAATCTATAAAGGCAACCGTTATTACCCAAAAAAACAATTCACTAACAGGGGATTGTTGTGATAAAAGAAGCCATGTTCTATGAGAAAATTGGAGACAATAAAGTGCATTGCGGGCTCTGTGCCCACAGGTGCAAAATCGCCTCTGGAAAGAGGGGATTTTGCGGGGTCAGGGAAAACAGGGAAGGAGACCTTTATTCTCTTATTTACGGCACTGTTTCGAGCGAAGCCGTTGACCCTATAGAAAAAAAGCCGCTTTACCATTATTATCCGGGATCTTATGCTTACTCTGTCGGGACTATAGGCTGCAATTTCCGCTGTAAACACTGCCAGAACTGGTCAATATCCCAGGTCCGGCTGGAAGATGCATATATAAAGGATATTCTTCCTGAAGAACTCGTGGAAAGGGCGCTTATCTCTGGCTCTAAGTCTATTGCCTGGACATATAATGAGCCCACAATCTGGCACGAATATACCTATGAAAGTGCAAAACTGGCAAAAGAAGCAGGGCTTGGCACGGTTTATGTAACAAATGGGTACATGACTCCTGAAGCCCTGAAGCACATCTCACCTTACCTTGACGCCGCTAATATCGATATCAAGGCTTTTACTGAAAAGTTTTATCACGACGTTGCCAGTGCAAAACTGGCCCCGGTACTTGAGGCATCAAGGCTTGCAAAGGAGCTCGGGATACATGTGGAGATTACGAACCTGATTATCCCGGAACACAACGATTCGCCTGAAGAGCTCAGGGAACTTTCTAAATGGGTCTACAAAAACCTCGGCCCGGATACCCCTCTCCACTTTACACGCTTCCACCCCCAGTACAGGATGCAGGATCTCTATCCTACACCTGTAGAGACTCTCGTGGCCGCCCACAAGATCGCAACTGAAGAAGGAATGAAGTATGTTTATGTAGGAAATGTCCCTGGGCAGGAATACAACAATACCTTCTGCCCGAACTGCGGCAAGGTGTTGATCTCCCGAGGTTATTTTGATGTAGTGAAATATGAAATAACTCCTGAAAAGACCTGCCCGGTCTGTGGAGAAAATATCCCTGTTGTCGGAGAATTCACGGGTTCAAAAAAGGTACTTGACGAAACTGAGTTCTGAGAGATATTTAGATGAAGGTGTGAACCACGGAAAAAACCAGAAAGGAATGGAAGGTCGCACCCCCTGGAGATTATAAAAGATATTTTTCGCGCCCTTCTTCAAAGATTTTTATTATTCCCGCTCTCAGAGAAGGAGTATATTTACCAGGTTCGGTTTTAACAGCCCTGTACAATTCTTCAAGCTCCACCCATTCAATGGAAACAGCTTCTTCCGGGTCATGCCGGATAAGTTGTACAGTCTCTTCCGAACATCTGCCTGAAAACACCGTATGATAGGCTCCTTTGTTTTCCAGGATACAGGGGATTTTAAACAATTTCTTGAAAGGAACTGAGATCCCAATTTCCTCAAGCATCTCACGCGCAATACAAGCTTCGTAGGACTCATCTGCAACAGTGCCGCTTACTGAATAGGTATAGCGGTTCGGAAACCAGTATTTTCCAGGCGACCGTTTCTGCAGGAGCATCCTGTTTTCCGGGTCGAGGAGAATAAGCTGGGAAGCCCTGTGGATGTGGTTCCCTGAGTAAAACTCGTCCCTGGCGCGCAGGCCAAGAAAATTATCGTCTTTATCGACTTCACTGATCATTTCTACCA
>CAYSWX010000053.1:0-13728 GCA_964434965.1 uncultured Methanosarcinales archaeon
CATCTTTTCCGTCACAATTATAATTTCCACTGCCGTCACCGGAAACATAAACAACCGCCGCGGTTGCCGTACCGGCTAAAGCGGTAGGAACGCCTATTAGTATAAGACAACTTACCAACAAGAGGATTCCAATTTTTACTTTTGACACTTTATCACCTAGATTAGAAGACAACATAGTTGGACCAATACTGTGCCCATAAAGTTAGTTTGTCACCTGCCGTTACAGAAAATATTAAATTTAATATAATTTAGTCAGTATATATCAATTAATGAGGATAGTTTGCACATACACAACATAATTTTTAGATAGTATCCACTCCCTGAATTTAGTCATGATAATAAGCCTATGAAAAAAATTCAAAAATATAGGCAGTATATGTGTGAAAATAAGGGGAAAATATTGAATTTAGACTTGTGTTTGGACAGTGCCCCCCACTGCTGCAAACAAATCCCCCTATATAAACTGTCAAATTAAATTGCGTTGTTTCTTGCAAATTAATTTCAAATGTTTAATTGTAAGATAGACCATATTCTTATAAAAAACTATCTGAATATCTATCAAAATAGATAAAATTTTGAGATAGATTCTTTCACTCATTTCAAGCTAGAAGATAAAAGAAATACAGATAATTCGAGAATCATAAAGTCCAAAAATAGGCATATTTCTAGGAAATCAGAAATATTACAAGCATCAGTTGTTGACTTTATAGAGTAATAATCAACTAAATTCCTGATTAATGGAAATAGCTCTGAAACTCTTACTTATTTAAAAAGTCTTTTTGAGTGAATTCATTAAAGATTCTAAACTTACTGAAACAAGAGTTAAAACTAAGATATTTAGAATCTAATAAATATAAAGATAATGATATATTATCCAGTCGGATTAATAACAACAATAATCGAGATAAAAACGATATATATATATAAAATTAAAACTTATTTTGATTTCCCAGCAGCATGAATAAGATAAAAAAGCTAGACTTTTTCATATATAAGGAATTATGGCTAAACAGTTGCAGTAAAAAAGTTGATAAAAGACGGAGAAAACGTGAGCAAAAGTTGATGGTTTTTAAGGTGGAAGTTAAAAGTCATCTTTGCAAAGAAGGTGAGAAAAAAGGTGGAAAAAATGAATTTGACTGATATATATTATTATTGCATTTCAATTGCTATGATTACTGGCGTACGAATTGCTTCGGCTCTTAATCTGAATATAGATCAAAACTCTAATGGTAGACTTTGTATCAAATTCTGGTCTTCAAGTCAATTCAGTGGAAAAAAATAGTTAGAGATAGCCATTCAATAAAGCGGGCTTTAGAACTAAAAATATATGAAAATTACTCCTTCTGTAACAGATATTAAATACTTTCAAACCTTACTACTTATTTATTTGAATATGTTTTAGAAAAGTGTATTGTTATGCCCTATCCGGTTTCACATGTTTTGTTCTTTATATTCTGTGTAAGTGCTGTAGCGATCTACGCCGCTGCCAGGCCAATTATACATAGGGAGCTTTCATCCAAGGATATAAAACAGTTTATACTGGTTCTTTTTGTAGGCAGTTTATGTACACTATTGCCGGATATTATGATCATTTATAATCTACCCGTAAAAGGAACTTTCGATCACTGCTGGATCGGACCTATAGCAACCCACTCAGTTTTATTCAGCTCTACTGCAATCCTGTTCGGAACACTTGTAGGATACATTGTATATGGGAAGTTCGGAAAAGCAATATATATGGGACTATTTGGAGAAGCTGCTTTTCTTACTCACTTATTTCTTGATGATATAGGGGAAGGTGGTACTGAGTACCTGTATCCTTTGTCCAATGAAAAAGTCAGCGTATTTTCATTGATGGATACCAGTTTTCAGGAAATCGGACTTTTTAATTATGTAGTAGCATCTTTTGTATCGGTTTTTATTTATTGCTTCGTAATAATGATGGCACTGTTTGCTCTTGACAAACTTGGTTTTGAGTACAGATACAAACCCAAGAATTGACCTTTCTTGATTAATTCAGAGCAAAACCAATCAAAAATTAAACGTTAAGTGATTAGGCATAGCTAGTCATAACCATCAAGAATAGCAATTTTATAAAATAATAAAGTGATTAGATTAAAACTACTGGCCGAAACTCAGGCCTGTCAGTTTTAATAAAAAGTATAATTATATTTGAGTACATTTTAAATTCAGTTTAAGCTTCTTTGCAGCCTCTTCTATTAATGGCTGCGAGAGTTTCTGATTGAGTTTTTCCAGCCCTTCTTCTCTTGGCATTTCTCCACTTCTGACAAGCCCTGCTATATCAAAGGCATATGGATGGAACCCATATTTTCCAGATGGTTGTAGCAGGCAAAAGAATTCAATGTACAATTAGTTGAATTACTATCACGAATACCAGGCTGCTCCCATCCTATCTCTAACAGGGTTTCCAGTACTTTATCCTCGCTATATTCCCATAGACACAGGGGATGCAGGATACTTAGAGAGGTTTTACCCATCTTTTCAATGACTTCACTTTTCAGGAGAAATAATTCATCCCTGTCATCGATACCGATCTTTTGAAGCTGCGCCTCAAACATGCTTCTTGACCATTTTATAAAACTGGGCGAAAGGTTAATTATGGGCTTTGGAGACTGTCCACCTGTAAAAGCAAACACGATAAAAGGTGCTTTCTGAATAATTGCCTGTTCAATAAGTTTCTGTTTAATGATAGTAATACAAATATTGCAGATATCACTGGCTCTATATTTAGCGAACCTGGGGAATGCGTCATAAGATTCGGCTGCTTTTCTAAATGTATCGTAAAGGATCTCCTTTTTCATTGTCAGCTGGCAATAATCGGAACCTGTAATTTCGCACATTTTTTTTGCGTTTTTTACCGCGCCTTCAGAAATGAATCCGTTGTCAAACTGGACAGCCAGAACCCTCAGGAAAGGATAGTCTTTTTTGAGTTTATAAAGTGTATAAGAAGAATCTTTCCCACCTGAAAGTGCATAAATAACATCGTAGTTACCCTTTTCCCTGTATCCCTCAAAAAGCTCTTCAATTTTTGTCAACTATTCATCCTTTTCCTGGGAAGAAAGAGGATTATATGTCTCACAAAAATGGCAGAGGCCAGTTTCATTATTAATATCTACACCTGAAATATCCGAATCCAGAACACATTTTTTACATACTATTTTTGACATGTTAATCATACTATCTTTGACATGTTGGTATTCCTCTATTATGGACCGATTGGAGGTCTTCCCATTCTCGCTCAAAGGAAGATGATCAATAAACAATATCTCTCTGGGGCAAAGGTAACCAGGAAGGCTCTTCCTGCAGAACGCAAAAAGAGTCTCGATTTCGGTCCCTTCAGTGGGTATGACCATGAGGCTGATCGCAGTTCCCATAAGTTCATGAGACACAGGAACCACAAAAACTTTGGAGACCTTATTGTTTTCCTCTATATGTTTTTCAATTTCCCTGGGGTTCACGCGATGCTCCCAAATTTTGATAAGGTCGTCTTTGCGGCCAAGAAGCTGAATATACCCATTGGGCAGTTTTCGTGCGAGATCTCCTGTATGCAGCCACCCATCTATAATTCTCTTATTAGTAGAGATTTTGTCGTCAAGATAGCCTAGCAGGATATTTTTCCCTCTGGCAACCAGTTCACCGGTCACATCTGGCTCTACTGGCCTGCACTCGGAATCAAAGACATCCAGAGTAACTCCAGGAATAGCTTTCCCTATAGTATCGATTAATTCATCCACATCTTCTGCAGGCAGGTAGGCAAGCCTTGCCGTAGCTTCAGTCTGCCCATACATTGGCAAAATTTCCAGTCTGGGAGAGAGATCTCGGATCTGTTTTATAATTGCCCTGTCCATTCCCCCACCAGCAGATGCCGTGGTCCTGACATTTGCAAAGGCTTTTTTGAACCTTTCGGGGTATCTGAGAAGAATACGATAGGTACTGGGTACTCCATAGAATATAGATACCCCAGACTCAATGAGATTAAAAACAGTTTCAATGAAATTCATTGTTCCGATTTTGACAGAACCGCCAGCCATCAGATGTGAATCAATTATCGAATTCCCAAAAGCGTGGTGAGGAGATATTACCAGTGCTGCTTTATCTTTAGAAGTTATGCCAAGCACTTTTACTATTGATTCCCCATTTGCTACAAGATTCCTGTCACTCAACATGACCCCTTTTGGGGTACCTGTCGTGCCAGATGTGTAGAGGACCAGCCGAAGTTCAGGGTTATTATTGGTTTCTTCTTTGATTTCCTGACGAAAGACCTTTACTGACGTATCGATGGAAACAGCTATCACTGTTCCAAAACGCTCGAAAAAACTCTCCCCAAACCTTGAATACTGTGAGTTTGTTGTAATTATATTATTGACATGGGCAGAATCAAGAATTCGCTCAAGGCTGAACCTGGGAAATTCTATTGGCATAGGGATTGCAATGTTATCTGACCTGTATACAGCCATAAGCAATTTTATGTATTGTATGCCAGACTCTGCCAGTATCGCAAATCTGCAATGTTTAAAGTCCTTCAGGTGGGAAGCGATGTAGCTTATATCCTTTTCAAGACAGCTATAGGATATTGAACTTTTGCCTTCTTCCAGAGCAATATTTAGGGGAGTTTTTCTGGGTATTCTGTGATATACGCATCAATCTGCATACATTTCACTTCTATTTAATTCGCCAGTTTGTAAATCATACTGCTAATTCCCTGAAGCGTATCAAAATTTTCCGGTGTCAACATATCTTCTGGGATTTCGATAGAATATTTCTCAACAATATAGTCTATAAGTTCAAGCAAACCAATAGAATCTATGATGCCATTTTGAGTAAGAGAATCATTGTCTTTAAGATGAGTATCCTTGTCCATAAAAGAATTAACCTTCAAATAATCAATAATACAATCTTTTATCTGTTCCATGTATCATGATCTCCTTCATTATTATTTGGTGGGTCATAGACTGTAATGACTGCACTTTATAAAGTAAAGAATATATTAATTTATTGTATTATTTTCAATAGAATTAAATACCCATTTTAAATTACCACCTGTTTATCCACGTTTAGGAATTCAGCGAACATATTTAGAAAAGCATACTAATCAAGAAAATATAAAAGGACAAAAATAGAAAGAGGGAGTATTTCCAGGTTTAAGTTCCCTCTATTTTTCGTCGTCCCATTTCAAAAGCCCTGATATTAATCTCAATAGTCTTCTGTGGTACAAGTGCCTTTACACTCTCGAGAAGGGTTTCTTTTGGAATTGGCAAATACCCAGAAACTGCCCCGACCATTGCAACATTCATTGCAAGCCTGCTACCGGCTTCATAAGCCAGTTCATACGCATTAAAAGCTTTAATCACATATTTTTCAGAAAGGACATCAATGATTTCCTGGACATCAGGGTACTTTGCAAGGCCTGAAGTAACGGTTACAGGGATTATCGGATGCGTGTTTACTATAATTACTCCGCCGTCCTTCAGGAAATCGAGATATCTGACTGCTTCCATGGGCTCAAGGGCAAGCATGATATCTGCGCCCTTTTTAGGGATCATTGACCCAAGATCAGTCCCCAGCCTTATATGATTAACAACCGAGCCTCCGCGCTGCGCCATGCCGTGGGTCTCTGCCGCCCGGATGGAAATACCTGATACGACCGCGGCTTTTCCAATGATGTCCGAAGCAAGAATTGCACCCTGCCCGCCAACTCCTGTGATAAGGAGGTCAAGTTTCTTTTCTCCTGTTCGCTCACTCATTTCCTCACCTCCCTGATAGCTTCAAACTTGCATATCTGTGCACAAACTCCGCACCCGCTGCACAGGGCAGTAATTATTGCGCATTTTTTATCTTCGTCAAATTCGATTGCCGGGCATCCAAACTTAATACATTGCTTGCAGCCTTCACACTTATCAGGGTCAACAGTATATGGAACCCTTTTTATTCCTGCCCTTTTTCCTGAGATCACACAGGGCTGTTTTGCAATAACCACGGCTGTCCCTTCAAAGTCTTTTGCGGCTTTGAAAGCTTCCTGTGTCTTTTCAAGATTGTAGGGATCAACGACAGTTACTGACCCAGCTCCCATAGCCTTGCAGAGTTCTTCAAGCGAAACCTCAACTGTGGGCTCTCCTGTAACTGTAAAACCAACTCCAGGATTTGGCTGATGCCCTGTCATGGCTGTAATCCGGTTGTCAAGAATAGTAACCGTAATATTAGCTTTGTTGAAAACCGCATTCAGAAGAGAGTTCATGCCTGTATGGAAAAAGGTTGAGTCCCCAATAGAACAGCAGATTGGGCGCTTTTCTCCTGCGTGGTAAAGCCCGGAGGCTATACTTATGCTTGAGCCCATACAGAGAGTGGTCTCAACAGTACCGCTCTGGATTCCAAGAGTATAACAGCCGATATCACTCGGATAAATAGCATCCTTTCCGAAAACTTTTTTCATGGAATAAAAGGTCGCTCTGTGAGAACATCCTGCACAGAGAGCAGGAGGGCGCGGGGCGAGTTCAAGGGGGATATTTCCAGAATCGACTTCGACATCCAGGTCAAAGGCTTTCTTCAGGGCATCAAGGAAAGCGCTTATTTCCAGTTCTCCTTCCCGGGAAACAAAACCGCCTTCTTTTCCGAGAATAGAGACTTCAAGCCCGGACTCCTGTGCAAGCATCCTTACCTGCTCTTCAACAATAGGTTCAAGCTCCTCAAAAATAAGAACGGTGTCAACTGTCCCAAGCAGTTTCAGGATAAGCTTTTTCGGGACAGGATAGGTCCCTATCTTCAAGAAAGAAACTTCAAGCCCGAGCTCCTGCAGAGCCTCTTTTGCATAAACGGATGCAATACCTGCACCTATTACCCCCAGCTTTGCTCCGGATTTAAGCTCAAGGGAGTTCCAGGGAGATTCTGCTAGTGCATCCTCCATTGACTGCTGGATAGAAAGAAGATGGGTGTGGCGGGAGCGGGCGTTCTTGGGCAGCATAACCCAGCGGTCCAGAAGTTTTTCGAAATGTGGAACCGCTTTTTCTACAGGAATTTCCCCAAGCTCGATATCCGACTTTCCATGCGAAATCCGGGTAGTTGGCCTGAAAATTACAGGAATTTCGAACTTTTCTGAAAACTCAAAAGCATATGGAAGCATGTCTTTGGCTTCCTGGGGAGTTGAAGGGTCAAAACAGGGCACAAGGGCAAACTGTGCATAGCGCCGCGTATCCTGCTCATTCTGGGACGAGTGGCATGAAGGGTCATCGGCAACGATTGCAATCAGCCCGCCCTTCGTACCAGTATAAGCAAGGGTCATGAAAGGGTCGGCTGCAACATTTAACCCGACGTGCTTCATTGTCACAACAGACCTGACCCCTGCCCAGGAAGCTCCGACTGCAACTTCCATTGCAACCTTTTCGTTAACCGACCATTCTATATGGTAGTCCCGGTCCTCACGAGAGGCAAGCGTGTCTATAATCTCCGAAGAAGGAGTCCCGGGATAGCCTGCAACAACCTGCACGCCGCCTTCGAGAAGCCCACGGGCAATAGCCACGTTTCCAAGCATATACTCACGTGTTTTCATAATTAAGATCTCCACATATTAAACAATAAAACGAAACTCAAATACAGTTTAAATTCAGTTTTCTGTCGATCAGTGTTAATAAATCAGAAATCAAGGAATAGACAGTTCTGGTAAACAAAACCTGCTGTCTGCATACTAAGCAAAACTTTTGCATTATTCAAATAACACGATCAATAATATACTTTCGGATAATCGCCAGAATTTTTCCTGCAGAATAAGATAACACAAAAAATTTTCCGTGAGAGTAAGAAAAAAATTAATCAAAGTTGCGCTGGCGCACCCCGCAGCAAGCTAGCGGGGTATTCGACTGAAATAGAATTATCACGTATATTATTATCACGTATTTATCAGACACTTGAGAACTGACAGGACACCAGGGGGCTCTTTCAGATTTTAAAGTATTTTCAGTATCTGTAGCCATATATATTTTGAAATATTCATTCCTGGAACTCTATCAAAAAATACTTTCACCCTGCTTGGCGGAGGTTAATAAGCACAGAAGTAGTTTTTAGGGATAGAGGTGAATACAATGGAAGAGATATTCAAAGGATTGGTTGAACGCGCTCAGTACTATGAACAGTTTGAGAGCTTCAGAAATACAGACATTTCCGGAAAATTCGGGGAAATATCGGGAATGAACCTGAGAATGAAAGTTTCAGTACCGAACATGTAAGACCAGAGCTAAATCAACAGTTGTATTGGGAATAATGTATCTTGAATAGTAAATCAGGATAGTAAAAGCTGCAAAATCTCTAAAAAACGGAATATAAAAAGGCGGAATGTTGAGAGTTACTCCCCAACAAAAAGAATCAAAGAATAAAGGAAGAGAAAATTGAAAAAAGAGCCAACAGGCATAAAAATTCAATAAGATCAGACAGGGCAAAACAGAAATTAAATTGAGAAGAAGCAAGGGTTAAATACAAAAAATAAAAATGGAGTGGGGGAGGGAGTATAAAATTATTGATTAGAATCGAGGAGATACAAGAATAAAATAGGGACGACTTTTTCTTTAAAATGAGAAGGAAAGAATATAAAAAAAATGGAATGTTGAGATTACTTTTCAACCTTTTCCATATCTTCCTTAAGGTCCTGACCAAGTTCCACGTTATAGAAATCTCCGCTGGCAGGAAGTTCCATTAAAAACTCGCGGGTAATGTCAAAAGAAGCTTTTCCGTTTTCCATTTCAAGGTCCAGAACATGTCCGCCTGCACTTTTATCTGCTGTGATGAAGTGAAGATGATACCCCGGCACATTTACACCTTTTACATATTCAGGAGTCCTGAATCCTACAAGCGTACCGCTTATGTTTTTGAATTCAAAGACTGACTGGGTAGACACAGCATCCGCCAGTTTAGGATAAGGTTTTTCCTGTCTTGGTACACTCCGTGCTTTTACGTAAGAGAAATTCCCATCAACCCGGACTGCATAAAAGAGGTTTTCCGAAGGCATATTCAGGTCAAGAAAAGCTTCAAGTTCGGTAAGGTTTGAAGGTTCATCAAGCCGGAAATTTTTGTCAGATTCAAAATAGGTAACAGTGGCAAAGGGAGTTGTCGTTTCCCCGGACACGGGATAGGCAATTCCATCTGTTTTTATCTGAAAATAATTGCCGTCAAGAGCAAGCATTTCCCCTTCGAGACTGTCAAAGGTTCCTATACCAAAGTCTCCATGAGTTTCAAGCTCCGAAACCGGTAGAACTCCATCGTAAACACCCTGGAGAAGGGCATCGATTGTTGAGACCTGATAGAGAACATCAGGGTTGTTCCCATAACTGCCTGAATTTGGATTCTCAATACCCTCAACATTACCCGACTTTTCAGGAGAGTTGCCAGTAAAACTGGTGCATCCAGAAAAGAAAGTAACTAATAACAGAATTAAAATAATTAAAAGATTTTTGGTGTTCATTTACTTTCCTCGCAGAATTCATTTAAAAATTATTCGCTCGGACATTATAAATCTTTTTAGTATATTTGAGGAAAAACTCGCAAATATTTATATGATAGAAAGCTGAAGTACTGTATGGGAAAGGGAATAATTATGGATGAATATTTTGAATATCTTTTTGAGAGAACACAGTACTACGAACAATTTGAATTTTTTAGAAAAGACGGACAGAAGGTTCGAGTGGGTTTGGACATGAGTGAACAATTCCAGAAAAAGATAACAGTCGTTGAATTCACCCTGAAGCATAAGCAGGAAAAAAATGATTAATAATCAAAAAATAAAGTAAAGAGTGAATAGCAAATACTGAATGTAGAGAGCTTGTGGAAAAAACATTCGTCTCTCTAAGACAGATTATTCTTTGATCAGTATTACTCTTGCCGGAGCTCCGTCCGCATCTATAAGAAGGGGCAAACCAAGGAATGTGTACTCCCCTTCACGAATGCCTGCGAGGTTGAGCCCTACAAAAAGTGTCATATTATTGAGGAGCAGCTCATTAACCTCTTCATCCCCTTCAGGCTTGCTTACTCTCAGGTAATCAAACCCCAGGGTTTTAACTCCGGCTTCGACAAGGAATTCAGCTGCATCCACTCTCAGGTGCACGTAGTTCTCAAGGAATTTCACATATCCAAGGGTAGAATTTCTTGTCTTAAGAAGTACTATGTCCCCGGGACCGATTTGAAATCTTTCAAGGTCCTGTCTGTGGATCTCTTCTTTTACATTGACAAGGTCAATGACCCTGCATTTCCCATAAAAGCTTTCAAGAGGCAGGGATGCAGTTCCTTCTCTTCCTTCCCTGAGATATAGCTTTGAATCAACGTGCGTACCTGTATGACTTCCGAGAGTAAAGATGGACTCATTTACTTTATTCTTTGGTACGGATGCATACCTCTTGATTGAAGGCTCAGGACTTCCTGGATACACAACCATCTCTTCATTAATAAGCTGCGAAATATCGAAAAACTTTGGCAGAATGAAACCCCCATTCATTCGTTAGCAATATATTCAAAATTAATTTTGGTTTTTTTCATAACAGCATAAACCTGTGCCTCAGCAGCAAAATTATGCATGAAATAGATATGGATTTTAAAATATTAAACCCCCCAGGTAAGAAACAGATCATATAAGATCTGTCTCGATACTCGTATACAGATTCCTGTTTTACAGGTTATACATAATATTATTTACAACCATATATCATCTGTTCTGAATTATATAATTTGCAACCGCATGTCCGACTTCTGCAGTGCTTGCTTTTCCCCCCAGGTCAGGAGTAATTATCTTTTTATGAAGAACATCGGCTATTGCATCATCAATTATCCGGGCTTCGGGTTTGCCCATCCATTCAAGCAGCATTTTCACACAGAGGATTGAAGCAAGAGGGTTTGAAATTCCTTTTCCTGCAATATCAGGCGCACTCCCATGAACAGGTTCAAAGAAGGCGTATTTTTTCCCGATATTGGCGCTCGGGACAAGCCCAAGGCTTCCGACAAGGGCTGCACACATATCACTCAGAATATCTCCGAAAATATTGGTCGTGACCACAACATCGTACTTTTCGGGGTGCATCATAAGGTTGTAAGCCATGGAATCAACCAGCATGTCATTATACTCAACCTCATGTGAGCTGGCAACCTGCCGACAGGCATCAAGGAAGAGCTTATCGGACTTCAGTACGTTGGACTTGTGGACAATGGTGAGTTTGTTTTTTCTCTGCTTTGCAAGCTTGCAGGCATATTCCGCAATCCTCTCAGAACCTTTCTTTGTGACCACTCTCTTTGTCCAGGAAATTTCAGTCCCTATTTCTTCGATTCCCGAATACAGCCCCTCGGTATTTTCCCTGACAATAATAAAATCAAAATCGCGTCTTCCGGTAACGCCTACTACACCAGGTAGGGGTTTTACAGGCCGAATATTGGCATAGAGGTCCAGTTCCTTTCTGATAGTAAGAAGTATACTTTTATAACCGGGATCAGGAACGGTGGTAATCGCTCCAAAAAGGACAGCATCACATTTTTTTATAGTTTCTATGTCTTCTTCCGACATAGCAGTCCCGGTCCTTTCCCACCTTGCATAGCCAAGTTCCAGAGGCACTTTCTCAAGATCAAGTCCAAAAGCATCAAGAACCTCAACAGCTGCGGGAATTACTTCCCTGCCAATCCCATCACCTTCGATTACCGCGAGTTTCATGGTAGTGCATCTAGGGCTTGGGGTATATGAATCTGGCGTAACTCTTTAAGATCCAGAAAATCCGGGAATAGATATTTTAGATTATGGAAAAAGAGAAGCCTCAGATCTGAAAGCAGATTTTTCAGATCCAGAGCATGTGTTCAGCAAGGATTTTACCACCAAGCCCTATAAGGATCAGGCCTCCAAGAATTTCAACCTCGTTCTCAAAGAAATGACCTAACCGGTAGCCGAGAATTGCCCCGCAAAAAGACATGAAAAAGGTTACACAGCCTATGATAATTACGGGCTCAAGGATGGGCGTTTTCAGGAACGCAAAACTTATCCCCACTGCAAGGGCGTCTATGCTTGTTGCAACTGCTAAAAGGAAAAGTACAGAGTAATTAAGAGAGTTTACCTTTCCATCCGGATCTCCGTAAAGAGCCTCATAGATCATTTTGCCCCCGATGAAAGCCAGAAGACAAAATGCAATCCAGGGAGCATAGTCCGAAACAAAACCGCTTACTGTACTTCCTCCAATCCAGCCCAGTACAGGCATCAGAGCCTGAAAGCTTCCAAAAAAAACAGCCAGCTTAAGGGCATCGTTAACCCGGAAAGGGCGGACTGTGGTGCCGCTTGACATGGAAACTGCAAAAGCATCCATTGCAAGCCCGAGCCCTAAAAGAAAATTTGTTAGAAAAGACATCGAAACGTTACTCCAACTTCGTTTTATGCATGTAGTTCTGGATAATAAGTAACCTGACTTAAAGGTTTCTGGCTACATTTATTGGTTCTGCAATGAATTATCGTTATTTCTGAGTCTGGTTACAAGCTTTCTAATTGCTTCTGCAACCTGGTATTCCGATGCTCCCCAGTGGACAACAGCCCCTTCAAAACCCGAGATATTTACAATCCCCGACTTTTCGGACCTGCAGCAGCGCGTAATAAAAGGTTTTGAAGGCACGACTATTTCGGATTTAAAGGGGCAGAGATTCACAAAAGAGTACTCAAGTTCAGGAAAACGCATCTCAAAAAGAGTCTTTGAGATTTCACAGCCTACAAGCAGGTGCCCGTTTTCGGTAAGAGTATCTGAGTCCAGGCATTTACCTTCAAGCCCGGATGCACTGCATGGAAAAACAGTTTTTTCTCCTTCAAAACGCCTGAGGTCAATTATATTTTCAGTAAACCGGACCTGCAGATCCCCGAAAATCCCGCTAGCTTCAAGCCTCCTTACGACCTGGGAAAGCCAGGAAGGCTCAGGTGGGGCAACATCAAGAATTTCGATTTCTAGAATACTTGAGGGGTCAGGCTCATTAACAATTGTAACGTGCCTGTCCACACCAGTAAAAATGACGGTGTTTACTTTACCTGTGCAGAGTTTTGCTGCGGTTTCAATAAGAAGAGCACGGTCTTTTATATTTAATTCCCTGCCATATTTGACAACTTCGTCTCCTGAAGCGATCAGCTCGAGGGCTTCAACCTTTCTAAGAAGCCCATATCCACTCTTTTTAACATGGTAAACTGCATACTCAGAACTGCCTGTCTTGGGATTTTCTCTTTCTTCGATCAGGTAGTCCGTAAGGAAATAAATTAGCTCTTCAGTACCTGAGGGAAGTGCTTTTGTCACTCCCACATGCTTGTACTCATCTGGAAAAATCATAAATATCGGTTGTTTTTGCTGTTACCCGGTTGATAGGATTGATTTATTGATCAGATGGAATAGTCAACTGTTAATAACGTTATTGCTAAATGCTCTGTTAAACTGATTCTTCGTTCTGCTGGCCCTGGACCTTCTTTCTATGTGCAACAAGCCCGCCGTCGGTCAAGATCTCAAGAAGGAAGTCCGGCAGCTTGTTCCCATTAAAAGTTCCTCTTCCAGGGACTATAACTTCACCTTTAAGCAGGTCAACTTTGATTTCTTCACCTTCATTGCATTCAACGTCAGCTTCCATTAGGGGTAACCCCACGTTAATTGCATTTCTGAAAAAGATCCTTGCAAAAGATTTTGCCACAACACAGGCTATTCCAGCATGCTTTAAAGCAAGAGGAGCCTGTTCTCT
>CAYSWX010000054.1:0-13292 GCA_964434965.1 uncultured Methanosarcinales archaeon
AAAAAAAAAGAATAGATTTATTCAGGAGGATCATTAAAAAATAATTGTTAAATTTGACCTGAACCTAAAAGAGTTCACATGAATGCTGATTAATGAATAATTTTTAAAATACACTACAAGAAAAAGGAAAGGATTTTTATATAAAAAGGTTTTTTGAATAAATCGAATTAAATTCGATATTTAATAGAATAGGGATTATTCACAAATTGAATATTTACTAAATAAAAGACAGAGATCCCAAATTAAACTCGGATTAAATCCTCAGCATTGAAAGTTCAAGCAAATTTAGGAGCAGTTAAAAAAAACAAAAGTTTTTATAAACGACTGGATCTCTAAATCTAAAGATTTTAAAACCCCTAAAAATGGGATTGCGAATATCTACAAAATATAGAATGTAGAATAATTCAAAATAATCAAAAAAACTAGGTGTGGTTGATTTCTCGATGAAAAAAGATCTTATTAGCGTTGTAATGTCTGCATACAACTCTGAAAAATTTATATCGGGTTCAATTACCAGTATATTAAATCAGACCTATGAAAATTGGGAACTTATTATTATAAATGATGCCTCTTCGGACAATACTCTGAAAATAATCAATCAATTTTCAGAAAATGATTCCAGAATTAAAGTCATAGATAATGGAAAAAATCTTGGTTTGACAATATCCCTCAACATTGGAATTAAGAATTCCAGTGGAGAATATATTGCAAGGCTGGACTCCGATGATCTTGCAGAACCCTCAAGATTGGAGAAAGAGATTGATTACTTACATGCTGATCCTGATGTTGGACTGGTAGGATCTGGAGCTCACCTGATCAACAGCTTTGGGGATAAAATTGGATCTATGAATGTAATGTCACAACCATATTTTGTGAATAAATTTATTATTAATCTTAATCCTTTTATTCATAGTTCTTTAATGTTCAGAAAGAAAGCTCTAGATGATGTGGGATCTTACAGAGAAAGGTTTCGATACTCACAGGATTATGATCTAATTTTAAGACTCAGTGACAGGTACAAATTATCTAACATCCCACTACCTCTAATTAGATGGAGAGTTTCTGATGGTAGTGTAACTATGCAGCACCACACTCTGCAACGAATATATGCAGACATCGCCAGAGAATTTGCAATAGAAAGAAGAAACTTTGGCCATGATGTATATGAATCAACCGACTTTAATAATCAGATTAATGAAATGATGATCAAAAATCATGGCAGATATTTGTGTGACCGGGGCGTTTATGACCTATTGTTTAATAAAAAATATAAAGAAGGGTGTTCAGAATTACTAAAAGGGGTATCAAAAGGTGGATTTCCATATAATTCATTTTATAGAGGAATCACGCAAATAATATCAAAAATAAGTATCTAATAATCTAAAGTAAATATCTGATAATATAAAATAAGTATTAGATACTCTCTTTCGAGCACAAAAGTATATTGTTTTATTAGATCTAAAAATTCTTGTTTTCATTTAATTACAAAGGACTAAAATTATGAAAATCTGCATGTATACTTCTGAGTTCCCGCCAGATGTAGGGGGTATAAGCACTTATGTTTATAATCTATCAAAAAGACTTGTAGAGAGAGGTCATGAGGTCACAGTTGTTACGAGAGGAACCTGGAGAAAAACATATTGTGAAGAGATAGAGGGAATTTCTGTTTATAGAGTACGGTTTATTCCGTTTTTCCCATCTCCGTTTAAAATTCATCAAATATATATCAATAAATTGCTTAAATCGTTAAAGTTCAATTTTGATATAATTCATTTGCATGGTACACTTATACCAGTTGAACCGGTTTTTAACAATTCGTTGCCTGTTATATTCACTTCACATGGTGCTTCTAAAAAAAAGCTGGATTTTATGGAAGCCAAAACTTTGCATTTTTTTATTGTAAAACTACTACGCAAACATCTATTCAAATTGGAACAGGAAATTGTCAAGAAAAGTGATATGTTGACAGCTGTATCTAACTCATGTGCTGATGAGTTTAGAGCATATCATTCAATTAAAAAAGAGATTACTATAGTTCATAATGGGGTTGATACGAATTATTTTGTACCCTCTAAAAACATATCAAATTTAAAATCCGTTTTATATACAGGCAGGTTTGAAGTATTTAAAGGATTATCAGATTTAATTGAATGTTCAGGTATTGTATGCAAAAAATACCCTGATGTTAAGTTTATTTTAGTAGGATCTGGAACCATCTTAGATAGTTTAAAAAAACAGGCGAGCAAACTTAAATTGGAAGATAACATAATATTTACCGGCTCTTTAAGTAAATCGCAGATCATCGAATATTATCAAAACGCAACTATTTTTGCATTGCCTTCTTATAGAGAGGGATTTCCAACAAGTTTAATGGAAGCTATGTCATGTGGCATTCCCTCAATTGCAACAAACGTTGAGGGAAGTGCTGAATTAATAAAGGATGGTGAAAATGGTCTACTGGTGCCTCAAAAGAATCCAAAAAAACTAGCTGAATCAATAATATATTTGTTAGAGCATGAAGAGTTTAGAAACAGGATCGGAACCAATGCCAGAGATTATATTGTAAAAAACTATGACTGGGAAACAATTACGGATGGATTTGAAAAATTATATCATCAACTGTCCTGTTATGATTCATGATATATCCTTTTTTCATCAGTAAACCTTCAAAAATTACGTTTCTAATTGCTGTTTTTGGCGTATAAGCAATAAGCGAGAAAATAGTAACCTGATAATAACATTTCTATATATTTATTGGGAGTGAAAATCCATGAAATTATTCATTATTTATGGAAGGCAATTGGATTTATTTAACGGGTCCAATGTCCATGCAATTGAAGTATTTAACAACCTTCAAAAACTAGGCGTTGATGTGTTTCTTTTTTCCAAGAGCTCGGAAAACAGAAGCTTTAAAAGCTCAAATATTATAGAAGTCCCCTCCACTCATTTCAAGTTTTTATTTTCCAATTATATAAATATATTTATATACCAATTGTCGCTCTTTTCATACCTTATTTATTATTCTATCAAATTAAGGCCGGACTTGTTTTACACAAGATTATCTGGACATAGTATTTCTTCTACTATTGTATCATCTCTTCTAAGAATTACTCAAGTTGGAGAAGTCAACGGGCTTACAATTGATGAAATGATTGTTCAAGGTTCATCAAAATTGAATATTAAGATTGCACGATTAATAGAAAATATAAACTTTAGTGGATGTAGTAAATTAATCGCCGTAACAGGTGGAGTAAAAAAGGGACTTATGGATAGCTATTCCATTCCTGAATCAAAAATTGTTGTAATTAATAATGGTGCTAACACGGAGTTATTTATCCCAATGGATAAAGAAAAAGTAAAATGTGACTTAAATTTGGACAGTTCACTGTACTATATCTGTTTTGTTGGGAATTTGATTCCCTGGCAAGGTGTTGAATACCTGATCAAAGCAGCACCTTTAATCCTTAAAAAATATTCTGACACCCGCTTCCTAGTTGTTGGTGACGGTGTTATGAAAAAAGAATGGATGAAACTGGCAGAGGACCTGAGCTTATTGGATAAATTCATATTTACTGGAAGGATTCCTTACGAAAAAGTTCCCATGTACATTAATGCCTCTGATATCTGTGTTGCTCCATTTATAAAAGAAAGAAATTCGAAAATCGGCTTATCAGCTTTAAAAACGTATGAATATCTTGCCTGCGGGAAACCACTTGTAGCAAGCAGTATTCCTGGCGTAAAAGATCTAATTGAACTTTCTGGAAGTGGAATTTCAGTAGAACCTGAAAACCCTGAAGAGCTTGCCGCTGCTGTAATAAAATTACTTCCCAATGAAAGTGCCAAGAACTCAATGGGTGATAAGGGCCGCAGATATATAGTTGAGAATCATAGCTGGAGTAGTGTTGCAAAAAGAGTACTTTCTGCCTGTAATGATGCGATTAAAAGTTATTAATTACAGCTACCAATTACGGGACATACATCAAAACGTTGTCATATGGATATAGCTGATTTGTAAAGGGACCATCTCGAAACTTAGAGTTTGCTTCTTTGATCATATGATGCAGGTTGTCAATTTGACTTTGCTAAGTAAATTAATTATGGAGGCGAAATGATTGATATAAAGTCTTCTGGGTTGGGTAACTCATATTTAGATCTCAACCACTATTCAGCAGCTATTTGTATTGACTTTACAAACAAAGCTACGATGGGAAAACTTTTTAAGTGAATTTTTACGGTTTCAAGTGATATAAGAATCTTTTCATTCAGCGTTTTATTCAATTTATATCTCATGTTTAAACAATCCACGACTGCTCGACTTTGCCATAACCTGGTTTGCAGAAGATAAAAATAACGCTTATCAGAGCATATATTTTATAATTAAACCAAAAATGAGTAGATTTCTTTGCTCCATTCAGTCACATGCACTTCTACAAAAAACGTTGAGTTCTACTTCTTAAACATTATTTTTAGTAGAGATATGCCATTGACCACACGACAACTTTGTTTCTAAATTTGGGCTTATGTTAGTTCCTTTATTGATTAGATCAATGCTTTACGATCTGATATCCTTATGACATACATGACTGGAAAAAGTATTTATCATTAAACTTTCAAAAAATATTTTAAACATTGCATATACTCTTTTATAATATAAAGTTATAATTTACAATGAGAACAATTAAAATTAAATTAGAAATAACTATAGCAAATTGCGTCTATTGTTAGAAAAAGGGGGAAATTAACTTACATAGGGGCATTATCTGAAAAGATAGAATATTATTCTGCTATATCGGCACCTCTCCTAATTTAAATACATTATTCTCTGGCCTGAGGGTTTTTCGCCAGAATTTGTTATAGGTTATTCATGCCAGTAGTGGATACTATACACAAAACCTTAATGGGATGCCTGAGAACAGAACAAAAAAAATAAGTTTATAATCAGCGAACAGTCGTACTTTTTAGATAAAGAATCGCCCGAAAACTCGGATTTACCCAAAAACAGATAAAAAAATGAATTATGACAATCTCAGGTGATAAGTTGAATCGAAAATTCATAATCTCTGTCCTAATAGGCTGTCTTGTCCTTGCCTGTATTCCTACTGCTTTATGTAAGACTCCGACAGCTCCTATTGTTTACGTTGCAGGAGATGGGAGTGGGGACTTTAATTGTGATGGAAAAGCTGACGAAGTGCAGATAAACCAGGCCCTTAAATTCGTGGCAGAAAACCCTGCTTATACAACTGTCCATCTCAAAGGACCTTTTACATATACGATCAGTAGCAGCATTTATATTCAGAGCAGCAACACAATTCTTGAGGGAGATTCCAATGCTGTTGTTAAACTGGTTGATCATGCAGGATGGACTAATACACCCATGATCCCCTTAATTGGTAGCAAGGGTTCAATAAATAATATTACCGTAAGAGGGTTTGAAATCAACGCGAATCATAACGGTAACACCGAAACCCCAAAAGGAAAAGGATATTACAACTGTATTTATTTCGGTCGAGTAAAAAATATAACTGTCCATGATATGTATATGCATGATGGACACGGGGACGGGCTGCGCACATACTATTGTGAAAATATCAAATTCTATAACAATACAATCTATTTGCTTGGGCATGACGGGCTTTATGCTATTGAATCTGATAACGTAGAAGCCTGGAATAACAGGATTACATGCCGGATAAATAGCGCGTTCAGAGTCTGGAATTCAGATAACGTAAAGTTCCACGACAACTTTATTGATTCATATCCGGATGCAGGCCCAGGTATTCAGGTTCAAAGATCAGCCGATCGTATGAATGTAGAAATCTATGATAATTTAATTACTAATACCTACGGCCCAGGTATCTGGCTTATTGGAACTGCCGGAGCATATGATAAATCCTTAACAAGCTGTCATATCCACCACAATATATTCAAAGGTTCTGGCACAAATAAAAATATAGAGTGGGTTGGTGGAGTCCTTGGCAGTGGATTCCATAATGTCCTTATTGAAAATAACGTCTTTGACGGAGTCCACAATGCTGCAATTGTAAATATGTATTTCACAGACAGCAATGCCGGACCTTCAGGAACTGGATTCACGACCACTGTCCGTAATAACATAATAGTTAATACAGTACCCAGAACCACAAAAGGGGCCGGCACTGGATATGGTGTTTCAAACTGTTTCCCCAAATCACACACTGTGATAATGGAAAATAACTGCCTGTATAACAATGCTGCTGGGAATTACAAAAATGTTAAGTCTGCAACAGATATCTATGCAAATCCTCTATTCGTAAATAGCAAAAATGGTGATTATCACCTTAAATCAGTTGCTGGACGCTGGGATGGAACAGCATGGGTAAAAGACAGTATAAGTTCACCATGCATTGATGCCGGGTACAAATCCTCTGACTATTCAAATGAGCCTGAAGATAATGGAGACAGGATTAATATTGGAAGATATGGAAACACTATCTACGCATCTCTTTCGGGAGCTGATCCTGTACCAAACCCCGATCCTGTACCAAACCCTGATCCTATGATTCCTGAAGTATCTGACAACCGCCTGCGTGAAGCTTCTCCTGATACAGTGTATCAGGATACAGCTTTTATTGATGCAGGAGGAATGAACAATGCCAGATACAGAGATGTAATGTGGTTTAACCTGAGTGAATACAAAAATTCCACTGAAATCGGTAATGCAACTCTTTCACTTTACTGGTATTATCCTGAAGGAACCTCAAGGCCAGAGGATACTGTAATTGAAATTTATAGGCCAGCTTCTGCCTGGGGCTCAAGTTACGTCAGCTGGAATAAGAGGGACAAAGGAGTTGCGTGGACTAATCCCGGAGGAGACTGGTACGATAAAAACGGGGTCTTGCAGGGCAGTACTCCTTATGCTACACTTACCATTAAGGGCAGTACTCTTCCAGACAACAGGTACTATGAGCTGGATGTAACAGATCTGGTAAAAGAGTATGTTAGCGGAAAGTACGCAAATACTGGATTCTTCATAAAAGCTAGAAATGAAAACAATAATTATATTGCGTTCTATAGCAACGAATGCGGAAAAGATACTCAGGTACCAAAACTTAACGTGACAAACAAAACATCTTCAGTAACTGAACCTGTAGCTCCTGAAATCGTGAATGTGACTCTTACTGGTACAGCTGATAACCGTCTTCGTGAAGCTTCTCCTGATACAGTGTATCAGGATACAGCTTTTATTGATGTGGGAGGAATGAGCACTGGCAGGTACAGGGATGTAATGTGGTTTAACCTGAGTGAATATGATGATGTTAACAAAGTCAATAATGCAACACTTTCCCTCTACTGGTATTATCCTGCAGGAAGCTCAAGACCAACAGATACTGTAGTTGAGGTTTACAGGCCAGCTTCCTGGAACCCAGATTACGTAAGCTGGAATAAGAAGAACAAAGGAGTTGCGTGGACTAATCCCGGAGGAGACTGGTACGATAAAAACGGGGTCTTGCAGGGCAGTACTCCTTATGCTACACTTACCATTAAGGGCAGCACTCTTCCAGACAACAGGTATTACGAGCTGGATGTAACAGAATTAGTAAATGAGTATGTCAGTGGAAAATACGAAAATACTGGATTCTTCATAAAAGCAAGAAATGAAAACAATAATTATATTGCGTTCTACAGTAACGAATGCGGAAAAGAAAATCAGGTACCAAAAATTAACATGAAAATCAACACATCTTCAGAAATAGTGCCTATAACTCCTGAAATCGTGAATGTGACTCTTACTGGTACAACTGATAATCGCCTTCGTGAAGCTTCTCCTGATACAGTGTATCAGGATACAGCTTTTATTGATGCAGGAGGAATGAACAATGCCAGATACAGAGATGTAATGTGGTTTAACCTGAGTGAATACAAAAATTCCACTGAAATCGGTAATGCAACTCTTTCACTTTACTGGTATTATCCTGAAGGAACCTCAAGGCCAGAGGATACTGTAATTGAAATTTATAGGCCAGCTTCTGCCTGGGGCTCAAGTTACGTCAGCTGGAATAAGAGGGACAAAGGAGTTGCGTGGACTAATCCCGGAGGAGACTGGTACGATAAAAACGGGGTCTTGCAGGGCAGTACTCCTTATGCTACACTTACCATTAAGGGCAGCACTCTTCCAGACAACAGGTATTACGAGCTGGATGTAACAGAATTAGTAAATGAGTATGTCAGTGGAAAATACGAAAATACTGGATTCTTCATAAAAGCAAGAAATGAAAACAATAATTATATTGCGTTCTATAGCAACGAATATGGAAAAGAAGGGCAGGTGCCAAAACTTCAACTTATATATTCCAAATGAAATACCGGATATATTAAAAGAGGTACTCCGAAATTCTGGACTGCAGGAAATATTAATTTCCAAATGCCTTCTTTTCGGAAAAACCTCATTTTACTCAATCAAATAAAAAAGAGTATCCTGATCAAGGTCCTAAGTATTTTGAAACCCGATGGAGATACTTTATTCCACCACACCTGATATCCGGGCATTACCCCTGACTTTGATGCTTCCTCAGTGTTTCCATACCTTCCTATGTTGATCCTGTCTCCATTATTTTCAGGTTCATTTGAATAATCCGAGGATGGATACCCGGTATCAATGCATGGTGAACTTATACTGTCTTTTATCCACATTTTTCCGTCCCATCTACCGCCTATTGATTTAAGATGATAATCATGACCTTTATGGTCTGCAAAAAGAGGAGCCTCATAAATATCGCTTATTGACTTTGCATTCAGACACACTCCAGCATCATTATTATAGAAGCAGTTATTCTGCAGCAAAAAGGAATGTGACTCAGGGAAATAGTTAATTACACCATAGCCCGTTCCTTGCGGATCTTTCTTACGTTCAAGTGTATTTATTATAATGTTGTTGCGGACAATTGTTGTGTATCCTGTACCGGTAGGAGAAAGATCATCAGAGTTATCGTCAGGGTACATATAGACTACTGCAGCATGGTACACACCATCGAACACATTATTTTCGATAAGAGTATCGTAAAAGCCACTCGTTACAATGCCGCCCACCCAATCTATACTTGGATTCGTACCAGTACTATAGAATATATTGTGATGAATATGGATGTTCTGCGCCTCTTGTTTAGAGTAAGAAGATTCATACCCGATCAACCATAAACCAGGCCCAAAGGTATTGTGGATAGTATTATTGTATACTTCAATATCATTCATAACACCAGTGGTTTTTTCAATCAGAATACCGGGACCGCCAGCACTCCTATCATAGGAAGAATCAATAAAGTTATCATGGAACTTTACATGATTCGAATTCCATACCCTGAGACCGCTATTAGTTCTGCAAGTTATCGTATTATTCCAGGCTTCTACATTTTTGGATTCAATGGCATAAAGCCCATCATGGCCAAGCTTATATATTTTATTATTATAAAACTGGATATTTTCACCGAAATTAATTCGCAATCCGTCGCCATGGCCGTCGTGCATGTACATATTACAAACAGTTATGTCTTTCGCATTAGTGAAATAAATCATATTATAGTAGCCTTTGCCTTTGGAACGTTCAGTATTACCATCATGATTACCATCGATTTCAAAACCACGGATAGTTACACCGTTTACTTCTTTATCAAGTTTGCCAATCAAAGGGATCATGGGGTCATTAGTCCATCCTGCATGATCAACCAGTTTAACAACAGCATTGGAATCTCCCTCAAGAATTATGTTGCTGCTCTGAATATATATAGTACTGTTAATGGTATAGGTGAAGGGACCTTTAAGATGAATGGTAGTATAGTAGGGATTTTCTGCTACGAATTTAAGAGCCTGATTTATTTCTACTTGATCAGCCTTTCCATCACAATTAAAGTCTCCACTGCCATCTCCTGCAACGTAAACTGTCATGCCTGGCTTTAAAGAGATCGAGGCTGTTCCCATAATGATTAAAAAAAAGAGAGATATAATAAAAATTCTTATTTTATTTTTATATTTTAACTTAAACATCCAACTTCCTTTTTCCATTATTTGTCCCCATGTTTTTGAACATAATTCCCGAAATTCAAAGAGTTATCTTTGAGAATAACCTTAATCTATATTAGAGAAGAAATAACTCAATATTCTTTTATTATACAAACAAGTTTCGGTTTGAAAAATTATCTTAGAAAGAGGAGGCAGAGGATACAATTTTTTTGAAAAATCTGGACGAAAAATCCACTTTTTTGAAACAAGATATGTAATCCCATTACAAATTAATTTATTCATCTGGAGACTGCCTCCATTTCCAGAAACATAGCAACTTATTGTAAATAAACAATACATATTTAACAGTATTTTAAATTTATATAAGTGTTGGACAAATCAACTATTACTTTTACAGTAGCTGTACAGATAATCTAACATACTTCCAGATAAGACTATATAAAAAAATTGAAATTGGTTGAATATTATCAGATCAACCACACAAAGACTATATAATCTTGCAAGAACTCAATTAACTCCAGAGCCACCAATGAATATATCTTCTACCGGACTTGAATAAATTTTACTTATCTTTTTTAGATTATTATTCATTTCCAGTTCATTTTCAGAAGTCCCTTTGTAAAAGTAATTGGCACTTTCGGCATTAATTCCCCCTTCACTAAAATATAAACCAGCTCGGAGGAATTCCCTGGTTCTAATCACAATATAACCTCTATAATGAGGGAAATTACTCACATTATCGGCTCTGTAACTCCGATAAAAAGAAGGGTTCTTTTGCTCGGATACCCCAGGAACCGTAGGGAAATAAAAGTACCTGGACGTGTAATAATCAGAGTAAATATGAGAGCCAGCAGGAACATGACTTTTAAAATGCTCAAACCCTCTCAATTCCTGAGCTGTAAAATATGGATGTGCGGATTCAACAACGAGACTCTCAGAATCCGAAATACTATAGACAGAAGAGATAAAGACAAAAGTAGAGAACAATAAAAGAATTAAAAATGAATGATACCTTTTTCGGGACGAGCTTTTCGACATATAATTCCAGAATACATAAATTCCATAGGCCATAACAAAAGCCATAAAGGGGCTGACAAAAAGCTGAAATCTGTCAATCCTGAATAAAACATGCAGTTGCCAGATAGTATTGAGAGGGTTTGGGATATAAAAAACAAGAGTAATCAGGGAGAACAGCCCGAATACCGCAGCATAGTTGTTTCTGTATTTTTTCAGGAGAAAACCGATTCCAATTAAAGCAAAAAACAGGAATACGGCGCTGTCCAGATATCCAACTAAATTAATCATATAGTCATTAACACTTCCCGCACCTTCAGTCGTCAAAACCATTGAATCCCAGAACCGACTCTGTAAACGTATGGATATACTCCTCTGGAGAAACATGTATGCTACTAAAAACCAGTATGACACAAAAATAACATTCAACAGGACAAAAAATGGTTTGCTTATATAACTCCCGACATCAACGAGATATTCACAGACGAGAAGAATAACCAGTAATAAGACAAACTGGGGTAAGGAAACATTATGCACCAGTGTTAAAAAAAGCACAGTAATGAAGGAAAGAATTTTTAGAGAGATTTTGGACTCTTTAAAATTGACGCTGTAAATAAGATACAGCAATACAACGAACATTACGAAAGACATTGTCCGAGTAATCATATTTGCGCCATAATAGAGCACAACTGAACTCGAAGAGAAGAGCAAAGAAGAAAGCAGAGAAATCTGACGATTATGAGAGATATATTGAGAGAGATAGTAAACAAAAAAGATAGTTATTGCATAGATTGGTGCAGTTATTAAAAAGAGAGATGACTTTACATCTATATTCAATAAAGCAGAAGCTGCAGCAACCATTACATGATATAAAGGAAAGAATGCATAATCGGTCAAAGAGGTTGAAACAACGTGTCCCGACATTGCAGTCATTTCTGAGAGTAAAATATGGGGCATGATATCTGTAGTCCCAAAATAAAGATCATAATTTAAGGTAACACTATAAATGAGATTTAGTAGGAGTAAAAAAATCTCAACCAGAATAAAAGAGGGATTCGAGTTTTCAGACAAGATTTGTAGCAAAACCGAAATGTAAAGCAACAGAATCAGCACAAAATAATACCAGGCCCTGCCTCCAGGAACCAATAAAAGGATGCTGACCGAACAGAGATAGAAAATTCCAAATAGATAGATTAAAGAATTTTGACTTATAGAAGGAAAAATAAGAATATCATTTAGTTCTACATCTTTTTTGTAAATGAATAATAAAAGAATACAGGAAATAACTGCTGGGACTCCAGTAAACACTCCTTTAACTACAAAACCTACTTTTCCGACCGCAAACATCCATAAGAATGCTAATAATACAGCAATAATCACGCATAATGGAAACAAAGAGTAGATAAGTTTCATCAACTTATTATTGGCAGGCTTGAATTCCTCAACTTCATTCAATACAGACATAATATCCCCATTAATCTTTAAGCTTCATACAATTCAGTTCATATTATATACTGACAATCATATTAAACTAGAATTGTAGAGAGTTTTTAAAAATCAAATAATATATACAGATAATTTCATAGATTAAGAAGATTTTGCTTTGAAAATAAATCTCCTGATCATTTTGAAAATAACTGGTGGATGTATATTCCCACATTATTTTATTTTTACATATTGTATTTTCATAGGACATAGGCAGTCAGATGAAGTTGACAATAGATATTCTATATAAACGCAAAGGGCCTTATCTGAGATTTTCATCCAAGAATCCTACCACAAAAAAGTTTTAGGAGAACGAAGGATTATCTCAGTGTATTTTATAAATTAGATCAGTCAACTCTCACATAAAATATTTTCGGATAATGTTCCTGCACTTCACAACCTCTATTCTATTGTCAAGTTTTATTCTGGAAACTGTAAATACTACAGAAGCCACTTGATTTTGCTATTGAACTCTAAGTATAGGGTTCTGTAGAGAAGTTCTACAGGTAAAACCTGAGACGATACGAGCGAGACACTAATAAATAGGTGCTTCAGGGCAGTATGGCATTGGTTGAAATACCATAAATGCCTGCAACTTTATCCGCGAGAGCTTACACTTCCATCAAGAACTAGCCAGATAATCATTTTCAAGAAGGCCAGGAATAATACATAAATAAATTAACAAGGAAGGTTCTTAAACAACCATTTTTTAATCTTCATCACCTTCGAATCTGTTCATTAAAAGATATCATTCTTGAAATGGCATGCAGTATAATTCCTGTAAATATCATGAAAGCCCC
>CAYSWX010000055.1:0-13283 GCA_964434965.1 uncultured Methanosarcinales archaeon
TCGAGAAACTGCTCGACATCAAGATTAATTCCTGCAATCTCTTCAGAAAACAGACAGGAAAATAAGCCCAATAGAAAAGTCATTTCAAAAAATCAGAGTAAAAGTTGTCAAGAAATTATATATATGATTTTAGGGATATACTGAATATTATAAAAATCCGGAAAAATTAAAGCAAAGGGGGACTTAATCCGGAAAAGGCGTGGGACTTTGTCGTAAAGCAAAGCGGTTTTTTCTCTGTAAAACAGAGAGGAAAGTGCTACCTTTTCGAAAAGCTTTGAAAACGCGGCTAGTGGAGACTATATAGGGATCTCAAAGATGTGTAAGAACACCAAGTTTTCCTTTATTGAGGCCTGTAGCCAAAAATAACTGATATAGTCAAAAAGACTTTAGAAGCAGGTTTTCAACCAATCCCTATAAATTATTCATTCAATGTCCGTGAACTCCGGCCTTTAGAAAAAAAGCAGATTCTCCCCTATTCGATGAGAAGTGAATGAAAGCAAATTGAAGAAATTCGAAAATAAGGAGAGAGAAAATGGCACAATGTAATGCAGTTGCAGGATTCAATTCCCTCCAGGGCGTGGAACTTGGCCTCTTCACCTTAGATGAGCTCAAGGCGATACACTACGCCACCATGGAGGTCCTGATGAACCCAGGCATTCAGGTTTCGGATGCAGAGGCAAGGAAGATATTCAAGGAAAACGGCTGTGACGTGAACGAGAGTACAAAAGTAGTGAAGATCCCTGAATATCTTGTAAGAAGAGCACTTCAGCTCGCACCTTCCAGGTTCGTGCTCTGGGGCCGCGACAAGAAGTACAACACCGTGCAGGAATCCGGAGGCAAGGTACACTGGACCTGCTTCGGTACCGGTGTTAAGATGTGTAAATATAAGGATGGAAAATACGTAACCATTGATTCTGTCGAACAGGATATTGCAGACATCGCAAAACTCTGTGACTGGGCAGAAAATATCGACTACTTCTCTCTGCCGGTATCTGCAAGGGACTGGGCTGGAAAGGGTGCACAGGACGTCCATGAAACCCTTACTCCGATAGCGAATACTGCAAAACACTTCCATCACATTGACCCCGTGGGAGAACATGTCGAGTACTACCGGGACATTGTAAGAGCCTATTACGGTGGCGACGAAGAAGAAGCGAGGAAAAAGCCAATCTTCTCCATGCTTCTCTGCCCGACCAGCCCTCTTGAGCTCAGTGTCAATGCCTGCCAGGTTATAATCAAAGGTGCACGTTTCGGAATGCCTGTAAACGTCCTGAGTATGGCAATGTCCGGTGGATCTGCTCCTGTGTACCTCGCAGGAACCCTTGTGACTCACAATGCTGAAGTCCTTTCTGGAATTGTCCTTGCCCAGTTAACCGTACCAGGAAGCAAGGTATGGTATGGAAGCTCCACAACTACCTTCGACCTGAAGAAAGGTACTGCTCCTGTCGGATCTCCAGAACTCGGCCTGATAAGTGCTGCAGTCGCAAAACTCGCCCAGTTCTATGGCCTACCCTCCTATGTGGCAGGCACCTAGTCTGATGCAAAGATCCCAGATGACCAGGCAGGACACGAAAAGACAATGACCTGTCTCCTCCCAGCTCTCTCCGGAGCAAACACCCTGTACGGAGCCGGGATGCTTGAGCTTGGTATGACATTTTCAATGGAGCAGCTGGTAATCGACAACGACATCATCAAGATGACCAAAAAAGCAATGCAGGGAATCCCGGTATCAACCGAAACCCTGGCAGTCGAATCCATCCAGAAAGTCGGCATTGGAAACAACTTCCTCGCCCTGAAGCAGACCAGGCAGCTCGTGAACTACCCATCCGATCCGATGCTTATTGACAGGCGCATGTTTGGAGACTGGGCAGCAGCCGGATCAAAGGACCTTGCAGCCGTAGCAAACGAAACGGTCCTTGACGTCATGAAACACCATGAGGTACCGCCAATAGATGCAGACATCCTCAAGGACATGAAGGCGATTGTGGACAAGGCTGACAAGGCTTTCAAAGAGGGATAAGATCAAGGAGGGGTAAAATGGCAAGCAAAGAAGAAATTATAGCAAAAGCAAAAGCTTCAATCACCGATTTTGATGAAGAACTTGCAGCAGAAGTAGCAGAAGAAGCCCTTGCAGCAGGCATCGACCCTGTAGAGCTCATTGAGAAGGGCTTTACCGCAGGCATGGAGGAAGTAGGGGAAAAATTCGGTCAGGGTGAACTTTTCCTGCCCCACGTGCTCGCAGCTGCTGAGGCAATGAATGCTGGTATAGCTGTTATCACTCCGGAAATGGAAAAGCGCAAATCTCAGACCAAGAGCATGGGAACCGTCGTCATTGGAACTATCGAAGGCGACATCCACTCCATTGGAAAGGACATTGTAGCTTCCATGCTCAACATTGCCGGTTTCAAAGTTGTGGACCTTGGAAGAGATGTCCCGATTAAGACCTTTGTAGAAAAGGTGAAGGAACTCAAACCCCAGGTTGTTGCATCCTCTGCACTTATGACCACCACAATGGTCAACCAGATCCAGATCGAGGAACAGCTGAAAGAAGCAGGTGTCCGCGACAAGGTCAAGACCATGGTAGGAGGTGCTCCTGTTACCCAGGATTGGGCAGACAAGATCGGCGCAGACATCTACGGTGAAAGCGCCAACGATGCAGTTGCCAAGGTAAAAGCAGCCCTGAAAGTATAATAACAAAAGAGCAGGCAGTCCCGGGAGTCTCTGGCTACAGATCTGGCTCCCGGCACACCTGCCCAATAACTCTGACAAAAGGAGGAGTGGGCATGGATCTGAAAGCTTTGAAAGCGCAGGAAAGCAAACGAAAAATCAGCAAAGGGTATATGTGGGCCCTTTTTTGTGCTGTGTTCTGGGGCATATGGTACCTGCCAGGCACTGTTGTATGGGTACTGAACCCGTTTGATGAAATGTACGGGGCTGTCGCCGGAACCAGTGGAGATGCAGTGGCCCTTGTTGTAACAGCGGCCCTTATTACCGCATTCAATGCACTTACAGTTATGCTGGCTCTCATGCTCTGGAACGGCGTGCTTGGGAAATTCGGAGAATTGGGACGGACGCTAAAGGAATTTCATCCCTGTTCCAAGTGGTTCTTCCTGGCTTCAGTCTTCGGGGGACCTATAGCGATTCTCGGTTCCTTCATGGCCATGGGCTTCATTGGAGGGGCATTCGCAGCCGTTGCTGCCCTTCTCTATCCTGTGATCGGCTCGGTGCTTGCTTATTACTGGTATGGAGAAAAGATCAGCAAGAGAGCAGCAACCGGAATTATAATTATTATTCTTGGTGGAATCACAATCTTCGGCGGCGGGGTTATAACCGAACTTGCTGCAGGAGGAGTCCCCTGGATCGGTTACCTGGGAGGGTTGATGGCTGCTGCAGGTTGGGGAATTGAAGGTGCAATTGCAGGAAAAGGGCTCGACATTTCCGAGCCGGACGTGGGGCTTACCCTCCGTTTCCTTGGAGAAAACATCATCTGGTGGATCATTATCGTGCCGATTCTGGCAATAGTAGGCTACCCGATGTACTCCTTTGCATTCCAGGCATTTGAACCCCTTACCCTGCTGGTCCTGATCTTCGCAGGAATCACCTTCGGCTTCTGTTACGTCTGCTGGTACAAGTCTTTCCCGCTAATAGGAGTCGGAAGAGGCCAGGGGATAGGAAATCTCTACGGACTATGTGCCATTATCTTCATCTTCCTCTTCTTCGGAGATGTCCCACAGTGGACCATCCTTATAGGAGGTACTCTCTGTGTTATTGGCAGTTTCGTCATGTTTACGGAAGAAGCAGCTGCACTTGAAACTCTGAGAGGTGAGTGAAGTGGGGAAAAACCGTCCCATAAAATTCAGGGTTCTGGAGCTATTCCTGGATGGGGAAGAACACTGGAACTACGAAATTGTTCCAAAAATCCAGGAAGAGTATGGCATGAAGGGTAATTTCCACAGAGACAGCATCAATTTCGACATTCTAGAACTGGCGTCCGGCGGGATGCTGAAAGATGTGGAACAGAAAGTCGATGAAGAGGGAATCTACAAAAAAGGCTTCCTTCTGCACAAGTATGTGATCACAGACTTCGGTAAAGTCCGGGGATCGGATGCCTGTCTCAGGTATATCTAAAAAAAGGAGGAAAGAGATGGTACAAACAGCAGCAGCTATGGAAGCTTACAACGCATACTGGGCTAATTCCTTTATCCCGGGAGCGGAGATAATGTGGATGGTTCTTATCCTGATCCTTGCGGTTATCGCCCTCTGGCAGGCAAGAACCTTTGTCTCGCAGTTCTGAGATCCGGTGGAAAAAACGATTTTCGTCTTTCAAGCATGTAAAAGACAAGGAAGGCATGCAATACAAAAAAAGACGAGATTTCTTCTGGTGGAGAGGAGCATACGCTTTGTCAGGAGGCGAAACTTTCAAAGACTCCTGTAACAAAGATTTTTTCTTTCGAAGTTTTTTTGTTCAACGGGTCTTTTCTGAAGTTTCGGAGACCAGATTAATCTACTGAAAAGCTACTTTACTGGTCACGATGCCAGGCGGTGCTTCCATGCATACCATACGATTAGTGCCGAAGCTACTGCTGCTGAAAGCGTCATTAGTGCTCCGCCCCAGTATGCAGACTGTGCAGCTTCAATTGCGCTAATGGACCACAGGGCAGCAAAGACACCACCCACGATGATATTTAACCAGCGGTTCATCGAACCTTTCAGGGTCAGGGACAGAAAAGCCATCACCATTGGAACCAGCATTAAGATTGCAGAGAATAGTATCATACCAGAGCTTATTTTCTGACCTTCTGCTTCTCCTGCCATTAATTGTGCTATTATGCCCGGTTCCATAAGCAATATTATCTGGTGAGCCAGAAAGGCAATTGATGCAAAGAGCCAGAGAACTGAAATCTTTATCTTCCAATCTTCCAAAACTTCTGCCTCCTTAGAGAAGTGAATTTACTTTATTATGTCATGCAGGATGCCTGGGGAATTGCCACAAATAAACATCAAAATAAAATAAAACGTTGCTTTTATCCATAATGCTTTATTGCCCGCAAGTAATCTAGAACTGTTTTTAATGCCCATAGTCTTTTGCTATTTCTTTTAATATACGTGTAAAGTCTTCTTCGAAATCAGATTTTACATTCTTATTTTTTTCAAAAATTCTCGTCTTATCATGTTTGCAATTTCTACATTCATCTTCAGTTATTATGTTCTCACATTTTATAACTCATATCCTTTATTCGGCAGGTCGACATTAAATTTTAGATATTTTTTCTGATGGCGATTTTGAAATGATGCATTATAATTGAGTGTAATTTTGGGTTTACATATGACCAGTTATTAATATCTCATACTTAACTTTAATAGAAAAAGTAGTCAGTATATATATGTAGATGATGTCGAGTCGCTAGTTAACCTACTTTAAATCCTGTGTATAGTTAGTTAACACTCCAAAACGGAATCGGGAAAAAATATTTTAATTATTATTGTCGACCTGCCGAAAGTGGGATGTAAAGTTCCCTTTGAAAACCCTAGTTTTTTCCAATCAACGTAAGTTTGTATGCGTACCCTGCACTCTAAGGGCTGTCCACTACTGCTCGAAAAGAGGGATTGAAATCTTTACGATTATTCAAAAGGAATGTTTCTTCCAAGGAAGCAGGGGGATATCTGATAAACAGATTTTGTTTATTAATAGAAATGTGTTTTTAAAAACTCTGTTGGAAAATTTCCTTTACTTGGGAAAATTGGATAAGCTTTTTCAATATATGTTAGGTTTATAACCTCATTTAGATTATTTCAACCCTGGAGATTTTAGGGAAATTCGGAATTCCCAATTTAATTTATTTTTATTTACCGGTAAGAAATTACATCTGACCATCGCTTCTTTAAACTGCTTATTTGTGATAAAGAAACCATCTGGTGTTTGTTCAAATAAATTTTTAAGTGCATAACTGGTGTAATTTTTATTTGGTGCTTTTTGTGGGAGTATATTTACTATTATCCAATTATCCAGGGCTTTTTTTTCAATGTCGGTTAATTCGTATTCACTCATTTTACTCACTCCTATCTTTCATAATTTGCCGATAAATTACCACTGAGCTGTGCTTTTAGTTTTTCTTCATAAAATAGGTTTAGGTTTCTTGCCGGCATGTACACTTTTGTACTTTTTAATTATCTTACTTTATTATGGGGTTCAGGTCGCTGAGTTTACACAGAGATCACAGATAAAGCCAACCTAAGAGCACAACAGGGAGAAGGGGGTGATTCTACCCTCAAATATTGTCTCATTCCATAGGTATCAATGCGAGATACTCCTCACCCTTCCCACTTATTCACTCGTTCCAGAACATGGCTGTTAAGAATAAACGGTATATCATAAGAATTCTTATACTTTTATTCCGCAATTCCCAGGCGAACACTTCTGCAACTTCCACGCATCCTCTTCTAAAGCTTTTACCCAGCTTTCCCCGTCCCATTTTTTCAGTGCATCATTATCATTGCACGGCTTAACAAAAGTTCTTCTCCCAAGTCAATGAAACCATTTCCATTCTTAAGTCTATGTTCGAAAGTATATCTAAGACGTCCGGAGTACCATTCCAAGAATTTTAAGAATGCTTCGAATTTAGATATCCTCAAATTCTGCATATAGAATTCGATACAGATTTCTTGCAGTTGATCCTGTCTCGGTAGCCAGATATAATTAATAGAATTGTTTCCGGGACAGAGTAAAACCTCAACTTTTTCAAAAGCAGGATTATAAACAAAATCGCCGGATTGGAATACCCATTTCCTCTGAATTTCCTTCGCTAGTGAGCACATTCTGATATATTTCTCTGATGTATCCATTTTAACCAACATCAAAATGAATAATGAGTAATAGGCTAAAAGGAGTAACCGAGTTGAGTGAAAGTATTGAGCTCAACAGTATTTACTAAACTATATTTGATGATAGTTTGCTCTTCTAAAGTCCTGTGCGGTTCAATCTTTTATGTAAGAATTAGCTGATTTTGTCTATCAAAATATAATTACATCACAAAACATACCAGTCAGTATCATCCACAGAGAGGTCTTCCTTTAAGCCTACTTCCTTTCTGGGAAGCCCAAATGCATCAGTAATTGCATCGGATAGGTCCTGAAGGTACTCTTTAGATGAGAGGCTGTTGTAAATGAAGGCTTTATCAGGCTGGATCATCTTTTGAATTGTAGCTTCCCTGGGGACGACATCCACTTCTATGTCAACCATTTCAAGGGCTTTTTCCATTGCAGTCCGGAAATCCCCGATACAATAGGCTATCCTGTACCTGTAGTTTTCCCTTGTTTTCTCAAGATAAGCGGCAATCCTTTCGCTTTCTATTTTTATAAAGTCCCTTTTGATTTTTGTCACGTTGCATTTACCCATCATGAAAGTATAGTTCATGAAAGGATACTGGGTATCAAGTTCCCTTGGAGCAATCCCACAGGTCCCGAAGGTCACTATGTGCACATCCTCGGGTTTTAAAATCCCAAAAATTATCCGGTCAAATTTTTTATGGGATGGGCTTTCATGGTAAGGCTTTCTCTTGGCACAGGGAACGAAAATACATACTTCCCTGAAAGGGGCTTCATACTTATTGAGAACCCATTCGTTGGCTTTTACCATATCAGGATGATGGATTATTCTCTCGGTATCAAGAGGCTCTTTGGAACGTTCATCTTCAGGGATAATGGGCTGCATAAGACTTCAAAGCTTATTGAGTCCATGATTTATATATAAATTTAACTAACAGGAATACTTCCGGACATGTTATTTTTTATTGGAAACAACCAGAAACGATATAATGGAATATTTGACAGATATTACCTGAGGGAAAATAATGATATAAAGAAAAGAGAAATAAGTTTATAAATACATCCACCGATATTGGTAATTAAATGATATTGGTAATTAAATAATACATAATGAGAATTAAAACAATTAGGATTATGCATTAAAAAGGAATTTGGAGACCGGAGTAAGGTTCTCTGTTTTATGGGCATCCTCAGCCCATCTTTGTACAACGCCTGAAAGTGCTGGCCGGTATTCCTCAAAGATTGAAAAATACGTTCTAAATACAACAGGGCAAACCGCCTTTAAATAGTGGTTTTATGACGAATTCTATTCATGAGATGATCAGAGCAAGCTTCAGATGCGAGGATATGGTAAAATGTGTGCTCGGTTTGAAGTCCCTTGACATCGACACATACAAGGCTCTGCTTACGCATGGACCCCTGACAGCAGAAAAATTGGGAGAGATTCTTAACAGGGAAAGGAGCACTGCATACCGTTCACTGCAGAACCTTATCGCCTGTGGAATTGTTTACAGGGAGACAAGATCCATTGAAAGCGGAGGATACTATTATGAATACGTAGCCATCGAACCTCAGGAAATGAAACAGATGGTTAAGAAAAACGTTGACGAATGGTACAATCAGATGAACGAGCTGATTGAAAAAATGGATGATAAAGTAAACGCCCTCGTTATGCGATTGGACGATGACAAAGTTGAACACAAAAAACTTGAGTAAAAAATCAGGTAGCAATAAAAAGTTAAAGAAAATTTAAGAAAATTTAGTAGAAGCAAAAAATAGGTAAGAACGTAGACCGAATAAAAATTCGGCCAGACTCACTGTTATAATTTGTCTACAAAATCTCCCATTCTCTCAATTGCTTTTTTAATGTCGTCCAGAGACGCTGCATATGCGCAGCGCAGGAAACCTTCACCTGCTTCTCCGAATACATCTCCCGGGATTGTAACAACCCTCTTTTCATTCAGGAGGCGTTCTGAAAAATCAGAAGATGAAAGTCCCGTACCTCCTATGTAAGGGAAGGCATAAAAAGCACCTTTAGGGTTGCAGCATTCAAGCCCGATACTGTTAAAGCCCTTTATAATAAAGTGCCTGCGCCTGTCATATTCCCTGACCATCCGCTCCATTTCCCCTTTACCATTGCGGAGAGCCTCAATTGCCCCTACCTGAGCGGTTATGGGGGCACAGAGCATGGAGTACTGGTGGATCATCATCATAGAATGAATGATATCCGGAGCTCCCATAGCAAAACCGAGTCTTAAACCTGTCATAGCATAGGCTTTGGAAAAGCCGTTCAGCATTACAGTCCGATCCTTCATGCCTTCAAGCGAAGAGAATGGAACATGAGTACCTTCATAAGTCAGACACTCATAGACCTCGTCCGAAATTACGAATAAATCATTCTCAACAACAAGGTCCGCAATATCCTCCATTCCTTCCTGTTGCATAATTGCGCCTGTAGGGTTGTTAGGGAAATTTAGGACGATTGCCTTTGTTTTGCTGGTGATTGCAGGTTTAAGTGCTTCTGCGGTAAGGCTGAACTCATCTTCTCGGTGTGTGGAAACAATAACAGGCTTGCCTCCTGCCAGAATCACTGAAGGGACGTATGCCACATATGAGGGCTGAACTACAATTACCTCATCTCCGGGATTTACCACTGCCCTGATTGCTATATCAAGAGCCTCGCTTACTCCTGTAGTAATCAGGATTTCGGATGTGGGGTCGTAGTCCAGGCCGTAGCGCCTGTAATAGGTTCTTGCAAGTTCGTCTCGGAGTTCCGGAAGTCCGTAGTTTGAGGTATATGAGGTCTGCCCTTTTTCAAGAGAATGAATACACATCTCACGGATATGCCATGGAGTAATGAAATCAGGCTCTCCTACACCAAGGGAAACTACATCTTCAAGCCCGGAAACAAGATCAAAAAAACGGCGTATTCCTGATGGAGGGATACTTTTTACAGCTTCCGCAATGAATTTTGAAGGATCGCATGGAGGTCTCAAGCAAACACCCCTATAAAAAAATTATATGAGTTCGATAGAATACAAAACGGGATAAGAGGGATAAGGTTTAAGCTGTCCCGCTTAAAACGAGACAGGAAGCCTCTGAATTGACTCAGGTTCGTGAAGGATTACCCCGTCTTCTTTATAGGTCTTCAGCACGAAATGAGTGGACGTGCTCTGGACCTGATCAAGGGTGGCGATTTTCTCTGCCACAAAAAAGGCCACATCCTTCATCGACTTCCCCCGGACAGTAAGGGAGATGTCATAGTCCCCGGACAGAAGCCTGACAGACCTGACTTCCGGGAACTTATAGATCCTTTCTGCAATTACCTGATAGCCCTGATTACGCTCGAGAGTGACCTTCAACTCAATTACGGCGTATACATAATTTTCCCCAACCAGGTCCCAATCAACTATGGTTTTGTAGTGCCGGATAACTCCTGTTTCTTCAAGCTTTGCTATTGCCTGGGAAACGTCCTGTGCAGACATTCCTGTTAGGGCTGCGATTTCTTCCGGACTCGATCGGGCATCATTTTCAAGAATTTCCAGTATATGTCGAATCATTTCATCCATATTGACCACCGGCACAAAATTTAGGGAAATTGGTACAGAACCCCGGGTTTGGGGTCAGGGCTCTCTTCAATTATTTGATTAAATTATTCGATTAATACAGCGTTTATAACTCCGTCCTGCCCAGGTCTGCTTGTAACTCTAGCAGTGCCTACAGGAGTCCTTATGACTGAACCTTTTGTCAGAATATTACGCCTGACATAGTGTTTGTTGGCAGTATTGTCAATTACGGTCTCAATTGTTGCGGTAACTGTCTTTCCGTCTTTAGGGTTGGTTACGTTTGCAACATTAGACTGGAGAAGTCTTACTTTCCTGTTGCCACCCATAGTGTGAACGTTCTTTCTTTTTACGTCACTGATACGGGTTTCCGCAGATTCACGGCCCATTTCAAACTTACGCTTTCCACGGGCAGCAATAATCTTCCCGCCGGTTGCTTTTCTTTTGGAGTTGCCTTGCCATCTCATTATTAAAACCTCATTATTTTATTGAAATTAAATTCAAGATTTGTATTCAACGTTATTTTTAGTGCTATTCAAGCCGATTTTTAACGGAACTTTTAATGGTCCGGATAGTAAATATCCTGTAATCCTGGTGATCCTTATCTGGTGACCTTTATCAGGGCATAAGCATACCTGTCAGTAGCTTAATTGCTCTGCTAATATATTAATGTATTAACAGGAGTACTTTGACTAGCATATTTGCTATGGACTTAGCAATACGAATAGAATTGTATATGAACTTTGCGATCATCCCGCAAGAAAAATCCAAACATCTGGCAAGATCCTTAATACAGGTAACTGTAGCTGAAAAAGTAGCATCTGAAGTCTATAAAATAATCGGGATAAGAAATGAATAAAAAAATCTTCACAGAAAAACATATATGTGGAATTAAATAAAAAAAGAAAGGGAGAAAAGCTTCAGGTACAGACCGGGAAGGAAGTCCTGGGCAGGTTCATTAAAAAGCCCTTTAGGCTCCGGAAAAATACAATACAGGAGGATAAATAATGGTTACTGAAATTTCACTTAACACTATATGTGGACATACAACAAAAGTCATCGCTACAAAAGAAGGAAAAAACACCCATATACATATTAAAACCACCTGTGAAAAACTCAGAAAATGGGGCACACAATTCGATATGAGCATGAAGGACATCATGGGTGGTCCTGATACTGTACTTGGCCAGAAAATGGCTGAAGCCCCCCTTACCCCCACATGTCTGGTCCCGTCTGCAATAATGAATGCCTGCTGGCTCGAAAACGGCATGATATCTAAAAACCTTGCCAGAGAAATGGGAAAAATGGAAATTATTTTTGACAAACTTGAGTGAGGATATCTCACTCAGTTACGTCCTTCCAGATTTACTTCTGTATGAAACAAAAGACTGTCTGAAAACAGGGAATTGAGAAAAACAATACTCTCCAAAAAATTAAGAGTACTGTGAAAAAATATCTTTGAGAATCGGAACTTGAGAATGTTTATATCGAATCTGGTTGTGTATAAATTAGTCAAAGCTTAGCAAACACAATCACATAAAAGATAAAGGCTATATTAACCTATTATTTACCTGAATAAAACTTAATGAAACTAATACCCAGAGTGATAAATATGGAGTTAAAAGAGATCAACAATTATGGACAGGAAATAATCGAATGCCTTAAACTCAAAACTTCCCCGGTTGCAGTGAAACTGATTCCTAAAGGAGAAAAAGTTCCGGAAGGAATCGAAAAAGTAGATGAGACTATGAGACACTGCCAGCTCGTTGACAGAGTGAGAAGGACCGGAGAGGAATTTTACACTTTGGGAGAGGACCAGGCTTGTAAAGGTGGAGCAGGCGCCATGGGCCTTGGAGCAATGCCCCCGAAAGTCGCAAGTGGAGAATTTTATTATTCGAGTTTAAAAGTGTTCAGTACCCCGGAAGCTGCAAAGCGTACCATTGATATGGTGGCGAAACTTGCCCCCAACTCTACAGAAGCCATTCTGTACGCACCCCTTGAAAAGACCACATTCGTGCCGGATGTTATACTTGTCATCTGCAACCCGAAGCAGATAATGTTACTCACCCAGGCTTATATGTACATAGAAGGAGGTAGAGTGAAAACCAGTTTCGCAGGCAAACAGAGCCTCTGTTCCGACGGCGTTGTGCAGACATACAAAGAAGGCAAAATAGAAGTTACAGTCGGATGCAGCGGCAGCAGATCTTACGCCAAAATATCAGACGATGAAATGATCATGGGCATCCCGATTAAGCTCCTTCCCGACGTTGCAGCCGGGCTCAAGGAAATCTGCCCCAAATAAAGTATAAAAATCTTCATCTTTACTTAATATATAAATTCCTCCATGTTCAAGCCCCATATAGGGATATGAATCATAATCAAATATGAGATAATAGACACGACCTGTTTGTCACCTCATATTTGAGAACTATTTTTTCCGCTCCAGTTTTCAGTAATTGCTCTACCACTACTTTTTATTAACCCTATTTTAGTGGTCGTGGGGTGAGTTTGAAAACCAAGAGCCTACAGATCTCTCCATATTTATTCAAACATGGAGCATGTGCTCGTTCTTTCAGATTTGATCAATGACTCACCCCCACTACCATTTTGGTTTCAAATGTGAATTAATCCATCAATTAGTCCTCTTGAGCGAGCGGAGCGAGTGAAAAGGACCGCGTACTCCCGAGGCGCAATTCGGGTGGCGCAACTAGGGAATGGAAAAAGATTAACTATTTAAATGCTAGCTCCAAAAGCTTGTGATTTAGCCAGCCAATCCCCCTGTAAAACATCTCCTTTTGCTGTTACATTGGTAGCTATTAAGATTCCTCGGTCTTTCCACTTCATATAATCTGCCGTCTGCCTGTAAGTATCTATGGCGCCACTGAAAAATCGTTC
>CAYSWX010000056.1:0-13119 GCA_964434965.1 uncultured Methanosarcinales archaeon
GTAGTATGCGGCTCCGACTGTTACGAGAAAAGCAGCAGCTCCAAAGCCGGGCATAGAACGCCAGTTTTTAGAAGAACTATTGACCTCAGACGACACATTATCTTCTGGAACTTCAGTATCAATAGGCTCGATAATTATTGGATCGGGTTTGTCTGCAACAATAGCAAAGGACCCAAAGCCAGGGGTTTTGGCTTCATAGTAGACGTAATTGCTGTTGCTCTCATCCAGTTTAGTTGTATCGAGTTTATTCCACGCCTTATCATAATACCAGAGGTTCAGAGAATCTTTATCATCCGTGTCAATTCCATTTTTCTCAAGCCAGGCTTTTTCAACTCTAAAGCCAACGACCGCGTTTTCGATATTATTGGAGTTTGCAATTCCTCCTGAACCTACCCAGATGTTCACGTTCTTATAAACGTTGCCATCAGGCAGGCCCGAGACCAGCTTGGATTGACCTTTGAGCATTTCGACTATAGTAGTGATCTTCCCTAGAGTCTTCTTGGCGTCAAACTCCACATATCTTATACAGGTGACACCATTTGGAAAATCAAACCTTACGCGTGTCCCGTCGGTGACGTATTCCTGAGACAGCTCTTTAGCTTCGACATTGCTCTGAGGCTCGGGGGAACCTCCGGCTCCACCACTTGAGCTGCTTGATCTTTTATTTGAACCGCCACCTCCGGAATCACTATCAGAGTCGACGCCGGAATCAGTGCCAGAGTCGTTGCCAGTATCAGTGCCAGAGTCGTTGCCGGAATCAGTGCCAGAGGTTGATCCAACTTTAATAGAAGAACTGGAAGGAAGGACAGAGAATTCTGCTTTGTTGATATCCCTTAAAAGACCCACAAACTGGTATGTACCAGCTGATGAAGGAGCTTTAAGAGTATAGTTAAAACTCTTTTCAGTCATAAGCAGGAAGGAGACCTCATTGCCATTTACAGTTACAGCTCTTTCCGGGAGTGTTGAGCCGATGTACGTGAAACCTTCAGGAAACTTTTCAAGAACCTGACCGGCGGCACCATAATCAGCTACATTGACTGTTACCTGAAACACCTCATTAACAGCAACTGAAGAAGGAATAATCCTTTCTGCACTACCTGCTGAAGCCGGAACCGCACATAAAATCAGGGTCAAGAGAAATGCAAAAGCAATTTTAAACTCGGGCTGTTTCATATCCTATCCCACCCGTCAGCATAATAAATAGCCAGGATTGCATATTTGATCCTGCTGGAGATACTGCTGTCATTTACAATGTTTTTGATTTCTTCGGCAGAGAAGATACCATCCGCTCCTCCATATCTTGTTGCAAGTTCATTTTCTTTGACAACAGTGATCGAGATATCATCTGTAACTCTATTTTGGAAGTAATCCATAGCTGTAAGGTTGAATTTAAACTCTCCTGCCTGAGTACTGTTCACATTGAAGGTGTAAATACCTCCATTTTGAGGTGTCATTGATACTCCTTTTCCACCTATAGGGGTAAGGTCGAGGGTTACTGACATAACTCCGGAAAGTTCATCCGAGACTTTAGCATTGACAGTTGAGTAATCCTTCCCGTCATTCAGTATATACGCTGGAGATGCAGAGAGACTTTCAATTACCGGAGGTACAAAATCTCCATTGAAAGTAAGGTCAAGTTGCACCGGTGCAGCTCCATGCTGATATGTTGCAGAAACAGGTTCTGATTCTACAAGACCCAGCTTGAAGACTATTTTCTTTCCATTATCAGCTTCAGTACCCGAGACATCCAGCAGATAATGTCCTGCCACATCTACAGTTTTAGAGCCAACAAGCTTTGAATCGATATAAGCCGAAATTATAGTTCCTGCCGGCACATCTGCGCCTCCAGTAATCAATTTTCCTTTGAATACATTGGGAATCGGAGGAATATCACTGGCAGATGCAGCAGGAACGAGGAATATGCCCAGAATAACCAGGCACACTAAAATTCTTAAGTGTTTATACTTGATTGTCACCATATCACCTTGAGATTTTTCAAATTACCTGAAACCCCTTAGAAAAATCATTCAGGGCTTCCTTCTCGATTCCCTCCAGAGGTCTGATCCAAAAGTAAGCAGAATAATACCTAAAACCGCGTAAATAATCTGGAAACCCGGAGCACTGCTTGTTTTAGAAGGATCTTTCGATGATTCTGTACTTTGTTCAGCTCCAGAATCTTTACCCGAATCTGTCGCTGTATTTTCAGGGGCGGATTTTTCCGTAACCTCTACATCCAGTTGAGTGACGGTACTATTACTAACGATCTCCCCATTCTCTTTCGAATCTTCAGAATCTTTCAATGATCCAGAATTTGAAGTTGAGCTCTTTTTAGAACTCCCGGAATCAGCGTTATCGCCGACAGAAAGTTCAACAGATGAAACTATCTTTCCTTGTGCCCAGTCAAAACTTTTTCCTGTATCCTTTCCATCAATAGTAAAAGTAACTGGTTTTCCTTCATCCTCAGCATTTCCAGAAATAAAGAATTTGAAATTTCCTGTGGTGGTGTTTATGAGATACTGTTCTACATATTCTCCGTCAATGTAAACTGCAATAACAGTGTCTGTGGGGGCCGGAGAACCATCAACAAGGGCAACTCCATCCACTATCATAGGAAGCAGAGGAATTGAGACATTCTCCCCCGCCATACCTGGATGAGTAGCTGTTAAAAAAAATAACAACAGTATAGCTGTTCCCAGGAACCCATTCTTTAATATTTTGTTCATAATTTACCTCCAATTGCTACGCAAAAAAGAAAAAAGGACCTTTCAGCCTTAAAAGGCTGAAAAGTTATTTGTTTTCTAAATTTGATCCTTCACCCAGACTTTAGGTAGGATTGTGGAAATCTACACTTTCTACCGATGCGTAGGTACCGGCTTCCGTCATGAAGATCCAGTATCCCTGTCCTGGGACCATATATCCTTCCTCAAGAGCCATAACCGGGGATGGAGTCTCGGGTGGAAGTCCCACACCTTTCAGGAATTCAAGATTGGTTATACCACCCCAACCTTCATTCTGGGAATATGTAATGATGCTGGAGAACTTAAATGGAGCAAACACGTTCTGCCCGCCATACAATGAACCCAGAGCATCTTCCCATTCTACATTCTGCGTGGAGGTGTGCCCTATCATCTGCCAGCCGGGAGCAAGGTCAAGAGATGCAGGTACGTCCGGACTTGTACTGTTGACTGGCATTGGCTTGAACTTTACATTTCTCATACCAGCTTCCGGAGTGTAAACCCAGTAACCCTTACATGGCTCGATGGTCGTTGGGAATTCCCAGGAGTTTCCGTTCCAGTAAATTACTGTGCTGTTTTTTCCAAAGGCTGAGTATGTGTCAGCATTGAATGAAGCCAGTCTCTTAGGTACGGATTTCAGGTTCCAGCCTGCGTCAAGTGTGAGGTTCATGTCCTCGTATGTCCTGGCAGGCCCATACACAGTAAAGTTCTTATCATAGTTCTTAGCTCCGTCGCGGGCAACAACAGCGACCCAGTAGTCCTTGCCGTAGACAAGAGGCTTCCTGCCATATTCTCCAATGTACGTTTCATTGCCAGGCACTGATTCAGACACCCTTTCCATAGCCTCAATGCTCAAAGGTCTGGACTCGCTGATGTAAACCACATAATCAGCAATATCTGACTCGGTGTTATTATCCCAGAGAACGTACAGTCTGGGCACATCGGACGTGTTGTACCATGTGGTATTACCCGGAGCATCAGTAACGCTCAGGTTTGCTACAGGAGCCGGAATCATAGTATCAACAGAGATTGTTATTGGAGCAGGTTGACTGGTTCTTCCCGCACAATCGGTAATATTTACAGTCCAGAGTATATCCTTAGCATCTTCAACCGTTACATTTACTGAATAGTAGTTTACCTCATCTTCACCAACAACGAAGGTGCCGTTCTTTACTTCCGTGTTGTTAAGTAAGAGCGTATAATTGAAGGGCAGACCTGCGCCTCCGGAAACATTGAATCTAAATTCCGGGTTTGCAGAAACAAATCCTTCAGTAGGGGAAACGAGCTCGACCTTAAGCCCTTTATGGTTCACATAAAGATTCCGAACTTCACTTGTATAGTTGTTTCCGGCTCTGTCCTCAACTGACACAGACCAGTTGTGAACGCCATCAGTGAGATTATTAGATGAATTCAGTGCCGTATATAGAACAGGTATATATTCTCCTGAGCGCATACTCCCGGACACTGCACTAAGCACTCCGTCGATATACTGCTTATAATTTAGACTCTGATTATGCTTTGCAGATAAATTATCCTGAGCAGTGAAATTGAACTTCAGATCTGTTGAGCTGACTACGAAGAAGTCTCCTGGGTAAACAAGCGTCACATTCGGGGCTTCGGTGTCTACGTACAGGTCAAAGACATCACTTGTAATGTTGTTTCCTGCATCATCCTCGAGTTCAACTTTCCACTTGTAATGGCCATCAGCCAGGTCGACATCGAAGTTCTCATCTACTTTGGAAGTTGCAGTCCCTGTTTTTCTTACAGTCTCGTTGACATAGAGGGTGTAGGCAATTGAATTATCCAGCCTATCAAAGGCATTGAAACTGAAAGCTACAAGACTTGTATTGACAATATCGGAGATCGGTTTAATTCTCTTAAAACTGGGATATCCATTGTCAATGATAAAAGCATTATAATCAGTTGCATTAGGATCAGTTTCATTAATAATGACATTTGTCTCATTCGCGAATACTATTACGTCCACAGCATCATCTATACCGCTTGGAACTTTATAATCGTAGCACCAGACAATACCGTTTATATTGGTCATATTGTCCATATTCATGATACGATCATCAACCTTTATCGTCGCATTACCCACAGCTTTATTGAAAGTCGCTGTGATATTTACAACATCCCCCTGCCTGAAATAGGTTCCATTGTAGACAAAATCAACGCTCAGCCCAGCTGGTAACAATACAGTATCTGTATTTTCTGATTCTTCAATTGCACATGCTGTCCCTGCAAAAAGGAATATAATTAGCAGTGCACTGAATAGTATTAATTTTTGTTTCATATTCTGCACCTAGATCCCGCACATGTTCAATTTTAGTTTAAGTTTGCGTATAATATTATTTGATTGTAAGAAATTTTTTAGAGTTTGTGAGTTATAGTAGATTCCAGTTAGTTAAAATACAACCGAACAAACAGTCTAGAGATTTTACAAATTTTTAAGTGAATTTAAGTAAATAAAATAAGACTGTAATAAATTCTCATTTGAGATATTGCTAAACTGATTAGCTCTTCACCCCCTAACTAAATTTATCTGATTGACGCTGTATTTGATTGGTAGATAAGAAAGTCATCACTTCTCCGAAACCCTTTCGGGAAAGATAAGGTCGCCTGTCCTCTGGAGCAGCAAGAATTGAATTGACCCCGTTAATTCCTGTGCAGCAGGGGAATCATGAATCAACCCCGTTTTCATTACCTGGCAGACTGGACAGCCAGATATGTCAGACATATATTTATTAATCCTGAAATGTAAATTCGCCAACAAGCAAATTACTTTGGATAATAAATTCCGCATTTTATGCAGGATATGTCTTTTCATATTATCTTTTGACGATAATATGATGTAACTTACGCAAATAATTGATATAAATCTTTCTAAAAAAAGTTATAATTGAATATAAATGAAGATAAAATTAAACTTAAATAATAATGATTATTAAAAAATTGGATATTTAAAAGTACGACATTTTTCATCGAAAAATTAGAAAAACAGAAAAAATGATTAAACTGCATTTAAGGAACTCCATCAAATCGATTAAAAAATATACTTGAAAAAATTACGTTAATGACCTGAGAGGTTTTCATTATTACCTATGTGAGTACTTTGTCCATCGTAAAAACCATATGCTCACACATTTAAGCGAGGAGAACATATTTTCCAGAAGACATTTTTTACCAGAGGGGAGGAATTGGAAATGAAATATACATTTCAGGACTCAACAGAACTTTTAGTTCAGAGGGACTTTATCCAGGATCTGCAGGACTTCATAAGGATTTCAAAAGAAGTAATCCCTCTCGAAAAGTCGATTATAGAGATAAAGAGGACAAATATAGAAGAGATAGGGATCTCTCAGACAAGGCTTGAAGAAATAGAAAGGTTCCAGAAGGAAGTTACCGACTTTATAGAAGAACATGCACTGGAAATTGGATCAGAAGAGATTCTTGAAATTAAATCCAGAACAATAGAGACCTGTGCATCTATATCCCTGCTGAAGAAGAATGAAAGACTTGAAAACATTGATAGGCAAAACAGGCTGTCACTTATAGAGATACGGCAGCTTGAAGACAATATACTTTCAAGCCTCAGCCCTTTTTTTGAGACCTGCATCTATGGCGCCGAAAATATATATTATGCTTCCACCGAAGACAGAAAAATCAAAGGATTGCAGGTCAGCTCGGTCAACGACATGAGGTACGAATTTGAACTGAGTTTTGAACAGGACACATTAAAAGTTGAGGATCTTCAAAAGCTTACCCTGCCTGTACGGTCAAAAAGCGGATTTCTCTCCAGGGAAGAAAAAGTAAAAAGACTGGATGTATCGGGTTTCTATGTTACAAACATCGAGTACGGAAGAAATAACACGAGAACAGTTATTGAAGATAAGGATGCAGAGCACAGGTTCACAATTTCGTCAGATGACAGGACTTTTCTGGTTATGTATGGAGACCATGAGATAACGGGTGATGAAAAACTGGCTCCTGCCATAGATAAAGATGCCCTTTCCATGTTTATGAAAAAAATAAAAGAGCTCTTTACAGACTCAGTAGTGTTCAGAAAACTCAGGTTGATCCATATTAACGGCAAAAATGCCGTTGAAGAGAATACTGTTTTTGACTGCCTGAAGCTTATAGCCGGCATATATGGTAAGCTCGTAAAGGAATGCATTGAAAAAGGATACAACAAAGGGGAAGTCACAATAAAAATGGAGGAGCCCGGAAGCGTCCGGACCGAAAAATACATTTCGAAATCCGAAGCGTCAAGCGAACTCTCATCCATAGGACCTGAAGGTATGGAACTTGCGAGAATCCTGCAAGTCAGCGAAGTTTGAGAAGATTAAATAGACAATAAGGAGCCATAAGGTTGGCTTATAAGGAGAGAAAGCGAGCTTTCTGGAGTATTCCTGTATCTGAGATGTTGCAGGAACTCCAGACAGAAACCGAAGGTCTGAAAGGTTCCGAAATCGATGAACGCCTTAAAACATATGGGGCAAATATTCTAAAACCAAAAAAACGGTCAGATACCCTCAAGATTCTTTTATCTCAGTTCAAGAGTCCAATTACTCTTCTTCTCCTTTTTGCAGCCTTAATTTCCGTTTTCCTGCATGACCCGACAGATACAGTAATTATTGTATCAATTATTCTTATCAGCAGCGTACTCGGGTTCTGGCAGGAAAAGGGAGCTGCAGATGCTTTTGAGAAATTATTAGCCACAATACAGATAAAAGCAGCAGTACTCAGGGACGGCGAAGAAAAAGAAATATCTGTAGAAGATGTCGTCCCGGGAGACATAATAATTCTAAATTCAGGAGATATTGTTCCTGCAGACTGCCTGATTCTTGACTCAAAGGATCTTTTTGTAAGTGAAGCAACTCTCACAGGAGAGACCTATCCGGTTGAAAAAATATCCGGTGTGCTGAAAGCAGAAACCCCGCTTGGAAAACGTACAAATTCCCTCTGGATGGGGACAAGTGTGGTCAGCGGAACTGGAAAAGTAGTGGCAGTTTTTACCGGAAAAGAAACTGAATTCGGGAAAGTTTCAGAAAAATTAAAACTCGGGCCGCAGGAAACCGAATTTGAGAAAGGAATTTCACAGTTTGGGCATTTCCTGATGGAGGTCACTATGCTTATGGTGACAGCAATTTTTGTAATCAACGTATACCTCCAGCGCCCTATCCTTGACTCTGTTCTCTTTTCACTTGCTCTTGCCGTCGGACTGACTCCTCAATTATTACCTGCGATCATAAGTGTTAACCTTTCCCATGGTGCAAGAGATATGGCACAAAAGAAAGTGATTGTCAAACGGCTCACTTCCATTGAAAATCTTGGCAGCATGAACCTGTTCTGCTCTGATAAAACCGGAACTCTAACCGAAGGTGAACTTCAGCTCTATTCTTTTCAGGACCTGGAAGGAAAACGAAGAGAAAAAGTCCTCCTTTACGCCTGCCTCAATGCCTATTACCAGAAAGGCTTTGAAAATCCAATAGACAGGGCAATCCTTGCACAAAACAGGTTTAATCTCTCAGAATATCATAAGCTTGATGAAATACCTTACGATTTCGTGCGCAAGAAACTGAGCATTCTTGTCTCAAATAACAATAAGAACCTGATGATCACTAAAGGTGCTTTATCCAATATCCTGGCAGTCTGTTCTTCGGCGGAGGCAGCAGGAGAAAAACCCGTAAAAATATCAGATTTGAAAGATAGGATCAAGCAGCAGTTTGAAGAGTTTAGTGAAAAAGGACTTCGCACTATTGGAATTGCATACAGGGAAATCGGACAGCAAACAACCATCAGTAAGGATCAGGAACACGATATGACATTTCTAGGGTTTCTCTTCTTTTTTGACCCTCCAAAACAAGGTATTGTCGAGACAATAGAAAATATGGAAAATCTGGGAATTTCCCTGAAAATCATTACTGGAGACAACAGACTGGTAGCTGCAAGCATCAGCCGGGAGATAGGGATAAAGAACAGGTCAGTCATTACCGGAGAAGAACTCAACCGGGTGAGTGACGAAGCCCTTATAATGCGGGTAAACGATGCAGATATCTTTGCGGAGGTAGAACCGAACCAGAAAGAGAGAATTATTCTTGCACTCAAGAAAAGCGGGAATGTTGTAGGGTATATCGGCGACGGTATCAATGATGCCTCAGCCCTTCATGCTGCAGATGTAGGGATTTCTGTTGACACTGCTGTTGATGTTGCCAAAGAAGCTGCCGATATTGTTTTGCTTGAAAAAGACCTGAATGCGCTTGTAGAAGGAGTAAAAGAAGGGAGGAGAACGTTTGCCAATACCATGAAATACATCTTCATGGCTACAAGTGCAAACTTCGGGAACATGTTCAGTATGGCAGGAGCATCTCTTTTTCTGCCGTTCCTCCCTCTTCTGCCAAAGCAAATCCTGCTAACAAATTTGTTGACGGATTTTCCTGAGATGACAATAGCTACAGATACCGTGGATAAAGAGATGATAGAAAAACCGCGCAGATGGGATATAGGTTTTATCCGCAAGTTTATGATAGTGTTTGGGATCACAAGTTCGGTATTTGATTATCTCACTTTTGTCACTCTGCTCCTTATTCTACCTGGAATGATAGAAGAGTTCAGAACAGGCTGGTTTATAGAGTCTGTAATCTCGGCATCAATGATAGTTCTGGTAGTCCGAAGCAGAAAGCCTTTCTTCAAAAGCAGGCCCGGAAAATACCTGCTTGCAGCTACCCTGCTTATTGGAATCTTTACTCTCATTTTCCCGCTAACCCCGTTTGCAACCTTGTTTGGTTTCAAACCTCTCCCTGTTTCAGTTATTTTGATTATTGGAGCCATAGTGGGACTGTACGTTCTTACAGCTGAAGCAGTAAAAAGAATTTTTTATAAAAGAGTGAGACTTTAAAATATTTTGTGATAGAGATTGATGCTTGCAGAAATAACTTATACTTTTTCAAATCGTTCTTCCTTATAGCCGTCTATATTTTCACTTTCTTTATAACCTGCTTCTTCAGGCAGATCTGTTCCATCGGACAGAAAAGGCGTAAACATGATAACTGAAAAAAGGAGTAAAAATGTCCCGAGCATTCTGGACTGCTCTTCAAATGTAGCATAGAAAATTAAAATACCAAGCATGACCCACAAGATAAAGCTCAACTGAAGAGCAAGTTTCACTCTACATAAATATTTAGTACTCTCGCTCAAGCAAATCCCCCAAAAATATCCCATTTAGAATGATTTTGTATTGAATAAATAGTTAATTATTTGAAAGAATCTGATATTTGAGATTCAAAAATTGAATATGTTATCAGCCAGAGAAGGATTTCCTGAAAAAATTCTAATTTCAATACAAAGATATGTAATAGACCAGAGATACAAAAACCAGGAATTACTAAAAAGCCAGGAATTAGTAGAATTTGAAAAAAACAAAGGAAAAAAAGAAATAAACAAGTTTTATAACATCACACTTAGAGTTTCACATTTTTGAAAATTAAATTTTTATAAAACTGATAATCTTTTCTCCCTCTCTTACTCTTTTGAGGAAATCTTCCCTATCTGCATAGGGAATTCCAGAAGCTATAGAATCAGCAGTTTTTCTCCCGATCCCCGGAAGTTCCCGGATAAGAGCAGGGGAAGATGCGTTGATATGCATAGGATAAGGGATGCCGGTAATCGAACGCATGCCGTGCCCTGTAACAGTAATGTCCGTGAACTTCTTCAAAGGCATAAGAGCAGGGATCCCTACGAGCAGAGGATAAGAACCGATCTGTCTTCCGAAAGTGATTTCTTTATCGTGCACCTCGCACATCACATCTCTGAGCACAGTACCTTCAGGAACGACACGCCTGAGCATTGGAAGGTCAATATTCCTCCTGACCTGCTCCTTATAGTCCAGAAAGAGTTTCTTGTGCTTTCTTGCGGCCTCGTCCCTGCCGTACATTGGAGTCCCAGGAAACGCCATAACCTGCCGGATATTAATCCTCCGTAGAAGTAAACCTGAATCAAGCACTTTTTGCAGGAAATCATAGTTCAGCTGGAAAGTCTTTTTTGTTTCACCCATAAGCCCATGAACAAAATTAATGCCCGGGAGTATTTCAGGAAGCCCGTTTGCGCCGCGAGAGGCTCCAAACCTGTTTACCAACTTGATAGCCTCAAAAACTTCTTCGGAAGTCGCCTTGAGGAAGTTTGCTGCAATTACCTTCGGGTCGGCAGTCTCCATGCCAAAAGCTGCTACATCTCCTGAAGTATGATATTTAACAATTGTCTTCAGAATCTGCTCTGATTCTTCGGGATATGTTGCAAGAGTTATAGGGTTTGCGTTGTCCATATGGAGCACGGAAAGCTCAGGTGCGGAGTTCCTTATTCCGCGGTAAAGCCTTTCAAGGACCTCAGGCACAGGCTTAGGGACAGGCCCTCCTGCATCGGTGCCGTGATAGGAGAAAAGGTCGGGCTGCCTTCCTATTCTAAAATATCGGGCTCCATGAGAATAAAGCGCAGAGACTTCGGAAACAACATCCTCTACATGCCTGTAGTCCGAGGCTCCATAAAATGGTTCCGTGCAAAAAGAACAGTGGACCTGCCTGCCGCAACCCCTGTAGGTTTCAAGTTCACACATGCAGTAAGGGTAGTCAGGGTGCTGCCGGATCAAAAAAGCCCCTTTGAGTCCCCAGCGCCCAATCTCGGCTGTTGTCCTGAAACGGTGGTCAACAGATTCCGGGTCTTTTAGCCTGACAGGAAAAACTCCACTGTCCCCTCTTCCGCTTAACCCTCCTTCCTCAAAAAGGTCGTAAACAAAAGCCTCGATATCCATTTTTGCAAGTACGGAGTCTCCGAGGCTTATTCCGCTTTCCGTACCCTTCGCAGCCCTTCCGCCTTCTTTGCTGAAACCGAGCCTTATAGGGCCACCGATAACCTTTACCCCATGCGCAGCCCGAAAAATTGCTTCAATTTCCCCGGGCGAGATTGGAGAAGCCCGCAAATATTTTCCGGGCACGGTCATGCCGGCAATAATGACCACAAGGTCCGCCTTTCCTACAAGCTCGCCAGCTCCGGGTGGGTTTTCCCTGAGAGTGTCAATAGTAAGGTAATGGATATCATTTTCGGAAAGCCCGCGTTCTATTAGAGCTCCTGCTATGTACCTGGGATATGGGGAAAGATACGGAGGAACTCCAAGGCAGGCGGGTTCGTCCACGTAGCCGTCTATAATAAGTGCTTTCATATCAGTTTCTCGTTTTCATTTGCTTAATAACCGAAGGTGGGATATAGATTGTAAATTACATGCAAATCGTGTGTAAAATAGACTTTAAAGACAATATAAAAACAACGCCACAAAGAATCACAAACACATAATAAAAGAAAATATCAAAAAATAGTTTAGGGCCGGGACCGAGAATCGAACTCGGGTCGTAGCCTCCACAGGGCCACAGGATGGACCTCTACCCTACCCCGGCCACAGGGTCTGGTACTTCAGGTTTGAAGCAACCTATAGAAGGAGTTTAGTTATATAAAGTTTTTGCCGGAAAAAACAGGAAACCTCTTAAAGATGAGGGGAATTTTCTGTTTTCCAGCACTAAAAGGAACCAGAAAACAGAAAAAATTCCGGTTATGGACTGGACTCAGGCGCGAATCATAGCCCTTTGAGCCTGCCAAGAGCAAGCTTTGCAGCTTTTTCTCCAGAAAGAAGCATGCCACCGAATACAGGACCCATTCTCGGGGCACGTGTTGCGGCATTTGCAGCCATGCCTGCAACAATCAGTCCGGGATAGATCTCCTGGGTTGCATCCACAGCCATGCGCTCGCCGACCTCAGACCACATTGGCTTTTCCCCGAGCATGCCGAGTTCCCCGATCTTTGCATTAGGGATTTTCCGGAGAATCGTATTGCAGACGACTGCATCATGCCCTGTCCCGTCGATTACGAGTTTTGTGCGGATCATGAGAGGGTCTACGTGAAGGCGCTGTGTTGTAACAGGCCCCCAGTTGATGACTATACCGGTAACCCTGTCATTCTCCCTGATCATAACATCTTCAAAGCTCACAAGATTAAAGACCTCAGCCCCTGCCGAAGTTGCCCCTGCAATCAGCTTTCCTACGGATTCCACGGAGTTTGCCACGTAATACCCCGACTCATATTCCTTATACCTGATCCCGAAGTCGTCCAGGACGTGGCAGGCTTCTTCCTGTACAACTATGCGCGGAAACATCATGCCTCCAGCCCACATGCCGCCTCCTAGGGACAGCTTTTGCTCGTAAATGGCAACCTTTGCCCCGGCTTCAGCGAGGTACTTTGCAGCCACAAGGTTTGCAGGTCCCCCACCTATAAGTGCTACATCGATGTCCGTGTAATCAAGGAAGGTCTTAGAGTACTCTTCAAAAATTGCCCGTGT
>CAYSWX010000057.1:0-12350 GCA_964434965.1 uncultured Methanosarcinales archaeon
TCCATTTGCTGCCAGCAAAGGAATAAAAATAGAGCTTGAGATTGAAAATAGCCTGCCAGGAATTAATGGGGATAAAGAGAGGCTCACGCAGATCCTGAGCAACCTGATGACAAATGCAATTAAGTTTTCAAACGAAAACGGATGTGTAAGGGTAAAAGCATCACAGAGCAACAATTTTATAAATATCACAGTATCCGATGAAGGAATAGGTATTGCTGCAGAAGATCGCGATAAGCTCTTCAAGCCTTTCAGCCAGATAGACTCTTCTTCATCCAGAAAGTACCAGGGAACCGGACTTGGTCTTGCTCTTGTGAAAGAAATTGTGCAGCTTCACGGTGGCACAGTCTGGTTTGAAAGTGAAGTTGGAAAAGGAAGCACCTTTGGTTTTTCCATCCCCCTCTCAGGCAGGAATGAATAACCTCAAACTCAAGTTAAGGACAGTATAGGGTCGGAAATATCATAAACGACCCGATTTTGTATTTTTGATGTCTCTATGTTTTTCCAGGATAGAGAAGCATTTTCAAGCTATGTGCCCTTATTTATACAAAGTAATGAAAGGATTGTTCCTTTCATACAATGTTCTTCTGCCAGGTTATTCGTATCTCAATGCGTCTACTGGCTTTAGTTTTGATGCCCTGTATGCAGGTACTATTCCTGAAGCCACGCCTATTACAACCGCAAGGATAAGTCCGAAAGCCATCAGGTCAGGAGCGAGATACAGACTTGAATCACCTCCTCCTCCCATCATGGTCATGCCAAGTAACGGGAAGAGAGTTGAAATGAAAGCTCCAAGTATAACTCCAAGCATACCTCCAACAAACCCTACCATTGCAGAGTAAAAAATGAAAATCATGAGGATATCCCTGTTTTTTGCTCCAATGGCTTTCATGGTTCCTATATCCTTTGTCTTTTCAAGGACAGAGGTAAACATGGTATTTGCAATGCCTACTGCCCCTACAAGAAGGGAGACAGCTGCAATAGCTCCGAGGAAGAGGGTCATCGAACTCGTCATTTCAGTAACAGATTCAGCCATGGACTTTGAGGCCATAACGGAAAAGTCCCTGTCATCTTCCTTGACAATGTGTCTCGAGATCAGGAGCTTGTCCTCTATATCTTCCATCAGTCCATCCACCATGTCTTCACTCCTGGCTTTTACTGTTATAGTATCGAAGACATCTTCCTCCGCATCATCAATCAGGTTTACTGCCCCATCTATTGGCATGTAAATGCTTCTGTCATCCATGCCTTCTTCTGCAAGAATACCGACAACTCGGACTGATTTTCCGTTGATTGTTATTACCTGATTGACTCCGATTTCCTGATCATAAGTTTCACTGGCAACGCCGCTTCCTATGACTGCGACATATTTATCAGAAGGCTCAAGTAACCTTCCGGACTTCGTTTCCAGGCTGGTCATGTATTGCCAGACCTGCGGGTCGACCCCTGTGATCGTCAGAGTTGCGTTTTCCCCTGCATAAATCACCGGTTCACTGCCGGAAATCTGTCCTGCAATATACTCTATGCCTTCAAGACCCTGAAGAGCGTCAATGTCGTCATCAGTTAATTCGACATCGGTTGTTGTACCTCCGGGTCCCCCTCCTCCGGGACCTGGCATGTTTGACATTGCTTTTGTATATCCCGGGGAAATGGTTATCATAGTAAGATCCATTTCAGCAAGCCTGCTCTGCACCTGCTCTTCCATAGCATCCCCGAGGGAAAGGATGCCAACAACAGACCCAATCCCTATAACTATCCCGATAATTGTCAGCCAGCTCCGGAGTTTGCTGTGCACAAGCATGTTCAGGCCCATTTTCAGATAGGTGGAATTTCTCATCTTGCACCCTTCCGTTCTCTACAGCATTGATTTTTCAGTCTCTTGAAAACTTAAAGCCGGATTTCTGTTCTTCAGGTTCCTTATTCCCGGATTTTTTCTTTTTCATTGACTGTATCATTTTCGGGATTTTCTTCCGGTACACAAATGCCCCACCTGCAAGCACTATTACTGCAATATATGACAGGTATGAACTGATTCCGCTACGGTTGCCTGGTGATCCTGCCTGTGGAGTCATAGTTCCACCTGTAATCTCGAGTTCTACTTCCTTGTCTACCGTTATTCGTTCTCCTTTTGCATCCGTGTATTCAATCTGGACTTTTAGCGGGTTGCCTTCCACAGAAGCAGCAGTTAAATTTTCTCCTTCAGCACCTGCCTTTGCTTTACCCAGTGCTCCGGTACCACCTTCAGGCTCTCCAGTACCCTGCGCGCTGGTAACATCAAAGGAAGCAATTGAATAGTCTCCTTTCTCAAGATTTCCTACAATAGAAGATGAGCTTCCCGATACCTTGTAATTTTCCTGATCCGGAACCGATACTTTCACGGAATATGCAATGTTGTTACCTATGTTTGCAACTGAAAGGGAAATTTCTCCTGCATCACTTTCAGAGAAGGAAACATCAAAGTCAGTTTCTCCGCCTACGAAAACCCCTGCTGTTGTATTGATAACTTGCTCATTGGATTCATAGTCTTCAAGTTTAAGATTTATATCCAGAGTGTAAAGTCCAGGATCTGCATTTACATCTGCCATTACGTCGTAAGTAATGTTTACAGATTCCCCTGCGTCCAGATACTTGATATACTTTGTATTGTCCGAGTACACAGGAAGAATAACGTTTTTGGGGTCTTTCCAGGAAACGACCATGTTTTTCAGAGGTGAAGTTCCGGTGTTTGTTACAATGAATTGCAATTTCTCTTCCTTTGCTATGTCAATATTTGCTTTATCTATGGTAACAATCTGAGCGTATTCTTTGCCTCTGACTTCAATCTGGACTGTTTTAGTAGTAGTGTAAGTGGTTCCAGATCCACTTTTATAGGTAGTAACTATGTCTACATCATACGTACCAGCAGACGCATTGGCGTCCGTCAGGAGCTTGAATTTAAGGACACTTCCTTCATTATCATCCTGCCTTGCATTCAGGTAAGATATTGATTTTTCAAGAGATTGTCCGGAGATCTCACTGAAAGGATAGTCAGGGTTTACTTTGACAGTAATATCTTTTACATCGTCGTTTCCCACATTCTGCACGCTGACAGTGAGCTCAACAGGTTCTCCAGGGCGAGCAGTGTCAGGATTCTGGTTGGTCAAATTTATATCCAGGTTTGAGGAAGTTATGTATCCGTTTGATGCGCCCAGTGCTGTTCCAGCCCCCAGATATATGAATACTGAAAATAACAGTAAGATTGTTAGTAAAGAGAATTTTCTCATTTTATATACCTCAATTCATATTCGATTCGTTTTTCTTGCGTTTCTCTATTTTTTCGATCTCCCCGTCCCTGATGTATACAACTCTTGTTGCATATTTTACCAGATCCAGGTCATGGGTTACGATGATAATTGTTTTTCCTTCTCTGGCATGGAGCTCATCCAGAAATTCCAGGATATAATCTCCGGTCTTGGTATCCAGATTTCCTGTAGGCTCGTCTGCCAGGATTATTGGCGGGTTAACAGCAAGGGAACGCGCAATGGCAACCCTCTGCCTCTGTCCTCCAGAGAGCTGGGAAGGCAGATTTTTTTTCTTGTCAGAAAGTCCGACAATATCAAGCAGATAAGCTGCTTTTTTTCGGGCTATTTGTCTGTCTTCTTCCAGGAATTCCAGAGGCATGATCACATTTTCTTCAGTGTTTAGCGTTGGAAGGAGGTTGAAACTCTGGAAAATGAAACCTATCATCTGCCCACGGATATGTGCAAGCTCGGATTCTTGAAGTTCTGAGATATTATTTGAATTCAGGAAGACATTTCCTTTTGAAGGTATGTCCAGGCATCCCAGCAAGTTCATAAGAGTACTTTTACCACTTCCACTGGGACCCAGAATAACAAGGAACTCACCTTCGTAGATCTCAAGGTTTATTCCTTTAAGAGCTGCAAACTCGACCTCCCCCATCTGGTAGATTTTCCAGACATCGGTCAGTTTGATCAACGGGTCATTCTCGTCCCGGGTGATTCTGAACGTTCCAGAAATATTGATAGAACCTCTAGCTGAGTTACTATATGGATTGTTTTTTAAATCCTCCCCTGGATCGTTACCCCCTGATCCATTATCTGATTCATCGTAGAAACTCGCACTTTTTTCAAGCGACTTCATAATTTTTGAGGGATTTAGCTTAGTTTTAAATTCCCCGATTATTTCAGAAAGTGTCATAAATACCTCTAAAAAAGCTAGTCATTTCTGAGTTCAATTCTTCAAGCTGAACTGAATCGTTTCATGGTAGCTTTAGTTTGAATTCCTTTTTTTCGTCTGTTTTCTATTATTTCTAATACCTGTTCAGGACCATGTTTGATTTTCTTCTCCAGAGCATCAGATTGATGGTAAATAATAGCTCAGTTAATTTATTCGCTCTACATGTGTGACAAATATATGTTATCGTTTTTTGTAGTCTAACTGGACCTCATATTGGCCCAATTAGACCAGATGTGGTTTAACAAAGTCTTTGAAAGGTCAACGAGGCACCATGTATCTAGCAGGTGCCTCATCTTCTGGGGGCAGGGTTTCTGTTTGACTGCTCGTTTCCTTTTGTTTTTAAACAGGTAACACCTGATGTTGTGAAATGTTTCCAGTTTTTCTGGTGGCGAGGTATCCTTCCAGGTGTTAGCTCCCGTTTATTCCTCTGACTGAAACACCTTTCAGACAGGTACTCTGTCAGTTTCAGTTGACTGCTCAGGAGGAACTTAAGGCAGTCAACCCCATCATGGGCATTTAATAATAAAAGCATACTTAGCTCAAAAAAGGGAATATATGTAATTAATTTACCAATGAAGCTTTTATAAGGGGCATTTGAATAAATTATTCTTTAATTAGCCTTTAATTAGCAATAATAATCACTATAAAGTATTATTGTCTGTCCTGTTTGTTCGTAAGCGCATGCCGGCTTTTCCGGATAGTTGTTTTTGAGAGAACAAACCAAAAAAGCTAGAAGGTGAAATAATAAGAGAAATGTTAAGAAACCAGCAAGAAATAAACAAATAAAAAATCAGAAAATAAGAAGGGAGCAAAGAGAAAAAACTAAATTTTGCCTCATAAACTTCTTATTTTTCCTTTCTCTTTATCATTAGTTCATTTAGCCAACCACCATACAAGCTTGCAAAGGCTCTTATATGAGTTTGGAAAAAAAGGCACCAGAGATCATTATTTTTAGATACTCCTGAATAGCTCAATAGATTGATAGGAACTGTTCGATTTTGCAAACATGATTTGTATGCGTATTCAAAAAAGCCTGATAGCATTCTATTAAGGATTAAACTTGACAAAAACCTCTTTAATATTAATTCATGCTTTTTTGGGACTCTTAAACTAAAATAAATCTCTCTTAGATATTCTTTTGCTGTAAGTATCTTTTTGTCTTTATCTGGCAATTAGGGGAATGTACGGTGATAAGCTGAGTAAACAGCATAGCTGCAATTGGCAGTGTTACAGAGATGTAATAAATGCACAGAGATAAAAGTTACAATGGAGTAACAGTATGAATCGAACAAAAATCAATTACTTCGTAGACCTCGCCTTCCTCGTTCAATTTGTTCTGGTTGGTTATTCAGGTCTTTTATTGCTTATTAACAGACATGGGGCATCCCATTTCTGGAAGATAATACATGAAAAAATTGGGATTGTTATACTGATCTTCTTTATTGCCCATTTTGTACTGCACTGGAGCTGGTTGGTGTTAAATACAAAAAAATGTTTCCGCAGAGAATAAGAAATGAAGGCTAATAAAGTTACCAAGGCAAAATATAATAATACCGATTAGTCAGCAAAAAGAATGGAAAATCCTAGTTATCAGGAGATCAACAGATAATCAAAAATGTAAATTGTGGTTATCCCACTATAATTATCGTGTATATTTTATGTATAGTGTATATTTTATGTATATCAGGCATGTCTGTGTATGCAAGAGATTGCCTTATATAGAATAAGTTTAAGGATTTGGAGTAACATCAATATAACTAAAAAAGTGCATATGAAATTTTCGAAATACAAGGCACAAAAAGAGGAAAGTATTTGAAGCATTATCATGCCAGGCATGGAAATTTGAGATCCAGCAACTTCACCTATCATCATCCCGCAGGATTATGACATTCCCGCGCCCCCGCTTAAATTTCTCAATCTGCTCTCTTCTTTCCAGGTCTGCGAGCATGAGGCTGACTTTTCCTTCAGAGTACTTCAGTTTACTACGGAGATCTTTCTGAGTTATTCGACCCCCCTGACCCCGTATTATATCCATTATTTGCTGGAGATCCGCCGGAAGGGAGAGATTTTTTTTTATGATAAGGGTCTCTGGCTCGGGCAGCTTTTCCGGCTCAGGCTCCTTCTCAGATAGCTTAAGAGATATTTCTTTGAGATCCATTTCTTCTGAAGATGACTCTTCAGCAAAAGTTTCGTTGCCGTCTTCTGTCCCCTGTTTGAAGGCTGTCAGTTCCAGGTTTGATCCAAATTTCCCTTCTCTGCTTTCTGCCTGTTTTTCTGTTTCCCTCGCCTTAAACTCTGGATTATCTGAAAGTTGAGTTTCTATGGATTCTGCAGAGAATTTCTGTTTGGTTTTCAGCTCAACCCTATGAGGATTTTCTAAAACAGCCTCCTTTGCTGAATATTCAGGTGTGCTCACAGGCACGGAAAGTCTTTCGGCATCATATTCTTCTTTTTCTTCCAGACCGCTTTTTTCCAGTTTACTTGTTCCAGACTGGTTTTTCTTCAGTATGAATTTTTCAGGATTATTTTTCCCTGGACTTCCACGTTTCTTGAGACTGTAGCCGCCGGCAACAAGGAATGATAGCACAAGGGCTGCAAGGATGTAATAAACTGTTGAAGAAATAAATCCTCCATTTATTTTGCTGGTTTCAGTAACACTCACATTAGCACTTGAGTTATTTACATCTGAATTGTTAACATCATATGAATTATTGCTGACTGGTTGCATAATATTGCTGGAATTTTCCGTACTCTCGGGATTTTCGGAAATTTCTCTTCCTTCAGAACTATTATCCATAAGCTCTTCTGAATAAACGGGGAGGAGCAGGAGGTCAACTACATAGTTTCCTTCTCCTTTAACTTCAATTGACTCCCCGGCTGAGTAGATAAGGGTGCTGTTCTTATAATAATTGGCTGTAATCAGATAATCTCCGGGATCCAGTTCAAAAGAATAAACGCCATATTTCGCTACCATGGACTGTGAAGGTGTGGAGTTTACCCTAACCACAGCGTTTTCCAGAGGTTCGAAGGTGTCCCAGCTATACACACCTCCACGAATTGTGGCTGTGCCCTCTGCCAGGGCAGGTCCCGCTAGAAGCATTACGGCAGCAACGCAGATAATAAAGACTTTCAGATTCATTTTTATCAGGAAACCCGGATTACGGTTTGAATTTTTGTCTTTCTGATTTTTCACTTGTATAATTATTCACTTGTATAATATACTCAGATCTGTATAAATTATTATTAATAAAGTTGATTTATCTCGATAAAACCGATTCTCTTCAATAAGTTACTCTTGTTCCGGTTTCCAAACCATGTATACCTACCACCCCGGGAATCTTATTCTCCTTCTTTCCTGCTTTGTCTGGCCCTATATTTTCCTTAAATAACGAGTCTACTGCCCATTGTTCTTCTTTCTTCATTCCGCCAGTATCTTCAACAATATAGGTTCCGTTTCCAAAGAAGGAAGCATATCCCTCTCCATCTGCCTCAACAGTGATATTTTCGCCCCCAAGCAGTAATGTCTTATGAGAACCGGAAACCTCCAGATCAGCAGACCGTATATGGTAAAGAAATACATTTTCAGGCCGCCCTTCTTTAATTTCAAGTACATAATCCCCATCGATTTTGATTATAGAATCAGGGGAAATTACTGCTATTTTACCTTCTTCAAGGTGCAACTTGAGATCAAAACTGCCCATCAGGGTAACTCTCCCTTCACCCATTGCACTTAGATGGGCAGTTTCGTTCAATTCTTCATTCCCAGGCACCAGAAGCTTGAATTCTTCAAATATATCTTTAAGAACCAGACTGGCTTGAATCATGCTCTTCTGTGACTGGATCAGATATTCCTTTTCTGTACTTTTTTCTTCACCTGATGAAGATGCTGCAAGGTCCAGATAATGTTTTGCTTCTTCTACAAGACCATTGTATTCTTCAATCAGGGACTCAATCCTGCTTACGTCCTTTCCCTGATCCCTGAAGTACTGAACTGTTGACTCAAGTCTTACAGATATAGATTCTGCCTTTCTTATGTTATCTTCGAGCATGAGTGCTGCATCTCGCAGAGAGCGGGCCGAATTAGGACCTTCTGGCATGCCTGAAGGCGGACCTTGAGGGACTATGCCCGGCATCTCATCTCCTTTAAGAAGTCCAGCGTAGGGAATAAAAATGCTCCTGTAAAGATCTTCTGCATGTTTATGAGCAAAAGGCTGTGCCTGTGAATCAACACAACCTGAAGTTGCGAGAACTCCTATAAGTATTAAAATCAAGGGCAAGAGTTTAAAGGACAAAAATTTAATTTTCATATTGGTCTGTGCCTTCTGGTAAATAATCACTGGGCTCTACATTGGTTTATTGTTTTTATGTATTAAATTTAATTACAGTCAAAAAAAATTCTTAAAGATATATATATTATAATTTCACATTCCGAGCTCATAATGGATTCCAGAAAATTCCGAAGCATCCTTTTCTCCAGGGCTTTTCAAATTATGCTGTATGAGCATCGTTAATATGAAGGACATATCTGGACTTTCCTTTCCGGGCAAAAGGATAATCGTTTTCCCAACCGTTTCATATACTTTTATTTCCCTTCCTTTCATGCTCCATTTTACCTGCCTCACCTTGAGCATCCCGACTTCAAGAAGAGAATTCAGGTTGTATTTGAAAGTGTTCAGGCGCACTCCTAGTTCTTTTGCAATATCAGCTGCAGACATTGGCTTCAAGTCAAGTAATTTGAGAATCCTGATCGAAGTCTCATTAGAAAGAATCCGAGCAATTTTCCGGGAATCCTCGGAAATTTGCAGGATCAACAATTTTTCCTCCGGGTTTTCAGGCATTATTTTATCTCTGGTATGTCTGAATATTTAATAGTTCACAATAACTTTCTACATTCATTATTAAATAAATTGCAATGGCCAGAAACATCCTAAGACGTCACTTTGCAGATATACAATGCTACAAGTATGATTTCGATTATTTTTTCAGCCGGGCATTTCGTACCGCATAGTACGAAATAACACGGTGTGAAAGCATATTTGAGGATTTATTGGGTGAGATTGGGCTGGAACATATCATTCGGATATTCCTGACTGTAGATGCTGTATCTGGATATAAAGATAAAAGCATACTTACCTCCTGTGAAGTATTGGGTTTACTAAATATTATTTAAAAGAGCTTATCTTCAAATTTAATCCTTTATAATTCTTAAATCCCAAGTTTTGAGGGCCTTGGATACCTTAAATTTACTTTTGAGCAATATAATAGCCTATTTACAATATTATAGCTTACTTATTAACTGTCCTCAGTTAGAGAAGTATATACTGATCATTTCTGGTAACTTATACTAATTTCTCAAAATAATTTGATGGAAATAATATCATAAAAAGGTAAAAAATGGTGCAGGCAGATAAGAACAAAATCTGTAATTTATCCTGCTGGTCTAATAGTTTCTTTGTTTTGCCGCCTGAGAACTCATTATTAAAATTATTGCCTCTAATCAGGAGAGGTTATCTCTAATTGTTTGAGCAGTAGTCTATTTACACAATTTACATACAATTTTTACACAATTTACATACAATTCTTATATCAAACATCGGATTTTTTGAGCCCTGATAAGTATTAGATTGATATTTTAAGCTTAATTTATAGAACAAAGATCAATAAAAGCTTAGTATTTAAATTAAATTCCATAAACGCCCCTATTTCTGAAAGTAAGCTTATATTTAAGCCAATTTATTACAGGAATGTCAAGCAGTGAAAAGCTGCCTGGATTAAACATAACAAAACAAATCGTACGAGTAATTAATGGAGGTATATACTATGAAAAAACAAGCAGTAAAATCAGTTGCCAGCTTTGCGGTGGTGCTGATGGTCTTAAGCATCATTCCTTATGGTGTTTTTGCTTCAGAAAACAGAACCTATGCAAATGAAACAAATTCGGCAAATGCTAACGAATTTGGAAAGATGATTCCTGGAGGTATGAGGCATGGGGGGGCAGAACCTGATGGAATGCATGGTATGGACTTTTGTCCTGCTGAAAACATAACGGAAGAAAACTTCACCGAGGTTCAGGCTGAAGTGCTTGATTCAATTACTGAAAGGATTGCTGAACTTCAAAACATGCATACAAATGTAAGCAGGGCTTCAACTGCGGAAGAATTGCAGGAGGTTTTACTTGCAGAAAGGAAGGTAAATGCTGAAGGCGCATATCCATGTGAGAAGAACGAGTCCACTGGTGAAATGTGCGGACCTTACCTCTTTGAAGTCGAAAATTTAACTGAGGAAAATTTTACTGATTTCCAGACTCAAATAGTTGATTCTATAGGAAACATGACTGAAGTGCTTAATGAACAGCTAGAAAACACAAATGATGAAAACATGACTGAAATGCTCAATGAACAGATAACTGAACTTGAGGACTTATCCACAAAAGTGAGTGAAGCTTCCAATGCAGCTGAACTGCAAAAAGTCATGTTGACTTATATGAAAACCCAGGCTGTTGACTCAATTGAAAAAGAAATAAAACACATTGAGGCTAGAGTAAGTGAAAGTAAAAATTCAACCGATGATATCGATGAGAATGTTACAGGACTCAATGACAAAATAACAGAACTTACCGCCCTGAAAGAAGATATCAACGCAGCTGAATCCTTTGATGAGCTCAGAGAAATAATTTCCTCTGAAATGAAGCCCAGTAAAGGACCAGTGTGGGGAGGAAAAGGTCCGATGCAACATTGAAGCTACAGTAATGTGCCAGAGCGTTTAGGTAATTAACAGAAAAATAATATTGAGGCCTGATTCCTCTGATATATCAATTGAAACTCTTAATTGAGATCCAATGTGAAAAACCCATATAAAAGATTCATGTTAGGAGATCAGTTCTTTAAATAATCCATGCCAGGAGCAGATCAATCCACAACAAATCGAAAAGGCTTCCTGAAAGAAACGCCTCAAAAGTACATCACATATAATGTCATAACCCAACACAAAGTGATGGCTGGAGATAGAGCAGCACACTCCTGTTCCTTTTTCTGGCATGAGTACCTTCAGGATGCCTTGATGGATTTTTGTTCTTTGGTTGCTCAGATCACATATCCAGAAGTATAATCCAGGTTCAAATATCCATTAGAGGTTACATATATGCACTTTTTTTATTTGATTAAAATCTTTAACCTAAAAAAAGTTCTTATTTTATGTGTTACTGATAATTTTCAGCATAGTTCCCGGTTATGCACTTGCTGTGGATGAAACTAAACAACCCCCAGTACCGGAGGAAGACTTTGATACCATGCAGAGTAAGATGACCGCATCAGTTGACAGAATGATAACAACTCTTGAGAACTCTACAGAAGATCTTGATGCGGACTTTCATCGGCTAAAGAAATGATAAGCGAGCTTACGTTGATTAAAAAAGAAATTTCCGCAGCTGAAACGGAATCTAACCTCCAGACAATAAAGGAGGAGCTTAATGCTCTGTTTAAAGAGGCTCCTGAAGAATTGAAGAGCATTGCTGGATTCGGAATGGGTCCTGGCCCTGGACAGGGTCAAAACGGAAATCAGATCCCTCCAAAGGGCTCTATAAATGGCTCTGTAAATATGTCAGAAGGATTTCCTGATATGCCGAAAGGAGCTAATACAATGAATAAAAACGCGATAGATGGAAACTCAGGTATGGAAAAACAGGAATTACCCCGTCAGGCTGCCGCTGAGCATGAAAATCTAGGCACTGAAGAAGATAACGATACAGATACATCCACTGAAACTGGCTTCTTTGGAAAGCTTATTAACAGTCTGAAAGCCCTGTTCAGCTGATCCGAAAAGCAAACGTATGTTGAGATTACTGAAGCTCAAGTAGTAACTAAGGGGCTATCCGTTCCTTTTTTCATCATTTTAGGCATACTGTCTACTATAATGCAGATGACAGTGCGAATAGCTGAATTGAGGGTATCCTATACCTGGATTAACTCCTGTTGCAAGCCCCAAATAATGATTGAGAATGATCTAGAGATAATGATTTGGAGATCAATCCTCTGTTGCATAACAGATGGAGATCAATCTTCTGTGCATAACAGATGGAGATCAATCTTCTGTGCATAACAGATGGAGATCAATCTTCT
>CAYSWX010000057.1:12450-12758 GCA_964434965.1 uncultured Methanosarcinales archaeon
GTGCATAACAGATTTGCTGTTCGGATAGCCTTAGTGCGAAACCCGGAAGCCTGAATTTTCAAGATTTTTTACTTTTTCCAGTACAATTCCGGATTTTTCGATTCTCTCGAGAGCTTTTGATGCAGCTTTTCTTACTGAAGCGTCAGGACTATCAAGTGCCCGTGCAAGCCCTGCAACTGCCTCTGAAGTGCCTATTTTTTCGAGTGAAGAGATTAAAGCTTTATGTATCAAAGACTCAGGATCTTCAAGAATTTTTAGCATTTCAGGAACGGCTTCTTTTGCCTTTAGATCTCCAAGTGATGCAGCTG
>CAYSWX010000058.1:0-11842 GCA_964434965.1 uncultured Methanosarcinales archaeon
AAACTGTTTTCATTTTTTAAAATACTCTATGATTGTTTATGTCTTAATTTACATCAAAACTGTTTTTATTTTTACCACAACCACTTTCGTTTTAATTCAATCGATTACCTCTTTATCCTATTTATTTTATTCTAAATATATTAAATACTTCAATGGATATGAAGGGGTCCAAAAACCTTCTATTTTCTTCCATGCGAAAAAGAGGATTTATATCCAACCTTCAGGGACTCTGGAATTTTTATTTTTTTATTTTATTTTCGTAATGTCTATTGATATTGATTTTTTACTCAATATTTAAGTTAAATAACGGTTCCATTGGAACCAAAGGGGTCTTTACCATAACTATTAATACCGTGTACTTCCATTGCATCTACTGCAAATATACTCTAAAATCATAAGTTTCTATACAAATTTGATCTCAAGTTTTAGCTAAAGAACATTCCGAATACATATTTAATTAGGGTTTAAGAGATGCCCTAAAGTGCGCAACTGACTTTTTAGCCTGGTCTGAATCTGCCGGGAACAAAAATTTCAAGCATTAACTTTAAGAAACATCCATTTATCTATCCATCTCCCTTTGTGAATCTACCGCTTTGAATGTTTGACTTATCAAGATTATGCTAAGTAATAAACCAGGTTTCTGGAATTACTGAGAAATAAGAATGAAAGACACTGTGAAAATTAGTAGTTAGGACTTTAACAATATAATCCCAATGTAAACTCTGGAATTAAAGAAAGGAGAAACATTTTACGGCTCGTTAACTTTCTTAAACGGCTTATTAACTTCGTATATTAACAACATATGTTATTTGTTAGTTGTCCGTATAAGCTACCTTAACCCGTTACATCCATAATATTATAACTTTTATTAAGAGGGTCATTTATGATAAAGGCTCAATCATTAGACGGCTTATTCGAAAAATTACTTGACGGGAAGTCGATTTTCAAAAATAAAGAAGTTCTTCGTCCTTCTTATACACCGGACCTGTTATTGCACAGGAACGACCAGATAAACAGCCTTGCAACTATCCTGGTTTCCGCACTCAGAGGAGAGACCCCTTCAAATGTCCTGATTTACGGAAAAACAGGTACAGGAAAAACTGCTGTGACCAGGTATGTTGGAAAAGAACTCGAAAGAGTAAGTGAGGATAAATCAATTTTCTGTTCTGTTGTTTATATTAACTGTGAAGTAATCGACACTCAGTACAGGCTTCTTGCAAACCTTGCCAGACATTTCGAAGAAGAGGTCCCTATGACCGGGTGGCCTACGGATCAGGTCTTCATGAAATTTAAAGAAGCAATCGATGCAAGAGACCAGGTCATTATCATTATCCTGGACGAGATTGACAAGCTGATCAAAAAAGGCGATGATGTACTCTACAACCTTTCAAGGATCAATACCGATCTCAAGAAAGCCAAGGTCAGCATGATAGGGGTTTCTAATGACCTCAAATTCACAGAGTTTCTGGACCCCAGAGTCAAAAGTTCCCTGGGTGAAGAGGAACTGATCTTTCCGCCTTACGATGCCGAGCAGATCAGTGATATCCTCAAACAGAGGGCAAAAATGGCTTACAATGACGGAGTACTGGGTGAAATGGTAATCCCGCTCTGTGCAGCCTTTGCAGCCCAGGAACACGGTGATGCCCGCAGGGCACTTGACCTTCTGCGAGTTTCAGGAGAAATTGCTGAGAGAGAAAACCAGCCCCAGGTTCTTGAAGAACACGTAAGGCGCGCGCAGGAAAAGATCGAAATAGACCGCGTGGTAGAAGTTGTACGGACTCTTCCCACCCAGTCCAAGCTCGTGCTCTACAGTATCATCCTGCTCAGAAACAGGGGAAGAGAAGGTAAAAACGTCACAACCGGTGAGATGTATAATGTCTACCGCCAGCTCTGCCATCATATTGACGTGGATATTCTTACCCAGCGCAGAGTCACTGACCTTATGTCAGAACTTGATATGCTCGGGATAGTCAATGCCGTGGTAGTAAGCAAAGGCCGTTACGGAAGGACAAAAGAAATCTCTTTGAGTGTTCCTGTGGAAAATACTCGTAAAGTCCTTCTTGAAGATTACAGGCTCAAACCTTTAGTAGACTTCAAAGCCTCGGTCTTCAGTAAGATGTTCTCATGAGCATTTTTTAATAATCTCTTAAATATCTAAATGATTCAAAACGATTCAAATAATTCAAAATAATTCAAAACGTCCTGAACAATCTCCAGATGGAGTTTTGAACGATCTCCAGATGGTCTCTAAATCATCTCTTAAGTCCGGATTATCTTTTTGATCCGGCCTTTCTTTTCTTTCAATTTTTTAAAAAGGGCTTCAATTTTCAGGAAATAATATATATGATCCTGTGGTTTGACTAGGATCATATTATAATTCATATTTCAATTCATATTTCAAGTACAATCTACATTATTCAAAGCTCACACTATTGAATATCATACTATTCAAGTTTTTATCAAATTTAATGATCTAAGTTTACTAACTCGAGTTTAGGTTTCTATGAAAGTGTAACTGTAAACTTAATTGAAGCTAAAATATAATTGAAGCTTTTAGTCAGTTTTATCGCTCAGGCTTATAATTAAAATCTAGATATCCAGGTTTAAAAGGTAATTTTTGATGAAGATAATAGCATTCGTAGGCATGCCAGCTTCGGGAAAATCCGAAGCTTCCAGGATTGCCGCCGAGATGGGCATTCCTGTTATTATTATGGGTGATGTGATCCGGAAGGAAGTACTGAAGCGTGGGCTTGAACCTAACGATTCCAATACCGGAATGGTTGCAACGGACCTTCGAAAATGTGAGGGTATGGACGCCGTTGCCAGGCGCTGTGTTTCTCAGATAAGGGAAACAGGCTCGGAACTTGTAGTTGTGGACGGCGTGCGCGGGATTGCCGAAGTTGAGTGCTTCAGGAAAGAATTCGGAAAAGGCTTTATCCTGATTTCCATTTATGCTCCCATTGAAGTTCGGTTTTCCAGGGTCCAGAAAAGGGGAAGAAGCGACGATATGAACAGTATCGAAGGTCTCCGCCACAGGGATGAAAGAGAACTCAGCTGGGGTATGGGAGAAGCAATAGATGCTTCTAATGTGGAAATCGAAAATAACTTTACGCTTGAGACTTTCAGAAAAGATGTTATCGATGTTTTGAGTAATTACTTAGGGTCAAGCCCGGAAAAATAATATCTCAAGAAAATGTTGGCAGGATAATATTCAAGAATAAGCTCTGCAAATAACGTTTTAAGAGCAAATTCGATGGCTTAATCTTTCCTGAAGACAACCAGCTATTTTCAGGTTATCTCTGTTGAGCAATGCCGAAAGCAGAATTCAACTGAAAACCTTATGGAACAAAAACACTTGAAATAATAAATTTGAAACAATAACATTTAAAACAATAACATTTGAAAATATAAATGGAGTACACTCATGATAAGTGTAAAGGTTTTAGCATCTGTATATCCTACAGAAGATCCTGAAAAGGTTATTAAAGCAATTTCAGGCCTTTTTACAGGAATAGAACTCCAAAAAGAAAATATTGACTCAATGGATTCCGAAAAAGGAGTTTCCCCCTCTTTCCGTATTACAGGCGAGGGAGGGCTTGATCTCCTGCTTACCCTGCATGGACTTATTCGCAGGGAACAAATCATAGATAGCATCCGTAACAAGGCTTTCAATAAAGGACTGTCCAGAGAAGGGATTTCGGTTAGTTTTTTGCTCAACAAGCAGGCAGCCTTTGTCGGAGTACCCAGTGTTCCTGCTGAAGAAGAGCCTCTAGGGTCAATCGAAGTCGCTATCAGGGCAGATTCTTCCGAGGAAATGGAGAGGCTTTTTGAGTGGCTTTTGCCTCTTACCGAAGAAGGAGTACCGGTTGTTGAAGTAGGAATGGAATATGTGGAAAGGGGCTGAAGTCTCGAAGTTCAGCTATATGAAACTTAGCTAATAAAGCTTAATAAAAGAAGTGAATTAAGGGGCTGAATCGTCATCATGCAACTGCATAAAATTAGTTTCTCATCACGAGCGGTCGTTGAGGATCCTTTTAAGTGGGCGTATACGCTCGAAGACCACGGGTATACAGGCTGGGAAATCGTGCAGGAAGGCTCCCAATGCCTGAGCAGCAAGAACGTTCAGAACCTTAAGAATATTTATGATACCACCAGCCTGGAGCTTACTCTGCATTTGCCTTTCTCAGATATGAACCTTGCAGGCCTGAATGACTCTATCCGTGCAGAAGTCCTCAGGCAGATGAAGAATTACCTGATTCTTGCCTCTAATTACGTGAATCTGGCTGTGGTACATCCAGGATATCTCTCTCCTTATGGGGCGCAGGTCCCTCATCAGGCCTATATGACAAACCTTGCTTCTATCCGGGAGTTATGTGACTTTGCAGCTGATCTCGGGGTTTTGATAGCTGTTGAAAACATGCCAGATTTTCCAAAGATTTTCGGTAAATACCCTGATGAAATACAGGAAATGCTTGATGCAGTCGGGAGCCACAACGTTGGCTTTGCCTTTGACGTCGGTCATGCAAACACTGTTGGACTTATAGATGAATTTCTGGACCAGCTGGGAAACCGGATTTCCCATGTGCATATCCACGACAACATGGGCAAAAAAGATGAACATCTCCCTATCGGAGAGGGTACCATAGACTGGAATCATGTTATGGAAAAGCTCTCAAACTACAAAGGAATCTTTGTTACTGAAATGGCTTCGGTCGAAGAGGGGATCAAGAGCCTCGAGTTTTTAAGAAAACTTTAAGATTTTAAGAAAACTTTAAGATTTTAAGAAAACTTTAAGATTTTAAGAAAAACGTAAGGTTTTTGGTACTATTCTGTACTTTCTTACCTATTTTTATTTTCTTCATTTCTCGATTTTTTTTCCCTCTTTCCTTTCCCTCTTTATTTATTTCGATTCTTTCACTCAGATGACTCTTTTTCTTTAAGGTATCTTGCCCAATCTCCATGCTCAATTACTGCAGTTTCGGGTTTTTCATCATAAACATAAATAAAACCCCTTACTTTCTGTTGCTCTATTTCAAGATCCACATATTCCCTGTGGTACCCGCCAAAAAGCTCCATATAATCAATGGATTTTGCAACCTCTAGCTGCTGCTTTCCTGAAAACTTGCGCACTTCTGCAACCACATAACTGTCATCAGACGGGTAGACAGCCGGGTAAGGGCCCAGGGAGTAGAGGGCATATCCGTTGATTCTTGTCATCCCAAGAAAGTCCGACCTGTTTGGCAGGTTTAAGCGCCGACTGTTATACAGTCCATTTCTGAGGCTACCGTAAAGTGCCATTACGATCTCTTCACATTCCACTCTTTCATAAGAACGCTGCCAGCAAACATTCCTGTGAAAGACCCTGCCGTAAAGGTTCCTGTCTGTCCCCTGAGCCATGTTTTTTCCTTCTTTATTTGTTCCTTTTTCATCCTATTATTTTTAGCTCAACTTCTTCTAATCCGGCTCTTTGTGATATGGCTCGATTTTATCTCATTTGTATTTCGTTTTAGTTCGTTTTAGGTTATCTTATTTCGAAAATCCATAACCTGCAAAGCGCTGGGTCAGGTCGAGGTTTGCAAGCAGGAAACGGTCTTCTTTGCTGTAGGCAACTTTTTTGTTTCCTGAAAGTTCCAGTACGCAGGTAGTTCCAGGCTTTGCTTCTTTTACTTCATTTCCATCAACCAGGATTTTTTCAACGCGCACAGGTTCAGACTGCAAACCGACAAAAAGGTGAAGGACGCTTGCAGGTTCTATTTTCTTTGTGAATTTTGAAATGGTACATTCCAGAGTATAGTCAGTGGTTACGTTTTCTTTATCTGAAATGATGAAACCTCTCTCGATATCCTTAGCCTGGACATTTTTAAGGCGCATCCCTACCCTTGTACCGGTTGGTGCTTCGGTGATGTCTACATCATGGCTCTGGATCGAGCGGATTTCGATATCCTTATCCAGTGGGAAAATTTTAGTCTTATCTTTATCCTTTGAGATGCCCTGCTTGACAACCCCAAGGACAACACATCCCTTTCCTGTGACATTGAAGGCGTGGTCTATAAAGATCCTTGCAGGCAGGCTGTTAAGTTCAGCCTCTTCGGCTTCTATTTTCTCTGCCATCTCATTTATTCTGGCTTTAAGGTCGTCTACGCCTTCAAAGGGGTTCTTTGCGCTTTTGTTTGTGTTAAGGGAAATACATTCCCAGTCCTGAAGTGCAGTTCCTGCAGTGATTACTTTTAACTTTGCTTTCAGCTCATCAATCGCATACATGTGCGTGCTGTCCGATTTTGTCAGGGCAATAATTCCATGTTTAAATTCGAGCAGGTCCAGCGCAATGATACATTCCCCGGTGTGGGCGTCCAGACCCTGAGGAGGAATGCACAGGACTGCAATGTCGGAAACATTCAGTGCCGTAATCAGGGATTTAAGAGTTTTCGGATAGGTGTGGGCATCCACAAAAACAATTTTACGGCTTTCCTTATCATTATTGTACATTGTTATGTCAGAGTAAGTTCCTTTTTTCCCGAGATTTGCGGCAAGGGAAGTCCTGCCGCTTTTTTCTGTCCCTATAATTGCAACATTTACCATTGTAAGTCCCCTTTTATGAATAAATTTTTTCTAAATAATGATATGTATGGAGTATTTTCAAATGTATTGGAGTATTTTCCAAATATGTTGAGTTCATTCTGAGACTGAGGATTTGTTCTGAGATTGAGGATTAATCGAATTTTAATGTTTCTCAGGCAACAGATTTTTGAAATTCGCAATTCTCTTCAAAACTGCAACTTTTAGACTATGGCTTTCGCTAACTTTGTATCTGCCACTGGTATTAATATACTTCAATATATTTCTTTTCGCACTGTTATCAAGAAAATCAATCAAGAAAAGAAAAGCTATTAGAAAAAATCAACCTGGGAAAACAAAACAAACCAAAAATAACCGAAAATAGATTAACCGAAAATAGATTCTATTTTCAGGTAAATCCTGTCACCAGAGTTCTCCTTCCCAGATTGCCTGAGTTTTATCATTGGTGCTTTTATTAACTTTCTTGATGTTTATCAGGTACTCGTTTCCTATCGGTTGCGGTTCTTCAAAAATCGCATCAATTCCAAGCCTTTTGAGGTAATTCTCGAATTCTGTTGCAGTTTTCGGGTCTTTTACCCGGATTCTGACCTCTTCATAGATCCTCTGCCCGTTCTTTACAGTCCTGATTGAGTCTCTCAGGGGGCTCAGAATGCTTTCCCCAAGCTGTGTGCAGCGTTTTTCAAAGTCGGTTTCATCTTCATCCCATTCTACTGTCTGGAAACCTTCTCTAACAATTCTGGAGAGCATGTAATCCCGTCCTGCTTCATTGTAGAACTTGAAGGCGTGCCTGAGGTCAGAGCAGTTACTCTGGGACGACGTATATTTCAAAGGTGGAAGAACCATATAAGGGTCTTTTATTACTACGCCTTCATGCTCGGTTTTCCCCAGCTTCCGGATGATGTCTGCGATTTCTTTTGGGGCTGTTTCCAGGGGAATTTCTCCAAAGGACCTCACCTGCAAAAAGCCGTATTTTTCCATCATCTTCCGCCTTTTTGAAGTGGGCAGAGGTTTTCCTGTGTCCTTTTCCCGGATATCGAAAATATAGAACTCCACGGATTCGATACCGTAGATTTCTTTTGGAACATAAGGGTTGTCCGGGCCTACCATTTCCCCATAGAGCACAAGATCCGGGAAATCGTCAAAAAACTTCAGGTTCAGTTTTACATTTGCCCTTTCAGTAGTGTAAGGGCAGATATAGCCGCTCCGTGTGATTGCCAGGATATTGCCTTTTACATTTGCGACCCTTACGTTATACCCGTTCATTTTTTCTTCAACAGCTACTTTTTCAAGCCCGCTGAAATGTTTTTTTATAGTGGGGTCCAGCACCATCGCTCTCCTGATTTTGGGAAAGCCCATAATTACTTCAAAAGAATCCCTTTTTTCGTAAAGCACTGTTCCTCTTTCTATGCGGGAAACTTCTTTGTCGAAGCGGAACAAATACTCATGCTTTTCCCAGTTCCTTACAAGATAGTTTTTTTCAAAAAGGTGTTGAACTCTCCCTTCATCAAATCCCAGAAAGCCAGCCAGCCGCGCAACAAAGTCAGGACCTATTTCCTCATTTTCCCCTTTATTCATATTTATTTATCTGTTTTCGGGCATGAAATATGTTATCCTTTCTTCACATACTTCAGGAAAGTCGTCCTGAAGAAATCTGCTGGTTTATAATGAATAAGCCAGCTTATCAAAAATCTTTTTAAGTATGTGGCTTCTTATTTCTTCTGTACGTAAATTTCAAAGTAGGCCAGGAGGCTACAAAATGGCTGACGATATCGACTACGAGATTATTGGCGACGATATGCAGATCGTTGAGATTGAGCTTGATCCAGGCGAGGCTGTTCAGGCAGAAGCCGGTGCTATGGCATATATGGGACCCGGAATCCAGATGCAGACAAGTATGGGAAGCGAAGGTGGTGGACTCCTGGGAGGTCTGAAAAAAGGTCTTAAAAGAGCCCTGACAGGAGAGAGTTTCTTTATTACAAGCTTTATTCACAAGGGTTCTGGAAAAGGGCATGTAGCTTTTGCGGCTCCTTATCCGGGCAAGATTCTTCCCCTTGACCTTTCAAAGTTTGGAGGCAGCGTTCTCTGCCAGAAGGATGCTTTTCTCTGTGCTGCCCGGGGCGTGGAAGTGGAAGTAGCTTTTACCCGCAAACTCGGTGCAGGGCTTTTCGGTGGTGAAGGTTTTATTCTCCAGAGACTGAAAGGTGACGGCCTAGCTTTTGTTCATATCGGAGGTACAGTAATAAGAAAAGACTTGGCTCCGGGTGAGACATACAAAGTTGACACTGGCTGCGTGGCAGCTTTTACCGAAGATGTGACTTATGATATAACATGGTCTAAAGATTTTAAAAATGCCCTCTTTGGCGGTGAAGGAGTTGTCCTTGCTACCCTCACAGGCCCCGGTACTGTATACATGCAGAGCCTGCCCTTCTCGCGCCTTGCCGACAGGATTTTTGCAGCTTCTGCCTACAGCCGCCGGGATGAACAGACTGGCATTGGTGGCAGCGGCGTACTTGGCGGCTTACTTGGCGGAGACAGGTCATTCTAAAACAGAAGCCATCACAGCGGCTCAGTAAAATTCGTAATAGAAATAGTGAATTAATAGTAAATTATCGAGAATTAATAATTTGGTGAAAACCAATAACGGGTAATAAAGGAAGTATTAAACAGTAAATCTTGAAATATCATAAAGGCCTGTCCCTGAAAGGGCAGACCTTTTTCTTTCTCTCTTTTCTTCTTTAAGTTTTCATTCCTTAATTGTATTTATGACATTCCTGCGTGCGAGGAAACCAACTAGCTCTTCTTCCAGATTGAGGACAGGAACACCTCCAACATCGTGTTCCAGCATGCTATTTACCGCATCTGAAAGAGGGGTATTGGTGTGCACACTGACCACACTGCGGGTCATAATGTCTCCAACAAGCAGGTTCTTAATTCTGGAGTCCTGCTGGTTGTCAGCTACCAGATCCCTGAAAGAGCGCATCGCAAAAGCGATATCATCTTCTGCAATGATTCCTACAAGTTTTCCGTTTTCGATTACAGGCAGTCTTCCCACATTCTTATCAAGAATCAGGCGCCTGGCGTGGCTTACACGGTCTGAAGGGCTGACAGTGATCGGGTATTTTTCCATTACTTCCCCGACAAAACCTGTGAAACGGTTTACTTTCATGAACTCCTGTGGGGTCACCCATCCCATTGCGTTTCCATTATCACTGACAATGATCACGCCCCCTTTCTTTTTCATAAGGATAAGGGCATCTTTAATGTCAGTATCTGGCAAAACCTTTACAAAGTTATCGGATACGGCTGTTGCAACATGCAAAGAGGATGCTGGTTTGCTCTGTTTCCTGCGAGTTCCGAGCTGCTCTGTCAGACTTCTCATGGTAAGTACTCCGAGTACCTGGTTGTCATGGACTACAAGCAGACGCTTTGTGTCTTTCTTTTCCATGAGATCAAGGGCGTGAGATATGGTGTCTGACTTATCAATCTTGTGTGGTTGTACCATTATGTCTTTAACTTGCATGCATTTCACCTCATGCGTATCCAGAGTTCTAATTTTTGATTCTCCGCAATTTCCGTTTTTATAGACGTTCTTGCGTTTTTACAGACTTTAATACATCCATTTTTCCAAGTTTTATTTGCATCCTTCTTTTGCTTTAAGCGATCCTCTTTTTGTTCTTTTTACCGTATATACCTCCGCAATACATGCTGCCGTGGATTTACTATCATAATTAATTAGTTTTACACTTTTAAAGGTGTTTTGCTCCTCTTTTATTCTCAATGTTACTGTACTTATTTCCCAATCCACTTTCAGAGTATCCTTTACAGAATACGGCTTTCATAATATCCTTTTCAGAGCACGGCTTTCATAATGTCGGTCCTGCTCAATATTCCTACTATTTCTTCATCTTCACTTACAGGCAGGGCATTCATTCCTTCTTCAATCAATTTTTTTGCAGCATCGCTAATTTTCTCGTTTATATCAATGGACATTATTGGAGAAATCATGATGTCTTCTGCTATTAAGGGCACTTCTTTCACATACCTGTAAGTTTTTTGACCTCCAGGTGAGGACTTCCGTGTCATCTTGATACTTTTTGTTGAAAGTTTGCCTTCGTTATCAGTTAAAAGATTTAAGGCAATGCTTCTCCTCGAAATCAGTCCAACAGGTTTTCCTGCATCGTCTTTAACGATTACTCTCTCAATCTCATTTTTATTCAGTTCGTCTATGACATGGTTGATTGTGTGGTGCCTGTGAACAGAAATTACATCTTCGGTCATCAGTCTGGGAATCTTTGTTTCTATTCCTTCTGGATGTTCGGCAACATAGCGCACTATATCTGTCCTGGTAACAATACCTACGATATCGTTTTTTACCACCGGAACGTTATGTACCACGTTCTCAAGCATCAAGGCGACTGCCTGGGAAATGGAGGCCTCAGGATAAATGGTGATTACGGACTCTGTCATCAGCAACTTGATAGGGATCTGGTCTATAGGCCGTCTCCTCCAGAGAGGTTCAGCCTGAGCCAGGCGGTTGGTGATGTCTGATTTCGTGACGATTCCCACCATTTTGCCCTTGTTGAGGACAAGCAATGTACTGATTCTGTGTCTTAACATCAGATTTCTTGCATGTGACACGGGTTCATCTACGTTTATAACGTACACAGGTGAACTCATGATGTCCGCCACATTCATGGAATACCTCCTTCACTTTTACAATATATATGTATTAACAATTATAGTTTTTGAATCAAATGTAAACTTCACAATTAAACTGTAAATCTCGATATTTTACTCAATTTCTGCCTATTTTTTACAAGCTCTGTTACTGCAAGCTCTGTATAAGTACAGACTGATTGGGAGGTATCGGGCAATTAGAAAGCATTTTCCGCATCTCTGTTGAGTCTCTATTTTAAGACAAGCTACGCTCCAAGATCTCAGAAAATCCAGAATACAGAGTTTATTCTGGTCTGTCCAGCCAAGAAGTTTGCCTCCTTTCCCAAACTCTTTAAATCGAATCCGGATCTTTTCATATCTTTTCCGGGTTTCAGTCTGGCTTATTTTCAGTTTGGCTTATTTAGCTCTGTTTCGATTTAGCTCTGTTTCGATTTAGCAGAAGTCTTATTCCAAAACTCCTGTTAAAATTCAAAACTTCGCAGGAAATCACTCTCTGTAATAATACCGCGTAGCATTCCATCTTCCAGAACCGGAAGTGAACCTATCTTTTTCTCGAGCATGATTTCCATAGCCTTCCCCATATCTGTGC
>CAYSWX010000059.1:0-11004 GCA_964434965.1 uncultured Methanosarcinales archaeon
GAAGAACGAAGAAAAGTCATGAAAGAATATTTTAGCAGAGCTGAGATATACAGTTATCATTTAATTAATCGGCCTACTTATATATTTACGTACATGTCTAACATTATACGAAAACCAAGATCATAAATTTTTAAGAAGATATAAAATAAATAGACAGTGCACCAAAAATTCTGATAGGATAAGTTAGAGAGGTTGTTATTTCATTTTCTCATGAGAGTCATTATGAATAACCAAATCAACCAAATTATTTTGGATCAAAAAGATGGTCCTGTTGTACCTTCCTTTCAAATTAGTAAAGCTTTCATTTTCCACTTCATTTGAAGTGTACGCAAAATAATGTTTCAATTGCAAAAGGCCCAAATAAGTCAATTACTCATGATACGATCGATTTTTCCCAAGATCACATTTTCATAAATAACTTTTAATTTATAACAATGATTTTTTTTATTGAAATAAATAAGACAATTTTCCCTGGCCTTTTCCCCCATCTTTATTGCAAGTTCTTGATCAGATAGAAGTTTTATGACTTTCTCTGCAATTTGATCTGAATTTCTTGGTTCTACTAAAAAGCCAGTTTCACAATCCACAACCGACTCACGAATACCATTAATATTACTTCCCACAATCGGCCTACCTGATGCCATTGCTTCATATGCAACTATTGGACCCGTTTCCGAAACAATAGAAGGGATAACAACTACATTTGCTTTTTGAAATGCTTCAATTAGTGGATCACCTGATACCCTTCCATGAAATAGTACTTGTTTTTCAATGCCTAAGTCGCTTGCTAGCTTCAATAAGCTTGACTTTATTGGGCCATCGCCAATTATATTTAGTGTACACGAATGGTGTGCTTCTATAATTTTAGGGAAAGCTTCCAAAATATACTCAACGCCCTTTTCTTTTGAAAGTCTTCCAACATAAAGCACATTACAAGGTTCTATTTTATCGAAATCGTATTTGAAGTCATTTACATTTACAAAATTCGGGAAGTGTACGGCATTTTGGAATCCGCATTTTATGAGGCTATTCTGCAATGCTCTGCTTGGTGTTAAAAATAAATTCACATGTTTTTTTAATAAATATTTTAGTATATACTCAGGTAATCGCTGATATACATATCTTGCCCATGAGATGCATTCATTTTTAGGACACTTAATTCCAAAACCACCTGCACAAGGCATACATTCAGAATTAATACAAAAAGAAGTAGGACATATTATTGTATAATCATGAACAGTTTGTACAACAGGAATATTACCTGCAGCTAATAAAACAGATGATGCAAATTTACCATTATTATGTATATGAATTATATCAGGATTCACTTTTTTAATCCATCTTTTCAGATGATTAAATAATGAGGGGTTGAAATAATACCATAAAAAATATTTTAAAGGGCCACGCTTGAAGATATCTCTATATACAAAGAGATTACCTTCTTCAATAGCTTCTTCATCGTCAATTGCAAACAGAAAGATTTCATGCCCTTGTTCCTGGAAAGTACTGCTCAATGACCTTAGATAAACTTCAGCACCACCAATAGGCTTAAAAGTATTATTTATGTGTAATATTCTCATTTTTAAATCTGCCTCATATGAGCATAAATATTTAAATCATATAATATAAAAATCAAGTGCAATATACATTGTATCAAAATTAACATCCATAAATAATTTTATACTTTGTACCTTCATTAAAGTTTCCTAGTATCCATTTCACGAAGCTTCAGTTAAGTAACATACTGTAGATTTTCAGATAGATCTCCAAAAACAATAACATAAAAGATGTTATTGTTTTGAAGACATATATGCTGGAAGTCGGTTAAAGAGAGAGGGAAACGTGAATGGAAACACAAACTTTACAAATATATATTCAATTCATTGTTACTGTATATAAGATTTAAGTGAGATGAAGCTTTTTTATGAACATATGGGATCTTCGGATTTATCATTGCATAATGTAAAGAATGAATCGCGGGATTATAAATTAAGGAGTTGTCCGATTGTTTACCATAATAAAATGGGATTATACGAGTGTCAAATTCAGTTTCATAGACTGGATTTTTACCTGAAAAAGTACCTATCCACTCTCCAGCACCTTTATACTCATCCATGGACGGTAATCTATCAGAGTACCAATAATATGTATCAATTCTTGTATCCTTAAAGAAGTAAGCAGGTGTCTGCGAATTAAAAAATCCAGCAGTCATAAGTATTGAAGCAATAAATACAGAAACAATTACTTTTCTATTTTTATGAATACCTCCAAAATTGCCATGAACATATCTGTGCAAAGTTAAGGATGCAAATATAGCTGCAAATGGTGCATAAAGCCCAATTAACCGATCCAAAGGCGAATTTACAACATAATTTCCAGCAACACTGCCAAAAATAATAACTAATGTTATTGTCCCCAAACGAAATTCGTTTACATTTTTTGTAGCAAATATTAATATTATTGATATAATTGCTAGAATAAATAATCCCCATTTACATGAAGATAAGATGGATGTAAACAAAGGGACACTACTACTTCCAATTGAAACTAATTGTGCCGGTGCGACAGATCCACCTGCCATTCTCAGAAAGTCTTTAAGCGCTCCAGAAAAAACAAATAAATGACAAGAAAGTGAAAAGATAATTACAATTAAAAAATACGCATAATCAGATGTTACATTTTCAAAGATATTGCTATATTTATTCCGTATAACACTAAAATAAGAAAAAAATCTTGTCATCAATGTTACGACAACGTATGAAGAAAAAACAATTGCCAGGAAGAATGGCACAAAATAATGAGACAGTGCGAAAACTATGATAAAAATTAGAGAAATAAAACGATAGCATACACCAATTACTTGTCTGGATTTTATAAAACAATAGAACAAAAATATAAAGTAAACAAATGATAGTCCCTGTGGATGATACTCAGACTGATAGAAAATTGTAATATCATTGATAGACGCAAATAATCCAGCCATTAATGCTACATCATTATTTTCTGTCACTGTTTTAGCCAGCAAAAAAACAGCCAGGAAAAATAGAATTCCCATAGCAGGCTCTTGAAATCTAAAAAATTGCATAGTATTAATGTCAGTCACTTTTTCCAATACAACTGTGATTAAATGCATATCAGGCCAGTGCAATTGCCTATCTAAAAGACTATACCACCATCCCAATATCGGCTTTAACGTACCATATTCGAGGACATTTAAAGTGCAAACATAATGGAAATACGGATCATGAAGTGGTGGGTATGATAGCCTTAGATTGGGTACTGCCCTTGCAATAAAAGCAATGATAAGAGACTGTGGTAGTAGTAAATAAAGATCTGTTGTTTTTTTTATTAGAAATGCCCCGTAGACTAACAGCAAAATTAAAGTAAAAACTACAATAGATATGAAGAAATTAGTTATTGATGCGTTTATAATCGTTGGAAATTCTTTAAAGTATAGAGCAAGCACAGAAAGAAGTAAATAAGTAGTAATAGCAATGAGCTTTAGTTTTTGGGACTTCATATGTTCACCTACATAGCATCATTTACTGCAATTGCTTTCCGCAGATATTTCTGTAATTTTACATATTCGGAACAACAATTATTTAGATGACAAAGTGTCACAAAATTTTAATTTTATGTTATTTTATTGATTAATTTGTTAATTTTATACAAGACATAAAAATACTGAAAGAAAAATTTCAGTTTGCTGAAGATATTTACGGAAGATTTCATGTAAAAATAATTTTTAGAAATTGATGATTATTGATTTCGTTTTTCATTTTTCGAGGGTTTAACATCCACGCATATCAAGTATACAAAGATCAATAGTGATCAACTGCCTTTTGATGAATTAAATAGCTACTTACTTACAATTAAGACTACAAATATACAGGTTTTCAGTTTCCTTTGCATTCTTATTCCAGTCAAATTTATTTTTGATAGTTGACATATTTTCGTGCCCGGCGTCTTTTTTAAATATGTTGTCTTGTAAGATAGTACAAATCGCATTTGACATACCATTAATATCATTAGGTTCAACTAAAATTCCACTATTATCATCACTCATTAATTCAGATATTGCTCCAACATTTGTAGCCACAATAGGTTTGCCAGCAACCATTGCTTCCAAAATTGTTAAGCCAAATCCTTCTAAGTTAGAAGAACATACATAAATATCACACAAGCTATAACATATTTTAAGAAAATTTTCATCTACATATCCTGTGAAAACTACATTATTGGAAATTCCCAGGGAAGTTATGAGTAATCTTGCCCTGGTTTGATCGCCTTTTCCTACTACAAGTAAAGTGACATCTATGTTTTCTAAAACTTGTTTTATAGATTTTAATAAAAAATTTAAATTTTTTCGAGGATCGTCTATTCTTCCAACAAAAAGAAGAATTGGCCTTTGGGGAAGGTTAAGTTGTTTTCTAACCATTGAAATTTCATATTCAGTAAATGAATTACTGCTCAAATCAATTCCATTATATATTACTTCAATTTTATCAGGATCAACATTATATGAATTAACGATCTGTTTTTTTGTGAAATTACTTACTGCAACTAGTTTATCTGAAGATTTGATGCATTTATTTTCAAGAAAGGACATGAAAAAACTGTTTTCACCACTAAGATCTTTCATTCTTGAAATAAAACTTAAATTATTATTTATTACTGCATCATTAACTAAATGATGAACTGTAACAATATGCTTTGCCTTTGAAAGTTTCTTTTTAAAAAACCAATAAGAAAGACCATTAAAATGTAAGATATCAAATTGAGTATCTTTTTCAAACTTTTTAATCTCAGAAGGGAGTCCTAACCAGAATTGTAACGCTTTAAATGGCAATTTTTTATTGACAGATATTTTGCAAATTTTTAAATTAGAGATATCAGATTCAGGATCACTTTCCAAAATATTAGGAGTAAATACAACTACTTGATGACCCAATTTTGCAAGCTCACGAGTAATATGCAATGAATATACTCCGGCTCCACCAATAATAAAAGGAGGATATTCAAATGTTACAAATGCAATTTTCATTGAGTTCAACTCTTCATAGAAAATGTCATAAATTCATGAAGCTTTTTTGTGGTTAAATCCCATGTAAAATTTTTTTCAACATGGGTTCTTGCATTTTTAGACATCAGATTACACAAATCGGGATTTGTAACTACTTCATCAATCTTCATGACCAAACTATCTGTATCTGCTGGATCAACTAAATACCCAGTTACACCATCTATTACAGATTCAACAACTCCACCATTTATACCTGCAATTACGGGAGTTCCAGAAGCCATCGCCTCGATTGGAACAATACCAAAAGGTTCTCCATTGGTTGGAAAAATCACAGCCTTTGCTTTAGAATAATAAGAATTCAGCTGAGATTCAGGAACTTTCCCGAGAAAAGTGACATCATCGAAGATTCCAAGTTCTTTAGACATTGAAACTAAATTATTTTTTTCCTCTCCATCACCACCAATATAAAGATGTATGTTTTTGTCCTTCAAACGTACCATTGACTTTAGAAGTAAATCCATTCTTTTGAATTTTGTCAATCTCCCAATAGAAAAGATATAGTTTTCCTTTTTTTCTACTGGCTTGAACTTCGAGATATCTACACCAGGGTATACTACTATTGAATCTCTATTGTATATTCTTTTGATATTATTAGAAGAAAAAAAACTATTAGTTAAAACTTTATCAGCAAAATTCACAATATATTTATCGACCTGTTTCATTATAGGATTTGAAACTAAAGTTAAAGTTTTCATAGGTTCATCTAGTCCATTAATAATCTCATAATTATGGACAAAAGCACTCGGTTCATGACAATACCATATACATGGAATCTCAGGATGTTCCCTTTTATATAAAAACCCCCAATAGTTAGCTGGGAACACCTGGGGAAAAATTACATCAATATCCATATCCTTTGTAACTTTAAAAATTCTCTTCATCAATAGAGGAAACCGAACCCAGTGAGAAATCGTATTTGGAAGTGGACCTCCAATGAATTTGAATTTAACGTCAGGGTAATCTTTTATTATCTTAGGGTCACCACTTTGTGCTAAAACTGTTACATTATGTCCCATCTTTGCAAGCCTTTCACCCGTTTCCAGTACAAATTTTCCTGCTCCCCCTGGATACGTAAAATGAGGATGAAAGTATAATATATTCAATTTAACCTACCTACCATTGAAATAATCGTCTCAGCCCTATGCCTGTACGTATGTTCCTTCAAAATCCTCTGCCTGGCTCTTTCACCAATCTTTAACCTTTCTTCATCAGAGGACAATAACCATTCATAAGTTTCTACAGCTTCATCTTCACTGTTGACAACAATAATTTCCTTCCCAACCTCAAACCACTCATCTATCCCCTTGTACGGTTGGGAAACAATGCAGGCTCCATAAGCTGCAAGTTCAAAAGGCCGGGCTGTGGCAGAAGCATATATATTAGTGTGGGACCACCTGGTAATGTTCAGGTTAATCTTGCTTTTACAGCAGAATTCGCGGAATGCACTGTATGAAACAGGCCCGATGAGCTTTGCATTACCCATGTCGATCCCGAAATTGCCACCTCCTACGGAGAAATTGGTATTGGGAAGCCTTTTACTGGGATTTGCAATCATATTCGTCATCCATTCTTCCCGCAGCTCGCTTCCGTGGCCGTAGAATGAGACATCAATTGTCTGTTCAACATCTACGGGGGCAAAAAGGTCTGCATCTGCTGCATAATAGAGGGGTGTTACATTTTTTGCACCGGCTTCCTCGAGGTCTTCAATTACGCCTTTTGAATTTATAAAAAATACATCGTATTCGGAAGGGTCAGCGTTTGTATAATAATCAAACTTAAAGCCTCTCGATAATGCATATTTCGGAAGGATTGTAGGCATATCTCCATCATAGTAAAGACAGGGAATCCCGAATTCTTCTTTTAGTTCAGAAGGAATTCCTGTAATATGGTTTAGAGGGATATTCATGAAAAAAATAAAATCAAGGTCTTTTTCGTTATTAATGATGTCCTGAAGTTGTTTTTTTATCTTTGGCTTAACATCAAGATTGATCAAATTCTTTGTAAGAGGAGAAAAAAGACTATTTGTTTTTGAGGGAGAAGATATTTTGACCTGAGACTTGAGGAAGTTATTATAAAGGATGCTTTCAAGCTTACACGAGTTCTCGTAAGTTCTCCACCAGAGGCTTTCCACTGCCCCTCCAAGGTAAGGAACTACCACGACCTCATTTCCAGTTTCATGGAGGGCTTTCAGTAACTGCCACCACGCAGGTGTACATCCCAGTTTGTATTTTAGGTCAATAGTGGACACAAACGCTAATAATTTCATCAAATAACCCATTCTGTTTTAAAATAATTAAACACTTATTAAACAACCCGCATTTATTAAAACTTTTCTATATTTTTAAGATATAAAGTGTATTCAGGAAATCACATTAAAAAACATATAATAATCGGATTAACCGCATCCTGAAAACTTAGTTTCCGAGTTTAAGCCGCCTTCGTTTCCCTCATAACTGCAGCCATCGAGTGTAACAAAATCCCTGTCACTGCCATAAAAGTCCCTACAATGATAAGCAGGACCATAACCATTGTAGGCCCAAAATTCAGACCTCTACCGAGGGTAAATTCGTGAAAAAAATTCACACCCATATACAGCCCCCCTAACCCAAGAGCAATTCCAGGAGCTGTGAAGTAATATAGAGGCCTGTTAAACTCGAGATCTTTTAAGACCATGACAAGAACGCCTAAACCGTGCTTTATCGGGCTTATTGTTGAACCGTCAACGTCATACCTTACCCCGATTTCAACTTCTTTGATCTGCAACCCTGACCTGCCTGCATCAGCAAGCATTTCGCTTTCAATTGCCATGCCCTGCGCGCTGAACCGGAAAACGTCTTTTGTTGAAACTGCAAAAGCGCGGAAACCGCTCTGGGAATCTGTTATCCTGAGGCCAGAATTCATATTTGTGGCAGTATCAAGGATAGTCTGGCCGACACGACGGTAGATGGGGGTATTTTTGTCCGAATGACTAAGGTAGCGACTGCCATTTACCATCTCGGCAGTGCCGTCAATGATTGGGGCAACGAGCTTCGGGATATCCGCAGGGTTGTGCTGGCCGTCTGAGTCCATGGTGACTATAATATCTGCACCCAGATCACTTGCGGCTGCGAAGCCGGTCTTGAGGGCTGCACCTTTGCCCTGATTAACCTCGTGCACAATCACATGTGCTCCTGCTTTTCTGGCAATTGTGGCTGTGCGGTCAGAGCTGCCGTCATCGACCACGATTACGTTGTCACAGTGGGGCTTCGTAAGGAGGATTATGCTGCCTATGGAGACTTCCTCATCGAAGGCAGGAAGAATCACGGTTATATTTTGAGAGGATGTTCCTCTTACATCTGGAATTTTCTCTTTTTTTGATAGTAGCTAGGTATTTCCCATCATCAATTTATTATTCATCCGAATAACCCCAGAATGATATATCTAGAGATTTAATAAAACCCAAAAATTTGACGATATATAAAGAGACTGAGAGATATAAATCAAGAATAACTATTCAGGCACCAGGAGAATCAAAACCAAAATTCTACTCGTTTTGAGACTATGAGATATGAACCTGAATAGTTATTTGAGATTTCAATTGTAGTAAATTCTTGAATCTAATTAACATTATATTGAGTTAAATAGCCATTATTTAGACAAATATCAGGCGGGCTCGGTCTGCTTGTACGCTCCTGCCATCGAATGTTCGATTATTCCCCTGAGAGTCATGTATGCACCTGTAAGGGCGAGGAAGACCATCAGGAAGGTATGCCCGAAGTTAAGGCTTGCGTTGCCCAGGAAGAAGGATTCCATGAACTTGAAACCCATGTAGAAGCCGCAGGTTTCAAGGGCAAGGCCTGGCACGGAGTAGAAGTACAGAGGCTTGTTGGCTTCTATATCTGCGGCCACTGTTTTCAGGACTCCGAGTACGTACTTTACCGGGTTTCTGATAGAAGGTCCCGGGTTGTTGTAGGCTCCGATTTCTACTTCAGTAATGCGGATACCTGACCTGCCTGCATCGGCAAGCATTTCGTTTTCTATCGCTGTTTTTTTGCCGCTGAAGCGGAAGATGCTCTTTGTAGAGGCTGCATAGGCGCGGAAACCGCTCTGAGTATCGGTTATTTTGAGGTTGAAGTTCATTTCTGCAGTTGTATCCTGCATAGTCTGGCCTACGCGGCGGTAGATAGAGGCGTTTTTGCCCATATAATTCAGATAGCGACTGCCGTTTACCATTTCGGCATTGCCTTTAATTATGGGTGCAACCAGCTTCGGGATGTCGGCAGGGTTGTGCTGGCCGTCGGAGTCCATGGTTACTATAATATCTGCGCCCAGATCGTTTGCGGCTGTAAATCCGGTTTTGAGGGATTCGGCTTTTCCTTTGCTGGTTCCCTGGACAATAACCTGAGCTCCGGCTTTCCTCGCGACTTCAGCTGTACGGTCAGTGCTGCCGTCATCAACAACAACTACGTTGTCAGCATATAGTTTGGTTAGAAGGACTATGCTTCCGATTGAAACTTCTTCATTATAGGCTGGAATGACTACAGTTATATTTTGAGAGGGTGTCCCCCTGAAAAGCTGGTTCTCTTTATGAGCCGGGTACTGAGTACTGTTGCTCATAAGAAGTTCATTGCTCATTTGTATGACCCCTTTAGAGTTTATATTATACAGTAGAAAAAAATTAAAGCCGCTCAAACGCCATTTAATACTTATTAATGCACGGTTGTTTGTATAGATTTAATGACTGTTTGAGTCCCAAATATGCTTTAATTTTTTAGAAAGAAATCTGGGGCACGAATATATAAATTTATTGACAACTTAACTGTAATATAATAATTTGAGAGTGGAAAAAACGTCGAGCGGACAAGTGATTTCAGAGATATAACATTATACGATTGAGATACAAGCCTATAAAGAGAACAAGAAAAATGCGATAGTAAAAAAAATAAATAATAAAGAATAAAAACCGTTTCCACAAAAAACAGCAACATCAGACTATTTAAGTTCTGCACTCAGCATCGCAAATCCTGCACCAGCATTCTCAAAGACCGTTTTCAGAGATTTAAAACTTTAGAGCGTAACTTAACATATCTGCCACTTACCGCGTTTATATAATGAGAGAGTAAGTTAAACGAAAAAATTGTGGATAAATAAGTTAAAGATGTTTGCAGAGTTTTACCGAGTAAGTACATATTGAAAAATTAAATAAAAAATTAAATGGGTAGATCAAAAAATATACATAGAAATAAAACAATAAAACTGCCGCACTGCAATAAAAAATAATTAAGGAAATGATCGCAGGAAAATACTATAAAAAATAGAGATAAAACAGAAAAAAAATTCCTAATTATAAATAATAGGAACGATTCAAATATAATATCAAGGGGTTTGTACCAGTAATAATTAATTGGAAGAAATGAAATTATAAATTGACTTGATAAAATAAAACTGAAAGTTGCATTTTAATCATTCCATAATATAGAAAATAGCGAAAGAATAAAATGTATGAGGAAAAAAATAATTACTCTCCTGAAAGAAACTGGAGAAATATAATAATTTTTTTAAAATCTTACGCCGGATGACCTGAATGACCGGAAAAAAAGTTCCTTCTGACCTATTGACCGTTATAGGGCTCGTGCTCCTTACCGATCTCTTTGTGCTCACGCCCGGATTAAGTGAAACTGTGTTCCGCAATATCCTTGGCCTGCCACTTGTACTTTTCCTGCCGGGGTATGCCCTGATTGCGGCGCTCTTTCCCTCAAAATCAGATCTTGACGGCATTGAAAGGACAGCTCTTTCCTTCGGGCTGAGTATTGCAGTAGTGCCCCTGATCGGTCTTGGCCTCAACTATACTCCCTGGGGGATAAGAATCCTGCCAATCCTGACAAGTCTGTCAGTATTCACATTAGCAATGTGCGGGCTTGCATACCTGAGGAGGGCAAAAC
>CAYSWX010000060.1:0-10624 GCA_964434965.1 uncultured Methanosarcinales archaeon
TCTTCAGGCAAGTATTAGTATAATCTAAAAAGCCCTGAATCTCTTTTTCTTTATCTTTCATCTCGGTCATATCAGTGAGTACCATGAGACTGCCAACAATAACGCCAGTTTCATCTTTTATTGGCATGGCAGAACATATCACAGATAGCGCTCTGTCCGCACCCCTGAGTTTAACAGAACCTTCAATGTTATAGATACCCTCTCCAGTTTCCAGTACTTTTTCAGCAATCGATTTAGTTTTCTCAGTACCATTTACCAGAGTACTGCTTTCTATGATATCAGAAGGTGACTTACCAACAAGCTCGTCCGAACTTCTAAGGTTACAGACGTCTGCAAAATAAGCATTAGCAAATTTTACCCTTCGCGAAGAGTCTACAAAGTAGGCAAGTGATGGCTGAGGTATACTAACAACAATAGCTCTTTGAGATTCTTCCCGCAGTTTTATTTGGTGAGTAATATCTAAAAATACTCCATCAATATAAGCGACATTTCCATTTTCATCGTTCACCAGGTGAGCCTGTTCCTGAATAAATACTGTGCTACCATCTGCTTTTTTGATCCTGTACTCAACCTGATAGGGAGCCCTGGTTTTCATAGATTTTTCTATAGCCCTGTCGATAATAGGAATATCCTGCGGATAAACAATATCAGACCAGGACATTTTACGGGAAAGAAAATCCATCTTGGAATAACCGGCCAACTCATTAACATTCTCACTTATGTAATGTATTGCCCAGGAGGACTCATTTGAGACTCTGAAAATAGTTACAGGAAGACTATCAATTAAAGAGCTTATTTCTTTTGTGTTTGAATTCTCATCTCCAGTTAATTTTTTGGATGAGTTTCCCATTTTTGAATTTTCGAAATCAGAAACATGCAAAGACATTTTTAATCAATCCCCTAACAACATATATAATAACTATGATTATAATTACAGAAAGTATTTAAATGTATAGGTGAGTAAAAAACTTTTTACCAGGTTAATCGTCCGATAACTATGCAAATAATTTAATATTAGAGAACAATGAAAAACAGATATAAAAAATATATATTTGTCGCCTTTTTATTAGCGGCTTTCAAGGTAAAGAGATTGATCCCATCTGCAATTAATTTGATCTTCCCCTTAACAGCCCCGAGATTATTGATAGCAACGTCCAGTGAGTGAACGATACCCCCAAGTTTGGAGATTTCTGAAAAAAGCTGCTCTACATCACCCGGTACCAGATTACTTAGTCCTGGGCTTCGTCACTTGTTTTACCTGCCTGAGAAGCGGAACTGGAAGATTTGGAGTAAGAATCACTGGGAGAAAGAATTACTGAATTTTCGGAAGATCTCCTGAGAAGCTTTTACCTAGAAAGAAGCTTTTACCTAGAAGCTACCTTGCCTGCATGCCTGGAGAGATTCTCTGATACCGTTGCGATCTGCTCTAATAATAGGTAAAACTATTCAACTGATGCAGGCGCAATAAAAATAAGAATATTATAAAAAACATTTACTAAGCTGAGAAATATTCTTTTTGACCCTGAAGACCATCATTCAATACCTGGCATTATAAATACTGGTTTCATAACGGGTCCTGTTAATTATTGTCCCTGTTGCTTCTACTTTTCAAATAAATTATATAATTATTTTTCAAAAATATAAGGTGACCGGTTTTTATCAGGATGATAATTTCAGCCAAACAGAACTTCAAAATTGAGCTTTATAACCATCTTTTGACATTATAAATTTTTGTAGCTTTATGAATCAAGACATCCAGGAGTAAAGAGCAACGGCACGTTTTCAAACAGAAATAGAATCAGCTAAATCAGATATAAGTATGCAAAGTTAGCAGTCATCTTGAAGAGTTGGCAAATATATATAAATCGAGCGAAATAATGGGTATATCCTGATTATCAATGTGAAACTTTATATACATCCAGGTAATCTGTTTCAGAAAAGTATTATTCAGACCTGGGTTTCTTATGACAAAAGTTGAAAAAGTACTACTGCTACTAAAAAACATGGTGTACGAAAGCACCAGCCCGCAAGAGACTCTCAAGTTTGCAAAGTATTACAGAACTAAAGGGCTTGATGTTCTGGTAATTCTATGGGGACCGATGGGAGTATTGCTTGCAAAGAAAGATAAAACGAGAGGGTCACCCAAGTATGATGTCTCGGTTCAGGAATGCATAGAGATGGGAGTAGAGTTCCGGTGCTGTCAGCTTGCCTCAGACATGATCGGGCTTAAGAAGGAAGAATTGATCCCGGGAATAGAGTTTATTTGCTCAAAAGATGTGGCTGAGCTCTTTCTGACATACAGCGAGGAGAACCAGCTGATTATAAATTTCTGAGCTTGATAGCTTATTCAAAAACCAATTTTAAAGGATATTTAAAATTACTTTAAAATCCTTTTTAAAATAATTATTGAAAAATGGATACGTCATTACTGTTCATAAACAGCTCTTTAAAGCCGCCCATTAAACTAATTTTAAAATTTTTGTCATTGTAACCTTGCAATGAGATTTCTAGAAATTGTTCTGTTCATCGTCAATTAGAGGCAGAAAGCCCGCTTACCATCAAAGTATGTTTGTTAAAAACAGATAATGACTTTTATACATTCCAGTGACTCCAGAGATTCAAAGATGGTCTGAAAAATCGTTTTTGAGGAATGAATTATATGTTAATATGCAGTTATTTAGGATAAAAATGAATCTCAAAATAAAGGCGCCATATTCAAACAAGTAAAATATTTGAATTAGCGTTCCTTACCATAAAACCATAAGGCTCCAACTTTAGAAAAAATAAATAGACCAGTGGTGATTTCATGTTTTTAGAAGACTATGAACTTACTGAGGAAGAAAAGCTTCTTTTACAGAAGGTTCTCGATGGAGATATAGCCTTTCGTAAGATTGAAGAGTTTGCGGACCCGTTAACAGCCGTAAAAATCCGAAGACTTGCCATTCAGGAGTACGCAAAACTTGAATTTGAGCACATACAGAACTTTTCTTTAGATGTAGAAGTCGCGACAAAGAGAAATATTGAAAACATGATAGGAGCGGTTCAGATTCCTTTAGGAGTTGCCGGGCTTCTTAAGGTAAATGGAGAATATGCTAATGCTGAATACTATATTCCTCTGGCTACAACGGAAGGAGCTCTCGTTGCCAGTGTAAACCGCGGCTGCTCAGTAATTACTAAGTCAGGCGGGGCAAATGTAAGAGTTTTTGAAGACGAAATGACCAGAGCTCCGGTCTTTAAGCTAGATAGCCTTGATAGAGCCAAAAAGTTTTATGATTGGGTAAAGAGCCCCGAAACTTTCGAGCAGATGAAACAGGTTGCTGAAAAGACGACCAAGTTTGGAAAACTGCTCTCTGTAAAGCCCTTTGTGACCGGAACATATGTTTATCTAAGGTTTTCCTATGATACAAAAGACGCAATGGGCATGAATATGGTGACCATAGCCACGGATGCTGTAATGCACCTTATAGAAGACGAGTTTGGTGCACACCCTGTCACCCTTTCAGGAAATATGTGCACTGACAAAAAACCTGCATCAATAAGTACCATTCTTGGCAGAGGAAAGACCGTAGTTGCCGAAGTTACCATTCCTCAGGAAATAGTCAAAGAAACTCTCAAATGTACGCCTGAATCGATGTTTGAGGTAAATTACAGTAAAAACCTGCTGGGCTCGGCAAGAGCAGGAGCCATGGGGTTCAACGCCCATGCTGCAAACATTATAGCTGCTATGTATCTTGCCTGTGGGCAGGATGCTGCTCATGTAGTAGAAGGCAGCACAGCAATTACGAGTATGGAACTTACAAAATACGAAGAAATTCATTGTTCTGTCACCCTGCCGGCCCTTCCTGTAGGTACGGTAGGCGGAGGAACCGGCCTTGGGACACAGAGGGACTGCCTTAATATCCTTGGGGTGGCAGGAGCAGGAGATGTTCCCGGCATGAACTCGCGAAAGTTTGCAGAAATCGTAGCCTCTGCCGTGCTTGCAGGAGAGATTTCACTTATAGGAGCACAGGCTGCCGGACACCTTGCACGCGCTCATGCACAACTCGGCCGCGGAAAGTTCTGAAGCCGGCAATAGAAGTACAGAAATATTCAGTCCAGCTCAACCAGCAAATAAAAACAAGAATAAAATCTGGACTAAAAAACAAGAAGCTCCCCTCCCTCTTGAAGATGGCAGGGAGGGGGATTCCATTTCTCTCTCTGATTTATTACTTTAGCGATCAGGATTAATCAGGTATTCAGATTAATTCTTGAGCATTCAGATTGCTTTTTTGGAACTTAGATGGTCAGTCAAGTGGTTCAGGCCACATTGAAGTATCTGAACTATTTTTCTTAAAAAAGAGATTTTTTAAAAATATTATACATGGATTAATATTAAATTCAGGTAAAATTAGAAATGCTTATCACAATGTGAACTTCTAAATAGTAATGGAGGCGGGCATGAGCAATCCTGTTGATAATCTGGCCTGTGCGATTACTTCCTTGATTTGTTTTTTCATACTATATTCTGTACTTCAGCTGGATATACTTATACTGGGTATTGTTTTGATAGGCTGTATTCTTTTTGGGAAGTTACTTTATCTATTTTGAAAAAATTATCGCTCATATTTCACCCAATATCCGGATCGGTCCCAGAAGCAAGATTATTTAAGGTTTAATATAAATACTTGATAACTAAAGGGAATAAAAGCCTGAAAAAGGCAGGGGAGAACAGAAAAAGAAAGTATACAAAATAAGGGGGATTCTGTTTTACTTAATAATTTTAAGGATGTTATTAGCTCCAATTGTTAAATTTCCACAAATCCAATCGAGCCTTAACTCATATTTAAGAAGTGTGTGGAGACTATAGAAAGAGAGGGGAGATTGACTAAAATAGATGGAGATTAATAAAAAATATGGGAATTTCCTGAGAAATCAGGAAACATAAAGGAAGTTTGGGGGTTAAGTTTCTGGACTATACACTTAGAGTAGGGGGAGAAGCCGGGCAGGGGTTACAAACAATAGGAGGAGCCCTTGCAAAGATTTTTTCCAGAAAAGGATATCACGTATTTACACATCAGGACTATATGTCCAGGATACGAGGTGGGCATAATTATTATCAGGTCCGCTTTTCTGACCGGAAAGTGATGGCTTCAAGGGAGATGGTTGATATTCTTCTAGCTCTTGATCTGAACACAGTCGAAATCCATAAAAATAGCGTTAAAGAGGAGGGATTTATTCTCTACGATTCTGAGAGCATGAAAAAAAAATTTGAAGGCGCTCAGTTCATAGATATCCCTTTCAGAAAAATAGCGCTTGATGCTGGAAAGAACAGCGTCATGGCAAATGCCGTAGCAACGGGGGCAGTGCTGGGGTTGTTTGACGTTGGGCTTGATGCCCTGAATGGCATTCTGAGGACGACCTTCAAAGGAAAAGGAGAAGAGATAATCAAGAAAAATATAGCATGCGCAGAGGCAGGGTATAACTACGCCCGTTCAAACTGCCCTCGCTGCGAAGCTTTCGGAATTCCTGAACCGGAAACCAGAAAACTCCTGCTCATAGACGGGGTTCAGGCAATAGGGATGGGAGCCCTTATGTCAGGCTGCAGGTTCTATTCAGCATACCCCATGTCCCCTTCAACAGGGATTCTGAATTATCTGGCTTCCAGGGCAGAAGAATACGGGCTGGTAGTTGAGCAGGCTGAGGATGAAATATCAGCAATCAACATGACAATAGGAGCTTCTTTTGCAGGCGTGAGAGCCATGACCGGCACTTCAGGAGGAGGGTTTTCCCTTATGGTAGAGGGACTTTCCCTTGCAGGAATTACCGAAACCCCGCTGGTAGTCGCAGAAATGCAGCGCCCAGGGCCGGCAACGGGTCTGCCCACACGTACCGAGCAGGGAGACCTGCTTTTTGTCCTGCATGCAGGACATGGAGAATTCCCAAGGGTGATCTTTGAGCCAGGAACTCCAAAACAAGCTTTTTACCTTACCAATAAGGCTTTCGAACTTGCAGAAAAGTACCAGATCCCTGTTTTTATCCAATCTGACCAGTACCTTGGAGAGTCTGAATGGACCTTTGAGAATTTTGACCTCGGACGCCTTATATACAATGATTACCGGATGAGGGAAAAAGACCTGGAAGGAGTAGAGGAGTACAAACGCTACAAATACTCGAATACAGGGATTTCCCTGCTTGCAGTTCCCGGAGAAGCAGGAAAGCATCTTGTTGTGGCAGATAGCGATGAACACGACGAAGAAGGGCACATTATAGAGGACTCTGAAACGCGCATAAAGATGGTACAGAAAAGACTACTGAAAAAACTGCATCTGATAAAAAAAGAAATTGAAGCCCCATTGCTGTATGGAGATTCCTCTCCAGAAATAGTGCTTGTAGGGCACGGCTCGACTTACGGTGTAACAAAAGAGGTGGTGGACATCCTCTCAAAGGACAGGAAGATTGCCATGATGCATTTCAGCCAGATCTATCCGTTTTCCAAAAGGGACAGGTTCGATTACATAGAGTTTCTGAAGAATACAGATCTTGCCATTTCTGTCGAGAATAATGCCACAGGGCAATTTGCAAAACTCATTCGAGCCGAAACAGGCTTTGAATTTGCTCACCAGATCTTAAAGTACGATGGAAGGCCGTTTACCATTGAAAACCTGAAGGAGGAAGTAGATGCCTGCCTCTAAAGACTATAAAGGCCAGGTCCCTGCCTGGTGCCCCGGATGCGGAAACTTCCAGATTCTCTCAGCCGTCAAACAGGCACTTGCCGAGCTTGGCATAGAGCCCTGGGAGGTCCTGCTGGTATCGGGAATAGGACAGGCCGGAAAACTGCCCCATTACATAAAATGCCACACCTTCAACGGGCTTCACGGAAGGACGCTCCCTGTTGCCACGGCTGCAAAGCTTGCAAACCATTCCCTGCACGTGATTGCCGTTGCCGGGGACGGAGACTGCTATGCAGAAGGTGGAAACCACTTCCTTCATGCGATCCGAAGAAACCCTAATATCAGTCTTTTTGTGCACAATAACCAGATCTACGGGCTGACAAAAGGACAGGCATCTCCCACATCAGCCAGAGGGATGCATACAAAAGCTCAACCTTTTGGTTACCTTTCACACCCGTTTAATCCGCTTTCCCTGGCAATCTCTCAGGACTGCAGCTTCGTAGCAAGGGGCTTTGCAGGAGACCCGGAATATCTGAAAGAGCTGATTAAGGCCGCCATAACACACAAAGGCTTTTCCCTTCTGGACATTCTTCAGCCCTGTGTCACTTTTAACAAGGTGAATACCTTCAAGTGGTACAGAGAAAGGGTTTACAAATTAGAAGACGACTATGACCCTTATGACCAGATAAAAGCATTCGAAAGGTCTCTTGAGTGGGGAGATAAAATTCCCATTGGCATATTTTACAAAAGCGATAAGGAAACACTGGAAGAAATGATGCCGACGATCCGTGAAATGCCTCTTGTGAGGAAAAAGTTTTCACCTGAGGATATTAAGCACGAAATTGAGAAGTTTTATTGAAAACTTCACTCTTTTTTTATTTAGCTTCATTTTGATTCAAATGCACAAGTCCGATCTCAATTGTATTATCAAATTCAATAGTATCTGATTCTACTGAACTAAAGTGGGGAACACGATCTAAAAATTAGATTGGATAGTATTCTAATAAAAAAGGAATAAGCTGATTAATAGATAATCTTCAAAAAACTGTTTTTAGAGCTTTGAATGAGTCATGTATGCCTAAAAACTATCAGAGAAAAATGGTAGAGGAACTAACCAGTAATCTAAAAAAGGATTTTATTGATAATAGAAAAAACGGGTTCAAATAGATTGATTAACCATTTTTCGCCAAACTATATAAATTTTTTTACGAATATCATATTAATAATATGTTTATGAGCTTTCCCTGTTCCTCAGGGATAAAAGCTAACAGGGAATAATATTTCTGAGTTGAGATTTAAGCCGTAATAAAAAACAATATCAATAGGCTCAAATCATACCGAATGGCTTCAATTTTAAATATTCCAAAATTGTATTTTTCTGTACCTGAAACTGTCCTGATATATATCTCTTTTTATTTATTTTATTAAATATAACTTTGTAACATTAAAAATGTTTATAAGATGTTGCAATGTTATATTTGCTGTAACCATTATTCACGCCATATGAGGTGGTATGTTATGTTAAATCGATTTATCAAAGATGAAAAAGGGTTTACTGGGCTTGAAGCGGCAATTGTGCTGATAGCCTTTGTAGTCGTAGCTGCAGTTTTCAGCTACGTCATGTTGGGAGCAGGGTTCTATACAACCCAGAAAAGCCAGGAGGTCGTGCATACAGGAGTAGCACAGGCAAGCAGCAGCATTGCACCGTCGGGAGACGTGATTGTTACAGGAGATTCTGATGGTAACAATGCATCTCAGATTACCTTCTATATCACAAACACTGCCGGCGGAACTTCTGTAGACCTGGATAAGACAATTCTTACCTATACAGATGACGATGATTATGTAACACAGGAATATCTTAACGACACTGGTAAAAAAGGACCATGTGACAACATTTCTTCTGTTGGAGATTGGTCATCATCTAATGGATGGCTGTATCAACCTGTGATTGCTACCACTGATGATAATCTGCTTGACAAAGGTGAGAAGTATAAGGTAGTAATTGAGCTCACTCAATTACTTGACAGTGGTGCAAAGACATTACCTTGTGTAAATGAACAGTTCAAGATTGAGGTAAAACCACCGGAAGGTGCAGTTCTTACTATCACAAGAACATTGCCAGCTGCACTTTCCGAGGATAACTATTATCCGGTTTACTGAGGTGATCTGTAATGTGGAAAATATTCTCTAAAGATGAAAACGGTTTTACCGGACTTGAAGCTGCAATTGTTCTCGTAGCCTTTGTAGTAGTGGCTGCGGTTTTCAGCTACGTCATGCTCGGAGCAGGTTTCTATACAACTCAAAAAAGCCAGGAAGTAGTGCACACAGGTGTACAGCAGGCAAGCAGCAGTGTTGAACTGAGTGGAGATTTGATTGCTAAAGGTGACAGTACTAAAATTACTGACGTCAATCTATGTTTACAACTTACTTCAGGCGGTTCAGCAGTGGATATGAGTAAAACTCTTATAGTTTTTTCCTCTCCGACTGTAGCACCAACTGAATTAAAACTTAATGAAGGATTCTCCATATCCAGTAGGTATAACGCTAACACAGGTGATCTGCTGGAAAAGGGTGAGAAGTTTGAAGTAAACATTGCTACAGGCAGTTACGATATAAACGCTAACGATGAGTTCCAGCTTGAAATCAAGCCACCACAGGGCGCTTCCTACACCATTCACAGGACAGCACCTGCATCCATCAGTGCAATTATGACACTCGTCTAAAACTGAATCAAGCAATAATGGCACTCAACTGAGTGTCATTATCTTTTATTTTTTAATGCTACGGCTTTGGTGATATGATGAGTGGGGAAATCTTTGACCAGTCCATGATCGATAAACTTGTAGCTACGGCTGAGAGCGACACCATAGAGTCCAAAGTTGCAAGCCTTGAAGAAGAGGTAGCTGAGATCAAAGGCTCTATAAAGACTCTTCTCATGGACATCAGGGAAACGATGGGGGTCCTTGAAAATCCTTTTCAGAATATTCAGGGAATTGCTAATATTTCCAGTGCAATAGCAAATCCCAGGTCTTTGGATGATGGTTCCAAAGAAAATCAGCCTCCAGTGGATGAAGAAATGGAAGAAAATGAGCCTGATGATACCGATCTGGAAATGGGGCGGATGCCAAAAAGTCTCTTAGAAAACCTGAAAAAAGCTGCTGCTAAAACACCGCCAAAAAGGGCTGATTTGAAACTTATTGATCCCGTTTCCTTCTACAGGACCATTGTCTGGAGCAAGGACATGGTTGGAAAATATGACCATGCTGACATAAAGGAATTAATTGAGATATTTTCTCTCCTGGGCTATATTCCTGCTGATATAAAGGAAATTGTTATTAGAGTTGTTGAGATCCTGGCCAAAAATAACAACCTGGACGATGTGGTGATGGACCTGTACAGGCTTTATCATATACTCAATCCAGAAGATCAGTCTCTTGATTCCAAGGTGCTTGATCATGTCCTGAACAACAAGAATGGAAGCTAATCTGGTGAAAAGCGAATGTCAAAGGAAGTGATAGCTTCAGCAATACTCGTAATAGTGAGTGTTATAGCTGCAGTGGCTTTTGTTAACGCCATCCTTCCTTCAGTATATAGTCTTTCTGGATCTTATAGTTCCGTTGCTCAAAACATGGAAGACCAGTTTAAAACAGATATCGATATCATCTTCATCTATCCTGACGGGAACAATGTGTCTGTCTGGATAAAAAATGTCGGGTACTCAAACATACCTCTTTCACAGCTGCAATTCTGTGACATATTCATCATGTCTTCCTCAGGATACTGGAACCCGGGATTCGAATCCGGTTCAAATCCATCATGGAATTTCACTCTTGAGAATGGAGAAGGAAATACCTGGGACCGTGGAGAGACGATTAAGGCAACAATAGCGCTTGATGCCCTTCCAGGTGATATCTACAAAATCACATTTTTCCTTTACAACGGGGTATCAGCATCAGATACATTTTCCAAGT
>CAYSWX010000061.1:0-10584 GCA_964434965.1 uncultured Methanosarcinales archaeon
ACCTCTAAAAATAAAGCATCATTTCTAAGATGAATCACCTCTAAAAATAAAGCATCATTTCTAAGATGAATCACCTCTAAAAAGAAGATTATCGCTTAATATCCCCGGAATCAGCAATTATTTAACATTATATGTAGAAATTAACCCTCTAATTAATATGCGAGTATACAAATTTCCAACTACGTTTCTGAACTTCTAAACCAGATCGTAAATTCTGTCCCGGAGTTCTTTTTAAGTTCTATACAGCCATCTATCTGTTCAACAAGAATATTTACAAGTTGAAGTCCAAGAGAATCAGCGTTTTGAAACTCTATTCCTTCAGGGATGCCTTTCCCATTATCAGATACTGTGAGCATGTAATGAGAACCACTTTTTTCCATATAGTGTGGATTCGGATAGTGAGTATCGTATATATCGGCAAAAGCCCCGGTTTTGCAAAGGGTTATGTGGATTTCACCTTTTCTGCCAGCAGGAAAAGCGTGCTTCAGTGCATTTGATACAAGCTCGTTTACAATAATTCCAAGAGGTATTGCAATATCCATATCAAGATAAACATGTTCGAGATCCAGTCTCACGCTAACATTGTCTTTTCTAAGGCTATACGAACCGAAAAGATTTGAAGTCAGCTTCCGGAGATAAGCCGCAAAATCAAGGTTTTCGATCTCGTCTCCTTTGTATAGCTCTTCATGAATCAGAGCCATCGAAGTAACCCGACCCTGACTCTCTCTGAATGCTTCAAGCATTTTTGCATCACTGAACCTTTCAGCTTCGAGACTGAGAAGAGAAGATATCACCTGCAGGTTATTTTTAATCCGGTGGTGGATTTCTTTTATCCTGATTTTATCCATTTTCTCCATGGCTTCTTCAGTCATTTTGCGCTCAGTAATATCACGGGAAATGGCAAGAACAGAAGTTACCTCACCATCAACAAACTCCGGTACTATTCTTGTATTAAAGTAGCATTCTTTTCCTTGAGGTGATGTATGGTGGAATTCCATTGTTTCGGGTTTTCCAGTGGCAAAAATGTTTTCATAGTGTCTATCCCAGAATTTTACCTTTTCAGGGTCCATTCCAAGCTCATTATTGGTTTTTCCAATGAGATCTTCTTGAGAAATGTCATATATTTCTAAATACGCAGGGTTGGCATATAAGTGGCGGGTTTGCCGGTCAAGGCGGGCGATCAGGTCAGGAGAATTTTCAGCCAATCTACGGAATTTATTTTCACTTCTAATCAGTGCTTCTTCAGCCCTCTTGCGCTCCGTAATATCTCTGGAAACAGTCGAGATCGCCACAAGCGTTCCAGATGCGTTAAATACTGGAGAAAGAGTTATTGATATATTTATTACCGTACCGTCTTTTTTTAACCTCAAAGTTTCATAGTGGCAGATCCGTTCTCCCTGTTTTATCTTTTCATCTAACTGTTTTATTTCTCCTTTCAGGCTGTCTGGTTCAAACATTGATATGCTTTTTCCCAGTACTTCTTCGGCTAAATAACCATAAATCTGCTCTGCTCCCCTATTCCAGCTTGTAATTCTCCCATCAAGAGATCTGGTTACAATGGCATCATCTGAGGATTCCAGAGCATTCGCCAATGTCTGAAGTTTTTCTTCTGCTTTTTTGTTTTCGGTAATGTCCCTTACAGTAATTACCACCTGATCATCGGAAAGAGGTAGAGATATTGCACTCAAATCTGCCCAGATGACACTGCCATCATCCCTGACCATCCCCACTTCTGAACTATGAATCGACCCTTTTTCTTTCAAAGCCCTTACACTGGGAAGATCCTCATAAGACATCTCTGCGCCATTTGACCTGAGGTACTTCTGGACCTTATGATTCCCTTTGAGAAAATCCGATCTGGAGAGGCCCATAATTCTTTCCAGAGCAAGGTTTACATCCAGGATATTTCTTTTCTTATCGATAATGGAAATTCCTATAGGCAGCAGCTCAAAAAGAGCTTTTAATCTGCCCTCGCTCTCTTTTAACAGCTCCTCTGCCTTCTTTCGCTCTGTAATATCCTGAATTGTCCCCTTCATTCGAACAGGGATCTTTTTTTCATCTAAAATAACCTCAGTTTGCATATGAACTGTGCGTTCTCCTCCATCAGCCCGAATTATTCTATAATCAATGTTGTGAGTTTTTCCATTCATGGCTTTCTTAGTAACATTATCCACATAATCCCTGTCATCCGGGTGTATATAATTCAAAAATTCATTGTAGGATGGAGCTAATTCTTGAGGATCACGTCCAAAAATTCGATACATTTCCTGGGACCAGTATGCCTTATCAGTAGCAATATCCCATCCCCAGTTCCCAATATGAGCCATTCTTTGGGCTTCAGCAAGACCTTTTTCGCTTTCTTTCAAAGAATTGTAAGCCTTCTCAAGCTGGACTGTTCGCTCTTCAACTAGCTTTTCTAAATTATTGAGCATTTCTTTTAATTTATCTTCTGCTTCTTTTATCTCCGTAATGTCGCGGGAAATAGAAAGAACAGAGGTCACTTTGCCATCAATAAATTCCGGCATTATTCGGGTATTGAAGTAGTATTCTTTTCCATGAGGTGATGTGTAATGGAATTCCATTGTTTCGGGTTTACCTGTGGCAAAAACGTTTTCATGGTGCCTTTCCCAGAATTTCGCCTTTTCGGGGGCCATCCCCAGTTCACCATGAGTTTTACCAATGATTTCTTCCGGAGACCTGGCATAAGGTTCCTCTGCAGCGGGATTAGCGTATATGTGCCGATTTTGCCTGTCAAAGCGGACAATTATGTCAGTAGAATTTTCAGCCAATGTACGGAATTTATTCTCACTTCTAATCAGTGCTTCTTCGGCTTGTTTGCGTTCATTGATATCACGGGCGACATGAACACTTCCAATGAGGTTCCCTTCTGAATCATGCAATGGTGAAACGCTTACAATAAAATAACCACCAAGGCAACCCTCGAAAACCTCTGCAGTGTGTTCAAGTCCGTCCTTAAGCAATTTCCGATTAGGGCAAAAAGAAGGAGGCTCATTCGTCTCATGGACGATACGATGGCAGGTCAGCCCGACACACTCTTCAGCTGTCGCCCCCAATCTTGCCGCCATGGCTTTGTTTGCATGAAAAACCTGGTATTCGGTGTCAAGTATGGCTATCAGGTCCGGCACAGCATCAAAGGTATATTCCAAGTCTTTTACAACCTGGGTAGCTTCTTCTCCTGCCTTTTTGCGCCTGGAGCTTTCTAGCCGCTCCCATCTTTCATCTCTTTTGATTAAAGCGAATTGATGGTTGACGACCACATCGATGATCTCAGTTGCATTGCACCTGTCGAGAGAATAAGTGCATAGAGCTATCATATTAAAGTTGCCAATAATGTTGTCGATTTCTTCTTCATATTCAATAAAATCATTCCAGTCTTCTTTTTCCAGCCAGAATTTGTTTCCGCTAAACCTTATTCCTTCATATCCCCTGGCAAGGGCGTGATTGAGTTTTTCAATCCAGGAAATTAAGACCTTCTCCGAATCAAATACGCCCTTTCCAGAATCAAGTCCATCCTGTTCCGAATCAAATATATCCTCCTTAATATACCAGTAATTGTATGGAATAATTTCAATTTGTCCCTTCTCAAGGTAAGAATCAATGTCATGAACAGCCATTCTAAGAGCTTCTTTTGCGCTTTCAACTTCCAGAGGTTGAGATGTGACCCATATACAGAATTCATTATTTTCGAGCCCTGCTTTGAAATATGGAACAAGTATGTCTATCAAATCTTCATTCATCTGGTAGAACTGGCAGAAGTGCGTTCCCCATGGCACATATCCAATAATGTCAATTCCAGACTTCCTCAGTTGTCCTTTCATCCCATACCTCTTCGGACTTATTCCGCGCCACTCTTTCAAATGCGCTTTTTATAAGAATCTGGCCGGGTTTCAAGTTAGACCCGTGTCTCTGTTTATGGTTTTATTCGAATTCCACTTTCAGTAAAAGAAGTTTTAGATTTCTTCAAAAAATAGGTGTAATTTATGCGCGATCTGAATATTTGTGACATAAAACAGAATTGCAAATATTCTCCCAATATGAATTATCGGTTTAAGTGATCTCTTAATAATAATTTCCAGTGTGTAAAAAATGCTATTAGATGTATTAGTAATTAATCATTCGTTTATCCTATTTTGCAAAACAAGTGGGTAAATATTTACACATTTCTGTGAATTGAAATTGTGTTATATTTACCGCAGTAATGGAGGAAAAAGTTTTAAAATTGGTCAGGATAATCTCTTTTACTTCTCTAAATTACGTCCCGCACTCCCAGCCGCTCATGTAGCATTCCTGTTTGGAAGTGAGTTCGTCTGTGCTTATGCCCATAGACTCAAGCTTAAGTTTTGCCACATATATGTCAAGTTCCCTTGGGACCCCGTGAACTCCGTTCAAAAGCTTGTTCTCGGCAATGTAGCGCACACAGAGAGCCTGGTTTGCAAAACTCATATCCATGACCTCGGCAGGGTGTCCGTCGCCTGCAGCAAGGTTTACGAGCCTTCCTTCTGCAATTACGTTAATGCGCCTGTTGCCTATGTCGTATTCTTTGATATTGTGTCTTACAGTCCTGACTGATTTTGCAAGATCATCAAGTGCTTCCATGTCGATTTCCACATTGAAGTGGCCTGAGTTTGCAAGGATTGCACCATCCTTCATGACCTTAAAGTGTTCGGCTATAAGGATATCGCGGTTACCTGTTGCAGTTACAAAGATGTCTCCGATTTTTGCAGCCTCTGCCATTTTCATAACCCTGTGCCCGTCCATTCTGGCTTCAAGGGCTCTTATGGGATCTACTTCAGTAACGATTACGCTTGCTCCAAGGCCTGCAGCCCGCATTGCAACCCCGCGCCCGCACCAGCCGTAGCCTGCAACAACAACGTTTTTGCCTGCCACAAGGAGGTTGGTTGTCCGGTTTATACCGTCCCAGGCTGACTGGCCTGTCCCATAGCGGTTGTCAAAAAGGTACTTTGTCATGGCATCATTTACGGCTATTACCGGCATCTTGAGTGCGCCGTCTTTTTCCATTGCATGAAGCCTGTGCACTCCTGTAGTGGTCTCTTCGCAGCCTCCAAGGATATTCGGAAGCATCTGTGGTCTTTCCTTGTGGAGCTTGAATATAAGGTCTGCACCGTCATCGATTGTGATGTCAGGCTCAATGTCAAGGACTTTATCAATTGCTTCGTAGTATTCACCTGTGCAGCACCCATATTTTGCAAAACAGCTTATATTTTTCCGGGTATCAAGAGCAGCTGCCACATCATCCTGAGTGCTCAGGGGGTTGCAGCCTGAAATAGCAACCTGTGCACCGCCAGCAGCCAGAGTCTCAACAAGGACTGCCGTTTTTGCTTCTACGTGAAGGGCCATCCCTACCTTAAGCCCTTTCAGAGGTTTTTCTTTCTCAAATTTCTCTCTGATGATAGCAAGCACAGGCATGTGGTTTCTTGCCCATTCCATTTTCATATTTCCGGATTCTATTATTTCTTTTTCAGTCATGGTGATCCCGTCATTATCAGATAGGCGGTTGAATTAGGTTGCTGAATTCAATGGTTAAATTTGATTATTGAATTCGATTATAGATAGGCTTATTTTTTGAATTTACACAAATTGTTACGTCAGATACAGGTTAAATAAACCTGTACAGTATTTGGGTTTCTAGTATTTATTTTTCCCGCATAAGGCACAGGTATATTTCAATTAGCTTCTTAATACCAGGGCAATGATTTTCAGGCATTTGCCCTTGCTATAAGCTCTTCTGCAGCCTTTTTGGCTTCTTCGATGACTTTCTGCTCATCCAGCGCCAGAACCCTGTAGTCGTCCATCAGGACTTTTCCGTCCACTATCGTTGTCCTGACATCACTTCCTCTTGCAGAGTACACCAGGTGAGAAGGAACGTCAAAACAGGGAGTTAGATGCGGTTTTTTCATGTCCACAATTATCAGGTCTGCCTTCTTTCCCGCCTTCAACATGCCAGTTTCCGTGCCAAGAGCCTTTGCCCCGTTAACGGTTGCCATCTCAAGCACCTGGCGGGCAGGAAGGGCAGTAGGGTTGAATGTGTTCACTTTATGCAGAAGGGCAGCGGTCTTCATTTCTTCAAACAGGTCAAGGTTGTTGTTTGAGGCGCAGCCGTCAGTCCCGAGGGTAACATTAACTCCTCTCTCCAGCATCTTCTGCACAGGTGCAATTCCTGATGCAAGTTTCATATTGCTTACGGGATTGTGAGATACATTTACTCTCTTTTTACTTAAAACCTCGATATCTCCGTCCGAAAGCCATACACAGTGGGCAGCAAGCACGTCAGGCCCGAAAAACCCTATATCATCGAGCATATGAACCGAGCATTTCCCATACCTTTCTTTCATTGCCAGCAGTTCGGCTTCTGTCTCAAGGACGTGGATATGGATGCCAGCTCCGTCTTTTCTGGCTTCATCCTTCACCTTTGCAAGGTATTCATCAGAGCATGTATTCGGAGCATGTGGCCCGTACATTGTCTTTATCCTGCCGTCTGCTGCACCCTGCCAGGCTCTAACAAAGCGCTTTCCTTCTTTCAGGTCGTTTTCCCCTTTTTCTTTGTTCCATAGCTCGATCAGGCCGTGGGAAAGTGAAGCCCTGAGCCCTGATGCCTCAACCGCCTTTGCAGTCTCGTCCATAAAGAAATACATGTCTGCAAAAGAAGTGGTTCCAGATCTGATCATTTCAAGGCACGCAAGAAGGCTTCCCTTATAGACATCTCCTGCTGTAAGTTGAGCTTCGGCGGGCCATATGTGCTGCTGGAGCCATTCTGCAAGCTGAAGGTCGTCGGCATAACCTCTGAAAAGAGTCATTGCTGCGTGGGTGTGTGTATTTACAAGCCCGGGCATTACCACCGAACCTTTTGCATCAATCACGGTATCAGCACGTTCTTTTGTTTTCTCTCCGATTTCCGTGATTTTTCCATCTTCAATGACAACGGTCCCGTTTTTCAAGTCTCCCGCATCAGGATCCATTGTTAAAACATAAGCATTTTTTATTATTATGTCAGCCATATGATCATATCCTTCAGGTTTGAACTTCAACTTTTATTGGACTGCGCCTTTATTGAAATACACCTTTATTGAACTTCATTTGTTAGATGATGAACACGAGTTTACGAGGCTATCCTAAAAAAAGTTGTCCTGAAAATTCTCCTGTTATTATTATAAATCCCGGAATCTTTATTATAAAGTGCAGAGTCTTTATAAAACATTTTTGCCTGATCAAATCCTCTGGCAAAGCATGAGTTCCTCCAAAGTATGAGTTCCTCATAAGTTCTGGAAAAAAGCCCTTAATTGAGATGTTGAGGATTTTTGCCCCAAATCTTTTCTCCTGCGCCCTGACTCCAGATTATTAATAGTCCCACAGGATGCTTAAAAGTTAACTGTATATTCAAGGTTTTTGCTTGCCATTTTCGGTTTCAAGGTTCAGAGCCTCAAGGTAGAGGTGCATTATTTTCAGCCTTTCCCCTGCAATCCTCTTTGCCGTATCGGTATTCAATCTGTCAGGAATTGTAAAAGGCTTGTAACGCATGTATTCGTTAAAACCTTCAACAGGGTCCTCGATATAAACAGTCTTTTTTGAAGCTCCTTTATCAAGCCCTGTTGTGTGCTTCAGCATCCTGAGAGCTCCCATTGACAGGATAGACCTGAAAATTCCAATTGCTCCCAGGGCATCAAGCCGGTCTGCGTCCTGAAGTATCCTGGCTTCTATTGTTTCCGGGATTTTTCCCGCGCTAAACCTGTGAGTCAGGATGCAGTACGTCACAGCATCAATAGTTTTCTTTTCAACACCTGCCCTCGTCAGAAATTCAGAGGCTATCTCAGCACTGTAGAGGGCATGGTCTCCTCCTTCTTCATGTTCTTTGATAACCCCTACATCATGCAGAAGAGCTGCGAGCCTGAGAATAAGAAGGTCCCCTCCTTCGCCTTTCTGGATCTCCATGCAGAGAGCTTCTACCCGGTTTATGTGTGACATGTCATGAGAACTGGGCTCACCTTCATGAAAAGCAGCCGCAAATTCCCTTGATTTTTCTATCAGATCCATAAATATCCTTTGTCTCAGGCAAGTATTAGCTCTCAGTATTCTATTTCTGCTATCAGGGTCTTGAGGTGTTCCTGAATTTCGGAGATCGCTTCGGAAAGTGTCCTTTTATTATCGTAAGTGGTTATCAATTTTGTAAGTTCTTCTTTCCTTTCTTTTTTCATTTCCAGAGCGAATTTTGCCATGTTTTCAAGAGCCCGTGTAAGGTTGTCTACTATTGATATTGTGGCTGTCCTGGAAGTCCTTGAAAGAGGGTTCAGGTCAATTGTTATGACGGTCTTACCCATCTCTACAAGTTTCTCGCAGCGGTCCCCATCTTCGAGGGGAACGAGCACAACATCTGCTGTATAGATCCCTTTGCTGCTCACAAGCCTTCTGTCGTGAGAAAGTTCAATGCTCGCGTCAGGATTCTTTCCAAGCACCTCCGAAGCTCCGTTTGCCTTCAGACGTTCTATTATGAGGTGTACCCTGGTATCGGTCCTGTGGAAGAGGTTTACCTCAATCCTGGCTCCGGTAATGTCTGCAAGAGAAACGACTTTTTCAGGAGCCAGGGCTGCAACGTTACCATTTACTGAAATAACCGGGTTCTTAGCGAGGAGAATTGCAGCAACTGCAGCTCTCTCTGCATACAGGGCAGACTCGGTGCTTCTTTCACCTATAAGGTAATCAAAGCTCTCGCCTCTACCCTGGGAAATAAGCCCCTGGACACTCGTAATTCCCATTTTTACCCCGGCTGCGACCTTTTCACGGGCGAGCAGGGATTCGTACCTCGGGTGGTCTTTGGGTATATCGGTCATATCTGTCGCTTACCTTTTTGCTTGTCAGCTTACTTGTATCATATTCTTATTTGGAACTTTAAGGACTCTGCCCTGGTATGCGGGCAATTTATACGGTTCAGTGCTTTTTTTATTTTTATACTATTTAAGCTATGGGTGCTTTCCCACGCAGTGAGCCTCTTTCATCTCATATTATATTTTTTCGCGTATCCGGAAAGTTTCTGCCCGAATACAAAATATTCAAAAAAATAAAAGGCTCCACATGAAGCTCAGTCATAAAGTAATCTTGGTACACAGGTACTGATTCCGTATTCAAGGACCTGCCCGAACTCCTGAAGGGCTTCGTAAAGCGCGAACTCCTGGCTGTGGGGGGCGATTGCAAAGACCGTATCTCCAAGCATTGCCTGAGAAGCCAGCCCTCCGCTTGCATATGCAGCCTCAATAACATCCTGTGCCGTACTGCTCATAAGGCCTGTCTTGCTGGCAAAGTCTTTTGCCTGATTCATAAAGTTTTCAAGAGTGGGTTTTTTAAGCAGCTCGGACATTGCAGCTTTTCCTGCGGCGTTAATCCTTCCTGCTGCGGCTTCATCTGCCAGGACGGAGCCTGTAGAAATCTCCCCGAGTACGATACAGAATACCCTTGCTTCAGGAGCAGGAATCCTGTCGATATTTCCAAACTCAGGCCCTCCGGGCTGCAGCCTGATTACCACTCCACCATTTGACTGGGCAGCGATATCTCCAAGCCCACTGCGGTTAACGACTTCAGCTACGTGAGCATATTCTGTCAGGCTTTTTACGGTATTGTTTAAGGAAAGTGCCCCGTTCAGAGCATAAGCTGTCCCGAGAGCTCCTGCTCCGGAGGCTCCGAACCCGCATCCCACAGGGATTTCTGCCCAGCTCTTCACTATTACAGGCTCATCGGTCATTATCTCTACCACCGTACGGGTAGTTTTGCCTTCAACTTTTTTTCCATTGAGGAAAATCTCGGTCTTTTCCACGGATTTTCCGACCTTTACCTCGGTTGTAACTCCTCCGTTAAGGACAATTCCGCAACCAGTAGATCCTTTGCGGTGGGGGTCGTTATGCTCGTGGATCTGAAAAAAACCTGTGATATGTCCTGGAGCGTATGCTTTTGCTAAAAAGTCTGCCCCTTCACTCTCGTATATATGCATAGAAAACGCCTTTTTATTGTTTAAGCTATTTTTCCAAAGTTCGTCTTTGTTTGTATAAATTTCTGTTTTGTAGAATATTGCGCAGGCCTGTTTGCAGAATTAGCCAATATAGCAAATTGCATACTCTAACGGCTCCGATTTTATTTTCCAGAGAGCGATCAGGTCCTTAGAGAACCTGCCGTGAGTTTAAAATTCCGGAAACCTCCTCAAGAATACCGACTGCGAGTTTACGCTTGTTTCCGCTTACGTGCCTGGGTTCGGCTTTTTCCCGTCCAAGCAGGTAAAGTTCATTTTCTTCAGTACCCATTCCGCCTTTTCCTACATCATTTGCTGCAATCATATCGAGTTTTGATCCTTCCAGGGTTGCAGTTGCCCTTCTTAGGAGCTCTTCTCGACCTATGCCGGTTTCGGCTTTAAAACCTATTATCACGAGTTCAGGGTATTTTTCCCTGCATTCCTTTATCAATTTCCTGGTGGGTTTCAGTTTCAGCACAAGCTCTCCCCCTGATTTGATTTTCTCCGAGGAAGGCTCAGTTGTATAGTCTGCAATTGCTGCAGAGCTTATAAGG
>CAYSWX010000062.1:0-10398 GCA_964434965.1 uncultured Methanosarcinales archaeon
GGCGCGGAACATACCCCGTTGCTTGCAGCGGGGTGCGCCAGCGCAACTTTGATTTCCTTTTACTGCCTCCTTTCCTTCTTTTTTCTTCCTGTTACAGCTAAGAGAGACTTTGTGTCCCGATAAAGTTCCTGCCTTTTTCCCATAATCCGGGATAATTATTTACCCTTCCTGTTCCTATTTTTTCCCATGATTTTTGACCCTATCACAGTCTGTAATATGGAACTCCAGAATCGCTTTGTAAGGTCCGCAACGCATGAATCCATGGCAGAAGAAGACGGAACACCAACTTCCAGGCTGGGAGACCTCTATGAGGAACTTGCAAAAGGCAATGTTGGATTGATCATAACTGGCTATTCCTGTGTCCTTCCCGGCGGGCAGAGCGATGCTAACCAGCAGGGGATTTACGATGACCGTTTCATTGAGCCTTACAGGAAGATTACGGATAGGGTGCACAGGTACAGAAGTAAAATTGTACTCCAGATAGTACACGGAGGGAGGCAGGCAGACATTTCTGAAGAATACCCTGTCCCCATAGCTCCGTCAGCGGTCAAAAACGGACGCTCAACAGTTGTCCCAAAGGAAATGACCGAAGAAAAAATCCTGAAAATAATAGAGGCATTCACACAGGCGGCTGTCCGGGCAAAAAAAGCAGGCTTTGACGGGGTTCAGCTCCACTGCGCCCACGGTTTCCTCTTAAGCAACTTTATTTCTCCTTACACCAACAGGCGGACTGACAGGTGGGGAGGTTCCGTGGAAAACCGGGCAAGGATAATCACGGAGATAGTCAGGCGAATAAAAGAGGAGACAGGTGGCAATTATCCTATCCTTGTGAAAATGAATGCAACGGACGGTTTTAAGCCTGGCACGTCAAAGGCAGAGCTCGGGCTTGATATCTCTCATGCTGTGGAAACTGCAAAGCTTCTGGAAAAGGCAGGCGTATGTGCAATCGAGGTCAGCGGAGGGATAGGCGAAGCTGGAGGGGTGACTATAAAAACCGCAATCAATTCTCCTGCTAAGGAGGCTTATTTTAAGGACTACTCTATTAAGATAAAGAATGCAGTGAATATTCCTGTGATCCTTGTGGGAGGCATCAGGTCTCTTTCTGTTATGGAGGAGCTTCTTGAAAACGGGTTTGCAGACCTTATATCAATGAGCAGGACATTCATCAGCGAGCCTGACCTTGTTTTAAAACTCAAATCCGGAGAAGCTAAAAAGGCAAGATGTGAATCCTGCAACCTTTGTTTTGATCCAAGGGGAATAAGGTGCAATTTCGAGTTTGATAAATCCTGAAAAACGATAGCATTTTTCCATTTTACAGGTTTTTTCGTTTTTCTGATTTATTCTTTTTATTTTCTCTCTAAACTCGGCTTCATTTAAGATAAATAAATTACAAAAATGACCTGTGCAACATTATTCGCTTTACCAAACCTTTCTTGTCACGCTCGACAGAGGAGAGCGGCTATCCCAAAAAGAAGAAAAAGAAGAAATAGGCAAAGAGCTCATCCCAAACCCCAGTTTTAATCTCAATATCAGAATTATTCAGGATTGCTTTCATAATCAGAAGTTCGATTGGCCGCTTTAAATACGAGATTTTCCTTCTCCTTTCGCTTCTTTTTTCTTCCAGTTTGTTCTGCTTTTTTGACAGGGTCGCCAGACAAACTGGCGGGGGTTCCAGGATAAATGTGGATTTAAAATTCCTTGTCTGAAATAAGAGAATCGTTTTAGGATCTTTAAAGCCCTATGTAATACTAATTATTCTCATAACACTATCAAGTAGAGCGACTCGCTCCATAAAAAGTACAGCACAGAAAAAACTAAAAGACTAACCTGACTATGGAATAGATTAGCCGGGTAATCACAGAATTTGTGTTTCTTTCTTTATTTAGGGGTCTTCTAAATATTTTTAATTTTGAGTTTACAATTGTTTTCTGATTATCACTCCGAAAAGAGGATCTGAACGTATATTTTTTATAATAGATTGATGCAAAAGAGATAAGCTTTATAGGCTGTTTACAGGGATTCTGGTTTACATATTTTAGCCGGGTTCCCTAGAAAAAATGTGTTTGAGGAATGAGAATCATGTCAGAAGAGAACCGTCTCGGCAGTAAGATACGCCAGCTTAGAGAAGCCCAGGATATGACTGTTGAAGAACTGGCTGACGCCAGTCAGAGCAGCGTGGAGTTAATCCAGCAGTTGGAAAAGGGAGCTCTTGTTCCGTCTTTGACCCCTCTATTAAAGATTGCCAGGGCTTTAGGCGTCCGCCTCGGTACTTTTCTGGACGATATGCCCCAGAGCGGACCTGTAGTGGTAAGGGCAGGACTTTCTGAAAACGTGGTCCGTTTTTCCGGAAAGACTGAGAGGCCAAAGAAGAGTGCTCTTGAGTTCTACGCCCTTGCCTCGGATAAAGCAGACCGTCATATGGAACCTTTCATTATTGACATTCACCCTTCCCCTGAAGAAAGTCACACACTCTCTTCCCACGAAGGAGAAGAGTTCATATACGTCCTTTCCGGAGAAATTGAAATATTCTATGGGAAAGATGTTCACAGGCTGAGTGCAGGCGACAGCATCTATTACGATTCCATAGTCCCGCACGATCTTCATGCAGCAGGGAAAGAGGATGCACGCATAATGGCTGTAGTCTATGCCCCTCTCTGACAGCCTTAATCGGGCTGGAAGGAGAGTAAGAATTTGACTTAAAGAATGACTGAAAAAAAGGCAAGTTTAGATTAAAAATTGGATAATTAATTACAGATATTAAACTTTAGGGAATCCGAAATGTTCAGTATAAACGTTAGTCCGCGCTTTGGAGATATTGATGGTCTTGGACATGTAAATAACACAGTCCTTCCGGTCTGGTTCGAAACGGGAAGGAACTCCATTTTCAGGCTTTTCTCCCCGGACCTTGACCTTAGCCCTGATGTGTGGCACCTGATCCTTGTCAGAACTGAGTTTGATTTTCTGAGCCAGATGTATTTCAGGTCCGATGTGGAAATCAGGACCTACATTACAAAGATCGGGAACAGTTCCTTTACTGTCGGGCACGAAGCCTGGCAGGAAGGAGAGCTCAAGGTCAGAGGTCAGGCAGTACTGGTTTACTATGATTTCAAACTCCAGAAATCAATCCCCCTTCCGGACTCGATCCGCGAGATTTTAAAAACACATATGTTTCCTTCAATGGATGCCCCCTCAGAAGATGCGGAAACTAATACGGATTCTCCCTGTTCAATTTAAGAATATTTCAGGAATACTTTTGACTGGTCTGGATGTACAAACCCCATGCATAAGCCAGAGGTTTCTGAAAGTATAGTCCAGAAGGAGGCTAAAATTATGGATCTTATAGAAGATTCTCTGGGAAAGTATTTTGAAAAACAGGTAGCTGTAGACCCCAACCACGAGTTTATCATTTATCCTGACCGGAACCTGCGCTTTACTTATGGCCAGTTCAACGAAAGGGTTAACAACCTTGCAAAAGGGCTGCTCGCTATTGGGATTAAGAAGGGAGACCATGTAGGGATCTGGGCAAAAAACGTCCCGGACTGGCTTACTTTCATGTTTGCCACCTCTAAGATAGGGGCAGTGCTGGTTACTGTAAACACTGCCTACAAGAGCCATGAAGTCGAGTATGTGCTAAAACAATCAGATATGAAGGCTCTTGCTCTTATCGATGGTTTCAGGGATGTTGACTACCTTGAAATTATCAATGGGCTCGTTCCAGAGCTGAAAAGTTCAGAAAGAGGGCGCTTGAAAAGTAATAATTTCCCATGCCTGAAGAGCGTAATTTATGTTGGACAGGAAAAGCACAGGGGAATGTATAACACCAGTGAGCTGATGCTTCTTGGCAGCCACTATCCGGATGATGAGCTCAAAGAAGTTATGGCAGGTGTTAGCGGGGATGATGTGGTCAATATGCAGTATACCTCTGGGACTACCGGTTTTCCGAAAGGGGTTATGCTGACCAGCAAAAACATCATGAATAATGGACTCTCCATTGGAGACCGCCAGAAATTCACCCATGAAGACCGCCTCTGTCTGCCTGTGCCCCTTTTTCACTGCTTTGGAATAGTGCTCGGGGTTATGGCTGTCCTGACCCACAGGGCAACGCTTGTTATGCTTGAGGTCTTTGACCCTCTCCTAGTGCTTGCCGCTGTCCAGAAAGAGAAGTGTACTGCCCTTTACGGAGTGCCTACAATGTTCATTGCAGAGTACACTCATCCCATGTTTGATATGTTTGACCTCTCTTCTTTGAGGACAGGGATCATGGCTGGCTCTACATGTCCTATAGAAGCCATGAAAAAGGTCGTAAAGGATATGCACTGCTATCAAATCACAAGTGTCTACGGGCTTACGGAAGCTTCTCCAGGCATGACCCAAACTACTGTGGATGATGCTGTAGAACTCAGGGTCGAGACTGTAGGCAAGTGCTTCCCGGGCGTAGAAGTCAGAGTGGTTGACCCTGCTACCAACGAGCCAGTGCCTCCGAATACTGTTGGTGAGATCTGCTGCCGTGGGTATAATATCATGAAAGGCTACTACAAGATGCCGGAAGAAACGAAAAAAGTGATTGACAAAGACGGCTGGCTGCACAGCGGAGACCTTGGAACCTGTGACGAAAAAGGTTACTACAGGATAACAGGTCGCATAAAGGATATGATAATAAGGGGCGGAGAAAATATCTATCCCCGGGAAATTGAAGAGTTCTTGCACGCTATGCCCGGAGTCAGAGATGCTCAGGTAATTGGCATCCCTGATGAGAAATACGGGGAAATAGTAGGAGCATTTGTTATCCTCGAAAAAGGTGCAGACATTACGGAAGACGATATCAGGGACTATGCGATAAGCAAGATAGCCAGGTATAAGGTCCCTAAGCGCATCTTTATCGTAAATGAGTACCCCCTGACCGCAAGCGGTAAAATCCAGAAATACAAGCTAAGAGAGATGGCTTCAGGAGCTAGCAAAGAATAAAGAAACATGACTATTAAAACAAATAATTATTAAAATATATAACTATTAAAATAAATAACTATTAAAACCGCAAAGATTAATTCGGGCTATCGATTTGGTTTGATAGCCTTTTTTGATTTAGATTTCTACTTTTCAGATTTGTTTTTCATTTTATTTGGAAAATCTCATGTACGTTTCCTTTATTGAAGTACGAAATTTAGTCATAATTTTCTTTTTGCTTGAAAATTTCAAGCAGCTTGAAAAAACAAAAGTTAGCTATAATTTAAAGATTGACCTTAATTTTCAAGAGGTTATAAAATAATGCTTTAACCAAATCTAAGTAAGAAAACAAAATTAATAAAACATTGAATATTTAACGGAATTTATTATATATAGAATTTCAGCATTAGAAGAATTGTAATTGTAAGAGAAGCTAATTAGGCATATTTGTACAGAGAATATTTGGGGATGTTCAATAGGGGTTTCATCAGATTGAGAGCCAGGGATCATTAAGGGCTCTCATCAATCACACAAACTAGAATCAAATCTTTATCGTCTTCTCTTACAATTGTTTAAAGAATATGTGGGAGTATTCTTTAAGGGGGTTTCATTTGATTGGGAGTCCAGGGATTATTAAGGGCTCTCAATCAATCACCAATAACTAACTTCAATCTACTTTTTTAAACAGTGATCTTTTTGATAGCTGGAATATTTTGATAGCTGGAATATTTTGATAGCTGGAATATACAGTGAAAGTCCACTATGGAAGTTAATGAAAGAATCTTAAGTTAGAGAGTATCCCCGAGATAGAATTTCCCCTAAATGTCTATGTGAAACCTAATAAATCTTTTAAGCAGTCATCATATGGTTTTATGATATAAAAATTCTTTGATATCCTCCCAGAATATAAAGTATTTCCCCTTAATTCAAGATATTTATTCTGTAATTAATATCGAGTCCATCTGTAATGAGGCATAAATGAACTATATAAATGAGGCTGTAGAACATTTCCAGCGGGCAAAGATAAGGCCGGCGGTAGATGACACTCCTGAAAATCTCCTTATCTGTATGGGGTACTGCGGGACTTGCCCAAGTTTGCCTTTTCCACTGAGTCCTTTACTTTTCTGTTCACGTGTGTGTTCTTTGGAAGCGGTTTCAAAAAAAAGATGCAATTGCCCTGCATGTCCCATTTACAAAAAGTACGGGCTGCAAAACCTGTACTTCTGTGAAACCGGAAAAGCCACAGATAAGAAAGGACATAAACAGAAAGCTTAAATTTAACAAAATAAGAATTTAAAGGCTTTTCATTTTAATTATTTTTATTTTATATGTTGTTGCTTAACGCTTGTCTGTAAAAGCTAATTCTTTAGAACATTTTTAACCCGTCCTCTAAAGAGTCTACTTCTTCAATGCACATATTTTAAATACCTGTATTGGTTGAGGCATCGAGTGAAATGTTGTTTTTAAACGTGAAAAGAACTTATTCACAGTCCAACTGTTCGCTGACATTAGTTTCGTATCTATTTTCAGGAATTATATTTCGGTTAGATATATAATTTTCTTAGACATTATTTCTGATGACTGTAGTAAATCTTCAATTCACTCAAATTGTATTCTCGGGGGTAGGTTATGAGGACATTTCTAAAGCTATTAAGTTTACTTATGGCATCTTTCTTGCTACGGGGGTTCTCTTATCCGGCATTATCCGGATGGAAGTAAAATTGTCTTCAATCCGACAGGACAGGACGCGACAGCTTATGATTCTAATGGGGTAACGAAGAAGAGTTAACAAAGAATTTTGCGGGCGTTTCTATAAGAATAAATGACTGAAAAAGCACATGCTATGTAAAAAATAGACTAAACTTCAGGTTAAATTTCGGGTTATATTGATCAAGTTAATAACTATCTAACTATCTCTTTTATGCAGGGGTAAGAAGGGTAGGATATGACAAAAGATTGGCTACAAATATTTACAGCAATTCTGGTTCTGGGGCTGTTATTCTGTGGGACTGCAAATGCAGACCCTACTATAATAGGAGATATCATCCCCTCACAGAATTCTAATGTTACAGGAACAGTGGGTCAAACTCAAGCATTCAACATTCCTTTAAATGAATCAACGAGTGTTACGTGGACCGAAAATGGCACTTCTACAACACTACTGACTGGTGAGGGCAATGTTGCAACTCTCAATCATGTTTTTCAGTCGGGTTCGTACCAGGTGACTGCCTCTATAGAAGGTGTGGGACAAATAGCAGCCTGGAATGTGGAAGGTACTGGATACTCTGAAGAGACTGATTCTCTCAAGTTAGAGATACTCTCTCCCGAGTTGAATTTTAATGTGATTCAGGGAATTCCTGAACTTATCAGTGTCAATATTACTAATAGTTCCAGAAGACCTGTCCAGAGTTCCGGATTTAAATTTGTAAGAGTTAACTTCAGCAATGGAGATCCCGAACTCCAGTTATTTGATGACGGGGATCATTGGGACGCTGCAGCAGGTGATGGGATATTCTCAAACCAGTGGACACCCATCAATGCCGGCACAGGAGAATCGCCTGCGTTTTGTATTCTCAGGATTTATGCAGATCACGAGAGCCTTGGATTTGCTGAACAGATTGTCAGTGGGACAATTTCCAGGCAGCCCCCAATTCCTGACCTGGTGATTGAGAGCATTTCATGGAATCCCGTAAACCCGTATGAAAATGACAACATAACTTTCAGGATTACGTCTGCGAACATGGGTTCAGGACCTTCTGAAGCCTGCACGGTGAAATGCTACATCAGTGGAAATGAAGTGTACTCTTCTCTTCTTCCGGGGCTTAAAGCCGGTTCTAATTCCTCTATTACATTCAACTGGGTCCCGATCACTTCTGGAAGTATGGACATAAGGGTAGTTGTGGATGAGGAAAATAAGATTTCTGAATCCAATGAAGGAAATAATGAAAAAGCAGTATCAATTAGCGTAAATAGTGTAACCTCTTCTTCCACCTATGGCGGAAGCGGACGCAAATCTTCTTCCGGAAGCAGCGGGGGCGGAGCCGGTGGTTCTCCTGAGCCTGCAAGCAATGTCAGGATAAAAGAGCTTTCACAGCAGTTTATTACAAGTGGTAACCATGTGAAGTTTGCTTTCCCGAAAAACGCAACCTGTATAACTTATGTGGCTTTTGACTCCAGACGTACTGCAGGAAAGACCACAACAATTGTTGAAATGTTGAAAAATAAGTCCACACTTGTGCCTGAGCTGCCTTCAGGCAAGGTTTATGAAAATTTGAATGTCTGGGTAGGGAATAAAGGGACTGCAAGCCCTGAAAATATTGAAAATGCGGTTATGGGTTTCAGGGTTGAAAAGGGCTGGATTAGTTCAAATAATGTGGATTCAGCTTCGGTAAAGCTCTGGAGGTTTAGCAGCGGAAAGTGGGAAGAACTTTCTATCCTCAAGTCAGGTGAAGATGACAGATACATCTATTTTAAAGCTGAAACTCCGGGTTTTTCATCCTTTGTCATAACTGCCCTTCCCGGAGAAAATGAAGCTGTAGAAAAAGCCGTTGAGGCTTCTGTAGTGCCATCATCGGGGAGCCTTGATGGAATGGGGATATTATTCGGGAAATTGCCGGGTAAACAAAATTCTGATTCCCTGGAAACTTCAACAATGGCTGTGAACGGAAGCAGTTCTAATCAGGAAGACTCTTCAATAGCCGGTGAGGCTGATAAACGAATTACAGGCAGAGACTTGAAGATAGTACTGGTAGTGATAGCATTGCTTTCGGTAACAGGTTTTCTGGGATCTCTTATTTTGAGAAAGCAGAATTGAAAACCTTTCATTTCTTTTTTCGTTTCCTTTTTCTTTTAATATGTCTCTTATAGATATTGCCTAGTTTTCATAGAATCGTAACTTCTATCAGTATAAATAATTTGAAATAATCACACAATTCTCAGCAGACCTACACTTTTTTGCAAAATTAATATACCTGTAACCATTCGATAAATATACACAAGTATCATATTTCTTAAGCCAGATTTCCATATGTTCAAAATATATTCCATATCCTGGCAAGGATGGTCCAGAAAACCACAGTGAATAATAATTTTTTTAGCTGAAATTTCATTCAATATGGATAACATTAAGTCTAGTAGTCTATTGCTGTGCAGCATAATTCTTTATAATATCAAAATCAGATTCAAGGATAAACTTTTTGTAGAGTTCGACGTCTCCTGAAAAACCTCTAACTGTATTTACTGAGATATTAAACTCTTCAATCACTGAGGGGTGATAAAATTCAATGGTATGTAAAATTCTCATCCTCCAATCCAACTTTTTATTTTAGAGGGTATTGATCTTAAGTGAACTTTTGCATTTTCAGCCCGGACATTCAAGATTTTCTCAGCTTCTGCACGCAAAAGCAACTTTTTTGCCAAATCTGAATATTTATAATCAAAATCAAGGTCTGTATCATTTGCCCATGAAATGAATGATTTTAAAACATTAACTCTTTGATCCCAAAACGGAGAACTAAAAGCTCTTACACTTGCTTTAGGTTCATCCCTATATACCAATAATGGTTCTTTTACAAAAGCAAAATCCGTAAATGTAGATACACGCAACCACAGAGCATAATCTTCTATAGCTATTAACTCCCGATCTTCTGAAAATCCGTTGCATTTTTCTACAATATCTTTTTTTATCAAAACTGAACTGCAAATGACATAATTATTATGAATAAGTAGAGGAAACGAGATTAGATCTCCAGAAACATCTCCGTTAACAATTGTTCCTAAATGTCCTTGAGATGGCACATATCGTATTGCATCAGAGCAAACAGCATCACATTTCGTCTCATTAATAAGATCAAATTGCTTTTCAAGCTTTTCCGGTAACCACTCATCATCACTATCTAAAAAAGCCAACCATTCCCCTCGACTCACTCTAATTCCCACATTACGAGGCGTTGCCGGGAGCCCGGTATGATTTATTTCTACCCATCTCACACGTGAGTCATCTATCGACTCAACAACTTTTTTATCCGGGGTCCCAGCAACACCACAAACTAAAACTTCCAAAGGAGGATGAGTCTGCTCCAGAGCACTTTGAATAGCTCTCCCTAATGTTTTTTCACGATTCCATGTTGGAATAATAACACTAACATTAGTCATTTTGCTCACATTTGCTTACCTGAATTTTATACTCAGCCATCCACACAGACAAGAGTTTCAGCTCTCCTGGGGATGAATCAACTAGGTAATCAGAAAGAAAATCTTTCACTTTATTTTCGAAATCAATTTTAGAAAGGTCAATATCATTTCTTCTTGCAATAACTTCAAAGTTGTAGGTCCCTTTCCAATAATTATTCTTCACCTGTAAGATCTCAAATCCTAAGTTTTTTAGTAATTTTGTTAAATTTGTTGGTGTCCATCCCTCATAATGAACAGCCCAATGAGCTTCCTGTGAACCAA
>CAYSWX010000063.1:0-10212 GCA_964434965.1 uncultured Methanosarcinales archaeon
ACTTGGAAAATGTATCTGATGCTGATACCCCGTTGTAAAGGAAAAATGTGATTTTATAGATATCACTGGGCAGGGAATCAAGCGTTATAGTTGCCTTAATAGTCTCCCCACGATTCCAGGTGTCCCCACCACCATTTTCAAGAGTGTATTTCCATGAAGGAGTTGACGCAGATTCAAATACAGGGTTCCAGTAGCTTGAAGAAGACATTATGAAGATGTCACAGAATTGCAGCTGTGAAAGAGGTATATTTGATGACCCGACATTTTTTATCCAGACAGAAACATTATTCTCATCAGGATAAATAAAGATGATATCGATATCTGTTTTAAACTGGTCTTCCATATTGGACGCAATGGAATTGTAAGAGTCAGACAGACCATATACAGAAGGAAGTATAGCATTAACAAAAGCCACTGCAGCTATAACACTCACTATCACGAGTATCGCTGAAGCAATTACTTCCTTAGACATACGTTTTTCACCGTTATTGTATTATTTTAGGTTCATTTTTTCATTCAGGATGTAACCCAGCATTTTGGAATCAAGGGACGGATCTTCGGGATTGAGTATATTATAAAGCCTGTACAGATCCAGCACTGCATCATCAAGGTTGTTGTTTTTACCAAGTATCTCAATGACTTTAACAATAATTTCTTTAAGATTCCCGGGAATGTATCCTAAGAGAGAAAACACTTCAATTAATTCCTTTATGGCGTCCTGATCGTATTTTCCCACCATGTCCTTGCTCCAGACAATAGTCCTGTAGAAGGAAACGGGATCAATAAGTTTGGAGTCATCCTTTTTAAGCTGTTTTTTAGCAGCCTTTTTCAGATCTTCAATGAGATTTTTTGGAATCTGTTCTACTGGTTCCAGGTCTTCATCATCAGACTCATCTTCTATTTCTTCTTGCGGAGCCTTGTCTTCTGGATTCTCATCAATCGGCTTGGGACTTACTATCGCACTGGAGATATTAGCAATGCCCTGAATATTTTGGAAAGGATTTTCAAGGACCCCCATCGTTTCCCTGATGTCCATGAGAAGAGCCTTTATAGAGCCTTTGATCTCGGTTACCTCTTCTTCAAGATTTGCAACCTTGGATTCAATAGTGTCACTTTCAGCTGTAGCGACTATATTATCAATCATGGACTGGTCAAAGGATTCCCCATTCATCATATCACCCAACTGTAGCGTTAAAAAAATAAAGTAATGACACTCGAGAGTGTCATTACCGCTTTAATTTATTATTGATTTAATTTAATTTTAGACGAGTACCATCTGAGGACTAACTGATGGAGGTACCTGCCTGTGAATAGTATAGGTTGCTCCCTGAGGTGGTTTGATTTCAAGCTGGAAATCTTCGTTAGGCTCGAGGTTGTAACCATCCACTGGAACAGTTATTTCGAATTTTTCTAACTTGTCCAGGAGGAAATCGTCATTGCCATTAAATCTCTCAGTGACGACAAAGTTGGTGGTGGATCCAGCGGTGTAAGATCCATTTATTAAGTCAGTTGGTGCCCTGTCACGTGCAGTAAATACTATAAGGGTCTTGTTGATGTCTACAGATGAACCGCCTGAAGTCAACTGCAGGAACATAGTAACATTTTTAAGTTCGCCCGCAGCTACATCACCTGATGCAACTATGTCGCCGCTCAATTCGACACTGCTGCTTGCCTGTGCTACACCTGTATGCACAACTTCCTGGCTTTTCTGGGTTGTATAGAACCCTGCTCCGAGCATGACGTAGCTGAAAACTGCGGCTACGACCACAAAGGCCACCAGTACGATTGCTGCTTCAAGTCCGGTAAATCCTTTATCATTTTTTAAGAATTTGTTCAGCATTCAGATCACCTCAGTAAACAGCATAATAAGTCCCATCGAGAATGGCTGCAGGCATTGATTTCTGAATAATAAGGACTGCACCCTCTGGTGGCTTTACATCTATCCTGAACTGTTCGTTTACACCAGGAAGTGAAGAAATGTTACCAGCAGTCTCAGCAGTTGCTAAATCTACAGTTACCTTATACTTCTCACCCTTTTCAACCAGGTTCCATGCACTATTTGAAGAAGTAATGATAGGAGTATAAGTCCAATCAGCAGAAACTTCATCCTGTGTATCGAAATCATCATTATCTGTGTAGGTAATAATTGTTTTATTGAGGTCTACAGGAGATCCTCCTGCAGTGTTCGCTAAATAGAATGTAACTTCATTGGCCTTATCGTTAGCCGTTCCTTTTACGATCACATCTCCGGAAGTTGCAAGGCTGCTGCTTGCCTGTGCTACACCTGTGTGCACGACTTCCTGACTTTTCTGGGTTGTATAGAACCCCGCTCCCAACATGACGTAGCTGAAAACTGCAGCTACGACAACGAAGGCTACAAGCACAATTGCTGCTTCAAGCCCCGTAAACCCTTTATCATTTTTTAGTAAACGATTCCACATCATAATAATTCACCTCAATATGGCGTGATTATTATTACGATAAATAGAATATCAGACATTATTATAAATGTTTCGCCTGTTTGAGGACTAACTTTATATAAAATTTAACAGATATTAGACTTGATTTAAGTAAGTTAAGAAATAGAGAAAAAGAATTTTTGATTAAAAGAAATAAGGAGGAAAATAGTAAATAGGCTTTACAGATAATGTTTTCTAATTTAATTTAAACAATAAATCAAATTAATTTTAGCTTATCTAATATAAATTCGGAAAGAATTGGGGGAAAACAAGAATAAAATAATAACTACAGTAATTAATAAAAAAATATAAAAAGTTGATGCACGAAAACTAATAATAAAATTAATAAATAATATTTATGAAAATTTTATAGGTTACTGATCATCTTTTCTTGGTATTGCCGCGACACATAGACAAGAGTTTCATAATTGGATAAAGATAAAAGCAATATTTACAGGTGTTCCGATATATAGCAACTATCCCATATTAATTTTGATATAATAATATATATAAAGAAAAAATTAAAAGAGAGAGCCTTCAATTCAGATTTTTCAAATTGAATACAGAATCTGAAGTAAACTACCCCTGCTTTCTGATGAAAGCAATCTATCGTTTAACCCAAACTTGACAGAAGCATACAGTGTATAATGTCTAAATAGGCTTCATGATACTGTATTCAGAATACAATTAAAAGTTTTGTCTGTGTCCTATGATTTTTTGACATTTTCCATAGTACCAGAATGTAATATGTCGATGCGATGTGCTTTGTGTAATAAAATACTCGATTAACCAGAATCTGTCTAATAAAGGTTACATATGTCAAGTCCAGTTGGACCAAAAAAGAAGGGATATATTCAGTACCAATTAGTGGGTACTGTCAAACTTAGGGTTTAATGTAAGATTAGAGTTATGGAATTCACAACTATGAATACTTTAGTTGATGGCTCAAACTGTCCTATCCACAAAATGGTTTTACCGAGCCATTCAGCTTTATATTCCAGTTTTGTTACAAAACTGCCTCATGCTACATTAAAGATTGATTGTGCAAGACAATGATTTGTCTGCATTCCTTTTAATTCAGAGTTTCAAACACAATAACCTGGTTCTCGCAAACAAGTTCAAAAGAGAGTTTATGCTGGAAATCATTTTTCTGATTTCTTGTTTTCTCATGCAAAACTGATAATCTAGGTCTTGCTTTATCCATATTCGTTGATCCTTTCCATTATCTTGAAACTCTCATCCAAATAACTTTAAGCCTCTGAAGAGAATCTTTCAGATACAGGATTTTCAATCTATTCTTAGATAGAAAGAATGACAACCTCCTTAATACCAACATCTAATCCTGCTGTAGTAGATTCTAAAGACTCTTGATTCGCAAGTGATTCTTCATTGAATTCTACAAGAATGCTAATGAAACATTTTCCAGCACATGATTTTGAAATTGTTGCTTTCGAAATTGTTGCTACTCGCATACTTCATTAAAAAAATTCATTCTTTAAAGCAAAGAAATCTAATCCATAGAAAAAAATGATTTTGAAAAAAACTCTTCTTTCGGGTTACTATCCGATTTCATATTACATTCAAAAAAGCGCGGAGTTAGATTTACATCCGATTCCACATAATATTACAAAGAAACTACAATTCAGGTATTAAAAAAGAAAAAGGGTTCACTTCACCCCAGACATGAAGGCAGGATATCCGTAACCCTCCGTACTCCCATGTAATAAAAAATATTATATTTAAATATAGGATATTTGGAAGAACAAAAGATTTCCAACTGTAAGTAAGTATAAATAACCAGTTAGACTTTTTGGAAAACTTTCTCCTTTATATTTGCGGGAGTAAACAACTCTCTGATTTCAATCGGTAAAGTTTCGGACTTGCCAATAATAAGATAACCATTATCTACAAGAGAATCATAAAAATCTTTCAGCATTTTTATTTTCTGGTTTTCATTAAAATAAATCATAACATTTCTGCAGAATACGGCATCAAAATGTTTGGATATTGGAGGCTCGCTGGTAAGGTCATGCTTCTTAAATCTGATTGACAGTTTGTGGATATTTCTTACTTTGAAGTCTTCTCCTGACGGTTCGAAATATTTGTTTACAAGTAAAGGATCTAAGTTTTTTAATTGTTCTTTACTGTATATCCCCTTTGAAGCACCTTCCAGGCATTTTTCATCAATATCCGTTGCATAGATAGACACACTCCAGTCTTCCGGCAGGACCTCTTTTGAGCAGATGCCAATAGAATAGGGTTCCTCCCCATAAGAACAGGCTGCACTCCAGAACCTGACGATGTTGCTTTTAGATATATTTTTCCTTTCCATTATGTCCGGCAAAATTTCTTCCCGGAAAAAAAGAAATGGTGTTTTATCCCGCATAAACTCGGTAACGTTTACTGTAAGTGCATTTATTACTTCTTTCATCTCGTGCTGGTCTCGGTCCAGAAGACCCATATACGCCGCATAGTTGTCTGCACCTACGGCCTTCATCCTCAGATCAATTCTTCTTTTGAGATAACTGTCTCTGTACCCTGTCAGAACAATACCAGATGATTTAGAAATTTTTCTTACAAGAAAATCAAAGTCGTTATTAATATTTACAACCACAGTACTTCCCCTTTAGTAGTATATTTAACAATCATACTCCCATCTGTAGGATTAAAAATAACATTTCTACCTACAGCCCCCCCTATATCTTTTGCCAGAATAGGGATATGTTTTCTTATAAGAGTTTCTTCGACAGATATTGCATTTCTATCACCAATCTTGAGGATATCCAGGTTCATATGCTTAAAAACCTGAGCTCCTCCTGCAAACTTTGCAGTAATCCTGCTTTTTCTTGCCCCCATTTTAATCATATCTTCAAACATTTTTTCTATCGCTGTTTCGGCATACTTGGTCTCGCCTTTATTTGAAGCACCGGGAAGCAGAACATGTGCTATTCCACATATACCAGTTGAAACATCAGAAAGAATAACCCCAATACAGGAACCTAATCCCATTACTTCTAAAAGGTTATTTTTTCCGATCTTATATTCCCCAATTCCAGCAGATAGCTCTCCATCCAGACGTTTAATATTCTAGCCCGATTTGACGCCCATCATCTGACTTTTTAATGAATTAATCAGGTCACATGACCGGCAGGAATCCCGAGATGAGCAGGTATTAGAAAGTGAGCAACAGGATTTAACCAGCACATCCCCTCTGGTTAAAAAGATAGCTTTCCCACTTTCACCCGATACAAATAAAATATCGTTGCTCATAGTTGTCCCATAATTTTAAGCATATCATCAAGAAGACAGGTTTCCGGAAGCAGGGCTAAATAAATCTCTATATCCGAGTCAGAGCTAAGAGAAGTCTCAAACAGGATAATATGGTTGCAATTCTTGGCCATCTGTGAAACTACTGAATCAATGACAGCAGTAGGAACATCTACCGCAAAACTTGGAGGGGACGGAAGTAATATGATATTCATAAAATCAGCTGATGCATCACAAAAAGCTGAAGATAGAATATTCCCGACCTCCATAATTGTTGACGCATACATCTCCTCATCCAGTTCATCCATGCCAAATAGATCGCCTGCAATTTTTCTTGCAGACTTTTCAGGAAACATAATGTACATATATCCAGATTTTTTTTCTTCGAGATCCTGAAGTGCTATAATAACTCCTGCAACAACATCACCGATGAATTCTTTCGAGAGAGTTCTTATTTCTCCCACCTTGACATCTGGAACTGAGAGGTAAACATCTTTATTAATTAGTTTTGATAGAGCTGTTGCAGCATGTCCGGTTCCTATATTCCCTAGCTCCTTCAGAACATCCAGTTCCGCTTCCCCAAAATTAATTAGATCAGTCATCGATATCACCGTTTATAAGCATTGAAACATCTATAATAGGTATTACGCGCCCGTCCCCCAATATTGTGGCACCAATAAATTCTTTAGAATTTGATAAAACGTTTCCAAGTGGTTTAATTACAATTTCCTGCTGGTCAATGATCGAATCAACAATCACACCAATTTCCTCATTTTCTTTTTCGACAATTATGGCAATTTGTTTGTCAAGTTTCTCACATTCAATATTAAAAATATCTTTCAACTTGACAATCGGTATCAGTTTATCCCTAATATAGAGCAGAGGGGTTTCTTTAACGATCTTATAATCACTGCTGTCAATGCTCAAAGCTTTCACAACATTGGAAATCGGGATTGCATACGTCTCTGGACCGACAGCTACTAAAAGGGATTTAATTATAGCAACTGTGGGAGGCAGGTCAATTCTGATTTTCGAAAACTCCCCTTTCTTTGAATAAACCCTAACCTTTCCTCCAAGCTTCTCAACAGCAGTTTTTACTGCATCCATACCCACTCCTCTACCGGAGATCTCTGTAGCTATGTCTTTTGTCGAAAAACCGGGGATAAAAATAAGCATTCTAGCTTCTTCTTCACTGAGATTTTCTGCATCGAATGAAGACAATAGTCCTTTCTCAACAGCTTTCTTTTTAATTACTTCAACATCTATGCCTTTGCCGTCGTCTTCAATCTCAATTATGACGTTGTTTTTCTCTCTTCTGGCTGAGAGTTTTATGTGTCCAGTTTCACTTTTTCCGGCTTTTTTCCGCTCATCAGGAAGTTCTACGCCGTGATCAACGGAATTTCTCACAAGGTGGACCAGAGGATCGCTAATTTCATCTAAAATCGTTCTGTCTAACTCTGTATCCTGTCCCTCAATTTCAAACTCGATATTTTTACCAAATTTTTTACTTAAGTCTCTTACCATACGCGGGAACTTGCTGAACACTCTCTCAATTTTTACCATCCTTATTCTCATCACTTCATCTTGCAGGCTTGAAATTGATTTATCCAGAGTCCCGGTCGCGTCTCCAAGTTCAGGTAAGTTGTATTGCTGGGATATCTGAAGCAGACGCCCTTTGTTTATAACAAGCTCACCAACAAGATTCATTATATTATCAAGGTTAGAGGTCCTAACCCGGATAGTTTCCTCTCTTTTTAATTCCAGAGGCGCTTTTGTAGATGATGCTAACTCTGAAGAGTAATTGGATTCTGTTTTCGAGTCTTCGGTTTCAGAGGTTTTCTGCAACTGTAAGTCCTGATCAGGAGTATTCTCAGAACCCTCTGCCAGAGGCTGGACTTTATCAAACCTTAGATCCTGATCAAAAACAATTTTTTCTGGTAGATTCTTCTCAGAAGAATTTTCCAGGCTTTGATCTAAAATATTAACTTCTTTTACCTGTAGCTCGTGATCAGAAACACTCGTATCTGGTAGATTTTCCTCTGAAGCATTTTCTGAACTTTGTTCTAAAATCTTAACTTCTTCCACCTGCAGCTTTTGATCAGGAATTTCAGGGCATATCTCAGAGCCCTGTTCTGAGAACTGAATTTCCTGTGACTTCAGATCATCTGTGGAAGAATCTTTACACTTTTTCTTTGATAGCAAACCAGCGGATTCGGTTATTTTGAAACAGTGTATAGACTTACTTATCCTGTTTAAAATGAAGCGCATTCTTTCTATTAAACTATATATATAGGAGTGAAGTGACTTTTTGTTATTTATGGCTGAAACAGATGTTACTTCAGGAACCACACACGTGGTTGATTGCAAATCTGGAATTGACTGAGATTCTTCTGAGACAGAAATATTACATTTATTTTTTTCATCAAAGGAATTAAGCGGTTTGATTTCAGAAATATTGAACTGTTCAACTTCTGAAATTTTATCCATTGCTTCCTCGACCTTACTGCTGTCTCCGGAGAGGTACACTTTAAAATGACCATCAAAGCCATTATCCATTTCGTTTTCATCAGGTTCTGTTTTAGCCAGTTTACAGACATCTTTGAGAGATTCTATAATCAATGACGCTCTCAAACCTTTCATAACACAGTCTTTAACAAGGATTATATCCACAACAAGATTACAGTCATCCAGACTGCAAATTCCTCTATTTTCCATTTTTTCCTGAAATTCAGAATTTGATGAGATATTTTGTTCTGACTGCTGTGAAGGTATTGTTGTCGGCGAAACCTTAATTTCAGAAATATTGAACTGTTCAACTTCTGAAATTCTATCCATTGCTTCTTCGACCTTACTGCTGTCTCCTGAGAGGTACACTTTAAAATGACCATCAAAGTCATTATCCATTTCATTTTCATCAGGTTCTGTTTTAGCCAGTTTACAGACATCTTTGAGAGATTCTATAATCAATGACGCTCTCAAACCTTTCATAACACAGTCTTTAACAAGGATTATATCCACAACAAGATTACAGTCATCCAGACTGCAAATTCCTCTATTTTCCATTTTTTCCTGAAATTCAGAATTTGAAGAGATATTTTCCTCTGACTTCCCCTGGCATTCAGAATTTGATGAGGTATTTACCTCTGACTGCTGTACAGGTGCTGTTGTCGGAGATAAGACCTTATTATCTACAGGTCGAGTGCAAAGAGGCTCATGCTCTCCACTTTTTGATTTATCGTAATACTCAAAAGCTTCTACAAGATCGTCTATTTTTACATTATCATTATCTGCTCTTTCTATTTGTTTGACAATCTCCGTGATACGGTCGACTGTGGAAAGCAGGATATCGACTAGGTCACCGTCTATTTCTATGCTTCCGTCTTTTATGCCGCAGAGGACTTCTTCCATACTATGGCACAGATGTTCAAGTGATGCATATCCGAGAAATCCAGCCATTCCCTTTATTGTATGGGTCATTCTAAAGATTTCATCAACTGCAGCAGTATTTCCATTTTCCAGGTCCACAAAAGATTGATTGAACACATCAAGACATTCATACACTTCCTGAAGGAAATCGCTTTTATAGGCTGCCATATCATTTTCCATTGCATTTCACCTCCGACATTCTCACTATTTCTTCCGGGATCTCAAAAACAGGTTTTACAACATCAATAGCTCCAGCTTCTATCGCAGCTTTTGGCATTCCAAAAATAATGCAGGTATCTTCACTGCAAGCAATTGTGGAACCGCCAGCATCCCGTATCTTTTTAAACCCGGCAGCTCCATCAAATCCCATACCAGTAAGGATAGTGGCAACTATGTTTTTTCCATATACTCCTAACAGGCTTTCAGCCGTTACATCAACTGCAGGCATTACAGCATGAACCGGCTGGCCTTTTATGAGTTTTATTCTGACCACACCAAGAGATTTTCTAACGGTCATGTGATAGCCTCCAGGAGCTATGTAAACAACACCTGTAGCCACTTTTTCATTATTCATAGCTTCCTTTATTTCCAGTTCAGACAGAAGATTCAGCCTTTCTGCCAGTTGTTTGCAAAAAGCACCTTCAGGCATATGCTGGACGACAAAGACCGGAGCAGGCAGATCTCCTGGTAGCCTTGGAATCACCTGTTCAAGAGTCGAAGGGCCTCCAGTTGACGATCCGATAAGAACCACAAAGTCACCAGCAGATTTCCATTTTCCCCTGACAACCTCACCTTTAAACTTCCTCATATTAAGTAATCTTAATATGTTTGGATTTGATTTGTGAATATTTCTTATTTTATCAGTAAGCTCTTTCTCGGCCTTATTCACGTCATGATGAGATTCGGATTTTGCAGCAAAATCTATTGCTCCAAGTTGCAAAGCCTCTAATGCTTCTTTTGAGCCCTCTGTAGTAAGGGTGCTAAACATGATTATGGGAACAGGGTCCGTACTCATAATGGTTTTAACAGCTGTCAGCCCATCCATGACTGGCATGTTAAC
>CAYSWX010000064.1:0-10147 GCA_964434965.1 uncultured Methanosarcinales archaeon
TTTCCTCCAGTTCTTGATGAAAATACCAAAATCCTTATTCTGGGCTCCCTTCCCAGTGATGAGTCCATCCGGAAACAGCAGTACTACGGAAACCCCGGAAACGACTTTTGGAGACTGCTTGGGCAGGCTCTCGGAGAAGACCTTCAGGGAATTGGTTATGATAGAAGGCTTGATACTCTGAGGCACAACGGTATTGGGCTCTGGGACGTGTTTAAAGCCGGAAGCAGGGAAGGAAGCCTTGATGCAGGGATCGGGAGTGAAAAACTGAATGAGTTTTCAGTACTGAAGAGCCTGGCTCCGGAGCTAAGGCTGGTCTGTTTCAACGGCAAAAAAGCAGGGGAATACGAACCCCTTCTTCGGGAGATGGGGTATGGAACGAAGGTTCTTCCCTCCTCAAGTGGGGCAAACCGGAGATTTTCAAAAAAGAGGATAATGGAATGGGAAGCTGTTTTTAAGCATTAAGTGCTTGTTCCCTTCCCTAAATCAAAGGACAGTATAACTTTATTGCGGCTATTATTATTGCGGTTATTATTCTACCTTGATAGCATCTGCCGGGCAGACTTCTTCACAGGCACCGCAGTCCACGCATTCGTCTTCATTTACAACGGCAATTCCTTCTTCTTCGTTAAGGGTGATTGCTTCTACAGGGCATTCGTCCACACAGGCCCCACAGCCTGTACATTTATTTTTGTCTACTTTTGCTGGCATTAATTTTCCACTCCTTTTGGATCGTTTTCCCATGTTGTTCTATTCGAGTCTTTATATCTGAATCTTATTTTTGAAGTGTAGTAAGGTTCAGGATAAGAGTAATCTGAACTCATTTTCATTTATATTCAAATTCTCATATAAAAATTTGCTTCCGCCTTAAAACTTTTATTCACACTTTTTGCGCTTTTTTGGTCCAATTTCAGTCTTTCTTTTTATTCTCCTTTATCCATAACTGTTTTCCAGCTTCTAATTCAGTTTTTTCTGCCAGTTCAAGTAATATATCAATTAACTCCGGTTTTGTCAGCTGCTCCAGGTATTTGCGGAGATCATGGGGTGGGTTTTCTCCGGATTTGTGGGTTTCAGATATATCAGAGGCTTCAGCTTTTGCAGCTTCTATAACTGCTGTGTGTTCTATCCTGCTTCCTTTAATTAGCTGGTCTTCTTCTGAAATGATGGGAATTTCTTCTCCCTGTTCTGTGAGTTCGAGATATTCAAGTACGGCTGCAACTCCATGTTTGCAGTCCCCTGCTGCAGGACAGGTGCAGGTTGAACCCAATTTTCCCTGTTTCAGGGAAATTTCTGTGAAATAATCAGTTGTTCCTTCTACCCAGGCTACGAGGTTGCCTTCAGGAGTTCGCTTTATCTCTTTAACCCTCTTTTCTTCCTGGCACTCTATTCCCTCTAAAGTTTCTATCTCTCCCGCCCAGTCCTGAAGGTCACTCCACTTTAATTCCTTAAATGGATCGGAATTTTTGCTTTCTGATGACATAAATTATTATTTCAACATTGTAATATAAAAATAGAAACTGTGAACTATTTTTTTAATAGAGTTAAAAAAGGAACCTGAATGTGCAGGAGAATTATTAAAAAATATGTAAGAGAATATGTAATGACATCATCTGAGGAAGGCCTGATTTATAGGAATAAGCGTAAAACCCCGAAGTCTTTAGCTTCGTTGGATACAAGCGTCAACTTCCAAATTGTTAACCGATTTTAATTCTAAATAATTGTATATATGTTGAAAGTCTCATAATATATGCTATATTGTCACCACAATCAAAATACGAAAACCAAGTTGAGGAGTTGGATAACAGGATATAGCAACTCGTGAAGGGATCGCGAGTAAGGCGGGGAAAGCCGTTAGCCGTTATTCATCTCAAGTACAATCTCACGCTCATATTCTGTTTCACCTTCGGAACGAGGGGCTAGAGCCTGTATGACTTGTCCTCAGTAGAGGGAAGGATGACTCAGGAAGCCCGTTAAATCTTTAGATTTAGTGGGTAGTTCACATGGTGATATGATCTTCGTTTGAGTTGCTAATCCGTCCCTTTTTTGATAATTCTCTTTTGACTGTTCTCTTTCGTTTTTGCCCCGTTTTCAGATATGGAGATGTATTTTTTGTTATATCTCATTGTTTTTTCTGTGACCTCTCACTGTTTCATATCATTCTCATAAACAGAAACAAAATTGATATCTTAGATTTCCTTTAAATTATTTAAAAAAATCATTATGTCTTTCGACATAAAAACTATTTTATAGAACTTAAATCTATTAATTAGTCTATTTTCTACCTTTAATTATAATTTTAAACTAAATATATTCTTGATCTGTTATATATAAAAACACTCTTAATATTTCAAGAGAATGTTATAAATATAAACCAATGTATATTCTCCTGTAAAATATTTACTTTTCTCTAAAATTTAAGATCAAAAGCCTGGTGCATTACATGGATATAACCATAAAAAATCAAAGTGGTAAAGGCCTTGTTGGAGGTATAATTTATCACTCTTTGATTTATTTCCTTACCTTTCTTATTCTAATTTTTACTGCTTTTGCAACTGGCTGCATTGAAGATGGAATCTCAAAAAATGTGTCTGATCTTCCTGGAGGGGAGCAAAACAGTTCCGGAACCAGCATAGATGAAAATATAGAAAATACGCTGGTGGGGCACCAACTAGTATACTATGACATAGCCGGTGAGCCCAGGTATTACAATATCTCCAAAAAAGATATCCGCAGTATTGAAAAGTCCGAATCGGACGGTGAAATCGTATGGATCGCAACGGTTGGATCTGGTATGCAATGGGAGATTTACCTGAACAGTACCGGTGAGTCGATCCTTAAAGAAATTCAATTATTCAGGACCTGAAGAAGGTGTTAGTATCAAAACGGGATTATGTCTTTTCTTATTATCCATATTCTTACTATCCACAACCGGAATCGCAGTCTCGGATAAATTCGATTCCGATAATGTGACCGTTCCCAAAGAACAAATGAACATAGGGCAATGCCCGGTGAACAAAGAAAACCTGTTCAAAGCAAAATATGGATCTGACTGGAACGTTTCGATAGATCGGGACTCAAACCTGCCGGGGAGAATTACAGGAAGCAGTATAGAACTTACAGATGTTTCCGAAGAGGCAGAGCCTGAAGTCCGAAAATTCCTTGTCAATAACATCCAGATCTTCGGCCTGGATTCCACAGAACTTAAGCTGGTAAAAGAGGACCATGACCGTTCGCTGGATGGAAACGGTAGTGGTATAAGCAATATTGTTTATCAGCAGCTGTACAGGGGGATTCCAGTATATTCCTCCAGGATTGGTGCCACTGTAAACGACGGGAAACTTGTGGCTTTAGATTTAAGCTACTTCCCTGATATAACGGCTTCAACGAAGGCATCAATAAATGAAAACCAGTCTCTTTCTGCTGTGGGCAACGACCTTGGTGTTGAGATTGAGCCATCTTCTCCGCTGAGCTCGATCTCACTTGAAAGCCTTCCTGGGAATGCTTCTGAGAAAAAAGTTGCCAAAGCAGAGAAGGTTTCCCTTGTGATTTATCCTGTGGAATACGAAGGTGGCTATGAATACCATCTTGCCTACGAAATAGAACTGGCTCCCATCAGGGACCCTCTGAGCGCCTGGGTTTATTTCGTTGATGCAAACGACGGGCAGATACTGTACAGATATGACAGGATGATTTCCTTTGCTATTGCCGGAAACGTAACCGGTACCATGTACCCTGAATGCCCTGCCGACACTCCTGTAACCGTTCCTTTCCGGAATCAGACCGTATTTACATCCAATGGATCAAATAATACCCTCTATTCTGGTATGTTTTTCAATAAAACCGGTTATGTGGTAACTTCCAGTCCTGTTAACCTGACCGGCGCGGTCAATTCCAGGTTTAATTTCAGCACAAGATTCGATATCGAATCAAACTATGATTATGCATATGCGACTATTTCAGAAAACGGAACTACATTCACGATTTTAAAGAATTTTACCGGATGTCAGGATTCCTGGGCAGATGAATCCATAGACATATCAGCTTATGACGGGAAACAGGTCTGGATAGGGTTTTTTTACGACACAGATGAAGATGTTCTCGGAGAAGGTTTCTATGTAGACAATATTACAGTCTCCAGTGACAACGGGGTTGTATTTACAGATGATCTGGAAAACGGGGACGGAAACTGGACTTTTTATAAATTCGGGATAAAAAATACATTACTTAATCCGGTAACAACAACTGACGGGAACGGGTATTATAACATCACAGGTCCGGAAGAGAACATTAGCATATATTCAGATCTCAGCGGACCTTATGCGAAGGTTGTCAATGATGATAAAACAGGCTCCTTCATGGAACTTAACATGACATCCCCCACATATGACTGGAATTGGTCTGATGTGGATACTTCCTATAAAAAGGAAGAGTCAAACGTATTCTACCATGTTAATGTCATCCATGATTATTTCACAAAGGGAGAATCCTTTGACATACACTCCATGGACTATCAGGCAGTTGCCACTATAGAGTACGGGTCTAAATACGGAAATGCATTTTCGGATGGGGAAGACATTTATTTATTTGGAGCAGGAGGTGGCTATGAATCTACAGCCGTCATCAGTGATGTTATCTATCATGAATATACGCACAGTGTTGTGCATCATGTCTATACTACATATCTGCCGTATGTGAATGAATCCGGAGCCCTAAATGAAGGCTGGGCAGATTATTTCGCATGTACGGTCAACAATAATTCCATAGTGGGGGAGGGATTCAATGTTAGCACTGGCGCTGGCTTGAGGAATCTAAATAATACCTGCCGATACCCTGACGATATAGTTAACGAGGTTCACGATGATAGCTGGATCATTTCCGGCGCCATGTGGGACCTCCGTGAGATTCTGGGAGCTGAACTTGCTGATGAGCTTATCCTCAGGGGCATGAAACTTGAGCCTCAGAACTTTCAGGAATATCTTGAAGACATACTGATAGTCGATGATGACAACGCCAACCTGTGCGATGGTACTCCTCATATCAATGCTATCTTCAAGGCATTTTATGTAAACCACGGAATAGATTCGAAATACTTCTCTCTGGTCTCTCCGAAGGTTTCCGGGGAATACCCTTCAGGCTGTTCATTTTCCCTCAACAACACAACGGCTATAGCTGCCAATATTACAGGTGTGATAGATGTAAATTCTTCATCTATTTGCATGACGGTTAATGGGAAACCTGCTGCATTAACAAATATAGAGATAAACAACGGTTATAGGGTCGAATACATCCCTTCCATTCCATATGGAGACGGGGAAGTTACTGTTTGTTTAAATGCCTCGGATGTTGCAGGAAACTCTGTCTCCCATAACTGGTCATTTTTCGTAGATACAAAACCCCCCATCTCAAATACTCCGCAGGATATGGAATTTTCAGCAAACAGCACCGTATGTTTCAATGGCTGGAAACTTTTTGACTCATATCCGGGGTGTTATTGGGTATTATGCAATGGGAAACAGATTGCATGCCCTGTGAAGTGGGCAAATGGCACGAACCTCTCAGTTCCGGTGAATACCGATATAGGGACTGGAGATTTTAATTATACTATAATATACAACGACGCTGCCGGAAATTATGGTGTACAGGACATTGTTAACATAACCATAGATTACTTCGCGGCTCCGGCAATCAACATAAGCTCTCCGGCAGACAGCTATTCTACGGCATCTGATTCAGTAACGGTTTCAGGAACCGTAAACAGTACTGGATCATTATTCTCGGTTACCGTAAACGGAGTGGATGCAGATCTCTCCCTTGAAGGTTTCAATGGCACATTCTCAAAAACAGTGCCTCTCTCCCTGGGCATAAACACAATATATGCAAATGTCACCGATGAACGAGGGTCCGCAGACAGTACTTCAATAAACGTTACAAGAACATTATCTTCAATAGGCAGCAGCGAAGGTCGCGGAGGAAGTGGTGGAAGTGGAGGCGGTGGATCTCCCGAGTCTCAAAGTAATGTAGAGATCAAGGAACTTTCCCAGCAGTTCGTGACAAATGGAAACCATATCAAGTTCGAGTTCACTCAGGGAGTCACACCTGTAGTTTATGTGGAATTCGATGCCAAAAAAAGTTTCGGAAAAGTCACAACCATTATCGAAATGCTGAAGGAGAAGTCCGTCCTGACTCCTGCCGAACCTGAAGGAAAAATCTACAAGCACTTTAACATATGGGTTGGAAGCGGGTGTGTAGCTACTCCGGAAAATGTCGACAACCCTGTCATCGGGTTTAAGGTGGAGAAATCATGGTTGGGGGAAAATGATATTTTGGAATCCTCTATCGAACTGAGGAGGTATAATGGTTATGTATGGTACTTGCTCGTTCCGGAAAAGGTCGGTGAAGACAATAAATATGTTTATTTCGAGGCTGAGACCCCCGGGTTTTCACCTTTTGCCATAACAGGTGATGTACAGGAAGAATCCGGGGTACAGAAAAGTACTCTGAAAATAATTCCTGAAGAAAACCTTACCAATGCTTCATCCGTTACCGGTGACCAGCATGTATCCGGTGAGGATAGTGCGTCAGGCCTGGTTTTTTGCTTTGTATTGGCGCTGCTCGCCGGTGCATTCCTGTTTGTATGGGGGAGAAGCTAATGCTTCCCTTCCTGTTTTCATATCTTTATGATCCTGTCTTCTCCGAGCGGTTCCATAATCTCAAGTAGCCTGCTTTTGCGTTTATTTTCCTCCCTGATTCCATGGAGATATATTTCCCATTCTCTTTTTTGTCCTCTGGTTTCCATAGTCTCTTTGATCTTCCGGAGATGTGAGGCAGCTTCTCTGTAAGCATCCACTTTCGTTTTGGAAATGAGCTCGTCTGCAAACCTTTTCCAGATTTCAAGCGCAATATCGGGGTATTTCTCATGAACGGCATTTGCAATTTTGTTTTCATCGATGTAATATGCATATCTTTTTGCTGCCTCTCCACCTTTTTTTAGTTCTTCATACCACCTGACGACCTCATCCTGATCTTTTTCTTCAATAGCTATTTTGATTAGCAGGCTAAGAACAGGAGGTTTGATATCTCTAAAGGAATCAGGCTCCAGCAGTCCTGTTACCGGGAGAATCCCAGGCAGGATTGAATTTTCATCTATGTTTTTGGCCTGGGCTGCGGGCCTTTCTCCTTTTTCAAGGTATTCGAGAGCCTTTTCCTTGATTTTTTGCCACACTCCAGCTTTTTCGGCTGCTTCCTGCATGTTAAGATAGGACGAAAGTTCCGGAGCCTTGAAGAACTCTTCTGCCAGAAGAGCTGCTGCAAATAACAGGTCTCCATCTTTTTCTTTAATTTCCAGGAGAGCTTGGTAGAGTTGTTTTGCAATTCCTGGTTTTTCGTCCTGAGTTTCCCTTATTCCCCGGTAGATCCATTCTTCTGCCTTTTCTTTTTGTCCTGATTCGAGCAGCATCTCCACCAGTCGGACGTATCTGCCCGTTTCTTCGGCTTCACGCTCGCAGAGAAGGACAGCTTCTTCAAAAAGGCCTGTATTTTGCAGGGCACAGGCAAGATGTCCAACAACAAAGTCCCTGTCCCATTCTGAGTAGTCTGGGAAGTGCCCTTCATCAATTTCATGCAGGCGGATTTTCAGGATTTCCGCAAAGCTTTTCCATTCCTCCGGGGGAAACTCCTCTTCCCAGAAAGCATGTTCGTCAATGATGTCGTAATCATCCTTTAATTCAAGTTCGAAGGCATCTAACATCCTTTTATGGGCCTGGCGAGTGGAGTCGGAAAGGGCTTCAAATACAATGCTCATACAGCCGGAAATTTCCATTGCGATTTCCCCTTCCTGGTCATACTCCACAATGTCTTCATACCTGTTCATGATTTCTTTTCCGATTTCTACCAGCTCGTCATAATGTCCCGAATCAAGCAGGCTTTCCATCCGGGTTTGCACGTTTGAAAAATCTGGCGTTTCACTTCCATAATCCCAGGAGTCGTACTCCTGCGCTTCTTCCCAGAGCATGTCCAGTTCGGAATAGATGCCCCCTATAATTCCTGCTATATTTTCCGTTTCAATGTCCTGCCTATCTATCAGGTAGCTACTAAGAACGAGACTTTTTTCCGAAAATTCCACCAGGATGTCTATCAATTCCTCTTTATTCAGTTCCTCGAGCCATTCCCTCAGTGGTAGACGGGACCCTTTCAGGCTTTTTATGCTTTCAAAAGTTACAGTTCCATAGTGCCTGCTCCTGGCTCTTATGAGGAACGGGTCTCCTTCTGAAAGAACAGGAACTTCCTTTCCCTGTTTGAGGAGGTTAAGATACTCCAGAACAGTCGCAACCCCATGTTTGCAGTCCCCTCCAACCGGGCAGGTGCATATGGAACTCAGTTCCCCGTTTTTTAGGGTAACCTCTGTGAAATAATCCCTTCTCCCCCGCACCATTGCAAGCAGTCCCCCTTCAGGGGTACGTTTTAGTTCCTTTACCCTTCCTTCGCGCTGGTAATCCCTTCCCCTTGAAACGGTCTTTGAGCCGGCCCATTCTTCGATGTCGCTCCATTTGAGGACACGGAAAAAGTCGACGTTTTCATCATCTGATGGCATAAACTATTATTTCGGGGAGGTGGTATAAAAAAGAACTTCCTGTTCGTCTCTTTTATAGTGTGTGGATATGGTCAGGATTGCGTTCGGTTTCGGAATTTGTTGGAAAATTTTTTCCCGGCTTCTTATAAACTCATTGTCCTCTATGCTATTCATGGGGGAAGAATGGCCTACGAACAGAACAGACCTAATTTTTCCATACTTTTGCTCTTTAATATAAACATACAGACAAGAAATTTCCTTAACCGAGGACCAATGGATTTCTCTCAATTTTTTTTCATCCTTGAGCCTATCCTTAATTCCTGCTGCTCTGGTACTTTTTTATGCTGCATATCCATTTGGCAATAAGTACTTGCTACCATAAAATATATGAAATAATTAGGAAAGCAAATGGCTCTGTAATAATTTGCCTTTAATTGTTAGCTGATAAAATGAGGTTCAATCTGTATAGAACATAGATAAGGAGTATAATTATACAGATCCCTAATATTTTTGATTCTGTATCAAGTTGAAACATAATTAGGATACGTCATCTTTGTATATATATTTGCTCAGTTCCTCAAGAGATGGGTCAATAGGTTTATTTTTCCTATACATTTAAATACTTCTTATATTTATACAACTAGTCAATATATAACTAATTAGGGACTAGATTTGTTATGGCGTTACCTAATAATGATTTAAAAAAGGTGGAGCCAGTAGACTCCCAAAATAATTTTGTTGAAAATGCAGACCTCGCAGCAAAAGAGGTAAGCTGGTTAATAGATAATCTCCCGGTAACTATTTTTAGAATTTCGAATGAATCTTCATGGGTTATACATTATATAAGCAAAGACGTGGAAAACCTCACAGGTTATTCTACAAAGGATTTTCTTTCTCAAAGATTGTCTTGGTCAGACATTGTTTTTCCAGAGGATGTTCCTGTAATCGATAAGGCTATAGAAAAAGCGATGAAAACCAAAACTCCTTATCAGGTTGAATATAGAATCAAAAAATCAACTGGTGAGACAGTATTCATTCAGGAGCAGGCTTATTTCTCTAATGATAGCGAAGGAAACATTGCTTACATTGATGGCGCGTTTCTGGACGTAACTCAGCATGTAAAAAGGAGAGAAGAGTCTCAAAGGACGATTGTCAGCAGTATACCTGCTCCATCACTTGCCATTTATGTGGACTTGTCTGGAAAAATAAAATTTGTAAATGATTATTTTTTGAAAGTCTGCAAGTTTAAGGGTGCTGACGAAGCAGTGGGGAGATCTCCTGCTGAACTACTGGAAACGAAGTCCAAAAAAACGCTTGCTGATAAAGTAATTGAAACCGGAGATGGCGTTTATAACGTTGAGACATCTTTCAAATTCAAATCTTTAGACAAACCACTATATGCAGTACTCTCTGCTGTACCAATGAAAGATCAAACTGGCACTATTGTTGGCAGTCTCATGGTCATAACTGATATGACCGAGATGAAAGATCGAGAAAAAGAGATTCAGGACCTTTTAAATTATACTAACAGTTGCCTGAAGGACCTTGGGGAAGGTATCCGGAAGATCAGTGAAGGAGATC
>CAYSWX010000065.1:0-10044 GCA_964434965.1 uncultured Methanosarcinales archaeon
TTTAAATCATTCTGGAAACTCTGGGGCACTATTTGAAATTTTTTCTATAATTTTGTTGATTGTAAATATCCTTCTATTATGTATCTGTCTGGATAATGCATTACGGGAAGGAAGAATATGAAAAAGAACAAATGTTGAGAAGGAGCTTAGAAAAGCAAAACTTAGAAAATTATTTATTGCAGTTCGATCCTATAATAGTTTATGAGTAGTATAATCAATGATTATTTCTACAATTTTTTTTCGGGTTATAACTGTTTTTACTGGATTATTATTGCAATTCTGGTTTTTATTGTAATTTCGTACCTTTTGAAGCCTTCAGGGAGAGATAAAAAATATGATTAATCCAGTTTGTAACGTCATATTTTAAATCTGTCATTTTCCTGGACTATTTTTAAAATCCTCCCTTCAATTTACTGGTTTCCGGATGCAAGTTTTAAAGCTCTCAGATTCCGTAGAAGCCTTCTTTTTTCCCAGCAGGAAGGGGAAATAATTATTGATAAGGAATATCACAGGTACCAGGAAGAGAAGGTTGAGCACTGTTAAGCTCAGGGCAAAAGCTGTATTGTAATAGAAATATTCAAGATCTACTCCGAAGCTTAGAAGTGCTAGTTTTGTCAGGACATCCTTCAGAGGGAAGTGGAGAGCAAACACAATCAGACTGTTTCTCCCGTAATATTCCAGTACCCTTGAACCTCCGACTTTTTTAAAAAGATAGACAAAGGTAAAGATACCTGAGAAAGCAAGGAGATAATACGAAAAAAAGTTCCCGTATTTCAACACGTTCATGTTGACCTTGTCTGAAGTGGGGAATTCCATCAGATAAACTAAATAAAGCAAATTCAAGAGGATAAAGATCCCAGGGAAAAATTTCTCCGCTCGGATGAATCCTTCCCTTAATTGTGAACTCACTCCTATTCCCCAACCCGAATTTGGACTCAAACCTACGCTTGACTTCTTTTCCGGTTCTGTATATTTTCTAAATAGATTTCCAGCTCCGTAAAATACTACGGCAGATAGGGCCACATCAGCATTCCAGGGCAGCCTGAATGGCACATAAACCGAATAAAGGTACCCTATCACTCCGGCTGCAGTAAGCCAGAGTACCAGTTTTCCGGGTTTTCCGTAATAGCTCTTCGCAAGCCCGTAAAAGAGAATCTCAGTCACGAAAAGGCAGCTCAGAAACCAGAGCGGCGGATTATAAGATACAAGGGGCCCCAGCGCGTACAGGATAGAGTAAACTCCGTAAAGAGCAGTGACTTCGAAAAACTCAATATTTGTAACTTCCGGCTGAAATCCCATGTCCAGCAAAAAGTAAAATGTGCCGGTCAATACGGCAAAAGCGAAGTAAGGCACGATGAGTGATCTGAACCTTCCTTTGGCAAACTCTAAAGCCGATCCTGCATATTTCCCGAAATCAAATAGAAATCCGGAAATGAAAAAGAAAAGCGGCATATGAAAAGAAAATATATATGTATCAAGCGCTACTGGCAAGCTGTGATGTGCAAACACCACAAGCATAATCCCAAATCCTTTTAATGCGTCAATCCAGTGAAGTCTCATATTAGCCCGGTATGTAAACAGTGTTTACATTATAAAAAATGTTTGCTGTCACCTATCCGGCTGTGTTTCCTCCTGACATTACCGGGAGTCTAAACTGTTCAAACTATCATTTTTCAGTTTTTCTTTCCTATTTAGGAAAGCCTGCCTGCCTCGAAGTCATTGAGTCAGGGGCTAAAAAGAAAATTCAAAAACGCAGTCGCAGCTTTAAATATAATCTGAAAAACTGTAAATTGACTGAAATATAATAGTGCCATAAGAATGTAATGAACAATTTAATAAATATGCAATCAAAACGAGAAAATATGATTCTGGTGGGGCCGTTGAGATTCGAACTCAAGTCGCAAGACCCCCAGTCTTGCAGGATGGACCAAGCTACCCTACGGCCCCGCAGAGTAGATTTTTTAATTTATCCGATGACAAGGGATTTTATTTTGCTCGCCATCAACCAACTATTGTAATCATACATGTAGTATAAATGAGTATCGGTAAAAAATATCCCGAATCTCACTCTTGATAGTTTTCAAATTGTCAACCTGTGTTTTTCGCAAGCTCTTTTTGGAATCTTTTGGCTTACGGTTTCGGGATGTCAGGCTCAGAAGGCTTGCTAAGTATGCTTTTTGCCCGCAGGACTCTCTGAATAATGGTGATATGCGAGAATACTGCTATCAGAACAAGTGCCCAGCCGAGGAATCCTGAAATGGCTCCGAAAGCCAGGATAAGCATCCTTTCCGTACGTTCGGCAATTCCTACAGACAATTTCCTGCAGCCTGCAGACTCGGCTCGGGCGCGTGTGTAACTCACGAGAAAAGAACCAATAAGGGCATAGCCTGACCAGAGCCATCCGTCAATTCCCATTACTGGGAAAACCATAAGCTTTCCGTTTATTGCCCCTGCCATTATCCCGAGAAACATGATCCCATCGGAATAGCGGTCGCATACGGAGTCCAGCACTCCTCCGAAGGGGGTAATCCTGCCTTTTGCTCTTGCAACCCCTCCGTCAAGGATATCGAAAAATCCGCTGAAGAGTATCAGGAGCCCTCCTTCAAAGGGTTTGCCCAGGACAAATGCAACTCCGGCAGCCACGCTTACCACAAAACCCAGCAGGGTAAGGGTGTTTGGAGAGAGGGGTATTGAGCGGGCAAATGGAATTACCAGTTTTCTTGCGCTGTTTTTTAAGTCCTCGAATATTTTAATCCCTTCTTTTTTCTGACTATTGATACTTCATCTTTGGATATAGTTTTATCTTCTTTCGAAATATCTATGGTTTCTAAGTTCCATTAAGAGAGCCTTTTATATCTTTTAAGGTCGGTTTTCCTGAGTCAATGGTCTTGCAGGGATGAAATTCTCCAGAACGAGGTTTCGAGGACCCTTTATAAATAAAGCCACATGAGTTTAAAATGATATGGAGTTAAAATATGAATCTAGTGGAAGAACACAGGGAAAAGTGCATTCGATGTGGACAGTGTCTCGAGGTCTGCCCTCGATACGAAGACCTGGATTTACTTGACCTGCTTTACGGGTATCTGGAGGGGTCTTCTAATATCAATCCTGACTCCCTGCTGCGATGCCTTACCTGCGGGCTCTGTGTTTCGGCCTGTCCTGAGAAGCTTGGGATCAAGCCGCTGATCTCTCCAGCTAGGCAGAAATGGGTAAATGAAAACGGCCTTACTGACAGGCAAACTATGGTAGATCCCGAAGCTGAAAATAATCTCTTCAAAAAAGTTGCTGAAATGGATGAAATTCCTGAGTTTACAAACAGGTCTGGTTCTGTTGTGTATTTCCCGGGATGCGCTGGCACCTATATAAACAAAGTGATGGCACAGGCTTCTGTAGCCCTTCTGGAAAAGGCAGGAATTGATTATAGTGTTCTGAGCGGGATTGAATACTGCTGCGGGGCTGTATCTGCAGGTGCAGGAGATCCGGGGCCCATCTGCAGGCACGGGCAGAAAAATATCGAAGAAATCCGGAAAAGAGGGGCAAAAATCCTTATTACTGCCTGCCCCGGGTGTTTCAGAGCTTTTAAGGATATCTACCCGCGCATGTTTGGTAACCTGGACTTTGAGGTTCTGCAAGTTTCGCAGTATTTTGATAGGCTTTTAAAAGAAGGCAAACTTACTCCGGAAAATGCACTCAAATACAGGGTTTTTTACCATGATCCCTGCCATCTGACACGAGGCATGGGTGTCTACACGGAAGCAAGGAATGTGCTTGAAAAGATTTCCGGGACCGAGCTGGCTAATAAAACTCCTGAAGGTTCGGCTTGCTGCGGTTTTGGAGGAGGAGTAAGGGTAAATTATCCTTCGGAGTCCATTTCTGTAGCTTCTGATAGGTTTAGAGCTGCCGAAAAACTGAACTGCGACGTGATCGTAACAAACTGCGGAGGCTGTATGCAGAACCTTACCGAAGCCGGAAAGGATGAAAAAATAAAGATCTTTGATCTAGTAGAATATCTCGCCCTCGCTTGCGGAGTAAAAATAAAGAGGGACGACCGGAAAATGATCGAGCTTGTAAACAGGGCTTACAGTTCATGTGTTTCGAGTTACAAAAAACCAGACCTCTCACAAACATGAAACCTTTTTCACCTTTTCACTTTTCTTTTACTTTTCGGTACCTGCATTCACCGCATTTCATACTATTTTATCTTTTTCCATCATTTTTATTATTTTATTGTTGTGTACTTTTCTGGTCTGACAGCGTTTAATATTGCTGTTTTTCTCTCTCTGTCCGAAATTGAAAAAAAAATGTGTCCCGGTAAAAAATCTACTATATATTATTTTCTCTTTTTTTCTGTTTTTCATCTAAATTTTACTCCGGTCTTGGGAAAATGTAACAGATTTGTTCCAAAAAAATGAATTATTGATTGTCAATCTAATCAATAATTTGAAGTTTGATGAAAAACAGCTTCTATAACCTTGAATTTTTTTCTACATCTTATGGGGCGAAAATTATGTTTATTTCAGTCCCTTTAATCTCTTTAAAAGATATGGTTATTTTTTCTCTTTTTTCAGGCCTTCAAATGTCCAACTTTAATATTTTATATTTATATTTTTTCGTTTATTCTTTAATTTTTCCTCAAGAACACAATCCCAAAAAAGTTTAAACAAAAAAATATATATAGAACCCCTCACTTCGAGTCCCCCTTTTTGACAAAATATTTATACCAGTAAAGAGAAGTTAACTCCGGAGACATCTGTGAAGATGAATTAACAGACGGGATTCAAAATGGCACCAAAAAACATTCCCTCTGCTAAATTCTCATGAACCCCAGTAAGAAATCATGAAGGATTCATGATTTTGCAGTTTTGCTTGTGGTAATCTTGGCTTCCCACCCATGTATCCATAAGCTACTTTTCGTGCATCTCATGGCTCGGAGAGCGTGAGCTAGCGTCCCAATCATCATGGTTTTCATGACAGTTGGTTGAGAGGTCTCCATAAAATAAAACGGAGGATGCAACATTAGCAAAGAAGAATTGCTTCAGGAACTTGCAAGTGCTATGATCACCTGCAAGAAGGATGCAGTACTCGCTGCAGTTGAAAAAGCTAAAGGAGAACTGGAACCATCCGAAATCATTGAAAAAGGACTTGCAGAAGGCATGAACCAGGTAGGTGTCCTTTTTGAGAGAGGTAAACTGTTTCTGCCACACGTGATGATGGCAGCCGATGCAATGACTGCAGGAGTCAATGCTCTTAAGGATCTTATGCCTGAGGGCGCTTCCGGCAGTAGTCTCGGTGTTATTGTGAACGGTACCGTAGAAGGTGACGTGCATGACATCGGCAAAGCAATCGTGTCCACGATGCTCCAGTCCGCTGGTTTTGAAGTTTATGACATCGGCCGTGATGTTCCAATCAAGAACTTTATCGCAAAGGCAAAGGAAGTCAATGCTGATATGATTGGAATTTCCGCCCTTATGACCACAACCCTTCAGGGGCAGAAGGACGTAATCGAGCTCCTCAAGGAAGAAGGTATGAGGGACAAAGTAAAGGTCATGGTAGGGGGAGCTCCCGCAACCCAGGCCTGGGCTGACAAGATCGGAGCAGACTGCTATGCAGAAAATGCAAGCGAGGCTGTTGCAAAGGCAAAAGAATTGCTGTTATAACTTGTTTTTATTGGAGGTATAAAAATGGCAAAAAATAATGCAGTTGCAGGATTCAACGCACTTAACGGTGTAGAATTAAACCTTTTTACGACTGAAGAACTCAAAGCTATCCACTACGCAACCATGGAAGTTCTTATGAACCCCGGTGTTCAGGTCTCTGACCCCGAGGCAAGGCAGATCTTCAAGGAAAATGGCTGTGAAGTTGACGAAAAGACTCAGATTGTAAAGATCCCTGAATATCTTGTAAGAAGAGCACTTCAGCTCGCTCCATCCAGATTTGTCCTCTGGGGCCGCGACAAAAAGAACAACACCGTCCAGGAATGCGGTGGCAAAGTCCACTGGACCTGTTTCGGTACTGGTGTAAAGGTCTGCAAGTATCAGGACGGCAAGTACGTAACCGTTGACTCCGTCGAGCAGGACATTGCAGACATCGCAAAACTTTGTGACTGGGCAGAAAACATTGACTATTTTGCTCTCCCTGTTTCTGCAAGGGATATTGCAGGTAACGGTGCACAGGACGTCCACGAGACTTTCACCCCGCTCACAAACACTTCAAAGCACTTCCACCACATTGACCCTGTCGGCGAAAACGTCGAGTACTACTGGGACATCGTAAAGGCCTACTACGGTGGCGATGAAGAAGAAGCCAGGAAGAAGCCAATCTTCTCCATGCTCCTCTGCCCAACCAGCCCTCTCGAGCTCAGTGTCAACGCCTGCCAGGTCATCATTAAGGGTGCCCGCCTCGGAATCCCTGTCAACGTCCTGAGTATGGCAATGTCCGGTGGATCTTCTCCTGTCTACCTTGCAGGAACCCTTGTTACACACAACGCCGAAGTCCTCTCCGGTATTACCCTTGCCCAGTTAACTGTTCCAGGAAGCAAGGTATGGTATGGAAGCTCCACAACCACCTTCGACCTGAAGAAAGGTACTGCTCCTGTCGGATCTCCCGAACTCGGCCTGATCAGCGGCGCTGTCGCAAAACTTGCCCAGTTCTATGGCCTACCCTCCTATGTGGCAGGCACCTAGTGCGATGCTAAGATCCCAGACGACCAGGCAGGCCACGAAAAGACAATGACCACTCTCCTCCCAGCCCTTGCAGGTGCAAACACCCTGTACGGTGCCGGTATGCTTGAGCTCGGTATGACCTTCTCCATGGAACAGCTCGTTATTGACAACGACATCATCAAGATGACCAAAAAAGCCCTCCAGGGAGTTCCTGTTACTGAAGAAACCCTTGCTGTCGAATCCATCCAGAAAGTCGGCATTGGAAACAACTTCCTCGCCCTGAAGCAGACCAGGCAGCTCGTGAACTACCCCTCTGACCCCCTTATCATTGACAGGCGCATGTTCGGAGACTGGGCCGCAGCCGGATCAAAGGATCTTGCAGCCGCTGCACACGACGTAGTTGTAGACGTTCTCAAGAACCACCAGGTGACCCCAATCGATGCAGACATCCTCAAGGACATGAAGGCAGTCGTGGACAAAGCTGACAAAGCCTTCAGAGGTATGTAATTACAATTAAGATATTCAGGAGATCTAAAAATGGCAAACAAAGAAGCAATCATTGCAAAAGCAAAAGAAGCAATCACTGATTTTGACGAAGACCTTGCAGCAGAAGCCGCAGAGGAAGCCCTTAAAGCAGGCATCGACCCTGTAGAACTCATTGAGAAGGGCTTTACCGCAGGCATGGAAGAAGTAGGAGAAAAATTCGGTCAGGGCGAACTTTTCCTGCCCCACGTACTTGCAGCTGCTGAGGCAATGAATGCCGGTATCGGTGTTATCACTCCGGAAATGGAAAAGCGCAAATCTCAGACCAAGAGCATGGGAACTGTTGTTCTCGGAACCATCGAAGGCGACATCCACTCCATTGGAAAGGACATTGTAGCCTCCATGCTCAACATTGCCGGTTTCAAAGTTGTGGACCTTGGAAGAGATGTCCCAATTAAGACCTTTGTCGAAAAGGTTAAGGAAATCAAACCCCAGGTTGTTGCATCCTCCGCACTCATGACAACCACAATGGTCAACCAGATCCAGATCGAAGAGCAGCTGAAAGAGGCAGGTGTCCGCGACCAGGTCAAGACCATGGTAGGTGGGGCTCCCTGTACACAGGACTGGGCAGACAAGATCGGCGCAGACATCTACGGTGAAAGTGCCAACGATGCAGTTGCCAAGATCAAAGCAGCCCTGAAAGTCTGATAAAGCCACCTTGTCAAACAGTTTAGACTGCAGAAAGTGTGTTCTTCGGGATACACTTTCAATCTAATTTATTTTGTACAGATTTTGCGAAACCGATAGCCTAGGATTTAGGTTAAAAACGTTGCATATCGGTCATACCTTAAGGGAATTCAGTAACCACGGAGAGGCTGTGCAGTAAACCTGCTCAGTATTCATACCATGGTAAATCTTAAGCTGTTGACAATTGTCTAAAAATGGCAAACTAAGGCAATTGTCAAGGCTCCTGAAGACTGCAGTTAAAAGAGGGAGAAAACAAAAGAAAAAATGGCAATCATTTACTTTAGTTAAATATATATGCAGTAATTACTAAACTGTAGTTGCAAAATAAAATATTAAAGTAAATCTAATTCCCTTAATATATAATCCTGTATCGAGGATTCGCAGACTGTGCTTTCAGGCTGTGGAATAGGGGCTGAGACGGACTCATACCCTGAGGGAATTCCACAGTGCTTCTGAAAAATGGAGGGATTTTCCGTGGATTTATCAACCTTAAAAAAACAGGAAAGTAAACGAAAGATCAGTAAAGGGTACATGTGGGCCTTTTTCTGTGCTGTATTCTGGGGTATCTGGTATCTGCCAGGGACCGTTGTGTGGGTTCTTAATCCATTCGATGAAATGTACAGCGCTATTGCCGAAACAGGCGGAGACGGTACAGCCCTTATTGTAACTGCTGTTATGATTACGGCCTTCAACGCCCTTACTGTCATGCTTGCGCTGATGATATGGAATGGAGTACTTGGCAAATACGGGGAACTTGTCCGGACTATGAAGGAATTCCATCCGTGTTCCAAGTGGTTCTTCCTTGCTTCTCTCTTCGGAGGCCCGATGGCAATTCTTGGTTCTTTTATTGCTATGGGTTTCATTGGTGGAGCATTTGCAGCTGTTGCAGGACTTCTTTACCCTGTAGTGGGCTCGCTTCTTGCCTATTACTGGTATGGGGAAAAGATCTCAAAGAGAGCTGCGATGGGAATTGGTGTTATCATTCTCGGAGGCATTACGATCTTCGGCGGTGGGCTTCTATCAGACCTCTCTTCAGGTAATGTCCAGTGGATTGGATATCTTGGCGGTTTGATGGCTGCTGCAGGTTGGGGAATTGAAGGTGCAATTGCAGGCAAAGGGCTTGACATTTCAGAGCCTGATGCTGGACTGACTCTTCGCTTCCTTGGTGAAAACATTATCTGGTGGATCATTATTGTACCTGTGCTTGCACTCTTCGGTTACCCTATGTATTCCTTTGCTCTCCAGGCCTTTGAACCTATGACCCTGATGGTCCTTGTCTTTGCAGGCATTACCTTTGGTTTCTGTTATGTCTGCTGGTACAAATCCTTCCCGCTCATAGGGGTTGGAAGAGGTCAGGGTATCGGAAATCTTTATGGTCTGTGTTCTATTATCTTCATTTTCCTCTTCTTTGGAGATGTTCCGCAGTGGACTATCCTTGTCGGAGGCACTCTCTGTGTTATTGGCAGTTTTGTCATGTTTACGGAAGATGCAAGTGCACTTGAAACTTTGAGAGGTGAATGAAGTGAGTGGAAATCGTCCTATAAAGTTCAGGATTCTGGAAATCTTGCTGGATGGAAAAGAACGCTGGAACTATGAGATAGTTCCTCAGATCCAGGAAGAGTATGGCATGAGGAGTAATTTCTATAGGGACAGCATCAACTTCGACATTCTCGAGCTTGCTTCCGGAGGGATGCTGAAGGATGTGGAGCAGAAAGTAGACGAAGAGGGAATCTATAAAAAAGGCTTCCTTCTGCACAAGTACATAATCACAGACTTCGGGAGAGCCCGAGGCGCTGATGCCTGCCTAAGATATGTGTAATCTTAAAGGAGGTTAAAATATGGTACAAACAGCAGCGGCTATAGAAGCTTACAATGCATACTGGGCAAATTCCTTTGTGCCGTCAGCACATGTCATGTGGATGGTTTTAATCCTCATTCTGGCGGTAATAGCCCTCTGGCAGGCAAGGACTTTCGTGTCCAAATTCTGAACCCCATAAGATACAGTTTCCATATCTAATGTTATAATCTATACAAATGGTGAAAAAATGGCAACCGAATATGCTTTGAGAATGGGAGACGGGAAGAGGATCTTCCTGGCCAAAGAAAAAATTATGGCAGAGATCGAGGCAGGTACTGCAAATGCTGCAGATCT
>CAYSWX010000066.1:0-9465 GCA_964434965.1 uncultured Methanosarcinales archaeon
ACGAAGATATCTTCGAATCCCAGTTTATAGATAAGTACCTCAGCGAATATGCGAGCATTTCCTCAATTGTACGCGAGGCACTGCCTTTTGAGCTTCTTGCGACTGTGGGTGGAGTTGTTGCAGGGGTCATTTTTTCAGGGATGACCAACGAACTTGAGATGATTCCGGGGTTAATTGTGATTTATCCGGGTGTGCTCGGGCTCCGTGGGAATATCTCCTCAACCCTTGGTTCCAGGCTTGGGAGTGCGATCCATATGGGGTTGATCACCAGCATGGACAGGAACAACCCTGAACTGATGAACAATATATCAGGTTCCCTTCTCCTGGGCTTCATAACTGCGATCCTGCTTGGGTTTTTAGGGCATTTTGTCACCCTTGCCCTGGGATTTGAAAGTGCAGGAGCTTTCAAGCTAATACTTATATGTGCCATTTCTGCCGTTACTTCCGGAGTAATCCTCTCTTTTGTTGCTGTCCTGCTTGCCATAGGCACGTTCAGATTCGGCTTTGACCCGGACAACGTTGTTACGCCATCAATTGCAACTATCGGGGATATTGTTTCCATGTACATGCTTTTCCTCTCCGCAAAACTGGTGGTGATGCTTTGAAAAAAGCCAGGTCGCAGACGAGCTATTACACTGTAGAAGGCATTATTAGGCGAGGGCTTCCGATACTTTCTGTCACCTGCGTATTGGGCATCATTGTCGGGCAGATCCTTAATACAAGAGAAGGCAGCCTTCTTTCCATGCCTGCAATCCTTATTCTTATTCCTTCCCTTATCAAAATAGGAGGGGATACCGGAAGTATGCTTGGTGCTCGTCTCTCTTCTGCTTTCCATATGGGGCTTGGAGACCGGATTTACAGAAACCCTGTGGTGCACAACAGCGTAATTGCAGCCTCAATTGTAGGTTTTGCTTCTTCTATCTCCGTCAGTGTGCTTGTTTTCTTTGCAAGCAGGTTTATGGGTTTTGGCATGCCCTTCCTTACTCTGCTGGCAATCAGTCTTATTGCTGTTTTCATCGAGCTCTCAGTGGTATATTCTGCAACAGTTGCCATTGCCTTTGCTTCTCACCGCTTCGGAATGGACCCCGATGATACTGTTATACCTTTAATAGCAAGTCTTGGAGATCTTGTAGGAGTTATGGGAATCTTTGTAGCCCTGCATTTGCTGAACATTTTATAAACTAGATAGGACTTTATAGTGTCACTTTTATCCAGAACAAATAGTGCCACTTTTATCAAGAACATTATTATTTAATTTATTAAGCTTTCCAGTAAGGAATAATTCGAAAATTAATATTACTATGAGGGATATACCTCATATTACCAACAATAAGGTAGAGTTGATAAATAGACCATGTTCCCTAAAGAATTCAGATACAGTCCAAGGAATCTTATAGATCTTTTGACTGAGATGAAGGATACTTCCGAACTCATGGTAGACCTGGCATATTCTGCGATGGTCTATGATGATGAGGACATTGCAGAAGAAGTGCTTAACCTTGAAGATAAAATGGACACACTCGACTATCATATGAAAATGGCTGCAATGTTAAGCACACGCAGGGTCGATGAAGCTGAAGAACTCCTGGGAGTCCTGAAGGTTGCCGCGTCCTCGGAAAATATAGCAAACGCCGCAGGTGATATTGCTAAAATCGTTCTTATGAATATGGGTATTCCTATGGAACTGAAGGTAGCCCTTAGAGAAGCAGAAGAAACCATTGTAAGGGCGACTGTCTCTGAAGAATCCGTAATGTCCGGGCGCACTCTTGGGGACCTTGAACTTGATATTGAGACCGGGATGTGGGTAATTGCAATCCGCAGAAGTGAAGACTGGATTTACGACCCTGATAAAGAAACCCGAATCCGACAGGGAGACGTGCTGATCGCAAGAGGGCACGACGAAGGGGTTCCTTTATTCTTTCAAATGGCAACTACAAAGAAGTTCATTCCTAGAGAAATCGAGCACGATAAAGTCATAAAGGACCTCGAACATGCCGTGGACATAATCGTGGACATGAAAAACATGTCTGAACTTTCTGTAGGGCTTGCGTACTCTGCCATCCTTTTTGACAATGAAGATATAGCATATGAGGTCAGTGCCCTTGAATCCGAGATGGATTCCATGAAGTACGAACTTCAGCACTGGGTTCTTGAAACCGCAAAGCATGTCGATGATGTAAATATTCTAAGGGGGATTCTGCACCTTGCCAGTGCCTCTGAAGCGATTTCAGATGCAGCCTACGGGATTGCAGATACTGTCCTACGGGATATAGAGCTCCACCCGATTATCACCCTCGCTGTCCGTAACTCAGAAGAGGTAATCACACGGCTCCAGGTCGAAAAATGCTCCCCAATTGTGGGCAAGACCTTCTCGGAACTTAGACTGGAAACAGAAACTGGACTGCATGTTATGGCAATCAAAAGAGCTGAGCGCTGGGTCTATGCTCCCAAAGGCAATACCATTGTCCAGGCAGGAGATATGCTTATTGCCCGTGGCTCCAGAATCGGAGAAGGGGCACTCATAGAAATGTGCGAGTGCAAGTTAAACCAGTAATTCCCGAGTTTCGCTTCCCGAATTGCGCCTCGGGATCACAGGAAATCGGGATTTCCTGGGAGTTGCGATGAAATCGCAACAGTATGCCGTCCGTTTCACTCGCTGCGCTCGCTCAAGCAGACTAATTTATAAGTTTCAATTTAGCTGAGCTCAAGCAGACTAATTTATAAGTTTCAATAGTGAGCTGAGCTCAAGAGAACTAATAATTATAGCAGTGAGCTTGGCTCAGGAAGACTAAATTACAGGTGCTTCTAACCAGTACCTTTTTTCTATTGGCCTTAATACCGGCTGGTAGGTGCACTTATTTTTAATTTTAGTTGAAAAAGTTATTTTCGGAAGCAAAATAAGTTTTTCTTAGCCCACGTGGAGTATTTTATCCTGGTATCAGTTTCTTTCAATATCAATGATTGCTAACGGTTTTTTTCTCAGGCTGGAGAGAGGTCATAGAATTATGTGGCGCTTTTATACATCAGGGTACAATACTCTATGGGAGTTTGATATGGTAATTGTTGGGCTTTCGAGAAATATGGATACTCTGGAATCAGTACGAACAGCCGTAGAGTTTGCTGGAGGGCTTGGGATTAAGGAAGGAGCAAAGGTATTGATCCGGCCGAATGCAAATACTGCAGATCATCCTCCTGGTTCGACAAATCCTGAGGTGTTGAGGGGAGCTATAAGGGAAGTAAAAAGATACAACCCCGGAAAAATAATTGTGGCTGAAAAGTCTATGACTTCACTGAATACTGAAAAAGTGATGAAGAAGCTTGGGCTATGGCAGGTCGCAGAGGTCGAAGGGGTGGACGAGATACTGACTTTTGATTATATGAAGCGCTGGCATGTGAAACCTGATGGGGCTTCTTCCTGGCCCCTCGGCTTTTTTGTGCCTGAGTTTCTGGCATCTATTGACTACACAATTTCCGTTCCGGTAATCAAGACCCACTGGACTGCAACGTTTACAATGGGCTTAAAGTCACAGGTCAGTATAACCGCAGATAGGGACAGGAGGCAGCTTCCTCACGGGCAGGAGATGGATTTGCTCTTCGGAAACATGATTGCCGAATCTAACCTCATATATAAGCCTGATTTCTATATCTCGGATGCTACAAAGTGCTTTGTGACCGAAGGTCCTAACATAGGGACTTTGCGGGAACCTGGAATTGTACTGGCAAGTCCTGATGTGATTGCAAATGATACTGCAGGACTTGCCCTTCTAAAAACCCTGGGCACAGTCCCGAAGATCCAGGAGAATTCAGTATGGGCTCAGCCTCAGATAAAAAGGGCTGTAGAACTGAGATTGGGAGTGCAGAATAGGGAAGAGATTACGGTAAAGAGTTCGGGAATCGAGGAGATAAACGAAATTATTGCCAATCTTGCATGATTTATCAGTTCATGCCTGATACCAGTTGCCTGCTGAAATCTAAATTTGATCTGAATGAAGATATAGATGATTTTAGGGTCCCAAAAAGATGATTTTAGGGTCCCAAAATTGTGAGTTCCCGAGAGAATCATAATTGTTAATGGGTGAAAACCTGAGTGGCTTTAGATAATGAAATCTCCTGTGCCTGCAATAATCTAAGATTTCCGATATTCAACGGCATGCAAATATGTTAAGATATTACCATAATTTATTTATTTTCGACAATACAATAGAATATGGGGGTATTTCTATGAAGTGTGAAGCATGTGGAATAGAGAGTGACACAAAGTACTGCAACGATTGTGGTAGGGTTATGGACGAGGTTGTAAGACGCATAGGGGAAGCTAGATGGGCGGCAATAGATGACTGTTCATATATTTATCCTCTTGTACAGCGCGTAGGAAAAGGGGAGGCAACAGTTAACGATATAATTCAGGCTCTTGAAAGGGAAGACTGATTTATCCAGCCAGGACCCGGTTCTTATCAGGAAAAGGCTTTATTATTGCTCTTTTGAGCTACATTTTATTTTTAAGACCTTTTTCAGGTTACCGGAGGTGTTATACAGGGATGGGGCTAACCTGAGAATTTCAGTTGGCCCTAAGATAAAATCCTTAAAGTTATATCTCTTCAGCCTTAATATTAGATAGTGTCAGACAATTTTCTCTGAGTTCAGGGATTGGTGCTGTACATGAACAGAAAAGCCGGATTAATTGTTTTAGTATGCCTTGCAGGAGTGATCCTGATTTCGGGATGTATTAATAATGAGCAGGCTGAAACACCTGAAGGTAACGAGTCTTCCGATGCCGGCAAAGGGGATGAAAGTGTGGACATCCAGGTTATAAAGGTTTTTAGCAGCGCGTTTGAATCAAACAGTACTATCCCCAGGAAGTATACGTGTAATGGGGAAAACATAAATCCGCCTCTGGAATTCGCAAATATTCCGGAGGAGGCTGAAAGTCTGGTACTGATCATGGACGATCCTGATTCCCCAATGAATCCATTTACTCACTGGATCGTCTGGAATATTGAACCGGTGGCGAAAATAGAGGAGGACAGCATCCCTGGGATTGAAGGAATGAATAACTTCAGGAAGATCGGCTATGGAGGTCCATGTCCCCCCTCAGGCATGCACAGGTATTACTTCAGGGTTTATGCGCTGGACAGAAAGCTTGAGCTCAAAGCAGGAGCAGGAAGAAAAGATCTTGAAAGCGAAATGATAGGCCATATTATTGCCGAAGGGGAACTGATGGGAAAATACTGTAAAACCTGATTAGAGAAAAGGTCCTTTCCTGGGTGAGATATACATCATTATGAGGTATATCCTTATCATTTGAGGTATATCCTTATCAAAAGATCATGTTTCATGCTTTGATTAAAAGTTATACCTGAACTATGAGTTGGCCTTAAGTAAACCTGATTTTCTTGATGTTCGAGGGGGGAAAGATAGTGGACGAAAGGACAAAAGCAGAACAGAGAAACGCAACGTCTGAAGAAAATACGGACATATTTGAAAATCCCGGAGAAGGCCTGGAAAAGGCAACCTTTGCAGCAGGATGTTTCTGGGGAGTTGAAGAGGCATTTAGGCAGGTTAAAGGTGTGGTTGCAACTGCAGTCGGCTATAGCGGAGGACAATTTAAAAAACCCAGCTATGAACAGGTATGTACCCTTGATACAGGACATGCAGAAGCCGTAAGGGTCATTTTCGACCCTGAAATCGTCTCTTATAAGGACCTGCTGGATATTTTCTGGAAGATCCATGACCCGGCCACAAAAGACCGTCAGGGTCCTGATGTTGGAAAACAGTACCGTTCCGTAATTTTCTATCACAATGAAGATCAAAAGGATGCTGCCCTCGCCTCCAAAGAAGAACTCGAAAAGGCAGGAGCTTTCAAAAACCCTATCGTAACCGAGATAGTACCGGTTTCAGAGTTTTATATGGCAGAAGACTACCATCAGCAGTACTTTGAAAAAAAAGGATTTTTACAGAATATACTCAGGAGTTTTAAAAAGTAAGTGCTGGAGACAGGTTATAGGAACGAAAAAGATCTGATAAAGAACCGCAGTCCAGATAAAAAATGCAGAACGATGTGGCACAGGCTATGCAAGAAGATTAAGCAAGAAGACTAATTTATATAAATCCTAAAAGTTGTTCCATATGGAAAAAGCAGTCTCGATAAGGAAGCTGTCAAAGTTTTTCGGGAAAACTCCTGTCCTGAGAGCCCTTGACCTCAACCTCAAAAAAGGTGAATTTGCGGTTATTTTTGGTCCAAACGGGGCTGGAAAAACCACTCTTTTGAAGTTGATCTCAACTCTGATAGAACCTACCGAAGGATCTGTTTTCGTCTCAGGTTTTAATGTGGCAGAAGAGCCAGAAAAGGCACGCAAAGAAATAGGGATGCTTTCTCACGATTCCTATCTCTATGAAGAACTTACTGCAAAAGAGAACCTGCGTTTTTTCGGGCAGATGTATGGAATCAAAGGTCAGGAACTCGAAGAGAGAATCTCAAACCTCCTGGAAGATACAGGACTCACAGAAAAAGCAGACGAAAGAGTTAGCACTTTTTCAAGAGGCATGAAACAGCGTCTTTCCATTTCAAGGGCTTTACTTCATAGACCTTCCCTTCTCCTTCTGGACGAGCCTTATACCGGTCTTGACCCAGGAGCTTCTCTTGTCTTCGAAAATATCCTCAAAAGCCCTGATTTTCAGGAGAGCACAAAATTAATGGTTTCTCATGACCTTGAACGGGGTTTTGCTCTCTGTGACAGGGTGCTCATTCTGAATAAAGGAAAATTTGTATACGATGGACCTAAAGAAGACTTCTCAGGGCTTGAGGTCTTCAGGGAAAAGTGCAGTCCCATGCTGGCTTGAAGCCGTAAAACATGAAAACAGGAGATAAAAATGATCCGGAGCTTTTATATCGCTGCAAAAGACCTTAAAGCTGAGTTCCGGACAAAACAGATGCTTAACTCGATGTTTATTTTTTCTCTTCTTGTGCTTGTGGTATTCAGCATTTCTTTTGGGGACTTTTTAGGTGATAGTGATAAGGTAGAAAAACTGGCTCCGGGCGTTCTCTGGATTGCTTTCACCTTTGCAGGGATGCTCGGGATATCAAGGACCTTCGTCATGGAAAAGGAAAACGGCTGCCTTGAAGCTCTTATGCTCTGCCCGGTGGATAGGAGTGCTATCTATGCCGGAAAAATCCTTTCCAATCTTGCTATAGTATTTCTCGTGGAAGCTGTAATCCTTCCTTTCTTTATAATACTCTTTAATTACAGCCTGGATATGCGGACAATACTCTTGCTACTGTTTATTTTCTTCCTCGGGACTTTCGGGTTTATTGCTGTTGGAACTCTGCTCTCTGCTCTTACCCTGGGCACGCGTACCAGAGAACTACTCCTGCCTGTCCTTCTCCTGCCTGTCCTCCTGCCTGTCCTGATACCTTCAGTGGAGGCAACTGCCGGAGTTCTTGCAGGAAACGGCATCGAAAGTTTAGTTCCAGAAGTCCGATTGGTTGCAGCTTATGACCTTGTGTTTTTTGTAGTCTCACACCTGGTCTTTGAGTATGTAATCTCCGAATGATTTTATTTATGGCAGGAAAAAAGGAAAAAGAAGACGATTCAAGACAAAATTAAAAACGAATCAATAATAGAATCAATAATTAATAGAGCAATAAATGGGCAAAACGATACATTCATACATTTGCGGTCCGTAAGCAGATGCCTTCTGCACCTGCTGCTTTATACTGTGCTCGCTGCTAACTTAACCTATTAAGAAATGTGAACAAAATGACTTCAGGTTCCAGAAAAATCGGAGTGCTGGCAACTGCAACTGCCAGTGTAATGCTTCTTGCGGCATACATGCTCTTTTTTTACCTGCCCCCGATAAGGGATGAGTCAGGTGAGGTCCTGAGCGGCAGCTTCAGGATATTTTTCTTCCATATGCCAGTAGCAATCACAGCTTACCTGGCTTTTGGAATCGTGTTTGTTGCAAGTGTCCTCTACCTCCGGGAAAAGTCCATTAAATGGGACATCTATGCACGCTCGGCTGCAGAGGTTGGAACCCTTTTTGCATTCCTTGTGCTGGTTACGGGCTCTATATGGGCAAAGGATGCCTGGGGCTGGTACTGGATCTGGGATATCAGGTTGACCACCTCGCTTGTCCTTTTCCTTGTTTACCTCGCCTACAACATGCTCAGAAAAGCCCTCGAAGAGCCTGAAAAAAGAGCAAGGCTTTCGGCAGTCTTCGGTATTTTAGGTTTCCTGTCCGTACCCCTAAGTTTCTTTTCAATCCGGCTCTGGCGCTCGGCTCACCCTCTTATGTTTGGAGGAAACACCGGCGGAACCGGAGGAGGGCTTGAAGGGACATCGCTTCAGCTGACTCTCCTTGTCAATTTTATAGCTTATTTCCTGCTTTTCCTTACCCTTTTTTTTGTAAAAGTACAGAATGAGCGGATGGAAGAAAAGCTTCATGCACACAGATACACTGAATCAGAGATCTGATCTGTTACTTTTAATTTGTCCTATACTTTTTTAAACTAAGTTGCATAATTTTAATATATATTACATAACATATGAATAATATCTTTTTGATTTTTGAGGGAAAGTTATGCGTTTTAAATATCTAGCTGCTGCAGGGTTAATTTTGTTGGGGTTTGTTACTTTATCGGTTTATTCTGGTTCCAGCAACGAGAGGGTACCGGCTGACGGAGATATAATTCAAAAAATAGAAGTTAACAATAGCAGTTTTCTTGAGTATTCAAAAGATTGGGATAGTTTTGAAACAATAATCGTAGATATCGATAATCTCAGGGAAGCCGCAGATGACGGAGATGTGACTCTTAATATAATGGGAGAGACCTTCGAGGTCGAAATTAAGGAAAAGTCCAGACTTGAAGAGGAAAATGCTTACTTTTATACAGGACCTATTGTAGGCAGTAAAGACAAAGACAGCAGAGCTGACTTATATGTAGGAGAAGAATCTTTTGGCGGGTCCGTTGAACCGGGTGAACCATGGAATGTTACATATAATATTGCACCAACTGATAAAAGATACGATGGAAAAATAGTTCATGTTGTGTTTATGCAAGATTGGGAAAAACAAAGGGAAAGGCTGGAACAGGCAGGTATTGATCCCCTGGTATTTTTCCTGATAAACAACGATTCCAGAAAACATGTGATGTCCATCGAGATTTTAGATTTTAATAATAAATCGGTATTCAAAGAAAACTACACGATAAACCCTGGCGATGAGATATTTTCACCCAAAATAGATGCCGAACTGGGACAATACAGATATGAAATTATTCTGGACGGCAAATTAGTTTGTGAAGAAAAAGTGCAGGCAAGTTACGCAGCTAATTTAGGCGGTTCAGAAAAACTATACATTTACATCACCGGGGATCCAGATAACCCGCTTACATTCGGAGTTGCAGTTTCCTGATTTTATTTCAGTCGAATACCCCGCTAGCTTGCTGCGGGGATGGAAAACTTCCCC
>CAYSWX010000067.1:0-3516 GCA_964434965.1 uncultured Methanosarcinales archaeon
ATAAGCGGAACATAAAAAACGGTGTCTTGAAAAACGGTAGCCTGAGATTCAATATATTACAAAAGAGTAACCTAAAAACGGATATCTCGAAAAACATTAATTAAAAACGTCAATTAAAAAACGTCAATTAAAAAACGTCAATTAAAAAACGTCAATTAAAAAACGTCAATTAAAAAACATTAATTAAAAAACGTCAATTAAAAAACAGATGCCTGTTCTATTCAATGTTTAGGTTTTTTCAAAGTATTATTCGTTCTAATGTTTTTGTCTCTCTTTTTTGTGATTTATGTCTTCCAGTTTCAGAGTTTAATCTTTTTAATCTAACTGTAATCACTTTGTATTCACTGTGAGTATCCTGACTTGAGGTATGTGAAATTGTTGAAAAACTATGGTATCGAGTTTTCTAATCAAATCCAAAAATCGAAAAAGACATTAGCCAATATATAAGAGACCTCGGAAAAAAGAAAAATAAAACTTCAGTTTTCACTGAAGTCCGTAGTGTTTTATGTTCCAGTCTGCAACAGCCTGGATCTTTGCAATCTCTTCTTCTCCGCCTTCCATGGTGAAGAGGTGTTTGAACCGCTTCTGTGCCCTGAGGTATTCCTCGACGGGCTTCGGGTCCTTGACCTTTCTGACCTGGGTGATCTCACCATTTTCCATTTCGTACATGGGCCAGAGGCAGGTCTCGACTGCGAGTTTTGCCATTTCTATTGTCTTTGAGCCGTCGAAACCCCAGCCGGTTGGGCAGGGAGCATGGGCATGGATGTAGGCGGGGCCCACAGTTTCGGTAGCTTTCTTGACTTTCCTGATCATGTCCCGCGGGAAGCCGATTGAGGTTGTGGCCACGTATGGAGCTCCATGGGCTACCATGATAGCTGGCATGTCCTTCTTGGGGCGCTGGTTTCCAAAGGATACTTTGCCTGCGGGGGTTGTCGTTGTGGAAGCGTCGAATGGAGTTCCGGAGCTTCTCTGAATCCCGGTGTTCATGTAGGCTTCGTTGTCCACACAGACGTAGGTAATGTCATGGCCACGTTCAAAGGCGCCTGAGAGGGACCGAATCCCTATGTCCATTGTCGAGCCGTCTCCACCGACTCCGATGACGTTGGTGCCTTCCTTTCTGCCAAGGGCTTTTAAGGCAGCCTCGACACCTGATGCCACTGCGCCTCCGTTTTCAAAGAGGGAGTGGATCCAGGGGACCTGCCAGGCAGATTCCGGGAAGGGTGTGGTCATAACTTCCAGGCAGCCTGTAGGGTTAATTACGATAGTGTCCGGGCCTGCTCCCATGAGCATGAACTTTGCGGCAAGGGCGTCACAGCAGCCTGCACAGCCCCTGTGTCCCGGAGCAAGGTAGGTTTTTGGTGCTGGTTTACTCATAGCAAATCCTCCCTGACATCAGCAAACTGGCTTTCAACAGTAATACCGGATTTTGCGACCTTCTTGGTCTCTTCGATTATCTTCCTGATAAGCTCCACGTGAACATCGCGGCCACCATGGTTTAAGGTGTAGCCGATAATCGGAATATCGCACCTGCTGTTGTACATGCAGGCCTTTGTTTCGGTAAAGAGAGCACCTTCATTGGTCCCGATAGAGATGTTCTTATCGAGCACGACAACAACATTGGCTTTTGACAGTGCCTTTCTTATCTGCATCTTCGGGAAAGGTCTGAAAGACCTGACTTTCAGGATACCGATCTTCTCGCCCCTTGCCCTGTACTCGTCAACTATGTCCTTGAGGGTACCCACAATTGAACCCATAGCCATGATTACAACTTCAGCATCTTCAAGATGGTAACCATCGATAAGTCCTCCGTGGTCCCTGCCAAAGATCTCTGCGAATTCTTTGGAAACTGCCTCGATCTTTGGAATAGCTGCCTGCATTGCCTTTTCCTGCAGGTACCTGAACTCGGTGTAAGTTGAGGGGTCTGCAAAGGCTCCGAAGGTCAGAGGGTTTTTGGGGTCAAGCACGTATTCAGGCTCGTATTTGGGCAGGAACTCGTCGGTAAGGTCCTGTTCAAGAAGTACCACAGGTTCGTAGACGTGTGAGAGGATAAACCCGTCCATGCAGGCCATACCCGGCAGGAGCACATCTTTGTCCTCTGCGATCTTGAAGATCTGGGGGACCATGTCTGCTGCTTCCTGGACATCCTCGGCATAGAGCTGGAGCCAGCCTGTGTCTCTCTGGGCGATTGCGTCCTGGTGGTCGTTCCAGATGTTGATAGGGGCGCTGACTGCCCTGTTTGCCACGGTCATGATAATTGGAAGCCTCATTCCTGCGGCGTTGAAGAGCACCTCGTGCATTAACAGAAGTCCCTGGGATGTGGTTGCGGAATATGTCCTTGCCCCGACGGCTGAGGCTCCCACAAGGGCCGAAATTGCCGAGAATTCGGATTCCACGTTGATGTATTCACAGTTTGGGATTTCTCCGTCTGCCATAAACTGGGATAAGTCCTCGACAATATGGGTCTGAGGTGTGATAGGATAAGCAGAAATTACGTTTGGACGGCAGATTTTTGCTGCATGGGCAACTGCGTAGGAACCTTCAACGACAGCCATTTTTGCCTTGTCGGCTGGATTGAGTGGCATTACTTTTCCTCCAGAATCATTTCAATTGCATCTGCAGGGCATTCATTTGCGCAGATGCCGCATCCCTTGCAGTAGTCATAATTGTATTCAAAAAAGCCGTCTTCTCTGGGAAGGATTGACATATCAGGGCACACAATCTGACAGATTCCGCATTTGGTACATTTTTCGTAAACGTAAACAGGACGGAAGTTTCTCCAGCCCCCTGTTTTATTTACCAGGGTCGAGCCCGGCTCACAAATTCCTCCGATTGGGATCTTCATGCTTCTTCCCCCTTGATAAGATCATAAGCTTTCTGGATCGCCTTTGAATTCTTTTCGGCTACCTTGCCGGAAAAGCGGTCCCTTATGGCTTTCTTGATGGACTCTACATTAATCTCTCCGGTTGCGCCCGCAAAAGCTCCAAGGAGGACAGTGTTTACGATTGGGATGCCTATGACGTCCATTGCCACCTTTGTGGCATCTACGGTCATAACCCTGGCTTTTGTATTGAGATTCAGGCTCTCCGGCTTTTCTGTGGTGTTAATTATGATGACTCCATCATCCTTTATCCCGCTTGCAACATCAACGGTTTCAAGCAAGGTAGCATCCTGGACAATAACATAATCCGGGGCGTAGATCTGACTTCGGAGCCTGATAGGACTATCACTGATTCTGGTAAATGCCTGCACAGGGGCACCTCTTCGCTCTACCCCAAAAGCGGGGAAGGCCTGGCTGAATTTTCCGTCTTCAAAAGCTGCAACGGAAAGCATTTCAGCCGCAGTAACAGAACCCTGGCCTCCTCGACCGTGTATTCTGATTTCCTTCATCTGGATTCTCCTTTTTAATGCGGTTTTAATTACTAATTTTACTAATTTTAATTACTAATTTAGTTCTCAGCACACTGCTGTTAACTGAGCTGCTGTTAACTGAGCTGCTGTTAACTGAGCTGCTGTTAA
>CAYSWX010000067.1:3616-9278 GCA_964434965.1 uncultured Methanosarcinales archaeon
CTGCTGTTAACTGAGCTGCTGTTAACTGAGCTGCTGTTAACTGAGCTGCTGTTAATTGAGTTAACATGAAGTTAATTTTTATATAAATACTTGCCAGTTTAGGGACTCAGTACCTACCCGTGTACGATTCTTATCTGGTTTTTCTTCAGACATCATGAATATCCAAAGTGAATTTGCGGTAACTCTAGACTCTGGACGGCAGAATTGTTAACCTGATAGTATTCATAATTATTGGGTCATAGTTATTTTGACCCTAATATATTTTCAATTATATTTTCACGCCGTTTGATGCCTGATAGTTCATGGATAATAGTGTAGATTATTATTAGGTTTTCGGTGAAAGTCGAAAAATTATTTATAAATACTTCTATTTACTAATTATTTTTTAGGGGTTTTATAATTATTGTTCTCAGGTTAACCTGTCGATTGCCCATGTTTTTTCTTATTGTTGCCGTAAACAAAGCTTACCTCTAATAGAGGGATATTTTAATATATTTCCTGGCAGAAACTCTTTATCAGTTCGGTTATGGCTTTTCCGTCTTCCAGACCATTAATCTTTTCTCTGACATGCCGCGAGCCGCGCAGTCCTTTAGTAAACCAGTGTGCATGCATCCTGAGGTTTATTGATGAAAGCAGGCCGTATTCCTCAAGAAGTAAAATATAAGCGTTAAAATCTTCAAGCTGCCTGGACTGCCTTTCAACCTCAAGTTTTTCCCCCGTTTCCAGATAGTGCCTGATTTTTTTGAATATAAAAGGGTTCCCCATCGCTGCACGCCCTATCATGATTCCGTCACAACCTGTCAGGTCCAGTGTCCTTTCTGCAGATTCTTCGTCTTTTACATCCCCATTTGCAATGACTGGAATCGAAAGTTCATTTTTGACAGCCCTTATCCCCAGAAGATTCGAATTACCTGAATACATCTGTGCTGCCGTCCTGCCATGCACGGTCAGAGCTGATGCCCCTGCCTTTTCTATAAGGTGGGCAATTTCAAGCGTTTTTTCCTCTCTTCCGAGAAGCCTGATTTTTGCGCTGACCGGAGTATTCAGGGCATCTGTAAGCTCCGAGATTATTGCATACACAAGTTCCGGAGAATTGAGAAGAGCAGAACCGCAGCCAGCCCCTGTAATGCATCTTGCAGGACAGCCCATATTAACGTCTATAACCTCAGGCCTGTACTCCTCTTCAATAAAAAGTGCAGCCCTTTTCAGTTTATCAGGAGAGCTTCCTACAAGTTGAATCCCGAAAGGCCTATCATCAGGAGAACTCAGCCCTTTAATGAAAGATTTCCTGCTCTCATTGAGCAGAGCATCTGCGTTGATCATCTCAGTATATGTAAGGTCAGCTCCGTAACGCCTGCAAAGCAACCTGAACGCTAGATTTGTTACATCTGCCATAGGTGCAAGAAGGAGGTTTCCAGAAAGCTCTGTCTTGCCAATTTTCAGTTTTTTAAGTTTCATGTTTCTTATGGTTTAGCTGTTTTTTTCTATTTGGAAAATTTCATATGCGTTTTTAGTGTTTTTTATTTTGAGTTCGTCTTCAGTCTGGACTCATTTAAACTTATGGTTTACTCTGATTTGTTGAAGCTAAAAAAGATTTCGCAAAAATCCGGTAAAGAGTTGAATAGCTGCTGAAGAGAGCAATTTCTTAGGGCAAAGTTCGAGATGAGTTAAAGAATAATTGTTGAGGATGAAGTTCGAGATGAGTTAAAGAACAATTGTTGAGGATGAAGTTCGAGATGAGTTAAAGTTCACTGTGAAATAATTAGCCCCCAATGCTTAAAAATGAAAGAAAAGAAGTTCAACGCAAAATGCCTGAGCCCTGATTAAAATTCTGATTTAGAACCTGAAATAGAAGCCGGGATTTTTTGAAGTTAAGTATAAGGGTCAAGAGTTTATGCTGAAATAAGTTTATGTAATGAAATATAATCAGTGATCAGGTTACATACACTGATCACACAATTTTGAATGGATATTTGACTGGTGGTTTTCAAAGGTAACTCAAAGTCAAAGATAACTCAAAGGGATCATGAAAAGAGCAGCCTTATATGTCCAAGATAAGGAATCCTGTACCTTGCAACTCCAATTATCCATTCATCCTTTACAGGCACATAGTAGCTTATCTGTCCTTCCTGGTCATAGTGCTTGTTAGTTATGGGGTTGTCTCCTTTGGTAATGTATCCTGCGTAAGGGGCAGCAGGACCGTTTTCCCACATAGGCTCTCCGGCTTCCACTCTGTACATTGCTCTATGTATTATTGGAGTTATGCCTTCCTGCCCATAGGGTCGGTATAGGATCACATCTCCATAGTCTCCGAAGGTCATATAGTCTGAATTTTTCCCTTCTTCATTGGTAACAATATCAACTCGATCGATGTTTTTAATGAAAATAATGTCTCCTACCTGCATATGAGGTTCCATACTTCCCGACTCCACTGCAACCATAGGAGTCCAGAGTCCGAACGCCAGTTTGGAAAGAACCATAAAGGCTATCAGGACAGCCGCAACCGACAGCAAATCCTTTCCAAGGGAAACCAGGAAATTTTCTTCTTCCTGGGTATTGTTTTGTGTATTAGTTTTACTCATAGTAAGCCTTTATTCTCTTTATCTTATTCTTCTGGTGCTTTATTGGTGCTGTATTATACTTTATTTATATTTCATTCGGTCTGTATTGTATTGTCAGCACTTCGTTGGCTATGTAATTTATATTTTTGTATAAATCAATATATCATACTTTTAATTGTACTATTTTCCTTTGTTTTATTTGATTTACTTTTTTTATATGATACTCTCAGGTATGTTTACCTATACGATTTGTTTTTCTCATATATTAAATTTCAATTTATCATCTGGTTATAATATTCATTTGATAAATTATTAAGAAATAGACTGTAATTTCCATATAATTTTACAACTTGTTTCTCAATATGTTTATCTAGTGATTCGGAAACATAAATGAGAAACATAAATGAATTACTTTGAGGGTATCATGTTTTAATTAATATCAGAGTGATACAGGCAGTTCAAGGAAAACACTTATCTATTTATTCTAAAGTACAAATGTTTATTGGCAGATGTCCTGTGAAACTGTTATCAAGTAATATTATAAAAGTATATGATATAATTATTAGGGCGTTATCAATGGTTATATCAGTATTGTTAGATATCAGTATTGTTAGTAATAACTGGTAATTCTACTATAATATACTGGCATATATAATGCAGTATGAGATCACAGTTAAAGATCACAGTTAATATACTGACACATAATGGCATCATGAGATCACAAGGAGTTCTCAATTGATTTTGAATATGAAAAAATTTCTAAAACTATATCATGTTATTGTGCTTGTATCGCATTAGTTTTGTATGTGATTAGTTTTTATATTTTAAATGGGTCTTTGCCTTAAATCTTTTTGACCTCAGGTTGATAAATGTCAGGTCATACAGATTCAACAGATTCTGGCAGTCAGGAGACCACGTCGAGAAATCAGGTCGAAATTATGAATGAAATTGATATTGTAAGGGCAGTTACAGAAGAAGGGTATCAAATAAGCCCGTTAGCAGTACAGCTAATCAAATCAAGTAACTCTCCTGAAAACCTTCTAAAATATATTCTCTCAACTATTGATGACTGTATTTTTGTTATCGAACCCGAACATATTGACCTGAAAGGCTTTGAAGCTTCGAAAACTGTTTTAGGGACAACTTCTGGGTCGTCTCCTCTAAAACTTTCCCAAACACCTTCCTGTAGTATGCCCTCAGAGAACCGGACTTCAGAGAACTGGACTTCAGAGAACCGGATTTCAGAGAGCATTTTCTCTCCTTCCCTAGAACCAGTAAGTTCTGACATGGTAAAAGTTCCTGACCCTTATTCAAATGCTCTTAAGGAATCAGTATTGACTTCGAGTGTTGAGCCGGAAGTAGTTTCCAGGTTTGATATCCCAAACAACAATCCCGAAACAGATTCTGATATTCTTTCTTCTCAAGAGCCTGCTCATGATTTTGTTGCTAAGTCTGTTGCTAATCCAGTTGCTGATTCTATTTCTGATACCTTTACCAATTCTGCAGTTAATTCAGTTTCCTGCCCTGTTAATCCATCTGTATCAGGAGGTAAAGAGAGACAGACAACCTCTTTTTTCGGACAGGCAGGCTCTTCTTCTCTTTCTGCTCCTAACCGTGTTTCCAGGGCAGATCCCTTTTTCTCAAACCAGGGAAGTGCTTTTACTTCAAAGTCCAGGGCAGAAGAAGTCAGGCATATTCCAGGCCGCAATCCCGTTACCGTGCTTTCCGATATCACCGGGCATTCAACCTGTACAGGAGAGTACATGCAGTTTGTGCAATACTTCAGGGATAGGTACAGCAGGCTTTCTGAGGTCCTCAGGGGCAGGATGAATACACGCCCTATAGAGAGTTTGAAAAGGCGGAGTTTTCGCCGCGGATCAGATGGAGGCAATGAGGAACTGTCTATTATAGGGATGGTTTCAGATATCAGTAGCACCAATAACGGGCATAAAATCCTTTCTCTTGAAGACCCAACAGGTTCTTTTTCAGTTCTCATCCGGAACAGCGATAAAGAACTCTTTGAACTGGCTTCGCGACTTCTTCTGGATGAGGTTATCGGAGTAACAGGTTCGGTCACGAATGATGGAAACCTTATGCTTGCTACAAAGATCCTCCAGCCGGATGTCCCTAACAGCATCCAGCGCAGGACAGGAAGCCACGGCAAAGCCGTACTTATCTCGGATGTGCATGTGGGTAGTTCTCAGTTCCTGGAAGATTCCTGGCTGGACTTTCTAGATTTCTTAAAGGGAGAATCTGATTCTGAAGAGATGCGGGAGATTGCTGCTCAGGTCCGTTATCTAGTTGTTGCAGGAGACCTGGTGGATGGAATTGGAATTTATCCAGATCAGGAAATGGAACTTGATATTCTTGATGTCTATGAGCAGTACAGGAAAGCAGCAGAATACTTCAGAGAAATTCCAGAACACATAAGTGTAATTATAAGTCCAGGAAACCACGATGCTGTACGGCAGGCAGAACCACAGCCTTCCCTCCCTGAGAGGATCCGTGCAGATTTTCCTGAGAATATCACCTTTGTAGGCAACCCTGCTCTTGTGGACCTTGATGGTGTTCAAATCCTTATATACCACGGCAGGTCTATTGACGATCTTGTGGCAAGTGTCCCCGGAGTTTCATATCATGAACCTGCAGGTGCAGTTCTTGAGATGCTTAAGCGCAGGCATCTTGCTCCAACTTACGGAAGCAGGGTTTCCATATCCCCTGAGAAAAAAGACTATTTTATAATTGATCCTGTTCCGGATATTATTCACACAGGACACGTCCACACCCTGGGGGTCCAGCGCTACAAAAATGTCCTCCTGGTTAATTCCGGAACATGGCAGGCTCAAACAGAGTTTCAGAAACGTGTAAACCTGATGCCAGTGCCTGCCCGAGTTCCGGTTGTGGATCTTGCGGACTTTGATGTGAAAATTCTGGCATTTGATTAATTCCGGTTGATTAATTCATATTGATTAGTTCAGGTATGAGAACTCTAAATCCTTTCCTATGAGTTCCAGGGGCTCTATATATGGATACAAAATTCTCTACCTATAGTTCTCTAATATTATTTTCCGATCCTTATATATACCACAAAGAATTAATAT
>CAYSWX010000068.1:0-9241 GCA_964434965.1 uncultured Methanosarcinales archaeon
CAAATTAGTCCTCTTGAGCGCAGCGAAAAGGACCTCGTGCTGTTGCACTTACAGTGCAACTCCCAGAAAATCTCCGATTTTCTGTGATCCCGAAGCGAAACTCGGTTGACACAACTAAGATGTCTCGATTAAGGCAGTTCTGGTAACGAATATAAACTGTCGTGTCAGATAATATAGAGGAGACCTATGAAAACTTTGGAATGCAGCACCATCGATATTGCGCCTACGATTTCAAGATTGTTGAAAGTTCCTATGGTTCCACCTTCGGGAAGGCCGATTCCTGAGGTAGAGAATTATGCAAGGGAAAAAGGATGTAAAAGGGCGGTAATTATAGTGATTGACAGCCTGGGATACTATTTTTACTGGCACCTTTCTCCGGTAATGAGAAACCTGCATGAAATTACCGAAAAAGGTTTACTTTTTAAATGCCGTTCTCCGGCAAACATCACATCGCCTGCAATTGCTTCAATCTTTACAGGATATCTCCCTGAAGAGCATAAAATCTACTCGACAGCTGACATTTATACTGAGACAGCGAAAGACTCTGAAAACCCAAGGCTAAAAAGTATTATGGAATGGGCTTACAGAGCCGGCATGAAGGCTTCGGCTGTAATCGAAACGGAAGGAGCCGAGAGTTTCAGGGGAAGAATAAAAAACTTTTACGGGGTTCCGAATTCCGAAGACATACTTGATTATGACTGCAAGATAACAGAATATGCCTTAAAAGCTCTGAAGGAGAAGCCTGACATCATGGCAGTACACCTGAGAGCACTTGACCGTTATTCCCACAGGGCAGAGACCTGGACAGAGATGAAGATAGCTGCAAAAGCTATTGATAAAAATCTCGGAGATATTTTTCAGAGTGCAGAAAAAGATACTATTTTCTTTATCTGCGGAGATCATGCAGTCCACGGTGGGAAAAAATGGTTGAAAAACGCCACATATGAGGAAATCAAAAATCATGAGAATAATTATGTTGCTCTTATTGTGGGCTGCTGTTGATAATCCGGACTTCCTTTCATGATGGGATATCACTTTCGTTACTTACGTTACTTACATTACTTTCATTACTTTCGTATCCTTCTGCCTATTTTCAGCACGGAGACTATGACTAATACACCAGCAAGTTCTAAAAATGAAGGAGCCCAGGGAGAGATTCTTCTCTTTATTTCAGGCAAGGAGTTTTCTGAAGATTCGGGCATGGAGTCGTCTATATAACTTTCAATATTTTTCTGAGCCTTGAGAGTTTCGTTTTCCAGGGACAATCTGGTTTCAGTGAGAATCTTTGAACTTGCAGTGGAGACAACAGAGTCTTTTATAGATTCAAGTTCTTCCCTATGGACGAAACTGGTATTTTCGGTCTCCCTATCCTTGCTGTCAGACTTTGATTCCGAGTTTTCATTTGATTCTTCATCAATAGCATTATCATCGGAGACATCATCAGAGACTTCATCAAAAGTACCACTGACATATCTTGTAATTAAACTTATCATACTATCTTCTATTTCTGTACTTGTAGTAACTTCAGGGTCCCCGAAACCATTTTCTTCACTTATGCCAGTTTCATTTTTCAGGACGGTTATGTTTATGCATTTAGTAGATGTGCCATTTTCGTTTCCAGCTTCAAGAGAAACTGTATAATTCCCCGGACAGCAGAAGGTGTGTTCGGGTTCCGGGCAGCAGGATGTTTTGCCATCCCCAAAAGTCCATGTAATACAATCTGCATTCTTGGAAATGTCGACAAACTTGACGACAAGAGGAACATGACCTTCTGTAGTGTTGAAAATAAATTCAGCTTCTGGAAGTACGGGACCGGATTTTTCTGAAGCATTCAGAACTTTTATAGTCACAGATGCTGAATCACTATCATTCTCATTACTTACGTTAAGAGAAACAACGTAGTCTCCTTCTTTGAAATAAGTATGTAAAGGGCTAGGGCTACTTGAGGTATTCCCGTCTCCAAATTTCCACAGTCTGGAGGTGGAATTTTCAGAAAAATCTTTAAACCTGATAGATAGAGGGGCAGAGCCTTCTATTACGTCTGAAGTGAAACGCACCCTTGGCAGTACAGGTTGGACAGGAGAATACTCTATTAAAGGCATGTAATCCATGCTGCCCGAATCAGGGTTGACAGTGTATGCAATGTCTCCTATACCGTCTCCGTTTTCATCCGTCCCATTATAATCACTCCAGTAGTTTCCTGTGCTATCATTCCAGTTATTGAGTTTATCATCCCTGGCATTGTATGTGTTATTAAAGTAATTGCCGCGGATTATGTTATCTGAAGAGGCCAGCAGCTTAATACCGCAGTCAAAGTTTGAATATACCATATTGTTACTCAACATGTTATTGCCAGATTCGAAAAGATAAATTCCTACTCCCTGGTTTGAGATTTTGTTATCACTTATTGCACAGTTTTCAACTTTGTTAAGGAAAATTCCATATTGGCCTTTAGTGATTGAAAAACCGCTGATATTTACACCACTGGCAGCTATCTCAAACACATAACTTCCCGCATTCTCTCCCGAAATAAGAGTATTATCTGGATTTCCTGAAGCTGACTTTATGGTTAAATTCTCTTTGTTAACGTAGATACTTTCATTAAATTCTCCGGACTCGACAAGGATGAGATCTCCGGGGGATGATCCATTTATCGCATCCTGGACGGATTCTCCTGCCTGAACATGGAATTCTGACGCCATTCCAGTTCCCGAAATAGAAATTAAAATCAAAATAGCCAGTAAAAAACAGGTTCGTCCAAAAGTTTGTGTTTGTGCCATTTCAGTCCCCAAGCAAATCCAGGAGTTAATTTGACAAGTTTTTATAAGGAAAGGATATAAAATTATTGGTTTAAAGAAATATTAGAAAAAAGAGATTAAAATTAAAATGAATAAAAAATTAAAATGAATAAAAAATCAAGATAGATAAAAAATACTCGTCTCCAGCAGAATTTTACCTGGAAATTATATGAACTACTGTTTAAAGTCCTCAAAAAACTGTTTATGACCGCTAGAATAGTAATCGGTTAGCAGAAATGTACTCGGTTAACAAAGGAACCCAAAATTTCTTCGTTCACCAGTATGATCATAAACAAACCTGCCTCAAAGCTCATGAATGGTAATATATATTAATGATAATTCGCTATGATTCCGGAAGAAACTTTATTTTTAATAGATTCAGTTAAACCTAAGTGAAGTACAAAGGTTTTTAAGTAAATATTCAAGTTAGGTTTCTTTAAAAAATACAGCTGGAGAAGGTTTGATTATGCAGGAAAAAATAAAGGAAATTGCAGCCCGCGTCCGTGAACTGCGGGAACTGTCAGATATTTCTGCTGAGAATATGGCAGAATATCTCCAGGTCTCATCCAATACTTACGAGAATTACGAAAATGGAAAAGAGGATATTCCGGCAAGCATACTTTTCGAAATCGCACACAGACTGCAGGTAGACATGTCTACTCTTCTTACGGGAGAAGAGCCCCGCATGAATATTTTCACAGTCACAAGGAATGAAAAAGGGGTAAGTGTTGAGAGAAGAAAACAGTATAAGTACCAGAACCTTGCTGAAAAATTCATCCATAAAAAAGCGGAGTTTTTCATTGTTACAGTGGAACCAAAGCCTCAAGGAACAAAACCTGATACTAATTCCCATCCAGGACAGGAATTCGATTATGTGCTTGAGGGAAGCCTGAAGGTTTACATTCATAAAAATGAAATTATCCTCAATAAGGGAGATTCCATTTATTTCGATTCCAATTACCAGCATGCCATGGAAGCAATGGAAGGAGAACCCGCTAAGTTCCTGGCAGTTATTATGTAACCCGGATTAAATGTGACCTGAATTAACCCATACCTGAATAATTCACGCAAAATCCGCAAAAAAACCCATATACAGGAAAAACTTCAGAGCTTTTCGAAACTTAAATTCAGCCTCCTGAATCCTGAAGAACTATAGAAATTTAGAAAAATTCAAATAAAACGGGTGTCCAGAATGACTTCCTTGCTGAGCCAATTTGTTTCCAGAACCGATTTTGAATCCTATGAGGATTTCCAGGAAAACTTTAAAATCCTGGTCCCTGAAAATTTCAACTTTGCCTATGACATTGTCGATGCCTATGCAAGAGATTCTCCTGAGAAAATTGCCATGGTCTGGTGTGATGACTATGGTGAAGAGAAAATCTTTACTTTCAAAGACATGAAGTACTACAGTGACAAAGCTGCGAATTTTTTTGTAAAACATGGCATTACAAAAGGCGACTATGTGATGCTGACCTTAAAGAGCCGTTATGAATTCTGGTTCTGCATCCTGGGGCTGCATAAGCTAGGGGCTATTGCCGTTCCTGCAACCCATATGCTGAAAACCCGGGATATTGTATACAGGATCAAAAAGGCCGGATTAAAGATGATCGTCTGCATATCAGAGGACGATGTCCCTGAGCAGGTTGATGAAGCCCATATTGAATGCGGGGATGTCCCGCTCAAAAAAGCCACTGTGGGAGGAAAAGCCCGGGAAGGCTGGATTGATTTCAGAAAGGAACTTGAAGAAGCTTCCCCGGTCTTCGAACGCCCAGCAGGCGAGGCTGCAACAAAGAACGAAGACATCTGCCTAGCCTACTTCTCCTCCGGAACCTCTGGTTTTCCAAAAATGGTAGAACATGACAATACCTACCCTCTCGGGCACATCGTGACTGCAAAATACTGGCAGAAGGTGGAGGACGACGGGCTGCACTATACGGTTGCTGACAGCGGCTGGGGAAAATGCGTATGGGGCAAACTTTATGGGCAGTGGATAGCAGGATGTGCGGTCTTTGTCTATGATTATGACAGGTTTGAAGCCAAACACATGCTTGAAAAAGCCTCCAGGTATGGGGTTACAACCTTCTGCGCCCCCCCAACAATCTACCGTTTCCTTATAAAAGAAGACCTGACCCATTATAATTTCAGTACCCTGAAATATGCCGTAGTCGCAGGTGAACCCCTGAACCCGGAAGTCTTTAACCGTTTCCTTAAGTTTACAGGAATAAAGCTCATGGAAGGGTTCGGACAGACCGAAACCGTTGTTGCAATTGGGACCTTCCCCTGGATAGAACCAAAACCCGGATCTATCGGAAAGCCAACTCCTGGATATAAGATTGAACTTATGGACAGGGACGGCAGGCTCTGTGAGGTAGGAGAGGAAGGGGAAATTGTTGTCAACACAACAGGAGGAAAGCCGGTAGGGCTTTTTGCCCACTATGGAAAAGATCCTAAAAAGACAGAAGAATCCTGGTATGACGGTTATTACCACACAGGGGACATGGCCTGGATGGATGAGGACGGCTATTTCTGGTTTGTTGGAAGGGCTGACGATATAATTAAGACCTCTGGATACAAAGTCGGACCCTTTGAAGTGGAAAGTGCCCTTATCCAGCACCCTGCTGTGCTCGAATGTGCAATCACCGGCGTTCCTGATCCTGTTAGAGGGCAGGTCATAAAGGCTACCATTGTGCTTACAAAGGACTATACGCCAAGCGATGCTCTTAAAAAAGAGCTGCAGAAGCACGTAAAAGACGTCACTGCTCCTTATAAGTATCCCAGAGTTGTGGAATTCGTTCCCGAACTTCCGAAGACCATCAGCGGAAAAATCCGCAGGGTAGAGATCAGGGATAAAGACAAGACTCAGTAACAGGATTTTTTGGAGCAGTATGTCCGAAATTTGAAATAAGAGAGAGAAAGGAAAGAGATAAGTACCTTAAACTTTTTCTCAAAATTTGCTTAACAAGGATATCTCAGATTTACTCTTAAAATGTATTGTAATTAAAGAAGCTAGTATTATTCAAAAAAGAAAAGAATTCAAGAGCATATAAGAATTCAGAAAGCCCCTTAAAAATGATAGTCTCTCCTGTCTGCCACATTATACCGGCTGGAGAAAACAGGGACTGGAAGAATAGCGTGAGGATTCTATATGGCAAAAAATGATAAAAAAGAACCGTACCCTGTTATCAATATTCTGGAATGCAAGGCCTGCGGGCGCTGCCTGCTTGCCTGCCCGAAAGACGTACTTTTCATGAGTGAGAACCTGAATGCTCGGGGTTATCACTACATAGAGTATAAAGGAGAAGGCTGCTCAGGCTGTGCGAGCTGCTACTATACCTGTCCTGAACCCCTGGCACTGGAAATCCATATTCCCCTGAAAAAGGAGGAAGCCGAATAAGGCAGGATAAGGAGGAAAAAAGATGGCAACACAACTCATAAAAGGAAACTCTGCAATAGTTGTTGGTGCACTTTATGCCGGATGCGACTGTTTCTTTGGATACCCTATTACTCCGGCAAGTGAGATTCTGCATGATGCTTCCAAATATTTCCCCATGATAGGAAGGAAATTCGTACAGGCCGAGTCCGAGGAGGCTGCAATTAATATGGTTTACGGGGGAGCCTCAGCCGGGCACAGGGTAATGACATCTTCTTCAGGCCCAGGAATCAGCCTGATGCAGGAAGGGGTCTCTTACCTTGCAGGTGCAGAACTTCCTTGCGTGATTATAGATGTTATGAGAGCAGGTCCAGGGCTCGGAAATATAGGTCCTGAGCAGGGAGACTACAACCAGATTGTAAAAGGTGGGGGGCACGGGAACTACAAGAACATCGTACTCGCCCCCAATTCCGTGCAGGAGATGTGTGACTTTACCATGAAAGCCTTCGAGCTTGCTTTCAAGTACAGGAACCCTGTGGTTGTTCTTGCTGACGGAGTGCTCGGGCAGATGATCGAGTCCCTTAAGTTTCCTGAAAAAGCCATTGCTCCGGAAATCGACACCACCTGGGCAGTTAATGGGACCGCAGAAACCAGGCCTAATCTGGTAACCTCAATCTTCCTGGACTTCAATGAACTCGGAAAGTTCAATGAGAAGCTGCAGGCAAAGTACGAGCTGATAAAGCAGAAAGAAGTAGATTATGAAGAATACATGACTGAAGATGCCTCAATTGTACTCGTTTCTTACGGCATAAGCAGCAGGATCTGCAGGTCAGCTGTAGACCTTGCCAGGAAGGAAGGAATTAAAGTCGGGCTTTTCAGACCAAAAACCCTTTTCCCGTTCCCGGAAGCGCAGTTGAAAGCCCTTGCAGATAAGGGATGTTCTTTTATCTCAGTGGAGATGAGCAATGGGCAGATGATAGATGACATCAGGCTTGCTATCGGCTGTTCACGGCCTGTTGAACTGGTAAACCGCATGGGAGGAAACCTGATCATTCTCGACACGATTATGGACAAAATCAGAAAAGTTGCAGGGGAGGCATGAAAATGGCAGCAGAAATCATCGATGGAGAAAAGGTTATAAGAAAGCCAAAAGCCCTGTACTCGGACTATCCCCGCAAAGGAGGGGAAGCCTCAACAGCCACTCACTACTGCCCTGGCTGCGGGCATGGGGTTTTGCACAAGCTCATTGCCGAGGCAATTGACGAACTCGGGATTCAGGACAGGACAGTTATGATCAGCCCTGTAGGTTGTGCGGTCTTTGCCTATTATTACTTTGATACAGGAAATATCCAGGTAGCCCACGGGCGTGCCCCTGCAGTAGGGACAGGCGTCTCAAGAGCTGAAGAAAATGCTGTGGTCATTTCCTATCAGGGCGACGGAGACCTTGCTTCAATCGGCCTGAATGAGACCATGCAGGCAGCAAACAGAGGAGAAAAGCTTGCAGTCTTTTTCGTAAATAATACCGTGTACGGCATGACAGGCGGGCAGATGGCCCCTACGACCCTTATAGGGGAAAAGACAACCACAACCCCTCAGGGACGTGACCCCAGATTTGCAGGCTATCCCATCCATATGTGCGAGCTTCTGAACAACCTGAAGGCTCCGGTCTTTATCGAAAGAGTTTCGGTATCGGATATATCTCACATTAGAAAAGCCAGAAAGGCGATTCGAAAAGCTCTTGAAATACAGCGCGACGGCAAAGGCTATGCTTTTGTAGAAGTCCTTGCAGCCTGCCCGACCAACCTCAAGATGAATGCAGAACAGGCTGTCAGTTTCATTAATGAGGAGATGGAAAAAGAATTCCCACTAGGGAACTTCAGAGACAATTCCGAATCTGCTGAGCCTCTTCACCGTGGGATCAGCGATTTTACAACCGAGACCCTTGAAAAGCTTTATGGAATTGAAGCAGAGTCCGGAGAAAAACCATCCAGAGCAGACTTTGCCCCTATCCAGACCAAGATTGCAGGTTTCGGAGGGCAGGGAGTACTGAGCATGGGCATTATCCTTGCGCAGGCAGGAGTTAAAGCAAACCTCAATGCGTCCTGGTTCCCGTCCTACGGTCCGGAACAGCGCGGAGGAACGTCAAACTGTTCGGTAGTGATTTCAGGTCAGTCCATAGGTTCTCCCACAGTTTACACCCCTGATATTCTGATTGCCATGAACCGCCCCTCTCTTGAAAGGTTCAAAGGAGTGGTAAGAGAAGGAGGCATAATCCTTTACGACTCAACAATAGGAGAAGTTGAGATTCCATCAAGTGTAAATGCAATTGCAGTACCTGCAACTGAAAAAGCCAAGGAAGCAGGCGATGAGAGATCTGCAAACTCCTTTATGCTCGGTGTTTTGCTGGGCCTGAACGCAACAGGGCTTGAAGAAGAAGCCTTTAAAGAAGCTATTGCCGAAAACTTTGCAGGTAAACCCAGGGTCATTGAGTTCAACCAGCAGGTACTTAAAGCCGGTGCAGAGTGGGCAAGAGGGAACGTAAAGGCATAATGATATAAGAAATATAGTAAATCTGAAGCATAAAATAGAATTAGCAGGCGGGAAAATTCCTACTCGCCTGTAAACTTTTTTCCAAATTCCACTATAGTATGCAGTTTATGTATACAGCTTATATTAAGAAAAGTTTATATTAAGAAGCGTAAAACCCCTTAGTCTTTAGCTCAGGGAATATAAGCATCAACGTCCTTGCATTTCATTGTTATTGGTTCTGCTTAACTATTTGCACATTATTTGATATTCTGGAATCTCGATAGAAATATAGCTAAAATCAGGGCTATAGCTAAAATTAGGACCATAACCGATTGGCATACTAATTAAATAAAATTATGGATTTAGGAACGGTCATAAGGTTTATAAAAAATAAAAACATTATAAAAAACAATAAATCTTACTTAAAATAAATTTGAAAGTAAGAGTACAATTAGAAACTGAGTAAGAATCGAGTTTAAAATCTTATTTAGTTTAGAAGTAGATGGTAGGGTTCGAGTCCCTATTCTCGAGGTCCCTACCTGCG
>CAYSWX010000069.1:0-9045 GCA_964434965.1 uncultured Methanosarcinales archaeon
GTGCCCATTACTATCAGGTCAATATTATTATTCTCGGCGAAATCCATAATTTCATTACTCGGGTAACCATCTAAAATAACCTCTGTTACCTCCACTCCTGATGCCTCTCCAATCTTCTTGATTTCAGATACTGCTTTTTTTCCTTCACTTCTAATGATTTCATATATGTTTTCTCTACCAATAGTCCAATTTTCGGAAATTATTGGAGATGAATTTACTACGTAAAGGGCATGAACAGTCGCTCCACTGAGTTTTGCGATCTCAATTCCGTAAGAAATGGCTTTCTGGGTATTCTCAGATCCGTCCGTTGCAATCAATATATTTCGGCAAAAATCTCTCTTCATATGTTATTCTCCATTTCTTTAAAATAAAGTACCGGTAACAGAAAAATTAATTCAATTATGCTTACAGGTTTGAGTTTGAGAGTTTTTGAATTACTTACAATTTCAGGTAAAAATTCAAAATTATAAAGCTAATGGGCATATTCCCAAAAATAAAGGGTTGTAGCCTTTTTAAAAGGCTACTTGAATATCTCCTTAGATACGCTGGCTAAACTGCTTTTAATCCTGTTTTTTCTTTCTCAGCACGAAGAAACATGCTGCAAGGATCATTACAATACCTGCCCCAATCTGATATCCTGGAAGTGACTTTTCGGCTTCCAGGACTTCTGTGTTAATCTTGACACTATCAGAGATCTGGTTGTGGCCTTCCGCATCTTCGTAGAGGATTTCACTGCTTAATGAGTAGGGTTTTGGGGTTGCAATCTCGTCTACATCAATGTTAAAGACTGCGACTGCGCTTTCTCCAGGTTTCAGGTTGCCAAGGTAAGCCTGATCATCGGTTGTGCTGAATGGATCGGTGGCACTTACTCTTATAGTTGCATCATTTGCAGGTTCTTCACCTGTATTCTTATAGGTCACCTTAAGCATGCCATTTTCTCCGGGGTAGAGGTTACCTGTCACATTTGTAACCTCAAAGTGAGGTTCCTCCTTTACCTGAACAAATATTGTCTGGTTCTTGGTAGAATTTTCGTACCAGATACCTACTCCCTTGTTTGTCACCAAACCAGTAGTAGTATCATACTCATCTCCACTTACCTGCACATTGTTCTGGTATTTGTACGAAAATTCCAGGTTCAGTGGATACGTACCTGCAGGTGCTTTCTCACTGACTTCAATGGTGAACTTTGTAGGATTTGAGCTCTGTTTTCCCTGCTCAAGGGTACCTGCTTCCTGAGAACCTGATTTCACTTTTATGTATGGACTGTCAGATTTAAGAGTTGCAAGAACTCCAACAGCCGTTACAGCCTGGCTTTCGTATTCCATTTCCGATTGCTGTAGTATGCTATCAATTGTTGTATCAGCCTCATTATCGGATTCAAAACCGCTGATTACTCCCTTGTTCATGAGCCCAAAATTCAGGGTAAACAGATCTCCTCTGGAATACTCGTTATCTCCAAGCAAAGTGGCTTCTATATCCGGTCCTCCATAGACTGTATAGAAGTTGTCATCAAGATCAAAATTTTTAGATATAGCTGCCTCTGCAGGCACTGTTGCGAGCAACATCATAAGGAGGGTTGCAATTGTAGCGATACTTCTAATTTTAGTCATTCTTATCACCTGAAGCATTGTCACCATTATTTTTCCTGTTACGAAGCATTTTCGTAACCTGATAAATTAAGATCAGAGCGAATAATATTCCAATTATCAAAGTTGTGCTTATTTTAGATTCAGCCTGCTTAACAGACACGCTTACTTTCTTATTTTCAGAAAGCTTTGTTTCTCCGTCGTCATCGGCATATTTTATTTCACTGTCAATACTATACTTTTTCACCAGGGCATCAGAAGCAACGGAAATTTCAAGTGGTGCCACTACACTTTCTCCCGGATCTATCGTTCCGAGTCTGATAATTGTTCTTCCGGTGCTCAAGGGGTTCATTGTAACAAATCTGATTTCAGCATCCTCAGCTGTAACTTCCCCTGTGTTTGTATAAGTGATATTTACAGTGTTTGTTGAACCCTGTACTAAACTACCCGAAACGTTACTTATCTCAAACACTGGCTCTTTTTTAATAGATATGTGAATGGGGAGGGTAACATCTTTCGTAGAATATTCTTGTGTATATCCTGAGTCAGCAATCCCCAGGTTTATTACATCTGAGGTTTCTGTCCGTGCATTCTTCTGGTATTCGTAAGTCACAGGAAGGCTCAGTTCATACTCTCCGCCGGGTGCATTACTGTCAATACGTATGCTGAACTTGAGATCTTGCGTGCTACCGGTTTTAAGTTTATCTACAGTCTGAAGACTTGTTGCGGGCTCAATGTGAATGTAGTCGGATTCTGACTTCAGGTTTGCTTTGATGCCTTTGGCCGTAGTGCACTCCTTTTCTGCTTCCATTTCGGCAATAGCAATAAACTCCTCCCTGGAGTCAGGGATTTTTTTCTGGTTTGCATACAGCCGTTTAATTTCTTCAATTGTACCCGTGTTTGAAATTCTTATTTGAATATCTGCATATTCTCCCCTTTCAAATTCTGTGTCTCCAGTAACAGAAGCCCTGATTATTGGCTCTCCGTAGCCTTTGTAATAGTCCACTGAGTACCCTCTGCTCGGGATGAGTAAACTTCCATCACTACTTCCTAAAGCTGGATATACAGTTATCGAAAGAACTGAAAGAAGAACTGCAATTGCAGCAAATGTACTTACTGTCTGCTTTAACGTGTTTTGCTGAGGTTTCTTCATTGGGTATCAGCTCCCTTGACATTATTTGCTTTCACTTGTGGAGCATGTCTTCTTCTCTTTTCTCTCCAGGTATCCATTAATACAATAAGGGGTGGAAATACCAGGAAAGTCGCAATCAGGACCAGTACAATATTAATAACTGTCACTGTTCCAAAATCGCTTACTACAGGGAATGGAGATATCATCAGAGCTGCAAATCCACCAACGACAGTTGATCCTGAGGCAAGAATCGCAGCACCGATACTGTCACTCGTCCTGTATATAGCTTGCAGGGGGTCGGTTCCGTAACCCTTTTCTTCAAAGTATCTTTCCATCATGAGAACCGAGTACTCACACCCTATTCCAATGACCAGTGCTCCCATAGTTGCAGTCATAGGAGTATAATCAATTCCCATGAACTTCATTACCAGTCCTGACCAGCCAGTTACTATGAACATTGGAATAATGGCAGCCAGAGCTTTTATCCAGTCTTTGTAAACCACCAGAAGTCCGAAGAGTACCAGGAAAAGCCCAAGATAGGTCATTAATATTCTTCCATCTGTAAGCGCACCCAGAACTTCAATAAAGACCACCGGGTTACCTGTAATCGTAACTGTGACACCTGGAGGAGCCTGCATCCACTGTATATCTTTCTGTATTATACTGGTTAACTCTTTAATTCCCTCAGTCTTTATGTCGGAAACTGCATTTCCAATGTTAAAATTTAAGAGGAGCATGCTTTTGCCGTACATGTATTGATCTTTCTGAGACTCAGGAATCTTATCGTATATTGCCTCAATTTCATCCTTGGTGTCCGGAATTGTGCCGCCATTAAACTCTTTTACAAGTGGCACGATACTTGACGCGCCTAAAATGTATCGCCTTTGAGTTTCATGTTCGCTGAACCTGTCAATCCACTTAAGAACTTCAGGGTCAGCAGTATCCTCTACATTTATTATGAGGTTAAGTGTGTCAGTTCCTCCTGTAATATCTTTCAGATGATACAGGTCTATAAGGGCTGGCAAATCCGAAGGAACAAAGGCTTTGGTATCAGTCTGGACGCCCACAGACTCGTCTGCAATTATTCCTCCTACACAGAGCAGAGTTGCAATCCCGAGTACCAGCATGTTGTTCTTTATCGAAAAATTATTGATTTTTTCAAGAATATGTTCTATTACGCCTTGTTTCGGTTTCGTGGAAGAAACATGCTCTGCGTCTGCTTTTGTCGTTTTTGATTCTTTTTTCCCTTTCTTCGACTGGAATTTTGTTGAGATGTCGTCGAAGATGTAAACTGTAATTACCCCGACAAACATGGCTGCCACATAGCACATTATTATGCCGATCGTGAGAAGTTTCCCAAAATCCTGTATCATTGGAACAGTGGATGTAAACAGAGAAAAGAATCCCAGAGCAGTCATAGTAAGAGCTATGAGTACAGCAGGTCCTGTGTTTTTAATTGTTGATATTATGGCTTTGGATTTGTTCCCCTCTTTACGCAACTCTTCTTCAATTCTGTTATGGAACTGAATCGCATAGTCAATGCCAAGCCCTATGAGTACAGGGAAAGCTGACATGGAAACCATTGATAAGGGAATCTCCAGAAAGCCCATAGCTCCGAAAGTGTATACAATACCGAGCAAAACAATCGGTAAAGGCAACAATTTCCAGCGGACGTGCCGGAAAACAAGGCTCAGCACGATTAGCATGAAAAAGGCAGCAAGCAAGAGTAGTGACCCCATACTTGAGGTCATTGCCTCGTTCATTTCAAGATCGTAGGCCGGATCGCCTGTTACTATGATATTGTAAGAGGGAGGGAAATCAGAAAATCTGACAGTTTCCTGGGCCACCGTTATGATCTCTTTTTTTTTCTCATCGGAAGTGGACATCGACATCGATACGGAGATCAACATATGTGTATCATCAGGAACTAATTTTGAGAATATCTGCGGATATCCATCAATAAGTGCCTTGATCTCTGCATCGGTCTCTGGTATCCTGGACCTTCCTGTATACTGGTAATTTATTTCCTTTATAACAGTAGCAGGACTTGTGACCCCTACAACCCCTTCAGTGGACCCAATTTGCTGTTCAAATCGATCTACAGCTTTCATCAAATCTGCAGATTTGACCTCATTTCCCTCTACCATCACTACAATGGATTCAGTACCAAATATGTTTGAGTAAAGATGATCATAACTCTGATACAGTTTCGAATCTTTACTTACAAAGGTCTCCGTTCCTGAGCCCATAGTAATTTTCTGTGCACCTTGTATTGACAACAAGATGAGAAGAAAAAATATCAGAAGTAATGTCACGCGGTTGTTATGGACAAATACTCCAAGTTTTTCAAAAAAATTCTTAATAGCACATTCCTCTTATTACTTTTTTGAAGATAGTTTTGAAGTACATCTCAATTTGCAAACAGGAGCTTGCTCCCTTAAGTCCTGGGCAGGTTCAAATCCGTCGACGATCAATATTATTTAATATCCTCACCGTTGTCTCGAGGCTCTGTAAATATTCATTGACATCCTTCTCATCTGCATGTCTGAGAATTTCGTCGAGAATTTCATTAAAATGATTGCAGCATTCTAACCCCTTATTTGTCAAGGAGACAAGCACTTTTCTTCTGTCTTCAGGGTCATTTTTCCGAAACACCATCCCTTTTTTTTCCAGATCATCAATCATCCGAGTGAGGCTGCTTTTATTCATACCTGTAAAATTTCCGATGGTCGAAGGCATGATCTCACCTTCCATACCTATGATCTTGATCACAGTAGGTTGATTCTTACTCAGTTCCGTAAACCTCATAAGAATTTTTTTCTGGAAAGTGTGTTCAAAAATCATATTCTCAAGAGCATCTCTTTCCATCATAAGAAGAATTGTCTTCTTCAAAATTGCCTCATCCATATTCCTTACCACTAGCCCCTCTGTTATGTGTAATTTTTTGGAAAATCTCTTATTTCCAACCAATAATTCCAGGGGCTCAATAGGTCCTGCATGATATTGATTTTCCAATTTTGTAGATTATAGCTAGATTATGAACTACATTATAATTTAGTTCAATATCAAACTATTGATATTATCAATTAATATGTCATATTTATATCTTGCGGCAAAAAACATTGAATTATTTATAAAACAGTCACAGGTTTAAATTCTGTTAAATGTAAAAGTGAGTATTAATTGACTTTTTACTCAAAAAATATTTAAATAACTCCTTATTTTACAATTTTACTTTATTTTTGAATGCACTTTACGTTTACTAAAAATAAATAAAGTCTTATACTTAATATCGTAAAATTAATTTGCTGCAATCATCACTAATTGATAGGCACGACATTTTTGATTTTAAACATTTAATTTTCATCAAATGAAACTGGAGTAAATCCCAAGCGCCTATAGACTGACAATCTTATCTGGCCGGGACCCACGTATCTGTCTCCCCGATTACCCAGTTTATATCCTGGAGGAAGCATGCTAGATAGAAATGAAATGAGAGAAATGAGGTTATTGGTACTGGAAAGGACTATACTTCTCAATAAATTGATTGAAAAAGAGGTTTCCCAAAAAATATCCAGAGCAAGATTTGAAGGACTTGAAAAGCTCGGCAAACAGCAGCCTAATGCCATTTTGATAATTGGCACAATGGGGGAAATGATTCCTTCATATCTAGGTCTGTGTATGAATATGGATAGGGGTAGCCTCTCAAGAATGGTAGACTCCATGGAAAAAAAGGGAATTGTCAGTAGAAGGGTAGACCCGAAAGACAGAAGGAGAGTCCTTATATCTTTAACTGAAAAAGGAGAACAGTACTATGAAATTCTTCAGGATATTATGGCAGAGGTCAATGCTTCTATTGCGGTTTTTCTTGACGAGCAGGAACGTAGAGAGTATGAAGCCTGCATAAAAACAGAGGTAAGGATCTTGAAGAAAATCGATTCCAAACTGGGTGCAGAAGAATGAATCCTGGAGAGGGATATGAATCCTGAATAGTGATGCCTTAAAAATGAGGGATGTTTATTGAGAAGAAGTTAGGGGAAATGTTTGAAGGGACTTCAAGCGTTCCTTATGAATTCCAAGCTTTAAACTAAATACTAAGTTTCGAAGGTTGAATAATAAGAAAAGAAGCAGGATGGTAAATGGACCACTTTGTGGGTGCAATTTTCTTTGTTACTACATACAAAAAGTTAGTATTTTTTCAATATCTTCTGGGATCGCAAAAATTTATCCTCAATTCCGCTAATAATTTACTTCAATAAATCAAAAAACCAGAAAAAATAAAAAGTAACCAAAATTATAATCGAAATAAGTTTGGTCAATTTACTCCTAATTGTTAAATATTTAACGTAGGGGCACAGTGGAAAAAGATCCACCTCCTCGGCAGACATCAGTCTGCTCTGGAGGGGTATTTGCCCGGGATTAACCTACGAAAATGAAATTTTCGAATTGCCATGGATCGGGATCGTGTTCCACGGCTGGGTTTTCTTTGAAATGTATTTTGCGATTTTTAAGCGGTGTCCAGCCCGACGGTGTGGAAATTAATTTTCCAAGGTACGGCCTGGCAATATCCAGGACAAAATCATGAGGCAGGTCCTCAGGTGTTTTAATGCCTTCTCGCGGATTTTCAAGCATCCAGAGTATAGCAGCAACAATTCCTGCAGCTACCTGAAGAGTTGTAGCATTCTGACCAGGAGCAAGGGATCTGGTCTCATCAATGCTCAATGCGCTCCCAGTCCACCAGGAATTATAAGAATGGCCCATTAAGAGTGCTCCCATTATATCCTCGCCAGATACGATCTCATTTGTCATAATCCTGAGTCTGGGCTGAAGATCATAATTCCTGCCTCTCAATTCACAAAGGGAGGAAAGCGTATCATGACAGGGCATATAAGCATAATGCACGGTAGGCCTATAGACAGCTTTGCCATCTTCCCAAACAGTTAACAGTTTTGAAAGGCCATATGATTCGCCGTGACGGATCGCCATACCTACAATTTCTTCATCCGGTATCCACGATCTGACCCATGTATTCATGCCCATCTGGGGCAAGAAAATCATATTTTTCGGTCCGTACGGGGGCATATGTGCGAGAGGCGGCAATTTGCTCTCATGCGTTCCCCAGGCTATTTCAACAGGAGCAGTTCCTTCTTCCCTTAATCCTTCAATGCTCCATGTCCCTACAAATTCATTGATCTCCTTTGCCCGGTTTGCGACCTGAGTATCCCGCTCGCTGCAATGGATCACTTTGACACCCAGTTTCTTAGCCAGGCGGGCAAAGTCCCTGTTTTTTGCAAGAAGGGCAATTTCCTGTTCATCTTCGGGAGAGACCTTCTTATCAGCACAGGTGCGGGCGGCAATATCCAGCAAGCCCTGCTTTACAAAGTGAGTTATCAGGCCAGGATTTGCGCCATGGTCAACAACAGCAGTCGGTGCATCTTTCCAATCACGGGAAAGTTCATGCAACTTCATTTGCCGTAAATAAAGCGATTTTTCCAATAGACTCCGGGTCAAAAATTCCTCATTAGGGTCCCATACTTCAACCGAAGTGTTAACGTAAAGTACATTGTGATCATGGCACCACTTAATGATGTCATTGGCATCGATATTCCACGCCAGATCAATGAGCAAGCCTTCATTTTCTAGATATTTTGACAAGACTTGATCCAAATTTTTCTGGGTAATTTTTTCACAGACAAATCTTAATCCCTGATTAGTATATTTTTTCAGGGCTTTTGATTTGTCTTCAAAATCAATCAAGGTAATGTTTTCCAGCGGAACATCGAGTTTGTCAAGTAAAAGGGGTAAGGTACATTGTGAAACTGAGCCATAGCCAATAATTAGGACTTTATTGGTAAATCTATTTTTCATGGTCTCGTAAAACGCAAGTCATAGATATAACTTTTCGCATATACTTTTCGCAATAATGCGACCTGATTCCTCAATATTTGAGCGGAAGTACGTGGGATAAAGATAGTCATCTTTTTCCATGTTGCATTTCTGGATTTTTAGTCCCGCTGTAACAATATTCATTTCAGGCTTTTAGAGGGCCTACACGTATAGTGGTACTGGAAATGTAGGAAAAATTCTCCAGGAGTTTTTCTTCTACGGCACTGGCAATTTCGTGCCCCTCTTCAACGGAAAGCGATGGGGAAACTAAAGCCTTGATCTCTACATGGAGTCTGTGCCCTATCCAGCGGACTTTGAGGTCCGTAATTTCAAAAACACCCTCAACACTTTCAGCAATGTTTTTTACCTTATCGATAACTTCAGGCTCAACGCCGTCAAGCAGGCGGGTAAATACGAGTTTGCTCGAATCAAGAACTATTT
>CAYSWX010000070.1:0-8653 GCA_964434965.1 uncultured Methanosarcinales archaeon
GCTGCTTCAGTTGGAGTTACGGTTTCATTCGGCTGTTCGGTACCTGCACACCCTATTGCCAGGAATACACCAAACAGAACTAGTAAAATAAGCAATTCTTTTCTCATATTTTCCCCCCATGTAAAATTGAGTGCTTTATAATTACTATTCGGGTTTTATAACTATTACTGCCTATTTCTGAACACAATTTCGTCATTTAGTTCCGTTTTTACTTACAAAACAGAATCTAAGTTCGCCTTAGAAACAGAGATTTGAAGAAATTCAGAGACATTATTCCTTTTTAGAACTTTACTTCTCCTTAAATTATAATATCGGAAATTCCAATAATTACAAAATGACTCTTTTTCTGGGGGGAGAGAATGAAAATAAAATCAGTTAATCCTTATACTGAAGAAGTAAACTGGACTTATGATGCATTATCTTTCGGTGACTGCGAGGACCAGATTGAAAAGTCCAGAGCTGCTTTTTCAGAATGGAGTTCTCTTTTGGTTGAGGAAAGAACAACGTATATTGCGCGAGTAGCTGAAGTACTCAGGCAGAACAAACGAATTTATGCCGAGATTATAACAAAAGAAATAGGAAAACCGATCAGGCTTTCTATTGCAGAAATCGAAAAATGCGCATGTCTCTGTGATTACTATGTAGAAAAGGGGACAGAGTTTTTGAGAAACGAAGTTGCGGAAACAGAAGCCGAAAAAATCCATGTTACCTTTGAACCTATTGGAGTTATTCTCGGGATAGTGCCCTGGAATTTCCCTTTCTGGAAGGCTTTAAGGTTTGCAGTACCCGCACTGATTACAGGAAACGTATGCTTGCTAAAGCATGCTTCCAATGTCCCCGGGTCGGCTCTTGAGATCGAGAAGATCTTTACCGATGCAGGGCTGCCTGAAAACGTATTTAAGGCCCTGCTGATAGACTCCAAAACTGCCATGGAAATCATTGATGAGAACCTTGTGGACGGGGTTTCGTTTACCGGAAGTGAGAGAGCTGGATCCGAAATAGGAGAGGTTGCCGGAAGGATGGTCAAACCTTTAGTGCTGGAACTTGAAGGGTCTGACCCCTTTATAGTACTTGAAGATGCGGATGTAGATCTGGCCGCGCAGGTTGCAGTAAGATCCTGCTTCCTCAATACCGGACAGAACTGTATTGCTGCCAGGAGGTTTATTGTTATTGAGGATGTTGTTGTGGATTTCATAGAGGCATTCGAACTGCATATGCAAGAGTTGAAGATCGGAGACCCCATGGATGAGGAAACTGATATCGGACCTGTGGCGAAAAGAGAGTTCCTTGAAAGCCTTGATAAAGTCTTGAAGGATGCAAAAAAGAAGGGAGCAGAGCCTCATGTTTACGGGGAAGAGCATGTTAAAGGTTTTTTCTTCAGGCCGACCCTTGTCCCTGCAGCCAGTACTGACATGAAAGTCCTAAAAATAGATATCTACGGGCCTGTTGCACCGGTAATTATGGCAAAGGATGAAAATGAGGCAGTGAAAATTGCAAACTCCGCAGAATTCGGGATCGGAGCAGAAATCTGGTCTGGAGATCTGGAAAGAGCAGAAAGGCTTGCAAAAAGAATCAGGGCAGGTTTTGTAACCATCAATAGGAGGGTCAAGTCTGATCCAGGACTGCCTTCAGGAGATGTCAAAGAGTACGGTATAGAGAGAGGGATTTCATACTATGGACTTAAGAGATTTGTGAACATAAAAACTATAGTTTTTAATAAATAAGAACAAACAGTAGAAAGCTTTGTATAATCCAGATAAGACAGCCCAATTGAAGGCTGATGAAAAATCTGCTCAAAGAAAATCTTAAAGAATCAAAAATGAAGAAATTAAAGGTGAAAATAAAGCCGATATATGAGAGTAAAGCAGAATATATAAGATCAAGTACCAGAATCAGGTAAATTGGGGGCATTTCATGAAAGCTTCAGACCTTTTTGTTTCCCAGCTTAAAGAGGAAGGTGTAGAATACATTTTCGGGCTCCCCGGAGAAGAAAATCTTGACCTTCTCGAATCTCTACGGAATTCTGATATCAAACTGATCATAACAAGGCATGAACAGGCTGCGGCGTTCATGGCTGCAGCTTACGGAAGGCTGACAGGGAAAGCAGGAGTCTGCTTTTCAACTCTTGGTCCCGGGGCAACGAACCTTGTTACAGGAGTTGCTCAGGCACAACTGATAGGGGCCCCTTTGATCTCGATTTCAGGGCAGAAAGCCCTAGTAGACAACTGGCAGGCACGTTTTCAGCTTGTAGATGTGGTAAGGATAATGGAGCCGCTCTGCAAAAAAGCTGTTTCAATTTCCGATCCAGGGATGATCCCTACAGTTATACGAAATGCATTCAAGCATGCGGAAGCTGAAAGACCCGGAGCAGTACATATCGAACTTCCGGAGGACGTAGCTGAAGAAGATACAGATGCAGTCGTACAGAAGAGGAGCGAAATCAAAAATCCCTGCCCCGACCCTGAGGTTGTAAAAATGGCAGCAAGCATGATTCGCGAGGCTAAAAATCCTCTGATCATAGTCTCTTCCGGAGCTAACCGGAAGGCAGTGACAGTAGAACTCGAGGATTTTGCAAACAGGACAGGCATTTACGTTGTGCATACACAGATGGGAAAAGGAGTTGTCCCAGATGACTGCCCATACAGCCTTTTTGCCACAGGAATCCATGCAAGAGATTACGTAAACTGCGGAATTGACGGGGCCGACCTGATAATAACAATAGGCTACGATATAGTGGAATACCCCCCTTACCTCTGGAACGGGCAGCTGGATAAAAAAATAATAAATATCGATTTTGTGGAGTCAGTGCCTGACAGGTACTTTAACCCTGCAGTAGAAGTAATAGGAGACATCTCCTCTTCTATCCGGCAGCTTGCCGCAAAAGTTCTCGAAAAGAGGGAGTTTCACGTCTTTGAAAACACAAGAAACTTCATTGAAGAAAAAATAAATTCTCCTGTCAGAAAAAGTTACCCTCCTATCCCCCAGGAAGTTGTCCGGAGTGTGAGAGAAGTTCTCGGACGTGAAGACATCATTTCTCTTGATAACGGGATATACAAGCTCTGGTTTTCCCGGCTTTATAAGACTTATGCCCCCAATACCGTGCTGCTGGACAATGCCCTTGCAACAATGGGTGCAGGCTTTTCTGCAGGGCTTGTCGCAAAACTTCTCCACCCGGAACGCCGCGTACTTGCAATCTGCGGGGACGGAGGTTTTATGATGAACTGTCAGGAGCTTGAGACTGCAATCCGCTACGGGATCTCACTCGTTGTCCTTATCCTGAACGACAATGCCTTTGGTTTCGTCAAGTGGAAACAGAAGAAGATGCGCTTTGAAGATTTTGCTCTGGATTACGGAAACCCGGACTTTGCCCTACTTGCCGAAAGTTTTGGGGCAACAGGTATGAAGATAAAAGAAAACGATGATCTCACAGAGGTTCTTGAAAAAGCTTTTTCCCTGAATAAACTTGTGGTTATCGAATGCCCTATTGACTATTCTGTAAACTATGAAATATTTTCAATAGAACTCGGAAACCTTGTTTGTAAATTTTAAAATTGATGGAGTGAAGTAAATACGCATCGAATTATAATACAGAACAAATAATATACAGAGTAAATGATGAAAGTATCAAAAGGAATTGTAGAAAAGTAAAAAGTTTTATGAGGGGCCTTAATTAAGGTACCCTTTTCTTTCAAGCCAGTCAACCTGCGGTCTTGTATACTTCCAGATGACGTCAGCTTTTGAATCCTGAATTTCCCAGGGATTTGCTATCACAATATCGCCTTCACGGATCCACATTTTCTTGTTTTTGGAGCCCGGAATTCTACCCATGCGGACAACTCCATCCATGCACTGCAGTGTAACTCTTTTTGAGCCCAATAAACTTGCTACCGTTGCCAGAACTTCATTTCTATCTTTACGGGGGGTGCGGACCCTTGTTACTTCCGGATTATCTCCAGGGTTTACGGGCTTATTGGATCCGGATTGTCTTTTTCGAACGGCACTTCTATAATTAGCCAGGTTAATTCCTCCGTTATTATCTAATTCAGTAATTTTTTGATGATTTACTAATTCTATTTGTCTTTTCCACTTTTTTGGCTTTATCTTATATTCCGCCTCAATATTTATTGCCACGGACGGTATTTCATTCAGTCTCTGCTCCGCCCTCTTTCGAATCTGCGGTAAAAGAGCTTACCTTTCAATACAACCCTAATTTATGTAGATGCTAAGTGGACAAATTCGCAGAAAATGAGGCGAAAACAAAGAGCCAAAAAACAAAAAGTGAAAAATGAATTGAGTATTGTGCAAACTGAATTGCAAAAGTTAATACTCAATACAAATTATCATTAGAATTTCCTGTGGTTAGGAAGGCAGTCTCTGCAGTAAACAGGACGCCCTTCTGTTGGCTTGAACGGAACTTCGGTCTCAACACCGCAGTCAGAACAGGTTACTTTAGTCATTTCCCTGGGACCACTGTTACCGCCTCTGAAACCTCCGCGGTTGCTGTCTCTGCCCCTGAAGGAGTTTCCTCTGTCATTAAAACCCATATTTGTTTCACCTCCGCTTCCAGCGGATATTTACTAGTTAAAAATAAGATTGTATAGAGCTCTTTGATTAAAAACAAAAGCGAGTTTTTAATAACAGATTATACGTCTCTTTATTTTCAGATCTAAAAGGACATTCCGATTATATAAACATTCCTATGAAATAGCTAATTTACAGGAAGGAAATTTTCATGATATTTAAGAGTAAAATTCCTCAATTCAAACTTAGGAATGACACAAATATAACTTCTAAATTTCAGTTTGGGAATTGATATATAGTTCCATTTCCCCCAATAACCATTCTTGATAAGAAAACCCCTTGATATTATATTTCAATTATCCCTTAGTATAAAAATATCATTGAAAATAGTCTGGAAGAGTCAATAGTAAAAAGAATCCTTATAGAAAAAGAATCGATCCGTCTGCCTTTTGAACCAGGCAGGACGGATAACACTCTATAAAAGTAAGAATTCCGAAGCGGAGTTCGGACTTAATAGCGGTTCTCTCTGGGCTTCCTGTGGTTAGGAAGGCAGTCCCTGCAGTAGACCGGTCTGTCAGGATCAGGTTTGAAAGGAACCTGAGTTTCAGCGCCACAGTCGGAACAGGTTGCATTGTGCAGTTCTCTTGGGGCTCCACCGAAACCTCCCCGGTTGTCTCTTCCCCGGAAGGAGTTTCCTCTGTCATTAAAAGCCATTTTCTTTTCACCTCCGCTTACAACGGATAGTCATTTGCTTAAAAATAAGATTGTATAGTGCTCTTTGATTAAAAACAGAAATTAGTTTTTAATAACAGATTATACGTCTCTTTATTTTTAATGCTCCTACTATACGGTCAAATTATATAAATTTTACTCATAAAAATCAAAAAGATACATTAAAATATTTTAAAAATGAAGTCGCTAGGCCCTAAATTTAATTAGGGAAACTTATCTAAAAGTATGAAGGTTAAATTTGATAGTTAAATAAGATTCAGAAGGAAGAAAGGCCTATAAAAAGAGTAGAAACACCTCAATATTTTTAAACTGAATAGAAATTATTTAAAAGGAGAATAGGAGGTTTAACCGTATCATGGGTTAAAACCAGATCATATTAAGCAGTTATTCTTTGGAAATTAAATATTAGTATTTATAAGACAGTTATTTCAGGTAGCCTTTGCGTTCGAGCCACTCAATCTGAGGTCTTGTGTACTTCCAGATAACATCAGCTTTTGAGTCCTGAATTTCCCACGGAGTCGCGATTACGATGTCACCTTCACGAATCCACATTTTCTTATTCTTGGACCCGGGGATTCGCCCCATTCTGACAACGCCGTCCATACATTGTAAATTGACCCTCTTTGAGCCTAAGAGACTTCCCACTGTTGCCAGTACTTCGTGGTTCTCCTTACGTGGAGTACGTACCCTTGTTACTTCCTGAGTGGACGCAGTTTTTACTGTTCCTTCTCGTCTTTTTCTCATATTGCTTCGATAATTAGCCAGGTTGATTCCCCATTTGTTTATTTTAATCTTGGATTTTTGATTTTTTTGATTATATATTTGAATTCAGGTTCAGAGTGTTGATCTCATCTACTACCTTGACTTCAAAAATTTCTCACGTTAAGTACTGATATATTCTACAATTATCGATTCCTTAAAGGTACTTTGGTCTGAAGGTTCATAAATGAATAAGAAGTTAAAAACCTTTAAAAAATATAAACGTCACTAATTTATATAAATATTAAACAGCAAGAAACAGCTCCCCAATCTCTTGGTATCCCATCTACCCAATGCACTATCCCTAATAAAAGCGGTCAATAAATATCCGAATAAGGATCCGTCAACGGATTCTAATAGTAGGAGTATTATTTTTATATTAGTATTTTAAGTAATATCGATTAGCAATGTTAAACAATTCAGTTTATAAATTAATGACAACTGAAGATTCCATGCCTTTCACCTGAGAATAAGGCAAAAAACAAAGATTAAAAAGTGGAGCAGTGTTGTTGTATACCTCACAGAACAACACTTATAAGATAATTCATAAAATTCAGAACTTTCTGTGTTTGGGAAGGCAGTCTCTGCAGTAAACCGGCCGTCCTTCTGTTGGCTTGAACGGAACTTCAGTCTCAACACCGCAATCAGAACAGATTACCTTGTGCATTTCCCTGGGGCCACTGTTGCCGCCTCTGAAACCACCACGGTTGCTGTCTCTGCCCCTGAAGGAGTTTCCTCTGTCATTAAAACCCATATTTGTTTCACCTCCGCTTCCAGCGGATAAGCATGCTCATAAAAATATGATTGGATATAACTTATTATTTAAAAACAAAAATGGAGTTTTTTAATAACAGATTATACTTATCACTATTTTTACAAATTCTACAATCTTTTTATCATATATATAATTAATCTACAAAGCATCAGAAAAAAAGCTAAATTATTCGAGAAATGTATTAAATATGATATATTGAAAATATAATGTATTAAAGGAAAAAATATATATTAGAAAATAAATAGGCAAAGTTGGAAACCTTTTTCCCAGAGGCTTCCAGATATAAAACTTAGAATAGAAAATTTTTAGGATTTTTGGGTTTAGAACTTCCGGTGTTTCGGAAGGCAGTCCCTGCAGTAAACCGGTCTTCCTTCAATAGGTTTGAACGGAACCTGGGTCTCAACACCGCAGTCAGAGCATACTGCTGGGTGCAATTCTCTGGGACCACTGTTCCCACCTCTGAAACCACCACGGTTGCTGTCTCTGCCACCACGGTTGCTGTCTCTCCCCCGGAAGGAGTTTCCTCTGTCATTAAAACCCATATTTGTTTCACCTCCGCTTATAGCGGATCCCTCTAGCTTGCTATAAAAATAAGATCCTATAGATTCTTTTATTAAAAACAAAAATGAAGTTTTTAATAACAGATTATATGATTCTTTATTTTTACTGCCAATAAATCCGTAGTCAGCATAATATATAAATTTTTCTTAAATGAACGGCATAATGAGGGAAGTTTTTCAAGACAGGCTGAAGCTTCATTTGCCTCTGGTGAAAAGATTTTCTGATTGAACAACAGAACTTCAATATTTCTAATGACATTTCTTCTGAAAAAGAGTAAACGTGCTGGGAACTATAATACATGAATTAACCATGCAGCATAGTAAGAATAAAAAGAAGAACAGTGAAAAAATAGACACAAAACAGAGAAATGATAAAACAGAGAAATGATAAAGATCTGCCATCAATCTAAAACACTTGCACTGGCAGCGTCCTTTTCACAGGCAATTTCACTGTCCTGGCATAAAGTTTCATCAACATCTCCGCGTAAAGCTTTCAGCGCGTACTTTTCGACCTCTATTTCCTTTCTGGTGCGTACAAAAAGCCATCTTAATATAGACACAGGAGGGCACCAGCCCTGTACAGCATATTGAAGCAGAAAGATAGAAACCAGAATTATCAGAATGAACCAGTTTCTGCTCCATTTTAGGCCAAAAACTGTCCCAATGAAAGAAAATACAGCTGAACTGGCTTCAATATATCGTTCTATATCCCACTCACTATCGAGCTCTTTGATCCTTTTGGAGATCTCATAGTCGGTCTTGCCTGCATAGAACCGGACAGTTGCTGCAATCTCGCGATCAATTGCTTCGTTAATCTCAGGAGGCGTATTAGCCCTTGCCCTATCTCCCCTTACAAGCTCTCTAAAATCAATAATCACATAAAATTCCCCTCTTCATAAAACATACCTTCAGGCTTTACCGTCTCCCCTTATAACCTGAACAGGAGTACCTGTTATTAAAATAGGTAGAGATATGGTCATATAAAGTTAATCAGAAAAATTAAGTTTCAATACTTGACCCATAGCAGAAAAACAGTTAATATAATTCCACTTTTCAACTCAGGCAAGCGTACAGTAAAGAGTTATGGAACTAAAAACAGTTAAAACTCGATCAGTCCATTAGGATAGTATATAACACTCCTGCCCTGAAAATACTCACCTCCAGGATGCCTATACCTGTTTGACCCGCTCCAATCAAAATTAAGCCAGTACTCTGTCCGTTGTCCGTCATCCAGTACTCTTTCGGAGTACCACACGTTTTCGGCAGAAGGGTAACGCTCTGCTACGTATTCCATTATCCTGTAAGC
>CAYSWX010000071.1:0-8201 GCA_964434965.1 uncultured Methanosarcinales archaeon
AGCTACTTTTCCTTGGTTCTTCCTGTATATATCCAAAACTCGCCCCTCAACCCCTCAAAGAAGAATATCTATTGACAGGCCCTCTTGAAGAAACCAACGAAGCCTATGCAATCGCAAAGATAGCAGGAATCAGGCTCTGCAAACACTACAACCAGCAGTACGAGACCAATTTCGTCTCTGTGATGCCGACCAATCTCTACGGACCAAATGATAATTTTGACCTTGAAACTTCGCATGTGATGCCCGCATTGATAAGGAAGTTCCATGAAGCCAAAGTGAATAACAAACCTGAAGTAGTTGTTTGGGGTACGGGAAAGCCTCTCAGGGAGTTCATGCATGTGGACGACATGGCGGATGCATGTGTATTTTTGATGGAAAAATACGACTTTTCTGAGGTAGGAGAGTTTGTAAATATTGGGGTTGGAGAGGATATTACAATCAGTGAACTTGTGGTATTGATAAAAGAGGTTGTAGGATTTGAAGGAAAGATTAAGTATGATACTTCAAAGCCGGATGGAACTCCAAGGAAGTTGATGGATGTTTCAAGGTTAAATGGACTAGGGTGGAAAGCCAGGATTTCGTTGAAAGATGGAATTAAAGAAACTTATGAGTGGTATAAAAATCAAGTTAAACTGAATGAAAGTTTTTGAAAATATATCAACGGGGCAATTGGACAGTAAAAACCTAAAAAAGACAAATGTATTTTTCTATGACAGAACATGAAACTGACTATGAACCGATAATTCGCCCAAAAAATGAGATCATCTAAAAAACAAATGCTTCCACTTTCACATCTTCAAGAAAAATATATACAATTTCACAGAACATTAAAAATATATTAAGATGAATGTATATTAATATGCGTAAAAATTTTGGCATTTAAGTGGATGATGAAAGAGAATTAAGAAAATTATATTGATTAAGTGAATTGATAAGACTTCCCATTACTAGATTCAAATTAATAAAAAGTTTCTTTTTATATTGGTGGTCATATGTTCGAGGAAATCGAGTACAATAACGAGTTGCTGGCAATAATTGTATCCAGCACCTTCAAGAAAGAAGGCATACATTTCTTTACACCTAATGATCTTTCCCAGCAACTAGCTTACATGAAACATCCAACCGGCAAAATAATTGATCCGCATGTACACAACCCCGTAAAAAGAGAAGTGCATTATACTCAAGAAGTTCTTTTCATCAGAAGAGGAAAGTTGAGAGTTGATTTTTATGACGAAAAACAAAATTACATTGAAAGTCGAGTTCTTGAATCTGGAGATGTAATCCTTCTGATCAAAGGCGGGCATGGTTTTAAGGTTCTTGAGGATGTAGAAATGTTTGAAGTGAAGCAGGGGCCTTATGCGGGAGATAAAGACAAAACCAGATTTACAGGAATTGATGAATCTAAAATTGAACATAATGAGGAAACACAATGATTCCAGTAAATGAGCCTCTTCTTGATGGAAATGAGAAAAAGTATCTGATGGAATGCATTGATACGGGGTGGATTTCAAGCGAAGGGCCATTCGTAAAAGAGTTTGAAGAAAAGTTCTCAGCAAAAGTGGGCAGAAAGCATGGAATTGCAGTATCCAATGGTTCTGCAGCACTTGATGTTGCAGTGGCTGCTTTGGGGCTCAAAGAAGGCGATGAAGTTATCATGCCCACGTTTACGATAATCTCCTGCGCTAATGCTGTTATCCGGGCTGGTGCAATTCCAGTTCTGGTTGATTCTGATCCCCACACATGGAATATGGATGTAAAGCAAATAGAATCAAAGATTACCCCTAAAACCAGAGCAATAATGGTAGTTCATATTTATGGATTACCTGTAGACATGAATCCTGTGATCAAACTCGCTAGAAAATATGGATTGAAGATTATAGAAGATGCTGCAGAAGCTCATGGGCAGACGTATAATGGAAAGCCATGCGGCAGTTTTGGGGATATAAGTGCGTTCAGTTTCTATGCCAACAAGCATATAACTACAGGTGAAGGGGGAATGGTAGTTACTGATGACGAAGAACTCGCAGAAAGATGCAGGTCTTTACGTAATCTTTGTTTTCAGGCAAATAGAAGATATGTCCATGAAGAAATAGGCTGGAACTTTAGGATTACAAACCTTCAGGCTGCAGTTGGGCTGGCACAGCTCGAAAGGCTAGATGAATTTGCAAAGAAAAAAAGGGAAATGGGAAAATATTATACAGAAAAATTAAAAAATATAGAATGTATCCAGCTTCCTCTTGAAAAAACACCTTATGCAGATAATATCTACTGGGTTTATGGAATTGTGTTGAATGATGAGATTGAAATAAACTCCGAAGAAATAATGGAACGTCTCAAAGAGAAAAAAATCGGTACAAGATCCTTTTTTTACCCGATGCATGAACAGCCCGTTTTTCATAAAATGGGACTATTCGAAAATGAAAGTTACCCGGTTGCAGAAAGATTAGCTAGAAAGGGATTTTATATCCCAAGTGGACTCGCTTTAACCCAGGAGCAAATGGATGAGGTAGTCAAAGTAATAAGGGAGGAGCTAAAATGAGCGTTTTTGGGGACTATTCGAAATATTATAATTTATTGTACAAAAACAAAGAGTATTCTAAGGAAGCAGAATATGTAAATAGTCTTATAAAAAAGTTCAGGCCTGATGCGAAAACTATTCTAGATCTTGGTTGTGGCACCGGTAAACATGATGAGTTATTACTGAAAAAAGGATATCGGGTATGTGGGGTGGATATGAGTGAAAAGATGCTAAATGAAGCAAAAAAATTATCCCATGACCAAGAATTATTTTTTTTACAGGGAGATATAAGAAATCTAAATCTCAAGAAAACATTTGACGTGGTTATTTCTTTATTTCACGTAATTAGCTATCAAGCAACAAATGAAGATCTGAAAAATACATTTGAAACTGCCTATAAACACCTGGAAAATGGTGGCATATTTATATTTGATTGCTGGTATGGCCCGGCAGTTTTAACTGATAGACCTGTTACAAGAGTGAAAAAATTAGAAGATGAAGAAATAAAGGTTCTTCGAATTGCTGAACCAGTGATGTATCCCAATAATAATTTAGTTGACGTTAATTATGAAATTATTGTTACAAACAAGCATACAACCCATCAGGAAACAATAAAAGAAACTCATAAAATGAGATATCTGTTTAAGCCTGAAATTGAGAACTTTATGAACAATGCTGGCTTAGAATTAATTAAATGCGAAGAATGGCTCACTGGCAGGGAAGCTGGATTTGATACATGGGGAGTAACCTTTATGGGGCAAAAAAATGAGAAATCGAATTGCAGTTTTTCAGTATGATTTCCCTATTCAAAGTTATACCAAAAATTTGATAATTTCCCTGGAAGAAGCAGGTTACAAAGTTGATTTATTTACAACATATGATGCTACATGCCAGAATTTAGTAAACCTCAAAGAATTCAATAATAAAAATATTGAAATATATATCCAAGGAGATTATTCTTTAAGGGCAATACGTGTTGTGTTTAAAGCTCTTAACATATTTGGAGATAGAATCTCTAGAAATAAACAGTTAATAGACCCCATAACTCTTAACAATTCAAAAAGAATAATAAAAAAGAATCTATCGGAATACCTTTGTTTTATTGGCATTGAAAAGCAGGGATTGATTTGGGCGGGAAAAATATCTGAAGAAACGAATATCCCTTATATATATTATAGTCTGGAATTGTACATTGAAGACCATCCAGCATATCATAAATTTAAAAAATATATAAATGAGGAGATGTTCTACCATCAAAAGGCGATGGCAACAATTATTCAGGACAAACGCAGAGCTGAAGCCCTATCAAAGTGTAACAAGGTTTCTGACAGTTATTCGATTCTTTTTCCAATATCCGTTAAAGGTGACACAATTCGAGAAAAAGGAAATTATTTTCAGGATAAGTTTGGTATTCCTTCAGATTCCAAAATTGCGTTGTATTTTGGGATGATCTGTAAACAAAGGTATTCTACATCTTTGAATGAAATTGCAGGAAGACTTGGGGAAAATTATTTGGTATTTCATGGCTACGGAGAGAAAAGCTACTTGAATACATTAAAAAAAAGCCAAAACGTGATAATTTCTACCGATATGGTAGATGAAAAGAATAAATTGGATGTAATTTCATCTGCTCATGTCGGAATATCTCTTTACGACAATACATTTAGTAATGATAGATTGACCGCTTTTTCATCAGAAAAAGTGGCGTTGTACATGCAAGTTGGGCTTCCCATAATTTCATTCAGAAATGAAAGTTATGAGGAATTATTTAGTAATTTCAAATGTGGAGAAATGATTGAGTCCATAGATGAATTTCCTGCGGCATTTAATAAAATATTACAAAACTATGAATCGTATAGAGAAGAGTGCTTTAGAGCATTTGATCAATATTATTGTTTCAATAAAAATATCAAATCTGTATTAGACTACCTGGATCATTTGAAAGACAATGAGCCTATCCCAAAACTCAAAATTTGATTTTTGAATCTCGTATTTGGGACAATCAATCTATATCTGATCATAAAAAATAGTTATAAGACTCTTACGAATTTGAAATAAAATAGGTTTTGGGATAGGCTCAATATATAATTAAGATTATCTGACCTTTATGGAGATGTTAGATAATTTATTAATTTTTCTTTGTTAATATATGAAATATGAGAGATATAGGTGAGGGTAGTTTTCTAAGTTTTGCCGAGTCTAAACATAAAGTTATTGAATTTGAGTTTAATGCCCTTGGATTTGATTTATTCATGAAGTTCTTTATAATCAATACCACATGTTCTAAATTTTTTCATTGTATGCATACGTGGGAGAAGCAACAACTCAATCACGCATCCAATGCAGAAGGGGGTGCTAAATGAATGAATATTAAAGAATTGGCTCCTATAGTCCTGTTTGTCTATAACCGCCCATATCATACACAACAGACCGTGGAAGCACTACAAAAAAATAAACTAGCAAATGAAAGTGAACTGTTTATCTATAGTGACGCTCCCAAAAATGAACACGCAATAGAAAATGTTGCCGAAGTGCGTAAGTATATCAAAACAATAGATGGATTTAAAAAAGTCACAATTATCGAGCGAGATAAAAATTGGGGATTAGCAAATTCGATCATAGATGGTGTGACGAAGACCATAAATGAATACGGCAGGATTATCGTGTTGGAAGATGATCTCGTGACAAGCCCTTATTTTTTGACATATATGAATGAAGGGCTGGAATTCTATCATGACAACCATGAAATCATGTCGATAAGTGGATACACTCTACCACCAACCTGTATGAAATTCCCCAAAAACTTTGCATATGATGTTTACTTAAATTATCGAAATTCATCATGGGGTTGGGCTACTTGGGCTGACCGTTGGAATCTTGTCGACTGGGAGATAAAGGACTTTCAACAATTCATAAACGACCCCAAACAGAAAAAACTTTTCAATCGCGGAGGAGATGACCTAACTGATATGCTCATATCCCAAACGGAGGGAAGAATAGATTCTTGGGCTATCCGATTCAGCTATGCGCATTTCAAGCAGCGAATGTATTCAATTTGTCCTCACTACTCTTATGTTAATAACATTGGTCACGATGGAACGGGAACACACTGCGGAGAAACACATATTTTTGAAAATGATTTATCAAAAGCAAAAAGAAATTGTAATTTTATACAAAATATTCAATTAAATAAAAGTGTTATGCTGGAATTCAATAAATTTTACCGTAAAAAATCTTTACCCATGCAAGGAATTGATAAGTTATTAAGAATTTTAGTTAAATGTGGTATTCAAAAATGAAGTTCCTCATCGTAAACACCAATGACACGTCTAGACATACAGCCCAGCAGAGTTACCTTGCCCAGAATTGGGATGTAAACCTATTTTCACACAAAACAAGGGAATGGTTTGATGAGTAAATTAAACCTTCATGTCCTTCAAGTAAGCACCTTTGACATTGCTGGCGGTGCTGAAAAAATTGCGTGGAGTTTATTAGAATCACATAAGTTAAATGGTTGCGATTCATGGTTAGCTGTAGGTGATAAACGGAGCACAAATGCTAATGTAATTAGCCTGCAAAACGATAAATATCGCGGCCTTGGGGCACGTTTTTGGATTTCAATCGGAAATGTACTTTCACCCCTTGTTGGCAAGATCCCGGGAACTGGGCTCTTAAGGCAATGGTTGTGCTTGGTGGGGCAAACAAGACGATTTTTAGAGATTCAGGAGGGATATGAGGACTTTGATTTTCCGGCTACATCAAAGCTGTTAGAGCTAATAAATGAACGACCTGACATAATCCACTGTCACAACCTGCATGGAGGTTACTTTGACCTGAGAGCATTACCACAGCTAAGCCAGCAAGTTCCTGTTATCTTAACCCTCCATGACGCCTGGCTCCTCAGCGGACACTGCGCCCACTCATTTGACTGTAACCGCTGGAAGACTGGGTGTGGGAACTGCCCGGATCTCTCGATTTATCCGGCGATCCGGCGGGATGCGACCGCATATAACTGGCAGCGTAAGGCAGAGATATACAGGAATAGCCACCTTTATGTTGTCACTCCCTGCCAGTGGCTCATGGATAAGGTCAACCAGTCGATGCTGAAACCGGGGATTGTTGCATCTAAGGTGATCCCTAACGGCGTGGACTTGAAAGTATTTCATCCTGCAGAACAAAACGAAGCACGTATGGATCTTGGGCTTCCAACCGATGCAAAGATTCTCCTCTTTGCGGCAAACGGAATCAGAAAGAATATCTGGAAAGATTATAAGACCTTACAATCAGCCCTTGAGAAGATCGCAAAAACCGGAACAAAAGTGCTCTGTATCGCCCTCGGAGAAAAGGCACCGCCAGAACACATCTATGAAGTAGAGATCAGGTTCGTTCCCTACCAGCAAGACCCCAATAAAGTCGCCCAGTATTACCAAGCTGCCGACCTCTATGTTCATCCCGCGCGGGCTGAGACCTTCCCAAACACCGTCCTAGAAGCCCTAGCCTGCGGCACGCCGGTCGTGGCGAGCGCGGTAGGAGGTATCCCTGAACAGGTCGTGGAGGGGAAGACAGGATTTCTTGTACCGGTGGGAGATGCTCAGGCAATGGCTGAAAGGATCATACAGCTGCTTGAAGATGATATACTAAAATTGAGGATGGGCATGCAGGCCGCTGATGTTGCTAAGAAAAAGTTTGATATCGACAGGCAAGTGACGGAGTACCTTAAATTATATCAAAGAATTATAGAAGAGAGGTCAACGGGAAGCATTGAAAAAAGCAAAAAAATTATGAAATAACATTGGCAGTTTTAAGAAACCAAATCAAAAGGGCAGTCATGCGGCATTTTGAAGTCAATTAACAAAAAGAAACAGATCAAAACTTTAGCAATTATTGGTTTCTTAAATTATCAAAAGATTACTTAAAAATAGCATAAAGTTTGAGTTATAGAATCGGCGATCACTATTCATGTATGATAAAGTAGGTCAAATTATGGATCTAAAAGTTTCAGTAATAACGGTTTGTCGTAATGCCGAAGAATTTATTGAACAGGCAATAACTAGCGTATTAGAGCAAACATATGAAAATATAGAATATATTGTTATAGATGGGAAATCAACTGATAATACTGTCTCAATAATAAACAAATATTTAGATAAAATATGTTATTTTGTGAGTGAACCCGATAATGGTGTATACGATGCAATGAATAAAGGAATAAAAAATTCGTCAGGTGACATATTATATTTCCTAAATTCAGATGACACGTTTTACGATAAATATGTGATTGAAAATATGATTCGTGTTTTTCAACACAAAGATAATGTTGATTTTGTGTATGGTCCTGTCATTGTATTTGACCCTGTCACAAATGAATCGTTTGTTAAAACATATGAAAATGTAACAAAATCATATTTTATAAATAATGTTATATGCCAACAAGCAATATTTTACAAAGCAGACAGCTTCAAGAAAATTGGTTTGTTTGATACTACACTAAAAATAGTAGGGGATTATGAATGGGAATTAAGAGCTATTCGCAGATTCAATATTGATATTGCATATTATCCCCAAATAGTTGCAGTTTATAGAAATGGTGGCATTAGCAGCCCATATGGGTCTGTGGGACTAAATCAAGAAGAACGAAGAAAAGTCATGAAAGAATATTTTAGCAGAGCTGAGATATACAGTT
>CAYSWX010000072.1:0-7484 GCA_964434965.1 uncultured Methanosarcinales archaeon
GTTTCAATAAAAATATCAAATCTGTATTAGACTACCTGGATCATTTGAAAGACAACATATAATCAAGATTATCTGAACTGCCGGCCATGACAAAAGACTGGGGGTTCTTTCAGGCGTGGGAGACATCTTAGAAATATATTAGACTATCTTAAGGGGAAATTAAAAAATGAATGAGATTAACACATTCACTCCGTCACACCCTCTGAAGACTGCGGTGCTTTTTCTGACATTCAACAGACTCGATACCACCAAAAAAGTTTTTGAAGCAATTCGCCAGGCAAAACCCCCTCGACTTTATGTGGCTACCGACGGTCCCAGAACAGATCGTCCTGGTGAAGACAAACAAGTTCAATCTGTTAGAGACTATATAATAAATTCCATTGACTGGAATTGTGAAGTCAAAACCCTTTTTCGAGAAAATAATTTAGGATGTAAATGTGCGGTTAGTGGTGCAATAAGCTGGTTTTTTGAAAATGAAGAGAGAGGGATAATATTAGAAGATGATTGTTTACCTTCACAGAGCTTTTTCTGGTTTTGCGAAGATCTTCTGGAAAGATATGAAAATGATATGAGGATTGCTCAAATAAGTGGGTTTAATTTTGGATACAAAAATGAAAACTTAAAGTACGATTATTTTTTTTCAAAATACCCAGAAATTTGGGGTTGGGCTACATGGAAAGATAGGTGGTGCAGGTGCGATATAGAAATGTCAAATTATGATGAAATAATACAAAGTAGACAGCTTGAGTGTATATTCAAGAACTCAGAGGCCTGCGAAATCAAGAAAAAAATGCAAAATGCGAAAAATGGTCTTGTTGACTCATGGGGTTATCCATGGTCATTAAACCATTATATAAATAGACAATATTCTTTAATTCCAAGGGTGAATTTAATTAATAATATCGGATTCGATAGAGACGATGCAACGCATACAAAAGGAAAAAATCCTTACATCAACAATATTTCTGATATTCCATTAGTCCCCACTAAACATCCAAAATATATATATGAACTTCAATCATACTATAATCATATAAATAAAAAATCGTTTTTTTCAAGAGTTAGGGATATATTCAGATGAATTAAAGAGATTATTCTAATAATTCAGCTTACAAAAACCAATTTATAGATATTGATTTTGAGGAAACAGAGATATCTGATTAACTAACGACAAAAAACGAGAACATACATAGGGAATACACTTACACTCTTCATTTAGTTAGACATTAGAACAGAATGATATTGAAACAAATTAACTTATAAAATGGAAGTATTTTTATGAAGTACATTAGTTTTGTTCTTAATGAAATAAACCAGATATCTCATAATTTAGCAGGATGCGAGGAATTTCAGAAAAAAGATATAAAAGTAATCCAAATGCCAATAATTGATATTTGCAATTCACATTGTAAGATGTGCAATATCTGGAAAAATAAAGACGACAGACATATTTCAGTATCTGATTATGAGCAAATATTACATGACAGTTTGTTCAAAAATGTAACTGGAGTAGGTATTAATGGTGGAGAGCCAACATTGCGACCCGATTTACTTGAAATCGTCAAGATGCTGGCAAGAAATCTTACTAAATTGAAGTCTATAAATATTATCACTAATGGTATTGAATCAGAAAAAGCTTTTGAAGTAATTAAAGATGTAAATAATTATTTAATAAAAAATGATATTTTTTTTAATGTATGTGTTTCCCTTGATGGAGACGAATTTCACCATGATCGCAATAGAGGGGTAAAAGGGAATTATAAATCGTCCACCAACTTAATAAAAAAGCTTAAAAATGAGAGTATAGATGTATGGGTCGGATGCACCCTTACTAAAACGAATGTTTATGCAGGGGACGATATACTCTTATTTGCTGAAAAAAATGGCTTACGTTATTTTGAAGTAAGAATGGGCGTCGATATTAAAAGATTATATAATGAAGGATTTTATAAAAATCAAAAATTGTCAAAAGATGAAAAATTTCATTTGACACAATTTTTCCAGAAAATGGCAATTAAATTCCCGAATAATATATTTTATTATAGTTTATTCAGGCAGCTGGCATATAACGATAAAAGAATAGCTGGTTGTTCATGGCGGAATTCAGGCATCACATTGGATGCCAGTGGAAACTTAAGTTTTTGCTCTGTAGCAAGTCCTTTAATTGGCAATTGCTTATCAGAAAAACCAAGTAAAATCTACCAGAATAATTTAAAACGCCGAGAAGAAATCATAGAAAAATATTGTACTCACTGCATGCATGATTTAACCGGACCCGTAAATCTGAAAACAGAATTATCACTCATTAATAAGCGAATTAAATACCTACTGCATGAACACGAATTAAAGAGTGTTTCCAACGCAAGCATATTTGAGAAAATATATAATATCAAGAGAATCAAAACTCTTGAAGAGTCACGATCTGTTATAATTACCGGCTGGTGGGGAACAGAGACTCATGGAGATAAAGCAATACTTGGAGAGTTAATTGATTTCATCAACATGAAATGCCCGAATTTAGAAAATTTTTATTTAACATGCTTTCAGGATATGGAGTATGTTGTTGAAAAAACGATTGAGGAGCTGCGAGAAACACAAGTATGTGACTGTTCAAAATATGCCGGTACAATACCTATTGCAAATTTCCACAAAACTGAGATCTTTAAAAAAAGTGACTTTATTATTATCGGTGGTGGCCCTCTCGAGAGGATAAAAGAGCTTTATTACATCGAAAGAGCATTTAGAAATGGCATTAAAGATGGGAAGGGTACTTTTGTATTTGGTTGTGGTATTGACCCGGTTTTAACAGGCTTTGAGCCATTGGTCAGAAGCATTTTGATGCATACACAATATGCATTTTTCCGTGATGAAGAGTCATTAGAGCGTGCAAGAGAGCTAACACAAAATAACTTCAATGCCTCATATGCTTGTGATCCTGCATTAAATTTCGTTAGAAAGTGGAAAGACGTCAATAAACCAGCATTTGGTGAATTAAAGTTCGAGCTGTGCACTTTACTAAGAGAGAATACATCAGAATATTTAATAAATTTATCTAATGAGAATATTATTGAACAAAATCAGCGCTCCATAAGGAAGATTATGAGTTTCATATCAGGGGTTAAAGAAAAAAGAGCTTTTTTATCAATGAATAATCTGTGGATTGGAGGAGATGACAGATTATATAACAGAAAAATACTGAACGAAATTAAAGATAAAAGTGATATTGAATATTTTGAACATAAGTATATGGGATTAAATGAGCTCTTAATGAATATTAGCTGTTCTCAAATGTGCTTAGTGACCAGATATCATGGACATTTGTTTTCACTTGCATTAAATATTCCATTTATATCCATCGATTATACAGGAAAACAAAATAAAGTCAGTAATTTATTAAGATATATTGAATATGAGAATTTATCGGTGAAATGGAACGAACTAAATGTAGAAGAACTTACTGAAAAATATAAATATCTGAATAGAAACCATTTAACAATAAAGTCAAAACTTGAAAAACATATGTCTATGCTCACTTCCAAACTGGAGGAAGTTTATGAAAAGTTTATTTAATGAAAAAATCATCGGGATACATAATCTGATCATAGGCAAACACCCATTTAATACAGTATTTGCTTATAATTGGATCTATGTACATAATATCGTTAAATGGTTCAGGCATTATAATCAATTGTTCGAAGGAAAGACAATAGTTGATTATGGTGCAGGTAATGCTCCTTATTTTAATATGATAGAAAATAATGTTAAAGAGTATTATGCATTAGATTTCTATAATGACCCAATAAAAAAAAATAAGATGACCCAAATTTCATTGGGATTAGATGGGATAATCCCACAAAACCCGGATTTGAGCGCAGATGTAATAATTTCAAATCAGGTAATAGTGGAGATCGAAGATCAGAAACTATATTTTGATGAAATATTAAAGATTTCAAAAATTGGCACTAAACTATTCTTAACCACTCCTTTTATACAAACCCTGGGATTTAACGACAAACTCAGAGTATCACCATATTATATAAAAAAACATCTTGATCGAATCGGTTATGAAGTAATAGATTATAAAACAGCCGGGTATTTTTTTTCTGGAATGGCACTAAGTTTTAACATGTGTTTAATTCAGAAAAATAAATACGATTTGAAATCAGAAAAATCTGAATATTCAGTCATGAATTCTGTTATTTTTACTCCAGTGATATTTATTGTCAATGTTATCGGGACTTTACTTGACAGACTATTTCCTCTTTATAGAATGCCATCAAATTTTTTAATAATTGCAGAAAAAAAGCGCAATAAAAATGGTGAGATACTTTGATTGGGCAAAGATTGATTCACTTGCCTCAGAGAATCTGGAAAAAGTTACATTCCCAAACATTGATTCTTCTCTATCATCGTGTAGCAAATCTGGAAACTGATCCGCAACTTCTCAGTGTCTCACCTGGACATTTTGCTGAACATATGGAGTATATCTCTGATCATTACACTCCAATCAGTTTAGCGGAACTTAACAGAGCCATCGAGGAGAAGAAAATCCCGGATAAATCAGTTGTTATAACATTTGATGATGGGTATGCAGATAACTTTCTGAATGCAAAGCCTCTCCTGGAAAAATATGATATTCCTGCCACGGTTTTTGTGGCTTCCGGTTATGTTGGAAGCGATAGAGAGTTCTGGTGGGATGAGCTGGAAAGACTACTGCTTCGACCCAAAAACCTGCCGGATAAGCTGGAACTTAATATCAATGGGAAAATCCAGAGATGGGATATAGATGGAATTCCAGGATCATAGGAAGTATCAGAGTTTGATCTGAACATGTGGGATGTCACAATGGATCTCAATCCAAGACCAGAATATCAGACTTACCGAGACCTTCACAGACTTATGAAACCTCTCTCCCATGAAGAACAACAGCATGTACTTGATGAACTTGCTCGATGGACAGGTCTATCCAGAGAGGGACGCTCAACTCATCTGGCCCTCGACTGCGATCAATTAAAGAAACTAGAACAAGAAAGGGGATTAATTGAGGTAGGGGCTCATACAGTAAACCACCCAATGCTTTCAGCGCAATCTCTAGAGGTCCAGGCAAAAGAGATTATTGAGAACAAAAAATATCTCGAGAATATTCTTGGCCATGAGGTACATACATTTTCATATCCTTTCGGTGGTAAACCAGACTTTACCAACCATACAATGAATATTATCAGGGAGAATGGGTTTGATCTTGCATGTGCTAATTACAGTGGCTCTGTGATCAGTCGCACAGACCCTTACAAGTTGCCCCGCTACCTTGTCCGGAATTGGGATGTGAACCAATTTTCACACAAAATAAAGGAATGGTTTGATGAGTAAATCAAACCTTCATGTCCTTCAAGTAAGCACCTCTGATATAGGCGGTGGCGCTGAAAAAATTGCATGGGATTTATTGGAATCCTATAAGTTACATTGTTGCGATTCGTGGTTAGCTGTAGGTAATAAACGGAGTATAAATGCTAATGTAATCCACCTGCAAAACGATAAATATCGAAACCATTGGGCACGTTTTTGGATTTCAATCGGAGATATACTTTCGCCCCTTGTTGGCAAAGTCCCTGGAACCTGGCTCTTAAGGCAATGGTTATGCTGGGTGGGACAAACAAGACGATTTTTAGAAATTCAGAAGGGACATGAAGATTTTGATTTTCCAGCCACGTCGAAGCTGTTAGAGCTAACAAATGAACAACCTGACATAATCCACTGCCACAACCTTCACGGCGAATACTTTGACCTGCGAGCACTACCATGGCTGAGTCAACAGGCACCTGTTATCTTAACCCTTCATGACGCCTGGCTCCTTAGTGGGCACTGTGCTCATTCATTTGATTGCAACCGCTGGAAGACTGGGTGTGGGAACTGCCCTGATTTAACAATATATCCTGGAATAAAACGTGATGCTACGGCGTATAATTTGGAACAAAAGAAAGAGATATACAAAAAGAGCAGACTGTACATAACTACGCCTTCTCAATGGCTAATGAAAAAAGTTGAGCAATCAGTACTGGCCCCTGCAATTATAGAAGGAAAAGTTATCCCAAATGGCGTTAACCAATCAATCTTTCATCCTTGTAACAAACAAACAATCAGGAAAAAACTTGGTATATCTCAGGATGCAAAAGTACTTCTCTTCACTGCGAACACTATACGAAACAACATCTGGAAAGACTATAAAACCATGCGTATAGCCATTGATAAAGTCGCGAAAAGCCTCACAGAATGGAATTTACTTTTTATCGCATTGGGTGAAGATGCTCCACTTGAACAAGTTGGTCAAGCAGAAATACGTTTTGTTCCCTACCAGAAAGACCCAGAAGCTGTAGCTCATTACTATCAAGCAGCAGATGTGTACATTCATGCTGCCCGCGCTGATACTTTTCCAACTACTGTATTGGAAGCCCTGGCCTGCGGTACACCTGTTGTTGGTACAGCAGTTGGTGGCATCCCTGAGCAGATAGAAGATGGAATTACGGGATTTCTCACGCCCCAGGGGGATGCAGAAGCAATGGCTTCACGAATCGTGCAACTGCTTGAAGATGATCGATTGAGGCTGAAGATGGGGATGCAAGCCGCTGATACTGCCAGGAAAAGATTTGATCTTGATAGGCAAGCTGGAGAGTACCTTAGATGGTATGAAATAATCATAAAAAATTGGTCAAATGATTTAGAGTTCCAATAAAATTTTAATTGTAGATTACACCTCCAATAGGAAGGAATAGGAGATATGATTATGTACCCAAAGGTTTCAATAATAACCGTTTGTTACAACGCTGGAGAACTTATCGAGAATACAATAAAAAGTGTATTGGGGCAAACATACGAAAATAAAGAATATATTATAATAGATGGAAATTCCACAGATAATACTGTTTCAATAATCAATAAATACAGAGATAAAGTAAAATATTTTTTAAGTGAGCCAGATAATGGCATGTATGATGCAATGAATAAAGGGGTAAAAGCTGCTACTGGAGACATATTATATTTTTTAAATTCAGATGATCTGTTTTATGACGAATATGTTATAGAAAATATTGCAAAAGTATTTCAGAAAAAAAATGATGTTGAACTTATTTATGGCCCTATAATTATTAAAAATCCTATGACAAATGAGTCATTCATACAAACATATGATTATTATATTACAAAATCTTATTTTATTTATGGCGCAATCTGCCAACAAAGCATATTTTACAAAGCAGATATTTTTAAAAAATGCGGCCAATTCAATGATGCATATAAAATTGTAGGCGATTATGAATGGGTATTAAGAGCATTTTATAGATACAATGTTAAAAGAGAATTCTATGAAGGAATAATAGCAAAATTTAGGAAGGGAGGCATGTCCAATTGTGATAAATTTTCAATCCTTCATCATGAAGAACGAAGAAAAGTCATGAAAGAATATTTTAGCAGAGCTGAGATATACAGTT
>CAYSWX010000073.1:0-3529 GCA_964434965.1 uncultured Methanosarcinales archaeon
GGGGAAGTTTTCCATCCCCGCAGCAAGCTAGCGGGGTATTCGACTGAAATAAAATTAATAGATGACAGGACAATGTTAACAATTAGATCGAGCCCTTAGAATCAGGTACATTAATTTGTCTCATAGATTAAAATTGAGCGACTGAACGGGGCATTAAATTTGCCTGCTTGATAGCTCAGGCTGGCAGTACAGGAAATTTGAGGGGGGATTTTCTGGTTATAGTTGACAATATAACACTCAGTGTGTGGGATCTGACCTTTCTTTTATTCGTTTTTCTCTTTCTTTATGCCATGATCTACCCGCAGTCTCAGCTCAAAAAAATTCGTATGCAGCGTATGGCAAAAATGAAAACTATGGAGAAACGCCATGGTTATAAGGTACTGACCATGATCCACAGGAGAGAAGCAATCTCATTTTTAGGGGTGCCTGCCTATCAGTTCATAGACGAAGAAGATGCTGAACAGGTCCTGCGCTGGATAAGGAAATACAGGGATTACCCGCTCGAACTGATCCTTCATACCCCTGGCGGGCAGATGCATGCCAGCATCCAGATTGCCAGAGCCCTCAAGAACCACCCCAAGAAGACCCGCGTACTCATCCCCCACTATTCGATGTCAGGGGGTACAATTATTGCCCTTGCAGCAGACGAAATCGTGATGGATAAAGATGCCGTTATAGGACCAATAGACCCTCAGGTAGGAGACCTTATCCGCGGGCTCTTTCCGGCTCCTTCCTGGATCTACGCTGCAGAAACGAAAAAAGAAGATGCTGATGATTCAACCCTTGTTATGAGCGATATATCAAGAAAAGCCCTCAAGCTTACCTGGAACGTTGCAAAAGAACTCCTTGAAGGCAAAATTCAGCCCGGACCCGGAGGAGAAGACAGGCTTGAAGAGGTTATTGAAAAACTGGTTAGCGGAGAAATGATACACAGCACCCCTCTTTCAGCCAGAGAGGCAAAAGAGCTGGGACTTTCAGTGAATACGGACTTTCCTGAAGATGTACATGATTTCATGCGGTTGTTCCGCCCCATGAAAAGGACTGTAGAATATGTTGGATAAAGGAAGAATGAAAATTATCCTCAACTCTGCATTTTTATTGCTCTGTCAATAGCTTCAGAGAGCTTTTCTGGAATCTGAGAACCAACCATCAATTTTTTTACTTTGCCTTTTTCCATAAATTCGAAAAGAACTCCTCTGTTACCCTTTGCTTTATATGCAGTCCCTTTTGGCCCGTAGCGTATGCCCCAACCACCGTAATCCCCGATTGAATTGCAGGTAAGTACTTCATAACTCTGTATAGTTTTGATAGGGAAGAATATAAAAGAAAAATGAAATGGATAAAAGCGGACACACATGCCGTCTTTTCGGACTTCGGTGATCATTTTGAATGAATGGAAAAAAAGAGGGAAAAGAACCCCAAAAACCAGCAGCAAACCAAGCATCATCCAGTTCGGAGCAGGATTGTCCCCAAAAGGTTTCCTGAGAAAGAACTGCTGGTAGGCACCATACCATGAGACAACTACCGAAACCCCAACAAAGAACCTGACCCACAACTGGTCCATTTTCTGGACTTCTCTAAAAAGAACAGGATTACATATCCGGTTCATTCCTTCAGTTGCGCAGTACATTTTAACGGGCTCCGAGTATGATTATAAATATTTTATTGAGCTGGAAGAAAATTTTATAAAAACCAATATAAGCTTAAGCACAGTTCCCTGAAATTGAAGTATGTACGATACAATGAAAAAACGTACACAGAAGTTATAATAATTATAAAGAAGAACTGATTTAAAGTTTATTCTAAAAAAAGTGGATTAAAGTTTATTCTAAAAAAAGTGGATTAAAGTTTATTCTAAAAAAAGTGGAGAGGACGTTTAGTAGCCCATTTTCTCCATTTCTTTCAGAACTTCTGCACTGAAATCCGTAAAATTCTGAATACCGCCAGTCCATGCAGCGATCATCATAGCGTCCGTAATTTCGGTTCTCGTGGCTCCGAATTTATGAAGCCTTTCAAGGATCTTGACCGCACTCTGTATATTGTTGTTGGAGCAGGCAATAGCAAAAACCATCAGATGCTTCTGTTTCATGGAAAGCCCGCCTTCTCTTTCAGCCCAGATGGACTTATAAAAACCTGCGAGTCCTTCGCCAAAATCCTCATTTATCCGTTCAGCGTACGCAACAGACCTGGGCAAAAAGCCCTTTACTTCCTTAATTTCGTGGATATTCTTCCCCATAATTATCTGTATGTCATAGGTCAGGATTAGATATAACAGTATCTCTTAACATAATCTCTGATCAGTTCTCCAGAGTTCAGCTCACTCTATGCTAATATTAGTTCTCCTGAGCTCGCTTCACTATTATTAACCATAAAATTTATCCCTTTGAGCTTAGCTCGCTCTATAACTTTTAAATTTGTCCTCTTGAGCGAAATTCGGGGCCAAAAGGACTGCAGGCTGTTGCGATTACATTGCAACTCACAGAAAAATCTTCGATTTCCTGTGATCCAGAATCGCAACTCGGGCGTGATAGATATTTTAAAAATGAAATCTAATATTACAATAGGATAAAAACAAGCTTCTATTACAATAGGATAAAAACAAGCTTCTGGAACAGGGGGGAACTATATGGAAGAGTCAACGCGTATTCCATCAATTACAACGCAGGAAGAAATTGTCACACATATGTGCATCTGCCCTGAATGTCCTTCGTGGGTTGAAGCAGGGGAAAGAGGTGGGTTTTGCTTTGAAACGATCCCGAAAAGTAAGTACATAAGCGAAAAAAAAGGATGCATATGCCGGGGATGTCCTGTTGCAAAAAGAGTTGGGTTCAGCGATTTATATTACTGTATGAAACAGTTAATATCAGAATGAGAAAGAAACTACACAGAGAAATTAATTCCCAAAAAAATAACTGATTCGGGCTTTAAAGCCCTGATCAGTTTTTGGGTCAGTTTAGTTTTCATTTTCGGCTTAGAATACAAGTCCAAGGCCTTCGAGCTTCTTTCTTGCTCCTTCATAGACCTTCATGTATTCATCAGTTGGGGTCATTGTCTTTACGTCATAGCACTCCTGGAAAGTCATTCCAGCTGGTGCGCTTGCGTAGTTCTTCTCGTAGAGAGGAACAAGCTTGTCGAGGATCTTGTTAACCTTTGAGATTTCCATACCTGAGGTTGCCCTTGCTACTTCTCCCATCACTCGAACCCGTTTGCTCCTAGCATTGTTGCGACAAGGAGGTGTCCGATGTTGTGTATGTCTACCTCTGCAACGAAGGTAATTGCAAGGCCAGTTCCCTCTACTTCCACCTTTGTCTTCTCGAGTTCGGGGGAAAGGATTTCCATTGCACTGCTCATGGCTTTTCCGGACATCATTATCTGAGGCAGGAAGACCTCGGCAGCTTCAAACTTATCACCAATAATCTTCATCCCTGGAGAAAGGCCCTTTGTGATAATATCAAGAGGTGAAATTCCTGCGTCCAGGGCTTCCTGAGTTAGTTGTGAACAGCCTGCGATGTTTTGAGTTACGATTGCG
>CAYSWX010000073.1:3629-7120 GCA_964434965.1 uncultured Methanosarcinales archaeon
CAGGGCTTCCTGAGTTAGTTGTGAACAGCCTGCGATGTTTTGAGTTACGATTGCGTTGGTTAACTTGCCAAGGCAGTGCAAAATATGGTAATCAGTCTTTACGGCAATCAGGCTTACCTGAAATAGAAAAGAAACATAACAAAGGATACAATGTTCAGCAGAAAGCCAAATACGCTTGCTATAAGCCCTGCCTTTGCAGTTGCGTCCTGGTTCTTTTTGAGGCAGGATCGGGCTAGGACAATTCCTGCAAGGGCAAATGGTATCGCTATGGATGTAAAGAACAGGCTACCTATTCCGAACCAGAAAGAAAGAGAAAGGAATATGCTGATTAGCCCGAAAACAAGGCTTAAAATCCCCTTAACTTTAGAACTTCCGTTAATTTTATCCCCTCCTGCAAAAATGCAATGTTCCAATTAACAGACTTTCAATTCATATTTTTGAGGCAAATATTTCTGTTGTGGTTAGATTTCAACTTTTTTCCTTTCTCTCTGCTTATATGCTTTTCACTCAATTCACTTTCTGCTTTCCACTCTATTCACGTTCGACTCTTACTCAATCTTCACTCCAACTTTTCCCTCCTCAGATTTTGATTCGTACTGTCTCAATTTCAGGGAATCATTAAGGCATTCTCCTGTCCTAACATCGAATCTTCTTCCGTGGCATGGGCATGTTAGCGTAAATTCCTCAATCCTGCCTTTGTCCAGAGGACACCTTGCGTGAGGGCAGAGATTTGAAAATGCCTTTATCTGTCCTTCCGCCTCAAGGAGAAGTACATTTTTCCCTCCGGGTTCTACGTGCAGGAGTTTTCCTTCTGTCAGGCTGCTTTCCTCAGCCGCATAAAACCAGGGAGGCTCAAAACCAGAGATTGATCCTGTTTCATGAACTTTTTCAAAGGGCATTTTACCGACCACCAAACTAATAGATTAAGTTTGACCTGAACTCTTTCTTGATCTGGAAGTTCTTTCCAGTTTGTTTTTATAGAACTAAGCTGGCTGCCTCTATAAGTTTTGCTGAAATCAAAAAAATGAAGGAAAAAGAGGGGATCAAGGAGAGAGCAAAAAAAGAAACAGAAGGGAAGTTCGATTTTTTACTTGAACATACAATTTAATGGAGATTCCCGTCTTCATTCAGAATTTTTAAAAGCTCAATTATCGAATATGATGCCCTGGTAATTCCCATGCTGCGCTTGTCCGTATCCGTTCCTGCGATGTAGAGGTTTTTGACAGGAGTCCGGATGTCTGCAAATTTGCCGTTAATCGTGACTGCGGCTTTTTCAGGGACCATAATCTGCTCGTGCTGCATATCTATGTATTTTTCGATATTTGGGAGAGCACGGTAGATGGTATCATAGGCTCTTTTGAGCTCATGCTCTTCAGTCTGATCCGACTCTATCACGAAAGAAAAACCTACAAGCTGCCTGTCCTTTGGAGCAAGGGAAGGGTCATAATTGCTGATAGGCATTGCCCAGTAAGCAAAATCTTTAAACCAGATTTCAGAGCCTGTGTAGTTGAACTCTGGATGCTCCTGTTTTAGCCCGAGCCAGATGGTAAGGCTTTTTGTGTGCACAATACCTTTGAGATTTTCGTTATAAGCTTGCGGGAGGTCCTTAATAAGCTTCGGAAGCTCGGTTGCAAAGCCTGTATAGATAACGAGTTCAGCCAGATAGATCTCGTCTGCTTCCACTCCAGACACTTTTTCGTCCTGCACCAGGATGCTTTTTACTTCGCACTCGGTTTTTATTTCTACCGTATCAGGGAAGGAATAAAGGATGGCATTCAAAAGGGCTTTTAACCCTTTTCTCGGGTATCCCTGGGAATAATTTACCTTGTTTGTAGCAAGCCTCTCAAGAGATGTGAAAGGCTGGGCAACTTTGTTCATACGGGCCTGCAGGGAAGCATGCAGATGGTACGGAAGGATCGACGAGAGGATAGACTCAGTAGACTGCCGTTTTTTGGGCTCAAACTTTCCTATCATGGCATCAAACTGCTCCTGCGTAATGCTGTCCCTGACAAAACTGCTGCCGGCAAGAATACGTTGAGCAGAGGTCTCTTTCATTGACTTTCCTGAAAGAAAACCCGAGATAGTGTCCACAAAATCATAAGTATCTTTACAAAGATTTTTCGGAAGAAAGTCATAAACTGACTGATCCGACAGGTCTATTCCAAAAGATGAAAGCGTAAGGGCTTTCGTCAGGGTTTGTGAAAGAATAAGTCTGTCCTTCCTCGGAAGCATATCAAAGGTCACGAAGTCCTTCAGGTTCGAAGGGACCTTGGTAAAAGCATTTTCAGTCCTGACATAGTAATGGCCGTAGTCCTCAAACACAGGCAGGAAATCAAAGTAATTATCCATCAACCTCGGAAGAGGACCTTCAACCAGATGGGTTATCGCATGTGCTCCTGTATCAACCTGATACCCGTCTACCATGTAGCTGTTACAATTTCCCCCAAGATGCCGTCCTTTCTCAAGAATAAGGACTTTCTTTCCGTGTTTGGAAAGCGTTAACGCAGCCAGAAGCCCGCTTATGCCAGCCCCGACAACAATTACATCATATTTCTTCATTCCCTAAACTACCTCTATTTTTTCACGTGAATCAAGTTCTCAGTTAATGCGTTTAAAGCACTATATTATCTTAACTCACAACAGAATTCCATGTGCGCCGAACATATTTAACAAATATTATGTTCGAGATCTCATGAAGTATTTTGAATATGGGATATGTTTGGCATGAAAGTGCTTTCAACGACTCTCATTTTATGCCTGCTATTTGGGAAATTCATGCGCTTTTTATATGTAACTTGTGATCTAAAAGTTAACTTGATTTCTTCTTTCAATCTGTAGAGTAGTATAGAGAAAAAAATAGTATTTATAATTAGTAGTCTGCATGCTGGAAATTCTCAAAATCCAGCTTATTTTCCCTTACAACACAAAATTTCATAATTTAGTAATTTTTTATTAGGTTTATGGATAAAAATGGTTATGGGTATTTTCACCGAGCGCAGCCCAAGCCAGTCCTGAAATGCAAAAAACAAAAAAAGGATTCATATACACAGAACTCCATAAATTTATTGGAGTTAAAAACGGAACATTGAACATCTATTTTTTACAAAGAAAGAGATCTGGTTAGTCTGAAAATGGAAAGAAATAAAATAAAAGGCTTTTTAGAGACAAAACTCAGTAAATATTACTGCTTTTAAAAACAGGATAAGTAATTATTTTTTCTTTGCTTCTTTTTGTGACTGGCCGCTCTCCTTCGTCGAGCATGACAAGAACGGTTTAGTATAGTGAATTATGTTTCACGGGTCAGAGATTTTGTAACTTAATTCTTCGGCTATCATTAGTGATCTCACTATTCTATAAGTTAGTCCTTTTGAGCAAACCTCACTGTTATTAACCTTCAAATTAGTCCTCTTGAGCAAAGATCACTGCTATTAACCTTCAAATTAGTCCTCTTGAGCGCAGCGAAAAGGACCTCGTGCTGTTGCACTTACAGT
>CAYSWX010000074.1:0-6854 GCA_964434965.1 uncultured Methanosarcinales archaeon
TTAACGATACCAACAAGGAAACGCCTTACAGGGACCTTCACCTATGGATAAACGTAAACTCAACAGAGAGTTAAAGCTACAAAAAACTAGAAACTTCAAAAAGTGGACCCGGAAGCCTGGACTTTATTCTCAGGCTCCCCCTTAAATCCAGAATGTCAGATTTCAAGATTTAATTGCTGATTTAAGCGTTATTTGCTGCTTTCCAAGATTTCTGCTAAAGCTATTTTATCCCTACCCAACTCTTATAGGAAATGGGTTTGTCGTATATCTACTAATTTACCAGCTTTTTTGCATTTAGTTTGAATTTTGACTAAAAATGAATGTCAGTAATATGATTGAAAGTTTGTCGATCAAGACTTCTAGAAATTCACAAATTGGAGCTATCATTTAAAGAATTGCACTGTCGATAAAACTTTATATAATATTTACAATAACAGCTTGTATAATAAAAGAGCTGCATGGTACCCCTGGAATTTAAGTAGGAAACATCGGCAAAAAAACATTAATAAGATAGCTACAAAAAAACCTGAACCCGCCCTGTTAGAAAGAGGAGCAATTTCCGTGCAAAAAACAATAAATTCTCACAAAAAGCAAAAAAGACTGAATTTTCTGATTATTATTTCAGTCCTGATTCTGGCTTCACTGGCAATTTCTCCAGAAGCCGCATCAAGTAGCAACCTGGAGTTATCACCTTCTACAGAGACAGGGAATCTTTCGGAACAGATACATGCAGAAGTTTCGGGAGAAGCAAAAGACTCCGGTGCTTCACCGGCCCCATATGAAAAATCAGAGATACTTCCCAAATTCGAACAGTATGTGGATATCGTATATACTGTAGGGGAAATCGGGACAGCAATTTTGATCCTTCTAGGATATTTGCACATAACTTCTGGAAACCCGGAGTTCGCAAAAAAGTCTGCAAAAAATCTCCACTGGCTTAAAGTATGGAAAAAACCGGGGTCTGAAGAAGTTGATCAGGAAAAGTTTGAAACCAGAAGAAAAAGGATACTTACCGCATTTCCTATCCTGAGCATAACTGCTGCAGAACTTCTAATCTTTTCAGGCAGGATGGGAGCAGCTGTCTGGATACACATAGGGGTTGTCATTGCTCTCTCTCTTTCCGATATACTCATAAAAGATCCTGAGATACATAGAATTTACCAGGCATTTATGCTTCTCCCGTTGCTCAGGCTAATCAATCTTTCAATGCCGATCTTTTTTGAGACTACCCTTTATACCTTCATCTTTGTCTACGGTCCCCTTGCAATCCCTGTGGCAGTCATTGTACTTCACCAGCGGGATTCCCTTGAACAGATAGGAATAACCATGAAACATATTGTACCTTATATGCTTATTTCAGTACCTCTTGGCTTTCTACTGGGACTCGGGGAGTACCTTACCATCCGGGCAAGCTACCTGATTCCGGACCTGACTTTTGAAAATCTACTCAAGCTTACCATTGTAATGGTCTTTTTCGTAGGGCTTGTTGAAGAACTGATCTTCAGAACAATCCTGCAGAGCAGGCTCGAGAAAGCTTTCAGCGTGTGGGAAGCCCTGTTAATCACAAGTCTCATGTTCGGGTTAATGCACTCTGGGTACGGCACTTTACAGGAAATTCTCTATACGGGCTTTGTAGGACTTATTATGGGCCTTGCTTTCTATAAAACAAAGAGTCTACCGTTTATTGCTGTCCTTCACGGTTTTGTCAACGTTTTCCTTTTCGGAATCCTACCTCACCAGCTAAATATGTTGCCTGGTTTCTGAACTATTCGTAAAAGAAATAGTGTAAAATTTCTTTTGAGAAAAATAAGGGAGTTTCAGATTCCAAACTTTTTTCCTTTTTTATACATCGCATGAAATACATGATTTGAGAAGCACTTGCATTTCATTCACCTGTTTTCAAAGAATTCATGAGTATTTTTTGATAATCCCTGAAGAATTCCTGAAAAAAACGGGAAAAAATATGACGTTGAATAAACAGGAAAAAAGGTCATTTAGGGGGATTGAAAAAAGGAAAGTGAAACATTCGGTCGTGGGGGTAAGTTACTGAAAACCAGGAGCCTCTAAATCCAGGTTATCCTGCTTTTTCTCCTGTAATCATTCTTAGAGAAAGTCTTGAATAGTAAGATCAACACGCATAGTTATATTTTGAAGTTATGGATATGAACTTTTTTTAAGTTCTGGTTTATCCCCTTTCAGGAGAGGAATTATTTAAGTAACGGAGATTAGCCTTTATTTATTCCAGAACTGCTTATTATTCCTTTTTCTGCATTTCTGACAAGAGGAGAACAAATATACGCAGATAGCCATGACAATTTAAAAAAGAGCCTGAAGAAATCAAATTTAAAACACAGAGAGAGATCATTTAAAAAATAATAGTGCAGAAATGCACTGAACTATTTTTATTGGTGGTTACAGGAGGGATAATTCCGGAAAATCCGGAATTTAAATGACCTCTGCAACCTTGAAAGCGACAATTGCAACAAAACTGAAAAGCAAAGGTAGAATTGTCACATTAAAAGAACTTTCCAGGGACTTATCCCAGTGTTCGGATGCTGAAAGAATCTCCTTCAAAGAAAGGAGGGCTATCAGCCCAACAACTACCGCAGCACCGAGTGGTGGAAGCCCGGGACTTGTAACCATAGAAATTGCACTTGCGGAAATTGCACTTGATGAAATTATGCTTAATAGCATAAATATACCTCCCATAAATAATTAATTAGTTTCACATGATATTTTGTGAAATTATTCCTATAGAAGGCCTGTATAGTATAAAAAAGTTTCTTCAGATATTAAACGATTAATATAAGATATTGGGCGCACATCTGACATAGGAAAATTAAAAGTAGATATAAATATAAAAAAATGCCATGCTAAAAAACAATAAGAGAACAATGGAAGACAGTCTCAAATGAAGATATAACGGTCTAAAAATTATGTGAATAAATATAGAAAACGCGAGAAAAGAATATAAATATAAAATAACATTACTAATTCATTTACTAAAAAAAATAATAGGAAGTGAAAACAGAATAATGTTAAATCATATTGATTAAAAAAATTGATGAGTTGACAGAATCAGGATATGCATATAAAACAGCAAACTGAATACAAAAATTTATAATTGACTTATACTTAATTAAAAATACTATTTATAAAAATTCATAAGAATTTCATAGAATATATTCACATGATATAAATCATTGGCATTATTATAAATATTTATTTTTGCCAAGCGTTTCAAAAAAAATTAAATAAATACATAATAAGAATAATGAGCATGTCCTAGTTTAAAAGGAGCCGTTCCCTTGATAAAATCCACTCATCTCCATAAAAGGCAAAAAGAAAATGCCCTTATGATTACTTCTCTTTCGGTTCTGATTCTGGCTTTACTAACAATTTCACCTGCAGCTGCGGCAGTTAGCAGTTGGGAATTATCCCCTGAGAACCCCGCTCATGGAGACATCCTTCGAATTAAAGGAAGTGCATCTCCGGAAGAAGAGGTTGCAATACAGGTAACTTTTGAAAAAGCAGTTCAGGCATCCGGAGGAAAATACGAGTACATACTTGAAGACGTGAAAATCCCTGAAGGGTTCAATAACCTCTTTACGGTCCAAGCAAATGATGCCAGGAACCTCAATGTCAGGGTAAAAATGCTAATCTGGGTGACTAAGAGTTCAGAAGCTTCCGGAAACACGGCAACTGTGACGCAGTCAAGTGTCCCTCCTGGGACCTACCAGATAAAGATAGACGGAGATGCTGGGGGATCTTCAACTGTAAACCTGAAAATAACAGCTGTTCAACGGGTGAAAGCAGACTCAGACGGTGACTTCAGTTATTCCTATAATACAAAATCTGTTCCTCCAGGAGACTTTGAAGTAAGTGTTGGAGGTATTACGAAAAAGGTAACTCTTCAACAAGAAAAAACTTCAGCTGTGACACCAGGTTATTCGCCACAGAAAACAGAAACTCACACAGAACAGAATATCTCAGAAACCCAAGAAGAAACTGAGAATAACACAGAAAATAAGAAAAATATAGAAGCAGTCTTGAATCCAGACCAAAGCACTGAACTTGGAGAAAACAAAGAAATTCAGGAGCCTAAGACTGTTGAGAAATCAAAGCTGCCCATGGATATTGTATACATGTTGGGAGGAATGGTAGCAGCAGTTCTAATCCTTATTCTGTATTCAAAAAGAAAATAAAACAAAAATAGCAATTTCAGCCAGAGGGAAGAAAAAATATTTAACCTGAGGCTGATTCAAAAAAATTCAATGGGGAAAAATGGAGGCATGTAATTGAAAAAAAGTTTATTGATAATTATATTGGCAGTATTCATCTTAACCTCTGCACCAGCAATGGCAGGAGGTGAAATAACAGATGCGGAGCCAATTGCGAATTTAAATTTTACTGATAAAGTGGTTTACTTCCTAGACCATACAAGCGACCCGACAGAAGGAAACTGGATCACTCTGGGATGCCCTACAGAGGGGACAAGGATTCAACTTCCAAAACCAATAATACTCACATATAAAGGTCCAAAACATATGGAATATGGGGGAGCATCCGGGACCTTGAACAAAGAAGAAAATGAAATATGTACAATAACGTATCCTTCAACTTCTTCTTACACCACCCATCCGGTTTTTCTCCCAAGTGAAAACGTGAGTATGTCTTTCCAAGGAGAGACCTGTCTTAAAGGAAACGTAGTAGACATTTATGTGTTCAAACTTACCTCAAAATGTGCATACGGGCTTTTTGACGCCTTCAAGGCAGAAGATATTGGAAACATAAATACACTCTTTGAGGACAACGTGGAGGAACAATATAAAAAATATTCTGCTACACTTGATGAATGCGGAGACATACCAGACTATGACCTTGGACGTCTCGGAGCAGGACAGTACTGCATAGTTATGGTCCGGCAGAATGAAGATAAAAGCATGACAGTCTTTTCTTCAACAGGACTTATGGTTGCGGAACATGAACTGTGCATTTCAGCCCCCTCGTGTATAGAAAAAGGAGATGACCTGGACATAACCATGTCACTGGAAGGAGCTCCCCTTAACAATTACACCTACGGAGCTGTACTCGTAAAAGATCAGGCATACAAAGCAAACATAGAAATCAACTCTAATGGCACTAAAGCCGGAACTTCTGTTATAGTGAATGAATTAGACCTTATTGATGAATTTGACATTAACTCCTCAAACTACAGGTCAAAACTAAACAGAACCGAGCTCCAGACAGAAATCCAGACCCTTATAGGTGAAGGAAATGGTGCAATAGCGATCGGAGAAGCTGGTCAGAAAAAACTGTCGCTTACCGCGTTCGATCTGCCTGCGGGCTGCTATTACCTCCTTGTGGGTGCATATAGCCCAGAAAAGGGCCTTGTAGGGCTTTCTCAGAAAGATATAGAGATAGAAAAAGGAAATGACGGCCCAGGTGGAGACGATAACCCAGGTGGAGACGATAACCCAGGTGGAGACGACAACCCAGGTGGAAATGGAGGAAGTAATGGAGGAAGCAGCGGCAAGAGCAGTGGAGTATCAGGAGGATCACCTGAACCTACGAAAAATGTCAAAACAAAAGAGCTCTGCCAGCAGTTTGTCTCAAGTGGCCACAGGGTAAAGTTTGAGTTCACAAAGAGAGTTACCTGTGTTGATTACATCATGTTTGATGCCAAAAAAACCGCAGGCAAGATTACAGCCACTATTGAGGAACTTAAAGAAAAATCCCCACTTACTCCTACCGGACCTGAAGGAGAGATCTACAAATACCTGAATATCTGGGTAGGAAACAGCGACTTTGCAAATTCAAACAACATCGAAAATGCCACTGTGGGCTTCAAGGTGAGCAAGGAGTGGATAAATGAAAACCACATTAATGTGGATAAAATAGTCCTTCAGCATTTCAGTGGAACTAAATGGAACTCCCTAAAAACTGAAAAAGTAGACGAAGATGATAAGTATGTCTATTTCAAAGCTGAAACTCCGGGCTTTTCACCATTTGCAATTACAGCCAGCAAGAATGTCGTTGAGATTGGAGAAAAGACAGGAAATGATGGGCAGTCCACTCCAGAATCAGGGCAGCAGGAAAACTCAGTTGTGGAATCTGATATGCCTGCTAAGGAAGGAAGCTCATGGGCGAAAGCTGCAAGCTTCTTTGTAGGCTTCCTTGTAATCGTCCTGATTGGGGCATTTATAAAGAAAAAAGTAGACCAGAACAGCGAGGAGACAAACAGTGAGGAGACAAATTTTGAGAAGTAAACACGAACAGGAGAAATAATATCTCCTGTTTAAATTTTATTTTTTAGGTATTGATTAATGACGTGTTCTTAATAATGTGTTCTGTTTTAAAGATCAATCTTTTTATCAAAGAAGGCTCTTTAGTCCTTCTTCCAGTTCGATTTCGCCTTTCCACCAGTCGGAAATTTTTGAAACATCTGCCCTTGAGTCCCTAACATCTCCTGCCCTTGACCCGGCGTGTACAATCTTGCTTGAGGACCCGGTCAGTTCAATAATGTTCTCGGCAAGCTCCAAAACAGTTATACATTTTCCCATAGCCACATTGAATACCTGACCATCTCCATGTTCAAGGGCTGCTACATTTGCCTTGACAACATCTCTGACGTGCACAAAGTCTCTGCTCTGAAGACCATCGCCGTAAATGACAATGTCTTTTCCTGCCTTTGCCCTTTCCAGGAAAATAGGAATCACGGCTGCATATGGAGACTTTGGGTCCTGGCGCGGCCCGTAGACATTAAAGTAACGTAAACAGGTAGTCCGAAGTCCATGTTCTTCGTAAAACATTCTTGCCAGGTATTCTCCATCAAGTTTGGAAATTGCATAAGG
>CAYSWX010000075.1:0-6558 GCA_964434965.1 uncultured Methanosarcinales archaeon
CATTTACTTTAGACTGATTCAAATAAGAGTAACAAAGAAAATCAGGCTAATAATGAGATCACAGGAAGATTCTATGAAATCAAAAAGACAATATCAAATAATTTCATGACAGATATCAAGAATCTTCCTTGCAACTCCATCCCAGCTATGATTCTCAATGACATATTTACGACCCTGCTCTCCCATAGTGTCCCGCATCTTTTGATCGGAAATAAGCTTTACCACAGCATTAGCAAGTTCTCTTGGATTCTCAGAAGGCACTGAGATTCCACCTCCGGAAAGATCGATCAGGTCTTTAACTCCGGGTATATTACTCGCTACAATAGATTTTCCACATGCAAGGTATTCATATGTTTTTAAGGCAGAAAGTCCTATTTTTGAATTCCTATCCTTGATGAAAGGAGCAACACAAACATCAGCGGCGTTGATATACACGGGGACATTCTCATAGGGAATTCTTCCAGTGAAAATGAATTTGTCCAAAACCCCTGTCTCGGATGCAATTTCAAGAAGTTTGTCCTTCATGACCCCGTCTCCGACTACAAGGAAACGGACTTCAGGGAATTTTTCCAGAACATATGGAGCTGAATAAACAAGAAATTCAACACCCTGCCAGGCTGCAAGGTTCCCTACAAAGCAGATATACTTTTTTGAATTATCGAGTTCAAGTCTGTCCCTTGCCTGCTTCTTGTCCATGGGTTTGAAAATATCTGTATTTGCCCCGTTATTGATCACAGTAATTTTTTCTGCAGGAACCGAATATAGCCTCACAAGTTCATCCTTTAGCTTATCAGTTACGGAAACTATCCGGTCACAATACCTATAGTTAAACCTTTCTGAATGGAGTGCAAGATAAGAAAAAACCCTGTATGCAAAGGATTTAGAATTGCTTACATTGAGCTCGTCCATAACCAGCCCATTAACTTCGATTATCGAGGGGATCTTAAGAGTTTTACACAGGGCTATAGGGAAGAACGGAAAGGAGTTCTGACGGAGATAAAGTACTTCAGGCCTGTTCCTAATACAAGAATACAGAAGATAAAAGGACAGCATAAATTCATAAGAAGGCTGTACAAGGTACTTATTATCTATCACAGGCACATACTTTATTCCAGAAACATGCTCTATACCCTTTTGACCTGGTGCAAACAAAACCACATCCGTATATTTATTTAAATTCCTTAAGAGTTCGAGTATGTGTATATTCGAGCCTGATTTCGTGGTAAAAGAGCTGTAATATACCAGAAAAATTTTACTTACTTTTTTAAACATAATTGCCGTTTTATCTGAATAGCAAAAGTAGTTAATTAGCTTATCCCACGACTCCAATCATTAATTTTTAGAGATCGGAAGAATAGATTTGGGAGTTTAGTGAATAAAGATATATTTGTGCATTTCACAGAGAGATATTTATAGGAGAAATTCTCTCCTTTGTGTGTTTTTAAGGCATCCGAATCAAAAAAGGAAAAAATTATGAGAGTACTGGAAGTATGTCAGGAATTTCCTAACAGGTATTACCCTCAACTTGGAACGTTCATAAAGCAAAGTATAGATTCAATAGCAGACCAGGGAGTAGAAGTAACGGTTATTTCTCCAAAAGCTTTCGTACTACCTTTCTCTGCATTTCCATATCATAATTTTTCTAAATTGCCCAGTCTTGAGCACACGGATAAATATGATCTTCACTATCCGCGTTACCTCTATGCCATTCCCAAAAAATATTTTTATCCCATAACCGGCATTTCATATGCCCATTTCATTTCCAGCTACGCCATAAAAAACATAAAGCCAGAACCGGAATTGATTCATGCACACTTCTCATATCCTGATGGATATGGAATGATGAAACTTGCAAAGAAATGGAAGGCTCCTCTGGTGATTAGTGCCCTTGGCACAATAGAAAGAAAAGTGGCCTATGAAGGGTCCTATACTTCAAGGCAGATAATCGAAACCATGAATTTTGCCAATAGGATCCTCTCTGTCAGTGAAGACCTCAAAGCCCATATAGTAAATCTTGGAATTGACGAAAGTAAAGTACATGTGGTTCCTAACGGTGTTGATACTGAGATATTCAAGCCTGCAGGAAAAGAGTATGCAAGAAATGTTTTAAACCTGCCTCAGGAAAAGAATATTGTCCTGTTTATAGGAGCCCTGAGGAAAATAAAAGGTGTTGATTATCTTATTGAAGCTGCAAAAAGTTTTGTGGATATAAACACAGATCTCTATATGGTAGGCAGAGATGACGGACTTAGAAAAAGCCTGGAAAAAAGGGCAGAAGAACTTAAAATTTCCAATTTCATAAAATTTACAGGACCTGTAAACCATGATGACATTCCCCTCTGGGTCTCAGCAGCGGATATGCTGGTTCTGCCTTCCCTTTCAGAAGGAAGGCCAAATGTTGTTCTTGAAGCTCTCTCCTGTGAAGTTCCGGTTGTAGCAACTGATGTTGGTGGGATTCCGGAATTGATGATAGAAGGAGAAACAGGCTATCTGGTCCCCGCAGAAAGCCCAGTGCAACTATCCGAAAAAATAAATAAATTACTTGAAAACGGAAGCAGAAGAGAAAAGATGGGAAAATTTGGGCGGGAAAGTATAATTCAAAGGGGACTTACATGGGAAGCTCATGCAAAGAAGACTGTAGACATATACTCAGAGCTCTTCTCAAACCCATCAAAATGAACTACTGGAAAAAGTAGAGGGTCTTGAGTCACTCAAGTTCTGTTCACAGGGAAAAAGTATCTGGAATGTTAATTCAGCTTACAGCCTTTTAGCCAGATACTCATATAACTAACTGAACCCACTTATATTTTTTAACCTAAGCTCCGCATTTTTAAGCGCATAAACGTCTCCTGATATCGGAGTATGCACTTAAGTTTAAGCACATGATTTTAGTGGCAGATTTTCAAAATCATGATCATCTAACCTCGCATATTTTTATCACCATGCATATGCGCTTAATATTTGGGAACTAAGGTTTTAACCAACTATCTTTTGGTCCGCCTGAAGTTAGACTAAACCTATTTTTAACCGACTTCCTGAAGACAGGGATTACATAAAAATATTTCAAATAAGAAGGAGTGCATCAGTTTTTATAAAGAATAGGAAATACAGGCATTAAATGCCTGTCAGTTTTTATAAAGAATAGGAAATACAGGCATTAAATGCCTGTAATAGTGCTGTTAGGTTTTGAGATTCTGATCGGTTTTCTTAAAGCCGACTCTGGAGCAAAGATTTCCGTTGCCATATTTGAGTATATTTTATTTGCTTTTACAAGATTATTCTCGATTTCAACTTTATTTTCGGGAGTACTTCTGTAGAAGTAATTTGTAGTTTCTTTGGTACTGCTTTCATCGCTGCCGAAGTATAATCCACTCCTGAGAAACTCTTGAGTCCTGAATATTACATAGCCTCTGTAACTGGACAACTCAGTAACATTATCGATTCTGTAATTGTTGTAAACTGAGAAATTCATACCCAGGGATTTTTCAGGAACAGATGGGAGATAAAAGAACCTCGTGGTATGGTAATCTGAATAAACGGCAGAACCTTCAGGAATGTACTTGTAAACATGTTCAAAACCGCTCAGTTCATGATCAGTAAAATATCGATGTTCTGAACTCTGCCCAAGCATATTGGAGTCCGCAATGCTAAAGACTGAAGAGACGAAGACAAAAATCGAGAACAGCACAGTTACAAAGAGTACTGTATTAAACTTCTTAGGCCCGTATTTGTCCATATAGTTCCAGAATACATAGATTCCATATCCCATTGCAAAGGCCATAAAAGGACTGACGAAAAGCATAAATCGGTCAACCCTGAAAAGAACCTTAAATTGCCAGATAGTGTTAAGAGGGTTTGGAACATAAAAAATAAGGGTAAACAGGGCAAACAACCCAAAAACTGCAGCATAGTTTTTCCTATAATTCTTGAGTAGAAAGCCTATTCCTATGAGGGTAAAAAATAAGAATACGGATTTATCCAGAAGTCCTATTAAACTGAGCAGCCCTTCCTCAAGCATATCAGAGCCTCCAGCAGTTAAAACTATAGAATCCCAGAAATGGCTTTGTAAACGAGGAGTCAGACTTCTCTGCATGAACAGGTAAGCTACAAAGAACCAGTAAGAAGTAAAGGTAACATTCAAAAGTAAAAAGAAAGGCTTACTTATGTAATTGCCAGCCACTATGATATATTCCGAGACGAACAGGATGGCAATTAATAGAACAAACTGGAGTATGGAAACGTTATGTACAAGGGTCAAAAAAAGCAAAACTACTACTGAAAGAGCTTTTAAAGAGAATTTTTCTTCTTTAAAATTGACGCTGTAAATCAGATATAGCAGTATAATAAACCCTACAAATGATATTGTACGCGTGATCACGTATGTACTGTAATAAATCACAATGGAACTTGCAGAGAAGAGCAGGCAAGAGAGTAAGGATATTTGTCTGTTGTAGGTAATCTGATTGAATAGATAATAAAGGAAAACTACCGTTGCAGCATAAATTGGTGCGGTTATCAGGAAAAGTGATGTTTTCACACTGATGTTAAGAATTTCTGAAGCCTCAGCAATGAGTATATGGTACAGGGGGAAAAATGCATAGTCACTTAAAGAAGTGGGAATTGTCTGTCCTGTTACCGCAGTGAATTCCGAAAGAAATATGTGAGGCAGAATATCAGTGGACCCGAAGTAAAAGTCATAATTTAAGGTAACACTATAAGTGAGGTTTACCATGAGTAAAAAGGATTCCAGAAGGACAAGAGAAGGCTTTACCTCTTTGGAGAAAATTTGCAGGAAGACCGAAAGGTAAGTCAACAGAATAAGTACGAAATAGTACCAGGGTCTCCCCCCCTGAGATAGCAAAAGCACAACTATTGAGCCAATATAAAATATGCTAAATATGTATGTAAGGGACTTTATGCTTATGGATGGAAAGCTGTCTATATCATGTAGACTTACATCTTTTTTGTAAATGTACAATATGAAAAGACAGGAAAGAACTGCAGGAATTCCTGTGAATAATCCACGAACTATATAGTCTGGTTTTCCAGCCGCATACATCCATACAAATGTGAAAATAACTGCAAAAATTATTGCTAGCGGGAACAGAAAGGAAACTACCTTCATAAAACGGGTATTGTTCATATACTTGGGTCCCGCCTTTTCGCTAAATCCTAACATACTATCTCCATACCTTAACAATCATAAATATTGAATTTGAAATAAAGACTTAAGAATTGGATCTGAACAAAGATTCAGGATTGGGCCTGATATAAAAGGTTCAGATATTTTGTTCCAAACCAATAGGATTTACAGTGAGGGCTATATTGGTTAAGAATTTTTTGCTCCAACCTATTACAAGCCAAATTCAATTAACCCAATCATTCCTGAGATTCGGGCAAAGAAAACTGTGCTTACAGTGATCAATAAATTTTTAAATTTTAATTATCCGAAAGAGACACGGTTTTTGAAACGAAAGTAGAGTTTACAAAACTGTACAGAAAACCCAGCCCATAAGTAATGTGCTGAACAGGAATTATAAACAGAGCAAAAAGTCCGTACTTTGATTTCATTTTATATGTTACCTGAATTGAGGTAACAAAGACCAGAATGAAATATAGTACTCCCATTACGAGCAGAACTATTATAGGCGCGGTATATACAGGAGAAACAATAAGCGAAAAGGCTGCAAAAAGGATGGAAATTGAGGGTAAAAATGCATACCATCGAACAAATTCACCATGCTTTTTAAAAAGTTCAGCCATCCACATGCCATACTTGAACATCCTTACGGAAAATGACCTGGGAGTTCCTCTTCTGTGGTGCAGAACTTTTGCTTCTGGAACATACAAAAATTTGTAACCTTTTTTATTTATTCTGTAGTTGAGGTCTCCGTCCTGACCCACAACAAACCGCTCATCAAAATACCCGGCTTCTTTGATTGTATTTTTTTTGTACATCGCATTGCAGTTCGGAAGGGAATTGACATAATATTTCTTTGTGGAATTTTTGGACTGGGCAGAACCTCCGGAACCCAGAAATGTTTCCTGAGCATGCCCTACAACTCTACCAAAAACAGGATCATTATCGAATATTAAATTAGGCCCACCAACACATGCCACATTTTCAGGGGCGTTTTTCATTTCATTGACAAGGGTTTTTAACCACAGGGGATCGACCTTGCAGTCCCCATCCGTGAACGCAACAAAGTCCCCGCGAGAGTTCTCCACACCAAGATTTCTTGCTGCTGCAACATTTTTTCTCTCGTTAAGAATGAGCCTGACAGGGTACTTCTGTACGAGTTCTCGGGTTTTATCGGTGGACATTCCATCGACAATAATAATCTCATAAGAATCCTGAGGGTAATCCAGACGAAGTAACGACTCAATACATTCTTCAATATATCGCTCTTCGTTGCGAATACCTACTACAACCGAAATAAAAGGATATTCCATAAAGTAACCACTTTTTAATCGTTATTGCCTTCGAATCTGTTCATTAAAAAATATCATTCTTGAAATGGCATGCAGTATAATTCCTGTAAATATCATGAAAGCCCC
>CAYSWX010000076.1:0-1584 GCA_964434965.1 uncultured Methanosarcinales archaeon
CCTATTTCCAGCTCCTCTTCAATAGCTTGCTGGTAGGCTTCATCGCTATCGTAATCTTCACGGGGAAGGTAATAGATATTGTCGTCATCGTCTTTTCGAAACAGATCGACAAGTTCTTGCTGACGCTCTTCGAAGGCATCGGATACATATTTTAGAAAAATAAGCCCTAGAACTATGTGTTTGTAATTAGCGGCATCCAAGTTAGAGCGCAGCTTGTCGGCGGCCCTCCAGAGCTGGTTATCTAGATCATTTAAAAATTGCTGTTCAATATCACTCATTTTTAGTGCCTTCTAGTCTCCGAATTTTTAGTAGAGTCAATAAAAAGTAAAATTATTAGTATATTAATTAAGCTGATCCTAAAATTCAAAATGAATCCTTGAGTATTGTATTTAAATAATCAATAATGTTCACAATCATAAAAATGATTCGAAAAATTCTTAGCGATATAAAAATAACTTTTGGGATAAACTCGTTAATTAAATTTCTTCAGAGCTCTCAAATAGATTCAGAAACAAAATAAAACACTCACTGAAACAAAAGCATTAAATCTAAAGTTGATTCTGTTTGGGGTTAAGTTATCCAGCAATAGATGAGATGAAATCACTATGCCTAAACTATCGGTCAAATGGGAATATTTATATCTGGAATAATATTTTGAAAAAAGTAAAAACGTGAGTAAGAGATGGATTACATGGAGAAGTTATTCCCTATTTATGGCGGAGTTAAGGTAATAAATGAATCTCCTTTAGCAAAGCCCATCTCTGTAACTTATAAAATAGTCCTCCTGAGCAAAGCTTGCCAATTTCAAAAAGGAATTCCCCAGAGAGGATACCATTTTTCCACATTCATTTCAACAGGCATTTCCCTTTCCATTTCTGCTCTTAACCTGAATTCAAATGGGCTATCCCTTTGCTTGCCAGAGAGAGGGATAAAGGGATAATAAGTCCCCTGCTTAAAGTTGTAGATCCAGTAAACCGCTTTTCCACTGCCTGCCTTTCCAGGGGCTTTTTCACCATATCCGGCGGTCCGGGTTTCAGGCTCACTGTCAAACCTGTAAATGGCGCAGAGGATCTGTTCGCCAAAGCCCTTTTCTTCAAGGGTCTGGCTTACAAGATGAATACTGGCAACGAGATCTTCGAAATCAGGGTCTTTAAAAATAGCCCAGAGGAAATTGAATTCGTCTTTTTCCATCCTGAATTCGGTCTCCGTTTCCTTTGAGCTGAATTCCAGAAGCTCTTCGATATCTTTTTGGGTAGATTCGTAAGATGTAGCCCCTAACGGCTTAAAACAAATCCCTGCAGATCCTGAAGGTTTCAGACCAAGATTGCTCTCCAGAGTAATGCTTGCTGTAGTGATCGCAAATAGCTTTTCACTTTTTGCTTTCGGAAGCCTGCTCCTTCCGAGAATCGAGTCCATAAAATTCCGGAAACCCATTCAGTTTATCTCCTATTTATCTCGTTTTTAATCTATTCCGTTTTTAATTTACTTTGTTTTGTTTTTTGATTTATCCCTTTTATTCTTAAATGTAGTTTTTTAAACTTGCCTTTTTTATTGCCTGCCTTTTTTAAACTTGCCTTTTTTATT
>CAYSWX010000076.1:1684-6543 GCA_964434965.1 uncultured Methanosarcinales archaeon
TTTTTTAAACTTGCCTTTTTTATTGCCTGCCTTTTTTAAACTTGCCTTTTTTATTACCTGCCTTTCTTATTATCTCATTTCCTGCTGCATCTTTTCAAGCATAGCTATTCTTTTTTCCACAGATGGATGGGTGGAAAAAATCTCCATTATAGAAGAGCCTGAGAGTGCAGGTATAATGAAAAAGGCGTTCATCCCTTCCATTTTTCGGAGGTCATCTCTTGGAACCCTGTCCATGACTCCACTTATTTTCATAAGGGCAGAGGCAAGGTTTGAAGGCTGCCCGGTGATGACCGCCGCTCCTCTGTCCGCAGAGAATTCCCTGTAACGGGAAAGGGCACGGATCAGTATAAAACTGACAAGCCAGACCGCAATTGAAACAAGCCAGACAAGCAAAATGCCTCCACCATCTCTCCTTCTGTCTCCTCCCATGTCCCCGAAGTAAAGGCTGTAGCGGACAATGTAGAAAGCTACTGTTGAGAGAAAACTGGCAATCGTCATGACAGCCATGTCTCTATTCTTGACATGACTCAATTCGTGGGCAAGTACTGCTTCAAGTTCGGCCGGAGAGAGTTTATCCATAATTCCTGTTGTAACTGCAACAACAGCTTTATTCTGGCTTCTGCCCGTAGCAAAGGCATTTGGGACCTGCGTCCTGACAATTGCAACCTGAGGCTTTGGAAGGTCGGCTATTGCACAGAGCCTGGTAATCATTCCGTGCAGCTGCGGAGCCTCACTTTCAGAAACAATATGTGCCCCGGTTGTCCAGAGTACCATTTTATCCGAATAAAAGTACTGGATAGCCATGAAAAGGCCAATGAATAGTATCATGAAAATCTGAGATGTTCCTGAATACGAAAGGAATGCGAGGAAAGAAATATAAACTACTGCCAGAAGAAACATCGTAAAAAGCATTCTTCCTTGAAGTCCTAAGTCCCGTTCCCATTTTCTTTTCATATGTTATTGCTCCCGCCTTATATATAGGCTGATGATAAGATGGATTTTGATAGTAAGATTATTTTTGACAGGTTGAACTGGATACAGACACCTGAAGAATTGATAAATTACCGGATAGGATCTGATAATCACGAAATAAACAACGGAAATCTTTGATAGATTCATAAGTGCCTTTACAGATCATAAGCATCTGATACATCTTATAGACACCATAAACTAAACGATAAATATCTGATAAATTCTTAAGTAACGTAAACCAATTCCCGAATCAAATAAACAGTTTGAAGAAACTAAATTCAAATATCAAGGAATAACAATAGAAAGGCTTTGGGCATTGTCTTTATTAAAACCTGAAAGCCAGCCTCCTTTTGTCTTCAATAAAACATTTCCTCAGGGATTTAAATCCTTTCCCTTTTAAAAAACGAAGTAAATTCAGAAAGAGGCGACTTGAAGAAACAGAATATGGCAAAAATATATCTTGAGAATGTCAACAGATTCCTTAAGACCGGCAGGTTATTTATAATTAAGGCTTTAGGATTGAATATTATTTAGATAACAGAATTTATAAATAATGTACTTCATTTCAGCAGCAGAAAGATATATTCCTTACATATATTGTTCTGTATAAATATTCAGTTTAACTGATCAGAACATTCTTTCCGAAGCAGGATACTTTTACTTGAAATGCATAAACTAATTCTTTCCTTATTGAAAAAAGAATTTCAGGTTCTCTCATGCAAAACATACTCTCAGTTCAATCTCTAACAAAAAAATTCGAGGATTTTACAGCAGTAAAGGGAATCAGTTTTGACGTTGAAACAGGTTCCATCTTCGCTTTCCTCGGACCTAACGGGGCAGGCAAGTCGACAACCATCAAAATGCTTACAACAGTCCTGAAACCCACATCTGGAGAAATCCAGATAAATGGCTTCAATGCCCTTAAAGAACAGGATAAAGCAAGGGCTTCTTTCGGGATAGTTTTTCAGGACCGTAGCCTTGATGAAGAGCTTACCGCTTATGAAAATATGGGATATCATGCTGTAATCTACAGGGTCCCCAAAAAAGAAAGGGAGGACAGGATCCGGCAGGCCCTTGAGATTGTAGGGCTCTGGGAAAGGCGGGAAGACTACGTTAAAAATTATTCTGGCGGCATGAAGCGCAGGCTTGAGATAGCAAGAGCTCTTGTCCACTACCCAAAAATCCTTTTCCTTGACGAGCCCACCGTAGGTCTTGATCCTCAGACCCGGAACTCTATCTGGAGCCATATAAGAAGGCTGAATAAAGAAAAAGGGATGACAATTTTTCTAACCACACATTACATGGAAGAAGCCGAAGCGGTTGCAGACCAGATTGCAATTATTGACCACGGAAAAATTATAGAATCCGGCACTGTTGAAGAAATAAAGAAACGGACAGAAACCGAATCCTTAGAAGAGGCTTTTCTGAAGTTGACAGGCAGGGACATAAGGGATGATGATGTGCCTGGAAATAAGATGCGGACGATAAGGGGAATGAGAAGGAGGGATAGGCATTGATTGAGGTAATTTATATACTCTGGCTCAGGCAGCTAAAACATTACTGGCGCTCCAAAGCCAGGCTTCTTGGTTCTCTCGGGCAGCCCCTGCTCTTTCTGGTGACTTTTGGATTTGGGTTCGGACCGATGTATACGAGAGCGAGCGGAGGAGGAAACTACATGGACTTCCTCGCACCCGGAATTGTTTCTATGTCAATCCTCTTTACAGCCGTTTTTTCAGGACTGGAGGTCATCTGGGACAGACAATTCGGTTTTCTCAAAGAAACCCTCGTGGCCCCAATTTCAAGGACGGAAATAATGGTCGGGAAAACACTTGGAGGTGCAACCATAGCCATGGTCCAGGGACTGGTCGTACTTTGCCTTACCTATGCCCTTGGGTTCAGGGTGTCCAGTCTCGAAAGCCTGGGGATGGGATTAATTTTCATGTTCCTGATAGCTATTTTCTTTACCGGCCTTGGCCTTGCAATTGCCTCAAAAATGAAAGATATGCACGGTTTCCAGCTGATCATGAACTTCCTTATAATGCCCATCTTCTTCCTGTCTGGAGCCCTTTTCCCTCTGGAAAATCTGCCTTCTGCAATCTATTTCATAAGCAGGATAGACCCGCTTACTTACGGTGTTGACGGCATGAGAGGAGCCCTTGCAGGCATAAGCGTATTTGGTATTTATAATGACCTTGCAGTAATAGGTACATTATCTGCTCTTATCTGTATGATCGGGGCATTTCTGTTTTCGAAGGTTGAGGCGTAAACGCCTCTTTATTTTATAAGTATTCAGGTTCAGGTTGTTAAGCCGGAGATTTTAGAAACTGGATCGTAACATAATGATTCTAAGTAATTTACATCGGATTAATTTGTGTGTGATTTAATAGTGAGCTCACCCCAAAACCAAATTTATTTTCACATCAATAAGAATCACAGAATCATTTCCATGATAGGAATAGACGTCTATTGATGGTTCAGGATACAACAAAAATAGAAAAATATAACAAAAGGGTTTATTTACTTTTTAACATTGTCTGAAGCTTTCGCATATTTTCAACCATGGCTTTCTTTACTGTGATTGCGTTTTCCATGTCTTTGATTTTCTTTTCGAGCCACATGATTTTTGTCTCAAGCTTCATCGCCATGACTTCTTTCTTTTGAGCTTCTGTTAAGCTAGCGTACATTTCACTCATCCCGCAAGTGCATTCTGAGTGCTCTTCTTTACCTTCGTGTCCATGCATCATATGACTACACTCCAAAATTTTACAAAGCGAATAGCCCCACTAGCTTTCGCTTTAAATAAATTAATATAGCAATAATGTTATTTATATCTTTATTCTTTTATATTTTAAAGCAAGACCCACTAAAAAGGATTGAAATATAAACAATTCCATAATCGAATCCATAATCGAATTTTCAAAATCGGAGTTCAAAGAAGTAGTTTTTGAGTTTTGGGATCAACTCTTGTTATATGCTTTTAGCTGCATGTTCACTTAACTGAATCTTAAACTCACAGTTATTTAGTAGCTTTTATATCAGTAGCTTCAACAGTAAGTTTTTGGGTATATGGAAAAATGAGGCATTAGATGTTAAATTTTATCGAATATTTAGCCATGGGAGCATTTCTCGGCCTTGCTGCAGGTACATCTCCTGGCCCTCTCCTTGCTGTAACTATATCTGAAACTCTGCAGCATGGCAGGTGGGAAGGGATAAAAGTCGCAGTATCTCCCCTGATCACAGACCTGCCAATAATTTTAGCTGTACTGTTTGTTCTGTCTCATCTGACAAGTTCTGATTTCTTTATAGGAATTATTGCTTTTTTTGGAGCTTCATATCTGATATATTCAGGAACCGAATCCCTTAAAATCAAAAAGGACAGCGTCGAATTAGACGTAGAAAAGAAAGACGCTCTTAAAAAAGGAGCAATTGTAAATTTCGGGAACCCGCATCCATATATCTTCTGGCTATCCATAGGTGGGCCAATAATTTTTAAGAGTTTAGGCATTCATATCTGGGCTACGGTCTTATTTATAGCAGGCTTCTATTTACTTCTTATAGGATCAAAGATAATTGTTGTGTTAATTGTAGAGAAGTCTAAGTATTTTATAAACAGTAAGTATTATTTTTCAATCGTTCGCGTTCTGGGAATCGCACAGATTATATTTGGATTGACTTTTATCAAAGTGGGCCTGGATTCGTTGAACTTAATTTGAGATTCTCTTCGCCCCGAATTGCGACTCGCCCGAGTTGCGTTTCGGGATCACAGGAAATCGGAGATTTCCTGGGAGTTACGATGTAATCGCAACAGCCCGCGGTCTGTTTCACTCGCTGCGCTCGCTCAAGCAGACTAAGTTAGGGGTAAATTAAACGAATTCTAGCATGAGCTG
>CAYSWX010000077.1:0-6370 GCA_964434965.1 uncultured Methanosarcinales archaeon
AAATAAATAAATAGAGGAAGTATAAATATGTAAAAAATTTATTGTGTTTCTATATTAACATATACTTTTTATTTAGGATACATATTTTTCAAGCTATTTATTTTAAAGAACCAGTTTTTAAAAACACTATTAAAACAGAGCTCTAGATGGAATAATTGTTGGCGGCCTGACCGTCAGTATACCGTCAGTATACCGTCATTATCTGGAAACAGCTCTTTGGTGGAATTTTTGACCTTTATGAAATAGTCCCTGGATTTTTGTCAAGATTATTGTTGTCCAGATTATTTTCCCCGGATTATCTTTGACTCAGTCGTCTTTAACTCAAATATTTTTATTAGTATGAGATATAATTGTAGTTTGAGATAGAAAATTAGTATGAAGGAAAATAAGGTTACTTAAAACTTTGATAAAGTACTAAAGTGGATGAAAAGTTGAATTGAAAACACCCCTTTATTTCCACTGGAAAGTTTAAATAACCCGGGGACCCCATGGTTTCGATTGAAAGGATTAGAGGATTTCAACAACAAAATAAAAAGAAGTTTTTATTTTGATATGACAACAAAATAATAGTGTTATGTTATAATCGTTATTCTATATATATCTTTTTATTAATCGGCATATAATTTTACAATAAAAATAAAGTGTTTTCAATTTTTTTAATATTTTACATCTATTTGTATATTTTATTCTTTATAAATTTCAATCACGTTATCTTCACATTTTCCACTCTAATTAACCTAATCTCTTTCCAGTAGAAATGAAGGGGTCCCTCTCAAATCAACTAATTCATTAGATCAACCTTTATTTTACAATTAAAAAATTCGTAAAAAATTAATAGTCCTCTCTAAAAAAAAATTTTAATTTAAAAACAATTCTTTCTTTCTTTCTTTCTTTTCTTTCTTTCTTTCTTTATCTGTCTGATTTAATTAAAAATTATTCTGCTTTAATTATTCTGCTTTAATTAAAATCTACTTTAATCAAAATAGCGCATTTTAATTTAATAGCGCATTTTAATTTTATAGTAATCCATGGATTTTGATCATACTCTTTATCGGTCCAGAGTCTTCTCCTTCTGTAGACTATAATCTTCTGAAGTGTTTTCTGGAATCTTTATTTTATTTCAATTTTTTCTTGCTCTTTTTTCTTTTCAAACCATTTCACTGTTTCTACACTGTTTCGATTTCCTTTTATCGATTCCTTTTATCCATGATTCTTTTTATTTAAGTTACATTTTGTTTATCCCAAAACTATGGACGATTAACACTACTTTGGACTTTTAAGATTTAACGAAAGTTAGTTTTTTGGGCTTTATTCCATAAGTATTTTAAATAAAACTGGTTTTACTTTACCTATATGAATGAGCAGGGTCTTTCTGAAAAAGAGATATTTTCCTATCTGGAAAATGCAAAGTCAGAAGATACGGATTATTATCGGGTTTTTAGTTCGATGTGTACCCACCCTCACAGGATCGCGGTCGAGGCTCACAGGCTCTTTATTGAGGCTAACTTAGGCGATCTAGGGCTTTTTGCCGGGGCACACAGGCTTGAGCATGAGGTTATCAGAATGCTCGGGGAACTTCTTTATGCTCCTTCGATTAATGTTCCTTCGGGAGATTCGTGCGAAAGTTTGGTTTGCGGCTATCTTACTACAGGAGGCACGGAATCCAATATTCAGGCTGTAAGAGGAATGAAAAACCTGTTAACAGCAGAAAGAAAAGAATTTGAAGGAACTCTAAACATTGTAATTCCCGAATCGGCTCACTTTTCTTTTGATAAAGTTGCCAATATGATGGGTATAGAAGTCCGAAGAGCTTCTCTTGATTCGGAATTCAGGGTGGACCTGGCTTCTGTTAAGAAACTCATAAATGCAAACACTATAGGACTTGTAGGAATAGCAGGGAACACTGAATTTGGTCAGGTGGACCCAATCGATAAACTCTCTGAAATTGCTCTTGAAAACGAGCTTTTCCTGCATGTCGATGCCGCTTTCGGAGGTTTCGTAATCCCATTTCTTGAAAAACCCCAGCCTTTTGATTTCAAAGTTCCAGGAGTTACTTCCGTTGCTATAGACCCTCATAAGATGGGCCTCTCCACAATTCCTTCAGGTGCTCTGCTTTTCAGGTCTCCTTCTTTTCTGGATTCTCTCAGGGTGAGTACCCCATACCTTACCACAAAATCCCAGTTCACACTTACTGGTACCCGGAGTGGGGCCTCAGCTGCTGCTACCTGTGCAGTCATGAAATATCTCGGTTATGAGGGCTACAGGAAAAATGTGCAGTACTGCATGCAACTTACATCAAAAATGGTTGCAGGAGCTCGAAAAATTGGTTTCGAACCATTGATCGAACCTGTAATGAACGTGATTGCCCTGAAGGTACCAAATCCAGATCTCGTCAGAGAACAGCTTCTTAAGAGATTCGGCTGGAATGTCTCAATCACCCGTACTCCAAGAGCTCTTCGTCTTGTCCTTATGCCCCATAATAATCCAGAAGACATTGAACTATTTTTAAGGGATCTTGAGAAAGTGGTAGCAGAAATTTAAAGTTTTTATTAAATCCAGTTATTTTTTCCTTTTATCTTAACCTTTTATCTTAACCTTTTATGTAATAGTTTAACTCCTATTATTTCATATATTTCATATAATAGTTTAACTCTTATCAAGCGATTGAAACAACGTGTTGAATTTTGGGATGAACTCGTACAGTAAATCCTGACCTAATTTAAGATTAACAGGTTTGTAACTGATCAGGTTTATTAAAATCATTCATTTTTTGGATGTATTTTTGGATGTAATGCAAAAATAATTATGCTATTTAAATTAATATAACATATGTTCTAACTTTTACGATTCCAGGCTTTTAAGTAAATTGATCATTTGTATTTATCAAGTATTTATGATTATAAAGACTAATTAAAGACTAATAGGGGGTACTTATTTCATGGAATCTGCATTGAAAATCGGAAGCATACTGGGTATACCTATCAGGCTTCATATCACTTTTCTTTTTATTCTTCCCATTTTTGCATACATATTTGCAATCAATCCATACCCTTATGGCTTTCAGGAAGTTGAGCCGACTGCGACAAAATACGTGCTTTCAGCCATAACAGCAATCCTGCTTTTTGCATCAATCCTTTTGCATGAGCTTGCACATTCATATATGGCAAAACGATACGGAGTTAATATTGAGAGTATCACGCTTTTCCTTTTCGGAGGGGTCTCTTCAATGGAAGAGATACCAAGGGATCCCGGTCAGGAAGCAAAAATGGCTTTTGCAGGACCTTTAACGAGCCTGATAATAGGTACTGGCTGTCTGCTAATATACAGATATATGATTGTGCCAATTCCTGTCCTTTTAGAAAATCCTGTTTTTTTAATAATCTGGATTCTTGGAGCCATGAATATAGTGCTTGGAATTTTCAACCTGCTGCCCGCTTTCCCGATGGATGGAGGCAGAGTGCTCCGTTCCTTTTATGCCAGAAGGATGTCTTATGTCAAAGCCACCCAGAGTGCAGCCGCCGTAGGAAAGCTTTTTGCTATTCTGATGGCGATTTTCGGAATCCTTGTAGGAAACCTCTGGTTTCCTTTGATCGCTCTCTTCATTTACGTTGGCGCCTCTGAAGAAGAACGCTCTACTCAAGCATCCGTAACTCTAGAAAATATTCTAATAAAAGATATAATGACAAAAGATGTAGTTTCAGTACCTCCTTCCATGAATGTTGAAGATCTTGTTCATTTCATGTTTGAGAAAAAACATATGGGTTATCCCGTAATCGAAAATGGTGACCTGAAAGGGATCGTAACATTTACCGATATCCAGCGCGTTCCCGCTCTTAACCGCCCTGTTATGCGGGTTTCAGATATTATGACAAGAGATATAATATCTGTTCCTTCTAATGCACAGGCAATCGATGCTCTCAAACTGGTTACATCCAAAAACATAGGAAGAATTCTGGTAATTGATAACGGGTCACTTGTAGGATTACTTTCCAGAACAGACCTTGTCAGGACGCTCAAACTCAGATCAGAAGAATGAATCAGCTATAGTAAGGATCAGCTGGAATTTGAATCAGGTTATAATACTAACCAAAAATTCAATTTCTTATATTATAGTTTAAGATATAGTTTAATACCTTTGAGTTGTAGTTTCATCTTAAATGTATAGTTTTATTTTTTTGAAGTATAGTTTAATATCCTGGATATGAGTTTGGTATCATCAATATTATTTAAGTATTCAATATTGCGGCATAAATTGTCTCATATTCAGATCCACATATTTGCATGAATAGATTGTTATTTAGATTGACTGTTTACATCCAGCTACTTACAGATCAGTTATATAATATATGTAATTTATTTGATATGTATAGTTTAATAATACCATGCATTAAATTACTTGCACGCTAACTCGTTAATTTGATATTTTCAAATTATCGATATTAAGTGTTAAATCGCGGCAGTAAGTGTTAAAATTCGGAAATATAAACGGATAAAGTAATATATTCTGGTAATTGGCTGAATGTAGATAATGTACTTGAACAACAGTTACATATCAATACAATGAAATGCTCTGTTCCATAATTTTTTATCCAGCACTTTTAATCTGCCGTAGTAAGAGACTGATTATGAAAAAATCCGAAATTACAGATTTCCAGGACAGGGACCCTGAATACAATTCTCATAGTTCATCTCAGGAGTCAATATACTCTATGGACAAATCCACAACAGAATCTAAGGAAGACAATGTTTCCACCGGGAAGTTTAAACTTTCTGATTCTTCAATCAACAAGCCAGAGGAAATCAGGACTCCTGTGCCTGTACCTACAGTAGAAGTCGGACAGGTTGAGGTAAAGTCCGATACAGGTACCGAGGATACAGGTACCGAGCCTATACTGGAGCCTCTTCCTGCTTCGGCTTCAGAGCTTTTAATTCTTTCTTCCAAGACTCAAATTCCTGAAGGAAACAATTCCGCAGTTGAGTTTCAGCCTTCAAAAGTTGTGCTTATAGGCACAGCACACGTTTCCGAAAAGAGCGTGGAGGAAGTCAGGAATGCAATCAGAAGTCTTAAACCTGATATTGTAGGCGTCGAGCTTTGCAGAGCACGTTATGACTCTCTGAAAGGAAATATTCCGGAGACGAATCAGGTTCCGATAAAGGAAATTCTCACTGAAGGAAAAGTGTATTACTACCTAGTCCACTGGCTGCTTGCTTATGTGCAGAAAAAGATCGGCGAAGACATGGGTGTAAAACCAGGTTCCGAGATGATTTCCGCAATCGAAGAAGCAGAAGCTTCAGGAGCTAAAGTAGCTTTAATCGACAGGGATATTCAGGTAACTCTCCAGCGTTTCTGGGGCCGCATGAAGTTCACCGAGAAAGTAAAGATGCTTGGTTCTCTCATAGGCGGTCTGATAGGAATAGGAAAAGGAGCCGAGATCGATATCGACCAGATTACTCAACAGGATGTTGTCACAGCTCTTGTCAGTGAGCTCAGAGATTTTGCCCCAACTGCGGCTGAAACTCTCATAGATGAACGGGACGCATATCTTGCAGGTAGTATTCTCAGGACAGCTGCAGGTGGAAACAAGACTATTGTTGCAGTGATTGGAGCTGGACATAAACCAGGGGTAATTAATTACCTGAAGAACCCAAAGAGCATTCCGCCTCTTAGTTCTCTTATGGAGATTCCGAAGAAACGCTTTGGAATCGGTAAAATCATTGGTTTTGCTTTTGTCGCTCTTATAGTTGGATTCTTTTTACTGCTCCTGCTTTCCGGTGTTCCGCTGAACACCCTTTTGATGGCTTTTGGATGGTGGTTTATTATTACAGGAACCCTGAGTGCGGTCGGCACCATTCTTGCAGGAGGCCATCCTTACTCGGTCCTGACCGCCTTTTCGGTTGCCTGGCTGACAACTCTACACCCTTTAATTGCCGCAGGCTGGTTTGCTGGTCTTGTAGAAGCAAGACAGAGAAATCCTACTGCCGCAGACATAAAAGCTCTGGCAGGAATAGAAACCTTCAGGGAAATGTTCAAAAATAAGTTCATGAGAGTCCTGCTTGTCGCAAGCTTTGCAAATATAGGAAGCATGGCAGGGACTTTCCTTGGAGCTTATGTTATGATGCACGTCACTGGCATTGATCCAAGGGATATTCTCCTTTCCGGGTTCAATGCTCTCGGACTCTGATATAAAAAAACTTTCAGGTAGAGGAATAGAAATAGATCTCTAAAATAATAAACCGATAGATTTCTAAAATACAAACCGATTCCTAAATAAAAAATAGATTTCTAAAATACTGAACCGATTCCTAAAAAAGAGAATTTTTGAGCTCAGTAGAGCTCATGAAATCTGAATTCTCAGAAGAGATCGTGAAG
>CAYSWX010000078.1:0-6170 GCA_964434965.1 uncultured Methanosarcinales archaeon
AGAGGAATTAATGAACAAAGGTCTGGAAATGGTCTTAAAAGCAGAAAAAGTCTAATAATAATCTTAATTTCAAAGAAAATGCTGAAGACAGCCCGGAATAAGAATTCCGGGTCGTTATGAAAGTTTGCAGAATAAATAAAAGATGGAGTTATGAGGCTCAAATCAGCTTGAGCCTTAACATCCTCTTTTCATTCAAATCTCTAATTCTACGATAATAACTCCTATAGACTCAAGTTGAAAATACCGGTTGATCAACCATAATCTTTTGGTTAGTTTCTGCTTTTTAATAGTCTACTGAATTTTTATAGAGCCAAATATAGGCTCTTTATATCAACCAATAAAACAGGGATATTAACAAAATCCTTTTTACTCAATTCCCAACTTAACTAAACAACAATAAATCTCTGTGCTCACGTATAATTTTCGGTATTGGTTCTTTTCGTTCTTTGATAGTGTCTTATATACAGGATACTTAGCGCAGGCATCAACAGGAATAATACCATCAGAATTATGTTTGAGACTATCTCATTCCAGAAAAATTGAATCCTAAGCTCATCGATCAATCCCAGCTTCATCTTAACTGTCTGCACGATTATCGGAATAGCAATACAAAGAAGTGGTAACAAAGCAATTAGTTTCATCTCTTTTGTAATCTTTGTTCTGTGGTAATCTATCGAAGGCAATAAATAAATAAGCAGACTAACCGGAAGAATAACAACATAGAATACGAGGCCAGGCAACTGGTTATATGGAAACCCCATGTAGAAAATTTTGTCAGTTACGGGATAAATCGTTGTTTCTATTAGTTTTTGAATCGGAAAGAGCAATTCATAAAGCAACGAATCATGAGGAGACCCATAAATCATAACTCTAGTATATCCAGCCACAGCTGACATAGCCTGATACGCACCAGCAATTAGTAAAGGTACACAACACAAAACCTTTCTAATGTCCTCCCTGTTCTGAACAATATTCTGCCCAATAGAAACTATTGGTGCAAAACACAGAGCAAACAATACTGGTGTCATCACCAAGGCAAGTATATCTCCAAAAACGGTTAAAACAACAATAGCAAGCCATATATAGTGTAAAACGAAAAGAAGTGCCTCTAAAGGCATCTTCTCTTTAACTTTTAAACTGAAATGGCTAATAAAATTCATATGAATTACCGTTTGATTCTACACTGTAGTAGTTGACTGGTAGTGTCGCGAATTTGCTGTATATTTGAAGTCAAGTTTTTGTGTACCATGGGAAAAATTGATCTTCCGATATGGAATTTTCTGTACAGTAACTTCTTGAGATTCGTGATTTTACAGAAAAATCGGCACACTGCCACATCTGTTTCTCAGAGGTAAAGTTTGGATTTCTGAAACCTGTGGATCAAATTTCGCGATTAAAGCATTAGGATTAATTATGTTATGCTTGTCTGAAATAACAACAATAGACAATGAATCAGGAAGCCACTCGTTAAAACGGGTGGTTATTATATTTCATAAGTTCCTTCTCCTGTAACAAGCTGACCATTTACTGTTGTCCATCCATCCTGAGATCCGGACAACTTAATTTCCATGTTTTCCCAATAGCTATTATATTGCCATCCTCCGATCCACCATTCATTATATCCGGTCATGTAGATGGAAATGCTGGTATTTGCATTCGAGGAGGTCTCATAGGAGGCATACACCCGGCTTTCATAATCAAATTGCTCAGACGTCCGTGAATATGCTCCACTGGCGTTGACATTATGCATAAGATTGTATTTGGGCATAAGAACCATTTCATTGATCAGCGGGTTCATTGTGTCTATGGGTTGGTCAGATAATACCATACTACTAAGATCTATACTTCTTGCCTTCTCATTTTTCATAGAAAGCATGAGTCCGTGTTCCGTGTCCACTATAGAGTATTCCCATGAAGGATCATGGGAATTGAAGTGATGCTCTATGATATCCATTCCCACGGATGATGTGTTGTTTATCACCGGGAGCGGAAGGTAAAGAGTCGCGTTGCTCAGGGTCGAGTCTGTAGTTAATCTTACATCATAATCATAACTACTCCTGAGACTACTATCATACATCTTCTGCTTCTGGTCTTGCCACCAGAGAGACAACAACCCTACAGAAATGATTATTAATAGTACAAACCCGATACCTATTTTGTAACGAGTCCTCATATTTCATCACCTAATCCTTTCTTGGGAAAGATCTAAATTAAACATAAATGTTTTATGAGTTTCTCATGAATCTTTAAGTCATGATGATTCAAACTGGACACATAAAAACTACATTTGATTTAATTTTCATTTTGCAGTGATTAATCTCAACAATAGTGATGGCCGTCGATATATTTTACTGCGTGACAAATTAATGTATATCGGATTTTCAGAACTAATTATTTTTTTATGAAGTTTGGGTGGTATCTAGAAAGCACTTTTTAACTTCCTAAATTGCTCTTGCTTACATCTTTATAACTTTTCTGTCCGTTTCATGAAGGTAGCTATTTTTCAAAATTTATTATCTTCCGTAATTATTCCTTGGCGTTTGATTGTTTGATGGTATGGACAGAAAACTTATGTATGAGTATATTGCCCCAACTCATGTCCGAGAGTTTGTATAATAAGACAAAAAATTGCAACCAAAATCAATACATGTCTATACTCAGACTAATTTTTTTAAGCATGGACTGATAATCACATAATTATAACATACTGGTAAACAATGCTCACATCATGGGTTTTGAATGCATGTGCACCCCCATAGACTAGCGACTAATCCTCAACTGGTGTGGTTGTATCTCACTTTTTCCCAGATAATTCGGAATTTGTTTTCTGAAAACCTGTTTTTATCTGGTTTAGTTCATCCACATGTTTAATATTCTGTTATTTATTATGTATTATTTTAAAATAAGTAACAACAAATTATAAATACATTGAAGTATTTCTTATCATTCGGTAGAAAAACGAAATATATTCCCGAGATAAACAAGTTAGTACGAGAGCCCTCCTGATAAGAAAAACATACGCCTCCTAAATAATAAAAATAGTATTGGAAGGTTCCAGACTACCTCCTGACAAGATAGAACAAAAAAGACAGGGTCAATAAAAGTATTTCAAATTAGATCTGAATACGAGATCAACAACATCCTTTGAAACCTATACAAGCCATCAAAACTAAGAGATCATTGGATAAATTTTAAAGACATAGATCAAACCTGGAAAATAAACAGCACTGAAAACGATATCTGTTGGAATTTTAATTCCAATTAACAAAAGTAACAGGGAGGTGAATTAACAGAACTAAAAATAAAGGTCTCCTTATGCGGTTAATTCAAAAACAGATTTAACCTAAAACTCTATTAGCCTAAATCTCTATATTGGTCTAAAACAGAAGATTAAGGTTTGAAAGGAAATACTGAAATTTTATGCCAGCTTTCCTTAATCCCGTTTTAATTTCCTTTTTAACTTCTTTACTTCCTTTTTAACTTCCTTTTAAACTTTTTTGTGTTTTTCCCAGTACCCTGTCAGTTTTCCACCGAGGGCAAGTTTTCCAAGTTCCTTTCTTACCCGGCCGCTCACTTCAGAAGGGGTTGCTGATGCGTACGGAGTGCCCGGAAGCGGAGTCATATAATGAGCCCGGACATTCCCGCCTTTTTTGCAGATCCAGCGCACGAGCTCAAGGCTTTTTTCCTGGTCTTCTTCGGTTTCTGTGGGAAGCCCGAAGATAAAATCAACTGCCGGAACTATTTCGTGTTCAAGGCAGCACTCTACAGCTGAAATGCTGTCTTCAACCGTATGACCTCTCCTTATTTCTTTAAGGACGCTGTCACTCCCGGACTGAGCCCCAAGGCTGAGACTGTCGTTTGCACAATATTTTCTTACGAGTTCGACAGATTCCTCGGTCACAAACTCAGGACGGACTTCGGAGGGGAAAGTCCCGAAAAAGATTTTTTTATCGGGCAATTCATGAAGGGCGGAGAGCAGTTTTTCTACTTTATCGAACCTCGGATGAATCCCGTCACTTCCATAAGCGAAAGCATTTGAAGCTATGAAGCGGAGGTCATCATAGTGCTGTGCGTTCTTCAGGATAGAATCAATGCTCCTGTGCCTTACTTCTTTCCCAAAAAGCCTTGGAGTCTGGCAGTACTTACAGCCCCAGGGACATCCTCGGCTGATTTCAATGGGGGCACGGAGCTTTTTTGGGTCAAAGCAGGGATATGCATCAAGGTTCACATGCGACCTTTCAGGAGTCAGGATTACCTTGCCGGTATCTGAGTCCTTGTAAGCAATTCCTTTTACCTCTCCTGGATCTTTCCCTTCCTTAAGAACCTTTACGAGTTCTGGAAGTGTTTCTTCACCTTCTCCAATCACCACATAATCAAAGTACTCTAATGTCTCTTCCGGACAGCCTGAAGGGTGTGGGCCTCCTGCAATGAAGATCGAGTCCGTATCTGCATTTTCTACTTCTTTGAAAACTTTTGCTGCCTGCCGTGTAGTAAAACTATAGATCATTATCCCATTAACGGGTATATCCGTAAATCCGGCTTCAGGAAGCACAGGTGAAAGAACCGCAAAGCTGTAAGAGTTCTTTTTGCTATATCGAAAATTTACTTCCATTGCTGTTTTTCCTTCTTTTCGGTTCTTTTTCGTTTTTTGATGGGCTTTAGATTTTTCAGTTCCCTTTTCAGGTTACATGGGCTTAAAAGGAATTAAAGTGAAGCAAAGCAGGCCAAGTATAAAAGTTATTATCCCTATAAGGATGCGCTTTTTATCCAGTTCCACTTTGTCGTGAAGGGGGGAAGGGTGTCCGGCTGCTGCAAAAGCCCAGAGGAAGAAAGCCCAGAATATCCATATAAAGCCGTCTCCCTTTAGCCAGTAGATTACGTAAATACCTATCAGTAAAAGGATCCGCGGCATCATCGAGGATACCCTGTCCGCTTTTTTGCCAAGCATTGCCCTGAGCACGTGTCCTCCGTCAAGCTGCCCTGAGGGCAGGAGGTTTAGAAGGGTCACAAACATTCCCACCCAGCCCGCAAAAGCTACAGGATGCAGGTTGCTTCCCGTAGCCCCTACAAGTTCCTGGATCATTACAAAAAGGGGCGGGAGACCTACCTCGAACCTGAGGGAATCGGGCAATGGATTGATTGGTGGCACCTCAAGCTTCAACCCTATAATGGTGACTGCAATTGAGACAAAAAGCCCTACAAGAGGCCCTGCAACTCCAACATCAAAGAGAGCTTTTCGGTTAGGGATGGGTCCCTTGTAACGGATTACTGCTCCCATTGTGCCTATGAAAGTCGGAAAAGGGATGAAATAGGGAAGGGACGTTTTCATTCCATGGTACCTGGCCATTGCATAATGAGCCATTTCATGAGAACCCAGCACAGCCAGTATTGCAAAGGTGAACGGCAAGCCCTGGAAAACCTGCATTGGATTACTCGATAGATTTACTCCGAACATCCAGGCTCCGCAGATCATGGTTGTAAATACCGTTGCTATAAAAAGTGCAAAGTTTACCCAGATTTTTTCCTTTGCCTTCTTTACTGGAGCAACAATAAGGATGTGCTCTCCAAGCTCGTATTTCAGGGTACCTCCAAGCCCTTGCTGTTCAAGGGGAGCCCAGAGTTCTATCATTACATTCTCGGTATCCACCTTAGGAGTACCAAAGAAATAAAGGACATCTCCGGATTTCTGGATTTCGTATACATCAAATACCCTGATTATGAAAGGATATATGCGTGAAATAGACTCTTCGATTTCGAGCTTCTCACGATCCTTTCTATGATCTTCTATTTCCTGTTTCATTTTAGGTTTCACGTCTTTGAGGCTTGAGGTTTCTTTTAGATTTTAAATTGGCTTTTCTGGTTTTATATTTTTATTTGTATCTTTTTAATTCGTTTATTTTTAATTCCTATCTATATTTTTTACTGGATTTTTGAGCCTTTCAGGCTCATCAATATGATTTAATCCTTTAAGATTTAAACGGCATGTTAACCAGATTTAAAGTTTAATTATCTCATTTTTCTGCCTGACTGTCTTCCGGTTTAAGCAGTTCAACATATCCTTCACTGCCGTTTACCTGGACAGTGTCTCCATCCTTTAAAATATCGTAGGGGTTCTTTTCCAGCTTATCAACCAGCGGGATTTCAGATATAATTGCCCCTACCGCTACGAT
>CAYSWX010000079.1:0-5758 GCA_964434965.1 uncultured Methanosarcinales archaeon
ACAGAGATGTAAATATGGACGTAGAGCGAGCAATAAAAGACATCGTATCTATTGACATTTTTAGAGACGCCAAATTAAAAGAAAATTTTGCGGGCAGGCCTTTTTACATAGATTATGAAATGCTACATATGCTTGTAGCTGATTCATGGAAAATGAATGTAGGAGGACTTCAACATGGTTCTTTTTTGCTTGCTTTTTATGAGAACGAAGAGAGCGTCCACGAAGCATTACTATTAAGAGTTTTAAAGCCTGTGAAGCTGCCAACAGATTCTGAGGTTATCAGTTCCATGGTAGAATATTATAAAGATAATCTGAAAACTTCAGGTAAAGACAGTAAACTTGATGATTTTACAAGATATGAATTTAGTTTTTCTGGGCTAGAATGTCGTATTTTAGGTACTTTTTACAAGGATCAAAATAACGTAATATGTTTCGGAGCCGATGTTGAAAACTTCTATAGTGCGAACAATTATAGTGTATATAAAGCTCGAGAAAAAATTTTGGAGATGATTGTGAATTTTAGAGATGGAGAATGCATACCAGGGAATGAAATTGATGAGAGAATTGGAATAGTTAGGTATAGTTCTTCACGAAGATTTCAAGAAAAAGAGGAAGTTCCTGTTTATGTATATCCAAAAGATTTTCTTGGCAAAAGAACGGCTCTTTTTGGGATGACGAGGACAGGAAAATCGAACACGGTTAAAAAAATAGTTCAAATTACTGAAAAAGTTAGTGGAAAAGCAAAATATGAGAAATTAAAAGAACCAAGTGAAGAAATTGAACCATTTACTGAAGATGGACGTCCAATATATCCAGTTGGCCAAATAATTTTTGACATAAATGGTGAATACGCCAATCCAAATATGCAAGATAAAGGAACTGCTATTTTTGAAATATATAGTAACAAAGTGATTAGGTATAGTGTTTTAGAAAAAAAAGACTTCAAAGTAATGAAAGTTAATTTTTACAATGATATAATTGAAGGATTTGAATTAATACAATCTCATTTGAGCGATGATAATAGCAATTATGTCAACAATTTCAAAACCATAGATTTAACCGCTCCAGAAGATGCTTCAGATTATTCAGCACAAACCAGATATGGGAGAGTAAAAGCGGCATATCTTTGCTGCCTTTATAGGGCAGGTTTAATACCGCCCAAAGGTAAAGTTAAATTTAAAGGAAATGCTGAATTAAATATAATGGTTCAAGAAAACGGTAAAATAGATCCAGATAAAGGAATAACTTATGAGGATGCAGTAAACTGGTTTTCTACAATATGGGATAATTCCAATAATCAATTCTTCGCTAATTATAAGAGTGAACATGGACATGATTGGATCGATGATAATTTAAAAGCACTTTTGATATTCTTAACTAGGAAAACGAATCCAGGACCTGATAAGAATCCAAACGTGCATGGATACTTAAAATTAAGAAAAATGAAAGATTTCCATACACCTATTAATGAAAAGCCGTTTGATGTAGAAATAATAGATGCGCTTAGCGAAGGAAAAATAGTAATTATCGATCTATCTCAAGGAGATCCTAAGGTTCAAAAACTGTTCTCCGAAAGAATATGTAAAAAAATATTCAACCATGCAATGGAAAAGTTTACAAAAAATATACAAAATAACTTTATACAATTTTACTTTGAAGAATCCCATAATCTTTTCCCGAAAAAAGAGGATAAAGATTTAACAGATATATATAATAGAATCGCTAAAGAGGGAGCAAAACTGAATTTAGGCCTGATTTATGCAACCCAAGAAGTGAGTTCTATTTCCTCCAATATTCTGAAAAATACTCAAAACTGGTTTATTTCTCACTTAAATAACGATGACGAAATAAAAGAGATAAAGAAGTATTATGACTTCAAAGATTTTACAGACAATCTTATTTCGTTCAACGCTACTTCAGATAAAGGATTTATAAGGATGAAAACATATTCAAATTCTTTTGTAGTTCCAGTTCATATAGATCGTTTCTTGGCCAATGAAATGGATTTAAAGGGATTAAAATGAGTTATTCAAGTCAAACTGGGAGAAGACCAAATGAATACGCGAGTAAATCATCGCATAGTAACATAATATGGGATCCCGAAATTAAAAAGTTTTTAGATAAATGTAGTCTCCCCAGTATATCTAGCGAGATCGACTTCAGGGAAGAAAATCTTACAGTAGATGTCGATTACGATATAAAAAGTCCTATAAGCCTTTTTATAACAATAGATGGTGGATACACAGAAGTATCCGTTAGAAAAGAGTTCCCATCATGTACTTTGAACTTCTTTCAATTTGGAGCTTTGATGTTTGAGCTAAAAGATCTTAAAAATCTCTCCTGTAAACCTTTTATAGACCCAGAAGATGTAGAGAAATTAAAAAAAATAGAAAGGCTAAAATTTATTTTACCTACTAAGAACGTTTCTTATGAAGGAGAAGGATTAACCAATTCGGTTAGAAATGCATTTTATGAATTCTTTACAGAAAATTTTATTCAGACTTTGAAATGGTTTATATATAGAGAATATGATGACCGAAAGAAAATCGATTCTTATACACTTTCTAGTTGCCCAAATTTAAAATGTGACAATAAAAGGATTGAACTGAAGATAAAAGATATGTCAGAAGATTATCTTTTCCATTGCGACAAATGCGGTGAAAAGATATATTTAACAGATGTTTTCAGACTTCACGAAGTAATCGATGAGGAGTTCGGAGCTGGGGGGATTTTAGCATACGTAACGAATGTTCTTGAACATATTTTATTAATTCATTATATTCGAATGATATTAAAAATTAAACCATCTAAGCTGAAAGAAACATTGTTTATAAAAGATGGACCTTTGGCATTTTTCAGTGTTACTGCTAACATGCATAAACCAATGAGAGATTTGTCTACTTACTTACTAGAGAAATATGATTTTAACTTAGTAGGTGTCGAAAAAAGTGGGCCCTTCGTCGAACATGCCACACAAATAAGAAATAATATGAAATCTGGAACATTTTTACTTATGAACAATAATTACATATATAAATATATCATTCCTGGAAGAGCTGATCCAAGTAATCCTTATGCAAGGACATCTTACTATGGAGGAAAACTAATTTTTAAATCTCGTGATGAGGGATTGTATGTTGTGACTGTGCCAGTTGATGACGAATTTGTTGTTATCAATCCAAAAAAAGATGATTTTAAGAATATAGATTCAATTCTCCAGAATTTAGAATTATTAAAATGTGATATGTATGATAATTCTTTATTCCCTGTTGCACTTGCAAATAAACTAGTATCTTTATCAGCTCACCCAAGTTCGGCAATACTTGAAAAATTTGCTAAAAGTTATATAAAATCATAAACTATATTGTAAATAGATTATTTAAGTTGTTCCCAATCGTTATCAAAAATTTTCCATTCCAGAGTCCGGTTTAAGAATTTCATGATTCTGGAGATTTTGCTGCGGATTGGTTTGTTGAAGGATCAAAAACTAATAAACGGTAGGTTGGGGGAAGAGGGGAGCAATACGCGCGGGAAATATATTTTTACAGAAATACATCTGAACATCTCTTTGAAACCAGCTTTTCTATATAAGCTTCTTCCTGAAACAGACCTGCAATGAGTAGACGAGAAAGTTAACACAGCTATAAATAAAATCATTGGAATATGATTAATATCTGAAAGACGAGGCCAATCAATGAGAGAATTTACTGTAGTTATTGAACAGGACGTAGATGGGGTTTACGTAGCTTCTGTGCCTGAACTTCCGGGTTGTCATACACAAGCAGAAACGCTTGACGAATTAAGCAGGCGGATAAAAGAAGCAATTGAGCTTTACCTTGAGGTTGAAGCCGAAGAGGGAGAAAAGGAACATCTCGATTTTGTAGGGATACAGAAGGTCAAAGTTGAGGTTTGAATGGATAAAATAGTGCCTCTTCCAAGCAAAAAAGTCATAAAAGCACTTGAAAATATGGGCTTTGAGCAGATAAGACAAAAAGGTAGTCACCTGTTTCTACGGCATCCAGATGGAAGAACAACTATAATCCCTGTACATCCTACAGATAAGATAGGAAAAGGAATGATCAATAAGATAATAAAAGATGTAAAAATTACTAGAGATGAGTGGATTGAACTTATAAAAAGCCTGATTGTTTTTTAAAGATAGAATATTAAAAACTTGAAAAAAATCAAGCCCTTTTTGTGCTCATGGCATTTAGCCAGCTAAAAACTCCACCGCGGAAATTTCTCCCAGTACCTGAGCCCGCTCTCTCGTTACTTCCAGAACAAGCTGGATAGCTTTCCTTAATGTTTTCAAGTGCCTCTTCTTTGGTATCTCCTTCGCTAATAGCGGCAGGAATTTCGAGGCACTGGGCAGTATAGCCTCCTTCCCCAGATTCTTCAAGTTGATTGTAAACCGCATAAGTAACAATTGGTAATTTTGATTTTAATATACTCTAACTCGGATGATTTTAGCATTGTAAATAAACGGCAGGTGAGGTAAAAGGTAAGCAGCAACACCGTAAATTGAAAAAACATACCTGGGAAAAACTATTGTCAAATATCTTAACTTCAATCTTTTACCCTGAAAAATTAACCACTGGCATATTTACATCTTTTCTTTTTCTTTCTTCAGCACATCTATTTTTGCCTGTATCTCACTCTTCTGCTGCCTGTACCTGATTTTGATTTCTTTAACCTCTTTGTAGATAAGCATGCTTTCGTCGCTGATTCCTTTCATTGACTCGATATGAATTATGAGTTCATCTACCCCTTCATCAAGTCGCGGTTCTACTTCCCGCCATTCAGCATACTTAGCCTCCAATTCTTCCCTACTTTTATCTTCAAGATCAAAGATCTCATCCCAGAGGTCCATAATCTGGCTCTCTATCTCTTCTTTTGTAGGCATTGTTTTCTCCCCTGTTCGTTAAATCATTTTATAAGAGCACTACTATTAATTTCTTTCAGTAACTTTTTTCTGTCAGATTCCATGCAGGCTTTTTCAACCAGTGGCAGTATAATTAATAGTATTTTTATTTGTTCAAAAGATAAATTTATCATGGGGAAGAAGCTCAGGCATTTCCGATCCTGTCAAGAATTATCTAATCCGGGGTCCTGCTTGAACTTTTATGATATTGGAGATTTTGCTGCGGATTGATTCGTTGAAGGATCAAAAACTAATAAACGGTAGGTTGGGGGAGAGGAGAGCAGTACGCGTGGGAAATATATTTTTACAGAAATACATCTGAACATCTCTTTGAAATCAGCTTTTCTATATAATCTTCTTCCTGAAACAGACCTGCAATGAGTAGACGAGAACGCTAACCCGGCGATAAATAAAATTATTGGATGATTTATATCTGAAAGACGAAGCCAATCAATGCTAGAGTTTACCGTCATCATCGAACAGGACGAAGACGGAATTTACGTAGCTTCTGTACCTGAACTTCCTGGGTGTCATAAGCAAGCAGAGACTCTGACGAGTTAAACAGAAGAATAAAAAAGCAATTGAACTTTAAAAGAAGCAATTGAACTTTACCTCAAAGTCAAAACCGAAAAAGAGGATAAGTAATCTCTCTCCACTCTTCAAGCCAAACCTGAGCCATCTAAAAAGCTCAAACTTCCTGTTCACCTGCGCAGCAGCTTCTCATTTGCAGTCAGGATCTCAACCCCGAGTTCGCTGAAGTCCTTGTCATGCGTTACAAAAATCATCCCCCTTGAGCGGCAGATCTCTGCAAAGAGGAGGTCGTTGAAGTCGTACTTT
>CAYSWX010000080.1:0-5682 GCA_964434965.1 uncultured Methanosarcinales archaeon
CGCTTGTGGTAATAGCCCAGAAGCTTGCAGAAGCCTTCGGACTTGAGGACATAAACGACCTGCCTGTATCTTACAACATAGCATGGTACGAGCAGAAAGCCGTGCTTGTCCTGCTCGCCCTTTTGAGCCTTGGCGTAAAGAACATCACGCTCGGACCCACACTCCCGGCTTTTGTCTCTCCTAATGTTCTCAAGGTTCTGGTAGAGAATTTCAATATCAGGCCAAACACAACTGTTGAAGAGGATATGAAAGTCCTGCTGGGTTAAAGCAATTTTAAGTTAAAAAATGTTAAATCAAAAAGAATATATCATATAATTAATTTGAAAAGTAAGATGTTCTTTTATATTTTACATCTTACTTAGTTTTTATTTTAAGTATAACTAATTCCTTTAATGTTATTGGTGTTCCAATAAATCTCAAGTGTTATTAGAGTTCTGATTTTGAGAGTTTTTTCATGTATTCCGTTAACGGTTCTAGATGTTCTGTACGTATTACCAATTGTAAAGTTTCATTATTTTCATGTAAACCATTAAAGGTAAGTAAGTTCCAGATATATTTTTTACCGTTAGGCCAAGTTATTTCTTTTTGAGTAACAGAATTTAGAGCTTCATTTAACTCATTTACTGATAATCTTATTTGATGGATGTAATCATGATGGTGCTTACATAGAGATAGGTAATTCCCAGGATGATCATGCCCTTTCTCACCGACGGCTTTTATATGATGTGCATGCATCAAATGTTTTCTATTTCCATCATAAGAAGCGTATGATTTGTGGTAGGTTAATAAAGCTGGATTTTCCTTAGATAAACAAATCTGACAATGATATCCGTATAGCCCTCTAACCCATTGAGAAAGCTCTTTACTTCTCTCTTGGGTTTCTTTATGAGTAGTTTTTCTTTCAGTATTCAACTCACTTAAAGGTGAACCTCCATCTGATGGTTCTGGATTTAGACTCTTGTCATCTACTCTGTTGACTTCTTTATTTCTTTTGTAGGATGGAGGTTTATTACTTAAACTCTCTACTTCTGATATCTCATCTATTTCTGGGATACCTTCAGCTTCTAACTCCTGATATCTTCTTGAAGATGTATCATCTCTAATATTGGTCTCTCTTTTAGTATCCAACTCTCTTAATGGGGAATCACCACATGATGGTTCTGGACTTAGTTTTTTATCATCTATTCTGGCGATTTTTTTCTTTCCTTTGTAAGGTGAGGTCTTATTGGTTAAACTCTCTACGTTTGATATATCTTCTGTGTCTAATATCTCTTCAGCTTCTGATTCTTGACATATTCTTGAGGATATATCATCTGTTTCTGAGATGTTCTCTGATCCTGAATATATATCATTTGATGAATCTAAAAAGTCATCTGAATCTTCAGATGGAATTTTTCCTATTTTCTTTGAAATCATAAGTTTTTCAAGTTCTTCGTCTCTTTGCAATAGAATCAAAATTATAAAATTATCTAAACCTTGAATTCCACCTAACATTTTGGAAAGCTCAATCCCTAAAAGATATTTGTCTTTTTGCAGGTTCTGAAAATATAGTTTTTGACCATATAGAAGAGGTTCTTGTCTTTCAGAAACAACTTCATAACCATTTAAACTATATTTAACTTCAATTCTTTCCACTTCAGAAACAACTATATTTTTAATACGTGAAAAATAATTCTTATTAAGCAAGTTTTCATATGCTTCAGGCTCTGTGAAATACAGATATCTTTCAATATACTTGATACGGCTTTTTAGTAATTGAGTTAATTCTATGTCATTTTTTTCACCAATTATATCTAGCGGCTCAACTTTAACTGCTTCAGAGATAGGTCTGATATTAAAGTATTCTATGAAATGGCTTATTTTAGGAATGAAGTTATTTGGAACTTTCAAGAAAGCTATATGCTCTTCATTTTTAAATAGTGAGTAAAGATATTCGTCATCATTTATGCAGACATCCTGATCATTTCTCCAAAATTTATTTTTATCTGTCCAAAGAACAAACAGATCATCAACTTTTCTTTCTTGCCACCAATTAGTATTAAAAAGTGGGATTTCGATGTCTGGACGCATCTCATGGTCTAATTTTTTATATATTTGCAGAATAATTTTATCATATTTAGCAATAGTTTCTTTATCATCAGGAATGTCTTCTTTAGACAATTGGATTAATCTGTCAACATAATGCTCTGGTTTTGGACTCCCGATATCAAGTTTATTTACAAAAAAAGTTTTTAAACCTTTATAATTGTTTTTGAGGTAAGCTTTTGTACTCCCAAAGATAAGCGAATAATCACTCCAAAAAACGTCGTTTGATGTAAAATATTCATTTGATGCAGAATCATAAATTATTTTATGATTTGAAAAATAATTTTTAATTAAATAGGGATCGCTACTAAAATTTTCATCCAAATAATGATACAGTTTCTCTATTAAATCTCTATTCTTTATTTTTTTGTTAGAGCATTTAACTAGTTCTTGAAGAACAATTGGAATTGAAGGTTTAAAGATAATGCCTAAATCTCTTAAAAATTGTTCTTTTGCTTTATTACATATATTTGAATCAAAAAATTTTACTTGATCTCCCATGAGTTCCTTATTCAGAGGGTTATCAAGAAATACCTCAGTGGGTCTTAAAAAGCTCCCCTCAGTAGTTGGAATCCATGGAGTCTGTCTCAATTGCAAAATAAAAGTAGAGTATGTACTATCGTATTTTTCATATGTATAATTGTGGTAACTATCCCATTTATCGTTAAAAAGTTGAAATAAGATTTTTATCTTTTCTTTTTTTTCTGTATATTCACATTTATTTATATTTTCAAACAGTTTATCAAACTCATTACATTTATAACCATCAAGACGATTTTCAATTGTAAGAGACTCTTTAACTCCCAATTCAGTGAAAAAATCTTTCCATCCTTTTATAATTATGTCTATTTCTTTTTCCAACTCTGATAACTGCTCTTCTATTTTTGCAACTTCCTCTCTATTTTCCATTTTCCATGTATCTGACTTGTCCATTATTTTGGCTTTTAAATTGGTTATCTGCTCAACAATATCTGTGGAGTCATCTTCTAAATAAACTGTGCTTAAAAAGTTATCCGAAAACTCCTTAAGGCCTGAAAATAATTTATTTAAATCATATTTACTTCCATATTCATTAGGCAAGTAAATCTTTTTGGGATGATCGTAATAAGTGAATTTCTCGTCTTTATGCTGTGTCCTTAAAAATAGTAAATCTGCTAGCTCGCCGACTGAACCTTTTCTCTTTTTATAGTCTGCAAGATAATGTTTAATATATCGGATATGCCCTTGCAAAATACTAATTGCCTTTTTTTTCCAAGTTTCGTCTTTATATATAGGAAGTATATACTGTTCAATTATTTCATATGGATCATTATATTTGATTCCCATCTTTGATAGTAAGTCAAAAATTCGTCCTTTTTCATCACTTTTATCTATCAACTTGAGTAATTCATGATCTAATATTCCTACAGAGTTTACTAAATCATCCTCAAAACCATAATTCATTCCATCTTTGTTTAGATAAAAGAAAATATTAGTATTTTGAGAGGATTTGAATTCTCCATTATTTAATTTGATTATGGGCAGTTTTTTAAGGTAATAAACATCTTCTTTACTATCAACCAAGTACTCATATACGGAAACGAGCCATTCATTACTCTTTGTTTTAATTAGCTCCGTATTATTTAAGAAACTAAAAAATTCTCTCTTTGTGAAAAAGCTTATGCGAAGCTTACTTGGCAAAATACCTTCAGGAATTTTACCTGAAACGACTTCCTTGCCGGAAAATTTTTTTACATCCTCGTTAGAAACTAAGTTTCTTAGCTTCTGATCAACAATTATTACATCGGAAGGTTTAGCCCATGAACCTGACTCAGTAAGTATACACTCATGTTCATTAAGTGAATTGTAAATCTTTCCAATAACTGGAGCAAAAAAACAGTCATTTATGTCGCCATCTAATGGAAGATACTCATAATAATTTGTCTTCAATATTTCATCGCTTTTAAAAAAGTCTACCGAATCTAAAAATACTTCGTAAATTCTATCTCTTATCCACTTGTTCCAAGGCACATCTTCAGTTATGGATTCTCGATTTGCAGTTAATTGAAAATCAGCTTGGATAATAAATTTAAAACCATAATTTTGGGTAGGTAAAAAAGAAAAAACTTTCTGTTTTGAGTCTATTGGATTTCCAGCTTCTGAAACCTCGAATGCGAGAATAATTTCAGTTTTTTCAACATCTTTTCTCTTTTCTCCTCTAATGTAGCTGGGAACTTCAAATTCTTTTCTTGTCACTTTGTAATAGCTCGTACCTTGCGTGCTCGACACTCTTACAAGTCCATTTTCTTCCAACTTTATAATAACGTTCTGCACATTTTTGCATTTATTAATAATTTCTATTCTTTTTAGCTTCTTTAAAAATAATATAAAAGTTGGATCAATATCTTTAATTTTTAAAAGTCTCTCCTTAGACTCTTCTTTAAGAGGGAGAAAAATATTAGTTTGATTATTGTCTATTAGTTCTGGAATTTCATCAATCCAATAAGGGACGATGAAGCCTAGATTTCCATTCTTAGCTATATGACTAAATTTAAATTGAAATCCATTTGAGAAAATATGAGGCTCATCAGTTACTTTAAATACCGATTTAAATCCTATGCCTTTTTCACCAATGTACCCAAATTTTTTTTGTTTTGTACTTTCTTTTACGCCGCAAATTGCACATACATTTTTCTCATTGAAGCCGATCTCGTTATTTTGAATAAGTATACTGTTTTCGTTAATCGTGAATTTCAGACACGGAGTTAAACTGCCATCATAAGCGTTGTCCTCCGCGTTTTGAATAAGTTCGAGTATAAAATGTGTTTCTTCTGTATTCAAGTCGATTGCAAGCTCTTCTAACGCACCCTGTAATTCTTTTTGTAAAGCTGAAAATGCTTCCTTGGCTTCTTCATCAATTTCAAGTCCCCGTAACCCAAAACCTGTCTTTTTTCTGTAAATTCTATCAATTATGTTTTTAGCCTCTTCTGAATACATTCGAAACACTCACAAACCGTTTTAACTTTTATTTAAACAAATTATTAGAAAATTATTCAACGCTATTTATTCTCAATGAGATAATTCATTATTTCCTTTATGTTGCGACCCACATTGTTTTTTTCCATCACGAATACTTTATCTTTCCAATTTCTCAAATAATTTAATTTCGTAAATAAATAGTGAATTTTAGTTAGTCTTCTAAACTATTTTCATGAAACTGTGCTTAATGCTTATTTTCTCTTGCAAAAATAAGTGTAACTTATATTGAAAGATATTCATTTTCCAGATAACATGGACGGATATTAAATTAATTTTATTATTTTTGAGTAAATATAGTCAATAATCTTAATTAAATATTAACCTATTGGATAAATAATATGTCAGTGTCAAATTTAATCGTAAATACAAGTGAGAATAAAAAGGTTTTACGAAATTAAGAAATATTATGAGGAATCTGAAAGTGGTCTCTTCATCTCTTGAACAAGATTATGATTATCCAAATTTTTAGTTCTGATAGAACTGCCACTCATTCAATCCTTTGCATGCGGATTATCCTTCTGTTTTGCAATATCATTTACTGTTGCATATGGATGACAGTATCTTTCATTTTTTTCGGTA
>CAYSWX010000081.1:0-5676 GCA_964434965.1 uncultured Methanosarcinales archaeon
TGTTTACTGTTGTTTTTATGAATTTCTGATATGTTTTTTCTAAGCCCGTTTCTAAGTTTCTTTTCATATCTTCTCTTTTTCATCCCCTTTTTTTATTACCTCATTTTTATGTCCAGGGCGTCTTTTAGCTGCTTTTCTATGAAATCAGTGATTATGTTCACTTTTTTTGAAGTACTGTTTTTCTTATTCGATGCTCGGCTAAGTCCCGAAGTGCGCAGACTAAGATAATTAATATTAAATCCAGGCCTTACTGTGGAGATCTTTTACTGAATTCTTTTTTCAGAATAATCTCCTGATCTGATCAGTAAAGTGAGAGTATTAGAATTTTATATATTGAGCTGATCCCAAAACTCAAAAATCACTTCTTTGAACTCTATTTTGAAATAATTATTAGAGCTGATCAATAAGTTGGTTCTGATACTCTATGATTTTATAAATAAAAGTTGGTTTTGGGATAGGATCATTTTTAAAACGGATTGAAGAATTCAGTGCATGTTAAGATATCCAGGACTAGCCGGATAATGCATCAAGAAATCTACTTGAAAAAATTCATGGAATTAATGCAGATTAATGTCAAAATTCCATTACTTAAAAACAGTTTGTTATGAAAAATTCTACTTTAAACCGTTTAAAATACTTAGAACTTAATAAATTTAAGAAAAGGAATCAGGCAGAAGAAAGTGCCACAATGGCTTCTGCCAGATCTCCATTTGAGTTCTTCAGGGCTTCCTTTGCCTCTTCTTCGGAGACTCCGGTCTGCTCCATTACGAGTTTAACGTCTTCGGCTGGGATTTCCAGAGATTTGGGGACTTCCTTTACGTCGCCTACTATTTGATATGTTTCCGAACCCTGGACTGTCATTATAGTGACATTTGCATTCTCAATAATAATGTTAGAATCTGCAGTCTTTATAATAACTTCTTCAATATCCTTAAGTTCTTTAACATCAATCCCCATCTGCTTCATCATCTGTTTCATTTTAGCCGGGTTCATTCCCCGGCCTCCCACGCCTCCCATTCCTGGAAACATAGATTTTCCTTCTCCTTTGTTTTTATTTCTTTATTTGCTTCTTCAGGGTCGGGTATTTTATTCATTCAGCGGAGTCTTAGTTATTTAATGGCAGCCGCCACAGGAACCGCATCCGCCTGCATGTGGATTGCGTATAAGGAAGCCTTTTCCGTTTTCATCTTCGATGTAATCAATGCTGCCCTCAGAGAAGCTCCTCTCGATATCCTTTGCCATTACCAGCTTTATTCCATTGCTTTCCATAGTGACATCGTCTTCTTTAACTTCATCGTCGAGGGCCAGTCCGTACTGAACTCCACTGCATGCTACTCCAGCAACAAAGATTCTGAGTGCAAGTTCAGACTTTCCTTCCTGTTCCAGCAGTGCTTTCAGCTCTGCTGCAGCTTTTTCTGTTACTTCTATCATTATTTGCACCTCTTTTTTAATTTTGGTAAATTTAAAATTTGAAGATCTTTAATTTCTAAAGAATGCCATCCGTTACAGCTTACAGATAACTCCCAAGCGTTATATAATCTTGCATCTAAAACATATAATGCTTATGTGAGATGGCTTCTTTTTCTCCTGAAAAAGCATATTGAGAAGTATTGAAGAGCAGATGGTAAATTCCTTCTCCTGGAAGTTCATTCTACTCCCAATGCTTAATTATATTTCATATATTATATATTTTTCTTCCAATATCCTTCCTAAATCTTCCTTACAGGAATTCAGCATCCTCATCTATAGGCTCTTCGAGCACACTGGCATTATACGCGTTGATCTCAAGAGAATTTCTTTTTCCCTTCACTTCCCACACTGGAATATAAACGAGGTCCATGTCGAGCTCTATCTCATCAACTTTTGGGCTAATACTTTTATGTTCATAAATAACTGCCTGCCCTTCCAGATTATTAAAGCGCATTTCCCGTGTATTTTCCTGTATAATTGAATCAAGAAGAACTTTCTCTGCCTGCTTTTTATCTACATTCGGCCGCTTTAATTCATACTGCACTGCCGGAATTCTGGTAGGTATCCCAAGCCCTTCTATATCCATATTCTCTTTTGACTTGTTCAGGGCATTAAGAAAACCTTTTCCTTCCCCAGTAATACTCATAACTTTTGACCTGAACCGTTTTTCTGCTTCAACGCTGTAAGAATACTTCCAGAAAGGTACGAATTTTAATATCGCATCTTTTGGGCTGCTGAGATAGGGTTTTGCAATAATCATCGCCTGATCTTTAGAAATCTTTGGTTCTACAGATTGAATGTTCAGCATCTCATATTGTTCAACTCTGGAAGCCTCACCATTATCCAGTCTATTTAAAGGCTTTCTCTCTTCAACTGGTGACATGATGTGTGATCCAAAAGAGGCTCTTTCTGTATCTCTTGGCACTTCTTGAAGTGGTACAAGTCCTCCAGTTGGACAGGTCTCCTGTTCAAAGCTTTCCTCCTCCCATACTTCTTTGACAGATTCTGGGGCAGGAGTTGCCTGTTCTTGATATTCCTTTGAGGAGAATTCGGATTCTGCCTGATAATCCCTTGATTTTCTTTCCATATTTGCAAGAACCGCTCTTCCAATCTGAAGGGCAAGTTCGTCTCTGTCCCATATGTATATCCCGAGGTCTGCCGCGTAATCGTCCAGTTCACCCGAAGTTTTCTGGGTCATCACATAAATTCCGGTACAACCTTTTATCTTTTCAGAAAATGATTTTATTTCTTCATAATCTGGACTCAGAGCACACATGACATACGCCTTATGTCCATTTTTCTCTACAAAGATGTCATACTTACTTGATATTATGACATTGTATCCGGATGATTTGAATATATCAATAAGGAGTTCTAAAAGGTCTTGCTTCATGATTGTCACTTTCTTATGTTCTGCACAGCTAAAATAGTTTATGTTTACAATTAAAATATAATTATCTTCAAACTTATCATACCGTATGCTTCCTTCTATGTTTAAATCCCTCCCTTCAAAATGTGCAACTATATAAGAAATCAAATCCTAATCAGGTATATATGGGTGGAATACGGCTTGGAAGGGATTCTTTTCATACTTATGAAGAAGGCATAAAAACAGAATGGATTATAGGTAACGGGATTGGAGGATACGCTTCATCTACAGTCATTGGAGCCGGGGCAAGGACTTACCACGGTCTCCTTGTTGCGGCTCCGCTGAATGCCCCTGGAAGGGTTTTACTACTCTCTTCTCTGGACGAAGAGCTATCTCTTGATGAAGAGGTTTACCAGCTTGCGACTCATAAATACCCGGGTACAGTTTATCCCAGCGGGTTCAACTATCTTTCAAAGTTCATTCTGGCACCTTCTCCTCTCTGGGTCTACCAGCCCGGGGATTTTACTGTGAAAAAAAAGATTTTCATGGTGCATAATAGTAATCTGACATGCATCCTCTATGAAATCAGGTGTCGTAGAGAAGGTGCTTTGCTAAAAATCTTCCCTCTGATAAACGCAAGAAGTTTTCACGGAACCACACGTTCTAAGGATATTTCATTTTCTCAGAAAACTGAAAATAAAGGAGTAAAACTGGAAAGCTCTAATGGTTTTACTTTCTGGCTTTCATCCAATCTCCAGTACCATGCCGAGCCAAAGTGGTACTATAACTTCGAATACGATATTGAGAATGAGCGAGGGCTTGCGTTCCAGGAAGATAATTTCAATCCAGGTTATTTCGAAAGCAAACTTAAACTGGGAACCTCTTATTTTTTTATTTCCGCTTCGACTGAAAATATTTCTTCTCTTTCTCTTGAAAAAGCTGAAGAGCTATATACCAGAGAGGTTTATCGACAGAACCTTTTTGCTTTCAATTCACGGTTAACTGAACCTTTCGCACTCAAGCTTCTAAGAGCTACTGACACTTTTATCGTAAAACACCCTCTTACAGGTGAAAATACGATAATTGCCGGTTATCCATGGTTCTCAGATTGGGGTAGAGATGCAATGATTTCTTTGCCTGGTCTTGTTTTGATCCCCCGTCGGTTTGAGGACGCCAAATCCATCCTTAAAAGCTTTGCAAGCAACCGCAGGCGTGGCTTGATTCCAAATAGCTTTCCGGCTTTCGGAGGAGAGCCCATATATAATACGGTTGATGCATCTCTCTGGTTTATTCATTCCCTGAGCCGTTATTTTGCATATACCGAAGATCTCCTGTTCCTCTCGGATATCTGGGAAACAGTGGAAAATATAATAGATAATTATAGTAAGGGCACAGATTTCGGGATTGGGATGGATTCCGATTATCTTATCCGGCAGGGTCCCCAACTGACCTGGATGGATGCTAAAATAAATGATATTCCTGTGACTCCCAGAGCAGGTAAAGCCTGTGAAATTAATGCACTATGGTACAATGCTCTTAGAACTGCTTGCAGACTCGGCGATCTACTTGGCAAGGAAACATCTTCATACGAAGCTCTTGCAGCCGGGGTAGCCTCTAACTTTGAAAGAGTTTTCTGGAACCCCGAGGCTAACTGCCTCTATGATACTGTTTCTGAAGACGGGTCCGGAAATCAAATTAAAGATCCTTCAATTCGCCCAAACCAGATTTTTGCAGTTTCGCTTCCTTATACAATGCTCTCTCCTGAAAAAGAAAAAGCTATTGTGGACAGAGTCGAAAAGGACCTGCTCACACCTTTTGGGCTCAGGACACTCTCAGTGAATAATCCTTCTTATATAGGGCTCTATAAGGGAGGACCCGAAAGAAGGGACTCAGCCTACCACAATGGGACAGTCTGGCCATGGCTTCTTGGGCCCTACGTTAAGGCCTACAGGAAAGTTCACAGCTATTCTAAAAAGAGCCTTGAGGATATGCGTGCCCTGCTCCAGGGATTTAATACACATCTTGAGACTGCAGGCATAGGTACGGTTTCAGAAGTTTTTGATGGTAATTTCCCTTACTCTCCGGGGGGCTGCATTGCCCAGGCCTGGAGTGTTGCAGAAATTTTAAGGGCATATGTTGAGGATGTTCTCGGGATTAAACCGTGAAAATAATCTTCATACCGTTTTTTTTCAGTGGTTTTTCCGGTCACTTAGAAAATTCACTTTTGATGCAAAAATTACTTTTATTCTCTAATTTCAATCTCTTCAGGAGCATTTTATCCTCCTCCTTTTTTATACTAGTTTGGCAATTTCTCTCACATGATTGACTTTGATACCCTGAAATACGAGAATGGTTTGATCATTGCCATTGTTCAGGATCAGACCAGCAAGGAAGTTCTGATGTGTGCTTATATGAATCGGGAAGCTCTTGAAAAGACTGCCGAGACCGGAATTGCCCATTTCTGGAGCCGCAGCCGGCAAAAACTATGGAAAAAAGGCGAAACGTCTGGGCATCTTCAAAAAGTCAAGGAAATCAGGATTGACTGCGATATGGATTCCGTTCTCTTGCTCGTGGAACAGGTAGGAGGGGCCTGTCATATGGGTTACAGGTCGTGTTTCTACCGAAATCTCGAAGGAGAAGTTGTGGGCGAAAAGGTCTTTGAGCCTGAGGATGTTTACTAAACATCAAATACAGAATCTCAAATGTATCATAATTATGCTCATTTATAATTATGCTCATTTCCCTCTAATGCAATACTTTTCAATCACTGTATTCTCACTCTTTTTAACTTTATTTTTTACTAATCGTGCTTTTCTAACTTCATTCATCCAAAAAAA
>CAYSWX010000082.1:0-5643 GCA_964434965.1 uncultured Methanosarcinales archaeon
GGGTTCGAGTCCCTATTCTCGAGGTCCCTACCTGCGATCCAACCCTATAGATTGAAAGGAAACCCTATTACTTTCAATCTACACACATCTCATAATGCTATAGATATATATATCATAATCGATCAAAAAAAGCTTTCATAATATGAAATTCATCTAGATCCCATATTTTTGTTGTAACTGAAACTTTTAATGGGATCGAAATTTTTTGTGAGATAATATATAAATTTCAGTATATTATATCAGCTTTTTAAAGATCGCTTAATATTGCTTTCACCCCATTACTTTCCAGGTTTTCCATGGGAAAGAGACGATTGTGTCAGGCAGATACGTTAACAGGACAATCAATGCTTATGGGCGATAATAAATGATCAGCGATCATAAAGTTTATTTAAAATAAATACATTATAAAAAAGTAGAAATTAGCCTAAAAATTAGTTTGGAAGTAAGTAGTTTAGAAGTAGATGGTAGGGTTCGAGTCCCTATTCTCGAGATCCCTACCTGCGATCCAACCCTGGATTGAGAGGAAACCCTATTACTCTCAATCTACTACTTTTTATAACGATCCGGTAATATATATCATCACCGACCCAAAAAACACTCTCCAATTCAAATATTCAAGGTGGCTATACAGTTTTGTGATAATTTAAATTTTAACGGATTGAAAAAGAGAATAAAATAGAATATAATAATATTATGTTGGTTAAAAGACTGTCTTTAGCCCCTGCCAATAGAGATATAAAAGAATCTTAATGAAGAACAAAACAGATCAGATAAAAAAAATCACTTGTGATTAATTTTCGGGAAATCCGGAATGCTTTATTACAGGCAGTCCGGATCCCGGAGATTTGACTTAAAAGCAACAGCTTATCATTTTCCAATTGATTATATCGTTTTTTAATTAATTATACCGTTTTTTAGTTACTTTAGAGCTCTTATATTTATTTTTACTGTATTTCCAGTTTTAAGAAGTCTTGAATATTGAATGCTGATAAGCTATTGTTGAGAGGGTTGGCTTTCAGGTAGTAATTGATTGCAATTACTTCTTTGCACCCTTGGACGGCTTGCTTTCAGCTTTTGCTTCTTTCTTTGGTGCTGAAGCTTTTGCCTGAGTTTTTCCACATGCGGCTCCTGCTTTAGGGCTGTTTTCAGATGCAACATTCTTTGTCATTAAAACACCTCTTAGTTAAGATTTTTTATATAAGTATTGAAGAATACTACCTCAAAAATATATATTAGTTTTGAGCATTAACATTAACTTATTGAAGAAACTAATGATGAAATCAACTATCAAACTGCAAGTAAACTTATCAATCTATACATGGAGAGTGGTGAAGTTAATTTTTTGATCAGGTCTTAAATAAGTATAATTTATGAATGTGTCGTGATTTTTGTCTTTTTCAAGGGGATAACGAGATGTTCACATATTTAGAGTATAACTGATTTTTTAAGCAGCTGAAAAACATCTAACTCTAAAGTGTAATAGATACCGAACTTATCGATGACTGTTAACATGCAGGATAGATGTGAAAAATCAGTATATGACTGGTTATTAACCCTGGAACTTATTTTTTGAAATTTGGGGTTATGTTTACAAAACTAGCAATTCCCAATAAAATAATATAACTTATTTTAAATAGAATTATATCTCAATATATTTATATTGTTATAATGCTTAATCCCTAATTTATCATACGAAGTTCAAATCATAAATTGTATTAAATATGGGGAAATTAAATGCAGAAATTAGCCCTATTAGTGGCAGGTATGATTATATTTATAGCAATTTCAAGCATAGGAACTGCAACTGAAATTATTGTCGAGCCCGGAAGCTCGATACAGAATGCAGTAAATAGTGCAAGCTCGGGCGACGTAATCACCGTAAGACCCGGAACCTATACTGAAAACATAAGAATCATTACACAAAACCTGGTGATCAGGTCGGAATCAGGAAACCCTCAAGATACAGTGATCACTGCAAAGGACCTGAGAACAAATGTTTTCAGCCTGGAACAGGCAAATAATACGATAATTAGTGGATTTAAGATAACAGGATCCGGAGACAACTATTCAGGAGTCTACCTGGTTAGATGCAGTAACTGTACAATCACCAATAATGACCTTTCGGGCAATTATCAAGGAATATATTTGAGGTACTCGGACGAGAACAAAATTCTCAATAATGTAGTCCTCGCAAGGTATACGGGTATTAATTTGCAGGATTCAAACTATAACACCTTATCCGGTAACAGGGCTGATTCAAATACTCAATATGGAATTCATCTCATACGTTCTCAAAGGAATTCACTTTCAAACAATATTGCAAATTCAAACAATCACGGTATTGTGCTGGAGAGCGCAAACTACAATAAACTGAACGAAAACACTGTAAATTCGAACAGCGGTTATGGTTTATATCTGACAATCTCCGGCAACTGCGAACTTACCGACAACACCGCAAGAAGTAACGATAGAGGCATTTACCTGATAACATCAAGTTCAAACAAAATTTTGGATAATGAGGTCTCGGATAATAATAAGTACGGGATTTTGATTTCATATTCGAATTATAATAATATCTCCGGAAATACAGCCAATAAAACCTCCAGGGGCATTCATCTTGACTCCTCCGACGGAAACACACTCTCAGGCAATACTGTTGCTTCAAACAGTGTTTCAGGCCTATTCATGTGTGCCGGAAGCGACAGGAACCTTGTTTTCAACAACTACCTGAATAATACCATTAATGCAGATATCAATAACACAAAAAATACCTGGAACACAACAAGAACTGCTGGAACGAATATTATAGGGGGGTCCTATGTAGCAGGTAATTTCTGGGCGACTCCAGCAGGAACGGGTTTTTCCCAGACCGCACAGGACGCAAACGGAGATGGCATTGCAGACTCTGTATATACCGGAAAGGACTTTGTCGACTATCTGCCCCTGGTATTTACATCCACACCGCAGCAGCCAATTCTTCCTGTTACAAACTTCAATAGTAATGTTACCAGCGGGAATGCGCCTCTTGCTATCCAGTTTACGGACACCTCTCAATATGCAACCGGATGGAAATGGGATTTTGAAAATGACGGTATAGTAGATTCCAGCGTTCAGAACCCGGTTCATGTGTATACAGCTGCGGGAACCTATACAGTCAGCCTGACTGCAAGCAATGCAAACGGCATGAATTCGAAGTTTATGACAATAACTGTTAATGCTCCCTCAGCGCCAGTGCTCCCGACTGCAGATTTCACCGCTAACATTACAAGCGGCTATGCTCCTCTCGCAGTCCAGTTTACGGATAATTCACAAAATGCAGTTTCATGGAACTGGGACTTTAACAGTGATGGAATCGGGGACTCATATATTCAAAACCCTGTTCACGTATACGAAATTCCAGGAACATATACAGTTAATCTGATTGCAGGCAATCCGAACGGAACAACTTCAAAAACTGCTACAATAACCGTACTGAAAGCAGAAAACGTAAACAACGGCCTTCCTGTTGCAGACTTCAGCATGAATGTCTCTGAAGGCTATGCTCCTCTTTCAGTCCTGTATACTGACCTTTCACGAAATGCGACCGTAATAGGCTGGGACTTTGATAACGACGGAGTGGCTGAAGTAAGCTCCGCTACCATTGTTTATGTATATGCATCTCCGGGGACTTATACAGTAAACCTGATTGCTAGCAATGCAAACGGCACAACGTCAAAAACAGCTACAGTAAATGTGCTGAAAGAAAGCAATTCTGGAGACGGCAGCAGTGGAGAAAACAATGGAGGAAGCAGTCACAGTAGAGGAGGAAGCAGCGGAGGCAGTGGAGGAAGTAGCGGCGGTTCCCCTGAGCCTGCAAGGAATGTTGAAGTAAAGGAGCTTTCACAGGTCTTCATTACAAACGGAAATGCTGTAAAATTTGATTTCACAAAGAATGCGACCTGCGTTGTAAATGTGAGTTTTGATGCAAAGAAAACTGCTGGTAAGACAACAACCATTACCGAGCAGCTGAAAAATAAATCCTCACTGGTTCCCGCACTGCCTGAAGGAGAGGTCTACAAATACTTCAATGTCTGGGTTGGAAACAGTGGGTTTGCAACTTCAAAGAATATAGAAAATCCAACCATCTGTTTCAAGGTTGAAAAATCCTGGATTCAGGACAAAAAGATAGATCAGTCTTCCATCGCTCTTAATAGATACAGTGATAAAAAATGGGAGCAGCTGCCAGCCAGCCTGTTAAAGGAAGATAGCAAATATCTGTACTTCACAGCAGATGTTCCGGGATATACTTTCTTTGCAGTAACAGGAAAAATGAATGTTCCCTCTGACGAAAGTGTACAAGAAATGAAACCAGAACACGAAAATGGTTCCGTCGAGGGAAATAACATGGGAAATACAGGATCTGAGGTTAAAAAAGAAACTAAACAGGAAGAAAACGTGAAAGCTCCGGGGCCTGGTACGGTTTTTGGAGTAGCCTTCCTGCTTGCAGTATTCCTGTATATAAGAAAAAAATAAAAACCTAAATGAGAGCACATAAGTAAAGTTGAAAACTCGGATTGAATAACAAGGGGTGAAGGAAATGAACCTTCACCCTGTTTTATTTTTAACTATTTTTACACGCGTATTTATATATAAAGAAATCACAAAATAACATTAAGCGAAAAAAAGCTTCAAAAGTAGAAAATCTCATTCTAGAAAATAAGCAATCATCATCAAGTGAAATCTTCCATATGGAGAGACCTTAATGAAGCCCTGGGAAGCCTTTGAAAGATATGCAGAAGAATACGATGCCTGGTATGAGAAATACAAACCTGCATATGAATCCGAACTCCTCGCCCTGAAAATGTTCATCCCTGAAAATCCGGGAAAGCTTAAAACCCTTGAGATTGGGGCTGGAACAGGCAGGTTTGCAGCTTCTCTCGGGCTAGAGTATGGGCTTGAACCCGCAAAGGCAATGGCAGATATTGCAGGAAAAAGGGGTATTCAAATGGTACTCGGGGTTGCCGAGCTCCTCCCCTTCAAAAGACAGAGTTTTGACCTTATTTTGGTCGTAGCCGCCCTCTCCCTTTATAAAGACCCGGTAAAGGCACTCTTTGAGGCTGCGGGTGTCCTTAAACCGGGAGGGCAAATCGTTATAGGCATACTTGACAGGGACAGCCTGCATGGAGATTTTTATGAGTCAAGGAAAAAAGAAGGCAGGTTTTCTTCTGAGGCAAGATATCTTTCAACTGCAGAAGTATCAGGCTGGCTTACAGATTTAGGATTCAAAGAAATTAAAGTGTGCCAGACACTTTACATGCAGCCTGAAAAAATAGAACATATTGAACTTCCACAAGAGGGATCAGGGATAGGAATTTTTGCTGTGATCTCAGCCAGGAAACAAATGAAAAAGTAAATCTTACCCATATTCACCCGTATTCTTATATCTTTTTTATTGCAGAAAAGACCGTTCTTTCGTCGAGTTTGACAGGATCGACTCGTCATGACATAAAGTTTTACAGGTCAGAAATATCTTTTATCCCCGAAGAGGACTTTTAATTTCACATTATATCGGAAACCCCGCCAGCTTGCCTGGCGGCCCTTCCCAAAACAAGAGATAAGTTGAAGGAAGAGATAAGTTGAAGGAAGAGATAAGTTGAAGGAAGA
>CAYSWX010000083.1:0-5421 GCA_964434965.1 uncultured Methanosarcinales archaeon
CTCTGTAATCCCAGCAGATGATGAAAATAGCTGTGGAAATGCAGATGATACTGTAAATGAAGCAGATATAGACGATACAACTCCAGAAGAAGATGAAGATGACAATGGTTCAGTAGCCGTATAATATCTGCCAGCAGGTATTATACAGGGCCAGTGAATAACTATAATCAATGGCCAAAAAATAACTTATGTGCTGGAGAGTTAAAGATGCTCTCCGCACAAAAAGTAAAAACTTAACAAGTGAATACATCTACTTTTCAGACACAGCTATTTTTAAGATGCAGCTATTCTAACATTTTAAAAACAAAATTTACCTGATTTTGGATAACGATCTCGCTGAACCCTGAATAAAAATCAGACTTCTGAGTAAAAATCGGATTTCAATATTTTTCCGCGAATTTTCGGAATAACATGCGCTATCGATATATATTAGCTGCAATTAGGTATTATAGTAAACGAAACATAACGCTACCATATATTCTTTTTATTTTTAGAACTTTTGATTATTAAGATAACTGTATCAGTGCTCTACCAAAAATATTATTACCTTCATTATATAAATACGCAGGAGAAATATGAAGGACAGCAATTCAGGGAAAAATTCCCTGCTTCGTGAAGAAAAAGAAGAAAAAATCCTGGTTGACCCTTACGGGCGCAAAGTAACCGGGCTTCGGATATCCATTACTGACAGGTGTAACCTTTCCTGCATGTACTGCCACAACGAAGGAGCAGACTGCTGTGCCTGCGGTCCCATGGGATACGAGATGAGCCCGGAACTGATCTGCGGGATTGTCCGGGAAGCAGCGAAGTTCGGGGTCCGCAAAGTGAAATTCTCTGGAGGAGAACCGCTTTTCCGTAAAGATTTCGAAGACATCCTTGCCTGTCTTCCTCCTCTGAAAGAGGTTTCGGCAACTACAAACGGTATAATGCTTGAAAAACGTGCAAAAACCCTCAAAGCTGCCGGACTCGATAGGGTAAACGTGAGTCTGGACACTCTTGACCCCAAAAAGTACGAGGAAATCACCGGAGCTCCACCGGGAGCCCTTGAGAAAGTTATTAGAGGTATTGACAGCGCTGTAGAGGTAGGGCTAACCCCGGTAAAGCTAAATATGGTGCTCCTGAAAGGCATAAACGAGAATGAAATTGATGCGATGATGGATTTCATCCGTCCTTATGAAGGAAAGGTAATCCTGCAGCTTATAGAGCTCATGAATATCGACCCGGAGCTTTCAAAGTATACTATTGACTCAAAGGCCCTTGAAAAAAGCCTCGAAGAAAGAGCGAGCGAGGTAAGGGTCCGGCACCTGCACCACCGGAAAAAGTACATTATCGATGGTGTGGAGGTGGAATTCGTGCGTCCTATGGATAATTCGGAGTTTTGTGCGCACTGCAGCAGACTCAGGGTCACAGCCGATGGGAAATTCAAGCCCTGCCTGCTTGTGCACGACAATCTTGTTGATATAGGGGAAGCAAAAAGCCCAGAAGAGATAGAAAAACTGCTCAGGCTTGCAGTAAGCCGGAGAAAGCCTTATTATACTCCAATTACTAAAATCGAAAAATTAGAGAAAATGAAAAAATAAGAAAGAAACACGCAATAGGAGGAAAAAAATGAAAATCGAACTTCTGGTAGACGGCAGAAAAATCCCGATGAATGAATTTGTCCAGAAAATCGTAGGAAATGTTATTAAGGCAATGGTTGAAACTCTCCACACAATCAATAGCGACTGGAAGGAAATTTCTATTCATATAGAACAGGACGAATAAAAATAAGAATAAAGAACAGAAGCCTTTTTTCCGGAATAAAAAAGTCGGAGTTTATCCGGCAAAGGATTCTATTCCTCTTTTTCAGGTGAATTTAGCTGAAACAAGTTTATCCATAATGGGATTGCTGTTCTCAAAGCTGTTATCAAAGGTATTTTTCGATCTCAGAAAAATCTATCCTTGCTGTTGAATCCAGAGAAATAGGCGTTATGGAAACATGCCCTTTCTGCATGACAGCATGCACATCGGTCCCTTCCTCTTCTTCGCGGATAAGGTCTCCTGCAATCCAGTAATAGGGCCTGCCCCTGGGATCATGCCGCTCTTCAACGTCAGTTTTAAAGATCTTCCTCGCAAGGCGGGTTATTTCTATGGGGGTGTCTTCTTCAGCATGATAGGGGATGTTTATGTTTAACAGGTCCACATTTTCAGGCATGCCATGCCGGAGGACGTTTCGAGCCACTCTATTTACGATTTTAATTCCGGCTTCGAAGTGCTCTCTATGATAATCCCTGGGATCATCAAATTTTTGCCCTTCATCAAGCACCTGCATGGAAGCTGCAATTGCAGGAACTCCATAACTTGCAGCTTCAAGGGCTCCTCCAATGGTCCCTGAAGTGGTGATCGTATCTGTACTTATGTTTTCTCCAATGTTAAAGCCCGAGAGCACAAGGTCAGGCATTTCCTTGAGAATCGTGAAAATGCCAAGAATTACGGAATCAGTAGGGGTGCCGCCTACAGCATAAGCAGGTATGCCGCCTACATCAGTCTTCGTGATCCTGAGGGGCTCAAAGATAGAAATCGAGCGTCCTACCCCACTCTGCTGGACAGCAGGAGCCGAAATTGTAACTTCCCCAAGGTCCGAAACGCTGTCAAAAGCTGCTTTCAAGCCTGTCGAATAAACACCATCATCATTTGTAACAAGGATTTTTGGGACCATCAGCTTTCCCATAAGTTGCAGGATAATTTAAAATTTATGGAAACGCTGCACTAATTTTGTTTTTACATTGCAGACTTAAAAATTAAAAGCAAAAACAAAAGCAAAAACCCAAAAAAACAGAAAAGTTAAACAAGAACTGAAAAGTTAAACAAGAGGTAGCAGGAACATAAGGTAAAATTGGGAAAAAATACCGCCGGCAAAAATGCCGAAGCAAAAGATGAAACACAGGGCTGTTTGTTTAGTATTTATTGAGCCCTGGTTCTTTTTGATCTGAGAATGCCTCCTTTATGGTATCAATTGGTTGTTTTGGTCCAGTTATCTTTTCCTGAGGATTTTTGAAACTGGCAGGGCATTAGAGAAGGGTGCTTTAATCACCCTGAAGGATTATTTCAACCTCAGGCTTTCTAATTCTTTCTAATTCTTTCTCTTTTCTTCTTTCTCTTTCTTTCTAATTCCAGGCCTGGAGCAGACACACTTTTTTACGGATAGGACTTACACAGTTATAAAATAGAGATGAAACGAAACCTGAAAGACCTGAGTTTTGAAATAATGTTTATCAAAGGCTGGGGCCTCAGATTTATTGATTCCAGTTCCATCCCAACGCGGTTAAGCTGTTGTAAGTCCTGTATCCCAAACGCGGGAGGCAGTTATCTATCTGCTGTCAACTGGCTGCTTGTATCCCACAGGGTTCCCTTAGCTATAGCCTGAAACAGTTCCGTTTCGGTAGAGAGCAGATTTCAAACTCAAACGAAAGGAGGCCTGCAGAAGCTTATTAGCTGTAGTTTTAAAGTAAGCTTTAAAGAACGTTTTTAATTTTAAAGCACATGTCTAATTGTAAATTCATACAGGTGATAAACACTGAAAGAAAACATTATCACCTTTATTGTTAGAAACTCCAGACTATGAAGCCATTCCCCGATCTCCATAATCGTTTCCGGTTGTAAACTATTCTCTTCTATTATGGTTTTTATGATTTCCTGTAAACCTTTTGCTAACATTTATTATAACCCCACTGATAATGTATTCTGTCAGACATTGCCTCAAAGCATTCTCTGTTTGAAAATGCCCTGTGCGAGTATTTTTATGCGAGATATTTTTTATCCAACACAGTCTCAAAGGAGCCTTCTGTTTGAAGACATCCTGCATAGCATACACTATCCGACTTAGTCTTGAAGAGGCATCCCCATATTGAAAATGCCATATCTTACCCCACCGGCTTTAACTTTAGAAGCTTGTCATATTAAAACTTGTTGAGCTTGTCTAAGAGAATTTTATAAGATCATTGAAATAAAATCAAGATTATCAAATAAGCTGTTCAGACATCAACCATGGAAAAAAAAACTGAATATTAATAACAAAGAGGAAAGGCCATAAAAAAGAGCAGAGCTTATAAGCCCCGGATCGAGAAAAGGCTTCAGAAACCCCCGAGTAAAAATATAAAAATTGAAACGGCGTCTGTAGAAAGACTATGAGAGAGTCGAAACGTATATAAATAACATTTAAAAATATATAATCTGTTATTATTCCTGGAGATTTTATAAGACTCGTAATACAAACTGACCGAGATTATCGGTTTTATGTCTGTCCTATAATGCGGTTTAATTATATCAAAAACCGGCAGCATAAAGACAGCACAAATGTAAAGAATAGTTTGTACTGTAGTGAATCATTTTTGTTCAAAGGATATGCATGACGCCGGAAAATCTGCTGAAAAACAGAGCTGGACTTGCCCCACTGATAGGAACAGCTCTTATGCTTGTGATTGTTTTTTTGATTGTGGCTATTATAGCATCTGTTTATTTTGCTGGAAGTCACCAGGATAATTTAGAGCCGGCCCCGCTTGCAGACCTCAGGGTATATGAATATAACACCAGTACGCTGAAAATTGAGCACCTTGGGGGAGACTCTATAGACTTCAGCAGTTCAACGACTTCCGTAATCCTTGATATGGCTGGAAAGAATAACATCCTTGAGGCTTCAAACCTTGAAGTTTTGAAGGCAGGCGATATTAAACTGCTGCCTCTTAAGGACAGGAACGGGAATTTGATACCTATAAATGCCGGAGACCTTGTGACTTTTAAGGTCATTGATCTCAGGACCAAAAAACCTGTTTTTATCCAGGACATCAGGTTCATGAATGGGAATGATACGAAATACAAGCCAGGCAACGATACGAAATACAAGCCAGGGAATGATACAAAATACAAGCCAAGCAACGATACAAAATACAAGCCAGGCAACGATACGGAATACAAACCAAGCAATGATACGGAATACAGGCCAGGGATTGTTGGTTACTATTACCTTGGGACGCATTTCAATGGCTCAGCAGTTAAGCATACGGATTCCAGGCTGAAGTTTGCAGAAAATACATATTTAGCCGCAAGAATTCATGGCAGCGACATCCAAAACTGGCCTTATGGTATCCTGAATACGCTGGATAATTTCAGTGTCGTTTATGAAGGCTTTATCAAAATAGAGCAGAATTCCAGTTATACATTTTATCTGACTTCAGATGATTGGGCACAGCTTTATATTGACGGCACAACTGTCATTAATGAGCCGAGCTCTTCAGCAAGGCATCCCACTACTACAAAAACAGGAACAATATATCTCCCTGCCGGTTATCATAAGATAAGAGTTGAAATGCGGGAGTATCTTGGGACTTCCATTCTGTTCCTTGAATGGTCTTCGGAATCCTTTTCAAAGTGCTTTGTTGACAG
>CAYSWX010000084.1:0-5413 GCA_964434965.1 uncultured Methanosarcinales archaeon
ATTTCAATAATTACCAGAGGGGAAAACATGGACCCGGCAAAACTACTTGACATCCTGGGGAATGAAAACCGCAGGAAGATAATCCAGCTTCTTGCAAACCGCCCCTGCTATGTCAGTGAAATTTCAGGCAGGCTGGGGGTGGGACCTAAGGCGATTATCAGTCACCTTAGCCTGTTAGAAGAGTCAGGACTGATAGAGTGCAGCGTAGATGAGCAAAGGCGCAAATACTTCAATATTGCAAATAACATGCGGCTTGAGGTATCCGTATCACCGTATGCATATACGATGGCTCTTCAGGACATTAGTTTTGACAGGGAGAAAAAAAAGGAAAGTTCTGCTGTTGAAAAGAATGAACCTGCTTCCAGAGATGAGTCATCTCGTTTCTTCCTTGAACTGAGCTGCAGGCTCCGGGAACTTAAAATAAGGCATGAAGAGCTTGCACAAATGCAGAAACAACTGCAGGCTGAATATACGGAATTGATGGACAGATGCCTGGATTCCATTGAAGAAGTTTCCAGAAACCCTGTAGAATGCGAGCTACTGTTCGAGCTTTTGAAAAATGAGGCTACAGCGGCTGTCCTTTGCTATAACCTGCGCCTGCACCCGAGTATTATTATGTCTAACCTTATGGACCTTGCAGAAAGAGGTTTTGTTGAGTATACGATTAAAAATAGCCAGCAGTACTGGAAAATATGTGAGACAGGGGTTGAAAACAAATGACTGAAGAAATTAATCTGAGAGTAGCTGAGGCTTATCATAAGGATGTGGGCAGGGGAATTGCAAGAATCGATACTCATCTTATGCAGCAGATGGGGCTTATAAGCGGGGATATAATTGAGATTTCGGGTAAATCCAAAACTTACGCAATTGTCTGGCCAAACGTCGAGCGTGGGCAGGAGAATAAAATCAGAATAGACGGAAACCTGCGCAGCAATGCAAAAGTTGGAATTGACGACAGGGTTACTATCCAGAAGGTCCAGGCAAAACACGCTCAGAGGGTCACACTTGCTCCATCCCAGCCTGTCAGGCTTGTGGGCGGTGCTCATTACATCCTGAGAATTATAGAGGGCAGACCTCTGAATAAAGGTCAGCAGATCAGGGTTGAAACCGTAAACAATCCCCTTACTTTCGTAGTAGCATCTACAAGACCAGCTGGGCCGGTTGTTGTTACCAAAGATACTGAAATTGTTATCAAAGAAAAATCAATTGAGGAAATCAAGGCTCCAGAAGGCGTCTCATACGAAGATATCGGAGGGCTCAGGCGTGAAATCCAGCTTGTCAGGGAAATGATCGAGCTGCCAATGAGGCATCCTGAACTCTTCCAGAAGCTGGGTGTTGAACCTCCAAAAGGTGTTCTTCTTCATGGGCCTCCAGGAACGGGCAAGACCATGATCGCAAAGGCAGTTGCAAGTGAAACCGATGCCAACTTTATCACCATCAGCGGTCCTGAAATTGTTTCCAAGTACTATGGAGAAAGTGAACACAAGCTCAGGGAGATCTTCGAAGAGGCTGAAAAGGATGCGCCTTCTATCATCTTCATAGATGAAATCGATTCAATTGCTCCTAAACGCAGCGAAGTTACAGGGGAAATGGAAAGAAGGGTAGTTGCCCAGTTGCTTTCCCTGATGGACGGGCTCAAGTCCAGAGGTGAAGTGGTGGTAATCGCTGCCACAAACCGTCCCAACTCCATTGATGAGGCTCTCCGCCGCGGTGGGAGGTTTGATAGAGAGATTGAGATCGGAATACCTGACAGGAACGGCAGGAAGCAGATTCTCCTGATCCACACCAGAGGCATGCCGCTTGAAGAAGAAGTTAGCCTTGGAGAAATTGCAGATGTTACCCACGGTTTTGTGGGAGCTGATCTGTCCTCTCTCTGTAAGGAAGCTGCGATGCATGCACTCAGAAGGATTACTCCTGAAATCGATATCGAAGAGGAGATCCCACAGGAGATTATTGACAACCTGGTGGTTACAAAAGAGGACTTCAGAGAAGCCCTGAAAAATATTGAGCCTTCGGCCATGCGAGAAGTCTACGTTGAAGTCCCGCATGTAGGCTGGGATGATATCGGCGGACTTGAGAAAGCAAAACAGGAACTTATTGAGTCTGTGGAATGGCCTCTCAAGTATCCCGAATTGTTCAAGGCTGTCAGTATAAAACCTCCAAGAGGTATCCTGCTCTTCGGGCCGCCCGGTACAGGGAAAACTTTACTCGCAAAAGCCGTTGCAAGTGAAAGTGAGGCTAATTTCATCAGTATTAAAGGCCCAGAACTGCTTAGCAAATACGTAGGTGAGTCCGAGCGTGCAATCAGGGAAACATTCAGGAAAGCAAAACAGGCTGCTCCTACTGTAATCTTCTTTGATGAAATTGATTCGATTGCTCCTGAAAGGAGCTCTGTTTCCGATACCCACGTCTCTGAAAGAGTTGTCAGTCAGATCCTGACAGAACTTGACGGGATAGAAGAGCTAAAGGACGTTATCATAGTCGCTGCCACAAACAGGCCGGATATGGTAGATTCAGCTCTTCTCAGGCCTGGCCGCTTTGACAGGCTTATTTACATCAAGCCCCCTGGAAAAGAAGGCAGGGAAAAGATCTTTGAGATCCACACAAAAGGAAAACCCCTTGCAGAAGATGTAAATCTCTCCGAACTTGCTGAAATGACCGAAGGGTATGTTGGGGCGGATATCGAAGGCATCTGCAGGGAAGCTGCAATGCTCGCACTCAGGGAAATAGTTACTCCGGGTATTGACCGGAAGAACATCCGGGAAAAGGCAGGAGATATTCGTCTTTCAAAAAGGCACTTCGAAAGGGCAATCCATCGTGTAAAGCCTACCACATCAAGAGAAACTCTGAGTGCCTATGAAAAGAGTGCTGAACTCTTTGCCAGGTATGCAACTGAGTTTGAGGAAGAGCCTTCCGAAGCAAAAGAACAGGAAACGAAGAGCGAAAAAAAAGAAATCCCGAAGGGTGAATGAAGCTTTACCTTATATGCCGGTAAACTCCGGCACTTTTAGTTTTGTCAAGAAAAGCAGCCAGTTTAATTAGCAACTCTACTAATCTGAGTAGCACTCACTTAAGAACCTCAAGACGCATAACTTAATAACGATGTGATGAGATGGACAGAGACAGAAGAAAAAGAAGTTTTTTCGACGAAATATTCGGAATTGATCCTCTGCAAGATATGGAAGATATGTTCGAGCGCCTTAACAGGGCTATGGGCGTGAACATGGATAATTTGGGGCAACATCCCTTTGTTTACGGTTTTTCTGTAACTCAGCGTCCAGGAGAAGAACCTGAAATCCGGGAATTCGGGAATATCCCGATGTTTGAGCAGGCAGAAACCGGAGAAAAGCGTTACCTTGACATAAGAAAACCCCTTATAGATGTGCTGGAAAGCGAAGAAGCAGTCCATGTGATTGCCGAGATACCGGGTATTGAGAAAGAAAATATACAACTGAACGCAACTGATTTAATACTTGACATCGAAACATTAGATGGGAATCCAAAATATTCCGAACGTGTTGAACTGCCAGTAAAGGTAGATCCCCAGAGCGCGAAAGCCACTTATAAAAACGGCGTCCTGGAAGTTACCTTTGAGAGGCTGGAGTCCAGTTCTCGAACTTCAATCGATATCGAGTGATCTTCGTGAGCGCGAGGAAAACCAGAGGTAATAATGGTGGGCATAAGAAAAAGAAAGGATTTCTTTGAAGATTTTGGGTCTGAACTTTTTGACAACCTGGAAGAGATTATCGAAGCCCTCCTGGAAGAAATGGGAGAATCCGGCCCCTTTGTTTACGGGTTTTCTATCATTCATCGCCCGGGGGAAGACCCCGAACTCCGGGAATTCGGAAATATTCCGGAATACTCTCAAAAAGAAGAGACTTTCTTTCCCTCAGAAACAAAAGAACATTTAATTGATGTATTCGAAAACGAGGACATGGTACATGTACTTGCAGAATTCCCGGAAGTTGAAAAGGAAGATTTTCTGCTGCATGCTACCGCTCAACACCTTGAAATTAAAGTCCTCGGGCTTTCTGGATATTCTGAAGACGTGGAACTTCCGGTCCGTGTGATCCCAGAGAGTGCAAAAGCCAGCTACAAAAACGGAGTTCTTGAGGTCACTTTTAGACGTAGTGCTGAAGAGAAACCAGTTGAAATAAAAGTAAACTAACATAAACAGCCTGAAAACTAATTCAAGGGTTTATGGATAAGAAAGTAATAAACCAGAGTTGCGAATGGAAATTTCATTTGGAGCTCTGGATAAAATATAACCTGATATTCTAATTAAAAACAGATAGAACCTGCAGGATACTTGCAGAGTAATCTTTTTTCTCAGTTAACCCTAATCAATTTTAACTTTTTTGTCTATCTTATTTATTTTGTCTATCTTATTTATTTTCTATGTTTTCTGCATTTTATTTACTCAACTTATATATTTTAATTTATCTTTAACTTCGCTAATAAATAATTTATGGATATAATGCTCATAATAATCAAAGTAACAACTGTAAATTCCTATTTTTCTGTAAAAATATTGAGTATAAATAAAAAATATGTATTTTATTGGATTAAATTCTTAAAACAAGACGTATAAAAACGATTTGAATCAATGTAAATAAATATAACAAGTGGTTGAATTTCTCACTTTGGCACTTAATCTCTTTTTATTAATTTTCCAGCTGGGAACTTTTACGTTAAGCCTTTTACTTTTGATAATAATCAAAACACAAACTATATAGGTATCTTAAAGTAGATAGATCTCTATAGTCCCGATAGAAAAAAAGCTTGCTTGATCAAGAGAAATGCTTCTTGATATTAGTTCCGATCAGGGGAAATTTTAGCATTGAAAATTCTGAGATCGAAATTTGTCCTGCATCTTAATTTCTTGACATGCATGGATTAGAAAGATAGAGGCGGCTCTCATCGACAGAGTAACTCAACCTTATGCGGATGGTTTGATAAGTAACGTTAGAGACCTGAGACTTTTCTATTGAAAAGTTGAGACGGAACTGGATATTTTTTTTCTCAAACGCATGAAGATTGAATAGCTCTAGAATACTGGAAAAGATCTCATAAGACCTTAGAATACGGGACTTTACAGCGTTCAACAGGACACAGGTTCTTCAGATATTTTGTAATCTGCATGTTTACAATTGATAATTGTACTTCATATCAATCAATAATTGTTGCAATGTTAATTCAGTTATTCTATCCCTCAATATTGGTTCTCTTGCTCAGGGATTCAAATTCTACAGTTTATCAAGTTTTACTTTACTGTGTGAACGCTATAAATTAATAGTAAGGAGGAAAAAGTAATGGCTCTTGAACCAGGAATTTTAGCTGGGTTTCTTGTAATATTCCTGGCCGTATTGCTCGGCCCTTTTAAAATACACGTTATTGAGGAAAATCTGGAAGT
>CAYSWX010000085.1:0-5273 GCA_964434965.1 uncultured Methanosarcinales archaeon
TTGAGCGCCTGAACAACTGGGTGAGTGCAAGTCAAGGGTTGGGTTATTATCCCTTACTCAAAAATCCATAGGTTCGAATCTCACAGTTCGCGCTATACAGGTGGGATATAGGTAACTCAAAAAAAGTGTACGCTATTGAAGAAAAATAACAGTACCGTTTTTAGGAAATTGTCCAAAGAATAATTAATTAATTTTTATAAATCGAATCTAATAAAAAGTGTACGCTTTTTGCGGAGCTAATGCACAACAGTTTATTTTGAAAGTAGTCCTAACCAAATATTCCTTTTCTCTTTGTTCTTTATCTTTGTTCTGATGGTATAAAAATATAAAATCTGTTTATCGTCGACTGTAAAACAATAGAACCTTCATCTTATTTTTATCTTTAATTTAAAAAGTAGATTTAACACGAAGATCTTAAAGATGATTTTTGATGATAAAATATTTAGATGTTACACAAAATTCGTTAACATCTTAACATAATAATTCTTCATGGACTAATGATCACAAAGTGTTACTCAATTTAGGATAATTCTTCAAAATAATTGTCTATTTGTTAAAATATCCCATATATATGAATAAATCGAAAAGATTATATTAACAAAAAAGAACTTTTTTGAAGTTATTTATCGAGTTGTCTATAATGGTAAACAGTATTGAGTTAACTAATTTTAAAGGGTTTAGTAATGACGCCATAAATATTGATTTGAAGCCTTTAACAATATTATGTGGCACTAACAGCAGTGGAAAATCCTCAGCAATTCAAAGTATTCTGATGCTAAAACAAACTTTTGAGAGTCAATCTCGGTATACTAATGTGGTGTTAAATGGACAATATGTTCATTTAGGATCTTTTCAAAATATTGTCTACAGAAAAAATATTGAAAATGAGATTCGTATAAATTTTGAAATATGTCTTAAAGAAGATTCTCCTACTGCTGGCAAAATTCCTCCTCTTAAATTTATTTTTGGGGGTTATATATTCCCTGATGCAGATGAAAATAAATTTGATGGTTCTCAATTTTTGGACATTAGTGTGGGATTGAAATCTACTGAGTTAGAAAACTTTAGTCCTTATATCAACTCCTTCACCGTTACTGCAAAATCATTATCTTCCGGTAAATTTGTTGAAGGAACTGTTATTGATTTAAAGCATATTGAAAACAAAACTTATAGGATAAAATGGAAACAAACCCGTCAACATCCTTTTTTTGAAGAGATTGAAATCCCTAAAGATATCGACAAATATTATTGTCCAAAATGCAAGTGCCTACACAAAATGTCATCTAAAAATGGCAAACCTCATTACAAATTTTCATATTTCTATGAACATCAAGACACTTGTGAGGTTTCTTTTACTAATTTAATTCCAGAAATTGAAATAACAAGTGAAAACGAAAAGAATTTTCCTCAGTTCAATCATATAAATAGACCATTATTCTATTTGAAATATTTTCTTCAAAATGTCTTTGCAAATATTTCCTATATAGGGCCTCTTAGAGAGGAACCATCAAGAAGATACATCTCAGAGGCGGATCATTTCGATATAGGAAAGTACGGCGAAAACGCCCCATTAATATTATCAATAGAAGGATCGAAAAAAACAAAACCATATTATTTTATGGATTTAAATGCTGGAAAATGGACCTCTTTTAGAAATGATACTTTAAAATCCGGAGTAGAGAAATGGTTAGGTTACATGGGGATCTCAGATGTCTGTAAATTAGAACCAAATGAAGAGATTATTCGATTGAACTTAATGTCAAAAGCTGGTGTAAACGTTACAATGGCTGATGTTGGTTTTGGTGTTAGTCAAATATTGCCAATAGTGGTTGAAGGCTTAAGAATAATTCCAGGTCAAACTTTAGTACTCGAACAACCAGAAATACATTTACATCCTAAACTACAAATGGAACTAGCAGATTTCTTTGTATCAATGGTACTTTCCGGAAAAAAAGTTTTAATTGAAACTCATAGTGATCACATAATAAACAGAATAGTTAGAAGGATTATCGAAGACGAGAAATTTGATCTTCAATCCAAAACAAATATCCTATTTTTTGAGCAAGGAGAAAGCAACTCAATTAATCCTATTGAAATTGATTCAGATAGAGGCATAATTAATTGGCCTAAAGGATTTTTCGATCAGGCATCAGAAGAAATGAAGTTAATTATACAGAAAGGGATTGAAAAGCGAAAAAACAATAGGAAGGTTCAATTATGATTTCAACTTTTCATCCGTGTTTATTGTTTTGTGATCCAAGTTCGTGGAAAAACGAAGAATATAAAGACTCATTTATCTCCAATTTAACTGATCATATTGAGTTCATTATTAAGTCTAATATAAAAGTTGCTTGGTCAAACGATTTTCTTTGTCTTTTTTGGACTAATTCGCCTTGGATGGGTGATTCACACTATGAACCAAAATTAATCCAATATATATACCCAAAAATGGAGAAGCTATGGAAGAACATCGATCAATTTTCAGAAGATGAGTGCAAAACTAACTTAAAGATAAAGGGAAACTATTCTAACTCTATTGAGAAAACTTGGTTAGTACTGGTCCATAATTTGTTACATTATAGCGAAAAAACTTTTGTAGTTGTTGGACCCGATATTGAGAGTCATTTTGATAGAGTAAGTTTTTTTTGTAATTGTCCTTCTTCAAGTTACAATAAGGAGTTCCCTGTTATAAATGAACCTCCTGAATGGTTCTTAAAAATAGACTATATGGATATATGTCCTAAGACTCTAAATGAATGGGACACTTGCTTTAAACTATCTCTAGAAATGTGTTGGAATAAAGATTTTTGCTCCAAAAATCTCAAAACAAGTCTTGAGAGTATAGACTTTAGCAAAACTTTTAAAACAGATTTTTTAAACTTGAAAGAAAAAAAGACCAAAAAAAGAATAATTAAGAGTATTACAAAATTACTGACATTAAATCATCAAGAAGCTGGTTTAGATGGCGGTCTTCAAGAAGAATTTATAGATGGTGAGTACCGAATAAGAATCTCACAAGGTTCGAGAGTTCATTACTCGGAGATAGAAGATAGAAAAATATTTTTAAGTTATATTCCTGCTTCAAAGCATGATTCTGCTCTGTAAACGGCTAAGATGGATGTTGTGCGTTTTATACTTGCATCTGTATATAGCCTCTCTTTAAGCTGTTTTACTATGCCACAGTAAATTTTACATTTTTTTCCTTTTTACATAAAAACATACATATTTTTACATTTTATATGTAAAAGCATACACATTTTTACTTTTGACTTGAAACCAATGCTTCCCATTTATTCACTCTTTCAAGAACATGGCTGTTAAGAGTAAACGGCTTATCTGATTTTGCATTCTGCTTCATATAATGCAAAGTACCTTTAGAGAACCCTAGTTTCTTCCAATCAACATAAGAAATGTTAAGGATTTTCTGTCTTATTTCTTGAGAATCGATTCTTTCAATTTCATATTCAGGTTTAATGAAATCCAGTATTTCCTTTTTGCTTGTAAGTTAATGGGCTAACTCCCTTACCTTCAAAAAGATAACATAACTGCATGTGCTTTCTTTTCCCTGATAACTCACTCTTTTGTTCAACATATTGGAAAACTCATTAACAATCTTCCTGGCTCCTGTAGGTTTTAGCCTCAGATTGTAATTCTCAGTCCTGATAAAGTCCTTAGTTTCCATAGATCCACTTTCAACCAGGTTGATAACTGCCAGATCTACAAGAAATCTAAAAGGCTCCTGAAGGTCATAGGCTAAACTGTTCTTGCTTGGTGTCATTTCATGCAAAAACCTGCATGAGCATCCAGACCTACAGTATTTATGGCTCTCAAATACTCGATCCAAGCAGAGAATAACCATAATTGAGCATAGTATTTACCACATGCCTGAAACTGATGATATTTTGTAAATTGTGGACATATCGTTGACTCTTGCTGGAAATCAAATTATTTACGGCTGCCCCAACTCAGAGGTCAGCGCATTGGTAACCTCCTAACTCCCGCAATAATAAAATAAATTTCTCAAGATCTGTACACTCTATAACTTTCTCATAGTCCCTATTTTTTTGATTATAACAATTGAGATCATTAATAATTGAATTTATTCTGTTATCATGTTTTAGGCAAAAAAATAAAGCATTATCAAGCTTTAAGCTGGCATTTTTATTTTTATTTAATTTCCAAAAAATAAGTATATTTATATGTTAATTTGCTCTGTAGTTCTTGAGTAATTTTAATATGTTATTTTTGATTACGGGTCTTCCCGGACCAAGTAATGAGAAAAATGAGAAAAACAGGAGGGATATAAACTGAAAAATAATAAGAAGTATATATGGAAAATGACACTATCTGTTTTTGCCATACTGATGATGCTGGCTTTATTGTCTACAGCAGCCTCAGCATCGATTTCTGTCACCACGACCCCCCTTGGTGCAGGAACTCCCCCCGCGACAGCCCGTCTATCTGGTGGAGGCAATTACATTGATTATACAGCGGTAGCCGCTTCGAGTACCGATCCTCGAATAGTACAATTCAAGGATCTATCAAGAGGTAAAGAAACATATATAAGATGGGAGTTTGGAGATGGAACCTCTCTCGAAGGAACTAAAATTACTTCAGCACTAAAAAATCCGGTACACAAGTATAAAAAGACTGGTTATTATATCACCTGTCTGACTATTAAGTGCACTGGTTATGATGGAAAGTTGTGGGTCCATAAGACCGTTGTTATTAAATAAATTTGAAAAAATTAAAAGTTGACTTAGTTAAAAGTGGACATACCACTTTTAATTTTTATATATTCTGTTTTTATGCAGCTTATTTATAAATACTCAAGCAAATAGCCCAAAAACTTTTCATTTTTAGCCTTAATTTTTAGCCTTCATTTCAGCCTTAATTTCACACGCCAATATTTTGAGAAGCCTAACATCCGAAGGATAAGTGTGCCTGCTGTAGCACTGACATTAATAAGCCTGTTATATTAATTCCCTGAACTTCTACTATTTTTAATGCACTATAAGTTAACTTTTCATATTTGGGTGGCGATATTAGCTATATAATTAAAATAAAGGGGATTGCTAGAGTTGGTTTCTTCCAAAATTACTCCTGTTTTTTCTCTGGTAGCATTTGCAGCTATTCACAGCCTGACAGCGAGCCTGCCATTCAAACGCCTGGTCATGAGAGCCACTGGTCCCAGAACAGAAGCGTTCTATTTGCCGGTATACAGCTTCCTTGCAGTACTGACAATATTGCCGCTTGTCTATCAGCTCTACAAA
>CAYSWX010000086.1:0-5187 GCA_964434965.1 uncultured Methanosarcinales archaeon
AGACTTCTTAATGAACAGGGAGAAGAGCTTTTTCCCAAACTTGCAGAACCAGAATCGCCCTGGAATAGCAGTGACTTCGAGATTTTTGTCTGGACAATAAACGGGACTCAAGTTGTCTGCCCCCAGGATAAGGGCAGTGAAGGAAAGGAAAGAAAAGGGCTTCTGGATGTTGACGGCAAGCCCATAGGCGAACTCTTTATAGAAGCAGCCCAGAGTGAAAGTGGAGAGGGCTGGATAGATTACAACTGGAAGGAGTCAGGAAGCACCGAACCTTCCCGCATATTTACTTTCGTTAAAAAAGCTACCTTTGAAGGGCGGGATTACATTGTAGGATCAAGCTTTTACGTGGACGACCACATAATATGCAGGAACCTCAGCGACTGCACATATCTAGAAGAGCCTGGAAATATCCGTGTTGCTGAACTGCTGAATCCCGGAAATGTTGATAATGATATTGACCTGGACTATAGTATCGCTCATTCCGTTGTCGAACCTGGAAAAAGTATCGCCCCCCACCTGATGAAAAACCCCGAAGTCCATTATATCCTTGAAGGGGAAGGCATCCTCTTTATTGACGGAATCCCGGTTGAGCTTTGCCAGGACCAGCTTATATACATCCCCGCAGGTGCTATTCAAACTACATACAACACCGGGAATACTACACTCAAATTCCTTGCAATAAACCAGCCAGCATGGTCAGAGGAAAATACTAAAGTCTTTGAATGAAAATCGAGAAATGATAAAAAATACCAAATTAATACTTAGAAGAAAATTCAACATTAAGTATTATTTTTTAAATATATAATAACAATTAATAAATATAAAATCGTTTTATTTCAACTCAAAATTCAAGAAAATTAAAAATTAGGTTGCATGCAGTTTTCCCAAACAGAATAATGAAGCTGGCTGCATGCCTCAACCCAAAAGCTTAGAAAAGACAGCACATCTCAATATTTTTGAATTACATACTTTATTAAATCAGATCATTACCTGCGTTAATTTGATGTACCTGCAAGACAGCAATCCATACATGGAAAATTCAGGTTCAAGCAATAACAAAAAATCAGGAAAAAAGGAATATCAGCTCATTATTATTGCCGCCCTCAAAAAAGAAATTGAAATCGCTCGCAGACTTGACCCTGAAAAACTTGCAGCCGAAATCGAGAATACAGGTTTTTCCTGCCAGAACTGTGGAAAGTGCTGCAAACGGGCTTTTGGGGACAACAGAGTAGTTTTGACACCGCCAGAAATTGAAAAAATCCGGAAGTATACAGGACTTTCAAAACTTGAAGTAGCAGGCCCTCTTATCCCTTGCCCTCCCGATGAAACAGGAGATGAGGACGAAGACAGGCATGCAGACAGTTCTTCCATTACACAGGAAATAGAGGAAGAAACAACATCGGAACCCTCCATTGCACTTGAGCTTCTGAGAGATGACATCGATTCGGAAGGAAATATCCATGCCTATGGATGGATGCTCAGGCGGAAAAGAAATGGAGACTGCATTTTCCTTGAAAAGGATACAAATCGATGCAGAATATACCCTGTGCGTCCAATGCTCTGCAGTACCTATCCTTTTTACATTGAGGAGCTTAAAATGTACACATGCGAATGTGAAGGACTTGGAGAGCACATTTCTACGGAAGAGAGCAGAAAACTTGCGGATTCTTTGCTTTCAAGATATATTTCGGAACTTGAAGATACACTTGCCATGTACGAAAAGTATGAGGATTTAGAGAGAACAGAAGAAGGTCCAGAGATCGCAAGAAATAATCTGGAAAAAGGGATCTGTGTTTATATAGTGCATGACAGCAGGGGAATCACAAAAATCATGGATTGAGCTACAGGATTTAAAAAGACCTCTATGATCTCAATAAATTTGTGGATCTCGGCTCCGGAAAGAATCTTTCAGTTTTTCACCTGCGCCGCAAGGGCCTGGAGCCTTCTGCTCGCAGAGAAAATAGATCGAAAGACACCAGACCACAATTAAGAGAAACATATGTCTAAGAAATCCATCAGGCTTGAAGTATACTTTCCTTAACTCTTAAAGCAGATTTTTGGTTCACATTAATATGGTGTACTATATTTCTATCCCGAATCATCAATAAATTTATTTATTAGAAAGCGCCAGTTATTCCCATGACTGGAATGTCTGGTAGTAACAATCGCCCGATGACCGTTTCGGAGAAGATCTTTTCAAAGGCTTCCGGCACTCCCGTGAAAGCCGGGGATTTCGTACTGGCAAACATAGACCTTGCAATGACCCACGACATCACAGGTCCGCTGGCAGTCCAGGGCTTTTACGAAATCATGAGAGATGAAGAGGAAAAGAAAGTATGGGATCCAAGCAAAATAGTAATAATATTCGATCACCAGGTCCCTGCAGACTCGATTAATGCCGCGCAAAACCACATCATGCTCAGGAAGTTTGCAAAAGAGCAGGATATTTTAAATTATGATGTTTACGAAGGAGTCTGCCACCAGGTCCTGCCCGAAAAAGGGCATGTGAGGCCCGGAGACCTGATTGTGGGCTCAGACTCCCATACCTGTGCATATGGATCTTTAGGGGCATTTTCTACCGGCATAGGGTCAACCGACATGGCAGCCGTTTTTGCTACAGGCAAACTCTGGTTCAGGGTTCCTGAGACCTTCCGTTTTGAAGTGGAAGGAAAACTGCCAGAACGCGTTTATTCCAAAGACCTTATCCTGCACCTTATAGGGAATGTAGGTGTGGAAGGTGCCAGATATATGGCAGCCGAGTACGCAGGTTCCACAATCCGCTCCCTTTCTATCCCCGAGCGGATGACCATATCCAACATGGCAATCGAGATGGGAGGAAAAGCAGGAATAATAGAAGCTGATGAGGTTACAGAAGCATACCTTAAAGAGCGCATTCCAGGCTACAAACTTGACCCATACTGGAAATCCGATGAAGGTGCCAGATATCTGGATGTCAGGCATTATGATGTATCTGACCTTGAACCCCAGGTAGCCTGCCCGCATAATGTTGACAACGTAAAACCGGTAAGTGAAGTGGAAGGTACGAAGATTGACCAGATCTTTATGGGCTCCTGCACGAACGGCAGGTTTGAGGACATCAAGATAATGGCTGATATTATGGGAGACGAACCAGTTGCAAAGGGTGTGCGCCTCCTTGTTGTGCCGGCTTCAAAAACCGAGTATATGAAACTGTTGAAAGCCGGATATATTGAAAAACTCATAAACGCAGGCGCAATCGTTGAATCCGCATGCTGCGGACCATGCATGGGAGGCTCTTTTGGCCTCCTCGGCCCCGGAGAAGTAGGGCTTGCAACCTCCAACCGCAATTTCAAGGGCAGAGAAGGAAGCCCAGAATCTTTTGTCTACCTTTCTTCTCCTGCAACTGCAGGAGCTTCCGCCCTGACTGGAGAAATCACAGACCCCAGGAAGGTTTAAAAACCCTCCTGCATAACTTCTTTTCAATTTTTCATATTTATCACTTAAGAACACATTATTTAATGACATATTATTTAATAACGTATTATTTAATAACACATTATTTATCTTGAACAGGTGTTAAAATGCCGGAGGCTGACCTATCAATATTAAACAGGGTGTATGAGATCATCCTGGACCGAAAAGAGAACTATGACGAAAATTCATATGTCTGTAAACTTTTAACCCACCGCAAAGGAATGAACAAAATCCTCGAAAAAGTGGGGGAGGAATCCATTGAAACCATACTTGCAGTCAGGAACGAAGACCATAAAGAGATTGTCTATGAGAGCTCGGACCTGATATTCCATCTGCTGGTAATGCTTGCAGCAAATAATGTTACCCTTGATGAAATCGCAGCTGAGCTAAGTGCCAGACATGAGAAAATGAAAAGGGATTGAATAAGAAATAGAATAAAAAACTGTAGAAAACGATAAACACTGAATATATCCCTGATAAGGGCAGGAACTTACAAGTAATAATTAAAGAGATTTGGAGGGTTTAAAGGCCCAGGACTTCAGTCCTCAGGTCTGATACTCCCCTAATCAACCTCATTTTCAATATACTGCAAGTTCATTCAGCACATCGGTTTTTGACAGGGTTCCTTTGGGAACTCCGTTGATTGTTACGATAAGCCTTCCTACGTTATATTTATGGAAGAGCTTTACAACATCATAGAGCTGCATGTCTCCATCAACAGTTATCAGCTCTTTAGTCATTATATCCTTAACCTTTACATTTGGTTTTCCCTGGGCAATTGCATGTGCGATATCGGTATAGGTGATTATTCCCACTATTTTCCCTTTATCTTCCACAGGAGCTCCGTGTACGTTATTTCTGATGAAAAGCCTTGTTGCTTCCTGTATGCTGGCGTTAAGGTTCACAAGGAGCGGAGGATACTTCATATAATGCTTCACATGTTTTTTCGGCAGGGAGATCATTTCTGTAATGTTAAAAAGGATTGAGTTATTGGTGTCGTCCCTCCCAGTAACCTCTCCACGGATTATCAGGCGGTTTACAGGTGTTGGACCTACCTGAAGCTTGTCGTCCATTACAAAGTCCTTGATATTTCCAATTACCCTTATTACCCCATTACATGCATCTGGACTCCGGACGGTCGTAAAGCTGATTTCTGCAGCTGTTGCCCCATTAACTATAACGTTATTCCTGTAAAGAGGGACAACGGATTCATTTTTCAACTGCTGGATGCGTAAAGCATCATATGCTGCCCCTGTAGGTTTGTACCCTCCTTTTGGCCCGGGTACACCTTCGACCAGTCCGAGAGCCTTTAATAACTGCATCTGATTGCGGACAGTTCCAGGGTTTCTCTGGATAACTTCGGCAATCTCTTCCCCTTTAATTGCCCTGTCTTTTTGCCGCTGAAGATTGATTAATGCAATAATAATGTCTTTTTGGATAGGAGTAAGTTCCATAATATCACCATCAATTTCATATACCTTGTATCAGGATGATGTATAATATCTACATCTAAAATAGCGCATCCCTTAATTTACCATAATTAATGATTATAAATTCTTAATACAAATTACAATTACAAATATAAATAAAGTCCGGTTCTTCTCAGAAAATACAGCTGGTTTTTATATCCGTATTTAAGCTATTATAATAATTTATAATTAAAATTCCTAAATAACCATAATTATAATTTGATTATTGAGGAATTATAATTTGATTATTGAGGAATTATAATTT
>CAYSWX010000087.1:0-5104 GCA_964434965.1 uncultured Methanosarcinales archaeon
ATGTCTTTGTCGATTACACACCTTTGGTCCATGTTTTCAAAACATTTTGCACAGGCTGTACATCCGTGGATGCTTTTTCCCCCAACCTGTACGGTCTCGGTTTCTATCCCTTCTTTTTCAAGCTCGGCAAGGACATGTCTTATGAGATAGGCTGTATTGCCTTCCTTTCGCGGGCTTCCATTAAATGCAACAACTTTCATTCTGTACCTCCCCGTTTACTTCTGATTTATTCCTTCAAAAAACGCATATGAAACGAGTGAAAGTAGAATTTGAGGTATGAGAAAATAAATCACAGTTTTTTTCTGTACACATTGATTTCAGTTTCTTTCTCAAGACATTCTGAAAGCAAAGGAAATATTTCCTTAAAATGATTGGATTTTAAGTGTTCATCCAGGCTGCTTTCATCTTTCCACTCTTCTAACATAGTCAGGATCCCCAAATTCTCCAATTCCTGATACACCCCATATTCTATGCAGCCTTCTTCTTTTAATGTTTCTTCAACAAGGTTTTTGCACAAATCCATAAATTCCTGAATCTTTTCAGGTTTAACCTGATTTTTTGCAACAACTCTTATTGTCAATAAATCACCACCTATTAAGATCTTGATTCTGCCAGTATTTACAAATCACTCTCCCCTCTGGCCGTACCTGTTGTAGTAAACTTTATCTTCCCTGTACCTGTCCTGAGGTATGGGTTTCTCGGCAGGGTAGCCAACAGGCACAAGCCCGAGAGGAAATACGTGGTCTGGCAGTCCAAAAGCTTTCCGGAAGCCTTTGACCCTGTCTGTCATGGGGTAAATTCCTGTCCAGACTGCCCCAAGCCCTGCATCATGAGCTGCGAGCAGGAGGTTCTGAATGGCTGCCGAGCAGTCCTGTACCCAGAAACCGGGCGCTTTTTCCAGAGTCGTATCAGCGCAGACCAGGATTGCAAGAGGGGCTCCCCTGCACATGCCTGCATAGGGGCTGAACGTCGGGATCTCATCGAGCAGTTTACGGTCGTCGATTACGATAAACACCCATGTCTGAGCGTTGACAGCTGAGGGTGCGCTCATGGCAGCCCTGAGAAGTTCGGTAACAAGCTCTCCAGGAACCGGCCTGTCAGTGTATTTTCGAATACTTCGTCGAGTGTGGATTGCTTCAAGAGTTTCCATATTCAGGCACCTGCAATTCATTACTGAAATTTCCAGGCGGGAGAATCTTTTTTCAGGTTTCTCTCGCCTCATTTTGTTTTCTTTTCCTTTTTGTTTTCTTTCTCGGCTTTATTTCTTATTTAAAGAGGTTAAGGCCTATATTTCTCGCTTTTTCCATAAGTTCGGAATCGCTCTTTACTTCTCCGGGTGCGTGGTATCCGACTCCTATAATCGTGTCTTTTACGTCCATGCACATGAAGCCGGAAACTTGCCGTCCAAACTCCTCATAAACTCCTTTGAAAGCTGCTGCATCAGGAGCTCCCTGAGTTCCTATAATTACGGCTTTTTTTCCGGCAGGGAGGCGGGGAGAAAAGTCAGCATTTATAAGTGAATAGCAGCGGTCAAGGAAAAGCCTCATCTGGCCTGTAAACTGGCCAAAGTAGATAGGAGAACCGAAAACAACTCCATCTGCTGATGCAAGTTCATCGAAAACTTCAACAAGGTCATCTTCAAGTTTGCATTTGTCGTTAGCTTTACAGTAGTTGCATCCCTGGCAGCCTCTGTAATTCATTTCATTGAGGATAAAATTACGGGTTTCGGCACCTGCCTCTGCTGCGCCTTCGAGGACCTGCTGCACAAGAATGTTTGTATTTCCGTTCTTTCGGGGACTTCCAACAATGCCTATAACTTTCATTTTTACACCTTTTATCCTTTAATTCAAACTTCTTTTAGCAAAATAAAGAGTCTTCTGTCAGTAACTTACGTTTATCAATATTTAATTTACAGCAACTATACTTATATACTATACATACAATCCGGATACTTAGTAACATAAAGGATACAATGAAAGCTTATGGCCAGTGAGGCAAAAAATAATAAACACTATCAATGTCCTGTTGAAGCGACACTGGACGTGATCGGAGGCAAATGGAAACCCATAATTCTCTGGCAGTTGAAAGCAGAGAAATTGAGGTTTTCAGGTCTCCAGCAAAGCATGAAGGGTATCTCTCCTAAAATGCTTACAAAACAGCTCAGGGAACTCGAAGAAGCCGGACTTGTCTTAAGAGAGGTTTATCCTGAAATCCCACCCAGAGTTGAATATTCTCTGACAGAATTTGGAAAAACCGTGCTTCCTGTTCTGGATGCACTTTGTGAATGGGGAAGCAAATACCTTCAAAGAGAATGTGCTTGTGGTAAAAATGAGGACTTAAAGGCTGCTGATGCCACAACTTACAGTAACCTGGTATAATCAGAAATCCATTTTTATCTGACTTATGTGGCGAACAATATAAATGATTCTAAGGAAAATTGATCTCTGAAAATAGATCATGATTATTTATAAAAATGGATTTCAAAATATTTATTTACTGTTGTAGGGATAGTTAACTACGGTTCTTAAAAAATCTTAATGACAGCTCTTAATATATATTCAAAGAAGCTGTGTGTATGCTGATATTGGAATAACTGTATAAACCTGTAACTGTTCAGAGTTCTGGAAATCGTAGAGATCTCAGGATTAGGCGTATGATGCAAAATAATGGATACATGAGATATTTTACAAAAAAAAGCTGCTACCCAAATCAGGCAGAGGCTATGGAGAAGATTCATTCTGCCCTCCTTAATGAGAAAATAGTGCTCTTTGAAGGGGCATGTGGTACAGGCAAGACTTTGAGTGCACTTGCTCCTGCACTGCATGTAGGGAAGAAGCTCAATAAGGTAGTAATCATAGTCACTAACGTCCACCAGCAGATGGTCCAGTTTATACATGAGGCAAGGGATATAAGCAGGGACAACAGTCTCAAAACTATCGTTTTTAAAGGCAAAACCTCAATGTGCCCTGAAAACCTTGACTATGAGGAATGCCGGCTCAAAGGGGAAAATACCTATGACCTCCTTGATTTTGAGAGGGAAGTCGCTTCAAAGGAAAAAGAACTCAAAGACGCCTTTGAAAAACACAAAAAAACAAAAGATCCCGCCCTCTATATCCTCAGGAACGAGCTTGAAAAAGAACTCGATGAAGCCCGAAAAAAAGGGCAGTCCTTGAGGAATCACTCCTGTCCAAAGCTTTATGAAGTTCTGAAATTCGAAGGAAATGAATTTTCTTCCTGGCTATTTTCTGATGTGAGGAGCCCAGAAGAAATTATGGAATATGCAGAAGACCGGGGCATGTGCGGGTATGAGTTGCTTAAAAAAGAACTCAAAAACACAGAGCTTCTTATATGTAATTTCCATCATGTGTTGAGTGCCGAGATCTTCACAACCCTCCTTAAATGGCTTGAGAAAGACCCTGAAGATGTCATTCTGATCTTTGACGAAGCCCACAACATTGAGGCTTCAGCCCGTTCTCATTCTTCTATAATGCTTTCAGAACTGACCGTAGAGAAAGCCCTCTCCGAAGTGGGAGAAATTCCTGAGCCTGACAGCTCTCCTGTGTTCGGGGGAGGTTCAGGATCGGGTATAGGGATTCCTCTTGACCAGGACTATGCTTCCCGTCTATACGCCAAAAAGCTTTTTTCCTGCCTGTTAACAGCTATCAGGGATACTTACGACTCAAAGCTGAAGTTTGGAGAAAGGAACAGGCTTGGAAAGCACTGGCAGGACATACAGATCAGCGACCCTTATGAACGCCAAGATGTCCTGAAGGCACGCTTTTTGCGGGATGCACAGAAGGAAGGGTTTGCAGACGAAGAAAAGGTTCTGACCCGTCTGCGAGAAATCGGAGAGTTCGGGGGCAGGCTGGAAGAAATTTATGCTGAAAACTACAAAAAAGGTCTTCTTTCCGTGCCCAAGCGCTCCCAGATCCGCTATGTTGCCGATTTTCTTTCTTCTTACCTTGTGCTTTCGGACAGGCAGAACTATTATCCTATTCTTAACATGCGCAGGGACTTTAAAAGCGAGAGGGTAGTCGGAAGGCTTGAACTCTTCACCTGTATTCCTAAGAATGTGACCCAGCCCTTGCTTGATTCCGTTTATTCGGCAGTATTGATGTCTGCTACCCTCCGGCCGTTCGAAATGGTCAAGTCAACACTTGGGATCACTCGGGAACTGGAAGAAATCACATATGGAACAACTTTTCCACTGGAAAGAAGGCTTACCCTCGCAGTCTCAGTCCCTCCTCTCTTTGCAAAAAACAGGGACAGCCCTGAGACCCTGGAAGGTTTGAAAGAGGCGCTTCTTGCTGCTACTGTTGCCTCATCCGGGAATGTAATCATTTATTTCCAGAGCTATGCCGAAGCACTACGCTACACGAAGCTGCTTGAGCCTGAGCTTTCGGTTCCGATTTTCCTTGACGAAGTTGGGGTCTCAGCCCAGGAAATCAGGCAGAAGTTTTTCAAAATAGGGGAGCAGGGAGGAAAAGCTGTGCTCATAACCTATCTCTGGGGGACCTTAAGCGAAGGTGTAGATTTCAGAGATTCCCGCGGAAGGACAGTAATTGTCGTGGGTGTGGGATATCCGGCTCTGAATGACAGGATAAAAGCTGTCGAGTCGGCATATGATACGATTTTTGGCTGTGGAGAAGGATGGGAATTTGCAGTCCAGGTGCCAACTATAAGGAAGGTAAGGCAGGCAATGGGAAGAGTTGTCCGCTCTCCGGGAGATTTCGGGGTAAGGATCCTCCTTGATGCCCGCTATCAGGGCTCCCAGATGCGCAGGCTGGGTAAATTTTCGGTTTTCGGATACTTCCCGCCCGAAGAAAGTAGGGAGTTTATTGATGTGGCTCCAAAAGATGTTGGGACTATGGTAGAAGAGTTTTTTGCAAATATAACGCCATATAAATCCGAAAGAAATGAGACTGAAAAAAAGGAGCCGGAATCTCCGGCTTCAGGTAGGCTGGAGTTCGGGAGCCTTGCAGAAAAGCTCTGAAAGGACATTGTCCCATTACTCCAGCTTTTTAAATTTACTTTCGTTGAATCCCTATTTTTTATTTCAGTCGAATACCCCGCTAGCTTGCTGCGGGGATGGAAAACTTCCCCG
>CAYSWX010000088.1:0-4692 GCA_964434965.1 uncultured Methanosarcinales archaeon
TAGCAAAAGGATGTTTTATCCCAAAATTTGTCTCACGCGGACAGATTTTAAATATTCTAGGACTTACGCACTTGAGGAACAAAATCAATTACGGTAAAGACTGTGGAGTGAGATTATATTTTAGACTGTTAACGGTCTGATGCTATTGTTTTTTCAGTTCAACTGCGTAAGTCCTATATTCCTTCAAAATCCATTTTTCACACCTGATTTATAAGAGAAATTTTCAATTCTCTTACTCATCACACATTAACCCAAAAAGCTTTTTCTTTTATTCGAGTCCTATATAAGGATGTAATTCTCTCAAAATAATATTGAAAATAAGAGTCTGTAACTTCTGAATATCAAGCAAAATAGTCACCACTTTGGAAAGGAAATCAATATTTATCCATAGGATTTTTTCAGGATATTTCTTGCAGCCCTGAACGTTGAAACTATGGAATAGATGAAAGTAATAAAGGTAGAATGAAAACTCAAACAAAATCATTTTCAAAGAAGTAAATCAGGAACCTGAGGCATTGCAAGCCATTGGGCAAATTTATTGTAGGTTCTGCCAAGCTTTTGCGCATATTGTATGCCTTTTTCAGTCCCTCTTATTGCTTTGTTATAATTGGAGTCGGGATCACTAAGTTTTGTGAGAAAACGATTCAATTTATTTAGAGGTTTAACCAACTTTTCCTTGTCAGAATTAGGGCTTAACTCATCCAAACTGTCCTGAATTTTATCCAAATCACTATCAAGTTTGGGATTTAAGTTTTCAAGCTCGTCTCTTAGATTATCAAATTCAGTTTGAATTTGAGGCAACTCTACTTCTAAATTCAAGTTGATACTTGTTCTTACATTTGTTTTTTGTTCGACTTGAATATTTGGATTTGCTTGTGAATAAGCTTGTACCGTTGGGCTTATTACAAAAACTGGTCCTCTACCAGAAAACTCATCTTCTTCTTTACCTCTTTCTTCTCTTCTCTTGTAACCATCTAATAATAAAGAGATTGATATGTTCATGTAACTCTTGTGACATTGGATATTTTTTATGTTTGCTTTTTCAGCTTCCAACAACTCTTCATAGAAGTATCTTTGAGGGCAATTTTCCGAACAGTTACAAGGAACTTTTTTAATTATATTTAACTTTTTTATACCACTGTTAATTTGATCAAGACAGTGACAGATCACTGCCAAACCTTCTCTTTTATTGTCACCTTTTATTCTGATTTCTATTTGTTTTTCATGGGGGTTCATCTTTACATACGCAAGTGAGTTTTGAAGCTTCAACACTGCTCCTTCTCTCCAGCAGAGAGGCAATCCATTTTCTTTTTTATCGATGTCTTGATGCATACGTACAATAAAGCGGGTAATTATTCCTGGAGGTAAAAAGTAATCATAACAATAGTAAAAACGAAGGTTATCTTTCTCGTCCCATGTAAAATCAAAAGAATAAGAGGGTAATAATTCAGGGACGAGATATTTACTTTTATCGGAAAGTTCATATGCGAGTTCAAATTTATTCATTAATTCCATAAGTTGAGGGAAAATTACTGATGGATATGTTTCTTTGTCCCATATATGTTCTAATTCGCTGTGTAATAGTACACCTTCACGGTTGCGAACAGATTTTGTAGACAAAATATTATAAAAAGCTTCTGTAGCCCATTTAGGTTTTAGGATTACAATGTTTTTTAACCCAATTCTATCGTTAAAATGAAGAATTACTCCAAGCTGGTGCAAATACCAATCCAATAGACTAATATTTGCATCATCTAATCCCTCTGAAATACATATCTTATAAAACTCATCTTCTGTAATCCAGTTTCTTCCGAGATTTTCCAACTTTTCACGCACTCTATAATACGAATTTGGGAAACGTGATCTCATTAAAGGGAGGTGCCAAGCAGTTTTACTTATTCTTTCTTTTAATCTATGAATTCCCGTTCCATCTATACTATCAATTTTTAGATAATCAGCAATATTGAATTTGCTTTTTATATATTCTAAATTCAGATCGTCATCACTTTCATTCATTTTACTCATTACAAGGATTATTGGACTGTCTTCTCCAAAAGCTTCTATCGTGTGTAACCAGTAATATATGGTATCATAATCCTTTGTCTTCCTCGCATTCCATACAAGCAGATATACCGAGCGCGTTGTCAGGAAAAATTGATGTGTCGCATGATAGATTTCCTGTCCTCCAAAATCCCAAATGTTCAGTTTGATTTTACTGTTTCTGGAGGGTGAAGAAGTGACCCATTCTGAGATATTAATTCCCTCGGTAATCTTATCTTCCACGAATTTATTTTTAATCAACCAGTTAGCAAGGCATGTTTTCCCAACTCCACCGTTGCCAACCAGTATCAATTTAGCTTCATTATTTTCTGTTGATTCATTCAATTGTTTCAAATAAATTACAATCTGAACCACGCCCATAGAAACAATTTCAGGAGGAGGTGATGTTAAGGGGTTATCAGACAAGTTAAGTGCCCTAAGGTTTTTAAGTTCACCAATTTCAGTTGGCAGTTGGGTCAGCTGATTACCGGATAAGTAAAATGTTCTAAGATTTTTAAGTTTACCAATTTCGGGTGGCAGTTGAGTTATCTGATTACCGGATAAGTAAAAATAATTAAGATTTTTAAGTTCTCCAATTTCAGGTGGCAATTTGGTTAATTGATTCCGAGTTAAATTAAGAATTTTAAGGTTTTTAAGTTCTCCAATTTCGGGTGGCAGTTGAATCAACAGATTATAAGATAAATCAAGTTCTTCAAGATTTTCAAGTTCTCCTATATAGGGAGGTAGCTGAGTTAGCTTGTTACCAAATAAGCTAAGTTTTGTGAGAGTTTTAAGTTCTGCAATCTCTGGTGGTAGTTGAGTCAGCCTATAATTCGATAGATCAAGAAACTTTCCAGAAGTTCTTCCAATAAGTTCAATTACCCTTTCATTTGTCATTGATCTACCTCATTTGCATATTAACTTAGCTATAGGAAACTCTCAATTCTCATCCTGTTTCTTCACACTTTAACTCCAAAAGCTTTTTCTTTTTATTCGAATCCTCCTATAAAGACACAATTTTCTCGTAATCTCTTTGAAATAAGTTATGCCTTCAATGGAAATCGAGCTACACTCAAAATTCCCGATTAATAATTAATACCACCTCTACAATTATTCCCTACATGTCCCCCAAAGCCCGCTGGCAGTTCTGGATAGACCGCGGAGGCACGTTTACTGATATCGTAGCCCGCAGCCCTGATGGAAAACTGATCACACACAAGCTCCTTTCCGAAGACCCTTCTCATTATGAAGATGCAACCATGCATGGTATCCGCCAGATCCTCGGGCTTTCTGAAAACGCCCCTTTTCCTTCGGAAGAAGTTGAAGCCATAAAAATGGGCACAACCGTGGGCACGAATGCTCTTCTTGAACGGAAGGGAGAACGCACTGTTCTTGTTATAACCAGGGGCTTTGGAGATGCTCTGAAGATCGGTTATCAGAACCGCCCTGACATTTTTGCACAGAAAATAGAACTTCCTGACCAGCTTTATGAAAGGGTTATTGAAGTTTCCGGCAGGTATGGGGTAGATGGGGAAGAGCTTGTGCCTCTGGACCTTGACAGCGCTAAAAAAGAGCTGGAAGAAGCATATAAAGCTGGCATCCGATCCGTTGCAATCATCCTTATGCACGCCTACCGTTATCCCGATCATGAACTAAAACTCGGCAGACTTGTCAGAGAAATCGGTTTTACACAGGTGTCCCTGTCCCATCAGGCAAGCCCTCTGATAAAATTCGTGAGCAGAGGAGAAACAGCAGTTGTGGATGCTTATCTCTCGCCGGTACTGCGCAGGTATGTTGATATGGTTGAAAAAAGCCTGCAGGAAAAAGAAAGGGATGAGAAAAGGAAACCACACGCAAGCTCTGAGGGTGAACAGGAAGTGAAATCTAGCCCGACAGGTGGTCCAAGGCTCATGTTCATGCAGTCCAATGGCGGGCTTATAGATTCGGGGGCTTTCCAGGGCAAAGACTGCATTCTTTCGGGACCTGCCGGGGGAATTGTGGGGGCAGTTGCAACCTCGGAAATGGCAGGGGCAAAAAAGATAATCACTTTTGATATGGGGGGCACATCTACCGATGTAGCCCAGTACAGTGGAGAGTACGAACGCAGCATCGAAACAGAGGTTGCAGGTGTGCGCCTGCGTTCCCCGATGATGCGCATCCACACGGTTGCAGCAGGAGGAGGCTCAATTCTTCATTACGAATGCGGCAGGTTCAGGGTGGGACCTGATTCAGCAGGTTCGGATCCCGGACCCGCATGCTACAGGAAAGGCGGACCTCTTACAGTTACGGACTGCAACCTCATGCTCGGAAAACTGCAGCCAGGATTTTTCCCAAAGATTTTTGGGACAGGGGCAGACCAGCCGCTTGATTCCAAAATTGTGCTCCAGAAATTTGCAGAGCTTGCTGATGCGGTTTCTGCAAATGGGAATCTTTTAACTCCTGAACAGGCAGCAGAAGGTTTTCTTTCTGTTGCTGTTGAGAACATGGCAAATGCGATCAAGAAAATCTCGGTCCAGAGGGGGTATAATGTAAAAGAATATACTCTCTGCTGTTTTGGTGGGGCAGGAGCACAGCATGCATGCAGGGTGGCAGATGCTCTCGGGATAAAAAGCATTTTCATTCATCCCTATGCAGGTGTCCTTTCTGCATACG
>CAYSWX010000089.1:0-4602 GCA_964434965.1 uncultured Methanosarcinales archaeon
GATTTCCAGGACCTTGTAGTTCTGATGACGATAGACCCGGCCCCTGCAAGTTAAGTTTTTTAGGAGAGCGAGAATCCCTGTAAATTTATTTATGGAAGCTGTCGCGCAGAAATCGGGATCTTCCAGGAAAATTTCGGGCTTGAACCTGAAACCTGCCATTTTCTCGGTTTCAGTCCTCAGGACTGGTCGAGTGAATATGAGGTAATGATTTTGATTTCGTCCTCTTTTTCTTGAATCCCCTCTGGCATGAAAGCATGTGATTTGAAAAATACTTTCATTTCTTTGTGCACGTTGTTTGAAGTATCAGGTCTATTGCCCTCTTTTACGTAATAATCTTTTTTACCAGCAATTATCTTTTCAACCGAATCAGCTATAAATATATCTTTCTACATAATTAATCAACAGTATTAATTATATTATGAAGATTACAAGGGGACGTGGAATAATATTGATCGGGAGAGGCAGAAGTTTTGCAGCTACTGTTTTAATTAGTTACTCCATATCAAGCTGAAAAAGGTTAGAATTTTTCCTTTTGCAGAAGACGATAAAGCCTGAGAAACTTACATATTAGGGGGTTTTGGTCTGAAAATATTTAATGAGTTCTTAAAAGATCCCAGAGGAATCTCATCTGTCCTGGGTGAGGTTCTTATTGCAGGGATTTTTGTTATTGCATTATGTTCGCTATTCGTAGTCATGACTTCTGATGATAAGCCGGTTGATTCCGCTCGTATGTCAGCAGAAGAATGGGTGGATGCACCTTCTGACACTATTTCTCTGCGTCATACTGGGGGAGAACCCATTGATACAAAAGATCTGAAAATCAATGTTCAAATAAATGGTACTAACTATGAGTATTCTCCTTCTAACATTTCCGAAAATCTGGGTGGCAAAGGCGTCTGGGAAATGGCAGATGTTATTCAAATCAATACCAGCAAGGAATGGGGAGTTGGCATTGCAAATGAAAAAGATGTGGATGTAAAGGTAATTGATACGGCTTCAAAAGAAGTGCTTCCTAAGTACAGGATCGACCTCTCTCCGAAATCGCCTGCTTCCATAGACTTTGATATAGATGGAGACACGGTAGTTCCAAAAGGGACTTTTATCAGCAGTTTTAAGGTTCTCGGGGCCGCATTTCAAGGGACTGATGATTATGGCACAATTTATGATAGGATGGTAACTTCTCGGTTGAAGGTCGGAAATGAAACATTTGATCCCTGGGATGATTATAATTTGCCTGTGACCGGCAATCTCAATGGCCGCGTTACGAATTCCTGGAGTCTTCCAGCCACCTATCCAGCAGGCACGCCTGTAACGGTAATTGGTCGGGGTTGGGATCATAAAAGCTCCGGCTTGAATTATAATCTCGATAGCTCATGGTATAAGACAATGGAGGTTAGTTCTACGAGTGATTCCCCTAATTTAAAAGTGCTAAGGAACGGTGACTCTGTCCCTAAAATTCCCGGTGCTATGGAACAGCCTCCAATTGAAGATTTTTTAAAGGACTATGTTAAAAACGATAAGATCTTACTGAATGAAAATGAGGCTATTTTCCTGTTTGAGCTGGGGATTAATGTTGATGAAGACCCGGAGAGTACAGGTATCGATTATCAGGACCTTGTAGTTTTGATGACAATAGATCCGGCGCCTGCAAGTTAAGTATTTCATGTGAAAATCGGGTATCTCTCCAAAAAAGCCTCGGGCTTGAACCTGAAACCGACTTTTTTTCGGTTTCAGTTTTCAGGCTCGATCAAGTGAGTACCTCATAAAAGAAAACACTAAGGACTATTTTTACTTGTATATTCGATTCACTGAATCTCAGTATCTATTTTTATCAGGGCATCGTAGGCTTCAAAGTTGAGGCGTTTGTTTTTTGGCGCAAGGGAAAATTTAACAGTATAATTTCCGGTGGTTATATTGTAATCTGTACCTTCTTGAAGTATGCCTCTGGTCGAGCTTTCAAAATACTTTTCCCAGGCTTCTGTGTTTTCAGTGTAGACAGTAAGGTCCACGGAGGTAACGTTAGCTTTTACTGTGGTGTTTCCACTGGTGTATTCTCCATTATAGAGGGTTCTGAAGTCCTGGGAAGTCAGCCTGATGTCCTCCATACTATTACTGGCCATTACTCCACGTTTTCCCTCAAGGGATACCGTCTTCACTGAAAGGTTTACGGAGGATATATCGGTCCCATTTTCGAGTACAATACCCGGGGAAAGTTTCATCATAGACCTGCTGTCCCTGGCAACAATGAGGGCTCCATTTTCATAGCAGTAAGTTTCGTCCACGTACTGAATGTTATTTGGGCGGTATAAAACCGAGCCGGTATAAAGTAGAGTTTTATCGCTGTTGTATCCCCCCATATTATCCTCCACCACTATCAACATGCCTGATATGTCATTATTTACGGCAAGGGTCCCGCCTGTTTTCACGCCTTTTATGAACGGGACATCGGCTCCGCCCATCTGGACCGGGCTGTTCAGCACGATTCTGGAATTCGGGTTCATTTCGAGCCCTGCAGCCAGAATATCTACGTTAGACTTGAACCTTGTCATGTCCTGCCAGACATCTGACATATGTGCGTATTCTGCATCCTCTTTCCAGACGGGCACGTAGTGGATCTGGATTGTCGTCATAGCAGCAACTATAATTCCGAGAAGCAGGGCCGCAGCAATGGCAACTGATACTCCGGACTCCGACTCTTTTAATGCTTTATATCCCCGTTTTTTCATTTTTTTTCCCTTTTTTCTTTTTAGTTCCTTTTTTACATAAAACGCCATTTAGCCTTCTTGTCAGTTCTCAGGGTGAAAGCTGCAAATTCTGGATAACTTCGTTTGAGGGGGTATCAATAAGGTACACATTTATTTCGTCTCCTTCCACGATGTCGATCCCCCATTCTCTTGTGGTGTTAATCTCTATTGTGTCTCCCAGCTCCCATATGCTCCTGTTTCCCAGATTCGCATATATCTAGGACGAGGAGTAATTGTACCGTGTCTGATTGATGTTTACTACTATTTCGAGGGACTCGATATCGATAAACTCTCCTCCGCTGTGTTCCAGGTAGATTGTATCATTCTTTGCATTCATCCATTCTTTCACCTGAGTATGGGGAACGTCAGCTGCTCCATCGTATGAAAAAATGAAAACGGCAATTGAGCTGAGAATCAGGACTGTTATTGTCGTCATGATCACTTCCCCCAGAACATCTGAAACCGCACCGGAGTTTTTAATGAGTCTTTTTATGTCTGGCAAGCTGATCCCTCGAACTCATATTTTTCTCAAGCATCTTTCTTAAATATTTAACTAACATTTTTTCAAAGTCCCGGTTAAATCCAGTCTCCAGATTCTATCAATATCTTACTCACTTTCTGTATTATCTTCTTCCACCCATAACCCAATGTAATCGATGTTTAACTCTTTCTCCGCGTTTTCATTTGCGTCTGTTGAAGCTTCAATCCGTACTTTGAAATTAGTCAGGTCTTCACGGGTATTGATACGGTCTGTCAGGTTGATGATTTCAGGTGTGAATTCAGAATTATGTGCCGGAAGAATTCCATCGTAGTATACCCATTCCCCACCTCCATTCTCGTAAGTGTCATAGTATTTGATTCTGATAGCACAAGCCTTGTTGTCTTTTCCTGAGCTGTCATGTGTATAATAAACGATAGTAAGGATAACATTACCAAATGTGTCTCCGGGTCTTATTCCATAGGCAGCAGGCTTGATCCCAAAATCGAATTCTTGATATATGCTGGTGTTAATCACCTTTGTCGGGGGATAATAAGTTGTGCAGTTCTGGTATTCGTTATCTTTTTTATATTCGTCTGCACCACTATCTTTAGAACTAACCTGCTTTTTGTCTCCATATCCCTTCTTTGATTCGTCTTTTGCTGATGAGGAAGTATCAGTTACATCTCCCATCGGAGTGAGTGTTACTGCCAATTTTGGCTCCTTTATATTCTTTGTCGTAAGTTTTCCCCGCTGTATCAACTCATTTGATGGAATATCAACCAGAAACACCTCTATCCGGTCGTTACTTTTGAGGTCAACTCCCCATGTTTTCTTTGAATTTATTTCAACGGTGTCACCAATTTTCCAGACGCTGTTGTTCCCCAGGCTCCCATAAATTTGTGAGGAATTGTATTCATACTTCCTGCCGTTGATATTTACTATGATCCCTGTATCTTCAGTGCCTATTGGTTCTCCTCCATCGTGCTTCAGGTAGATCTTGTCAGTGGAAGTGTCCATCACTTCCAGAATAGTTGTATGGGGGACATCGGCAGGTCTATCCTGTGAGAAAACAGCAACGCCCAATACGCTGAGCATTATCACAACTATGCCTACGAGAAGGACCTGCCCCATTACTTCCGAAACTGCTTTCTCGTTATATGTGATCTTTTTTTCATTCAGGTTAAGCACTCCCTTAGACCATGAATGCAAAGACCAGGTAAGTGATTATCATCATGCTGACGCTGTACTTCAAGCCCATATAAACTGAACCCTGTCCCATCTTTCCGGCAATGAGCCCGGAAGTAAAAGCCTGGACAAGTGCCGAGTGGTACATGAGCATGGTATACTCCTGTATGTTGAAGTAACCGTTTCCGATTC
>CAYSWX010000090.1:0-4567 GCA_964434965.1 uncultured Methanosarcinales archaeon
GCGCGCAGGCCAAGAAAATTATCGTCTTTATCGACTTCACTGATCATTTCTACCACAAAATACCTCTAATGAATTGTTCTATGTATAGTTTATTTGTAAAGGTCCTAAACCGATTTTTACTTATTACCTCACATATAATTATTTTTAAATTTTTGCCTGTTTGAAATGATGGTGGATGGAAATTCTGAAAAATATTATTGGATCTATTAAAATATTAAACAAAATATTAAACTGACTTTCTGAAGATGTCTTCAAAAAATAACATTTTTCTTTCTATCGTTTTTGGGTAATGAGATGAGTCATTGATCAAATCTGAAAAAACGAGCACAAACTCCATGTTTGAAAATAATACGGAGATATTTGAAGATTCTTGGTTTTCAGTAACTCACCCCCACGACCCGTTTTTGGAGAATTATTCCAAAATTTGCAGTTATTATTCAACTGAAGCTTAGAAAAATGGCTGCTAAAAGTTTTCAATGAAGGCAAAAAGCCGCAAATTTAGAAAAATATCAAAAACATACGTTTGGTTAAATATGGAGTTTTTTCGAAAAAACGATGGCAGAAAAAATTGTGAAAATTGGAAGGACATCTGAGGAAAGCCGGGTAAATAAAAGAAATAGAAAGAAAAAGAAGAGAGGACGGCCAATAAAGGTAGACAAGGAAGAATTCAAAAAGAAAAGTATAGTAGAAAGGTTCTTTAGCTGGATAGAATCATGTAAGAAAGTATTTCCAATATATGAAATAAAAGAGGAATCATATCTAGGAGTTGTAATGATAGCAGCAATAATTAGATTACAGGAAGTTTCGGGATAGGCTCAATATAAACTTTGTGCCTGAGTTATTTAATAATCCACACATTAGCGATATTATATACATTATCAAAATTCAGGTTCTTTTTCTTGATTGTTTGATGATCTGGCTAAAAACTCTATGGTATATATAGTATCTGTTACAATAATTCAAGGGGTTTAAACAGACCTTCCAGAGTGAATTTAAACCCCACTGTGCCCGGAGGCATGATTCATTTTAGCTTTGCCTATATTTAAGCTTGCTGATTCAGCCTCGGGAACAATATCACGAGGTGAAAACAAATGATAAAGAGGAAATTTGGATTAGAAACGTTGCTTTTGGCAATGTTGCTGGTGGGCATAGTGTTTGTGCCGACAGTAAGTGCAACAACTGTGGATTCAAAAACAAAAACTGAAGAAGTAGGTCCTTTCAGTGGAATTGAGATGCCTGAAGAATTAAAAAAGAATGTAGTTCAGGTTGACCCTTATACATTCATATTCGAAGGCGAAATCGATGATAAAGAAGCACTTTATGCCGCTTGGGATGCCTATGAGAAGGAGGCATTAGCTAGAAATCAAGTTTTAGAGACTCAAAATAATACTAATAATAATATTGCCAATAATTCTGTCACTACTACTCAATCTAATAGTGGCACCGATACAGCTAGAAGAGACATATCGGGTTCTTATATTCAAGGAACTACCTATTTCCATGGAACTATGGAGACAGGTCTAACAATTCCAGTTACTTTTACTGGAGATGGTTATACTAAAGGTAGGTGGTATGGTACAGGTAACGCGAATAAAATCCGATTAAATTCTAATGTGGTAATAACTGGAGTCAGCTTAACTATTAGTTATCCTCCAGGAGCTGGATTCAGCCTTTCAGGAAATACAGTAACATACTCGGGTGAGTGGAATAATGTGCCCGCAGTTCAGCATTATTACGACAATCTTAAGGCTACAAGTTGGGTCAGCATTACAGATCAGGATCAAAACGATGCTGAAACCTTTAGATTTGGCACTTCAGATTACACACTCTACACTCATGTAGATCTTTAATTTGTCAAAAGTTAACTCCATAGAAATTCGTTTTAAGAAATATGAGTTTGAATTTGAGTTAAATTCTTCAAGTACATAATCAACATCAACATTAGTATTTTTATAACAAATAAGTAAATAAAATTCGGAGCTCCCTGATTAATCGGTGGTATTATTCTGAAATGACTGCAAATGGTACATCGAGTTCTTTCATTTCACTCTTTGCGCAAGCTTGAGCCCGCCAGCATACAGTGGATAAACGAACTCAATAACTATGATGTGAAGTTTAATACCAAATATCAACATGTAACAGGGAAAGACCTAAGATTCTAAATTGATTATAGTACTTAAGTATTTATTTTTTTAGTTTAGCATAAATTTGCAAATTAATTTGGAACAGTTGATTATTATTACATTTTATGATTATGAATCACTATGAATCACTAAATTTTAACCTTGGTGACAATAATGACCATAATTAGAAGAAAAACTCTGGTTTTGTATATATTTTTTTTAACATCCTTCTTGATTTTTACTGGTTTTATTTTCCAAAAAGTTAGTTATAATACAGAATCTTCATTTATAGAAGATACAAATGAATCATGGTCTGCGAATACAATAAGTAGATTAGAGAGTTCCCAAGCTGTTTATGGTGGTTACTCAGACTTCCCCCCAGAAGAACCTGCACTGTATTCTACTTTTTATTCATTGGAATCTTTGAAGCTATTAGATAAAGAACCTCAGAACAAGCAAGCTACAATAGATTGGTTATTGTCAGAAGAGCAGATACTTAAACAGAATAACAGTTCGAACATAAGGGATATTTATTTTCTTACAATGAGTCTTGATATCCTAGGTGTTAAGCCAGCCAATAGCTCAAGCCTTATATCAAAAATAATGGAATTACAAACACCTAATGGATCATTTGCTGAAGAAAAAGAAGATGAAGGGACACTTCTTGATACATTCAGAGCTGTCACTGCATTACATAGTCTTGGTGTAGATTTAAATCAAGTACCTTCGACAAAAGAATGGTTAATTGAAAAATGGGAAGAAAATGAAGAAAATAGCAATCTAAGGGATTCAACAACTGAAACTTCTATGTTAATATCAATGTTAGAACTTTACAAAATAAATATTAATTCTCAGAATAAATCTCCAAGAATGGAAAAACTAGTGGAGCAAAAAAGTATTGTTGAGGATCAATTGGAGTCATTGCCAGATGCCGAAATGGACTTGTTCACCTTGAGTTCATTTACTGATTTTTTGTTGATAAACGGAAATATTTCTTCTGAGATTCGATCTGATATTGGGACGTATCTACAGAGTGAACAACTGCAAGATGGCGGTTTTAATTTACTGTTAGATAATTATGGGGAACAACAAGGGACATATTTAGCTCTAAAAACTGCCTCAAAAATAGGACTCAATTTGAATAATAATGTTTCCACGTTTATTTATAATTATGAACCCTTAGATGGAAGTGGAGGTTTCCGACCAGCCTATCGCCTTATATCTTCGCCTGAAAATACATATCTTGCAGCAAAATCTCTCAAAATATTAGGTTCAGAACCTGAGGATAAAGAAAAAATTATGAGATATGTTGCAGACGAATGGCAAGAAGGATCCAGAGATGCAAAAAATGCATATTATTTATTAATGGTATATAAACTCCTTAATTGTTCATATCCGCAAGACTTGCAATTTGAAGAACGGATCAAAAAAAGTTTAGACCAATGCGCTAACCAATCAGTTGAATCCATGGACTTTGAAACCATTTATTATTTGGCAAAACTGGCGAATCTTCTTGCCATTGATTTTAACAACAGAGATATGTTGATTACCAAAATGCAGAGCATTCAACAAAAAGATGGAGGTTTTGGGTTTGAGGCTTCAGATCTATTTATGACATTTTATGTTGTAAATATACTAGAAGAACTTGGTAGTTCTCCTTTGAACAAACAGGACTGTGTTTCCTGGATACAGAAAGGACAAATTGATGACGGCGGCTTCATAATTAGAAGAGGTTCAATCCGTACTAACAGTTCAGATATTTACTCTACATATATGTCCGTAGTTTCTTTAAATACTCTTGATGCGAAACCGGAAAATTCTGATAAGCTGTTGGAATGGCTAAGAAATTGTCAGTACAAATATGGAGGATTTAAATTTGCACCGGAGTATGCAGATCTGGACGCTTCAGCAGATACTTTTGAAGCAAGTTTGGAATATACATATTATGGACTCATCACATGGAGCATCTTATCAGAAGATCAGGCTTCTTTAAATTTGCCGAATAGTAACCCTAATGAAAGGAATCTTACTCTTTATGAATAAGGTTCTTTATGAATAAGGTAGAAAAAGCCTATGTTATTACAATAAACTTCTTGGATGAGCATGCATTATACATGTTAATTGAGAATGGTAGTTTATTTAAGCTGGAGTGCAGAAATTACAAAACTGCCCTCTCAACTTAGGTTTTATTAAATGTAGATATTAAACTAAAGCTGCTATGCTCTCTATACAAATACCTAATTAGCAAATTACTACTATTGTAGGCCTGTTTGTAAGTCATAGTCTTAATAGTCTACAAAAAGAAAAGCTTACTTTCTAAGTTCATTAAGCTCATCATGGTTCTGAAACTTCTTTTGGCTTCTCAGCATTCTTCTGGATTTCTTCAAGGAGCTGGTCGTCAGTCTTGCCTTTTATGCTAATTCCGAGTTTTTCAGCTGTTTCCT
>CAYSWX010000091.1:0-4563 GCA_964434965.1 uncultured Methanosarcinales archaeon
AAGGAATATATTACTGCAGGACTCTATTATAGTTTCTGCCAAGTTAATTGCATTTATATACTCATTTAGAGACAAAAATGACATCATTCAATTTTCACAGGTTTCATAAAGAATCCAACTTACCGGAACCTGTTCCAAAAACGGTGTCCAGAAAAAGCATTGATTTTCAAAAAAATACTGCGGAATGCGGAACGAAAAATTAACACTTTTCCTTTTACAATTTCAGTCGAATTTTGCAAGTCATACATTTAACATTCGTAAGTATACCCAACTGCATATTTGAAAAATAAGATATCCAGAATAATTAGATTTATTCGATAATATTAAATAGAATTTTCTTATTTAATACCAAGCCTTCATAATATAATGGAAAAATATTGCAATTTATTCTTAACTTCCCCATTCAGATCAAAGTTAGATCAATAAATCAAATGGAAAACTCTTCTCCCTTTGATGATTGATCAGGATGAAGGCATTAAAATTATTTATGTAGGTGTTTTTTGTGTTAAAAATGAGAAATCGTTTTCTTGCAATTTTATCTGCCTTTTTTATATTAATGGCAGGTTCTGGAATAGGTGCTGCAGCTGATGAACCAATACAGACTGCAGGGAATAATTCAACATCAGACCAGTACAATCTGGCATCTACTAATATACAAAATGCTTCGTCCACGATAGCAGCTAATGAATTTGTACAAACTGCAGAGAATAATTCGACATTAAATCAGTACAATCTGGTATCTGCTGTGCAAAGCTCTTCGCCCACGGTCACTGAAACCAGGATTACAACAAATCCATCAAATTCTTGGAACCCTTCAATCTATGGTAACAAAATCGTATGGGAGGATGACCGTAATGGGAACTGGGATATTTACATATATGATCTGTCCACGCACCAGGAAATTCACACTACCAATAAAGCAGATCAGCACAGCCCAGATATTTATGGAAATATGGTAGTGTGGACAGATCTTCGCAATGGTGGTTCCGATATTTATTTACAAGATCTCTCTACTAAGAAGCAGACTCGAATTACTACAAGCGGATCAGCATACGGTCCTAAAATTTACGGTAACCGGATAATATGGGAAGAATTCGATGATAACCCCGGCGTCGACTATAGCCTCGGTATCTATATGTATGACATTTCCACTAAAAAGAAAACTCAGATTACCTCCAGCATATCTGCGTGTGGGCCTGATATCTACGGTAATAATATAGTGTGGCAGGATAGCCATGAGAGCTACGAAGGAGATATTTATGTGTATGATCTCTCCACTAAAAAAGAAACTCAGCTTACTCATGACGAATTAACAGCCAACCCTGCAATTTATGGTAACAAGATCGTATGGGAGAATTTGAGCTACGAAGGAGATATTCATGTGTATGATCTTTCCACTAAAAAAGAAAGTCGGATAACCACAAGTCAACCAGTTGGAGATAAAGTTTCTATCTATGATAACAGGATAGTTTGGACAGATAATCGAAATGAAAGTTGGGATATTTACATGTATGATCTCTCTACCTCTAAGGAAACTCAGATAACCACCAATGAATTCACGCAGTATGGTCCTGATATCTATGGTAACAAGATAGTGTGGGTGGAGGAACACAATGAAGAGTCGGATATCTACATGGCCACAATTGGTCAGAGCATTCCAAACGCCGATTTTTCTGCCTCTTCGACTTCAGGAAATGCACCACTGACAGTCAAGTTCACCGACAAAAGCACTGGATCACCTACGGCATGGAAATGGAACTTTGGAGATGGGGCTCCACTGGTGAATGAGTATAATCCAACACATACATATTCAAAACCCGGAACTTACACGGTAAAAGAGACCGTGAGTAATGCAGAAGGTAAGGATACAGAAATAAAAACAAATTATATAACTGTTACAGCTCCTCTGAAAGCCCCTGTTGCTGATTTTTCTGCCTCTTCGACTTCAGGAAATGCACCGCTTAAAGTCAAGTTCACTGACAAAAGCACAGGATCACCAACTGCATGGAAATGGAGCTTTGGAGATGGATCTGCTCTTGTAACTCAGTATAATCCGACGTATACCTATACAAAACCCGGAACTTACACAGTAAAAGAGACCGTAAGTAATGCAGCAGGTAAGGATACAGAAATAAAAACAAAATATATAACTGTAAAAGCAGCCCCTATAAAGCCAATTGCTGCTTTCTCTGCATCTCCAACTTCAGGAAAAAATCCACTGAAGGTTCAGTTTACCGATAAGAGTACAGGAACTCCAACGTCATGGAAATGGAGTTTTGGAGACGGAACGTATTCAACCTCCAGGAATCCTGCACATAAATACAGTAAAGCTGGAAAGTATGCTGTGAGTCTGACAGTTAAAAACGCCAACGGCAGCAATACTAAAACCATTTCTGGATATATTACGGTAAAAAAATAAGATCGAGAGAATTAAAGAGATAAAAATCAAGAGGGGAGACTTTCACCCCTCTCTTTTTTTAATTGTTCAGTCTATTTAAAATCGGTTAACTTTGGAAATGTTCCAGTAAACCTTCCTCAGATTCCGGGATTCTCTATACCGATTTGTATAAGCTGGAAACGTGAATTAAAAAAGAGACAGTAGCAACCACATTGAGAACCTGTCCAAAACCGGTTGACTCCTTTTTGCTTTAATTTTATGTGAAGGAGAAGGAATATAGACCTACTAATTTGATTGAAAAATCACACATATAATTTTGAATACTCAAGTTTGAGCAGTTGAGTTCTTAAATAATTTACAATTAGCCGAAGGCAACTTATATAGAGAATACTAAATATATATTTAGGAGATCTTGAGAATGAAAAATAGATTCCTTGCAATTTTATCTGCATTTTTTATATTAATGGCAGGTTCTGGAATAGGTGCTGCAGCTGAAATAGTAGTTCACCCAGGTGAATCAATACAGGCAGCTGTGGATAATGCAACTTCAGGAGATACAATTCTTGTTGAGCCTGGGACTTATTATGAAGATGTTTTGGTAGAAACACCTGATCTAATTATTAAGTCTAAATCTGGTAATCCGGATGATACTATACTTCATGGAGAAGTAAGGGTTTTGGATCTGTCTGAACCTGTATATATAGAAGTTAATGGATTTATGATTGAAAGTACTGCTGAATATGATATCATTGCGGCTGGATTTGCCGGTGGTACTGCTAAGAACTGTAAAATAATGCACTGTAATATAGGTATGTTTGCAGCTACAGATGCCAGTGTTATTGCAGAAAACACACAGTTCATAGAATGTGGTGCTGGAATGATTGCTGCAGGCAATACTTATCTTGGTGCAGAAAATTGTAAGTTCATAGACTGCGATGAAACAATGCTCCCATATGGCGACGGTGACAATAACGATCATTATTATTCCAAGAACAACGTAGAGATCCACACGGATGCATCTGGTAAACAGATCGTAACCCCTATACCTGACTATCCTGCAGAACCCAGCAAGCCGGAACCTCCGGTAAGCAATAATACAACAAATCCAGTACCAACTCCAACTCCTACTCCTACTCCAACACCAACACCAACAGATCCAGTACCTACTCCAACTGAAACTCCTGTAGAAGAAACAGGCGGTTCTTCAGGTGGAAGCAGTCATCACAGCTCATCCGGATCATCTGGTGGTGGAACTGGTGGATCTCCTGAGCCTCAGAAGAATGTAGCAGCTAAAGACACAGCTAAAGTGTTTGTCCCTAATGGAAAGCAGGTGACATTTAATTTTGTAAATGGTGTTACAACTGTAAACAGTATCAGCTTCACTTCAAAGAAAACTATGGGCAAGATTACAGCAATCACAGAAGACCTGAAGAGTAAGTCTTCCCTGGTTAAAGATCTCCCTGAAGGAAAAATCTACAAATCCTTTAATGTATGGGTTGGAAATGCTGGATATGGTGACTCTAATAATATTCAGAATGCAACAGTAGATTTCAAGGTAGAGAAGTCATGGTTACAGGAGAATGATATTAACAAATCCTCTATTGTCCTGTATAAATATGATTCTGAAAATAAAGAATGGATCGAGCTTATTCCAGCTATAACAGATGAGGATGATAAATTCGTTTACTTCACAGCCAAAGTCCCAGGTTATTCTTCCTTCGTAATTGCAGGGAAAGATGCAAGCACTACTCAGCCCACAGAAGAAACAGTTAATGAATCTGCAGGCGGAGAAATAAGAAGCACTGGGAACGGCACTGTAACTAAAGGAACTGAAAAAGAATCTCCAGGGTTTGGTTTGATCAATGGAATTACCTGTTTATTCGGCATGTTTTTGTACAGAGTTAAGGGAAGGTAATCTTCCCCCTCTTTTATTGTGATCAGCACAAGTTAACGAAATAAGGGTCTTGAACAAAAACATAGATCAGGAATTTGAATAAAAAGTCAGCTTTTCTTCCCCCACCATTGTTAATGAGTATCTGGTGTTTGAACTTCATTCCTTTTTATTATATTTGCGATTTTAATTTTTATAAGATATTTCCATTCCAATATGTTTTTTGATTGAAGAAATCTGCCAGACCTTTCCCATTCAAGATTTTTCCAGACAA
>CAYSWX010000092.1:0-4563 GCA_964434965.1 uncultured Methanosarcinales archaeon
CTGGAAGCCTCATGCAGCCATATCCAAGAATAGAGACCTTCTCACCCGTTTTTCCCAATTTGCGGTACAGCATCTTTTTGCCTCAGTTATTTTGCTTGCCTGCATAATAGGAGTAATAGCTCTAAACCTTTACCGGTCGAGTTGTGGCTCGACTATGCTCGGTACTTTTCACTTATATCAAGAAATATTCCAGATCTTCTGAGTTTATTACGGATATTGCAGAGATCAGACCATATAATCTGCAGATAACAGTTGGAATATTGGTTCTTCACCGTTTCCTGTGGGTTGAAAATATGCACATAGTTATGAAGGAACCAGGCAAAACAGAGAAACATCAAGCTTGAATGTGACTTTCAACAGCAAATACATCTCAATTTCATATATGCTCCTTCAAAATTTCGGGAATACATGTAAGCTTTTATTTTTATTTTATTGTATTTTATTTTATTTTATTTGATTATAGAATTGAAAAGCAAATTTGAATGCCGAAATTGCTATGGCTATTAAAGCTGCCGTAATTAAGGAAAAGAACATTAGACCCACTACCTGGCTAAAGACCAAAGAGAAAACATACCATGGAAAAAAGAGCTCTGCAAAATAATAAAAAATAGCAGCAAATGTTAACGCTACTAATAAGACAGTTGCTAAAAAGACAGTTGCTAAAAATCGGGTGTCTATTTTTTGCAGCATTTCATTTCTTTCCTTGAATGTGATCGGAATAAATCTCTTTTTGGAGGATGCCTGAGATATTTTTTGCTTTCACTTATTTTCCTCCTGATATTCATTTTTCCTGTGCTTTTCTCTTATTTTCTTGCTTTCGCTCACTCTAAGTGAACTTGAAAATAAGATATATTTGTCTTTTTCTCTCCAGGATATAAAACTATGAGGAAAAGTTTGAATTTCTTATACTCTGGTTATTATATAAAAATTGATTATTTGATCTTTCACAGAAAAGTTATATGATTTTAAGTTTCTTTTATCTGTAATGTCGCGGATTCTTATTATTCTGCGCTGGTCCACGGTGATATGATATGAACAAAATATGGACAGCACTGATTGTAATTTTTGTGATCATTATAGGCATTCTCGGGCTAAACTACATGAACCTGGATAAAACAGCCGGCGCTCTTCTCTTCAATAAAGATGTAACTTATACAGATGAAGAGCTGCAAGAGCTGTATGAAGAATATAATATTACGGAAAATGATCTCAAATTTGCCAGGGGAGAACTTCCAAATTATCTGGACGGCACTATTCTTTACAGCGATCTTAGAGTCATAGCCAGTGAGACTGGAGAACCGCCGGAAGGTGCGATAGAAGGCGAGCACTATGATGTTGTAATAAGCGAGCAGGAGATGTCAAAAATAATAGAGGAAGCAAGGGAAGATTATATTGAAAAATATGGGGTGGACCCTGCAAATCCAAAGCTCGATGAGGTCAATGGATACCTTATTCCTGTACAGGAAGCAAGGAAACTTGTGCTCCTTGATATGGTAAGGGAAATGGAGTGAACTACCACTCAGCTAAAGACTGAGTGGCTTCCTGTGTCATTCCTCCCTCCATCGAGGGCAAGTCAACAGGCTCTTCCCCGCGTTCCGCAGGTGTTATGATCCAATTAGATTTTGATCTATGAGAGCAAATTTTTTGATATTGATAGCGGCATTAATGTCACGATCATGTTTTGTTTTACAATCAGGGCAAGTCCATTCTCTGTCTTTTAACTGAAGCTCTTTATTGTGGTATCCACATACGCTACAGAGCTTTGAAGAAGGCTCAAACTGTCCTATTCTCAAGATAGTTTTTCCCAACCATTCGGCTTTATACTCTAATTTTGTTACAAAGCTACTCCATGCAGAATCACTAATAGCTTGAGCTAAATGATGATTCTTGACCATACCTTTTACATTCAGAGTTTCCAGAGCTACAGCTTGGTTTTCGCATATCAGTTTAAAAGAGAGTTTGTTCTGGAAATCATTTCTCTGATTAGTTATTTTATCATGAAGCACAGCAAGCCTTTGTTTAGCTTTTGCCCTGTTCTTAGAGCCTTTCTGCTTACGTGATACTCTTTTCTGAAGGACTTTAAGCCTCTGAAGTGAGTTTTTCAGGTATTTGGGGCTCTCAATATTTTCACCTGTAGAGAGTACAGCAAAATCCTTAATCCCAACATCTATACCCACTGTAGTAGATTCTGAATACTTCTGTTTTGTAGGAAGTTCTTTCCCATCTTCAACAAGGATACTAATGTAGTAATGTCCTTTACACGTCCTTGAAACAGTAGCGGTTTTCAATTCGCCTTCAAACTTCCGGTGAAAAACTGCTTTAATTGGTTCTATTTTAGGAAGCTTGATAGTGTTTTTTTCAAAGTCTACAGTGTAATGCTGAGGTACGGGAAAAGATTGTATAGGATTTTTCTTAGACTTGAACTTAGGGAATCCGGTCTTCTCTCTGAAAAACCGAGTGAAAGCAGATTCAACCTGTTTGGTCATTCCCTGCAAAGATTGAGAATTAACTTCCCCTAACCATTCATTAGAAGCTTTCAAGACAGGAATCTTTTTGTTTAAGTCAAATCTGGAAATTGATTTTCCTGTCTGTTCGTAGGTTTTTATTTTTTGATCCAACGCCCAATTGTAGACAAACCTACAGCTACCAATGTGCTGATTCAATTGAACAGCTTGTGTAGTTGTAGGATAGAGTCTAAACTTGAACGCTTTCATCATACAAAGGTATTATATGCTTTAACAACATGTATACTTTTCGGTAAATCTGAAGTATGAAACACGGAATCATAGCAAATTTTTGTTAATGTACCACATTATTTTTGTTTGCAAATACCGAAAAGTCATACTTGAACCGATTAGCGAAGAGCTTAAACAAATTATGATTGACATTTAAAAGGAGTCAAACTTTGAAATTCTTGAAATGGAAACCGACAAAGATCATATCCATTTACTGATTAAGAGTGAGCCAAAAGTTAGTGTATTATCAATAGTCAGAAAATTGAAACAATAATCTACTAACAGGTTCTGGAAAACACAAAATGAATATCTGGAAAAATATTATTGGGGTGAAAATACGTTATGGAGTGATGGATATTTTGCGTCTACTATCGGAAATGTTAGTAAAGAGGTAGCAGAATATTACATAAGGAATCAGGGTTGAAGTTGACGCTTATATCCCCTGAGCTAAAGACTCAGGGGTTTTACGCTTCATAATATAAAATGTGCAGATGATAAGCTGGATGCAATGAATGCCGGGTGTGGATAAATGTTAAACCGAAAACAGGCAACACTTAGCTTTATAATGCTGCCTGACCTGTTTAGAACATGAAACGGGCTTCAAATATTGAGGTTGGACAGTTGCTTCTCCCCATCGGCCAGGAAATGCCAAGGCAGGCAACATTATATGTCCTTAAAGGAGAAGGTAATTTTCCTGCCCTTCTTTTTGGGGCAGATACTATATTCTGCCCGATGATTTCCTCTACAGTAGACTGATTTTTATCTTTATGGGTGTCGTTATGTTTGCACTTGCCTGTAGAAAATCTAAAACTTGAGTTTCGTCGTCTCTTCCTATAGAGCTTGCCCTGAACTTAATGCGAGCTTTCCGGGATTTTCCTGACTTTCAGGGACCTCATAGTACGGCGTTCTCCTTCCGTTTCGACAAGCCCGGCTTTTGCCAGTTCGAGCAGGCGGGAATAGAGAAACATATCCCCTGCAAGGTTGTATTCCTCCGAGAGTTTACCAAGCATTTCCCCGACAACTCTTACCGCACTGGTCCAGGTTTCAGGCACACTTTCCAGAATCAGTTTGTCATAGAGATCAGGATTTTCGGCATAAAGCTGCCCTCTCCAGAGGGTACGAAGCGGCAGGTTATCTTTTTTTAGTTCTTCCCACCTGCCCAGGTAATAGGCGAGTTCTTCTTCCGTTAAGCGCCTTGCCTTGTTTTTCCCGGATAGGAGCCACTCAGGCCGTAATTCCCCAAGGGAAATCGGGACTATACGCTCGGTTTTCCCGTTTTCATGAACAACGTCAAGGCCCTCGGTGAGGTCAACAACAAGGAGTTCGGAAGGATTTTTTTCCCTGGAAAGCAGTTCCAGAAAACCCGTATATTCAAAAACGGACCTGCGGGTAAACCAGACGATCTTTTCGGCTTCGGTTTCAGATACCTGCTTCCAGAACGCTCCCACTTCTCCCCAGAATTCTTCGTTTTCTTCCGGAAGGGTTCTGTAGTCCTCTTCGTCTTCAATTTCAGCAAAAAGATATTCGAAATACTCTTTTCTCAGTTTCGGGTCGTAAGGGGAGATCGGACCGAGGCTCAGGTCATCCGGAAGAGCCAGGACAATTTCGTCAGTTTTGTTCCGGAGAGCCTGCCTAAGAGAGCCTCCTACCGATTCGGTGAAGGTTATATGAACTGTTTTGTTTGTCATTTTCAAGCACCATGTTTTTGAGAGAATTTTTGAAGAGAGGTATAGATAAACAGAATTTGTTGAATGGATAATGGACTTACTTACATAAAAACAGGCTGTAGTGAAAAAATATATTTTACCTCTATTTTTTCAAATATGCC
>CAYSWX010000093.1:0-4460 GCA_964434965.1 uncultured Methanosarcinales archaeon
TTGCAGGAAATACAACTATTGACACTACCGAGTCCGTTTCTATCTCTTACCCTGACTTTTTTGAGGATATGCGCAGGCTCGGGGCAAAAATAGAAAATGTTTCTGATGAAATGGAGAAATGAGCTGCATTTAGGATGCAGCACTTTTTCAGATTTTATTCATTTACAGACACCCTCAGCTCATAAAGCTTCAACAACTATTAAGGAGTTATAGACCTTCACATTTAAATCATCACTTGCAGGAGTAAGGCGAAAAACAACCGCAGAAGTGTTTGAGGCAAGGCTGTACTCCGTATTCCAGAGATTTTCATTTTTAGCCATGGTACTGAAGTAAGTTTCCCAGGCTTCCGGGTAGTCAGTAAAAATCGTCAGGGATACAGAAGTGGTGTTGTAGAAACTTTCGAGACCTGTGATGTCATACTGGTGTTCTCGAGATAGTGAAACCAATCTGAGATCCTCAACACTGTTGCTGGAAAGAACCCAGTTGCTGCCTTCAAGACAGACCGCATTTACTGATAGGTTCAAAAATCCTCCCCTTTTTTCAAGGGTTATCCCTGGAGACAATTTCATAAACGACTGGTTTCCCTGAGAAACGATCAAGGCTCCGTTTTCATAACAATAAATCTGGTCAAGATATTGGGAATTACCAGACCTGTAGGAAAGAGCTCCGCATTCAAGAGGACCAGTCGATGGAATATTCTTGCTGGTGGAATTATTATAGGCAATATTTGCAGACAGCTTGCACTTATCTTTGTTAAAGACAAGCGTACCCCCTGATTTCATGCGGTTAACTACCGGGAGATTACCCCCACCCATTCGAAGTGGAGAATTCAGGACAACCTCACTATTCGGACTGACTACCATTCCCAGGGAAAGGAGATCAATATTACACTTTAGCCGGGACATATCCTCATAAACTTCAGACATGTGGCTGTATTCAGCATCTTCCTTCCACTGGGGAACGTGGTAAATCTGAATGCTTGTTATAAACATAACCAGGATCCCAAGTAAAAGAGCAGCTGCAACAGCTACTGAGACTGCGGAGTCCGATTTGAGAAATGAAGAAAACGGTTTAATGAATTTCAGATTCATAACATTCTTTCTCCCATTCCAACCATTTATCAGAAATAATATGCAGGAGCACTTTCTGTGCCAGGGGGCCACGCCCCTTTATAAAGCAGTGGGGTTACAGAATCGGATTCCGAAGCAAGCTCCATGACGAATCCAAAGAAAAGTCAATCCAAAGGCGACCTGATCCTGGACAAGTTACTCTTGCGTAAATCACATCTCCACATAAGAAATTATTTTATTGTGTAGGATATCATATGAGTCACTGTATAATAACTTTTTGATAGTTCGGCGTTTCATGATGCAGTAACATCCATTTTCTGAATCACGTTGTTAGAAGGTGTGTGAATTAGAAATAAATTAACAGTGTCCCCATTTTCAATAGGAATTCCGATTTCAATAACATCTCCAATCTCCCAGACACCGTCCACTCCCAGCTTTGCGGACACGTTTTCAGGAGAGAATTCGTTTCTGGTTCCATTGACCATTATCACAACTTTTATTTCACTTCCAGAGAGGACTTCTCCTCCCCTGTGCTTCAGGTACACGGTATCTGATGTTTCGTTCATCCATACCTGCAAATCTGCATGTGGGATATCATCTGGACTATTGTGGGAAAAAACAAATACACCGATAGAACTGAAAAAAATAACTACTAACCCGATAAGGAGGACCTGCCCCATGACCTCCGAAACCCCATCACAATTTTTTATGAATTTGCGTAATTTGTACAAGCAAACACCCCGGTCTTAAATCTGTTTCATCCCAAATTCATTTCACTCAAAATATATTGCCATATAATCGACATTTATTTCTTTAGCACTTGCAGCGTTTCCGACACCCTCAATACGAACCTTCAGCCCCTCTATATCCTCAACCGTGTTTATACAGTCATATAAATTAATTACATAATTTTTAGGTGACTTATCAGTCTCAGACAATGAAGACTTCATATACCATTGCCCAGGATACGGATATGCATCAAATATCCATAGTTTGATGTAATTAAAAGAACTGTCATGGGTTGAATACACAAACCTGAGCGTAACATTAGAAATCGGTTCATCAATCCTGTAGTCATATTCTGCCATATTTATGCCAAAAGTGAACACTTCACCATTACTTTCTGGTACTGCAGGTATGCCTTTTGGTACCACATATTTTGTATGTTTCCCATCGCCTTCTTTAATCACATCCGTTATATTTAACGGCCCAGAAGAATCGCTCACCTGTGCCGGAGGCAGCCATCCCCCTGAACCTCCGCCGCCAGGAATAACTTTCGCCTGCCTGAACACCTGCTTTGAATCCATATCCACCAGACTCAGGTACACAGGATCTCCTTTTGTAAGAGAAGCCCCCCATTTATCAGACACGTTGATTGTAATGACATCTCCCACGTCCCAGGTACTCTTGTTAAGGTTTGAGGAAACGTTAGCAGAAGAATATACGTAGCTAGAACCATCAATGGAAGCTATAATTTTCAGATAATCGGCATCAACAACGTCCCCTCCACAGTGCCTTATATAGATAATATCAGTTGGAGCACGAGCCCATTTCTCTACCGCAACATGGGGACTATCTACAGGTCTATCTAACGACAAAACCACACTTGAAAACATCCCGGCTATTATAACCGCTATGCTGGTAAGGAGCACTTCCCCTATGATTCCGGAAACAGAATCCGAACTATTGAGAAACTTCCATAAATTTTTCAACATTAAACCCATCTCAGAAACAGCTTCTACCGCACATTTAAAAAAAGGAGCAAAGTGAAATTACAATGCACCTAGTCGTTCATTATCATTTTAAGTAACCTTTATTTTCAGCTCAGGAATAAAGCCAGATAATCTATTTCTATTGATTTTTTACCGTTTCCATTTCCTTCAACATTGATGTGGAATTTCAAATCGGAGATACTACTAATATTAATAGGCACAGTTTGATTGTACATATGCCACTTCTTTACCCCACAACTATTAGGATAAAATATCGGCATGTTCTCACCTGCAAGTTCCATTGATTCATCTAAAGGTCTCTCCTGCAGGCTATAAATCATCAAAATGGTTGCATTGTAGCGACCAGAGCACTTGAAGTCGTTCTCACGAAAACCAAATGTCAGGTCAATAGGGTCATCTTTTAGTTCGTGAGCAAACTTGTTTTTGGGGTTATACTCCTTATTTTGAATCTTCTGGTCTTCACCTCCCAGGTACGTGTCATTATAATCACCATCGGGAACTGCAGAAAAATTAATTGATGGATCGCAGTCACGCAGATACTCGAGGTTCACCTCGTTACTATCATCCCCTACTACAGTAGTAAAAAAATAAGGTCCGCCCGGCTTCATTAGTGGAGCGCACATGCCTTCAATGGGCATAACCGCCTTCTGTATCAATTGCTTTGAACTCCGATCGACGATGAATACGTCAACACAGTCGTCACTATCCAGGCGAACTCCCCATGTTTTGTATAGATCAATTTCAATAACATCCCCCGGGTCCCAGGAGTTTTTACCCGTACACGCCAGGATTTCCCCTTCTGTCAATACTTTCTTGTTTCCATCAATGCTTACAATGAGATCCAGATCGCTAAAAGAGAGGGAATCACCCCCGCTGTGTTTCAGGTAAAGGACATCCAAAGAAGCATCAACACGCTGCTGAATTTCAACGTGCGGGAGATATTCGGGATCATCCTGAGCAAAGATGAATACTCCCACCAATGTAAGCGCTAAAAATGTAATCCCTGCTATGAGCACCTGGCCCATAACCTCTGAAACCGCATGGCAATTTTTGGAAAAGCTGAGAGAATTCCACACAGGTAAAAACCCCTGTACCTAACTGAATACAATTATGTAATAAGTAATATTTAGATTGTTTGATCATTCTTAATATTTTTTATAAGTGTGTAAATAATATTCCCCAGTTACTGGAGTAAAAAAGCTTCGTTATCCAGAAAAAAAATCAACGGTTTGCTGTAATAGCTTGATAAATTAAAATCCTGAAAATAATCATAAAAAAAGTAGAGATACGTCTCATGCTTGCGGTTTTCAATAAATGATGCCTATTATCAAATTCAGGAATAATACGAAATAGCACAGTACTTATACAAAAATATGTATATTTAATGATATGGGAATAAAGTGTAGTTGTGGAGATACATGCATAAAGCCTATTTCGGAAGCGATAGAAGACATTGAATTATTCTACAAACCATGCAATGATTGCAAAACAGAAAAAATAAAGAAATTCTCTCCTCTAGCAGAACAGATAAACTTAGATGAAATAGACAATCATTTTGGAAGCTGTAAATGCGGTAAGAGGCATCTTGATGTTGTAATGTCTCACGTGCTAAAAGTAATGATCGATGAAGGAATAAAAGATAAAAAAGCTAATTTAA
>CAYSWX010000094.1:0-4409 GCA_964434965.1 uncultured Methanosarcinales archaeon
TGGAAGTCTCCAATGTCTAAATTACCAGTTGTATCCGGAAAAGAACTTGTAAATGCATTAGAAAAGGCTGGATTTGTTGTTGTGAGGCAAAAAGGAAGCCATGTATCACTTCAAAAGATAACTGATGACAATACTTACAGAACAGTTGTTCCTTTGCATACAAAACTTGCTAAGGGAACACTTTTGATATTCTTCATCAAACTGGCTTAAGCAAAGAAGAATTAATAGATTTACTCTAAGAGTTATTTATGATAGCAGGAGCCAGTGCAACGTTTTCTTAATTAATCTGAAACTTCCCTCCACGCCCGCATGCTCGCGAAGTGAACGACAATCCTATTTTTTGATCAACTTGCTGAAACTCTTCTAATCTCTGCGGTTGCTCAAGTTATGTCTGCCACCGAATTTTGAACCTTTCAAGTTGTGTAATCAGATTATAAAAATAGATCTTCATCTTTAACATCTATGAATTTTCCAGAAGAAAACATAATGTTTTCATAACTTCTAAAACAAACATTCAGTATATAGTTATTATTCTTATATGAATGCGCAATTTCTCTGATTATCTTAATGGATTTCTCAGTACCTATTCCACCTAACCCCTCGATAACTCTGTGAAGATCAATATCACTAAGATGAGTATGTGATTTAAGGAAATTAATATACCAATCTTCGTCTTTAGTGGATACAAGAGGGTTTAAAGATCTAAATACGCTTTCGATTAGTAATCCGTGTTTTTCAGATCCATGTTTTTCAACCATTTTTTTTAACAACTCCACAGAATCAGTGCCACCAATTTTGCCAAGAGCTTCGCTACAATGGTATTCGTATCTACTCTTTTTCTCAAGGGTATTAACCGATTTTAAAACCCGGTTGATTAATTCGATAGAATAAGGTAAATCAAAGTTAGGTGCAATTTGTATCGTGTCATATAGGATATGATCGTCGGTGATGAATTTGTCCTCATCATAGAAATTCTCTATAATCTTTTTTGCCTTACTTTCTTCAGAGAGGCAGCAATATGTTTCTGCAATTTGTATTTGCAATCTGTTATTATCTTTGACAATATTGCTTAACTCATTGAGTGTAGGTATTAACTTATATAGAGAATATTTTATAATTTGTTTTAAGTATGCTTCTACAGTAATATCATAGAATTTAATAGGAAACCGATTATATTCTATTAGTTCAATTAATAGTCCTTTTTCTCCTAAGATCTCAATAATCTCATGTTGAATCCAGCCGTCCTCATCGTTTATGTGTCTAAATAAAATTTCTTTTATTTCTAAGGCTGGGTATTTTCTGAGACCATTTATAGCATTTCTCCTGACAAATAGATTATCATCCTTAACTAAGATTTCGAAAATAGAAATATCCACCTTGCTCTTGCTTTTACTCAATGCTCCAGTGCAGTATTTTCTCAGAATGTTTGACTGGTTTTTATCTATGGCATAAGAGATTAACTGTTCTATTACATCATTGGATTCAAAGCTTGCTAATATCTCTTCAGATCCCCAGAGAAATTCATATTCTTTTTCTTTATCGGTAATATGTTTTAGATTTTGGATCAATTTTGGAACAAAAGTTATGTCACCAATCTCAAGTATCACTTTCGCAAGATCACTTTTATCAACTAAAAAAGGTTGTTCACATGGTTCCATATAATAATTATACAATTTTTCTTTCACTTTCTCAGTTAGTTGGTTTCTTCTTATAATGTCAATAAAAGCTTCTCTGCATGCGGAACAAGTGGATATATCCGTATTCTTTTTCCAAATATCGATAATCATTAGATGTTCATTTTCACCAAAATTTGACAAAGCTTTTGCAACACTTCCCTGTGTAGTTGTTTGTTCAACAAATGTTACTTTCTCTTTCCAATCAATAAAACTGCAAACGATCTTTTTTGCTTTCTCAGTTTTATTTTTCGCAACCTCTTCCAAAGCTATCTGTTTAATATCAGAATAAAGGCTCTTGTCTAATATCTTAAAAAGAAGATCAGATGGATAATTTTCCTCAATTTTTGAAAGGAAATAAATCCCACGCTGTCTAACTTCATATATAGAAGATTCACAGTTTGCTGTCAATTCTGACTTTATTTTATTTACTAAGTTACAGTCTACAGATTTCGATTCAAGCAGACAAGACGAAGCAAGATATAAATTTGTCTTCAAAACATTTTCAATATATGTAGTTGAGTCTTTCAGAAATCCAGTAGCTCCAATAATAATAAATTTCCACCATAACCTTGCTTTGATTTCTTCTATGATAGCTGGGTTCTCAATATATTTTTCAGCCAGCGATTTAGAGGCAAAATATTCAAGAAAAGCTGTATGCCAAAAAGATATTCCATTAATATTTTCATAAATAAAGCCTGTACTCGTTAAATTATTTATCAAGCTTTTCCGTTCAATTCTAGAAGGAATTTCTCTATTCCGTTCATAATGTTCGACTATTGGAAACATTATTTCATTTGTTTCTTCTTTTGTTAAAGAGAGGTTCTCATGTTTTTTTGCAGATTCAAACGCTAACTCACTCAAAATATCTATTTTTATTTCCCAAGGAAGAATCGGTTTGAATCTCTGGGGCTTATTTAGTTCCCAATTTTCAATATTTTCAACTACTTTTTTTATGATTTTTGTTCTTGAGGTAGGTATAAGATCATATTTTTTGTAAATGATAATCATCAGTGTAAGAAGTAGTGTGTTTTGAGATTCCTTTTGTAAACCTTTTACTTGTATTTGGTAATAAAATTTAGAATAATCATTATCGAGATATTGCTTGGATAATTCCTGAATTTGAGACTCATCTAAAGGACATACGTAAAATCGAGAGGATGAAGAGAGACGTGGGATTCGGATATTACGGGAGGTGATAATAATTTTATGGCTTTTTTGTTTACAAATATCAAAAAATTGCATCATTTCATGTTGTAGGTCTTCAATGTATTCTTCTTGAACTTCGTCATATGCATCAAAAAGAAAGATAAACTCATTTTTGTTAAGGTAATCACGAAATTGCACTTCAGAAATGTTTAGACCTTTCTCGGCAAAAGAATAGAGTATAAGACTTTGAAGAGAGTTATTTAAACTAAAGTTTTTCAGCTGTATATACACAGGAATTAAAGTATTTTGGTATTTTAGGCATTCATAACTCTTAACCCAAGTTAAATATTTTAAAAGAGTTGTTTTTCCAATCCCCGAATTTCCAATAAATATCTTGTTTTTGGACTTTACTTTCTCTTCAATATCTGACAATGAATATATTTTGCGATCTTTTATATTAGAGAAAGAGTTATCGTTTGGATCATAATTTTGAAATCTTAACAATTTATCAGGTGGATACTGTTGAAAATCAAAATCGTCTCCTAAATGGAACTCACTAGGAATTTGCCAATTTTGATATGTATCATGAACATTCTTCAAATAGAATGTAAAATCAGATATTTTTAACCTTTTTCGAGTTAATTCCTCATCATTTTCTTGTGCAGCAGTTTTGCTAAGAGATTTTTTCAAATTAATTCTTTGGAATATTTCCTGTGGAGAATATTTTATATGAGCATCTCTTGACAAGATATCTTTCAGGATATCGAAATTTAGATCTAATTCTTCAATATTTTTTGCTTCGAATACTAAGTCGTTTGCGTAGTATATCCTAAATTCAGTTCCATTAGTCGAGACTATGAAATTAACTCCTGTTCCAATTACATAAGCTAATGATTGAGGCTTATGTTTTTCCAAATCTTCACTTGATGCTTTACTCTCCACAACAAACTTTGGGTTTTGAGGACTCTCAAGACATGCTACAAAGTCTGGTCTTTGGTTTTTTGGTAACTTGTCTGATCTTACTTTCTTATCCCGATTAACTTGAACATCAAATATGGGAAAATTTTCCTCTGGTATTATCTCTTGAAGTGAATAACCTAGAAAATCTGTTAATAAAGGCACAATAAAGTTTTGACTTACTGCTGCCTCTTTATTATATTTATTTGACCCAAATCTTTCAAAGATAGTTCCCATTATTTTTTCCACAAGTATTGTAATTCATTTTTTCTAGTGATTTTTATGTTTAATTATTTTAAATGATCGAATTATTTTCCCATTTTTCCAGAAAAAACTTCTGCCTAGTGCCTCGATTTCTAAGTTTAGTTACCCCTTACACATACAGTCTTATCTTGAACCCCTCAGTTACGATAGCGAGGAATAAATAACAGAAATAAAATCATAACTTGGGGATGAGAACCAATCCCATCCCTAGATTCAGAATAGATAACGCCGAATAATTCCCTTAAAAAAAAAGAAAAATTTAGGCGTAAGGATTCCTTAACGCCTTGTTTACGCCGAAATTCTTGCGCTCTTCGATCGTCTTCTGGTTCTTGTCGATCTTTTCTTTTGCGAGCTTCTTGAGGAGAT
>CAYSWX010000095.1:0-4248 GCA_964434965.1 uncultured Methanosarcinales archaeon
TAACTCCTATAACCATGGTTATCAATAAGAAGTAACGGCTGCAAGTTATTTATTTTTATCCAAGGGCGAAATTTTCACGATACAATACCAAAATCTAGTATTGCGATTCCAAAGTATATTCACAAAAATTGACGATTGAATCTATCTCACGATTATGAATTCCCAGATAAATAGGGAATTTATTTTGGAATCGATGCACTAGTGATGAACGTAAAATTAAAAATCACTAGATTTTGAAAATTGTCACAATCCTTTGAACATGACCTACTGACCGATGCCAGAAGAGCTCGAATATTGAGTTTGATTGAAAATTGAATCTCCTTTGAAATTCAAGATTTCAATCGAAAAATGTAAAAATCACTAGATTTTGGAACTGAGAAAAATACTGATTATAATATGAAATAAAAGTGTCTATAGACCAATATTACAGATATGAAGGTATATGACTAATGAACTAAAAGTATACGCTTATTTTTAAAATTAAAAAAAAGTTAAAAAATGGATACAAAATAATTTAGAGTTGTAACTATTCAGCCTGAAAATAACAACATCAGTAGCCATATTTAATAATATTCAATCAGTATATTCCAGAAATTTGATTTTATTTGATTGTTGGCTATTGATTGCTTTTCTTTGAATCTCACTAATTATTGATTGGATACATGAATTTCATCAAAATCGGTATCAATCAACGGATTTTGGCAGGCTGAATAGTTACTTGGAATTTACATAAATCTCAATATACTGACTGCTTATTTGATTATAATTGGAATTTAAAAATTGTATCCAATTCAGGATCTGTGCCAAATTTTGTTTTTGTGCATGGAATGTAAGTTTTTGAAAGTTTTAGGATGTTTACTTTTAATATTTTTGTAACTTCAGTCGGTTTAAACTCATCTTTACTTATTTTAGTTTTATATATATACAAGGGAACTGTAAAGATGATTGATAATATTAGTATTCCTATTGATGGGATATTACTATAGAACAAAATCAATTCTAAAATGAAGAAAAGCGCGACTAATGTTATACTTGCATAGTATGGGATACTTTGTTTGGTTGTTACAATTAAAATTCCGACTGCTATATTTAGAAGTATTATGCAATAACAAACATTAAAAAATAGTGCGAGTAAGTATTTTTTATTTATTCTCATTTTTTATTCCCTCTTGTTTTGCTATTAATATTTAATAAAAAGGGAAATGTTATAACCGTTAAACGAATTCTTTTAGAGCTAAATAATTTTAATTTAATGAAACTTATTAAATTACTTTTTAATTTATTTTTGCATATGTCCAAAACTGAAAGCAACGAGTATTTTTGTTTTTTATTCCGCTTTTTTTTGCAGCTCCGAACGAGTTCAGCTCGATCATTTAATTGATATATAAATAAACTTCTGACTGCTTGTAATATATTTTCATGTAATAATGCAGCGTAGCAAGATTGTAAATCATAACTTAGTATATTAAGTTTAATTAAATAATTCGTTTTATCTCTGACAGTTTTAACTTTATTTAATATTACATTTATAAAACTCTTTATCAATTTTATCTTGTGTCGATCATATGCTTCAACAGATGTTTGTGTCTTGAGAAAATTCAAGGAGTTATAATAGGAGTTATAATAACACTGAGGTGTGACGTTGGTTCTTAAATAGAGTACTCTCATTTTCCATCATTCCCTTCAGACTTTTGTCCCACTTGGTTTGATTTAATATTTAATTAATTGTGATTTATAGAGGTTTCTATTTTGGTGAAGCTTATCCCAAAAGCTAATTTTATTTTAAGCCCAATCTGAAAATTGATTGATTATTTTAAATGAATAAGCCTGTGTCCAATTCATTTACAAGTTTATTTAATAAATTTCTTAATTTTAATTATGAATTTTTGCAGCCAAATTACTTCGCTTAGTTCGTCATGTGTTTCATCCATGACTTTAATCAAATTCGTGAAGTCGTGCAACAGACTAATGAAAAATAACAACAAAATCGTAGGAGAGGATATAAATTTAATGTAGCCAATCATAGGATTATCAAGTGCTACGGACTGTGGAATAATCCCAAAAATAATATTTTCTGTCCAAATAACAACGACAGGAATTGAGGAAAATATCACAGAGTGTGCTCCAATCATTAAAGCACATTTGACTAAAGGTACCTTTTGTAAACTTCTTTCTATCTTATTTATAATATCCTTTATAGGAGAGTTCATAGAATCCCTCATTTAACATTAGGCTTTCAAATTTATTAATCCATACAAACTTTGTTTCATCGAAAAACATCAAAATATTTCTAACAATGAAACTGTACATCCGTCTATCTACGGTTTTAAAAACCAGCGATTCAAAATCCTTTAGTTCTTCACTCATGTTTTATAATCTGTATGTGTTCTTTATAGCCATTTCTTCAAGAATTGATGTGTAAAAGTAGTGAATCAGAAAATAATTCTAATTTTACGATTTATGCACATTTATGAATTATATAAGCATGGATATTAAAAATTTATATATAGGGTTGTTCACATAATGTGTATTTCAATGAATACTATAAGATCTATTTTTTAATAAATTAATACAATATCACTGAACGTTTTGTGCTTTAGCTACATCATTTTTTATGAAAACTGACACATCAGACGGTACTTGCAGGCATAATCAAAGTTGCGCTGGCGCACCCCGCTGCAAGGAGACTGTCCGACAATTACCTTCGATAATTACGGTGACAGCGAAAGTGTTACTGTAACTGAAGAATAATACAGAAAACAAAATCTTTCGGGTTTGGATAATCAGTGGAGTTGTCTGTTTGCTTGGCACATTCCTGTACAAAATTAAAGATCAGTAAACTACAGTGAAATCAAGTAGAGGATTACTTATCTCGTCTTTTATAATCAAGCTTGAAAGTTACCCTTCTGCTGTTTATATTTCAGCGAGAAGTATCTCAATCTAATTCCTTCACTTTTGTAAATACTATTGAGATTCTGTGCCCTTATTTTTATTTTCATTTTTATCTCTTTTCTTGAATAAATATTGTCAAATTAAAAACTTAGAGTTAAGAGTTAAGATAAGGTTTAAAGCTTCTCAACAAGTACTCAGTATAATTATTTTTCTTTTGTTGAAAAGAGTGAAGGATACGTCGGGAAAATCAATAAAAAGCAAAGAGAAGCTCCATACATTATTCCTATTATCAGCAATCTTGGTTCTATTTTTAATCCTTGTTTCGTCAACTGAATCGGTGGTAGTTACTGACCAAAATGCTTCGTCTACAGAGTCACATGCATATGTTACAAATTACTACGGTCACACTGTATCTGTAATCGACACAACCACAATAAAATTACAGCCACTATAAAAGTATACATGCCTATTGGAGTTGCGATTAGTCCAGATGAAACAGAAGTATATGTGACAAAAGAGTACGGAGGGGTCTCTGTAATAGACACAACAACAAACATTGCTACAGCCACTGTGGATGTAGGCCTCAATCCTTGGGGAGTTGCAGTAAACCCGAACGGAAAAAAAGTATATGTGGCTAACAGGAACAGTAACACTGTTTCTGTAATTGATACAGCTACAAACACTGTTACAGCTACTGTGCCTGTAGGAAAATGGCCAGGAGGGATTGCAGTTATTCCGGATGGAATGAAAGCATATGTGGCAAACGCAGGTACCAAGAATATCTCTGTAATTGACACAGTTACAGATTCTGCTACAGCGACTATATATTTATGAAGTTATCCAAGAGGAATTGCAGTTAATTCAGTAGGAACAAAGGTTTATGTGACAAACCCGGACAGCGACCGTCTCTGTAATTGATACCGCCACAAACAATGTTAAAGCCACTGTGAAAGTAGGAAGATGGTCTTACGGAGTTGCAGTCACTCCAGATGGAACAAAGGTATATGTAGCGAATCGGGATGTAGAGGTCTGGGATTATTTCCATCATAAACCTCATAAACCTGGTACTGTCTCAGTTATTGACACAGCTACAGATACTGTTACAACTAAAATGAATGTAAAAGGTGGTCCAACTGGAGTTGCTATCATTAGTATAGTAATCGATGGTATTGATAAGAATACAAAGATAAGAGAAAACATACAAAAGCATTTCTGAAAAAAGCCAACTTGAAACTGTATTTGAGACCGCTTGATGTGATAAGATCTATTCAGAGTTCAAAATGTCCTGGAGTAACAAACGAAATTTTCCACAACCTAATTTTTTTGATACAACCCATTATTTTAATATTATCAGTG
>CAYSWX010000096.1:0-4201 GCA_964434965.1 uncultured Methanosarcinales archaeon
CAGATCCTCAGTTACCTCCAAATCTTTTAACCTCCTTTCCGGTTCCTGAAAGTAAATAACTTAAAAATATCATCTATTTATCCCTGAACATCTATTTATATTGTCTATCAATAAGAAACTTCACTTGCCCTCTATTGTGATATGTTTCCAAAAGTCCCATAAACATGGAATCGACGATTTTGTACCCTTGTTAATGGATATAACTGCCTCCTTTTCGGAAGTGAATCCAGGTTCCTTTTCGGGGGTTGGTGAAGAATTATCAACATGTTGAGTTTTATTAAAAGCAAGGCTTCCCAGATTAGAGTAATTTGTTCCGCTGACAATATTTTCGAGTGTATATTCTCCAATTTTATCTCCTATTTTAAGGGTTCTGGCATTTGAATAATCAACAAGCCAGATTCCGTTAATCTGGACAATACTGTCTTGTCCATCTTGATAAATGTCACTAACATAGACTTTCAGGACAGGGATATTGTCTTCGCCTTGAATATTGTCACGCAAACAAGTCCAATTTTCACCAGCTGAAAAGATAGTATCATCTACATATTTTCCATTTTTGTCGAATTCAAGCAAAAGCTTCTTTCCGGCAATATCGATTTCCTTGACCTGGATACTGTACTCCTGTCCAAGGTCAAGATTTTCGCCAGTCTTCAGTGTGTATTTTTCATTGCTATCAAGAACGAGACTGGCAAGCTTGTCAACATGACATTTCCAGATTGGGTCGTTGTTGGCAAGCAACGGAACGTTTTTCTCTCCAAATAAATTTATTAAAGGATACCAGTTAGACCAGCTGTTGCATTTATAATTGGTACTAGCAACATTACAGGCTACAGAAGATCCCGTAGTATTTTTAAAAACAAGGCTTCCTTGGTTATAGATATTTATTCCATTGACTATTTTTTCAAGTGTGAATTCTCCAATTCTATCTCCAATTTTAAGGGTTGTGGCATTTGAATAGTCAGTAAGCCAGATCCCATCAATTTGGACCATAGGGATGTTCACATTCTCATCTACATTTTCTACACCATCGAATATATTGTCGTTATAAACTATATAGACTTCATTGACATGAACTCTCATGACAATAATGTTGTTTTCACCTTGGACATTATCAAGGGCAACAGTCCATGTTTTATTGCCATCAGAATATGAAACCGTCTGATCAGCAATATATTGCTCATCCTTGGTGAATTCAAGCCAGACCTTTGAACCGTGAATCTGCTTGGCTTCGAGAGCGTAGCCATGACCTAGATCGAGTTTATCACCTTCTTTTAGTGTATGAGGTTCATTACTGTCAATAATCAACTTGGCGAGCTTGTTAATATGTGCATCCGAAATGTTTCCGTTAGTGGTAAACAGTGGAACTTCTTTCTCTCCAAATAAATCGATTACTGGATATTGTTCATTAGGTCCCCATTTATAATTTGTACCAACAACATTACAGGCGCCGGTTATATTGCTTACGTTGTCTGCTGAATCTGTAGTGTCTGATGCATTTGCAGTGCCTACTACTACTGCAAATAAGAGAGTGAGAGTGAACAGTAAAAATGCTGTATATTTCTTCATTTCATTAATTCCTCCATGTTCCTGCAAATCGCAGGCGTAAAGCATATTTCATGGACTTTAATCAGTCCAGAGTCATTTTGATTTTACTGATTTCTTTAACATTTATTTAAAATCCATAAAACAGAAAATATTTCAATAATATGAAGAAGCATTCACCGTCTCACCTCCCTCCAGTATCACCAGTGACTTTTCTGCATTGATTCTGACATTTCTGTACTCATCTTTGTCAATGCTAATCAAGCTCAAACACTTGATAGCCTCTGGTCCTCCCAGTATTCCAAGAGCTCGAACTTCCGATATTCTGACATCTACCTCTCGTTCGGTCTCAAGGGCCTTAATAAGAGGCTCAACAGCTTCTTTATCACCAAGTTTTCCAAGGCTGGTTGCAGCACTTTGTCTTACTCTATAATTTTCATCCCCAAGCAAAGAAATAAGAGGCTCAACAGCTCGTTGATCTCCGATTACCCCGAGGGAATAAACGATATCTGTTTTGACCTGCAAGTTCTCATTTCCAAGAGCGGCAATAAGAGCGTCTGCAGCCTCAGGATCTTTATATCTTTCCAGGGCATAGATAGCAGTCATGCAAAGAGTCGAATCTTGAGACTGAATGAGCTCTGCAAGGAGTGGTATCGCTTTTTTGCTTTCAATATTTCCAAGAGAACTAGCAGCAGCTGCCTGTACCTCAACTTTACTGTCTCCGAGGGCACTAATTAATGGCTGCTCAGTCTGGGCAATTTCCTCAGGTTTTTTAAAATGACCCAATGCGTATGCGGCTTCTCTGCGTACTTCTGGAACCTCGTCGTTCAGCATCCGGATTAAAATAGGAACAGCAGTAGGATCCTGAATTTGCTCATATACGGCTGCGGCGTTGGTCCGGGTTGTAGGGTTTTTGCTGTCCAACAGTTTAACAAGTTTTCCAAACACATATTCGCCTTCAATACGGCCAAGGCTGGAAGCTGCAGAATTTCCAATTTCTTTATCAGCTAATAGATCCAGGAGGGTGTCAACTGCCCGTGGATCTCCGATTTCTCCAAGAGTAAATACAGCCTCATAGCGTATATTCGAATTACCCGTATAGCGCATATCCGAATCGCCATCATAGCTTATACTGGCATCATCACGTTTCAGAACCTCACAAAGAGGTTCAGTAGCCCTGGGATCTTTCAACATTCCAAGTGCAATTACCGTATAGCGAACTACCTCTCCATTTTCATCCTTTAAAAGCTCAATAAGGGGCTCAACAGCCTCAAGGGATTGAAGTTGACCAAGTGAAAAAGCTGCATTCATACGAACTTCCGGAACAGGGTCTTTTAGGGCTTCTACTAACGAATTTGTAGCTTTTTTGTCTCCTATAATCCCAAGATTGAGAGCAGCAAGACTTCGAACTTGCGGATTATCATCTTTTAAAGCTTTTATTAGAGGACCCACGGCAGGTTCCCCAATCGCGCAAAGTTCATTAGCTGAAGCAGAACTGATTCTATAATCCTGATTTCCAAGATCCTCAACAAGTATATCCACCCTGGCTTCGACAGGGTCCTTATCAAGACAGCCAGCGCAGATTACAAAAAGCAAAAGCATAAGAATCAAAAGCTTTGCACTCTGGCAACTGAAAAGTTCATCTCTTTTAATCATATGCTTCACCTGTTTTCCTCCTGAGCCGGAATATGCAATTCTGCAGATGTTACCTGATCCTTCCATTGTGATGTTACATTCAGCAGGAAGCGATCTCCATCTTTCCCAACAACCACATTCTTTACAGGCATATGTGTATCTCCTGATGGTTTATCATGTACGATTTCTACAATTGCATATGGATAACCTGGCCAGGCTCTCAGGGCGCTTTTATCTTGTCCTCCAACGAAATAAGACCCTGAAGATGTAAACACAATTTCTCCTGTCTTTTCGTTTGTCACTGTTAAGTTCGTACTCACTTTATCTGCAGAACTCATCCCGTAATTTATGAGATAGCCATAAACCTTATACACATCAGAGGTATTTCTACGCTCAAGCTCATTCTCAAGTTTTATCTGTAGTTCCGGAAATGTGATATTTGCAATATAAGTGTCTTCATCCAGAAGCCTGCCATTCTGAACGACCCTGACCTTTACAGGGTACTCCCCTGGAAGCTTATACCCTAACCATACACTGATTAAATTATTTCCCGGAGCAAGTTTGATCGGCTTCTGAAGAGAAACTGATCCTTCATCCCATGGACTTGTGGAATTATCGGAAATTATCAGCCTTGATGTTGAGTAGCTCACTCCATTTTCGTCCACAAAAGCATTTTCAATCTCAAGCCACACGTCTGCGGATCTTAAACCGTTGTTTTGAAGCGTTATGTTTAACTTTCCAGGGTCACCGGCCCCAAAAGGAGAAGCATTCATATCAACAATTTTCACATCAGCTGAATTTCCATAATACCATAAACCCCCAAGAGCTAGGACCAATAAGGCAACAGAAACATAAATCAGGGCGCTTTTCCTCATATTATTCCTCCGTTTCCGCATCCTTCATTCCAGTATCCTTCATTCCAGTATCCTTCATTCCAGTATCCTTCATTCCAGTATCCTTCATTCCAGTATTGTCTTGAAGATCATCAGCAATCGAAATGCAGTTGGTAAGCCCGTACTTTTTC
>CAYSWX010000097.1:0-4046 GCA_964434965.1 uncultured Methanosarcinales archaeon
ATGATGAATTTGATTGAGCCTGAGAAGCATTTTCATCATTTTGTGATCCGACAAACCCCCTGAAAATCAGTACAAATACCAAAATACACAATGCAAAGTAGATGTATTTTTTCATATACACGCCCCTAAAAGTCCATACATTACTATAGAAATTTAGAGGAGATGTATTATAAGATTGCCTTTACATTTTCATTATTCGATATAAATATGGGAAATGGATGTTACAACCAGCAACTCAGCAATACAAAATAAAAACGTATAAGTAGTTCATAAACTTAATAAAAGTTTATACTTGTTTTAATTAAACTTTAGAGGATAGATGAAACTCAATTGACCCCAGATGCCGGAGAAACCCAGATAAAAAACGGCGAAGAGTCAAGCAAAGACTGCTTAGTTGAGTGGTTTGGAAAAACATGCGTAATCAGGTACAAAGGAGAAATTTACAATCGAATATCATTCGAAAAACTTCCTTTTATTGGTAACCTGGGTTGGGTTGCAGTATTATTTGCGGGAATAATATACATTGTTCTGGGAATATGTTCGCAGGTTGTTTTTATGTTGATAGTGACTTACGCTATGGATAAAATCAACCTTTTATTGGGATCCTTACTGAGCATATTATTTCTGATCCCTATAGTACTTTTTTTTGGCGGAGCCAGTTTGCTTGGTGATATATTTTATGTGAAAAACACAACATGTAAAAAATGCCATAAGAAGTGCGCGTATGAAGAAAGGGAAATACCGGATATAAAAGAGATTAGCACTGAAAATTTATATAAAGTCACAATAACCCGATACTGGAAATGCAAACACTGTGGGAATATAGATACCAGTGAGGGCCGTGAAAAAATAATATATTGCAACAAAGGAAGAAAAGGACGCAAGGTAAAAATAAAGTGCGAAAAGTGCGGAAAAACACGAATCCTTCCCGAATGCAGAAAGCCTGATGCAAAAGTCTATGATTCGGTTTTAACCGAAATTAGATATTATAGATGTCAGGACTGCGGACACATAAACATGGCGGTAGACAAAAATTATGGCAGTCGAGTGGATGCTGAGGTCATCCGATGGGAAAGTGGTGGAAGCGACCCGAGACTTGAATTTTGAACTATAAACCAGAAAGGTGTAACTTTTTTATTATATTTCCGCCCCAGCCCCTTCAATCCTTTAATTTGATCTATTCATGGCTGTAAATTCAGACTCTAAATAGCTTAAATTTTCGAAAAGGTCAATAGGTAAGAATATTTAGAAAAGCTTATCCATTTTTACGCTCATAAGTCTAAAACCAAAGCCGAATTAGTAATCTGTAACTAAGTAGACTTATATCTTATTTTCATTAGCTTTAGAGGGAATTTTATTGACCCAACCTGCCGTAGAAACCCAGACAAAAAACGGCGAAAAATCAGATAAAGAATATTCGATAGAATGGTTTGAAAATACGTGCATAATCGAGTACAAAGGAGAAATGAAAGATAGAAAGATTCTCAGATTTGTACCTTTTATCAATTCTTTAGGAGAAGTTGGTGTCTCTATCATTGCATGGTTAAGCGTTATCATAGGTTATTTCGGCTTGATGGCAGTTATGATGGAATATATGGAGAAAATTTCATACATTTGGCTAGTGATCTTATGCATAGTTCCATTTTCCCTTTTTATTTATGGAATAGTTTTGCTCCCTTATGTAAAATATATAGGAGTTACCGGATGCAGAAACTGCCACAAGGTATACGCTTATGAGGAGACCAAAAATCCCGATATAAAAGAAGTGTCAACCGGAAAATCATATAAAGTTACAATAACTCGATACTGGAAATGTAAATACTGTGGGTATATAAATAGCACCGATAGCCCAGAAAATATAGGCACATATAAAGAAAAGAGGAAGAAGAAGCCGAGAAAAATAATTTGCCAAAAATGTGGAGAATCAGGATTATGTTTTGAGTACAAAGATCCTGATATAAAGTTTGTCGAGGAAGTTTCCATCAGAATCAGATATTACAGGTGTGAATACTGTAAAAATGTGAATATTGAAGTGGAGAAAATTTCTTCGTCAGAAGGTTCCAGCTGGGAAAGTTGTGGAAGCGATCCCAGAATTCAAGTTTGAACTAGAAGCCGACGCTAGATAACTTTTTTATTATATTTCCGCCCCAGCCCCCTCAAATACTTCGATTGAGGATTCTATGATTGCGCCGCTAACTTAGAATTTCCTGTTCCCAATTTATACTGCAGAAGATTGGAATTTATCATCAGAAACATTTAAAGCCTACTTGAGTTTTTCCGATAAGTAGAACTCAATAAATGTTTAATGTATTTGCTTAGGAATAATCCAGATAAATAGTCGAAAGCAAAATAGGAAAACATAATTAAAGGATATAGAAGCTTTATTTTATCTAAATATTTTTGAGAAATTAATGAGTTCAGAGTCAAAAAATGAAAGGGAATATCAAATGAGCTTAGGTGGAATTGTCGATGGAATTTTGGCCAACACTTTATATGATAGTGCCAAAAGAATAATTAAAAAATACCGTGATACTTACACAGATATTTTTGATGATTCAATTAATGAAATGACACCAAAATACCCAAAGTTGACAAAGGTTCATATTGATAGTTTTTTATATGAATCTCCTGCGGAAAACTTAATGAAAAATTATATCGAACATCCAGAAAATTATATTAATTCTTCAGAAAAGAAATTATTTAGTGAAGAACTTATAGAAGAATTTATTATTTATTTTGAAGAATATTTTTCGAGAGAAGAAGCTAAAGAAATTATAACTAATTTTATAGATATATTAGATGATAATATTCAAAAAAATCCAGACTTAAGAGGTAAATTAATATTAGACTATGTAAGAGATACAAATCAAGAGCTGAAAAAACATATAGAAGAAAGCCGAATTTATTTAAAGTCTTTTTTAACTTTAAACGAGTTCTTCTCTCGTTCCCTCGAAAGTACAAACCTGCTGAACCATGAATACCACTTTGTAGGCCGAAGTAATATTTTATCGCAGTTAGATAGCTTCTTAGAATCTGACAAAAAGATAGCCCTTTTAACTGGAAGGGGAGGCATTGGAAAAAGTAGGATACTTTTTGAATTTGGGAAAAGTTTTGAATCAAAACACAATGAGTGGGAACTAAGATATGTTAGCGAAAATCCATTAACAGGGGATTCAATTCATGAATTGCCTGAAAAAAAATGTATTATAGTGGTAGACGATGCCCATAGAAGAGAAGATATTATTACATTATTAGAAACGGCTCAACAAGCCGATGTTATAATAAAGTCCCCAATAAAAATAATTCTGGCTTTCAGGCCTCACGGACTAAATTACATTAAAAACAGCTGCAATAGATGCGGATTTGACACTCGTGAGATTGAAGAGATTTCTGAAGTTGGGGAGCTTGAAAGAAAAGAAAAAGAGGAACTTGGACAAAGTATACTTGGATCAAAACATCATCAATATTTAGAACCTTTAATTAAAGTAGCCAAAGACTCCACTATAGTTTTAGTCCTCGGAGCACAACTTATTGCAGAAGATAAAGTACATCCAGCTCTTTTGGAACAAGACCAAGAGTTTCAAGAGACAGTTTTCAGAAGATTCAAGGAAGATATAATATCAGGCGTCATTAGTGAAGATCTTGATTCACCTTTATGTCGAGATCTACTTTCTATTGTCTCTATTTTATCTCCAATCCAAAAAGAAAACGAATTCATTGAAAAGTTGGCTAAATACTTAGAGGTAAAAAAATCCAAGCTTAACGGAGCACTTGACACTCTTGAAAGATGTAGAGTTCTCCATCCTGTGGGATCTAAACTCAGGATAACCCCCGATGTTTTGTCAGATCATATATTACACAATTCATGTATTACATCAGATGGATATTCAACGGGATACTCTCAAGAAATATTCGAAGCTTTTGGAGAGATATATCTCAAGAATATTTTAGAGAATTTGTCAGAATTAGACTGGCGAGTAACCAGACAAAGTAGAGAAACTGACCTTTTAGTAGAAATATGGGATAATATAGAAGAAGAGTTCAAA
>CAYSWX010000098.1:0-4043 GCA_964434965.1 uncultured Methanosarcinales archaeon
TTTAAATTCGCATAATATAGGAAACCCCGCCAGCTTGTCTGGCGGCCCTTCACAAAAAGAAAGAGAAGAAAGAAAAAATTTGAATTAGTAACAAAAAAACGAACGTATAAAAGAGTTTTTCAGGTATAGTTCAATTCCGCTTTGTTTGAGCCCTTTCAGGCTTTTACCGTTTTTAATTCTGTTATTTAGAGAAGTAATTTCGAGTTTCAGACAAGTTCAATCAAAAAAACAAACTTTTTGACCTGGTGCTTCTTATTTTTAAGAAAGATCTTATCCTATTTATATCTAAAGCTTTTAGTGATCAATAACCACGTTAATGGTGTTAGTATGAGAGTTATAACCTGGAATTGTAACATGGCTTTCAGAAAGAAATACGAACAAATTCTTCCTTATGAGCCTGACTTATTAATAGTTCCAGAATGTGAGCATCCAGACAAGTTCAAAAATAAGTTTTACGATGATGTTTTGTGGGTGGGAGACAATAAAAACAAGGGTCTGGCTGTTTTTAGTTTCAATGGATTTGAAATTACAATTCATGAGTCCTATTGTGAAAATTACAGGTATGTACTTCCAGTCAAAGTGCTCAATAAAAGAGAAATAAACCTTATAGCGGTCTGGTCACAAAACAATAAAGAAGATCTGGGAAGAAGGTACATTGGAGAAGTCTGGCAGTCATTGAATTATTATAAAGATATATTCAAGTCCCCAACAATTATTGGAGGCGATTTTAACTGGAATGTTATCTGGGATAAGCATCCTAAATATCCTCTTCATGGGACACTTACCGATGTAATTAAACTGCTAAATCAATTTGAGATTTCCAGTATATATCATACATCAAAACAGGTAAAGTTTGGAAATGAGAAAGATCCGACACTATATTTCAGAAAAAATAGGCAAACTCCTTATCATATAGATTATATATTTGCACCTGTAGACCTCATTAATTGCAGGAAACCTGTTTCTCTTGGTAAATATGAGGATTGGATAACTCTGAGTGATCACATGCCTCTAATTGCGGAAATTGAGTAGAATAATTGAATTCTCAGGATTTTCTGGATAAATTAATTCGTTTTCTCTTTTTCTTGAATTTTTCTCTGCTTTTTCACGGGAAAAGCCGCTCTCCTTCGTCGAGCGGGACAAGAGCGGTTAGGTCAAGCGAACAAGGTTTTACGGGTCAAGATTTTAAATAGTCCTCTTGAGCGCAGCGAAAAGGAGCTCGTGCTCCCGAAGCGAAACTCGGGAAGAGAAACTCTGGAGGGAAACACCAGTTCCATACCCAAGCTTAGAAATGAGGCTTATCAGCCTTTAAAAAAGGGATCGTTTTTTGATAGTCTTGATGGAAAATTATCCGACTTATTCAACCAGTAATTCTTTTCGAATGATCTCCTCTTTATCACTTTTTAAGTAGGGAATATCGATGATTCCGGTACTATCAAGTAGTTTCTGTATTTCATCCATATGCAATTTATTTTCATTTTTTAGCCGTATGAGCGCTTCCTCACGAGTAATTAGACCTTCTCTCACCATCTTAGAATAAAAATCGTCTTTTTCAGTCATGTTGAGTGTTTTCATATACATAAAATCTTTTAAATGACTTACTGTGCAGTCAAATCTCCAGGATGAGCTGAAGCTTTTCGGGCTTTCCCATTTCAATTCCTGCTTAATTCTTGACAAAACTTCCTCTTCTTGCCAGGGAATATAGTGAAATATATCTATAAACTCAACATTCGGAGACAAATACCTGGGTCCAAAACTATAAGGATTTCCATACAAAAATCCTGTTATCATGGTAGGAATACACATCGGATGGCAATAATAAGGATTTTTTAACATTTCATTCGCAATTCCTCCGAATCCTTTTATGCCAAAGCTTTTTGTTAAGACATTCATGTAATTTCCGTCTGTTGAAACATTCAGTAACTCCCTTTTAAAAGATATGTATTCATACGGATTTCCTCCTGTAACCACACATTTCACATCATACTTTTTTGCGTATTTAATTACGTTTGGAAGAATCAATTTACAGGCAATACACATCATAGGTATAGCTGCAGGAGATGGTTTGTGAAGCCAGTAAGTAAAATTATGTTTAAATGTTTTTTCGTGTATATTATTCTTCAACTTGAAACTAACAATGTCAACATTTAATGCCTCTACAGCATTTTCAATATTGGTTTTAGCCTGGGGATCAGTAAATGGGTTTTCGTAATTAACTGCCAGAACTTTCAGGTTGTAGTCTTTTACAAGCTTAAGGAGTGTGTAACTACTATCTCTTCCTCCACTGATTCCTACAACACAATCATATTTGTTGCCATCTTTACGATACGAATACAATAATTCTCTAAGTTTTGATTCACCTTCATATCGCACTTTTTTGTGAGAATGGCAAAAGTTACAAACTCCATCTTTATCAAAAATAATGTTTGGTGCTGTTTCGGGTAATATACACCTGCTACATCTTTTCAAGTATTCACTATCTGCCATAATTTTCACCCCCCTCGTGATATACTATTTTTATTTTGAATGACCTATAATTAGAAACTAAAAATAGACTAAAAAGGTACTTCCTATTCCGAATTTAGCCTCTAATTAATTCCATCACACAAATAATTATAATATATAATATAATTTTACTTAAAATTAACTAATTTTTATTATAATGGATGAACAAGTGACTCAGCAACAAAATCCAGTGATGAATGTAAAATTGAAAATCACCAGATTTTGAAACAGAGTCTGAACAAGCCTTTTTTATAAAGAGAATACGGTTTTACAGTTAAGAGACCTTATAACTTAGTCCCTCTGATCCCAGATCAGTACTATAACTCATCAATTTAGTCTGTTTGAACAAGCAGAAAAAGTGAAAAAAGGACTTCGTGCTCCTGAAATTAATAATTATAAATTTGTCCTCTTGAGCGAAGCGAAAAGAACCGCGTACTGTTGCGATTACATCGCAACTACAAGAAAAATCATGGATTTTTCTGTCCCGAGACGCAACGCGGGTGGCGCAATTCGGGCGAGGCACATTCAGGCCTCGTACCACTCATTCCTCGCCTCCACAAGCGCCCTTATGTTTACAAGCGGAGTCCTTGGTGCGATCCCACAGCCCGGAGCAATAATGTCCACACCTGCGGAAAGACATTGTTTTACTTCTGCTTTCACAGCTTCCGGAGTCCCAAAAAGCATTGTCCCTGAGGGAGAGACGTTTCCGATTAACATTGCCCTGCTGCCTATTGCCTCTTTTGCCGCTTTCAAGCTGACCTTTTCCTCGATGCTGATTGCTTCAAAACCGCACTCTGAAAGAGTTTTCAAGGAATCTCCGACATCGCCGCAGATGTGCAGAATTACTGGACCTTTTATTTTTTTGCAGAGGCGTTTGTAGAAGGGTTTGACAGAGTTTTCCAGAACCGATGGGGGCATCATCCTTGAACCGACTATCCCGCCGTCAGGCATGCAGAGGGCATCTGCTCCATAATCAAAGAGGGCATTTGCGTACTCAATGCAGATCTCGGTGCAGGTCTCCATGAAGGCATTGACGTAGTCGGGTTTTCTGATGGTCCATATAAGGTAGTTTTTGACTTCCACAAGGTGGGTGAAAACCGTCAGGGGGCCTTCCATGCCTGCGATGAGAGGAATTTCATTTCCTGCGTCTCCAGTCCGGGCTGCCAGGATCTCCGTTGCTTTGAGGACGGTGGGAATTCTTCCCCTTTCGAGCAGAGCTTCAGGGACTTTAAGTTTTTCCGGACCTTCGGAGAAGGGATGAGAAAGGACCGAAGGCTGGATGTCTTTTGTGCCCATCCGCACATTGCAGCCCATGGTTTCGGCAAGCACGGTCAGGCAGTAAGGGTAGCGTAATGCTTCAAGACCTGCAATCTCGTGCCCTGCAAGGGCTAGCGATGCCATCTTTTCCGGGTCGGAGTGGGCTTCCGGCCATGCTGCTCCGGTCATGTCCATAAGTTCTACAGTTCCTGTCTGGGTAACAGAAAGGGCAGGGATTCTATCAACTGGATTTCCATGCAGGGCGTCAAGAAAGTTTTTCC
>CAYSWX010000099.1:0-3937 GCA_964434965.1 uncultured Methanosarcinales archaeon
TCTATTAAATAGTTAACGGCAGGAAATGGTGTTTTTGAGAAAAAAATCCGTTTTTAAACAGGAATAATAAGATTCATGGAAATAAAAAAGCAGATAGAGAGCTTTTTTATCAATTAGCTCTCTTTATGTCCCGCGAATTGTAAGAAAAATGAAGTTTTGTTTCGGATTTCAGTCAATTTTGTTGAACCTGGACGGAGATGCACCACAGATCGGGCAGTTGCCTTCAGGCTCGCCTTCTATAGTATGTCCACAGACAGCACATACGTAGTAATCAACTTCTTTGTTATTTCCAATTTCTTCCAGTGCTTTTTCGTATAGCGTGGCATGGACCTTTTCTACCTTGTTTGCCACTTCAAAACTCCAGAGAGCTTTTTTGTCCCCTTCTGTCTTTGCTTCTTCTATAAATTCGGGGTACATTTTCGTAAATTCGTATGTTTCGCCCTCAATGGCATCTTTAAGGTTTTCCATTGTAGTTCCAATCCCGCCCATACGCTGAAGGTGATTGAAAGCATGGACTGTTTCCGCAGCAGCAGCGGCTCTAAAGAGTTTGGCTATCTGATGATACCCTTCCTCATCTGCTTTCTTCGCAAAAGCCAAGTATGTTCTGTTTGCCATTGATTCGCCAGTAAATGCAGCTTTAAGGTTGTCTTTGGAACTCATATATCTCTCCCCTTGATTTGAAATCTTTTTTATCTTATTATCAGGCCATGTATATTATTTTTAATGCTCAAAATATCTAATATTAAAATCTAAACTTGCACATTGGAATATCTTCATTTTCATGGAAAATTAATCGGATGTAAATCAGTTTATTACTATCACTATCATCAATTAATCCAGTGCAGAACGTTCCTTATCACAGACCAGCGTGGTTCACTCTCTACTGAGGTATTTCCAAGTATCCAGTAGCTATATTTGGTATCAAGCTCTCCGTAATCTCTTTCCATCGTTATCCAGTAGTTCAAGAGAAGAAGGGAATTCTCGCTGCTGTTCTTTGATACGGGATAAGCGTACAACACCTTATAGAAATTATTGGGCTCAAATATGGCTACGTCATAAAAAGGATGTATTAATGTCCTGGTATAGCCCTCCTCAGCGGTTATAAAAAGAACATCTGCTCCATCTTCATCAAAGAAATCTTGGGTGGAATCAATCTTTACGATTTCTGCTCTGGGAAACAGCTCTGACGCTACGTCTACAAATGCCGTGTTATTAAGAACTGCAATTCTCAGGCCATCCATTTTTTTGACTTCATCAAGGTTTAAAAATTCCTTCTTTCTCTCATCCCTTACAACAAAAGCCATGTGCACCGTCATATATGAGTCGGTAAATTTCATTTTGTCCAGTCTCTCGGGAGTTACAGCTACCGAGGACATGACGATATCACAGACGCCTCTATTAAGATAATCAGGAATCAAATTTCCAGTTATTGGAACAAATTCTATCCTGGAAACGTTAAGAAACTCAGCCAGATCGTAGGCCATTTGCACGTCATATCCTACAAGTGATCCATTTTTGTTGAAAAAGACAAAGGGCATACAGTCGCTGTTATACCCCACCCGCAGAACTCCTCTATTTTTTACATTCTGTATGGCATCTCCTTGAGACTGATTGTCTGAGATGGCAGGTAAAGAATCATTCCAGAGATATATCTTAGTGCTGATCATTTCATCTGCTCTAGCTCCCTGGATATCCTTCGGAAGCTCAATGCTGGAAATTGTATCGTTTCCGTGATAGGTATTTGCAAGAAGATGGGCAAAGCCAAAATTCAGCCCTGTAAGAAGGACAGCCAGGGCAAAAATGATCAGAAACAATGAAAAAATAGCCTTCTTCCATTGCAGCCTGTAACGACCCGAGACCAAAGCTGCGCTGATCACAGTAAATGAAAATATTGACATGCTTGCCATCGCTGCGACAAAGCTCTGGCGTAATATACCCGTGCTAATATAAAGGTTGAATGAGTCTGCAGGAAGGCGCATCAAACTCAGGAGCCATTCTACGGAAACTTTTGACGAGCCAAAAAAGGTGGGAATTCCAACCGTTGCAAGCTTCAGCTGTTCTGGTAGATCCAGAGGACTTTGATATAGCCAGGCTACAAAAAGGATGAATAGAAAGGGAACAAAAGATCCCAGCAAAGGAAAAGTGTATCCCACAGGAACCAGAACTCTGCTGTATGACTCTATATCATCATTAATTTTGTTATTCTCCGGTGAATTCTCGAAGAGCTTTTTAACTCCGTCATTTATCAGTTCCAGCGTTATGAATTCCGTACCACTTGAAAATCCAAGGATGATTGCCTTTGATGATGCGGAGATAATATCCCTGTAGCGGAAAGTAGTAAAACAGGAGACTAACAGGGGCAAGATTCCAAAGATTACCAGAGCAGCCAGAACAGCTAAAGATATCAGAAATACCTGAAGCTCCAGTAATCCCTCAAAAGTGATAGTACCCATTGTCTGGGCTGTTATGACAAAAACTCCTATAGGGAAAGTCCTGGCAATAAAACCTGTAATTTTGGAAAGAGCAGTCTGGAGAATACTCAATAAATCCATGAGAGGCCTGTTCTTTTCGTCTCCCATAAAAGCCAAACCTAAACACAAGCAGAAGATTACAATAGCAGGAAGAAAACCCTCGGATAAGGAACGAAAAGGATTGTAAGGGATGAACATGTCAATGATATCCAGAGATTCTGGAGTAGTCAGATCCCGAGTGCTAAAAAATGAAGCGGTTTTCAGGACTGGAAAAGCAAACTGAAATGAAAAGAAGAGTGCTATCCCAATGACCCAGAAAATTAACAAAACCTGGCCTGCCTTGAATGTCAGGTCTCTGGAATTTGAATGGTTCAGGCTGCCTATTCCCAGTATAAGCGATATTATCACTGAAGGAAGGATGGTTATTTGCCAGATCTTAATGAAGGCTTGACTGAAGGGTGTCAAGACAGATAATAAATCTCCGAAGAAAAGGCCGGAGAGGACGCCAAAGATAAAGCCCAGGAATATCCAGGCGGTGATGCTGAGTTTTGGATATCTCATTTCAGCTCTTTCCTTTACCTGATTATGGAATTCCTGATTTAAGCCGGAATAAATATCCAGACAAACCCAGATAGTTTCCTTTCAGGTAATATCTGTTTTTTACAACAGTATTTTCGAACTACTTATTTAATATTTTGCTAATTAATTATTAACTACATATATGATATCTATTTTATATTTTTATATCCATCTTTTGTAAATAGAGCTGAAAGTTCAGAACGAAATCATAGAAGAGGGATTTGCTTTTTGCAGGTGTAATAGATGGTATATTTTTTGAAATTGCAGCAGGTACAGGAGTGGTAATTTTTGATAATTTGACAACAAGTGTATAGGTGGCAAAAATATTTAAAAAAGAATTTTATTTATTTAGACGAAAAGGAATTTATTCTTCTCAACTTCTTTAATAACCTTCCCGGAAATTTTCTTTCTTTACAGTTTATTGCTTAATGTTCTCAGAAAAGATATTTTCAATTTTTACTGATACTGTTTTCTTCTTTCCCTGAGCTGCTTATGTATTATAACATACTGTGTGATCTCTAATTTAAATAATTTTTACTTATTAATTTACGGTATTGCGTTTTATTTTTTATAGAAAACATCAAGAGTTAAAGATAACATCAGACTAACGAACATGGATCTGCGGATAAGTAATCTGGAAATCTCGAAAAGGTCTTAATAGATTTATTTGGAATTACTGAAGAAGAAATCTCAGAATTTAATTGATATATGTTCTCTTTTAGAGTAAAAATTCGATTATAAAACATGCAATAAGGGAATTTGACTTTAGATAAGGATGCCCCTAATAAGCCAATAACCCTTAATTTGAGTAGGGGTTATATTAGAAAGAGTCACGCCCAGGGCAGGATTTGAACCTGCGATCCCAAAGGGAACGGTTTTCGAGACCG
>CAYSWX010000100.1:0-3740 GCA_964434965.1 uncultured Methanosarcinales archaeon
AATATTTGCCCGTCTATATGATTGGGATAACGGAAATAGGGTCTGGTTAAGTTAGGGAGAGCATGAAAAAAGAAATTAATTTTTAAGTGGTATTATATATATTATAACCTGACTTTGACAGTTATATAAAAATAAGTGCTCTTTGTTTTGTGTAATTCGGTCACATGAACATCACAAAACAAAAAGCCTTCCCTACAATTCCGAACAAGAATATATGTGTTCCTATTGGATCGATTCTTGCCATCCAACTTTTTTATGAAAAGCTTAATTTCTGTGATATTTTTGGCAAGTATAAAAGCAAGGGTCTTGATCTCAATAGTTTACTAATTGGTGTAACTATCCAGCTACCTCAATTTCTGAGTTGTTTTTCATATAAACTCAACATTTACTTATTTTATAATTACTATCATATATAACTCAGAATCTTTGGGAGCTATGTATGGAACATGATGAGATTCTTACTCAATGCCTCTTGAATCCTGATGCTATTGTTTCATATATTGAGGCTTTAGAATCTCAAAACAAAGCTAAAGATGCTCGTATTGAGGCCTTAGAATCTCAAGTAATTGAGCTTCAAGAACAGATAAATGAATTAGAATCTTTGTTGAATTGTATTAAAGGCAAAAAGAAACGTCCTTCCAATGGCACTTTCAGCTAAAAGAAGCCTAAAACCGAGAGTTCAAAAAAAGGAAGTAGTAAACATCCTGGTGGTCAGAAAGGGCACCCTGGTTTTACTTTGAACAAGGTTGAAGACCCTGATGAAATCGTCTGCCATCGACTGCATGAATGTAAATATTGTGGTCATAACATAGAGGAATCAGAGATCATAGGCTACGAAACATGACAGGAGTTTAACATAGTTGTAAGACGCAAAGTGACCGAACATCGAGCTGAGATCAAAAAATGCCCTTACTGTAGCTGGAAAAACAAAGCTGAGTTTCCAGAATCAATTACAAAACCTGTCCAATATGGCATTACGGTTATATCAACTGCAATTTACCTACGAAACTACTAATTAATTCCCTATAATCGAATCAAGAATCTATATGAAGATATTTTTGGATTTAAGATCAGCTCTGATACAATAATCAAAGCAGAAAAGAAGTTGTATCACAAATTGAAAGGTGTTACAAATTACATAAAGAAGAAACTGATAAAAGAAGATGTAATTCATGGCGACGAAACTGGAATTAATGTTAATAGTCGAAGGGAACAATGCCATTTAATCTCTACAAAAAAATACACATACTATTTTCATCACAAAAGTAGAGGTTTTAAAGCAATGAATAAAATGGGAGTGTTGCCCAAGTATCGGGGAATAGTAGTCCATGACTTTTGGAAATCTTATTTTAAGTACAAATGTGAACATGCTTTATGTAATGTCCATATTCAAAGGGAACTTGATAATATATTTAAAAAACACAGGCAAGAGTGGGCTAAGGAGATGTCGGATCTCCTATATGAAATTAAAGAACAAGCTGATTGTGCCAGAAAACTGGAAACTAAAATAGATGAAGATACGATCAAAACATTCATAGAAAAGTATCATTCAATACTAATAAAAGGATTTGAGGACAATCCTCCACCTGAAATATCAAAAGACGATAAGGTTAAAAGAGGAATACAAGCGCAGAGTGAGGCAAAAAACCTTCTTGATAGACTTGCAAAGTATGAAAAAGAAATATTGAGGTTTGCTACGGATCTGAGAGTTCCTTTTAGCAACAACCAGGCAGAAAGAGATCTCAGGATGATAACAATTCAACAAAAGATCTCGGGAAATTTCAGGAAACCACATAGAGCAGATGTGTTCTGTAGAATTAGAGGATACATATCTACACTAATAAAGAATAAAATGCCTGTTATAGGGGCACTTGATACGGCGATTGAAGATGTACCTCCCTTACCCTGAATAGATACATTCATCGTAACTCTTCCCGCTTCTCTTCCCGTTCTATATCCCGGGGGCTTTTTTGCACGCTTTCGGCAACGACAAATCCTTCACGTACAGGCAGTTCCTTCACTTCAATCTTTTCCGGCGCATTGTCTGGAAGTGCAGCTACTATTCTTGAATACCATTCACCTGCAGGACCTGCGGAAATTCCGTGGGCAAAAATACTTATGAGGACTGTGGTGATCACAACAAGACCTATCGTTTCAATCCCCGGAATTCCTCTTGCTTCCTCCAGGGCAATGAGCAGAAGGACTACCGATGCCAGGCCTCTTGGGCCGAACCAGCCCATGAAGAGGACGGTTTCGCGGTGCAGACCCGTACCTATCATAGAAATTACTACAGGAACCATGCGGATGATAGTGAGGCTCAGCACTGCATAAACGACTTCCGATAGGCCGATAGATGGAAGGTTTGTAGCTGCTGTGATTCCGAAAATGAAGAAAACTGCAAGGCTCAGGATGCTCCCTTCTGCTTCCGTAAGAATGATCTCTTCTTCTTCGATCCTTCTGCCCATAGCTCCACTTGCCATTCCCGCTAAAAAGGCCGCTATGAATCCGCTTCCTCCCAGCGTATCAGCCACAAGCCATGAGATAACGGCAAGCGCCAGAAATTCTATTCTGCGGTAAAGCCTGGAAGTCCATCTTGCTCTGATAGCACTACCGGAAAGCCATCCCCCAAGCAGGCCCAGTGTGATTCCGACCAGAGCTCCATATCCTATCTGTTCAATTGCCAGAGTAAAAATGGTGGCTATCGGCTGGTTAAGTTCCTCTCCGGTAGCCAGCAGAAGGAAGAAAATGAAAAGAGGGATTGCCCCACCGTCGTTGAGCCCGCTTTCGATGTTCAGACCCTGTCGGATCCGGACAGGTACTTTCGGGTTGCTTACGATAGTCTGGCCCAACCCGGCATCTGTTGGGGCAAGAATGGTTCCCAACAGTGCAGCTTCCGCAAGGTTCAGGTCCAAAAACATGATCGCAGCAGCAACAGTCCCTGCAATAATAATAAGTGGCAGGGCAAAAAAGAGGAGGCGGTTTTGCAGTCCTTCCTTCTGGCGCAGTGCCTTCAGTTCGATCCTGGAAGCATCGGCAAACAGCGTGAGTACCAGTGCCACCTCTGCTACAGTGAGGACGAAACTGCTGTTTGCTGAAAGTTCGACCATGTCAAGCCCGTCAGGGCCAAGTAGAATTCCGGCTGCCACAAAAACCATCGGGGCAGTGACAACGGTTTTTGAGATTTTTCGGGAGACAAGGCTGTAGACAAAGAGTAGCACTGCAAAGGCAATTACAAAGCTTGTGGATTCTGCTGTCATTGAGATACTCCAGTTTTTACTCCAGTTTTCGGGTGCTGCCTGTTATTTTTTAGGTCATCATCCCGTTTTGAGTAATTAGCTATTTTTTAATGTCATCAGCTGCTTTTTTGCCTCTCCTCCTGCACCTTTCCTGCCCCGTGACAGTTTCTATTGACCCTTCAACATGCCTGCCCGGTTCTCCCCTATAACTATCAGCCCGATGGCAAATTTCTGTTATTCTTTAAAACCTTTCAGTTCAGTCGTGTGTCATCTGATCTAATGCTACCGTAATTGCCAAAATTAGAGCTGCATCCTGTCCGGGAGAAACCTCCACTCCATAGGTATCTCTTATCCGGAACCACTTTTTAGAGACCTCTGCAACTTTTCCTCTTCCTGACTCAACATTATATTCGTGGGCAAGGATATTGCCCTGGATATCCATCTCAGATCCATTTGCGACTTCAACTTTAAATCGGTCTCGGAGAGGTGTAATCAGGGCTTTTT
>CAYSWX010000101.1:0-3237 GCA_964434965.1 uncultured Methanosarcinales archaeon
TATATTCTCATCTTATTAAATCTGAGTAAGTAAATTTTACTTAAATTCTACTATTTGATTTGCTCTATTGATTTTTTAAAAGCTAGATTTTGTGACTAAATGCAAGTTAACTTTGCTTTACTCATATCACCCGATTTCTGATTCTTGACTCTTATTTTGATCAATAGATCTTTCCTTTACTTTTTGATTATCGATTTATTTTTTATATAAACCGATTTCCCATATTGAAAACGCTTTTTAAAGCTTCAGTTCCTTCTTTTTTGTCTATCCTGATTCTCTTCACGTGAAAACGTAAAAGTTTTACTGAAAAGGTTTATATTTGTTATGTTAAAGACCACATAACTATGAGGTAAATTGGAGTTTTCAAGATGAGAGGTAGAATGAGAGTTTTCAAGGTAATTGGTATTTTATTAATCCTTATTGCTATATTTGCCGGCATTGGTTGTGTTGATAATCAGTTAGGGGACGAGGACACAGGAGCGATGGATAACGTTTCTGAAAATAATGCCACAAGTGGGGAGGCAGTCCTTACGGTTTTTCATGCCGGGAGCCTGAGTGTGCCCTTTGAAGAACTTGAAGCCGAGTTCGAATCTCAGCATCCGGGTGTTGATGTTCAGCGGGAAGCTGCAGGCAGTGCACAGAGTGTGAGAAAGATCACCGATCTTGGGAAAAACGCTGATGTGCTTGCGTCTGCAGATTATGCACTGATTCCATCCATGATGATGCCAGAATATGCAGATTGGTATGCGGCTTTTGCAAGGAACCAGATGATAATTGCATATACAAATGAGAGTAAATACAGCGATGAAGTCAATGCAGATAACTGGTATGATATTCTCAGGCGCCCTGATGTGCGCTTTGGCTTTTCCAATCCCAATGACGACCCTGCAGGATACAGGTCACAGATGGTAACCCAGTTAGCTGAATCTTATTATAATGACGATCTGATCTATGACGACCTCATGCTGAATAACACGGGTATGACTGTTACTACATATGACAACGGGACCACTCTTATACACGTCCCTCCAACCGAAGAAATTTCACCGAACAGCAGTAAGATCATGCTCAGAAGTATGGAAGTTGAGCTTTCTTCTGCTCTTGAGACCGGGGAAATTGATTATCTCTACATTTACCGGAGTGTAGCTGTGCAGCATGGCTTTAACTATGTAGAGCTCCCGCCTGAAATTGACATGAGTTCTCTTGAATATGCTGACAATTATTCAAAGGTTCAGGTGGAAATGGCAAATGGAGAAGTAGTTACCGGTTCCCCTATCGTGTACGGTGTAACCATACCAACTAATGCCGAAAACCCTGAGCTTGCTATCGAGTTTGTAAAACTCCTTCTTGATGAAACTGGTCAGCAGATTTTCATAGAGAACGGGCAGCCTCCAATTGTCCCTGCAATTTCAGAAGGGAAAGACAAAATGCCTGAAGAGTTACAGTCTCTTGTGGAATGAAGACTAAATTTTTTCCTTGATCCAGAGAGCTACATCAAGCACCCTGAAAAAGGTGAGTATCAGAAAGCAGAGATTCAGGGAATTACTTAAAAATAAAAACGGCAGTAAAAGGATATAATAATGAAATCCACAACCCGAAAATTTCGTAGAATAGAACCTCTGACTTTCGTCTTTTCCTTTTTACTGCTTGTTCTCTTTCTTTTTATTTTCCTGACCCTTTCAAACATGATCGTCGGCCAAATCCTCGAGGATTTCTCAGGCCTTGTAAAAGCCGCAGAAAACCGTTCAGTAATCAGTTCTATTTTTCTCTCTCTGTATGCGGGTTTTCTTGCAACTCTTATAGCTCTGTTTCTCGGAGCTCCGACGGGTTACATACTTGCAAGGTTTGATTTTCCTGGAAAGAGGCTGGTTGAGAGCATAATTGATGTGCCTGTGGTGGTCCCGCATACAGTTGCAGGAATTGCTCTTCTTACGGTTTTTGGGTCGAGAGGGCTTATCGGGTATCCTCTTGCGCCTTATATCCAGTTCCGTGATGCTCTTCCGGGTATAGTGATTGCAATGCTTTTCGTATCCATTCCATATCTGGCCAATTCCGCACGCGAGGGCTTCAAAAGTGTGGATCCCAGGCTTGAAAATGCAGCCCGTTCTCTGGGAGCCCCCCTCTGGAAAGTATTTTTCTTAGTAACCCTTCCACTTTCTGCAAGGCATCTTTTAATAGGTGCAGTCATGACATGGGCAAGAGCCATAAGTGAATTTGGAGCTGTTGTGATTATCGCCTATTACCCTATGATAGGTCCCACTCTAATCTATGACCGTTTTATTTCCTACGGCCTTTCGGCATCCAGACCCATAGCCGTACTGCTTATACTTGTCACGCTTTCCATATTCCTTATCATAAGAATCCTTTCCGCAGGCTGGAGTATATATGATCGAGATTGAATCCCTTTCCCGAAAATGGAAAAATTTTGCTCTTGAGGATCTTAACCTTAAAATTGAATCCGGAGAATATTTTGCAATTCTCGGACCTACGGGGGCAGGAAAAACCTTGCTTCTTGAGCTGATTGCAGGTTTTCATTCCCCTGACTCCGGAAGGATTCTGCTTGACGGAAAAGAGGTAACAGACCTGCCTCCGGAAAAGCATGACCTTGCTTTTGTTTACCAGAATTATTCACTTTTTCCTCACATGAATGTGAAAAAGAACATCGAGTTCGGGATGCGGATGAAAAAAATAAGAGATCCAGAAAAGGTTCTGGAAATTGCCAGAGACCTGAAGATAACTCATCTCCTTGACCGCAACCCACTTAATCTTTCAGGAGGGGAACAGCAAAGGGTAGCCCTTGCTAGAGCCCTTGTTACCGACCCAAAAATTCTGCTCCTGGATGAGCCTTTGAGTGCGCTTGACCCAAGAACTCAGGAAAGTGCCAGAGAACTGCTTTTAGCTCTCCATGAAAAGAAAAAGTTGACTGTGCTGCATATCACTCATGACCAGACAGAAGCCCGCATAATGGCTGACAGGATTGCAATCATTATGAATGGAAAACTTGTGCAGACAGGGACTCCAGAGGAAATCTTCGAAAAACCGGTCAACAGCCTGGCAGCCAGTTTTGTAGGTTTTGAGAATGTGTTGAAAGGCAGGGTTATTTCTGCTGACCGTGGGCTTCTTCAGATAGAAACTGGAACAGCAGTTATTGACGCTGCAGGTGAGGCAGAGGTGGAAGATACTGTATTTGCCTTCCTGAGACCTGAAAACATAGCTTTAAGTAAGACTTCCACACAA
>CAYSWX010000102.1:0-3171 GCA_964434965.1 uncultured Methanosarcinales archaeon
GATAAAGAAAAAGAGATTCAGGGCTTTTTAGATTATACTAATACTTGCCTGAAGACTCTTGGGGAAGGTATCCGGAAGATCAGTGACGGAGATCTTGAAACCCACCTCGAAAAACTCCGGGATGACGATTTTGGTAAGACCTTTGATGAGTTCAATAAGCTTGTTCTCACAATGAAGTCGGTTATTGGAAATATCCTTGCAGATATGCTCACAACTCTGGAAGAAGCTCAGCAGTCCAATGAGGCTGTCGGCCAGATGAATACCGGCATGCAGCAAATATCAACCGCAGCAGAACAGATAGCAACCGGATCCGAGAATCTCTCAAGGCATGCGGGCACAGCAGCTTCTGACATAAAAGCTTCTCAGGAGATCTTCAAAAAGCTCAGCGATTCTTCCGCTAAGTCCACAAGCTATGCTTCTCAGGCAGGTAAAACAAGTGATGAAGCCCAGGGTCTCAGTAATATGGCGCTTGAGGAAGTTGAGCAGCTTGTTGCAGAAATCTCCAATCTTGGGGCAATTATTCAATCACTTGACGATGCTGTCAATAACATCGGGGCTGTCACTGGTAAAATCAAATCAATTGCTGACCAGACCAATCTCCTTGCATTAAATGCAGCTATAGAAGCCGCAAGAGCCGGTGAATACGGTAGAGGATTTGCTGTTGTTGCCGATGAGGTCAGAAAACTTGCTGCAGAGTCAAGGAAGAGTACTGATGATATAAATGTAATTGTTACAAATGTCCAGAAAGAGACCAAGAAAGTGACTGAAGCCATTAACATCGCAGACAATCAGGCTAAAACCGGAAGCAAAAACATTAAAGAGGCTTTGAGTAAAGGTCAGGAGATTGCCAACGCAGTTTCCACTATAAATTCCATGCTTGTCGAACTGGACAGGCTTTCTGATGAAGGTCTGGAAAAGATTGAAAGCATTGAGAAAAGCATCAGTGAGACTGCGTCTACTGCTGAAGAAAATGCGGCAAGCAGCGAAGAAACCTCTGCTGCAATCCAGGAGCAGACAGCTGCCATGCAGCAGGTAAGTAGTGCTGTGCAGAATGTCAGCGAGCTTGCCCAGAAAACAGTCGATGTTCTTGTAGAAACTTTCAAAGTTTCAGGGGAACAGAAAAACAATCAAATCTCTTCTGGAAAACCACAGATTTTAGACAGAAAGAAAAGTGTAAAAGCACACTGAATGCAGAATCAGGAGCAGTTTAATCCGGGGGCTAATGGGGTGCTATAACCTGAATTATGCAGTTTCTGCAAGCCCCCTTTCAGGTGATATAAATGAGTTATCATAACCAGATTGTAGATGTTGATAATACTATTCAGGTGATTGTTTTCAGTCTTGGAGAAGAGCGGTATGGAGTTGAGATCTCTCAGGTAAAGGAGATTATCCTGCCAACTCAAATCACCAGAATTCCAAATGTGCCCGGTTTTGTAGAGGGAGTCCTGAACCTGAGAGGCCAGATAGCGACAATTATCAATCTTAGAATAAGACTGGGTAAAGAACCAAAAAAGAACGATGAAAATACCAGGATTATTGTTATCGAATACAATAATGCTACTATAGGGATGATGGTCGACAGCGTAAGTGAAGTCAAGTACCTATCTTCTGAGAATATAGAAGAAATACCCAAATTTTTAGCTTTGAGAGATGACTCTAAGTTCTTAAAGGGAGTGGGAAAACTTGAGGATGGACTTCTCACATTAATGGACCTTAAAGAGTTATTCAGCGAGGAAGAGCTGAAGGAGATAAGGGGATGACAGATAAAGTCCACCTCAGAGCTCCTGTGAAAGTATATGATGGCAAATGGGTGGATGCAGAACTTGTAATCACAGACAGCAGTCTCGTTATTGGAAAGAGGAATATCCTACTCAGGGAAATCGAAGACCTTGAAGATGTCGATATTGAGGGTGTTAATTGCATCCAGATAAAAAAAGAAGGAAAAATTATACTCCAGCTCCCAAAAAATCTCCATTATCAGGTCTTCAAATTCATTGCATTTAATCTCAAAGCAGATAAGTTTGCAGTGTTTTTCCTGTCGTCCGCTACTGTTGGGGGGGTTGTTTCATCAGATGCACAGTGGGAGAAAGGATATTTCAGTGTAACAGATGAAGGTTTCTGGTTTTTGTCCGCTAAAAATCAGAAAAGAATACCAATTGAGAATCTCGGATCTGTCAAAAGCGACCTTAGAAATATTGGTGAGAAACAAAGGAAGGTTCTCGTCCTTTCTCATGTTGAAAAAAGTAGCGTAGTAACAAGCCTGGTTCTTTGCCCGGAAAGCACGCTGGAAATGCTTGAAGGCTACCTTCAGCGGCTTTTCGATAAGCATAAACCGGCAATTAAACTGTCAGAAAATGAAATACAAATTCTTACTCTGGTATATTCAGGGCTGGATTTTGCATCAATTGAAAATATAGTTGGAGTATCAACGGACGAATTAAATGAGTATTATGATCGTCTTGTCGATTCTGGATTAGCTAAAGTCGTAAAAATTAGAAAAGAAATTGAATTGACCCCTCGTGGTGTCAGTATGGTAGATAAATTATCTAAAAGATAATTTTTTTTGGGGATACATATGGCAAAAGTATTAATTGTTGATGATACAGCTTTTATGAGAAAGCTTTTGAAAAACATTCTTTTTGGCGCAGGGTTTGATATTGCAGGGGAAGCCGAAAACGGCAAGCAGGCTGTGGAAATGTATAAGACGCTCAAGCCAGACGTTGTTACAATGGATGTTGTAATGCCTGAGATGACAGGAATTGAAGCATTAAAGCAGATAAAGACTACTGTAGATAAAGATGCCAAAGTTGTTATGTGTACTGCCATAGGGCAGGAGAACATAGTAAAAACAGCAATAAAACTGGGGGCAAGAGGCTACATAATAAAACCTTTCCAGGCTCCTAAAGTTATTGAAGAGATTAAAAAAGTAGTCGGGGAATGAATTCGGGGATAGCATGATTCGTACTCTTATTGTTGACGATTCTGCCTTCATGCGGATGGCAATAAGAAGCATGCTTGCCAGTAGCCCTGATATAAAGATAGTCGGAGATGCGTGTAATGGAAAGGAAGCTGTAGATAAGTCAAAAGCATTACACCCTGACATAATCATAATGGATGTTAACATGCCAGTCATGGATGGGCTGACAGCTGTTAAAACCATTATGAGTACGG
>CAYSWX010000103.1:0-3107 GCA_964434965.1 uncultured Methanosarcinales archaeon
ATTTCCAGATCCTGCTGTTAGTGAAATAAGTGAAAGGATAAGAATCAAAACTGTCAAGGCCACAATCCACTTTCGACAGTGTATCAAATTATGCCTGATTGTTCCTTTTTTCAATTAATACCTCCTTAACCATCTTTTTTCCCGTTTAATATCTATTTTTAAACTCTGGTATAGAGCTTGAGCCTATGAAGTATCTCTTTTTTAATTCAATGCTGTTAGGGCATTTGTTTTAGAACTCGATCTTTTTAAAGTATCCGGTTTGGTTCTCTATCTGCCGGAGTTTATTTTTCAGAATTTCACCCTCTTCAGCGCTTTAAAGACCTCAATTTCTTTAAATTCAGCATAATTTGGCATTATTAATTTAATAAAGTAGAAATATTTCGTAAAAAAGAATAAGCACCAATTTATACGCTACTTTATCCTGTATAGGTAGTAAATTGTATATCGTAAAGAAGTACAGGAATAGTTATTGGTGAAGATCTTTTTTATAACTAGGGTAAAATTTACAGGATCATATATCAAATTATAGAAATGTATGCTAAAAAGCAGGCTATGTGCTAAAAAAGCAGCTTCAAATGTTAACTTATATATAAATCCTCTTAATAATTCTATTGTGAAATAAACATAACAGGGGAGTGAAGTATGGCTGATAAGACCGATAAAGTTGCTGAAAATATTCCCGGACCTTATTATTGTGACTATAGCTGCATCGCGTGCAATTTATGTGTAGACACCTCACCAGAAAACTTTAAAATGAACGATGACAATTCCAATGCTTTTGTATATAAGCAGCCTGAAAATGATGAGGAAAAGGAAGCCTGTGAAGAGGCACTTGAAAATTGTCCGGTTGATGCTATCGGAAATGATGGCTAAACTGGCCAGTTCTAATTAAACATGATTCTTTAATTTTGCACCTTCTTTTTTAACTATAACATTTTTCCTATGGATATTTACAGGTTTGTAATTATTTACAATTTTTATGCAGCGGGTCCTCTATCCTTTACTCTAGTAGCCCTATTTCAGAATAGATTCTGGAGAGTCCCTGAAGCGTTGAGTATCCCTTTCTTGTAATGATATAATCTCCCCTCTCGCTCCTCTGTAAAACCATGCCTGTATCAAGCAGTTTCTGCAGATGGAAAAGCAGGTTTCCTCCACGAAGCCCGGTAAGCTTGGAAAGTTCGGAGAAGGTCTTGCTCTCGCCTGAAAGTGCCTTGAGCATAAGGAGCCTCTGCCTGTTTGCTACTGGCTCGCAGATTTCAGAAACCATCCGGTCAGGCTCGATTGTACTTATGTCGCCTTTTTCGTCCTTTTCTTCCCTATCATCATATATTTGGAGGGAACGCATAAGTTTTATCTGTTTTTCAAAAAGATTGCTTGCTTCTGAAAAGCACCTGTTGCACTGAGGAGTTTTTGCTTCCTTTTTTAACTCCTCAAGTTTGTCCCTGTACAGTTTGACAGTACCGGCCTCGACCCTCCCTCTGCCAACAAGACCTGCTGTTTCCTGTAAGATGTCTTTGAATGCCGTTTCGCAGAGTTCTCGCGTCTTGCAATTCCCGGTCATCTGGATGTGCATCCTCTCGTTTGCGTCCTCACAGAGGTAGTCAACCATGTGTTTCATGACATTTTTCCGCATCTCTCCAAGCATCCCATCAATGTGCTGCTGGTTTGCCCGCTGCAAAAACCGGGAGAACTCGCTTCTCAGGGTCGTAACTTCTTCTTTTATGGAATGCAATTCCTGTATGTAACTTGATTCCGGGTTGCCGTTTACTGTCTCCATTTTCCTCTTCCTCAAAAGGCGAAAGGTATCTTAAAGGGCCCATATAAGGTTATTTTTCTGTACCTTCCACGATTTGTACACAATTATGACGCTCAAGTATATAAATATATACAGCAATCTGCTACCTGGTGACAAAAATGGAATTGGAAGCTCTTAACAACTTTGTAAAGACCGCAAATGAAGAACAGCTCAAAGCCTTTGGCTTCCTTGGGCAGTGGATGATGGAAAACGGGCCAAAGTACTGCACCTGCCCCTCAGAGTGTTCTCAGAAATGTGAACTTGCAAAGGCACTTGGCGGAGCCCTTCAGGCTGCAGGGCAGAGGCTTCAGGGACAGTAAATATATTAATCGAAATCCTGCTCCCTTTCATTTTTATATTTTTTTGGTATTAAGGCAGCACATCGTTTAATTTCTGCCATTTAATTTTTTCCTTTTGCTGCATTTTAGTATTTTACACTGTTTTCAAGGCAAATCTGCCAGCAGATCAGGATTGCAACACATATATAACTCAGGTGATATATCAATGTACAAATTTATTACTAATCAGAGGGGGATTTAAAATGGAACCAACAGCTTCAGATTGGGAAAACTTCTGGAATGCAAATGTATTTGCAGTAATCACTGACAACACAAAGCCAGCCATGAAATGGGCTGCCTCGGAACTAAAAAAGCGGGGCAAAAAAGTGTATGTGGTTGACCTCTCAGACAAACCCGACCCCGGCTCCCTGAAAAATGTTTCAGAACTTCCGGGAGTCCTTGACCGCGCAATCATCGGCATAACAAAATCCGAGCCTGCTGATCTTATCCCCACCCTGAAAGAAAAGGGCACAAAGAAAGTCTGGATACACTGGAAAACCGAAACCGAAAAAGCACTTGGTGCCTGCAGAGATGAGAACCTTGAATACCTGGCAGGACGCTGCCCAATGATGTACCTCGGAAGCGGGTTAAGCATACATGGGTTGCACAGGACCATTGCTAAGATGACGGGAAATTATTGAAAATAACGAACACCTGGGATGGTACTTCCTCATACCTCTAGCAATATATATGCCTGTTCTCTTCATGTATATGAGGCAGAGAGTTCACGATTTACTGGCAGGGACTTTTATCGTGAAGAGTTTTGCAGAATTTCGACTGCGACTTCGAAACAGACCCTGGGGTTCTTTTTAAGGATCTCGATTTTCCTGCCTTTCCGGGAGCTGTATAAATAGATAGCGTTTTCCTTATAGCCGAAGACATAGGGACAATATACGAGGTTTCGGCATCGGAAAGGGCGAGGCGGATAAATTTTGCTTTCGAAAGAATATCTTCCATTTGCTGCCTGTCAGAAA
>CAYSWX010000104.1:0-3063 GCA_964434965.1 uncultured Methanosarcinales archaeon
GGTAATGGAGAAGGTTGTAGAGCTAGAGGATGTCTGGATCCGCTATGGAAACCAGATAATCCTTGAGGCTGTGAATCTGGAATTAAAAGAGCCCAATGGGCTGCTTGGGATAATTGGACCCAATGGTGGAGGAAAAACTACATTCCTCAAAGTGCTCCTCGGACTCCTGAAGCCTTATAAAGGCAATGTGAAAATTTTTGGGAAGCCCCCGGAAAAAAGTAGAGACCTTGTAGGATATGTCCCTCAGTACAGACGCTTTGATTTTGATTTTCCTATAAGCGTCTGGGAAGTAGTCCTGACAGGCAGGATGAGCCATACGGGTTTTCTGAAAAAGTACAGTGAGGAAGACAAAAAGGCTGCTGAAGAGGCTCTGAAAACAGTAGAAATGTTCCAGCTTAAGGACCGGCAGATAGGCCAGCTCTCGGGTGGGCAGCGTCAGAGGGTTTTTATTGCCAGGGCTCTTGCCACGAATCCTAAACTCCTCCTCCTTGACGAGCCCAACACCGGTCTTGACCCTCACATGCAGGATGAACTTTACCGGCTCCTTAACAGGCTCAAGCAGGAAATGGCAATAATTATGGTTACGCATGACCTCAGTGCAGTTTCTGTCTATGTTGACAGGATAGCCTGCCTGAACCGTACTCTTCATTACCATAATTCGAAAGAAATCCCTGCTGAAGACCTGGAGGCCACCTACCAGTGTCCTGTTGAACTGATTGCTCATGGAGTGCCCCACAGAGTGCTGGATAGGCACAAAGGGGATCACTGAAGATCAAGGGTAGGTTTGAAAAACAGTCTCTCAAGGAGAAATAAAAAATGTTTGATCTTCTTCAATATACTTTTATCCAGAACGCCCTCATAGCCGCAATCCTTGCAAGCATTGCCTGCGGAATTATAGGTTCCTATGTTGTTGTCAAAAAGATTGTTTTCATCAGCGGTGGAATTGCTCATGCTTCTTTCGGAGGTGTCGGACTTGGATATTATTTAGGGATCAACCCAATGTACGGGGTTCTTCCGTTCAGCCTCTTATCAGCTCTCGTTATGGGTACCATAAGCAAGAAATCAAAAATACCGGAAGACAGTGCAATAGGTATACTCTGGTCTCTCGGAATGGCTCTGGGAATTATTTTTGTCTATCTTACTCCCGGGTATGCTGCGGACCTTATGACTTACCTTTTTGGAAATATCCTTACAGTTCCCCTAATAGACCTGTACCTTATGCTGGCTCTTGATGTCATCATAGTGGGTTCAGTCTATTTATTCTATAAGGAGTTCCTCGCTTTATGCTTTGATGAAGAGTTCACAACTGTACAGGGTATTCCCACCGAAAAGCTCTATCTTTTCTTGCTCTGTATTATTGCCCTTACAATTGTAGTTCTTATCAAGGTCGTAGGAATTATTCTTGTGATCGCCCTTCTAACAATTCCTGCCACTCTGAGCCGTAAATTTACCCACAATCTGAAGAAAATGATGATCATATCCACAGCTTTCGGGACAGCGGTCAGTCTCGCAGGAATAGGTCTTTCCTATGCGCTGGATGTTCCGTCGGGAGCCACTATTATTCTGGTGTTGAGCTTCGTATACGGGTTTATAGCTGTCGGAATGGATATGTTTGAAGACAGACGTGCTTTGAAAAGCTGAAAAACATGTCGATAGAAAACATGTTGATAGGTTTGAAAGATTCAATATTTTCTTTTGAGCCTATCGGCACTTCCATAGTGAGAATATCTGGTTAACAGTCAGATCTGTTTATGAAGCTTGAAATCTAATTTTTTGCAGGGCTTAATTAGGGCAGATCCTGGATATAAAAACTCAAATATTTATTCTATCATCCTTCATTATATAATATATTTAAATAGATTTTCTGGCAGAATCAAATATATACTTCTATATAATTATATTTGGTTAGTTTTATTAAGACATAATTTTATATATAGTTAAATGCAAGATGCCTAACGTTAAATCAAGTTTATTTTCGGCTTCAGGATCATAACTGAAATATCAGCATCCCTGGAGTAATTTAGTGATGGAAAAACGGAGTCCAAAAAGGAATTCAATATGGAATCCAAAAACGAAATCCAAAAACGGAGTCTAAAGCTTCGTGCGAAATGCCTCAAAGCCGCTTCTAGTGGGGAAGCGATAAGCTTGCAGAGGTTAAGACAATTTGCACAGAGCAGATATTACCTGGATGCACGTCAGCTGATATACTTGCGCCCCCTCTCCAGATCAGTGCGTGTATCCGAAAGTCACTTCAAAAAATTAAGAGGCTGGTTTTGTATGTATTAAACCGTGACCAGCTGACCATATCTATAATATAAACTCTAAAATATAACACGCCATACCAGGGTGATAAAATGGACCACGATACAACCCGGGATCAAAATATAGAAGAAAACGAAACCTTTGACGGTGAAAACCTCAACCTTCCGGATATCCCTCTTCCGGAAACAGATAATGTGCTGTATTCAATATTAAACTCTCTAAATCAAAATATAGCAGACTTTTACACGTTTGTGAAATTTAACAGTTACCTCTCTGAAGAGCATCTTAACGTTGAGCTGCTTAAAAGAAGCATGGGTATCCACAGGGACTTTACAGCGCTTTTCCTTCACACCAAAGAAGAACTGTTATTCACTTATCCTGAATTCATAGAAAAGACAGAAAAACTGCTGTTTAAGGGAGAAGTTGGTACTGACTGTATAAAATATACACAAAAAATCTGTAGATCAATAAGTGATTATAAGATTGCTCTTCACAGAGAAGGTTATTTGCCAGACCTCAGAAGACCGCTGCCCCTAGTTGATATTTAATTCTCTAGCCGTTTTTCAGCTCACTTTTATTTTTTTTATTTTATTTTACTTGTACAGTTTTTTTGTCTCTCTGCTTTTGATTTTCGTTTACAACTTTCTGGAAAATTTACAGTACCTATGGAGACTTATATTCAATTTTCAGTACATACGTAGTCTTATATTTATGAAAAGATATTTGGCGTTCAAGGCATCTGTGAAATAAGCGGAACATAAAAAACGGTGTCTTGAAAAACGGTAGCCTGAGATTCAATAT
>CAYSWX010000105.1:0-2788 GCA_964434965.1 uncultured Methanosarcinales archaeon
GTCACAGTGAGTCTTAAGGGGCAGGCTGAAATGGTTTCCTTCTATTATTTTGATGTTTTCGGAAAGCCCGAGGCTGGAAATTACCTGCCTTGAGAGGGCTGCCCTATTTCCATCCTGTTCAATCCCGATTCCAAAAAGGCCGTATTCACGGCAGAGCACTATCAGGCTCAGGGGGAGAGGACCGCTTCCAAGAAAAAGGGCACAGTCTCCGGGTTTCAGACCGGAACCTGTATATTCGGTTCTGGCAAGCTGCAGGTAATTCGGATAAAACGTAAAATTACGGAGAGTTTTCCAAGGGTCAGGACTCTCAAGAAGGCTTTTTGCTTGTTCAATCTCAAGTTTCAGGTTATATAAAAACCGAAAGCGAGAGATCGTATTTATAAGAGAATCAAAATTCGGGCATTTAAGGATTGCATCAGTAGACTTTTCATCTACATCCAGGGCTGCAAGTTCATCCAGCCTTATAAATAGGGCATGCAGCTCTTCAGATGAGCTTTCCAGAATTTCTTCATCTCTAGGTTCATTTACCATAACAGAAATCTGCCTAAGTTCGGCAATTAAGGATATAGTATCGATTTCAGGAATGTTATACACACTCCAGGAAGACCAGGGTGTTGTTTACCTTGCCAGCTGGATAGATTTCAGTTATTTTTCGAAAGCCTTTGATCTGCTCCGGATGGACTGGCCAGTAGAGCAACTGCCTCATTCCCGTATAGTTACGGTAGCACACTGAGGCGGGTTTTTCAGGCTAGGGAGTTCTATTTTTTATAATAGAATGAAGTTTCTTAAAAATACGCTGTTTGGGTTCAGCGAGCCCTGCTACAAGCACAGAGTCCCAGTCAAGTTCTGCAAGGATATTTTCATCTCCTTCGACAATACTGATTTCTTTTTCCAGGCCAAAGTGCTTTACACAACTTTTTGCCAGTGCCACTGCTTCGGGGTCCTTATCTACGCCTGTGCAGCGGATTCCATATAGTTTACTTAAAATAAGCAGGGTAACAGGAAGAGGGCCGCAGCCTATAAAAGCCAGCACTTCAATTTTGGGGGAATTCTGTATATGAGTTTTAATCATATCTTCGTATCTTGAATACAGAGGAAAAGATTTCAACATTTCCCAGGGTTCCTTACAGTCTAGAATATTTCGTGCAAGATGAGTCTCATGCAGACTAAAAAAGCGGGTGTAACTGGTATAGACAACAGGAAGTAAAGATCTGATCAACGGATCTCTGAGTAAGGCCTGACAGAGATCTTCAGCAACATCAAGATGTCCAAGATCATCCAGTTCGGAGAAGATTTCATAAAGACCCGGAAGATTTGACTCTGCCATAGTACTTAAATCCAGATCTTTAATGCTGCCGTAAAAATGCAATATGCGAGACCTTATGTCGTATAATTGCAGCTCATATTCCTGAAATCGAAATGGATAATTAATGTCCTCCACGCTCAGTATTTTGTTCATAAGATCAAATCCTTCTCAATTCATTGCAATAGCATGTAAAAAATAAACAAGAAGTGAAATAAATAGTAAGTTTTGGAAAAAACTATATAAGGTTGTTTATATTTTCCGACTAGTAGCAAGATTTGAAGGATTCATCCAACTATATACGATAGATTATGAAAAAAGTAATATGAATCAGCTGTGACAATCAATATTAAACTAAAACGAAAAAAAAATATAATTGTTAACAGAGAAGAAATAAAAATGTCAGGGCATTTGATGGAAAAAATCCAATTAAAAAAGCCGAAAAAGGCTTATTCTTGCTTTTTCTGTCCGGATATAAGAAATATGGAGTTATTCTTAAGAAGCCTCTGCGAAAATGTGTGCCTGTTTCTTTGAAACTTCTGAACCTCTAAGAGAGGATTGATTGCAGTATTTACAAATCCAGTTTCGGAAAAGAGAAGAGAGATATTTTCCGGGCTGATTTTCTCATAAAGAGGGAGAGAGTTTCTTATTGGATCATAAGATTTCTTGAAAATCAGATTGTACTGGTTATTTTTTGAAAACTTTTCTACCATATCGGAAAGAATTCTTTTGATAGACCTGTCCGGGCGAGGGTCAAACCAGTTGCCATCTATGGCAAAAAGCATGCCTCCAGGTTTAAGGACTCGCTTCCATTCACGAACAGCACAGGAAGGTTCCTGGAGGGTCCAGAGAAGGTATTTACTCACAACCAGGTCAAAGGAACAGTCTTCGAAAGGCAGATTTTCCGCATCCCCGTGAAATAAATCAATATCAAGACCCATGTTATCTGCATTATGCTTTGCTTTCTCGAGCATGCCTTCAGACAGGTCTATGCCTGTTACCTCATGTCCCATCTCGGCAAAAAGGAGGGAAAGAAAACCAGCACCTGTGCCCACGTCCAGTACTTTTAAACGCCTGGTGGGGGCCAGGGAATTTTCAAAGATCTGTTTCCAGATCTTACGCTCTTCTTCATCAAAACCACTCACTCCATTTTTGTAGGTAGAAGACCTGAAATTCCAGTAATCAGCAATAACTTCCTTGCAATTCATAAATACTCCTCCATGTAATAACTGAAAAGATTACGATATACAAATATACAGTTTTTTCATAATAAATATTACCAAAGGTTGAAATCTGATGAGCACATATTATTTAGGTGCGTATAAAAACAATCAATAAAGAATCGAAAAGGCAGTAAAAATTGAGCTTATATAGATTAACACCAACTTTGCCGGGATGAATATCTATTCGACTTGATGGAATATCCGGGGATACTTAATTTGACTAAAAAATAAAAATTCCGACACGGAAGAAGATTTCATAAAA
>CAYSWX010000106.1:0-2678 GCA_964434965.1 uncultured Methanosarcinales archaeon
GCCAGTGGCTGCAGCCGCCAGGGGGACTGCCTGCGGCAGTTATTACTGGAAAAGACACTATCATGCGGCTTTGTAAACAGGAAAAAAAGCCGTTTGTAAGCTGATAACATCCTGGAAAAAATTGATCTTGGTAGCTTATTCAGAAGTATTGGCATAGTATGCAGCAAGAGTCAAGGTTTCATAACCCATTCTATCAGAGACACGGACTGGTCGACAAGAGGATTGTTGTTTTTATCTAGATTAAAGAAGAGGCTTCCACGCTGCTGAAGTGCCAGAAAAGTGCATAGGAGCCGAAAGAATGTATAAATATAGACGTTTGGATCAAATGGGTGGCGTTGCCACATTGAGCTACTGCAACAAAAAATAGCTCTCTGGAAAAAGTGTTGATCATGGCTGTACGAGAGGTAAATTAAATTGTAAGAGACTGCCTCATCCTAAATTATATAATGATAATTAATTAAAAAGTTTTATATTCTACGATCTCAATTCATGGGCCCATGGAAGAAAACGAAGGTATTTCTATGGAGAGCCAAGTTGTAGAATTAACAGAAAAATATGAAGGCGCTTTTTGTCGAACTTGTGGGAAATCTATCCAGCTCGATGCCGAAATTTGTCCTCATTGTGGAGTAAGGCAGAAAAATATTCAAGTTTATTCTCCGAAAAGCCCTGGTTGTGCGGCAGTGGCTTCATTCCTGTTTGCAGGGTTGGGACAAATTTACAATGGGCAATTTTTAAAAGGATTTTTATTTATTGTTATACAGGTAATTAATATATTACTAATGGCTGTTTTAATAGGGTTTATTACATACCTGATAGTTTGGGCAGTTGGGATCTATGATGCCTACAAGAGTGCTGAAAAGATCAATGCAAGAATCGCAGAAGCCTGAATTAGTTATTATTTTTCAAATATATCTGTTAATTAGGAAAGAAGAAGGAAGGTATTCCACTCTTGAGGTAAGGGATGAAGTAATCCTCACCTCTTTTTTTCGTTTCAAGTATCTGAATTATCGTTTCTTTGTAATATGATAAAAATCGGATAGGAAAACAATAGTAGACTTTTCAATAGCTTATTAAGAAACCTTGTAAAAGGATACAAAACTATTCTCAAGAAACCGAGCGGACGACCCAAAGAAGATTTCATCTTAATAGTTTTTAAAATTAAGTGGTCTATTCCGTGAAATTTATCATATAACCTGAGTTTATACTTTGTAGTATAAAACCGCATCAAGCGACACATAATATGTAGAGTATAACAAAAAATTAATTCTGTTTGGCACCAATTCAAAGCATTTTAGTACAATATCGACAAATATATAACTACTAATATAAACGAGTGTGTGACAAAAATAGCTAAATTCCCATTATGTAGGGTATAACATACAATCTCTATAACAAGACGCTCCCTATTGTTTTCTTCCTTATAAGGAAAGGGGATAACACATAAGTACCAATCTTTGGGCGAATTCAAGATATGGTGACGCCAAAATTGAACTAAATGGATTTGGAACTTAATTAATTTTTTGTTATACCTACACAATATCAATAACTATAGCCCGATTTTTATGATATCTTATAAACTCCGGTATAAAACCAAGGGCACTCAATGTATCATTTATAATGTGTAAAGTCTTCACTATGCACGGTGGATTTAAATTAATTGATTATTTGTATCCTCTTCAAATTCAATGGAGAATTTTTCAACTCGAAAAATATGCAACAATTTTATCATACCGTTATAAAGTTGAATGCTTCGCTTGAGGTTGTTTCTTAGACTTGGTTAAATTCTTAAATTTTCGGCAAGTACATGAAACCTACTTTCTGCAGGTCGACGTTTAATTTTCGATAAGTTTTACTGATTGTGATTTTGGAATAATGCTCCCTACTTGTGTGTAATTTATAGGTTTACATATGACCAAATATTAATTTCTCATACTAAGGAATGATTCAAATATAATATCAAGGGGGTTTGTTACCAAGAATTGGTATTGGGGGAAATGGAACTATAGATCAATTCCCAAACTGATATTTAGATGTTATATTTTCATCATTCCTAAACTTTAATGAAAAAATGATTTAGTATTTATATATGCTGTGGGAGTTGGGCCCTCTGTAAATCAGCTTTAAACCTAATATATCCTACATTCGGCAGCAAACACATTCTAACATCTAAATATCCTTGATTGTTATTTTTTGTAGTTTCAGTTAAAAATCAGTGTCATGAGAACCATATATCTAATCAGATTTGTCATTCCTTTCATTTTGCTATAAATATATATTAATGATGTTATGGTCAACATTTAATTATTTTTGATTTAAATTGAAATTTAAAAGTTCTGAAAAAAACGATATCAATAGAAAAATTGAATGGCTTTTTATGTCGACCTGCCGAAAGCAGGATATATAGTTAGCGAATGTTCAAAAACGGCATCAAGAAATTATTCTATTTCTTAATGTCGACCTGCCGAAAGTAGGATACAATCATGCGGCTTTGTAAACAGGAAAAAAAGCAGTTTGTAAGCGGTTAACAACCTGAAAAATTGACTTGCTGCCTTTACCCAGAAGCAGGACACCGAAGGCCGCAAGATTATGAAGCTTTCATAATCCAGCCCATATATCCTTAAATATATGGGGGTTATCTAAAAAGTCATAAGGAATTAGAAAATTGCAGTGGTTACAAC
>CAYSWX010000107.1:0-2643 GCA_964434965.1 uncultured Methanosarcinales archaeon
AGACCTGTTTTGTTATTCTTCAGTCCAGTTTTAGATCACAAACACTATCCAGTGATCTGTCCACAAGGCACTTTGTAATAAAAAGTGTTTTGCAGGTATTGATCACACTCTTTGTAACACCAGTTACTTTGTAAGATTTTTTTGAGTAACTTTGGAATAGATTGTTTCTTAATATTGATATATTTTGGGATGTCTTATGTCTTCAGAGATTGAAATAAATATAAAAAATATTTCTATTATATTCAGTGTTCGAACTTTCAAAATTAAATATTTAATACCTAATTCATATTTTTAGTTAGTTGAAAGAAAACATTTTATAGAACCCTCTGACCAACCAGTGGTACTTAGAATGGCCAGAGCTAGCATGCGATGGATAGGTAGATCTCCCATTTTAAGCTGAAATCATTATGCAAAATTGTTTTCTCGGCCTTAGTATTATCAGAGAATATCTCATCAGAGAATTCTCCGGAACTATTAAACATTATTTGCAGAGTATGTTTGCGGTCTTCTTAGCCGCATCTCCTTCTCCAATAACGGTTACGATATCTCCATATTCAAGTACAAGGCTTCCATGGGCAATAATAGAATCACTGCCCCGCTGAACCATAACCAGGAGGCTCTTTACAGGGAACTGGATATCCTTTATGGCTTTCCCGATTACTCTGGAGTTTGTAACCTTGATTTCCATCATATCCCCTTCGCCTCCTACTTCACACATGGAGAAGAGATGAGGCCTTCCAATAATGTTATCAAGCATCACTGCAGTGGTCATGGCCGGGCTAATGGCGCGGATTCCCAGATTCCAGAAAGCTTGAAGATTTTCTATCTCGTTTACCCTGGCTACCAGCTGGTCGCCTCTGAATCCGAAAGAAGCTTTAGCAATCTGGCAGAAGAGAAGGTTCGTATCATCTTTATTGGTTGTTGCAACTACATATTTGGCATTTTCGATTCCTGCTTTTTTCAGGACACTTACATCCCCTGCATCACCCTGGACAGTCCGGATCCCGAGTTCCATACATTTCTTGCAGTTGTCCTCGGAAATATCCACAACAACTACATTTTCTCCTCTTTTATCAAAACGTTCAGCAAGAATCCTGCCGACCTTTCCTCCACCAATAATAAGGATTTCCATAGGGATTACCTCCAGCACCTCTGCCACTTTTTTTGACAGGGTGCCACTCAAGAACACAGTGATAATAACCGTAAGAAAGACAAGCCCCACAAGTGTCTGCCCTCCAGGAATGTTCATAGAATCGAGTTTGATTGCAAAATATGTCGCAACCGAAGTAGGCACAACGCCCCTGGGCCCAATAAAGGACAGGAAAAGTTTCTCGTTTGTACCAATCCGCGACTTCCACATTGAAACAAAGACAGCCATCGGGCGAATGAGGAATACAAGAAGCAATACAAGGAATATCCCGCTTATTCCTATTCTCTGGATATCTTCGAACTTAAGCATTGCTGCAAGCAGGATAAAAATCAGAGAGAGCACCACAGTCACAATATCGCCCTTGAATTCCTTGATAGTCTCCTTGTAAGGAAATTCTGAAGACCCAAGAATGATCCCAAAGATAGCTACCGCCAGAATTCCGGACTCATTGCCAAGATATTCTGAAAGGAAGAAGCAGGTAAATACTGCCGTCAGGGAAACCAGCCTTGCAGTCTGCTTGCTAAACGCTATTCCTCGAGTAAAGAACCATTGGAGGGCAAACCCACTTAAAGAACCGATTGCAATTCCGATCCCCAATCTGTAAATGATGAATAACACAGCATCAGTTCCGGAAAGTTCTGCGGCAACCCATTCGAAGATCATAGCTGCAAGAATTACGCTGGCAGCGTCATTCAAAACTCCCTCAAGTTCCAGAATCTTTCCAAGCCTGTGACTAATCTTGATATCCCTTACAATGGGAGTTATCACTGTAGGTCCTGTTGCTGTGACGAGTGCTCCAAAAAGAGCGGCAAGTTCAAGAGGGATTCCTATAAGAAGGCTGGTAAGAACTGTGGTCCCCAGGAAGGTCACAAGAACCCCTATTGTTGTCAGCTTCAGGACGCTTTCCTGAACCATCCTTATATGCTTCAGGTCAATGTGAAGCCCTCCATCAAAAACAATCACAGATATCGAAATTGCCACGATAGCGCTTAGCCCCTCGATATAGAGTGCAGGATCCAGCAGGTTGAGGACTTCGGGCCCTACCATAATTCCTTCGATCAACAGGAAAATGATAAAAGGAATACGAAAATAGCAGCTAAGGGCACGTGCGACAAGGGACATGATAAGCACGGCAACCACAAGCCCAAGTAGAAGTAATGGATCAATCATGTGATTCCCTGTAAAAAGGTGTCAACTTAGGAAAATATTTAGTAAACATCATTGATAAATTGAACGGAAAAACATCTTAAGGTTGAATTGCCAAAAAAGCACAAAACTCCTGCCTGACCGATATTACATAATCATTTCATATAAGTTTGGCGAAGGAAACGTAAACTCCCCAGACATACTTTGTTTATGTAACATGGCTTTATCTATCATACAGATAAAACTGCTCTTCAATTTAAAACAGAAACCAGAACTCATCTCATTTTTTAACTATGAGAACTACACTTATTATATATATTTTTCCCATTTACAGACCAGAAATTCAT
>CAYSWX010000108.1:0-2530 GCA_964434965.1 uncultured Methanosarcinales archaeon
AAATCCAACATATTTTAACCTCCATTTTAATAATGAAGAGATCTCAGATTGCTCAGATCTTCGATCTTGCAAGTTGAATCTCCTTGAATTTTTCAGGTATTATCTGCTAAAATATTGCTAAAACAATACGAAAGAATTCGAAAACCTCCAGATCGAATTCTTCCCATTGTGGGGGTATGAATTATTTCCTGGTGGTGTACTTCCCAGTCAACTAATGAACAGCTTACCCCTTTTATTCGGGAATTCACTTGCAAATGACAGTTGGAGTTCCTGAAATATACCTTCATCTGTGCTAATTTTTGCGCAGCTATAATTTTATAATTATGGCTTCAATTTTCAACACAAATGATTTTGTAAAAAAGAATTGTTTTTTTGTTTCAATTGATTTTATCAATGACATCAAAATTTATAGGGTAATTGTCGCCTTTTCAAAGATGTCTATGATTAAGAATCTTGAAGAAATGCAGTCTTTTATTTGAGCTATGAAGGTTATCAAGTGGATTTGTTTTATGTGGAATCTTTCGTAAGGCAAAATATGATGTACCAGGGCGTTTTCTTAAAGGTATGCAAGTAAAGTTAACATGCTAAGTTATTCTTCTGCATATTATCTGAAATTCAATTTCTTCTTAATATGAGCAGATATTTCAAAGATCCTTATTTTTAAATCATCCCTGATTCTGGTTAAATCTTATTTTTTTGCCTTCTTTCCGCCGTTTTTCAAAAACTGGACGAACTTTTCCCTGATAAGTTTTTGCATTTCTGTTTTTAATTTCTTATTATGCTAACTTTGTACTATTTTCTATAAATTTATTGCCGTCCCGAAGCAAGGTTACTTTGGGGAGGCTAAACGATTATTTTTACTCTTTATATGAAGGGTATTCTTTTGAGCAAAGCGAGGACAATTTTATCCTATATAAATTCATTGCATGTCAGGCCACTGCTTTCCTGCCCTGGAAACATCATCCCTTCAAAGGTTCCTCTGCTTAAAGGGACTTATTGTGATCTGGTTGTAACATTGTGATCTGGCTATAACCGGAATTTCTTTTTTCTATTTTGATATATGATAGCTGCCGGTCTTCCAGATTTTCGCTTACCGTTGTATCCACAGTTTTGATAAGATCTTCCCCGGGTACGGATGTTACCGCAGAAAGTACCTTTATCCTTGATCTGGGATTTCCCTCTTTTTTAAGGATTTCAATCTGGGGCTTTTCAAATGCTGAAGTCACGCTCCCCTTTACAAAATTTTCTTTGTGTGCAAAGGAAAGCTTGATATGGCCTGTAAATTCAGGGTTCAATTGTGTAATTCTATTTCTTATGCTGTCCAGAATCTGCCCGGAAACAGAAACTGCTGTCTCAAGAGGTATTTCCTGCGAAGTGATCTCGAATTCGGTTGAATAGGCTGAAACTCCGGACATTTCAACTGAGTTTCTTGTTTCACTAATTGTTTTACTCTGAATATTCTTCCCGACCAGACCGAATAGCTGGTTCAGGCTTTCCCCTCCATCCCTGGCTGAGAAATGGACCATTCTTGCCTTTGGGTTCAATTTGCGGAGAAGCAAGCATGTCTCAAAAAGTTTTTCAGGCCCTATAAGGTCTACTTTGTTGATGCCCAGAACTTCAGCGTCTTCTATCTGATTTCTAACGAAATTCTGCAAATCCCCTGCATCCTGGCCAAGGCGGCAGGGATCTACAATATTCACAATTGGAGCAAAGGTTATCTCCGGGATATTCATGCTCTGTATATTACTTTTGATCTGTCTTGGAAAGGCTATCCCTGTAGGTTCTATTATTATAGTATCCGGACTGTAAGAGGACATAAGGCTTCTAAGGGTATATTCCATACTGATTCTCAGAGTACAGCAAACGCACCCGCTTGTTATTTCTCTGGTTTCTACCCCGCCTTCTGAAATAGTGTCACCATCTATCCCTATTTCTCCGATCTCATTGACAATGATCGCCGTCCTCTTCCTCTGCATCCCAAGGTATTTGACAAGCTTTCTTATTGTTGTTGTCTTTCCACTTCCAAGAAATCCGCCGATTATTATACACTTCATTGCTTTGCGACCCTCAACAAGATTCCGTTCTGGACTGAAAACCATCCAAATTCATCTATTAAACTGACATCTTCCGAAGTTTTCTTCTGCCGGATTCAGGTAGAGGTCTGCCCCTATTCCTGCCCGGAAGATTTCAGCAGAACTGGGGCACCCCCTTCTTTTTGCTTCAGGTTTCATGATTTCTTCTTTAACCCTTAAAATGGCAAAAAAAAGAGTTTGAGAAGTATCTTTTTACCTGGTTTTTCCGTATGATGACACTCTTTTACGAGACAAATAGAAGTCTAGAGTATCTCACGGTCTCTTTTTCCGGTTCTGGATGCAGACCCACGGCAAATGGCAAAACTGGAGTCTGCTCCATTTCCAGATTTTTGAATGCAAATTTTCCCCCGGAAAAGCTATTTAATGGCAAAACTATGCCTTTCCGGAAGATTATTGCATTCTTAGGCCACCTCTTGGAAATATGATAACAATGCTCA
>CAYSWX010000109.1:0-2498 GCA_964434965.1 uncultured Methanosarcinales archaeon
GAGGATTGGCTGAGTATTCAAGCTTAAACCAGCAGGTTAATCGGGTGTCTGGTTGCAGGCTCGATATCGAGGTCATCTACGGCTTCGGCAATCATGATGTCGCTCATTGCAGCCATTGGGAACACGTACTGTGCATATTCTATGGGGCCATAGAGGATGAAGTCTCCGGCTGCAGCCTGCTGGAGGCAGGTAGAGCCTATGTCGCAGATCTTATACATGACAGGGTCTTTTTCTTTCTGCTGGTTCAGCCAGTTCCATGCTGAGGGAGCATTATGGATTCCAGAGCCTGTAGGATGTCCCCATTTTGCTTTTGCGGTAATTGTCATTCTGAGGGCTATTCCGGCTCCGTTTCCCATGGGGGTGATGCTTGGGTCTATAAGTTTGTTTATTATCCCGCATCTGTCTGCAATTGAGAGAAGGCCTTCTTCTAACAGACCTGCGCCTGTATCGAGCAGTTCCATCCTGCCCTGAAGGGAGGAGTCTTTGGCATTGAAGCCCAGGATAATCGAACTGTCGATATCTGACTGCTCAAGAGCCTCTATTTCTGATGCGTTTATGCTCATATTTATGGAGTTATAGACTGCCCTGTCTGCAAGCCCTATTTCACTCACGTATCTGGCTGCATGGGCACGCACAGCTCCTTCGGGAGAGTCTATAAGAAAAGGAGAATCCGAAACCTCTGCAATAAAATCAATATATCGCGTAATACTCTCGGTGGTTGTGCCGAAGATATGGACCATATGGGGATTTCCTGTAGTATCCGAACCCGATTCCTGCAGGTTTACGAGCTTTTCGGCAGCAGTCCTATCAAAAAGGCCTTTTGCGGCATTTTCGACAATCTCGTGCTTGTTGTAAAAAATAGTCCCTGCAAGTACGGTAGGGAGTTCTCCAGGTTGTCCGCCTACTTTTACTCCTGCAATATTGGCAATTTCCTGTTCTTTCTGGAACTTAAACATCTTTACGCCCTCTAAATCCACAATTCTCAAAATCAAAAACTAATTCAGGTTCAAAACTTATTTCTTTTGATTCAGGATTTGAACTGGTCTTTTAATTACAGAATGATCCTATAAAACATACAGGTTTAAAATATATTTTCAATTCAATTAAAATCATCTAATTCTTAACCGATGAGGTTGTATTATTTTTATTAATGAGGCAGTATTTTCAAATTGAGGAAACTGTACTTCCAAACCGGTATATCTCTTTTTATAAAATCAGAGGTTTTCTGCTGGGCAGATGATTCCTGCTTTTGAATCCATTACGAATTCTCCTGAGATTATTACGTCTCCTGAAGTGGGGACTGCAAAAGAAGACTGCCTTTTTTTCGGAGCACAGACAACCATGGGCTCTTCAGGGTATGCTTCTCCCTGATCCTTATAATCCTCAACAAGCTTCCGGATCTCTTCTGGATCGTTTAGCCCAATTCTGTCGAGGAGTGTAACCTGCTGCTGGAAACGTTCGACTGCAGTTCTGGATATATTTTCTATAAAAGGAATTGCGCCCTGAGAACCTTTTATTCTGCCCTGTTCATCGATTCCGTTTTCATGGATTGCAAGAAGGGAGTGCCCTGCCAGATGCCCCCTTGACTCGGTCCCGCAGACCAGCACATACCGGATATTGGAGTTTGAAATGACATTTACTATTATCTTTTCAACTCCCAGGTTTTCGGTTTTTGAACTGCCCCAGATAGCAGTTCCGGGGCAGGCATCAAGGTGACTTGCAAGGGTTACTACTGCAATTCTTGAATCAGGCTTTCCTGTAACATAGTCTCCTTTTACAGGGGGCCAGTTTTCTGCAATGAGCTTCAGATAATCACCTTTTTTCTTTCTTTGTTCAGGTAGGATAGTGCACTTGCAAGCATGATGGCTTTCGTAAAATGCCCTCCTACTCTTGATGTGTCCACAAACACATAATCGTCCATCAGTACCGGAGCTCCAAGCCCGTCGCCTCCGCCAAGGAAAGCAATGGTCCGGAAAATAAGATTGCCCGAGATCCCATCAGGAGCAACGATAAAGTTTGATTCCTTTATTGCATTTTCAATAAGAATCGTGTAGTGTTTGGCATTAATTCCGAGTTCCCTGGCCCTTCCTGATACGAATTCCCCGTCTGCAAGAGTCCTGTCCACGCGCCTGTCTCTTCCTATATCTCCCATCCTGCCTCCGGAAAGCACTCCTACAGCAGGCTCGATCCCCAGTCTCCTTATATGCTCTGCACCAAGGGTGATAATACGAAGCTTGTCTGAAATCGTGTTTCCTTCATCTATTCCAACAGGGGCGAGGAAAAAAGGTGTCCCATCTGCTGTCAAGAGCAGGGCAAGCCTGCAAATCTTTTTCATGCCAAGGGCTTCTTTCAGGTTTGAAAGAGTCCCGGATGCCTTTGCAGTGCCTCTTATTGCTGCATCCACCTTTCTTGAAACCAGAAGCTCTGAAAGGACCTTTTCGGGGTCCTCGGTATCTATAACCTCAAGTTCGGTCCCGATTTTATCTATTTCTTTTTTA
>CAYSWX010000110.1:0-2497 GCA_964434965.1 uncultured Methanosarcinales archaeon
TGCCATCAATATTAAGATGACAGATAAAATTACAAGTAATTGTTTTTTCATAGAAATACCTCGAAGAAATACTAGCAGTATGTATTTTTTTCATGACTTCGTCTCAAACAATAATCAAAGGAATGATGCTTTAGGCTCTCTTATTATTCATTGATCCAAGACTGGAATCAATGGCGAAGTCATGGCTAATGTTGAACTTCTTAATCAAAAATAAATACTTGTTCTTAAAATGGGTAATATTATATAATATCTTCGAATAATTGCTATTATAATATTAGGCTTATATTTTAAAATCCAGTGTTTGAAGATACATATGTTCACTAAATCGTGTGGTTTGTAATTCCTGGATTTTATCTGATTCAGGTATGCTATTTAAAATCAGTAAAATTGTTTTAACTCTTGTCTGTAATTTTATATGAGATTCATCAAATTTGCCCTTAAACTGACCTTATTTCTTCTCTGTTATGCCAATTAAATCAGATCAGGGTTTCCATGAAAAAAGTACATCTAATTTTTAGTTTAAATATTAATTTAAGCCTTAATATGCGTAAATTTTGTTGAAGAGGATTTACATTCCCGCTGAGGATAATTCTGAAAGTTCCGGTCATGCCATAAAAGACGATTGAAAATGGGAATTGCTATCCGAAACATTAAATGTTTTTGATTTGAGACTTCGCAGGCATTTTCTAAATCCAGAAGTAATTTCTTAATTTTATCTGATATCGGTGCATCTTTTACGATTTCAGACTTTTTTGAGATTAAAATCAGATATGTTTACTCAACCATATAACTCATTTCAACGAAAAATAGCCTTTAAACATGAGTATATAATAAATAATTAGAAATGTACAAAGCCCCGAGCAGGACTTGAACCTGCGACCTCGTCCTTACAAAGGACGCGCTCTACCTCTGAGCCATCAAGGCACTGTTGCTTAAAAAGCAATCTTTGAGTATTGCGGCATATATAATAAACTTTTCGATTGAAATCGTAACCAGTGAAGAAAAACTCTGATCTCTCAAAGAGTAAGTATGTATTCTGAAAAATATGGGTTACCATCCTGAAAATTGCCCCAAATTAATATTTGTCTTGAAGTTTTTCAGATAATTAAAGGTGACAGTACTCATTGATTGGGAATCTAAAATTAGTTTTGAATTCACACCAGATATAGAAAATCTTCTATGGGTTCTAATTATGCAAAAACACCAGTATATGCATACTCAATAGCCGGATACATTCCAGTAAAAGTAAGTTTTGAACCCAAGCATATAAAAGAATAACAAAAAAAGAAAAAAGCCTCGGGCGGGATTTGAACCCGCGACCTCGTCCTTACCAAGGACGCGCTATACCCCTAAGCCACCAAGGCACTGCTGCTGTAAGAGCATCTCCAAAATATCACACCAGAGATATAAAGGTTTCGACTGAAAAGTCTTCAGAAAGGGAAAAATCCCAGGACAAACTAAAAATTTGAATATTTATCTAGAAAAATTTGGAAAACTGGCTGGGAAAATTGCCAGTTTTTTCAGCTTTTATTTTTCGAAAGTTCGGTTTTTATAGTTTCCAGCGCGCATCGACCGGGAAGCGCTCATTGATCCACATGAGGACATGATTATTGTGGACGATTTTGTAGGTGCGGGAAAGGATGGGAGTCCCATCAAAGGTGGGTTCACCTTCAAGGATTTCGAGTTCTACCATGTCTCTCCTGGTTTCCAGGTTGTGAGTGCGCAGGATGCGGCCTATAGGGATATCTGCCCGCATGAGCTGGTCGCGCATGGTCTGAGGCATGCGGCCGAGAGGGGAGAGGGATCTTGCGTGGACGAAAACCTTGTCTCCGGCATAGAGACGGACTGTCCTGTTGTTTACATCGCTTCCTTCTTCTACCCCTAGCAGGTCAGCCAGTTCTTTATCGGCTTTAACTATGTATTGAGACTCGGTCTTTACGGTAACCGGATTTCGGGACATAATTTCAAGCAGAAAAGTTACGGAGCCGTCAGTCCCACAGCATACCCGGAGGCAGGTGGGAATTTCAAGGCTTTTCAATTTTTCAAGGAAATCTCCTTCCAGAACGATACCTCCAAGTAAATACTGCAGGATATTATGATAATATGGAATAAGAATGAGCAGTCAGGAGGTTATGCCTCTCCGACGTCCTTTTTCGCCATCTTCAGGCGTTCTTTTGCCGTGTAGCCTGTAGCCTTGAGGAGGAAATCTCTGTAGGCTTTGTTGGTCTGAAGGATCGTTTCATCATCCTTTACAGTTACATCGGAAACTGTTTCCACATAGAGCATTTTGTTCTCTATCCAGACCGATATATTCGACATTGCACCATATGAGGTCTCGAAGCGGTCGCCGGTCCGGGAAATTTCTACAGGGAAGCTTTCTTGCATTGCCTGGTATATTCTGTCAGGTTCAGGTTTGAAGCCGCGTTTTAACTTGTATTTCTGCATTGCTATCCTCTTATAAGATATTTTCATCTCAGATAAAGTTTGCTTAAAGCTG
>CAYSWX010000111.1:0-2421 GCA_964434965.1 uncultured Methanosarcinales archaeon
GAGGATTTATACTGCACAGCTTGTTTTAAACAAGATGGGAAATTCACAAAGGAGTAGATAAGAAAGTTGAAAAAATAACTGATATATCCTTTTTAATATACTATTTCTATCAGCGGCGCAGTCCAGCGTTTTTGAAAACTTGCTTACTCAACGGAGCCGGTAAAAAGAATTGATTTGAATAAAAGTCCGGCAGACGGCTTTAAAGAAACGTTTTTTGGAAAAACGGGAAACAGTATTAGCTATATCGGGTCGTTCTTGTCACGCTCGACGACGGAGAGCGGCCTTTCCCTTAAAGAATAAAAAGAATAAATCTGAGCTAAAACACTCCTCTCTGAACTTATTTAATTCTGAACACGAATTTTTCCGGACATGAATTTTGGAAGAAGGGAATCACGAATTGATTTTAATATCATTGATTGTTGATGATTTGATTCCATTTTTTTCTCTTAAGGGTCTCATTTCATGTTCAAAGAATTGAAGAATCTCTTTTGAAGGGAGTACTGGAGAAAGTTTTGGAATATTTTTCACATTTAGTGCAGACATCGCTGTTCCATTATCTGTTTTTAACGACATCTCCTATTTCATGTAATCCGAAAGTAGTAGTTCTATAAGATATGTAGGATAATGATATTGAGAATTACACCTTATTGCTGTCATATTTCTGCCTCGTGCAGCTTTTACATAACCAGGAACTTGTGAAACTGCTCCTACTCTTCCAACATTAGTTATAACACAATCTCCAAAACCAGCTTCGATTCTTGAAATCCATTTATTATAATCGCTTTCAGAAATATAATATGTATCTTCCATATCGATTAAACGTCATCTCTTATATTCCACAATTACAATAATGGCTTACCGAATTCTGTTCTTTCGGGTTTTTTGAGTGTAAACAGTCAATAACTTCAGCAATATCCCCCAGAGTTCCAACTCCCCACCCCTTAGGAATTTCCCCCAATTCCAAATCTACCATCCTGCCGCCGCTTGATTTGTAAGGGTTGCCGTTTTCGTCCTGGAACTCGAAGTTGATGAACCAGCGTTTGAAGAGGGTTTGGATGAGTTGTTCGATTTTTGTTTCAGAGGCCAATTACTCTTCTCAATATAATTTTTATTACTTTCGTGGGATTAGAATTCAAACCATGCCTCTTCGGTTAAGTGAAGAATCGTAATAAATTGCCTCCATTTCCACAACAGTTGTCAAATATTTGATCCTATTGTAGGCTGGAACAAGATATCAATTTCATGTAAATTGGCCAAAATTTAAGATAGGCTTCTGGTGCAAAATCAATAGCTTTCGAGCAAGAAAAGTTCTTAACCGATGACCAATGGAATTCAAATTTATTATTCAGGGTGGACTTTTGCACTTCAGTTTTGGCAGGCTGGCGTTTAATCCTGTTGCGTCTTCTTTTGTGACATTATCGGCAGGGCCGCTCGCAGGCGAGCGGGAAAAGACAGACTCAATAAAGCTAATAAGGTTCCCCTGTTTATGAGTTCACTGAATCTTTTTTCCAGCTCTTTTAGGTAGTTTTTCACTCATTTACCAATTGTTTCCCAGTGTCTACCTTTATCAGGACCCATTCTTATTAGAATTCCCTGTTCCTTCAAATTTCTAATATGCCATTCAACGCCTTTGACTGAAATATTCAATTTCTCTGCTAGCTGATTTGTTATAGTTTCAGGTTTTTCTTTGATCAGGGAAATGCTTTTCTCCCTGGTTTATTTAAATAGCTTCTTAAAAAAACCGAATATACTGAATGACGTCCTATGGTAAACCTTATTGTACACTGCTTTTTTTGGATTCTTTATAATTCCTGTTCCTTTTTTTCCATAAAATGGTATTACAGCTTTCTTTGCTTTGCGTTTTAATTTGCCTGTAGTTCTTGCTTTAATTGACTTTTTTAAAGATGGTTTTCTGAAACCGAATTTCATGAAACTCCACACCATTTGATTTTATTCTAAAAATAAAAATACAAAACTAGTATATAACTGATTTAATTAATTAAATCTTTTTTTCGTATTGTATCTTTGTATTTTGATAGCTGACAATTCAGTGATTTCCTGTATTCAGGATGAAAAATACTTCTTGAACTCTATAAAAATACCATCTCCTTCCTGCAGAATCTGTTCAAGTTGATCTTGTTTCATTCTCAACAAATACTTTCGATACATATGCTTATACTCACACGTTAAGAATCATAGCTAACTAATAATTTGTAATTACCTTTCTTCACAGTTCATACCCAAGCCCTGCTAAATTCTCCCTCATCTTCTTCTCCAATGAGTAGAAGAGTTCATCATCTCATATATTGTAGTGGCCTATAAAGTCACTTTTGCACTTTTAAAGAGAAAATAGATTAATACAGGAAAAAAAATACAGGAGAAATACTACTCCTGGCCAGGGAAAAAAATTCCGACAAGAAA
>CAYSWX010000112.1:0-2365 GCA_964434965.1 uncultured Methanosarcinales archaeon
ACAGGTCCAGAATTTTTTTGCTCCTACAATTCCAGTTGAATATTGCAAGCCACACGATTTAATGCTCATATGGATCCTCAAGCTCTTGATTATAAAATATAAACAAAATAGTATAATAGCAAATATTCGAAAATACTATATATTATTGCCCATTTTAATGACCAATGTTTATTCTTGATCGAGATTTTTAAAATTTATTCTTAACTACTCCATTCATAGAAATCTCGAATCAATGAATCATAAGGAAACCTAAGCTTCCTTCCTTTGATTATGATTTGAGACGAAGTCATAAAAAATACATCTGTGGGTATTTCTTCGAGGTATTGAGATGAAAAATAGATCCCTTGCAATTTTATTTGCCTTCATTATATTAATGGCAGGTTCTGGAATAGGTGCTGCAGCGAGCTATATAGTGCATAATGATGAATCTATACAGGCAGCTGTGGATAATGCGGAGAATGGTTCTGTGATTATCTTAAAACCGGGAACTTATAATCAGAATGTTACCATTGATGGATCTGACCTTACAATAATGTCTTCAACTGGAAATCCTGATGATGTTATAATTCAAGGTAAAGATGAATATGTTGGTTCCACATTTATCATGGAATATGAATCCGGAGTAACTTTTAAAGGTATTACAATAAAAGGTATTGGTGATTACTCGTATGCAATTTATGGCGGCGATGCTTACGGTGTCACGGTTGAAAATTGTAAAATAATTAATCAAGATTGTGGCGTTGTATCTGGTATGGTTGGCACAATCAATATTATAAACACCACGTTCATAAATTGTAAATCAGGTATAGGGGTTGGAGAATTTGCGTTCATACAGGGGCATGACAACACATTCATAGACTGCGGTGAGATACTTGCGCGTGCTGAAGAGGACATGGCAACAGTAGAACTCATAAACAGTAAAATAATAAATACAAAAGATCAGCCTCCGAAACCTCCTGCAGACAATAAAACTAACAATACCAAACCAACAGATCCAGTACCTACTCCAACTGAAACTCCTGTAGAAGAAACTGGTGGTTCTTCAGGCGGCAGCAGTCATCACAGCTCAAGCTCCAGCGGATCTGGTGGCGGTGGAACTGGTGGATCTCCTGAGCCTCAGAAGAATGTAGCAGCTAAAGACACAGCTAAAGTGTTTGTCCCTAATGGAAAGCAGGTGACATTTAATTTTGTAAATGGTGTTACAACTGTAAACAGTATCAGCTTCACTTCAAAGAAAACTATGGGCAAGATTACAGCAATCACAGAAGACCTGAAGAGTAAGTCTTCCCTGGTTAAAGATCTCCCTGAAGGAAAAATCTACAAATCCTTTAATGTATGGGTTGGAAATGCTGGATATGGTGACTCTAATAATATTCAGAATGCAACAGTAGATTTCAAGGTAGAGAAGTCATGGTTACAGGAGAATGATATTAACAAATCCTCTATTGTCCTGTATAAATATGATTCTGAAAATAAAGAATGGATCGAGCTTATTCCAGCTATAACAGATGAGGATGATAAATTCGTTTACTTCACAGCCAAAGTCCCAGGTTATTCTTCCTTCGTAATTGCAGGGAAAGATGCAAGCACTACTCAGCCCACAGAAGAAACAGTTAATGAATCTGCAGGCGGAGAAATAAGAAGCACTGGTAACGGTACTGTAACTAAAGGAACTGAAAAAGAATCTCCTGGGTTTGGTTTGATCAGTGGAGTTGTCGGTCTGCTTGGAGTATTCCTGTACAAAGGGAAGAGAGTATAATCTTCCCACTTATTTTTTTCATAGTCATATATTAGAAGTACTTTGGTATCCTCCCATACAGGTACTGTGCGTTATGGAGATTCTCTTAACTTTTCATTTTACCCCAAAATTATTTCGCTTTTTAAATATATTTTATTGCAGTTATATATTGAATACAGATGACACACTATTTTACTTCAACTTCAATTTTGTTTTATTTTACTTGATCATCCACAGTACCAAAATGGAATTGGAATTTACTCAACTTTTAACAGTTTGAGTCGCATGCTGTTGTGTTTGGCATCGAAATTTTGAATGATTTTGAATCTGCGAAATCATTTCAGGATACAGCATAAATTGAGGGAAAGAGGATAAAGAAGGTGTAAAATCTGGATGAAGAAACCATTAAAATGCTGAAACTGATGGGAGAAAAGTACGAAAAATATTATGTGTGAAAAAATAGTGCGGAAAGTAGACAGGACATTATAATGAAAAATTGACTGTGTGGGGGACTTTGATTATACCTTAACAATAGTAGAAGTATTCCAGAAACAATTGATTTAAGAAGGATTTCTTTAAAAATAAAAAAAGAAGGTTAAAGGGGAATTATAATTTAGAAGGAACATC
>CAYSWX010000113.1:0-2344 GCA_964434965.1 uncultured Methanosarcinales archaeon
TAATAATAATAATAATAATAATAATAATAATAATAATAATAATAATAATAATAATTTCTCTGTGAAACTTATCTTTCTGTAAAAAATCATCCAAATCAACAAACATCAATTAATTTGAACTGAATGACACTATACGTTTTTACTTATTCACTTTTGGCCTTTTACAGTTGATTCAGGCAGGTTTTCTAAAAAGCCCGGAATTTTTCTATTTATATTTAAGAGTTATAATATTTCTCAACTTTTCTCGTAACCGGTGGATTAATAAGAAAATTACAAAAGAAAATTTTCGGTGCAGAACTTCTTAAAATAATAAATTTTACTTGATTTAACTCAAATATAATTTTTAGAAAGATACATATAGCAGGTATTCCAACTCAATATCTGAGCTTATCTGGCACAATTTTGCCGGAGGCCAATGCAGGTACTTGCCTTAGGAATGTGTGAAAGAGATAAGAAGAGATAAGACCTGGTGAATGGTCCGGGGTAAATTTCTACTAATAAATAATTTAAATGAAATTCAAATTTGGTTGTTTTGCACAATTTAAAGAAAAAATGGAAAAATTAAGAAGAATACATAAGGAGGTATCTTTTGGAGGCAATTTTAATCAATAATCTAACAAAAGTTTATCGGGACGGAAAAAAAGCTCTTGATAATTTGAGTATGACTGTTCAGGAGGGAGAAATATTTACCTTACTGGGACAGAACGGCGCTGGAAAATCCACACTTATCAATACACTTACAACGTATTTAACGCCGACTTCCGGCTCAGTAAAAGTTTTTGGAAAAGACCTGTGCCAGGTGCCTGCTTTTGTACGAAAACAGATTGCCTGTGTGGCACAGAAGACTTCTGTAGATAACCATCTGTCATTGATGGAAAATATGCTGTTTCAAAGCAGGCTCTATAAACTGGATAAAGCAACAGCGACTAAAAGGATAGATGAACTTGTCAATTCTTTTGGGCTAACCGAATTTGCTGACCAGCGTGTTTTTACATATTCGGGAGGGATTAAACGCCGCCTTGATATTGCTATGAGCATGGTTTCCCACCCAAAGATATTATTCCTGGACGAGCCAACGGTCGCCCTCGATATTGAGTCACGAAAAGCAGTCTGGGAAATCGTAGAAAAAATCCGTAAAGATTACGGAACTACAGTTTTTATGACAACGCATTATTTAGAGGAAGCCGAAGCATTGAGTGATACAATTTGCATCCTTAAAGACGGCCACGAACTCGTGCAGGATACGCCGGAAAATTTGCGCAGATACACCGGGAAAAATCTAGTACAGGTTATCTTAAATGCCCCTCCTGATGCTAAATCACTTGAACTATTGCTATCAAGGCAGCCATTTGTATTATCCGTCCACTGCAAGGACAGTACCATCACAGCGGCAGTAAAAGACAGGCAACAAGGCCTGTTATCCATCAACAGGATTTTAATTGAGAATTCTACTCCGTATCGTTCTATTGGAATCATTGAAACAAGCCTTGAAAATGTATTTTTGACTCTAATGCATGAAGAAAGAATGGGGGCTTAAAGATGGAAACTATCAACCTTTTTTGGCGCAATGTAAAATGGCGTTTCCAGAACCCGGTTACTATTGTTCTTACGCTTATACAGCCGCTTATCTGGCTATTGCTTTATAGTACCATCTTTGCAAACAGCATGGAGGAAAATTATACGGCTTTCATTTTAGCCGGCATATTGGTACTGGTAGTATTTTCAAGTGCTGGCAGCAGTGGAGTTTCAAACTATTCCAGCAAAATGGACGGCAGTTTTTACCGCATCCATATTTCGCCTGTCAGGCGAAGCTCTATTGTGATGGGACACATTTTGGACGCTGCCGTTCTTTCATTTTTCGAAATAGCGGTTTTACTTATCATATCATTCCTTATGTCTGTTAATGTCACAACCGGATTTACAGGATTGGCATTGATGGCTTTATTACTGTTTACAACCGTGTTTTTTGTTGCAAGCCTATCTTATGTGTTAAGCCTGACATTGCCCAACGAAAATGTTTTTCATACTTTGATGAATACCTTTGTGCTTCCTGTTTTCTTTGTAAGCACAGCGTTGATCCCGTATGAAAACATACCGGATAATTTCCGGGTCATCGTGTCAATCAACCCGTTTACCCATGTGATTAACAGTTTACGAAACCTTATTCTTAACACTGCAATAGACTGGCAGCAATACGTATTTGCCGTTGTTTTAATGCTTGCGTTCGGAGCTGTCTTTTTTGTACTCGCTGTCAAAAGGTTGCAGCAGGACGGCAGGTGATGAAAAGGTGGAGGGCTATTTTTCTCCTCCACTTCCTTAAAATGGATAAACGCAATGCTGAATT
>CAYSWX010000114.1:0-2225 GCA_964434965.1 uncultured Methanosarcinales archaeon
TTGAGCGCATTCACAGAAGCAACCTTGTGGGTATGGGAGTTCTTCCCCTGCAGTTTAAGGCAGGAGAAAATGCAGATACTCTCGGGCTTACAGGAAAGGAAAGCTATGACATCCTTGGGATTGAAAAAATGGAGCCCCACGGAGAGCTTACTGTAAAGGCAAAGGACGACAGCGGAAAAGAAACAGAGTTTAAAGTAGCACTGAGGCTGGATTCAGCTGTGGAAATAGAGTACTACAGGAACGGTGGAATATTGCATAAGTTCCTGCGGGATTCTGTAAAGAAAAAATAACAGGTTACTAATGCCAGAACAGTAAACAGAAGTTTTTTGGAGGTCCGTGCAAGCCTTAATAAGGTTTCTTCTTTTTTAGGACCTCTATTTTTATCCGGACCCAGGAAGGACCAGTTCAGACAAAAGAGATATTTTAAAGATTCTCCATCCTTAAGATATTATATTTAAGGCTAAAAACAGTTAAAAGGTTCAGATGCAGGGGCCTTAACTTTATGAAGTATATTTAAAACGAGTTGAATTTACAATTTCAACAAATTTAATATACTAATTTGATGATAATACAATTGCATTGTCACCCCTATTTTTGGACCCAAAAAGTCCTTCGTGTTAAATCTTTCACGTATAATCAGAGGATTCCCCAATTTCAAAGTTTTTCGAAAATCCTCTAGGCATAACTGCGAGGTAGAAAATGAATAAAAATATATGTTTCATAGACGGGCTGGAGGGCATTCTGAAGTACAGGGACATCGATATCAATGAACTGATCGATCTTCCCTATGATGCAATTTCCTATCTGCTAATCCGAGGAGAACTGCCAGGAGAACAGGAACTTGCCGATTACTCAGCCCGCCTGCATGCGGAGCGTGGAATTAACAGGAAGGTAATGGACATCATCCGCATGTGCAACTTCAATATCGATGCTATGGAAGCACTGCGCACAGTAGTTTCTTTCACATCGCAATTCGATCCGGACCTGAATGACAACTCTCAAGAAGGGAATATGAGAAAAGCCATACGGTTAATTGCCATGGTCCCAACAATTGTTGCTGCTTATTATAGAACGGCAAACGGAAAGGAACCTGTACCACCTGATCCTTCCCTTTCCCACGGAGCCAATTTCCTGTATATGATAAGAGGAATCAAGCCAGACCCGCTTGAAGCCGAAATTATGGAAAAAGACTTTATTCTCAGTGCCGAACACGAGCTAAATGCCTCTACCTTTTCTTCCAGAGTCACAGCTTCAACCTTATCAGACCTTTATTCGGCTGTTGTTTCCGGACTCTGTACACTCAAAGGACCTCTTCATGGAGGGGCAAGAGCAGAAGTTATGACAATGCTTGAAGAAATCGCAAGCCCTGAAAATGCCGAGAAGTACGTCCTCGAAAAAATTGGACAAAGAGAGAAAATAATGGGCTTTGGACATAGAGTATACAAGACATATGACCCAAGAGGCACATTATTCAAGCAGCTTTCCAGGAGACTGGCTGAGGCTAAGGGAGATATGCATTGGTATGCAATAGCCGAGGAAATTGAAAATACTGTTATTCGTGAGCTTGTAGAAAAGAGAGGAAAGCCAATTTATCCGAACGTTGATTTTTATTCCGGAGTAATCTACAAATATATGGAAATCCCCCCTCAGCTTGCAACCTCAATCTTTGCAATAGGAAGGGTCTCAGGCTGGATAGCTCACTGCTTTGACCAGTACGAGAAGAAAAAGATCATAAGGCCAAGAGCTTTCATGCTCGATGAATGTTAAAATCCAGGAAAGAACCCTGTTGTGCCTGAAGACCGACAGAACAAAAGAATAAGAAAGAAGAAAAATAGAAACCGAATCTGACAGATTTTATCTGACAGATAGGATCTAACAAATCTAACTGAAAACCAGAATAAACTGGTTATTCAGGCAAAACAGGTTCATAAACAGAATACAAATCAAACAAAAATAGGCTTCATGATAAAAGTCCGATCTTTAATTCTCATAGTATCACGAAATTCTCATTGTATCACACTGATATCAGGTAACAGAGCATGGAGATTTTGAACTTGGGATCAGATAATCTTTTTATTATCTGACAGCTTTTTGATATCCAGATACCATGACTTATAGAGATTTCATAGACCGGTTAAAAGAAAGCGGAAAACTGGTCGAAGTTCAGCAACCCGTCTCCCCGATGTTCGAGGCTTCAAGAATTGCAAAAAAGACAAAAGCTCCTG
>CAYSWX010000115.1:0-2166 GCA_964434965.1 uncultured Methanosarcinales archaeon
ATGACGTTAACAAAAAATTCCTGCACGGCTTAAACGCCGTATATTTAAAAGACTTAAACCGATGGATAAGGCTGGATGCAAGAGGAAATAAGCCGGGAGTGGACGCTCAGTTTTCCATCTGCGAAGAAAGAATTGCAAAGCCAATTCGCAAAGAGCTTGGTGAAGAAGATCATCCCATAATATTCATGGAACCGAACCCGGTTGTTATTGAAATATTAAAGAAAAGTAATAACATGAATGAATTATGGGCGCAGTGGGACCTTGGGCTGAGAGATTTATTCAGCACTTAAGAGTGGAATCCATGATGGAAAAACGCCATTCAGGCAGTCCGATATAATTTACGACCGGAACGGATACTTGATATTATAGACCCACTGTAACTTTTACAACATGGCGTTGTTGACTTTTTGGATAGGCTCCTATTAAGTACTACCGGAAGATATTATTGTCAATACCCTCTCATTCGTATTAAGCTCGTTTTCTATTCTTCTTTCATCGCTCTCCCAAATCCAATTCTTAGATTCATCTCCGAGAGTAATAAGACATAAGACGGAATTTTTCACCTGAAGATTATTTTTTTCAAGTAGCGCAATGAAATTTTCATCCTGAACAGCTTGTTCCGTTACTGTAATTATATAATGGTTTCCTTTTTTGATATCATGGTTAAAATATATAGGATCAGTCCAATTCTCATCTTTTCTCAATTCATTTCTTACATACATTCTTTTATCTACGTCTACCATCAGGTAGTACCTTTCTGGCTGAAGGTCAGAATCGTATTCTATGGTGTTTATAGTCGTGTTGTATATTTCAAGAATGGCTTTAACTTCCGACTCAGTAGTTCCATCTTCAAATTCAATTAATAAATGATTTACTTTCGTATCTGGAGATGCGGTCAGCACCTTTTCATTCATTTCAAGCTCATTTGCAATTTGGTATGCATCTTTCTGCGGAATACTACCATTCTTAGATTCATCTTCTAAACGAACATAACAATAGACGGATTTTTTCACTGGAAGATTGTTTTTTTCCAGTATTGCAATGAAATTTTTATCCTGAATAGCTTGTTCCGTTACCGTCAATATATAATGATTTCCTTTTCTTACAGGAATAGTCAAATTTACCTCATCTACCAATTCCTCTATATCTATTGTTTTCTCTCTATCTAATATCATGTAGTACCTACCTGGCATAATATCAGAATTGTAATCTATGGTGTTTATAGTCATGTTGTAGTTTTCAAGAATGGCTTTAACTTCAGGCTCAGTAGTACCCTCTTCAAATTCGATAAAAAAACCAGCTACTTTTTTTTGGAATGGCATTTTCGTATCAACTGGTACCTTTGTGTCAACTGAAGTTTTCATATCAACTGATACATTTGCAAACAATCCCCAGAGTATTACAAGGGCTAGAAAAGCGATAAAAACAGCAATTTTCGTATTGATTTTGCTCATATCAGCCACCATAAAAAGACGAAAAGGTTTAACTCTTCACATAGCTGGTGTTCAAATAGACATTCCAGAGCAAATTTGAACTTTACCAACCGTTTGTTTAACTGCTCATTTATTACATGAACTTACTTTGATAAATAATTAAAGGATAACTCACAAAAATGGAGGCAAAAATGATTTTAAATTGGAATTTTCTGAAATATATATAAAAATTAGATTGATATTTGGAGAAGTTAACCATCAAATTTAAATAAGTTCACAAAGTTCAAAAAACCTCAATTTATCATTTCGCCTAACACCAGTACATAGCGGGCGTTATAGCAGCTCTCACGTACAATATGCATCGACTTTTTCACTAACTTGGTCATCCGAAGAGTTAAGATATGTAAAAAACGTAAGCCTTTGACTTTACTAAGCTTAGAGATATTGGTTTAGCAATAGAAGGTGGGGTAGAGACTAATTGTTATTAAGAAGACTTTTTAAATCCAGCCGTTGGATTCAAGAAATTTAATAGCTTCTACAGCCCCGTCCCCAAATGATGCTTCTGTAACGTAATTGGCAGCTTCCTTTATTCTTTCGTCCCCGTTTGCAACGGCAATTCCAAAGCCTGCAGCCTCAAACATTTCGACGTCGTTTTCTGAGTCTCCTATTGCCACGAAGTCTTCAGCTTCAAGGCCCATCATTCCTGCAAGCTTCTGGAGCCCAATTCCTTTGT
>CAYSWX010000116.1:0-2101 GCA_964434965.1 uncultured Methanosarcinales archaeon
CGCCCTGAAATGGGGAGAAGACCTCTTTTTGCATTACACCAGAAACTCAAAGGAAGTAAAAGAAATAGAATAAAGAAGAACTGAAAGTTTCATCATAAAACATAAGGAAATTAAACTTGCAGAAAATGAAGAAATAAAACGTTTCATGAGGAAATAAAGCAGCCAGAATAGATACATGGATCGAAACTGATTATCTACAGCCTCCGTTTTCGGTCCACAGGTCTCAGCCCACCGATCTCGACCCATCTAACTGTCTGCAAATTCCAGTTAACAAGCTTATAACAAATCCATTCAGTCCACAAAAAAGGAAAAAAATAAGACTGCGGATGTCTATTACCAGAAACCTTCGCCATATTCAAACTCGATCTCGTTTACTTTTTCAGGAGGGAGGCCCAGGTCTGCAAACATTTTTTTGAACACAGCCCTGTACTCGTCTTCAGGAATCATTTTTCCTGAACTGTTTGATCTGAAAGAGATATAGAGACGAACGCCCCCCAACCTGTCAATATGGACCGTATAAGTGCTCGAACCTTCCCTGAAGCTTATTTCTGCAGCCGGAACAAAATAGCTTATAGACCCTACTTTTTTGCTGCCGTTATAGAATGTTTCTGTACTTCCACCTTCCCCTGCTGAGTTTTCCACATCAAAAGTTGAACTGGTAGATTCCTCTAAAAAATGCCTGCGGATTGCTGCGATATCGGGATATCTGGCTACGGTTACCTGCTCAAAAAATATGTCATTTACTTCCCAGTCTTCTGTCGGGAGATACGCTTCAATTTCCGTATTATCCATACCAAACATAATTTTGAATTTTTTGACCACCCATTCTCTCCTGGGGAGATCTTCTGACCTGTATTTTGCAAGGGAGTCCTCACTCCAGAAGGAAAAGGTTGAATCTCCATTATCCGAAAAAGATACTGAAAACCAGGAAGAATTTGAATAGTAAAGGGCCATTGAGTTTACCCGATAATCAGAACCAAGTCTCGGGTCAAGCCCTTCAATAATTCCGGGTCTTACCCCCCCGGGTCCGTCATTAAAAGTGTAGGCATATCCGGCCCCTTTTGCACTGGAAACAGCATGAGTGTAATATTCAGGAGAGCCGAGGTTAACACCATTTGAATAGTAAAAAGCCTGGTCGTAATAGGTTAGCATATAAATAAAGCCGCAAAACAACACTAAAGGGACCAGCACAACGGAGATAAGAATTAGTAGTCTTTTTCGGTTTTTAATCATCGACTCACTCCAATTCAGAACGTTCCAACTTCCCCTTTTTCTCCAACGAAAAACACCATACCAAGAGCAGTTGAAGAGACTTTTCCTTCTTCAAAAACGGAGACTTCGACATCATATGTTCCCGGACCAGGAACAGCTATCTGCACTGACTGACGGAGCATAGACCTGCCTTTTATGTAATCAAGTTCTACATTTTTTTTTGTCAGCTCACGATTGGAGTACGGGTCGGGGCATACCTCGTCTAAATTAAACCGGATTATAAGAGCTGAACTATCAGCCGTGTCCGAATTTATAATGTCTGCGCTTATATTCAGGACAGTTCCCGTCTCTCCGCTGACAGGTGTCGAGTATTCTTCAGATAAAGGCTTCACTTCAATATCTTCAACCGAGACGGAGGATTGTTTGTCTTCACCAGAAGCTACGCAGCCACTAACAGCAATTAAAGCCCAGCACATGAAGATCAGAAATAAGGACGACTTCATACATTTATTCAAAAATGTTCCTCCTTCAAATCCGCCCTAAACTCTTAATAAAAAGACTTTCCTTTATTTTTACTTTTTTAATTTGTAATTATTTATGATAAGATGCCAGGCTCACATTATAAAAGAATTCACTGATTAAGAGAATTCACTGGTTTTCCATATATCCTGGCTGATAGGATTCCCTTCCCGACTGATAAGATTCATTATCCAATCAAAGCCTTTGATCAGATTAAAACCCCTGATAGAATAGAAGTGCCCTGTAAAATCAGAAAGATTCGTAAGATTGAGATAAATAACTGGATTATGAAGGTTAACAAAATCAGGAAATACAACAGAATAAGGCAAATTTATATTATCAGCAGAATTCACCAAATTAAGAATCAGGA
>CAYSWX010000117.1:0-2060 GCA_964434965.1 uncultured Methanosarcinales archaeon
CACTGGAGCCTCCGGAGCTCCGAACCTGGGTTCGATTCCCAGCAGACCTGCTACTTAATTTTCCTGCCGTGATTTTATAAGTTTAGTCCTGAATTTCATTGGATAATCGTGATTTAGTTTTTGCTTCATTTCCCGTTTTTAATCTATGCTCCTTATCTATATTCTCTATCCCGTTTCGAGCCAATATCCCTAGATTTTCGGGAATACTCCAATCTACGGGCAAAAAATATAATAAGAGAACTGAAGTAAACATATACAAAAGAGGAATCTGAAGGTTTATAATATGGCTCACGGATTAAATCGTCGCGTTCTACGTGTGGGAAGAAGAAAAATTTCTTTAGTTCAGTTAATTCTTATAGCGATAATACTTTATTTCCTGCTTCGGATCCTTCTGCCACTTGTTTGGACTCTGTTTTTGATCGTTGCTTTGATTCTACTTCTGAAAGTTGTTCTTGAGAAGCTTTAATCTACATTTCTTATTTTCTTTATTAATTCTATCCCTATTCTAACATGCCTTCGAGGTCTTATTTATCCAGAATCTGTTATTTGTTTGAATTATTAACTTAATTTTTTATAATTCCCGATAAAAATCAAAAAAATTATTAGTATCTATTTTCAATTGTTTTTAGTACTTCAGTATTTTTTTTCTCTCTGGGTGTAGAGGTCTCCTTTTCTCAATAAATTTGCTGAAATAGTTCTACCCTGCACACTGGATTCTCTACAGTAATTATAAAATTTTATAGTAAAGATGATTTTGAGGACGTGAGGTAGTATGAATATACGGAATAAACTTTCTTTGAATAAAGTTTTTCTGGCACTTATTCTAGGAATTATACTGGTAATGTCTTTTTCCGGATGTGCGGAAAACAAGGTTTCAGCTGCTGAAGAAATAAATACTTCCGTTTCACTTATAAATAGTGCTGATTTAAAAGTTGAAAGTGCAATTTCAGCTATTGGTGAAGGCACCTATACTGCTTCAAAGACCGGTCTCAAGGCTGCAAGAGTAGATTACGAAGAGGCTTTAAAAATTCTCAACAATGCTTCTTCAGATTACGAAGAGGAAACTCAGGATATTGAAAGGTATATCATTTTTGCAGAAACTGGATTGGATACTGTTAGCTATTCCGAGAATACTATTTCTTTTTTAGAGCATATAGAGAAATCCGTAGCACATTTGAGTGCAGAGGAAATGGACCTTAGCAGAAAGGAGCTTGACAAAGCAAATGAAGCTTTAAACAACTCTACCGTTTATCTAAGTTCGGCTAAAGAAAATTTTTTATCTATTGACCCTAATTCAGTGCCTGTAGAGCAGAAAAGTTATGTCACTGTGCAAAGGGATGGTATTGAAACCGTCGAGAAAATGAGCTTGGAATTTAGGCAGATGATAAATGGAATGTATCCTTACTTGGACGGGGCTGAACATCTTTTCAATGCACTGGAATATCTCGAAGCTGAAGAATGGGATAAAGCTGCTGATGAGTATAACAGTTCTTCCGTAAAATTTTCTGAATCTAATAAAATTATGGAAGAATTGAAAGATTCGGAATATTCAGAGGTTTCTGTGGTAGCTATCGAAATGTGCGGATTTTTGACGCAGATGGAAAAAGACTTGCCACATATGGAAGCTGGCTGCAGATATATGGAAAAAGGCCGTTACTCTCAGGCAGATGCAGAATTCAGCAAGGTCTCTTATTACTATTGAACTTTGTGAAAAAAGGGATGTAAAGAAGGGCGAGATAAAAAGAATAACAATAAACAGAAGAATTTTCAATCTCCCTTTTATCTCACTGCCACTTCTTTATTACTTTTCCGTATTCTCGGGTTTCACTTTTCTTTCAAATACTCATCAATTGCTTTTGCTGCCTTTTTACCTGCGCCCATCGCACTGATCACGGTTGCTGCGCCCGTAACAACGTCTCCGCCGGCAAAGACCCCACACTTGGATGTTGCTCCGGTCTCATCATCGGCAACGACAGTTCCTCTTTTGTTCTGCTCAAGGCCTTCCGAGCCTTTGAAAATTATGGGGTTTGGAGATGTGCCTATAGCAATTACCACAACGT
>CAYSWX010000118.1:0-2029 GCA_964434965.1 uncultured Methanosarcinales archaeon
GAGAGTTTTGGATAAATACAGGAAGAGCCAAGGAAAAGAAGCTTTTTCACTCCATATCTGTAGGCGGCATGGATGATATTTGATTCAATCATCAAGTTTTCATAGATGAATTCAGCCGGGTAGGTGCTGTTGGCAAGGATTCCACCCACTTTTGCGGCTGCGAGGAAGATGTATTCAGGTCTTTCTTTCTCGAAAAATTCGTTTACTGCCTGCGGATTAGTGAGGTCAAGTTCTTTGTGGGTACGGAATATGAGGTTGGCATAGCCTTTTGATTCCAGTTTTCTTATAAGGGCAGAGCCTACAAGACCTCTGTGACCAGCTACATAAATTTTTGACATTTTATCCATGCGACCACCTTGAACTTTACTCAAAAAAACTCCATTACATTGACAACTACTGAGGCATCTGCGGACAAGAAAATCCAATTTACTGCCTACCCCTCCAGTAATTTAATAGATCAATTAATGATTTATGAATATCAATTGCAGGTTCCCAACCGATGTCGTTTTTTATTTTTGTGTTGTCACCTATCATAACTGGTAGATCAGATGGTCTTAATCTTAAGGGATCAACTTTTATGTTAACCTCAAATTCAGATAGTGAAATCAAATAGTCAAGTAAATCTTTGAGGTTATGCCCTTTGCCCGAACAGATATTGTATACATCCCCACCTTTGGATTTTGTAGCGATCTTATAATATGCATCCATGGCAGATCTTACATCTGTGTAGTCTCGTATTACATTCAAATTGCCGACGAGTATTGTATTTTCCCTTTGACCGTTTTCAATTTCTGCAATCTGCTTTGCAAAAGAACTCAAAGCATAGTATGTATTCTGACCGGGGCCGACTAAGTTGAAACACCTCGCCCTTATGATGTTCATTCCATAACTTTGATAATATTGATAAGCCGACATATCCTGTGCTATTTTACTAACAGCGTAGGCACTTAGAGGATTAAAGTTGCAGTTTTCATTAACAGGTAAATTCGATTCTTTAACAAGACCATATTCTTCTGAAGAACATGCAATAACTACTTTTGAATCGTTAAGCTCCAGTTCCCTGAGCGCTTCAAATATATTTATTTGTGAAATTAGATTATTATTCAACATATTTATTGGGCCTTTCCAGCTTGAGGCAACAGAACTTTCACCGGCCAGGTGAATAATAAAATCCGGTGTAGATTCCTTTAAAAGTCTATATATTGACGAGTGATCCAAAAGATTTAAACACTCATAAGTAACGTTTGGGTGCATCGAAATAAGTTCTTCCGGGATATTACGGGATATTCCTATTATTTTGTGCTTTTTTTGAGGAATAATGTCTACTAAGTGTCGACCACAAAAACCGCTGGCACCTGTGATAAGGTATGTTGACATATTTTCAAACCTCAAAGTTAGGTATTCATAAAGCAATTTTATGAAATTTGTTCCTCTTGAAAATATTATTTAATATTTTGGAAAATTTCTTTTATGGTCCGAAATTACAAGGCCGCGGTGGCCGGCTACGTAGATTTTTGAATCATTTTCCATGTGATCGCCTTTGGGGGTTAAAGGAGAATTTTAGGAGAAGGTTTTGCTGTCTGTTCCAGCAACTTTTATAAACTATTCAAATTTAACGGGTTTTTAACCAGGTTTTCTTTAATTTCCTGACAGGCTGCTAATTTTTCAGACGGGTAATTTTTCAAAACTTCTTCCTCATCGGATTTTATCATTGTTTTTACCAGCTCTCCAAGTCTGACTTTTGGATTCCAGCCAAGTTTTTGTCTGGCTTTTGAGGGGTCGCCGATAAGGAGTTCTACTTCAGTTGGCCTGTAATATCCAGGGTCTATTTCAACTATGACTTTGCCTGTAAGGGCATCTATTCCTACTTCTTCTACCCCTTCTCCCTGCCAGATAATATCGATTCCCAGTTCTTTAAATGTCATTTCCGTAAATTCCCGGACTGAGTGGGTTTCGCCTGTTGCTATAACGTAATCGTCGGGTTTTTCCTGCTGGAGCATAAGCCACATGGCTTCCACATAGTCTTTTG
>CAYSWX010000119.1:0-1906 GCA_964434965.1 uncultured Methanosarcinales archaeon
TTGGGGGACACAGTGAATATATGCAGTGTCTCCAGGCTTTTACTTACAACTTTTTTCTCCTTTCGACTGTATTTTTCCAATTTCTCTATCTTCTGTTCTCCAGAAATCATATTAATATACGATATGGGTTCAAGGTAGTTAGGTTAGTTTCAATAGATGGGGACGCACGATACTGAGCTACAGATGTGCTGGATATACAAGAAGGGATGAAAAAGCCAGCAAAGAGGATCTTGATAATTTAAGGCATTCCAAAGTTGCCTGTGCAGGAAAATGCGTAAATCCTGACACAAGTAAAAAATCTACTTTTTTATATTGCGATTGTTAAATAAATATCATGCATCTCTTTATTTATATTTTATGTCCACACCGTCAAACAATACCGACACGTGCACTCTTATATAAAAATCTAATATATAAATTGCCTAATTAGATCATATTTTTCAGCAAGTTAATATTAATCGATGAAAAGTAGCGTATAAAGCTTAAATGTTCTTTTTAGACTCGTCGAGCTCCAAACGCACAGATTAAATGAATTTTAGTTTTGGAAATATTTAAGCTTCATTTCTTAACTCCTTGAAAATACGCCGGAGTAATATCAGTAATTGTGACAAAAAATTAACTTGTTGAAGGAGGAGTAACGTGATAATAACAAAAGAGCTAAAATCAGTACTCGTGCTGGCATTCATAGCTCTAGTACTCTTTGGTTCTGGGTGCACGGAAAAAAACCTGAGTGCAGAAGAAATTGCGACCCAGATGGTGGATAAACAGAACAGTATTCAAGATTATTCATATACAATGTACATGACCTCTTACACCGAAGGAAAGACCGAAGAAATCGAATCTAAATTTATGTTCAAAAAACCTAACAAGTTCAAAGAAATTATAACGGAGTCCGGGAAAGATACTCAGATCACTGTATCGGATGGGGAAGTCTCATGGAGTTACCACCCAGATTCAAACACGGTCACAAAAATAGAACTCTCTAATGATTATGAACCTCAGAAAGATGACTATACTAATACTATAAACGATTTCCTGATCGATAATAATGTAACATTACTTGGCATAGAAAATGTAGATGGAAGAGACACTTATCTACTGAAGATTACTCCCAAAGAAATTGGTAAAGATTCGGGGCTGATATCTAAGATAATAAAGATCTGGGTAGATCAGGAAACATGGATGCCTCTCAGGTATGAGTTTTATAACGCCGATGGAACTCTAACCGATAAAAACGAAATTCGAGATTTAAAAGTTAATACAGGAATCCCGGATTCTGAGTTTAAATTCGAAATTCCGGATGGTGCAGAAATAGTTGACTTAGGGGAAATGGAGCCATATGAAGAGTTGAGCCTTGAAGACGCCAGAAATAAAGCCAGTTTTAAACTCCTTATCCCTGAATACTTGCCTGAAGACTATAAATTCAACTATTCAATAATTACCAACAACAGTAAATATTCTCCGGACCCGGACAGTCATTACGAAACAGTCGAACTGATATATACAAAAGAAGGAGCCAGTAGAAGAGACAGTATAATTCTCGTTGAAACAGTATATGAGAACGTGTCCTTCGATCCTGTAGTTATTACAGGCACTGACATTAAGATTAGTGGGGTAGAAGGAAAATACATCTCTGAGGAAGAAACAACAAGGTTGATATGGATGTTAGGAGATGTCAATCTTCTCCTTGGTACACCCCTGGAAATGAATGAGACGCTGAAAATAGCGGAATCAATTTCAGAAAAGTCATAAAAAGTATACTCTGTAAAAAATCCAAGTTGCGGCGGCGCATTCTACTTCAAGCAACCTGGTATGTTCGCGCCCTCGCTCTTGTTTTAATGGAAATAAGATGCATATCTTCAGGGCTTCTGCGCTGAGGACACAGTAAAAAGGATTACCTCGTCTC
>CAYSWX010000120.1:0-1856 GCA_964434965.1 uncultured Methanosarcinales archaeon
TCTCAGAAAGCCTCAACTTTTCCGGGCTAAAAATAGGGCTTCTTGTAGGGATTGCCTTTTTCACAGCAGTGGTAGCTTCTTCTTTTCTTTTCAGGTTTGCGAAGATCCATCTGGGAAAGACTCCCGAAACTATGGGAAGCGCCATGATGCTTCTTGGAATCTATTATCTTTTAGGGGCTCTGCTAATCCCGGCGTATATGAAAACAAAACAGATGAACCTTGTTTCTACCGGTGGGGGAGAGGCCGGAATCGTCCCTCTCATGGCTTTTGGAGTCATTGTCCTTGCAGGTTTTTTCATGGACCGTATAAGGAGGCATGACCTGTGAGTGTGATGGATTTATTATCTAACATGATGAATGTCTTCTCAACTGCTTTGTTGATCCCGGTGATGTTTCTCCTCACTCTCCTTGTGTTTCTGTCTCTGATTCAATTGGGAGAATTCCTCTCCGAATACTCAAAGAGGCATAGGGATTGGAATAATCTTGAAACTAACTGCAAAAAACTCGAGCACGATCTAAGGAACTCGGATTTTACGGAAGCTTCCAGGGCTCTTGAGAATATAAAACAAAATTACATGGTCACTTCCTTTGCAAGAGATGCATCAAAATATTTGAACGAACGGCATCTCCCTGCAATTGAAAGGCTTTCGCAGGAATACGAGATCCAGATGGCAAAACGCCTTGAACATACAAAGATAACTTCAACGATTGGCCCTATGCTGGGGCTTATGGGGACTCTTATTCCATTAGGCCCTGCTCTTATAGGACTTTCATCAGGAGACCTCGAAGCCCTTGCACAGAATCTGATGATCGCATTTGCAACGACTGTTGTAGGGCTTTTTGCAGCCGGAATAGGTTACGTACTTACTCAGGTCAGAAGGCGCTGGTACTGGGAAGACATGTCAGATATTGATTACATCCTGGACACAATTGAGGAAAAGAGCTGAGGCCTGGTATCTTAATAAGGAGTAATAAATCATGAAAAAATCCAGAAGGTACAGGCGCACGGGGCTTTTACATGATGAGGATGAGCAAAACCCGATGGCCAACGTTGCCAATGTTTTTGATGTTGCAATGGTCTTTTCTGTGGCGTTACTAGTAGCCCTTGTGATGTCCTATCATCTCCCTGAACTTCTGAGCTCTAATGAGGATATTACAATAGTAAAAAATCCTGGAGCTGATGATATGAAGATTATCGTCAAGGAAGAAGGAAAACCCATCGAAGTTCTGAATATGACCGACAATATCGGTGGAGGTACAGGGGAAGCTCTCGGGACGGCTTATAAGCTGGCTGACGGCAGGGTGGTTTACGTGCCTGAAGATTCTGAAAGTAATGGTACTTCTACTTCAGCCGGTGCATCTGTTTCAACTGATGCATCCGCTTCGGTTTGATTTTTTAACAACTTGCACAAATTTAGTCGTAGGGGTCTACATTAGTGGAATTCATATGGGATTCAGAAAAAGAAGTTTTAAATCCCCAGTTAAATGCGGCGTAAAATAATAACGCCGTATTTTTCTTTTTCTTGGGGTGAAATCCAATTTTTTAAAAGCTCTGCTTATTTTTGTTTTTTAATTGAAGCATCTCTCATTCTAAATTATGCGATTATGCTCTAAAATTGATTTTTTACTCAGACAGCTAATAATCGTAAGCCAAAAACCGTATTTTATGTATCTTATCCCCTAATTCTCTTATGTCTAACCTCCAAAACAGTATCGGTTGCTCATTAGTTTCAAAAGTTAATCCTTTTGAATTAAGAATAAGAACTGAGAGCGTTTAATTAAATTGTTAAATTTTATGAATGTTTCTTTACAGGTTCTTAACATTAGCAAACTTTTGAACTGAAATCGCGGATGAGC
>CAYSWX010000121.1:0-1718 GCA_964434965.1 uncultured Methanosarcinales archaeon
GGCTTTACCTTGTCTCGAAGCTTCCTGAAGAAAAAGCCAGATCTGCATTCTTTACACCTATGGCAAGCGTGCAGGACGCCCTATCTGCAGTCCTTTCAGAAAATCCAGATGCAAAGGTTCACCTGATGCCTCATGGAGGGCAGACCCTGCCTGTGAGAAAAGAAAATTGAAGATTTCCGGAGAGGCTCTTTCCTCAAAAAGATCCATCTACAGGATCTTTTTTCTTATTCATTTCATTATCTTTATTTTATTCCTTCTTTTCTGAATTAATTTATATTTTTCTTCATAAGCCCAAACGCCGTTTTACCACGCTTATCCGCAGCAAGTATAAAGGCAGGTATGAAGAAAACATTAGCTTCTCCGGAAATTCTATTCCTGAAGATAAAACTCACAGTGAGTCTATCCCAAAACTCAAAATTAGCTTATTAATCTCGAATTTTAAACGATCAATCGAGTTTCTGATCATGTAAAATGATTATGAAATTTTACAGATTTAAAAAATAGGTTTAGTGAGAGATCTTTATGTTTATTTCACGGAAAATTCTACTTATAATGTATATTGCAATTATTGATCCAATAAGAAAAACAAAACAACCAAGTAAAGAATTAAAAAAGGACAGAATGATGAAAAAAGCTGTGAAATAAATTCCAATAACAAAAATCAATACAGATCGCCTCATTACTGTTTCGATCTGTGATACTTTTCCAAAATCTCCATTGAGTGTAAGTATGAAATCTTCTTCTATTAAATAAATCATTGTAAACATATATACAATGGTGATGAACAAGAAAAACAATGAAAAAATTAGTGACGCGCTTAAAGCAATTAAGTGTATAGTTGTGAAATCCATCATTAGTATATGAACAAAACTATTGATAATACTGTTATTTCCTTCATTTGTTACCGCAACATCCTTTGCCACATTTGCCAATAAACCTAGAATCAATCCCGAAAATCCAATTATACTAAAAGCTTTATCATGAAGGTCACTTATCGACTCTCTGGTGTTACGGATTTGGTTCGAGAAATCTTCTCCAATTGTAGTAACAGTATTATTTTCGTTCCCAACTTTTACTTTTTTTGAATTGTTATTTCCTATGAATTCATTTATTTTGAGAACATTTTTGCGAACATTTTTGCGAACGTCTTCTATACTTTCATCTAGTCTTCTTATTTCTTTCTCGACGTCCATTATATTCATTATCGTTTTGTTCCATTTAAAGTTAACAGAAACAATTGTAGGAGAGCCTATTCCAATAACTATATTTATTTATATATATCCATAGAGTTTCATAACCACTTTCCGGGTTATAGCTTGATTGATTATTTCAAAACCAAAATTCAAAGAAGTAGTTTTTGAGTTTTGGGATCAGCTCAGTAAGTAAATCTGCTATTTATTATTATGGAAACGAGAAAAATAGAAAAGAAATAGACGCATAAAAATGCGCCTGACATTTAAAGGAACAGGTTTAAACGCCTGTCGATTCAACCGTCTTGTGTGATGTTGATAACTTTTCCTCTTCTTCGTCTTCAAGTCTGCGCCTGAAAGCCTTTTTCAGGAATTCAGGTGAAAACTGCGGTGTCATAAGGCTTACAACAACCAGGATAATGAAAGAGAGTGGAGTTGCAATCAGGATAGGGTCTACAAGGGGCCAGATGCCTGAAAGTAAAGTCTCCTTTCCAAAGATTGCCATACAAATTTTGAGAGGAACTGCTT